>CALWXF010000007.1 GCA_944385445.1 uncultured Oscillospiraceae bacterium
CGGCCAGCAGCACACATAGGCTACTGGCCGGGAAAACTTTATATTTTTTCACTGTCCTCTTGACGGGGAGCGGTTCATTTTTCGTGCGTCCAGGCTTTTTTGCATCTGTACAACGGGGCGCTTTTATGCTACACTGACAAAAAGAGGACGGCTTTTACCGCCTTCTGTTGTGAGAAATGAAAGGGAAAAGGGGGCTTCATGATGAAAAAGCGTATGAAATGGATGGCCATGGCCGGGGCAGCGGTGCTGGCCCTGTCTCTCACCGCCTGCGGCAGCGGCCTCAGCCTGAACCTGGGGAACGAAAAGGAGCGCATGGAGGGGTATGTCCAGGGCTATCTGGACCTGACGTACCTGGGAAAGCTCAATGAGGACTACCAGACCGAGATGGAGCTCACCGAAGAGGAGGCCCAGGAGCGGTACGAAGAGGGCATCCAGGTGGAGGTGGAGTTCTTTGAAAGCGGTGTTGGCCTCATTGACTACCCCACCGAGGAGATCACCCAGCGTCTCACCGAGCTGTACAAGGAGATTTACAGCCACAGCGACTACACCGTGGGGGCCGCCACCAAGCTGGACAGCGGCAACTACGCCGTGGAGGTCACCGTCCGGCCCATTGACATCATGACCAAGGTGTCCTCGGAGGATTTCCAGGCCATCTTTGACCAGATTCTGACCCAGCGGGGCATCACCACCCAGGAGCAGCTGGAGGCCCTCAGCGAGGAGGAGTACCAGGAGATCGACGGGGAGTACGCCCACCAGGTGGTGGAGCTGCTGGAGGCGCAGCTGCCCGGCATCGGCCACGGGGAGGCGGAGACCTTCACCGTGCAAATCGAGGATGACGGGGACATCTGGACCCCCTCCCAGGACGATTTTAACTCCATTGATCTGGCCATCATTGACTACAGCAACTTTGGATATTGACCCAGAGACAGCCGGCAGCGGCGGGTGGAGCAATCCACCCGCCGCTGCCTGATTTGGGTAAAAAAGTACGGTCAGCATGACGCTGACCGTACTTTTTGTTTCAGGATTAGCTGCGACGCTTGCGCACCACCACGGCGGTGCTCAGCAGCAGCGTAGCACAGGCCAGAGCGGCCACATACACCAGCACCTGAGCCTGGTCGCCGGTCTGAGGCACGCTCTCAGGCTGCTGGGTGGCCTGGGGCTGCTGGGTGGGCTGAGGCTTGTCGGTGGCCTCGGGCTTGTCGGTGGCCTCGGGCTTGTCGGTAGCCTCGGGCTTGTCCGTGGCCTCGGGGGTGCCGTCGGCGGTGAGGCCGTTCATGGCATCGCTGAGGGCAGCCACAGCGGCGTCCACGGTTGCCTGGTCTTCATCAGAGAGGGTCTCGTCTGCCATGACAGCCTGGGCGCTCTGGAGCGCAGAGCGGAACACGGCCACGGACTCCTGGGTGTAGCCCTCCAGGTCGATGTTCTCGGCCTCGTTCAGGAGGTTCTCCAGGATGGATTTGTCCGCCTGATAGCGCTGGGCCAGGATGGCATTGAGCAGCTGTTCCACCACGGGCTCAATGTCCACGTCCATGGCGTTCTCGTCGGTGAACACCTCCTTGGCCAGGGCCAGGGCGTCCACCAGCTGCTGCCAGTTGTCAGAGACGTACTTGTCCACGTTCTCCACCATGCCCTGGGCACGGGCGATGAGCAGTTCCAGCATGGTCTTGTCGCCCTTGACCCAATCCAGCTTGAGCACGGCCCGCATCAGCTTGCCGCAGGCGGCGTCCACCTCCAGCTGGGTGGCGGTGGCGCCGTCCAGCACGGCCTTGGCCTCGGTGAGGGCCTCCTGGTAGAACACGGCCACGGCGGGGATGAGGTTGCTGGTGTCCTGCTGGTGGGCGTAAGTGTAGAGCTCGGCCAGAGCCTCCTTGTCCACGGTCTGCTGGGTCAGGTTGGCCATGGCGTCGTTCAGGGCGGTGACGGCGTTCTCCACGGCGGCCTGGTTGCTCTCCTGAGCCAGCACGGCCTTGGCCTGGTCCAGGGCGGTGTGGAAGGCCTCCACAGACTCGGGGGTGTAGTCGGACAGGTCCATGCCCTCTGCCTGGGCCACCAGGCCCTCCAGAATGGCCCGGCTGGCCTTGTAGCGCTGGACCAGGATGGCGGCCAGCAGCTGGTCCACCACGGGCTGGATGTCGCTGTCCATGGCGTCCTCGTCGTCATAGACCTTCTTGGCCTCAGTCAGGGCGTCCAGCAGCTGCTGCCAGTTGTCCGCCACATACAGGTCGGCGTGCTCCACCATCTGGTCGGCCCGGATGATGAGCAGCTCCAGCATGGCCTTGTCGCCCCGGGCCCAGTTGAGCATGTGGACGGCCCGCATCAGCTTGCCGCAGGCGGCGTCCACCTCCAGCTGGGTGGCGGCGGGGTTGTCCAGCACGGCCTTGGCCTCGGTGAGGGCCTCCTGATAGAAGGCGGCCACCGAGGGGATCAGGTTGCTGGTGTCCTGCTGGATGGCATAGTCGTACACAGCTTGCAGGGCGTAGGTCTCCACAGGCCCCTGGGGCTGCGGGACCATGGCCTGGTTAAGGGCGGCGGCTGCGGCATCCACTTCCGCCTGGGTGGCGGTGGCGTCCACATACACCCGGCGTCCGGCCAGGACTGCGGCCTCCACGGCCTGCCAGCCTTCGGGGGTGTAGTCGGCGCTGTTGAGGCCGTCGGCCTTGGTGAGGGCAGCGGCCAGGGCGGTGAGGTCGGCCAGCTGGGCCTGGTCACAGCCGAAGGTGAGGAAGTCGATGATGACGTTGTAGCTGTTGTTGGCGTTCTCGTTGTCGGTTCCGGTGTTGGTGATGGTCAGGCGGTACTGGTCGTTGGTCTCACCGGTCCAGGCAAACAGCTCCTGCTGGTCCAGCTTGTCGGCGTTGTAGCCGTCCACGGTCTGGGTGTGCACCACTTGGTTGTCGCTGAGGCGGGTGACGGTGAAGGTCATGATGGCCACGCCCACCGCCTTGCGGCCGTAGACCTGAACCTGGTTGCCGAAGAAGTCCACGGTCATGGACTCATTGGCGCCGGAGCACTTGAGCGCCTTGCCGCCGTCCAGGGTGGCGTCGGACAGGTTCACCCAGTTGCCGTTTTTCACCACCACGCTGTCCTCGGCGTTGACACGGGTGAGGGAGAGGCTGTTCTTGGCGGTGGTGAGCAGGGAAACCATCTCGTCCACCTGGGCCTGGGTGGCGCTCTCGTCCTCCAGCAGGGCCTTGGCCTGGGCCAGCGTCTGCTGGAACACGTCCTGTCGAGCCTCCTGGTACATGGTCAGGTCCAGGCCCTCGCAGGCGGCAATGAGCCCGGTGAGGGCACGGGTGTCCACGGCGGGGACGTTCACCTGGGGCTCTTGGCCCTGGGTGACGGAGACGGTGATGGTGTCGGTGACGGTCACCTCGTTGTAGGTGGCCTGGGCGGTGACGGTGTAGGTGCCGGGGGCGGGGAAGGTGACGGTGCTGCCCTCCACGGTGGCCCCGTTGTCAGCGGTATAGGTCACAGCGGCCTGGGGCTGCTGGGCCTGGCAGGTGCGGAAGTACACATGGGAGGCCAGGTCCACAGACACGGAGGTCTGGCCGTAGGGGATGACCTGGGCCATGGGCTGCTCCAAAACCACACCGGCGATGGTGTCGTTGTCGCAGCCGGGCTGGGTGGTCTCGGCGACGTTGGTGGTGAAGGAGACGAAGTTGGCAGCCTTGCCGTTCTCCACGTTGTAGAAGCGGATGGTGTAGGCCTCATTGGTCTCAGACAGCTGGGCAAAGTCGTCCACGGTGATGGTGTCGGCGGTGGCGTTGTAGGTGTTCACGGTGACGGACTTCACTTCCTGGCCGTCCTGGTAGGCGGCCAGCTTCACGTTGCCGGCGCCGCCGCCCCGCTTGAGGGTGAAGATGCCGCCGGTGCCCACCATGTCAAACTCCAGATAGTTGCCCTCTTTCTTGGTGTAGATGACGGACTTGGAGTTAAAGGTGGTGTTGACCCACTTGGTGTTGGCCTCAGAGGCGGTCTCATTGATGACCTGGGTCTGCTGGGTGCCGTCGGAGAGGTACTTGGTGACCTCGTTGGGGGTGTAGGTCTGGGAGGAGACGGAGGTCTGGTGGCCTGCCCCGGCGATGGCGCCCAGGTTCAGGGTATCCAGACTGCCGCCCAGGATGTCCTGGCCGCCGTTATCCGCCACCGCCACGCCAGCGCCCACATAGGGGGAGTTGGCGGTGAGGGAGGCATTCACCAGAGCCTGGTCCCGGGTCAGGCCAAAGAGGTTGGACCCGCCCACAAACTGGGGATCATCGGTGTGCTTGTTGGGGTCAGTGGGGGCCACACAGCCGATGTACACGTTGTTGTCAAAGGAGGAGTTGGCGCCGGGGTAGAAGCAGTCCTTGCGATTGGCCACGGCGGAGTTGGTGAAGTACCAGATGTTGTTGGTGTAGTCCACCTCATCCCCCTGGTACACGGCGTGGCAGTCCTTATTGGAGATAAAGGTGTTGTTGTACACCTTGGCGCTCTCCAGCTTGGTGGTAGAGGTCTCGCCCACCGCCACGATCTGGGCGTTGTGGGCGGTAAACACCCCGCTGTCATTCACCGACAGGTTGAAGCGGATGGTGTTGTTGCGGTTGTAGGAGTTCTGGCGGACGTGGAGCATGTAGCCGCCGCCGTAGTTGTCGTGGGTGTAGTTGTACTGGATGACGCCGTCCCGGGTCATGTCGTCCAGGTTGAAGGCCATGCCGTCGTTGCCGTTGACGCCGTTGCACACCTCGTTGTACTGGAACACCATGCCGTTGGCCCGGTCACACCAGATGCCGCAGCCGTAGCCCTCATAGGTGCTCTGGAAGCGGTCCACCTTGTTGTACTCCACCAGCACCCCATTGGTGTAGATGGGGATGATGCCGGAGCGGGTGACATTGTGGATGTCGTTGCCCCGGATGACCACGTTGGTGTGGCGGAAGGCCACATCGTCCAGGGTGCCCTTGACGTTGGTGGTGGTGATGCCGTTGGCCTGGCAGTTCTCCACGGTGTTGTTCTCAATGAGAATGTCGTTGAAGGTGGTGATCTGCTTGGTCTCGTCCAGCTCCTGCACGGGGACGTTGAACGCATTTTTGCTCTCCGGCAGCCGGGCGGTGTAGGTGACGAAGTTGATGCCGCCGGTGCGGTGGGTGGTGCGAGCCCCCCAGAAGGTGTTGGTGGTGTTGGGGTTGGTCTGGTCCTCGTCGGTAAAGCCGTCGGTGGGGCTGCCGTCGGGGTTGGTGGGCACCACGGGGTAGATGTCGTCCTGGCCGTTGTAGCCCCGCACGTCGTGGACGTAGCAGTTGCGGATGTAGATGTGGTCGATGACGCCGTAGTCATAGCCCTCCACCCGGATGCCGCTGCGGTCCCGGTTCACGTCGTCCCCCTGGTTTTTCACTTCCAGGTTGTTGATCTCGATGTACTCCTGGTTGTACAGGTACACCGCAGCGCCGATCTGGTCCCCGGTCTCCCCGGTGAATGGGCCCTGCCAGTCCTTGACCTGGGGCATGAAGTAGGCGCCGCCCCCGTCAATGAGGGGCTTGTCCCCCTCACCGTACATATCGATGACAATGGGGTAGCCCTCGCAGCCGGAGCCCTTGGGCCACAGGGTGCCGGTGTACTGGGTGCCGGCCTTGATGAGGATCTGGTCTCCAGGCTGGAAGGTCTTGGCGTTGACATCCTCCAGGCTGTCAAAGGCGTTGTCCGGGGTCAGGCCGTCCCCGTCGGTCTTGCCAATGGAGGCGTCCAGATAGTAGGTGGTGCCGTAGGAGGCGTCCTTCTGGGGCTTCTGGGCGGTCCTGGCCACAGCGGGGACTGCCAGAGATAGCGTCAGGGCGCCTGTCAGCAACAGACTCAGCGATCGTTTCAGCATGATATCATCCTTTCTCTTCCCTCAGCGAGGCCAGGCCCCGCCCTCCAGGTGATTGCTTTTTATCATACCATGGTCGTGGGCGGTGTGTATATACATTTGAGAAACACCACCAGTTTTTCGTCGGATTTGTTAGAATTCCATGCCGTGGTTTGGCGGTTCTGCCCAGCCCGATTTTCAAGAACTTTACATTGGTTTTACCGGTGCGAGATAGCGTCATCGGCCCCCGGCGAGTAGGATGGGGTACAGCGCAGACAAGGAAGGAGTTTCCCCATGCAAATCATCCACAGCCCCCGGTTTGGGCAGCGTATTCTGGCCATTTTGGTTCTTCTGGTCACCGCCGTGCTGGCTCTCTGGCCCACGCCGTCGGTGTCCTTTCAAAGCTTGGTGTCCGACACCGTATCCTATCTCCCCGGCACCGTTCTGGAGGTGGTGGAGGAGAAGCTTACCCCCAGCGATTTGAAGGGCGGCCCCCAGCTGGGAGAGCAGACCCTCACCATTGAGCTCAAAGACGGCTCCCAGATCACCCTCACCAATTACCTCACCAATACCCACAATATCCTGGCCCGGGAAGGGATGCGGGTGGTGGTGTGTGTGGACGCTCCGGACAACGTGGAGCCCTACTACACCCTCTACCAGTACGACCGCAGCGTGGGCCTGGGGGTGGTGGTGGCCATCTTCCTGCTGCTGATGCTGCTGGTGGGGGGCGAAAAGGGTTTTTACGCCACCCTGGCCCTGGCGTTCTCCCTGGTATTCCTGCTGAAAATCACCGTGCCCGTCATCTACTCCGGCGGCTCCCCCATTCTGGCGGGGCTGGCCATGGTGCTGGTGTCTACGGCGGTCACCGTCTTTCTCATCTACGGCCTGTCCCCCCGAGGGGTGCTGGGCATCGGGGTGGTGCTGGCGGGGGAGTTTGTGGCCTGCGGGCTGTTCCTCCTCTTCTCGGTGCTGCTCCATCTGTCTGGATTTAAGAGCAGCGATGCGGAAAACCTGTTGGTGACCGCCCAGAACACGGGGCTGGACATCTCCACGGTGCCCTTTGCCGCCACCATGATCGCCTCGGTGGGAGCGGTGATGGATGTAGCGGTGTCCCTGCTGTCCGCTCTGTGGGAGGTGCGGCTGGCCGACCCGGATATCACCGGGCGGGGACTGTGGCAGGCGGGGCTGCGCATGGGCCGGGACATGATCGGCACCATGAGCAACACCCTCATCTTCGCCTTTGCCGGCGGCTCCCTCACCACCCTGCTGGTGCTGATGACCTACGGCACCGACCCCGTGCAGCTGCTCCACTCCGACTACATCGCCCTGGAGCTGGCCCACGGCCTGTGCGGCACCTGTGCCGTCATCCTCACCGTCCCGCTGGCCTCCCTGGTCTCGGCGGCGGTGTACCCCAAGTGGAGAACCCCTGAGCTGTCTCAGGTTTCTCAATAAGTTGTAAGAATGTGAGTAAGGAGAAGAAGTATGTTACACAAGAACGGAAAAAAAGTCATCTCCGGCCTGCTGGGCTCCTGCCTGATGCTCCAGCTTGCCACCTTGCCCTCTCTGGCCCAGGCGCCCCAGCCCCAGAACGCCCAGGACGGCGTACTGCTGGACGCCACCGCCCAGTGGAAGTACCTGGACAACAACACCGACCCCGCCGGAACCGCCGGGACGGATGGCTATGACATCCACAGCTGGACCGCCGCCGACTTCGACGACAGCAGCTGGAAGACCGCAGCGGGCCCCTTCGGCTCCAAGCGGGGCGGCGCCGACCTGGGCGGCGGCTTCGTGGCCTCCACCGTGCTGGAGGGCTGCGACGGCAAGAACGACTACACCACCTATTTCTTCCGCACCACCTTTACTCTGGACAGCCTGGACGGCGTGACCAAGCTGGAGGGCGCCCTGCAGCATGACGACGGCGCCATCGTGTACATCAACGGCCAGCAGGTGGCCTCCTATGACGTGGGCGACCTGTCCGGCACCAACAACATGGAGTACGCCGGGGTCAGCGCCGGGGACCCCCAGACCCAGACCTTCACCGTCACCGACCTGTCCACGCTCCAGGAGGGTGAGAACACCATCGCCGTGGAGGTGCACAACGACCGCCAGACCAGCTCTGACATCTGGTTTCACTTCACCCAGCTGTCCACCAGCCAGGAGCCTGTGGAGCAGAGCTTCACCGACGTGCTTTTGAGCGTGGGCGCTGACAACACCCAGATGAACGCCACCTGGTATGCCACCCAGGAGGGGGCGGGTTATGTGCTGGTGGCCAAGGAGAGTGAGTTGGTGGACGGGGCCATGCCCGAGAACGCCGCCCGGTTTGACGCCGCCTCAACCCCCGCCAATGACAGCGGCAAGTGGTCCAACCAGGCCACCATCACCGGCCTGGAGCCTGGCACCGTCTACGCTTACCAGCTGGTGAACGGGGAGGAGACGTCCGACATGGCCACCTTCACCACCGCCACCAACGGCGCCTTCTCCTTTGCCTTCGCCGGTGACCCTCAGATCGGCGCCAGCGGCAACGCCGGCAGCGACACGGAAGGGTGGGACAAGACCCTGGGGCTCATTGCCGACAGCACCCAGTTTGACGGGGTGGACTTCCTCCTCTCCGCCGGTGACCAGGTGAACACCGCCACCAACGAGGACCAGTACAACGGCTACCTGGACCACGACGAGCTGCTCAGCCTCCCCGTGGCCACTGTGGTGGGCAACCACGACTCCTCCAGCAACGCCTATGACCAGCACTTCAACGTGCCCAACGAGTCCCAGCTGGGTGTCACCAACGCCGGCGGTGACTACTGGTTTGTGTACAACAACACCCTGTTTATGGCCCTGAACAGCAACAGCATGTCCACCGCCGAGCACAAGGCCTTCATGGAGCAGGCCATTGCCGCTGCCGGTGACGTGGACTGGAAGGTGGTCACCTTCCACCACTCCATCTACTCCGTGGCCAGCCACGCCGTGGATGGGGACATCCTCCAGCGCCGGGAGGCCCTGGTGCCCGTGTTCGAGGACCTGGACATTGACGTGGTGCTCATGGGCCACGACCATGTGTATGTGCGTACCTACATGATGGACGGCCTGACCCCCATCACCCAGTCGGACAAGTACACTGACCAGGACGGCGACGGCATCCCCGAGTCGGTCACCGATCCCGACGGCATCCTCTACGTCACCGCCAACTCCGCCTCCGGCTCCAAGTTCTACACCATCCAGAACACCAAGTATGAGTACTCCGCCGTGCAGAACCAGGAGCGGGTGCCCAACATCTCCCGTGTAGATGTGTCCGAGGACACCTTTACCATCACCACCTACCGCACCAGCGACATGAGCGTGGTGGACACCTTCACCATCAACCACACCGCCCCCGCCGCTGCCAACAAGGGCCTGCTGGAGTACGCTTACAACTACGCTCTGGAGCAGGACACCACCAACCTGATCCCCGCTGTGGCTGAGAAGTTTAAGGCCGCTATGGACAACGCCAAGGCCGTGCTGGACGACGCCAACGCCACCCAGGCTGAGGTGGACGCCGCCTTCGACCAGCTGGTGGAGGCCGTCCACATGCTCAGCTTCACCCGTGGCGACAAGACCATGCTGGAGCTGCTCATCGCCCGGGCTGACGGCATGGTGGCCGATGCAGACAAGTACGTGGAGGCCAACTGGCAGCAGCTGGTGGACGCCCTGGCCCGTGCCAAGGACGTGTACGCCGACGAGAATGCCATGGACGGGGACATCCAGCCCGTGGTGGACGAGCTGCTGGCTGCCATCCTGGCCCAGCGCTTCAAGGCGGACAAGTCCATCCTGGAGGGCCTGGTGAACCAGGTTGAGGGCATCAACCTGGAGGGCTACACCGCCGAGTCCGTGGCCACCTTCCGCTCTGCTCTGGCCCAGGCCCAGGCTGTGCTGGCCGACGAGAGCCTCACCGAGGACGACCAGCAGACCGTGGACAACGCCGTGGCCGCTCTGTCCGCCGCCATGGACGGCCTCACTGCCCAGGGTAACGCCCAGCCCTCTGAGACTCCCGAGGTGTCCCAGAAGCCCGAGACCACCGACCAGCCCCAGGCCACCCAGAAGCCTGAGAACAGCGTGCCCCAGACGGGCGACCACGCCCAGCTGGGCCTGATGCTCAGCATCCTGGTGCTGTCCGCCGCCGGCATGGCCGCTGTGGTGACCCTGCGCAAGCGCCGCGGCTAATTTCAAAACAAGCGAGAAAGTACGGTCAGAGAAATCTGACCGTACTTTTTTGCATCAAAAGCCTCCCTTGTGTAAAGGGAGGTGGCCCGGCGTAAGCCGGGTCGGAGGGATTGACTTTCTCCGAGGACTCGGGTCTGGCTTGCCAGCCTGGCAGGGACGCTCCGCTGGGGTGACTTTCTGCCGCCAGAAAGTCACCAAAGACCGCCAAAGGCGGGGTCTTCCCCCGCCTTGTGGAATCCACCCCGCGGTACGGGGAGCCCCTGCGTCCTCCTCTTTTCGGCCCTTGGTCCGTCGGGGTCACATAGATAGCATGGCAATTCTTTTGTAAGTGTCAGCTTCTACGGCAAGTAAAACTTCTACCACCAGGGCCTTACCCTGGTGAGCCGCTGTTCCCAGCTATCGGCGGTATGGCTCCCGGCGGCGGAAACGCCGCTTTTCCTTAAGTAGGCCCGGACATGGAAACCGCCCAGCTGTAGGGCCAGCTGCCCAGGGGGCCTGGTGTGGTGGCAGGAACAGGAGCCACCGCAAGGGTGACGGGCCGAATCCAGGCTTGACGCAGTTCCAGCCTCGTACCCCAGGGAGGTCCTTAGGGGGGAACGCCCTAAGTGGCTTTTCGTCCATTTTGGCCAGTCAAAATGGACCCCAGCGGAGCGCGTCTCCCCTCGCCAGGGGAACAAGGCGATGCCTGAGAAATTAGAGAAGAACAGACTATAGATTGGATGAATATAACAGCGCGAGGAATTTGTGACCAAGAAAATATGTGCTCTTTGTACAAAATTGGGTGACTGAAATTTGGTGTGGATGTGGATAGACGTGCCCAGTCCAGTCTGTTACCATCTAGATACAAAGGTGTAGCTCCAAATACCCGGAAGGGAGGCGTATGGGGGATGCAGACGGTAAGGTTCCGCCCATAACCGGACCATTTATGTGTAACGAGATGCAAAGGAGGTCACATCAATGAAATCCTGCAAACGAGTTCTATCCCTGTTCATCAGTTTTTGCCTGCTGATCTCGGTCAGCGTGTTGGCCGCTCCGGTCACCCGGGCTGACACCACCGAGTCGGCACAGACCTATGTCTCCGACCTCATCGCCTACTATCGGGACTACCAGGAGGACGCCACCACCGATATCATGCGCACCCTGGACCAGCTGAAAAAGGTGGATGAGGGCCAGTACGAGGCCTGGTCCAAGATCATGGACTACTGGAGCTACATCAACACCGAGATGAAAGTGAACATCGGGGTCACCGAAGACGGCCTGCCCCAGGACGACAGCCTGTGCATCGTCATTCTGGGCTTCGCCCTCAACCCCGACGGCACCATGAAGGAGGAGCTCATCCACCGCCTGGAGGCCGGTCTGGCCTCTGCTGAGAAGTACCCCAACTCCTATGTGGTGGTCACCGGCGGCGGCACCGCCGCAGAGAACCCCAACGTCACCGAGGGCGGCCTCATGGGGGAGTGGCTGCTGGAGCATGGCCTGGACGAGAGCCGCCTCATTGTGGAGAACCGTGCCCCCTCCACCGTGGGCAATGCGGAGAACACCTTTCAAATCCTCACCGAGGAGTACCCCCAGGTGAAGAACATCGTCATGGTCACCAGTGACTACCATGTGCCCCGTGGCTGCATCCTGTTCTACTCCAAGTTCGTGCTCTCCGCCCTGGAAAGCGGTAAGGAGCCGTTGGCCATCGTCTCCAACGCCGGTTGTGAGACCGGAAGCCAGGGCTATGAGTCCATCGCCCTCCAGGCCAGCGGTGTGGCCTCCGTGGCCGGGGTCCAGGTGTCCGCCGATAAGCGGCCCCTGTCCACCCCCTCCTACCTCACCGTCAAGCAGAATTCTCCCTATGTGGCCGGGGCGGACCTGGACCTCACCGTCACCGCCTACTATGACTCCGGCTATTCCCGGGATGTCACCGACCTGGTGGAGGTCTTTGACTTTGACCCTGCTGCCGGACCCGGCCAGTCCATTCTGCTCAAGTACACCGAGAACGGCGTCACCCGTCAGGCCACCTGCACCTTGCTGGGTGAGGAGGAGATGACCCACGCCGCCGCCCTCATCTCCCACCTCATCGCCTACTACCGGGACTACCAGGAGAGCGCCACCACCGACATCCTGCGCACCCTGGACGAGCTGAAGACGGTGGACGTGCACCAGTATGAGGCCTGGTGCAAGATCATGGACTACTGGAGCTACATCAACACCGAGATGAAGGTGAACATCGGCGTCACGGCCGACGGTCTGCCCCAGGACGACAGCATGTGTATCGTCATTCTGGGCTTCGCCCTCAACGACGACGGCACCATGAAGGAAGAGCTCATCCACCGGCTGGAGGTGGGTCTGGCCTCTGCCGAGAAGTACCCCAACGCCTATGTGCTGGTCACCGGCGGCGGCACTGCTGCCAACAACCCCAACGTCACCGAGGGTGGCCTCATGGGTGAGTGGCTGCTGGCCCAGGGCCTGGACGAGGATCGGCTCATTGTGGAGAACCGGGCCCCCGACACCGTGGGCAACGCTCTGAACACCTTCAACATCCTCACCTCCAAGTATCCCCAGGTGAAGAACATCGTCATGGTCACCAGCGACTACCATGTGCCCCGTGGCTGCCTGCTGTTCTATTCCAAGTTCGTGCTGGCCGCCCTGGAGAGCGGACAGGAGCCTCTGACCATCGTCTCCAACGCCGGCTGTGACACCGGAAGCCAGGGCTATGAGACCATCGCCCTCCAGGCCTACGGCGTGAGCACCGTGGCTGGAGTGGACGTGCCCGCCGACCAGCTGACCCTGTCCGCCCTTACCGGCATCACCGTCAAGCAGAATGCCCCCTACACCCAGGGCGGCAAGCTGGACCTCACCGTCACCGCCACCTATGACTCCGGCTACACCCGGGATGTCACCACGCTGGCCACCGTCTCCGACTTTGAGGCCGCCGGCGACACCGTCACCGTCACCTACCAGGAGAACAGCGTCACCTGCGCCGCCACCCTCACCGTCCAGGGCGAGCAGCCCCAGGTGACTCCCACCCCCGCCCCCGAGGCCACCGACACGCCCCAGCCCACCAAAAAGCCTGAGGACGTGCCTCAGACCGGCGACGACACCACCGTCACCCTCTACGTGGTGACCCTGGCCGCCTCTCTGGCCCTGTTGGGGGGCGCCGTTGTGGTGCATCGCCGCCGTCAGCGCTAATTGGCCGCAGGTTAGTAATTTGCTCCAAAAACTGCTGAGAAGCGGGTTTTCGCTTCTCAGCAGTTCCTATTTTTAATAAAAATTGCCTATTTTGCCCCTGGGGATTGTGTGAAACACCGCAACGAGGCAGACCGCACAGGTGGAAAACTTGTGAAAAATGCATAGAATTTTCCCGATGGGTTTGGCTGTTCCGTCTGTGGACAGGTGAAAATTGGTCTGTTATCATAGCTATAAAGGCAATAGATTCGGCACACAGCCGACGGTTTCCCCACTGGGGGTGGAACTGTCGGCCATTGGGATGTTACTGTTCAATCAGGCATAACCACATGTGTCACTGCTTCGGACGAGAGGAATGGGTGATGGGACCTTTAGGTTGAGGCAGTGGGCGTGTGGTTACTCTTTTTTGGGCGGAACACATCCGGCGAAACTTGCCCTAAGTACAAGAGAAGACAAGAAGGAAGAGGTGTAACGTATGAAGAAGTCCCTGAAGCGCGGACTGGCCGCACTGTTGGCAGCTGTGATGCTCACCAGCGGTCTGGCCGCATCGGCGGCAGCTCAACCCAAGGCGGACAATGTGAATCTGGCCCGCCTGGACGGCGTGGTAGCCACTGCCTCCGACACCGAGACCGACCAGTTCCCCCCCTCTGCCACCATTGACGGCAACTATGAGGATACCTCCCGCTGGGGAACCAACAACGATGGCAAGGGCACCACCGAGCGCTGGCTCCAGCTGGACCTGGGCGCCCGGTACTCCATCGACAGCTTTAAGGTGTTCTGGGAGAAGACCAACATCCAGGACTACACCATTGAGACCTCCACCGATGGCTCTGAGTGGACCCAGCAGGTGGTGGTCACCGGCGCTGCTGCCGCCCGTGAGGTGGAGCACCAGCTGGAGAACGCTGTGGTGGCCCGCTATGTGCGTCTGAGCGTCACCAAGTACGGCCAGTCCGTGTCCAACTGGTGGAACGTGGGCGTGCGTGAGTTTGAGGTGTACGGCAATGACGAAGTGGTCCCCGTCATCGGCAACCTGGCCCGCCTGGACGGCGTGGTAGCCACTGCCTCCGACACCGAGACCGACAAGTTCCCCCCCTCCGCCACCATCGATGGCAACTATGATGAGGCCTCCCGCTGGGGTACCAACAACGATGGAAAGGGTACCACCGAGCGCTGGCTCCAGCTGAACCTGGGCGAGGAGCGCACCATCACCGGTTTCAAGGTGTTCTATGAGAAGACCAACATCGAGGACTATGTGATCGAGACCTCCAACGACGGCCAGGAGTGGACCCAGCAGATCGCTGTGGAGAACGCCGGCGGCACCCTGGAGCCCGAGCACCAGCTGGCCGATGCGGTCACCGCTCAGTATGTGCGTCTGCGTGTGACCCGCTACGGCCAGGCCGTGGCCAACTGGTACAACGTGGGCGTGCGTGAGTTTGAGGTGTACGGCCACATGCCCGAGGATGCTGGCAGCGATGTGGTGGAGCTCCCCGAGGGCACCAACATCGCCCGTCAGAACGGCGTGATCGCCTCCGCCACCAACGTGGAGAGCGGCACCACCTTCACCGCCGACAAGGCCCGGGACGGCAACAAGACGGATAAGCCCTCCCGCTGGGCCACCGACATCGGCGTGAAGAACCCCACCATCACCTACAACCTGGGCGCCACCTACCATGTGGGCAGCGTCATCCTCTACTGGGAGAGCAACAACCCCGACAAGTGGTATGTGCAGACCTCCATGGACGGGGAGAACTGGGACACCCAGGCCACCTTCGAGGGTAAGCTGACTCCCGCCACCGCCCCCATCCAGACCGTGAACTTTGAGAGCATTGTGGAGGCCCGCTATGTCCGGGTGTGGGTGGAGAAGTACAGCAGCGCCACCTGGAACAACGTGGCTATGTATGAGTTTGAGGTGTACCAGGAGGAGTCTGAGATCGTGGTCACCCCCGCCAACACCGCTGCCGCTCTGGCCCAGAGCGTCCAGATTCAGGACGGCAAGGTGGTCATGACCGGCGAGGTGCCCGAGAAGTACACCGCCACCTGGGGCTGCAACTATGAGCAGGTGGTGGATGCCTCCGGCGCCATCCACACCCCCCTGGTGGATACCACCGTGGAGATCTCCGTCACTGTGCGTGATAAGAACGACACCACCACCTGTGGCTCTGCCACCGTGGAGCTGGACATCCCCGGCGTCAACTCCGCCAACGAGGGCAACAAGAAGCCCGCCGTGGTGCCTGAGCTGGCCCAGTGGTACTCCGCTGCCGACCAGAAGGGTCTGACCTATGCCATCACCGCCGACAGCCGCATCGTTGCCGACGAGACCTATGCCTCCGTGGCTCAGGAGCTCCAGGCCGACCTGAAGGACCTGTTCGGCCTGACCCTGCCCATCGTCAACGACACTCCCAAGGCCGGCGACATCAGCCTGGTGTACCACGATCAGGCTGGCTTCGACAAGGAGACCTACAACATGGTGGTCACCGACCAGGTGGTCATCCAGGCCAACGACGCCACCGGCGCCTACTGGGGCACCCGCTCTGTGCTCCAGGCCCTGCAGCTGTCCGGTAACCTGACCATCGCCCAGGGCACCGCCTGTGACTACCCCGAGTTTGAGAACCGTGGCTTCATGCTGGACGTGGGCCGTAAGCCCACCTCCATGGAGACTCTGAAGACCATCTCCAAGACCATGGCCTGGTACAAGATGAACAGCTTCCATGTGCACCTGAGCGACAACCTCATCTTCATGGAGGATTACGTCAACGCAGGTCAGCAGGAGCGGGCTTGGGAGTCCTACCAGGGCTACCGCCTGGAGTACTCCGATGAGGGCCTGACCTCCAAGGACTACTACTACACCAAGGCCGAGTTCAAGGAGTTTATGAGCTACTCCCGTGCCCTGGGCGTGGATATTATCCCCGAGCTGGACGTGCCTGCCCACGCTCTGTCCATCACCAACTACATCAAGAACGAGCTCAATCGTCCTGACCTGGTGCTCAACAAGCTGGGCGGCAGCCGCCCCTGGTTCGACCATGTGGACATCAGCAAGCAGGAGGGCATTGACATCATCAAGGACATCTATGCCGAGTATATCGACGAGGACATCTTTGATGAGAACACCATCGTGCACATCGGTGCCGACGAGTTCTATGACAGCCACCCCGCTTACCGTGACTTCCTCATCCAGATGATCGACTACATCCAGAACGAGAAGCATCGTCAGGTCCGGGTCTGGGGCAGCTTGACCTCTATGAGCGGAACTCCTTCTGAGCACCCCTTCACCGCCGATGACGTGCAGGGCGCTCAGATGAACATCTGGAACACTGGCTGGGCCAATCCTCAGCAGATGTTCAACCTGGGCTTCGGCCTGGTCAACACCATTGACGGCTACCTGTACATGGTGCCCAGCGGCAACGGCAGCGTGGGCGGCTACGGCGACTGGCTGAATTCCCAGAGCCTGTACAACTCTTGGGAGCCCGAGAACATGGGCGGTACCTGGATCCCCTCCGGCTCCGCTCAGATGCTGGGCGCCTGCTACGCCATCTGGAACGACAACATTGACACCCGTGCCGCTGGCATCAACGAGACGGATATCTATTCCCGGTTCGTGGACGCTCTGCCCTACCTGGGCACCAAGATGTGGGGCACTGGCGGCAACGGCCTGGACCGTGACTACGCCACCCTGAAGGCTGACGTGGCCACCCTGGGCGCTGCCCCCAACACCAACCCCTATCACACCATCGACCTGGCCGAGGGCACTCAGGAGTACGCTCAGTATTCCTTCACCGACACCCAGGACCGCTCCGGCAACGACCGTGACCTGACCCTCAACGGTGCCTCCCTCACCGACGGCACCCTGACCCTCACCGGGGACAGCTCCTACGCCTCCACCGGTCTGGACGTCATGGGCCCCAAGAACACCGTGTCCCTGCGGCTGTTTAAGGCCAGCACCTCCAACTCCGGCGAGCAGATCATTCTGGAAGCCGACGCCGCCTACGGCGAGACCACCGTGAAGGCCATTGCCAATGAGGACGGCACCTGGAAGCTGGGCTTTGCCCGTGAGCTGTACGAGTACGAGTTCGACTACAACCTGCCCTGCGATGAGTGGGTGGAGCTGACCATCACCAACGAGGGCAACAAGACCTACCTGCTGGTGGACGGCCAGAAGATCGCCGCTGTGGGTTACTTCCTCCCCGACGAGCACGCCACCACCAACTTCATGGGTAAGACTGGCATCCAGTACTCCGCCTTTAACATCCCCGTGGCCCGCATCGGCTCTGAGACCAACTCCTTTGTGGGTCAGGTGGACGATGTGATGTTCTACGCCAACGGCGTGACTCCCACCGCCAAGCACCAGGTGACCTTCAACTCCATGGGCGGCTCCGCTGTGGAGGCCGTGGTGGTGGCCGATGGCCAGACCGTGGCTCAGCCCGAGGCTCCCGTGATGGAGGGCTACACCTTCGCCGGCTGGTACACCGACGAGAACTGCACCACCGCCTACGACTTTGACACCGCTGTCACTGCCGACATCACCCTGTATGCCAAGTGGACTGCCAACGAGCCCGCCGACACCACTCTGCTCAAGGACATCTATGACAGAGCTGCGGCGGAGGACTACTCCAACCTCATCGACAGCGCCAAGGCCTACTATGAGAAGGCTCTGGCTGATGCCGAGGCCATCCTGGCTGATCCCGCCGCTTACACCCAGGCTCAGGTGGAAGAGGTCACCGACCGCCTGCTCAACGCCGTGTGGATGCTGGACTGGGTCAAGGGCAACCCCGCCGCCCTCCAGCTCCTGGTGGACCGCGCCAACCAGATGATGGAGAACGAAGACAAGTATGTCTCTGACAACTGGCAGTTGCTGGTGGACGCTCTGGCCGACGCCGAGAAGATCCTGGCCGAGGCTGGCGACACCATGCAGGGTGCAATGGACGATGCCGCTGACGCTCTGCTGGATGCCATCCTGGCCCAGCGCTATAAGGCAGACAAGTCCATCCTGGAAGACCTGATCGGCAAGGCCGAGAGCATGGACCTGTCCAGCTACACCGCTGAGTCCGTGGCCGTGTTCCGCACTGCGCTGGCCAATGCCCAGACTGTCATGGCCGACGAGACCCTCTCCGAGGACGACCAGGCCGTGGTCAACGAGGCTGTGGCCGCCCTCAGCGACGCCATGAACGGCCTCACCGCCGGCGGCGCTCCCGAGACCACCGACAAGCCCGAGGCCTCCCAGAAGCCTGAGAACACCGACAAGCCTCAGGCCACTGAGAAGCCCGAGAAGGTGCCTCAGACCGGCGACTCCAGCCTGCTGCTGGTGTATGTGGCTGTCCTGGCCTCCGCCATGCTGCTGCTGAGCACTGCCGTGGTGGTGCGCAAGCAGACCCGCCGTTAAACTCCCAATAGGCAAAAAAGTACGGTCAGCTTCGGCTGACCGTACTTTTTTATGTTTTGAGCCTAGATAGAACGTGCTTCCTTCTCCGATTTCCCCGGTAGAACCCAGCGCCCTTCCGGGGACGCTCCGCTGGGGTAACTTTCTGCCGCCAGAAAGTCACCAAAGACCGCCAAAGGCGGGGCCTTCCCCCGCCTTGTGGAATCCACCCCGCGGTACTGGGAGCCCCTGCGCCTCCTTGTTTCGGCCCTTGGCATGATAGTGTCACATAGATGGCGTGGAACTTCTACAGAAAATACCTACTTCTCTAGCAGACAGTGCTTCTATCGCCAGGGCCTTACCCTGGTGTGCCGCTGTTCCCAGCGGAGCGTCCCCGGCTGGGACGCTGGGTTTTGCCTGAGAAATTGGAGAAGAACAAGCTCCCTATAAAGAAAAAAGTACGGCCAGATTTCTCTGACCGTACTTTCTTGTTTTATAAGGGGATTAGCTGCGACGACGGCGCACCGTCACCACAGCCGCCAGCCCAGCGGCGGACAGTGCCAGAGCACTGAATACCAGGCCCAGCTGGGCGGCGTCCCCGGTCTGGGGCACGTCGGTCTCCGGCTTCTGGGTGGCCTCAGGATTGGTGGAGGTCTCGGGGGCGGGGGTGGCGGTCACCTCAGGGGAGGGAGTGACCTCCGGGGAGGGAGTGGGCTGCTCCGTCTCCTGCTGGGTCAGCTCGTACACCGCCACGGTGCCGGACACCTCACAGGCGGCCAGCAGCATGGGCTGCCCGGTGGGACTCTGCTGGGCGGAGAGGAAGGCCAGACCCTCGGGGGCCACATCGCCGCCAGTGACCCACTTGTCCAGCTCGCCGTCCTCGTACACCTCAGAGCCGGGGATGATGGAGCCGAAATCCCGGGAATTGATATAGTTGACGTAGGTCACAGCATCGGGGTCGGTGACGTCGTACACCATCACGCCGCCGGTGCGCTCCAGAGCCACAAAGGCGTAGGTCTTGCCGTCCACCACGCCCACGGTGACGCTCTCCGCCTCAGGGCCCTTCTTGCCGGAGCGGTCATCCAGGGCGGCGTTGTCGTTGGAGGTGTTGAAGTAGTCGGGGAAGTAGCGGGCGGTGAGGGACTCAAAGTCGTCCCCGCTGGTGAACACCTCCTGAATGCCATCCTCGGTCACGGCGTAGAGGGTGAAGGAGCGGCCGCCGAACAGGTAGTCCTTGGAGGAATCCAGGCCGTCATAGCCCTTGGCGCTCTCGGTTTTGCTCTCCTCGCCGAAGTACACCACTTTGCCGCTGATTTCACCCTCGGCGATGTTGCCAGCGGGGGAGGCGGCGCCCTTCTTGGCCTCGTTCTCGTTGAGGTAGTCCTCCCACTCCCGGCTGTCGCCCTCGTTGGCGCACACCAGGTAGGTCACCCCGTCCACCTCATAGGCGGCGATGCCGTCGGGCATGCGGATGCCCAGCACATTCTCATAGGTCTGGGGGTTGTAGGCCTCGTCCCCCTTGTCCAGGTCCACGGGGGTGACGGAGTAGTCCTCAAAGCCGCAGGAGTAGATGCCGGTGAAGGTGCGGGTGGTGAGGTCCAGCACGGCGATGGCGTTGGCCTCCTGCAAGGTCACATAGGCCTTGGAGCCGGACACGGCGATGTACTCCGGCTCCAGGTCGGTGGAGGGATTGGAGCCCTGCTTCAAGATGATGTGGTTGGCGGTGAGCTGGTCCCGCTGGGTGTCGAACCCGTCAAAGGTCACCACCTGGGCGGTGCCGGTGGCCACGTCCACCACGGACACCGAGCCCTTGGGGTCGATGGCGTCGGCGGTGTAGCCCATGCGGGGTTCGCCCTCGTCGGCGGAGAGGACGGTGTTGTCATCGGCGAAGGTCACCATGTCCGGCTGCACGCCCACTTCCACCAGCTTGTCCAGGGTCAGGGAGCCGTCGGCGTTGCAGGTAAACAGGGCCACCCGGCCAGCGTCGGCGTAGCCGGCGGCCTGGAGGGCGGCGGCCAGGGTGGAACCGTCGGGGGAGACGGCCACAGAGGTCATGTCGCCGTAGGCAAAGGTGGGGTCGGTCTCCTCCACCATGGCCTTGATGTCAATGTCGTTGCCGTCCAGCAGGTCCACGGTGTCCTTCTCCTCCAGGGTCTTGAGGGGAATGGCGGTGAGCAGGCCGGACTGGCCGTTAACGGCGTAGGCCCAGCCGGTGGCGGCGTTGTAGGAGACAATCTCCATGACGCCTCCGTCCACGTTGAACTCCCCGGAGGTATACCCGGCGATCTTGGTCACGTCCAGTTGGGAAGCGCCGTTCTCCTCGCCCTGGGTCTGTGCGCCGCCGTCGGTGTTCTTGGTGACGGTGAAGTGGTCAATGGGGGTGGAGTCGGGGGTCTCGCTGTCCCCGCTGAGGTTGTACACGTTCACGGTGATGGTGTTCCCCTCCACGTCAAACAGGGCGTAGCTGGGGCTGTAGTCCTGGTTCCACTCCTGGTTGCCCACCGGCAGGTTGCCTGCCAGGTAGGCCTGAGAGCCAGTCTCGCCGTTGGCCAGCACCGGGTAGTCCACGTTGTTGGCCTTGTCCACGGACTGGAAGGGGGTGTAGTACTGCATGTCGGAGGCGCAGTTTCCGGTGAGGTAGATGGTGCCGTCGGGGTCATAGAAGGTGTCCAGGGCCTCGGCGTTGCGCTGGCCGTCCTTGAGCACATAGCTGCGGGAGTACACATGGTCGTGGCCGCCCAGAACTAAGTCCACGTCGAAGTCGTCCATCAGGGCCTCGAACCCGGCGTCCACATAGTTCTCAATGTCCGAGTCGGCAGCGTGCTTGGCCACGGTCTGGGTGGACTTGTGGTGGGTGACGATGAGCCAGTCATACTGGCCCTGATACTCCTGGGTGGCGCTGGTGAGGGTGCGGCGGAAGTTCTCCACCATGGCCTCGGCCTCGGAGTTGTCCTTGGAGGCGCTGGGCACGCTGGCGTTGTCCCCGTTTTCACCCTCCAGGTCGTCGTTGCCGCCGGGGTAGGCGCCGGTGTTCAGGGTGACAAAGAGCACGTTGTTGTAGAGATAGTAGTAGTTGCCCTTTGTCTCCATCTCCCGGCGCTCGGTGAAGTCGTACTGACCGTCGGCGTTGGGGGTGACACCGTTGCTGTTACTCTGATTGGCAATCTCCTCGGCGGTGGCCTGGATGTAGTTGCCGTGGCTCTGGCTGGTGCCGCTGTTCTGGCCCCGGAAGGTGGTCTTCACCTGCTCCAGCAGGGTGTCGGTGCCGGAAAGGCCGTCCTGGGCCACCTCCATCTGGTTGGGGAGGTTGAAGTGGTCGGCGAACATGTAGTGGCGGTCGTGGTTGCCCACGGCGGGGGCGTAGGCGATGGAGGTCATCTCCTCAGGGGCAAAGAAGGCCTCGTACTCGCTGGACTTGCCCCAGCTCTGGTCCTCCACCTGGTCCCCGGCGGACACCATCAGGGTGGCCCCGGCCTGGCCCACCACCTCCATCATCTTGGCCCATCCGGTCTGGTTGGAGCCGTCGGCAGAGTTCCAGCCGTCATCGTTGTGGGACTGGTCCTCCTTGATTTGGGGGTCACTGGTGAAGGCGAAGGTGAAGTTGTCCGCCTGGGGTGTGGTGTAGGTATAGACTTGGGACCAGCTCTGGCCCCCGTCGTTGGAAATGCGGTAGTCATAGCGGGTGCCGGGCTCCAGGCCGGACACGGTGGCCTTGCACACCATCTTGCCCGTGTCGGTGTACTTGCTCTCGTCCACCTTGGTGGGGGTGGTGAGCTCGGACACCGTGGCCTCCACCACCCGGCCGTCCCCCAGGGCGATCTGGGCGGCGCTGGTGCCGTCGGGGGCGTACCAGTTGAGGTTGATGGACGAGGTGGTCTCACCGGGCTGGATGGTCAGGCTGTCCACGTCAAAGCCTGCGGTGGAACCCCACAGAGGGGTGTTGGGGGTCTCCTGGGCAGCCAGGGCCAGGGGATAGATCCCCGTGAGCAGGGCGGCGCTGAGAGCCACGCTGGCCAGCTTGGTATACCGCTTCTTCATATCGTTTGGTTCCTCCTTATAATATTCCAAATTCTCACGGATGGAATTATAAGGGAAGCCCACAGGCGGCGCTATCTGCCTAGCGTATGAATCGTGTAAAGAGATGGTCAAAAAAGGGGCCGTGCATCACGCACGGCCCCTGGATCAGGACAGTTTTTGTTTCAGCTGATAGAGCAAATTCAACGCCTCGATGGGGGTGAGGGTGTCCACGGCGGTATTGCGCAGGGTGTCCAGCACCTCGCTCCCCGTCAAATCCCCCAAGGTCATCTGCTCCTGGGCCGGGGCGGACACGGTGCCCACTGGGGCCACCGCCCCCTGGCTCTCCAGCTGGGCCAGAATCTCCCGGGCCCGGGCAATGACGGGGTTGGGCACGCCAGCCAGCTTGGCCACCTCGATGCCGTAGCTCTGGTCGGCCCCGCCGGGGATGATCTTGCGCAGGAAGACAATGTCGTCCTTCCGCTTTTTTACCGCAATGTGGAAGTTGTGTACCCCCTCCAGCTCCTGCTCCACGGCGGTGAGCTCGTGGTAGTGGGTGGCAAAGAGGGTCTTGGCCCCCAGTTTTTTGGTGTTGGCGCAGTACTCCAGCACCGCCCGGGCGATGGACATGCCGTCATAGGTGGAGGTGCCCCGGCCGATCTCGTCCAGAATGAGCAGGGAGTGGCGGGTGGCGTTTTGGAGCAGCTGAGCCACCTCGCTCATCTCCACCATGAAGGTGGACTGTCCGGCGGCCAGGTCGTCGGAGGCCCCGATGCGGGTGAACACCCGGTCCACCACGCCGATGTGGGCGGAGCGGGCGGGGACATAGCAGCCCATCTGGGCCATGAGCACAATGAGGGCCACCTGGCGCATGTAGGTGGATTTGCCTGCCATGTTGGGGCCGGTGATGATGGACAGGTGGTGCTGGGTTTCGTCCATGTGGGTGTCGTTGGGCACAAAGAGGGTGTCTTTCAGGGTATGCTCCACCACCGGGTGGCGGCCCTCCTGGATGTCAATGACCCCGCTCTCGTCCACCACCGGGCGGCAGTAGTTCCGCTCCACCGCCACCGTGGCGAAGGAGAGGAGCACGTCCAGCTGGGCCACGCTGCCCGCCGCCCGCTGCACCTCCCGCACCCGGGCGGACACTGTGTCCCGCAGCTGGCAGAACAGCTGGTACTCCAGGGCGGTGATGCGGGTCTGGGCGGAGAGAATCTCGTGCTCCAGGTCTTTGAGCTCGGGGGTGATGAACCGCTCGCAGTTGACCAGGGTCTGCTTGCGGATGTAGTCCTCGGGTACCAGGTCGTAGTTGGACTTGGATACCTCGATGTAGTAGCCGAACACCTTGTTATACCGGACCTTCAGGCTCTTGATGCCGGTGCGCTCCTTCTCCCGGCTCTCCAGGGCAATCACCATATCCGCCCCATTGGTGAGGATGTCCCGCAGGTGGTCCACCTGCTGGTCGTAGCCGGGGCGGATGAAGTCGCCCTCCCGGATGGTGAAGGGGAGGCGGTGGTCGTCGTCCTCGTCCCGAATGGCGGAGTCGATCTCCTGCTGCAGGTCCTCCAGGCCCAGCATGCCGTCCTTGATGCCCTCCATGGCCCGGCCGGTCAGGGCCTCCAGCTGGTAGGCCAGGGCGGGGAGCATCCCCAGGCCCTGGGCCAGGGCCTTCATGTCCCGGGCGTTGGCGGAGCCGTAGCCCACTTTGCCGATGAGTCGCTCCAGGTCGGGCACCTGGCGCAGGGCATGGCTCAGCTCTTCCCGGGCCACCAGGTTGTCCACCAGGGCGGCCACCCCGTCCTGACGGCGGGTGATGGCCAGGGGGGAGCGCAAGGGGCGCTCCAGCCAGGAGCGAATCATCCGGTGGCCCATGGGGGTGCGGGTGTGGTCCAGCACCCAGAGAAGGGAGCCCTTCTTGTCCTTGCTGCGCATGGTCTCGGTGAGCTCCAGGTTGCGCCGGGCGGTGAGGTCCAGCTCCATGTACAGCCGCTGGTCGGGCTGCTCCACCACCAGGGGGCCCAGGTGGGTGAGGTCGGTCTTCTGAGTCTGGGTCAGGTACCCGGCCAGAGCGCCGGCGGCCTGGTAACAGGCCAGGTCTTGCTCGGGCAGGGAGGCGCCCGCCTCCCACAGCCCGCACACCTCCAGGGCGGACCCGGCAGCCTGGGGGTCAAACTGCTCTTCCGCTCCCGTCTGGCACAGGCAGTCCAGCCGCTGGCGTAAGAATTCCACCAGTTCCCGCTGTGCGGCGGCCTGGGGGGAGAGAATGGCCTCGCTGGGGGGACAGGCGGAGAGCTGGTTGCACAGATGGGGCAGCCAGTCGGTGCCCGAGAAGGGGGTGGTGTGGAACTGTCCGGTGGACACGTCGCACACCGCCAAGCCCGCCCGGTCCCCGTCCAGGTACACGCAGCAGATGTAGTTGTTGTTGTTCTCGTCCAGCATCACGTCGTCCATGGCGGTGCCGGGGGTGACGATGCGCACAATGTCCCGCTCCACCAGACCCTTGGCGGTGGCGGGGTCCTCCATCTGCTCGCAGATGGCCACCTTATAGCCCCGCTTGATGAGTCGGGCGATGTAGTTCTGGGCGGAGTGGTAGGGCACCCCGCACATGGGGGTGCGCTCCTCCTCCGGCTTGTTGCGGTCCCGGGTGGTGAGGGTGAGGCCCAGCTCCTGGGCGCCGATCTTGGCGTCCTCCTGGAACATCTCGTAAAAGTCCCCCAACCGGAAGAAAAGCAGGCAATCGGGATTGTCCTGCTTCATTTTGATATATTGTTTCATCATGGGGGTGAGTTCCGCCATGGAGTGCACGACCTTTCTATTTGTTGTTGCGGGGCAATCAGCCAGGTATCTTGATACGTTCCCCGTCTCAGGCTTGCCAGCCTAGGGACGCGCTCCGCTGGGCCCGATTTCTCAGCGATGAGAAATCGGGGAAAGAATCGCCAAAGGCGGGGCCTTCCCCCGCCTTGTGGAATCCACCCCGCGGTACTGGGTGGCGTGTGCGTCCTTCTCTGTTCGGCCCTTGGCTGGGTGGGGTCACATAGATGGCGTGGAAATTCTATTGTAAGTCTCAGCTTCTACGACAAATAAAACTTCTACCTCCAGGGCCTTACCCTGGTGTGCAACTGTTCCTAGTTGCCGGAAGCCTGGCTCCCGGCGGCGGGAACGCTGCTTTTCCAAGGTAGGCCCGGGTATGGAAACCGCCCAGCTGTAGGGCCAGCTACCCAGGGTGGCCTGGTGTGGTGGCACAAATAGGGGCCACGGCAAGGGTCACGGGCCGAACAACAGCTTGACGCAGGTCCAGCCTCGTACCCAAAGGGAGGTCCTTAGGGGGGAACGCCCTAAGTGGCTTTTCGTCCATTTTGGCCACTCAAAATGGACCCCAGCGGAGCGTCCCTGCCGGGGGCGCAAATTTGCGTCTGAGAAATATGAGAAGAGGAAAGTCCCTAGAGGGGAGACTTACCCCTTGAAATTGGTGATTACATATACATATCGAATGTGTTCCACATCCGCACTGGGGCTCAGCACCGCCGAGCGGCTGATGCCGTCGGCCTCGGTCTGGATGCTCTCCACCTGGCCCACCAGCAGGCCGCCGGGGTACTTGCCCCCCAGCCCCGAGGTGGTCACCTGGTCGCCGCTGATGAGCTGGGCGTCCTGGGGGATATAGGTCATGCGCAGCTTGCCCTCTCCCATGAGAGTAAAATCCCCCTGGGCCATGGCGCTGTCGTCGGTGCGGGCCACCCGCACCCCCAGCTCCATGCCGGGGTCCAGCAGGGTGTCCACCAGAGCCCAGTTGGTGCCCACTTCCTTCACCACGCCCACCAGATTGCCGTACTGGTCGATGACGCAGTCGCCCGCCTCCACCTCCTGGCCGCTGCCCACGCTGATGGTGATTTGGTTGGCCCAGTTGGTGGTGGAACGCTGGATGACGGTGGCGGAGGCGTAGGTCCAGTCGGGGTGCTCCTGAGCTACCCCCAGCAGGGTTTGCAGCCGCTCATTTTCCCGCAGGGCGTCCTGCCCCTCCCGCACCTGCTCCTCCAACTCAGCCAGCTGCTCTTTGAGCTGCTCATTTTCCTCCAGCAGCTGGTCATACCCGGTGAGGCGGTCGTGCTGCCCCTGGAACCAGTTGGAGATGCCGGAGGTCAGCGACCCCACCGGGCGGGTGATGACCTGGAGGGCGTTGGTGATGGGGTTGGCCCCGGTGATGGCGGAGAGAATGGCCAGCAAGGCAGCCAGCAGCACCGCCGCTGCCACCAGCAGCCCTCCGTTGTTCCGGAAAAATCCCTTCATAGTGTCTCCTGTCCTCAGTGGTCGGCCATCTGGAACAGGTCCAGACCGAAGCCCGCCAGAATCCGGCTCAGCCGGAAGATGGGCAGGCCCACCACATTGAAATAGTCTCCTTCAATGCCGGACACCAGCATACCGCCCAGGCCCTGGATGCCGTAGGCCCCGGCCTTGTCCATGGGCTCGCCGGTGGCGATGTAGTGGGAGATCTCCTCCGGCTCCAGCTCCCGGAAGGTGACGGTGGTGCACTCGTGCTGGGTCACCACCTGGTCCCCCTGGATGACGGTGAGTCCGGTGTAGACGTAGTGGCGGTTGCCGCTGAGGGCAGAGAGCATGGCAAAGGCATCCCGCTGATCGGCGGGCTTGCCCAGCACCGCACCCTCCAGGGCCACCACTGTGTCGGCGGCAATGATGAGGTCGTCGGGGTCGGCGTGCCCGGCCACCGCCAGGGCCTTGCGCCGGGACAGCTCCTCCACCACCTGGGCGGGGGGCATGTGCTCCTCCACCGTCTCGTCCACCTCGGGGGAGGTGATTTTAAAGCCCCGCAGCCCCATCTGGCCCAGCAGCTCTTTGCGCCGGGGGGACTGGGATGCCAAGATAATGTCCATGTTAAATGGTTCCTCCTAACAATTATTCCACATCTCTGTAATAGAGACCACGGGTGTAGGCAGCGGGGGCAGCGTCCCCCACGCCCTGATAACGCCGCACCATGTCAACCACCGTGCGGGCGTCCTCGGTGGTAAACAGCAGCTGCAGCCCGGACACCCCGGCCCGGAGATAGTCCCCGGCCTTGTCCGCCAAAAAGAGGGTGTCGGCGTTGAAAATCTCGTTGCGGCAGCCCCAGGCCTTGAGGACCGGGAAGCCCACCCCACGGCGGTCGGTGAGGGTGTTGCCGTTGCCGCAACAGCACTGGCCTGCCCCCGCCTTCATGGCGCAGTTCTCGGTGATCATCAGGGGCAGGCGGCCATAGGCGATGAGCTCCACGGGCAGGGTCTTGGACAGGTCCCGAATCTGGGCCAGCTTCAGCTCAAAGGATGCGGTGAGGGAGGCAAGGCCCAGACTGCGGTATTCCTCCACGCCGTGGCTGTTGAACACCTGGAGGCCGTAGTCTCCGTGGAGGGTAAAGCCCAAATCCCGGGCCACGTCCAGCATGCCCAGGTTGCCCACCATGGCATGGGAAATACCCAGCTCTTTGCACACGGTGAGCTGTTCTTTTAGGGTGTCCAGCTCCCCATCCCAGCAGATGCGGGGGAGCACCACCGCCGCCTGGATGCCGTGGGCCTGGATGTCCGCCACCACCTGGGGGTGACGGGCGACTTCCTCCACCGGCAGGGCGATGCGGGCGGGCTGGGCCTCCAGCAGAGCCTCCGAGCACTGCTGGGCGCTGTGGAGGGTGACGTGGAGGGCGGGAACCTCCGTGGTGTTTGCCACCTTGGGCAGGGGCTCATAGGGGAAGTGCCGCCGGGAGGGCAGGGCGGTGCGCTGAGCGGAGAGCTGCTCCACAGCGTCCCGGCGCAGGGCGTTGAGGGCGGAGCGGGGCAGGGACAGACCTGCTTCCACCTCCACTTGGTACTGATCAATGCGGTAGGGGGTGCCTCCGGTCTTGGACAGCTGGGCCGCCACATCCTCTGCCTCCAGGGCCCGGGTGCGGGCGGCCTCGGGGGCCGGCCCGGTGACGGTGACGGTGTGGCCGTCCCCGTCGGTGAGGGTGAGGGAGGCGGGGGCGTCCGCCTGGATGGAGGCGGTCAGGGTCACGGGAATGAGCTGGGTGGGCTTGTCATACCCCGCCCGGGCGGCGGCAAACAGTTCCTTGGGTTCCGGCTGCTGCTCTCGCACGCCGAACATGTGGGCGCCCTTGTTCCCCATAAAGTAGCCATCGGTGAAGCCCTGGCGGGAGAAGGCGGCGGTGAGCTGGGCCACCTCTTCTGCGGTGGGCTCCCGGCCCTCCCGGAGGGCGTCGGCATACACCTTGGTGACCACCCACACATACTCCGGCCGCTTCATCCGGCCCTCGATCTTGGCGCAGGCCACCCCCATGTCCTGGAGCTCTTTCAGGTGCCCGGCCAGGGACATGTCCTTGAGGGAGAGGGGGTAGCGGTCTGCCTTGCCCTTCCAGCCGTAGCTCAGGCGGCAGGGCTGGGCGCACAGGCCACGGTTGCCGCTGCGGCCACCCAGCACCGAGGAGAAGAAGCACTGGCCCGAGTAGCACATGCACAGGGCCCCGTGGACAAAGGTCTCGATCTCAATGGGGGAGTGCTCACAGATGTAGGAAATTTCCTTGCGGGACAGCTCCCGGGACAGCACCGCCCGGGTGAGCCCTAAATCCGCACAGCGTTTCACGCCGTCCAGGTTGTGGATGGTCATCTGGGTGGAGGCGTGGAGGTGCACGTCGGGGGCGACCTGACCCACCACCTGCAAAAGGCCCATGTCCTGGACCAAAATGGCGTCCACCCCCAGACTCGAGGCCTCCACCGCCACCTGGGCGGCCTGGGCCACTTCCCGGTCGGAGGCCAGGGTATTGAGGGTGAGGTACACCTTCACCCCGTAGAGGTGGCACAGGCGGATGGCCTCCTCCAGCTCCTCCCGGCTAAAGTTGCGGGCGTTGCGGCGGGCATTGAAGGGGCCGTAGCCCAGATACACGGCGTCCGCCCCGGCGTAGACCGCCGCACGGACGGCCTCAGGGCTGCCCGCAGGGGATAATATCTCCATCATACAGGGCTCTCCCTTACTTCTTGGCGTTCTTATCCTGGCGGGGATGCTTGGTCTGGTGCAGCTCCAGCTTCAGCTGGGCGTTCTCCTCCAACAGGTTCTTGATCTGCTGGCGCAGATTGGCGCTGGCCACCTTGTCCTTGGCATACTGGTCGGCGATGTTCAGGCAGGTGAGCAGGGCGCAGTCCAGCTGGCTGATTTCGGTGCCCTCCTGGGTCTGGCGCATCTGCTCGTTGACGAAGTCCGCCACACGGCGCACATAGTCCTCTCCCTCTTCTGCCAAAAGCGTATAGTTGTGCCCGGCTACGGTGACAGTGACACGATTTTGCATGGAAATTCCTCCTTGTATCCATCATTTCCAAGTACACAGCAGAATGCCTGCTGACAGTTTTACAGCATAGCATTATATCACAACGGTGGAAAAAAAGGAATGAAAAAACTCCCAGATGTCCAGAGTTTTTCCCGTTTTTTCTTGTGAGTTGGGCAACGTCAAAGGAGGACTTGCGGGCTGGTAGATTTTGCGGTATGGTAGCATTAAGAAGAGGGAAAGGGGGGAGACCATGGGCCGAGAGGAATTTATAGAGCAGCTGTACCGGAGCATGTATGCGCCCCTGCTGCGCTACGCCCGCTATGCCCTGGAGGGGGACGAGGGGCTGGCGGAGGAGGCGGTGCAGGAGGCCTTTGCCACCGCCTGGCGGCGGGTGGAGGTGCTCATGGACAGCCCCAACCCCCAGGGCTGGATGATGGAGACCCTGAAACACGTCATCCAGGCCACTCGCAGGAGCCGGGACAAGGCCCGGTGGGCGGCCCAGGCAACAGAGAAGGCTGGAGAGGTGGCGGCCACCGATGAGGAGAATTTGGACACCATCTACGGGGATTTGGTGGGCCAAGAGGCCTATGAACTGCTGAAAGCGTACGCCTTGGAGCACCAGAGTGTGGAGGAGCTGGCCAGGGCCAGGGGCATCTCCAGGGAGGCCTGCAAAAAGCAGTTGCAGCGGGCCAGAAAAAAGTTGAAAAAATATTTTGAAAAATACTAGAAAAGGTGTCCCCTAAAGAGGGCGACCTGACATATACCAAGTGAAAGGAGGAGCCAGGTATGAGAACATCTCGGGAGGAGCTGGCCCGGATGAGCACAGAGCAACTCAAAGAGATCATACGTCTGGATTCCCAAGGGGTGGAGGTATACCCCGTTGAGGACATTTTGTACATTCTGGACCTGATCGTCCACCGAGAGAAGACACCGGAGGAGATCCAAGCGGAGACGGAAGCGGCCTGGCGCCGCTTTCAGCGGGACTATCTCCACCGAGAGGAGGAGACCCAAGCCCCCGTACACACCCAAAAAGTACCGTGGTGGCAGCGGCTGCCCCGTGGCCTGGGGTCCACCGCTGCGGCGCTGGTGCTGGTGGTTGTTGGGCTGTTTACTGCCCAGGCGGCTGGCTGGGACATTTTGGGCGGTTTGCCCCAGTGGAATGACGAGATTTTTACCTTTGGCAACCTGGAGCCGGAGAATCCTGTGGATGTGGAGGAGACAGAGGACATTGACACGGTTTCCCCGGACCAGCAGCAAGAGTCGGAGGCCATCACGCCCGAAGTTTTGGAGTATGACACCTTACAGGAGGCCTTAGATGCTTGCGGGATTACAGAGGTGAAGGCTCCCACTTGGTTGCCGGAGGGGTGCCAGTTCCAGACGGTAGAGCAGATTTGCAACCCGGATGGGACGTCCTACGAGCTGTATGCCACATATAAATATCAAGAAAGTTTGCTGGCCATTAATGTGATACCCATAGGACCAGATTCTGCTGGTATAGAGAAAGTAGAGAAAACGGTGGACATAACAGAAATGCACGGACAGACTGTATATATCATTAAAAACATCAACAATTTTACCATTGCATGGAAAACACAAAGCTATGAGTTTTATTTGTTCGGACCGAGTCAAACTGACTTGGAGAAGATTGCGGAATCTATGCTGGCATAGGTTTGAGAGGTGATGGAATGTGAAAAGAAGATGTGCGGTGGCACTGTTGGCCGTGTTACTCTTCGTCGTATGGGGCGGTACACAAGGATACGCTGCACAAGCACGGGCCTCTGAAGAGATTATGTCCTGCTATGCTACAATTTCAAAAAACGGGACAATTAAGTATTTATTTTTCAATTACAGAAATTATTAAAGTAGCTGATTCATAAAAGTGACCGAAAATGTGTGAGGATGGAGGAACTGTTATGAGAAAACTGCTATATCTGGGCTGCGGGATGTTGGCTGTTGTCATGGCATTACTCCTATGTGCCTGTGTGACCCTTAGTGAGGAAGAGACGAAAAATTTAGAATACACGTTCCAGGTGGCCTTTACCAACCATACCGACCAGGAGATGGAACGGGTAGACGTATATTTTACTGATGACTCCCAGTTTGATGGGCTAAATAAAAACTATTTTGCTGCTGTGACACTGGGAGAGATGGGGCAAGAAGAGAAAAACATGGAGCGGGATAAAGAGTACAGCTACTCCTGTAATGAGAAGACGTTGATGGCCATGGAGGACCCAGATGCGGAGTTTCAGGTGGTCTTTGTCAGTGGGCGCCGGGTACTGGCTCGATATAGCACCACCAAATCGAAAATTTGGGGCACCACCGTCCGGTGCCAGTGGCAGGAGAAGAATATCGGCCAGGTGACCAGTACACCCATGAAACCATGACAAATGCATGAAATTTGATAGAAGTACAGCGGCTCGCTCCTTGGGGACGAGCCGCTGTACTACTCTGCATCTCCCATCCCGCCAGAGCATAGCATTTCTCTGGGCATTGTGGTATACTCATACCAAATACCCATACCACAAGGAGGAAACCCACATGAAAGCAGTGGTGACCAGAGTCAAAAACGCCCGGGTGGAAATCGACGGGGCGGTAAACGGAGCCATTGACCAGGGCCTGTTGGTGCTGTTGGGGGTGGGCCCCGACGACACCCAGGCCACAGCGGACAAAATGGCGGATAAAGTGTGCGGCCTGCGGATTTTCGAGGACGAGGCCGGGAAAATGAACCGGAATTTGGAGACAGTGGGGGGCTCGCTGCTGGTGGTCAGCCAGTTCACCCTCTACGCCGACACCTCTTCCCGCCGCCCCGGCTTCTCCGGGGCCGCCAAGCCGGACTTGGCCATCCCCCTCTATGAGCGGTTTATGGACCAGTGCAGAGCCTGGGGCTTCACCGTGGAGCACGGGGAATTTGGGGCGGACATGCAGGTGTTCTCCCAAAATGACGGCCCGGTCACCATTTTGCTGGAGCTGTAAGGAGGGGAGCCTATGCCCACCATTCGACAACTAGACCCCCATGTGGCCGACCTCATCGCCGCCGGTGAGGTGGTGGAGCGGCCCGCCTCGGTGGTGAAAGAGCTGATGGAAAACGCCATTGACGCCGGAGCCAACGCCATCACCGTGGAGATTGCCCACGGGGGTATGGCCCTCATCCGCGTCACCGACGACGGCTGCGGCATCGCCCCGGACCAGTGCCAGACCGCCTTTCTCCGCCATGCCACCTCCAAGATTTCCTCGGAGTATGACCTGGAGGCCATCGGTACCCTGGGCTTCCGAGGCGAGGCTCTGGCTGCCATTGCGGCGGTGTCCCGAGTGGAGCTGCTTACCAACCAGGGCCAGGGGCTGGGTACCGCTCTGTCCCTGGAGGGGGGAGAGCTGGTGGAGCAGGAGGAGGCGGGATGCCCCAAGGGCACCACCATGCTGGTGCGGGATTTGTTCTACAATACCCCCGCCCGGCTGAAATTTATGAAGAAGGATTCGGCGGAAGGGGCGGCGGTGTTTGCCGTGGTGCAGCGGCTGGCCCTGTCCCACCCGGAGCTGTCGGTGAAGTTCATCCGGGACGGCAAGCAGGAGCTATTGACCCCCGGAGACGGACAGCTGAAAAGTGCCATTTACGCCGTGCTGGGCCGGGACCTGGCCCTGGGCTTTTTGCCCGTGAAGGGCTCCGGGGAACACATGGAGATCTCCGGCTTTGTCTCCCTGCCCACCTGCTGCCGGGGCAGCCGCAGCTATCAGCACTTTTTTGTCAACGGACGGTACATCAAAAGCCGGGTGATGATGGCGGCCCTGGAAGAGGCCTACCGCAACCAGAAGATGGTGGGCAAGTTCCCCGGCTGTGTCCTCCACCTCACCGTGCGGCCCAACACCGTGGACGTGAACGTCCACCCCACAAAGACAGAAGTGAAGTTCCAAAACGAGCAGCAGGTGTTTTCCACCGTGTACCACGGGGTGCTGGCTGCTTTGAACGGGGACCAGAGCCGCCCCCAGGCGGTGGTGAAGTCGGTGCTGCCCCGCCAGGACACCGTCACCCCCAACCAGACCAGCCTTCACGACATGCTCACCCCCACGGTGGCCCAGCCCAAGACCACGCCCAGCCCCTTTCGCCGGGTGACCCCGTTGGACATCCCCACGGTGACGGAGAAGAAAGTGGCGCCCTCTTCCTCTTTTATCTCCCGGCCTGTGGTGCAGCGGACGGTGGTGGAGGAGAAACCTGCCCAAGCCAGGGCTGCGGTGGAGCCGAAACAGATTCCGCCCACCGTGGCAGAGGAGAAACCCAAGGCGGCGGCCCTTGTGGCAGCGCCTCCCGCCCCGGTGGCGGAGGAGAAGCCCGCCCCGGCTCCCCAGGTGGAGAAGCCCGTGGTGGCGGAGGTTCCCACCCCCGTGGTGGAGCCGGAACCCGTCCCCGTGGAGGAACCCCAGGAGCCCTGGGTGGTGCGGGGCGAGCTGTTCCACACCTACATCATGGTGGAGCAGGGGGACAAGGTGGTGCTCATCGACAAGCACGCCGCCCACGAGCGGGTGAATTTTGACCGCCTCAAGGCCCAGGACTACCGGCCCATGGTTCAGGAGCTGCTCATTCCCATCACCATCACCCCCGGACCCCAGGAGCGGCAGGTGCTGCTGGACGGCCAGGTGGTGCTGGAGGGCTTCGGCTTCCAGCTGGAGGAGTTCGGGGCGGGGAGCATCGCCGTGCGGGCGGTGCCCGACTACCTGGAGACGGGAGACGTGGAGCCCACCCTGCTGGAGCTGGCCAAAAAGCTGCGCCTCACGGGCTGGGCGGACCCCACCGCCGCCCGGGACGAGGTGATGCACACCATGGCCTGCAAGGCCGCCATCAAGGGGGGCCAGCGCAACGACCCCCAGGAGCTGGAGCGGGTGGCCCAGAAGGTGATGGCGGGAGAAGTGAAGTATTGTCCCCACGGGCGGCCCGTGGCCATCGAGCTGACCCGAGGAGAGTTGGAGCGTCAATTCAAACGGGCATAGCATAGGAGGAACACAACATGGCCTATCAACTGGAGAAGATCAACCAGGCCATTCGTGCCGATCAATTGGGATTTATGGAGGAATGTGACCACCAATACCAGAAAAAAGTGGAACAGGCCGCCGATCTGATCTGCAAAAATATGAAGCTCAGCCCCGTGGTGCTCCTCTCCGGCCCCTCCGGGTCGGGAAAGACCACCACCGCCCATAAAATCACCGCCGAGCTGCAGCGGCGGGGCGTGGGCACCCACACCATTTCCATGGACGACTACTTTGTGCGCCGGGACCCCAAAACGGCCCCCCGCACCCCCCAGGGGGACATCGACTACGAGTCCCCGGAGATGATGGACTTGCAGCTGCTCAGCCAGCACTTTGCCCAGCTCACCCGGGGAGAGGAGATTCTGGTGCCCCACTTCGAGTTTGCCCGCCAGATGCGCAACGACAGCAAGGCCGTGCCGTTGAAGCTGGGCAAGGATGAGGTGGCGATTTTTGAGGGCATTCATGCCTTGAACACCAAACTCACCACCGGACACCCCAACGCCACCCGGCTGTACATCTCCGCCCGCAGCAATGTGATGGACGGGGAGGTGCTGCGCTTCAAGGGCACTTGGATGCGCCTGACCCGCCGGGCGGTGCGGGACTTCAACTTCCGGGGCACCGACATCGTGGGCACTCTGGACATGTGGGCCAACGTGCGCCGGGGAGAAAAGCTGTACATCTCCCCCTACAAGCACACCGCCCACATGCTCTTTGACTCGTCTCTGCCCTATGAGGTGTCGGTGATGGCCTGCTACGCCCGCCCCCTCATGGCGGCGGTGCCCGAGGAGAACCAGCGCCGCCACGAGCTGTTAGAGCTGGTGCGGGCCTTTGACTGGTTCGAGACCATCGAGCCGGGTCTGGTGCCGAAAGACTCGCTGTTACACGAGTTTATCGGGTGAGTGCAAGGCGTAGGCCCTGCACGCTGTTTCGTTCGGTTCTGCCTTGGTTCAGGCTTACCAGCCTGGTGGGGACGCTCCGCTGGGGTCCATTTTGAGTGGCCAAAATAAGGAACCTCCGATTCCCTACAGCATCGGAGTCTTGTGGCCCTTTTACGCCATAAATTCGTTGCATCTTCTGGAAATACACCAAGTATTTCTGCGAAGCTGCGTCTCTTTCTGACGCAAAATGTCTCACAATTCTCTCTCGCTTAGGGAATCGGACGTTCCTACCAAAACCCGCTTAGGGCGTTCCCGCCGCCGGGAGCCAGGCCGCCGAAAGCTGGGAACAGCGGCTCACCAGAGTAAAGCCCTGGCGATAGAAGGAGGACTGCACAGAGAAGCAGATACGTCCGGTAGAATCTCCACGCTATCTATGTGACACGGACCAGGACCAGGGCCGAACAGAGAAGGACGCACTTTCCACCCAGTACCGGCGGGGTGGATACCACAAGGCGGGGGAAGGCCCCGCCTTTGGCGGTCTTTGGTGACTTTCTGGCGGCAGAAAGTCACCCTGCGGAGCAAACCCGGGCTGGCAAGCTGGATTCCAGGCTGGAAAACGGACGGAGACTTCGTCAAGCCCAGATGTTTGTTTGCCAAACCGTTGTAACAGAAAACAAACTGTGGTAAAATAACCAAGCTACTTTGAATATGAGGAAAACGCCTGTCCTCTGGGCAGACGGTATAAGGAGATGTTTCCATGAGTGAATGTACCCACGACTGCTCCAGCTGCAGCTCCAACTGCGGCGAGCGTCAACAGCCCCACGACTTCCGCAAGCCCTGCAACGCCCACTCCCACATCAAAAAAGTGATCGCAGTGGTCAGCGGCAAGGGCGGCGTGGGCAAGTCCACCGTCACCTGCTCTCTGGCCGCCGCCATGGCCGCCCGGGGCAAGAAGGTGGGCATTCTGGACGCCGATATCACCGGCCCCTCCATCCCCCGTGCCTTCGGCATCCACCAGCACGCCATGGGCACCGATGACGGCATCCTGCCGGTGGAGACCACCGGCGGCATCAAGATGATGAGCCTGAACCTGCTCACCGACAACGAGACCGACCCTGTCATCTGGCGTGGCCCCGTCATCGCCGGAGCGGTGGAGCAGTTCTGGACCGACGTGGTGTGGGGCGAGCTGGACTACCTGTTTGTGGACATGCCTCCCGGAACCGGCGACGTGCCCCTGACCGTGTTCCAGTCCCTGCCCGTGGACGGCGTGGTGGTGGTCACCGCTCCCCAGACCCTGGTGGGCATGATCGTCACCAAGGCCGTGCGCATGGCGGAGATGATGAAGGTGCCCGTGCTGGGCCTGGTGGAGAACTACAGCTTCTTCCGCTGCCCCGACTGCGGCGGCGAGCACCCCATCTTCGGTGAGAGCACCATCGACGCCCTGGGCGCTGAGCTGGGCCTGCCTGTGCTGGCCAAGCTGCCCCTGGACTCTGCCCTGGCGGGTGCCATGGACGAGGGCACCGTGGAGGGCTACACCCCCAACCCCTTGGCCCAGGTGGCCGCCCAGCTGGACGCAGAATGACAAATGTTCCAATCCGTGACGGTTCGCCGTCACGGATTTGGCATTTTAAGGGAAAATTTTCTCGGGTGCTTGTTGCCCCGGTCGAAATCTGGTATAATGGGTCGTAACCAAAAAGCCCTGATTTTTCCAGAGAGAAACGGGGCTTCTCTGCATAGGATAATGGGCAAGGGAGGCGTGAGGATTGGAACGATGGATGTTGGAGCGCACCAACGGGGCGCACATGGCGCAGCTGCGCATGCAGCTGGCCCAGATGACCGCCGCCAGTCAGCTGCTGGAGCGGTACGCCACGGATGAAAAGAGCCGGGCGTATCTGAGCACCATCAACCAAAGCGTGTGCCGGATGCTGCGCCTGGTGGGGCGGCTGGAGCTGGCACAGCGGCTCACCGACGAGGACGAGGTGCGGCTGCAAGTGGCTCCCTTGGATATTACCCGCTGGGGCACCGATTTAGCCCGGCGGCTGGAGGGCGCCTTGGCTGGAGCCAACCTCTCCTTTACCTGGGAGGTGGCGCCGGGGCTGTCCGGAGTGGCAGACGGCGGGATGCTGGAGCAGCTGGTGCTGGAGCTGGTGTCCAACGCCGCCAAGACGGGAAGCCCTGTGAAGCTGGCGGTGCAGCCGGGCACAGGGTCGGTGCGCATCACCGTGTCCGATCAGGGGCCGGGGCTGGACGCCCAGCAGCTCTCCAGCCTCTTTCAGCAGCCCCCCCAGGAGGAGCAGGGCATGGGAGTGGCCCTGGCCCAACAGATCGCCCAGCTCCACGGCGGCCTGCTTATGGCGGACAGCAAGCTGGGCCATGGGGTGAACATGGTGGCGGTGATCCCCCTGCGGGAGGGGATGCCCCCCCGCCGCCTGGAGACGCCTCCGCCCCAGTGGGGGGACAACGGGCTGGACCCGGTGCTGGTGGGCTTGAGCGATGTGCTCCCCGCCGCATCCTTTGCCCCCGATGAATTGAGATAATACGAAGGGTCTGTTGCAAAATGGTGGTTTTGCAACAGACCCTTTTTGGTCAATCCCTCCGTCATGGCTACGCCATGCCACCTCCCTTTACACAAGGGAGGCTTTAGGCCTGGAAAAGACTTGCGGTTCGCGTTTTTGAAGATAAAATCGACGATTATCATGCAAAAAGTAATAACAGAATCGCCGCAGGACAAAGGCCCCCTTGTGCAAAGGGGGCTGTCACCGTAGGTGACTGGGGGATTGTTTCCGGTGGGGAGTTGGACCGTCTGCGGATGTTGCAGCAGGCCCTTGCATCAAATGCCTGTTTTATCGGTATTTCCCCGTCCAGCGGTAGTGCAGGGGGTCAAAGAGCACCAGACCCAGGACGAAGAGGACCATGTAGAGCACAAACATGGCGTTGATGAGGTAGCGGGCGTACACCTCCCAGGCGGGGACAAAGGGGAGGGTAATGCCAACAATCATGCCCAAGAGGGGCAGGGAGGTGAGGCCTCGGAACAGGTAGTGGAACAGGGCGGTGAGCCGGGGCCGGGGGGAGATGCGCATGAGCCAGGGGAAGAGCTTCTCTTGGGGAAACTGGCTGGCGTGCTGCTCCACGTCCCGGATGGTCTGTCCGGCGGAGGCCTCGCACAAATGCCCAATCCAGGCGCAGCACAGCCGACTCAACAGCCAGAATATAGCGCAGATGACGGTGTTGATGACAAACAGGGTGATATCCATGGAAATCCCCTCCTGTTAGAACGTGCTCAGATAGCCCAGGTCGTAGAGGAACCACTTCAACCAGGTGGTGTCGTAATCGGGGCAGTAGGCATAGAAAATCTTGGTCCCGTCCTGGACCACCGCCCCATAGTTCCCCTGGGTTTCCAGGGCGTAGAGGGTGTAGCCCTCCCCGGACTCCTCTGTGACCTGGGGATTTTGTGCGGCCACCAGCTCATAGAGCTGCTGTTGCAGCCCCTGGGCCAGGCTCTGCGCCTGGCTTTCCTGGGTCAGCACCATGTACTCCATGTGCATCCCCTCATAGTCCACCAGAAGGGCGTCGGAGAGGGTGATGCCGGGGTAGGTCTCAGACAGCTGCCCCACGGCATTGACCGGGGGGAACCCCTCCTTGTCCAGGCGCTGGTACATGGCCTGGAAGTCGGAGAGGACAGACGGTGGGTCGGAGACCTCCGGGGCAGGGGCCTCCGAGGTAGGGGCTGTGGTGGCCTCCGGGGTGGAGGTGGTGGGGAGGAACTTGGAGGACAGCATGGGGAGGACCAGGAACACCAGTACCACCGCCACTACAAAGAGCTTTTGGGTGTAGCCCCGGCGGAAGCGGCGGCGCTGGGCCACCTCCGGCTCGGCGGCCTCAAAGGGTCCGGCGTAGGGGATGTCCTCGTACGGGTCCTCTGGGTTTTCCTCCTCTTCGTTTTCCCGCTTGGGGCGGTAGGGCTTGTAGCGGGAGCTGTCAAAGAAGTCCGCGGTCTCCGCCTGGATGTACTTCCCGTACCGGAACCCCAACAGGGTGAACATGGCCCACAGGACCAGCATAGCCGCCCCCAAGGCCCAGGTGTATTGGTAGAGGCGAGTGGCGAAAATCACCATCACCCCCACAAAATAGAGCTTGACGGGCAGGTTGGTGAGGGAGCAGTAGCGGGACATGGTGTAAAACTCTTTGGCGTAGCCCGAACGCTGTTCCATCCAGGCCCAGAGCTGCTCATGACGGTCACGGTTGCGGTGCATGTGATGGTCCTCTGTCCGGGTCCACAGGTACATCTGGGCGTCCGCAGGCTTGAGTCCGGCGGTCATGTACAGGTAGCGGGAGAGAAGCTTGTCGGAGAGAAAGGACAGGGCGAACAGGACAAACAGAGAGATTAGAACGGGTTCACCAGGCATGGCACTCAAAAACCTCCTTTACGGTGCAAACGGTTTGACCAGGTGGCATTTTTTCGAAATGCTAACAGGCGTACCATGCCAGGGGACATGATACGCCTGTGTATAAATCTGTGTGTGGGATTAGTAAGCCACGCCCCAGTACACCATGTGCTTGGCGGGCTTGCCGCACACGGGGCACACGTCGCCCAGGTGCTCCTGCTCCAGGGGGATGCAGCGGGAGGACACGCCCGCCACTTCCTTCATCTTCAGCTCGCAGGCTTCGTCGCCGCACCACATGGTCTTGGCAAAGCCGCCCTGGGTGGCCATCTTCTCCTTGACCTCCTCCAGGGTGGAGCAGGGGTAGGTGTTCTCGTCCAGGTTGCGCTTGGCCCGGTGGAAGAGGCTCTGCTGAATCTCCTCCAGCAGATTTTTCACGGTCTCCTCGATGTTGTCCAGGGAGACGAAGGACTTTTCACCGCTGTCCCGGCGCACCAGCACGCACTGGTTCTTCTCCATGTCCTTGGGACCCAGCTCCAGGCGCAGGGGCACGCCCTTCATCTCGTACTCGGCAAACTTCCAGCCGGGAGACTGCTCGGAGGCGTCCATCTTCACCCGGATGCCGGCGGCCTTCAGCCGGTCGCACACGGCCTGGTTGGCCTCGATGACGCCGTCCTTGTGCTGGGCCACGGGGATGACGATGACCTGGGTGGGGGCGATGCGGGGGGGCAGCACCAGGCCATTGTTGTCGCCGTGGGTCATGATGACACCGCCGATGAGGCGGGTGGACACGCCCCAGGAGGTCTCAAAGGGGGTGTGCAGCTGGTTGTCCTTGCCGGCGAAGCTCACGCCGAAGGCACGGGCGAAGCCGTCGCCGAAGTAGTGGGAGGTGCCGGCCTGGAGGGCCTTCTTGTCGTGCATCATGCACTCCACGGTGTAGGTGGCCTCGGCGCCGGAGAACTTCTCCTTATCGGTCTTGCGGCCCTTCACCACGGGCATGGCCAGGTAGTTCTCGCAGAAGTCGGCGTAGATGTTGAACATGCGCTCGGTCTCTTCAATGGCCTCCTCGGCGGTGGCGTGCATGGTGTGGCCCTCCTGCCACAAAAATTCCCGGTGGCGCAGGAAGGGACGGCTGGTCTTCTCCCAGCGCAGCACGGAGCACCACTGGTTATACAGCTTGGGCAGGTCCCGGTGGGAGTGGATGATGTGGGAGTAGTGCTCACAGAAGAGGGTCTCGGAGGTGGGGCGGATGCAGTAGCGCTCCTCCAGCTCCTCGCTGCCGCCGAAGGTGACCCAGGCGCACTCAGGGGCGAAGCCCTCCACATGATCCTTCTCCTTCTGGAGCAGGGACTCGGGGATGAGCATGGGCAGATATACATTCTCGTGGCCGGTCTCCTTGAACTTCTCGTCCAGAATCTTCTGGAAGTTCTCCCAGATGGCGTAGCCATAGGGGCGCAGGATGAACATGCCTTTGATGGAAGAATAGTCAATCAGTTCTGCTTTGGTGCACACGTCGGTGAACCACTGGGCAAAGTCGGCCTCCATATCGGTGATCTGGCTGACCTGTTTGCTTTTGTCTTGTGCCATAAAACTCTCATTCCTTTTTCAAATAATAAAGGTATCGTAACTATGTATTTTATGGGCCAGAGGGCAAAAAGTCAAGAGCAGAGCGCAAAAAGACAGGGCTTTGACCCAACAAATCAAAGCCCTTTTGCGTGTGTTTACAGTAGAGTTTCACTAACTGCCTGTTCCACCCGCCGTGCGTTGGCCTCCAGGGCCTTGCAGATCTCCTCCGGCTGGTTGTGCTCCACCCCGGCCAGCATGGCCCGGAAGTCGGAGTGATTGGCCGAAAGGTCCATGCCGTGGGCGGCATACAGGTTGCGCAGCAGCAGCTGCTGGCCCTGAATGGCCAGCATACTCTTGTCCAGACGGCGGTTGCCGCAGTGGACGTAAAACACCTCCATAAACCGGTGCACCCCCACCGCCAGCTGCTGCGGCGTCCGGGCGGCCTCAAATTCCGCCAGACGTTCCGCCAGGTGCTGGGCCAGGACCTGGTGATCCTCCCGCTCCATGGACAGCCGGGCGGCGGCGCAGTGAAGGGTGGTGGCCAGCTGGGTGATCTCCTCCACGTCCTTGGCGTCCAGGGTCAGCACCCGGGCGCCCACGTTGTTCTCATAGACAATGAGCCCCTCCTGCTGCAGGCGGTTGATGGCCTCCCGGATGGGGGTGCAGCTGACACCCAGGGAGTCCTGAAGCTCGTTGACGTTGACCCGGCTGCCCAGAGGCAGACGCAGGGAAATGATATCGCTGCGCAGGCGATCATAGACCTGATCCACCAGCGACCGTTTTTTGATGGAAGCCATGCGGATACCTCCCAACCTGTGCCCTCCCACAGGGGGCCACACTTGTTTCTTGCACTATACAGGATAGCAGATTGGGCGGAGAAAGGCAAGAAAAATGGCGGGGAGCGGGGGAAAAGTTCCCAGCGGACCCCTTGTCACCGGAGAAAAAACGTGGTACAATTTTCTGCATGAAAACGATTTCACTTTGGAGGAGAGAGCTATGCGTATTGTCACCATCGGCGAAATTCTCATTGATTTGACCCAGACCGGATATAACCAGCAGAACATCCCCATGTATGCCGCCAATCCCGGCGGCGCCCCCGCCAACGTGGCGGTGGCGGCGTCCCGCCTGGGGGCGGACACCGCCTTCGTGGGCATGGTGGGCTCCGACGGCTTCGGCACCTACCTGGACCAGGTGCTGAAAGACAACGGTGTGAGCACCCAGGGCCTGCGGGTGGGCCAGGGGGCCACCACCCTGGCGGTGGTGTCGGTGAACGCCCAGGGGGAGCGGTCCTTCCAGTTCATGCGGGGAGCGGACGCCAACCTGACGGCGGACCAGGTGGACCGGGATCTCATTGCCGGGGCGGGCATCGTCCACTTCGGCTCGGTGAGCCTCACCGCCGATCCCGCTCGCAGTGCCACCCTCCACGCCGTGGAGCTGGCCAAGGAGCAGGGGGTGACGGTGAGCTACGACCCCAACTACCGGGCCGCCCTGTGGAACAGCCAGGAGGAAGCGGTGGAGTGGATGCGCCGTCCCCTGTCCGGCGTGGACATTCTGAAGCTGTCCGACGAGGAGATGGAGCTGCTCTCCGGCCATAATGACCCCGAGACCTGCAGTCAGGTGATGGCAGACAAGGGCATCTCCCTGGTGCTCATCACCCTGGGCTCTGAGGGGGTGTTCTACCGTTTGGGAGAGCACACGGGCATCGTGCCCGGAGTGCCCACCAAGGTGGCGGACACCAACGGTGCTGGGGACACCTTCTTCGGGGGGGTGCTCAGCCGCCTGAGCCGCCGCACCCAGGGGGCCCTGGAGGGCCTGACCGCTCAGGAGTTGGAGGAGATCCTCACCTTTGCCAACCGGGCGGCCTCGGTGACCTGCTCCCGCAGCGGCGCCATTCCCGCCATGCCCACTTTGGAAGAGTTGAAATAACGTAAAAACGTCCTGCTGCACCCCGCAGCAGGACGTTTTTGTACTTTTGAAACTAACGCCTCCCTTGTGCAAAGGGAGGTGGCCCGGCGTGAGCCGGGTCGGAGGGATTGACGGTACTGGGTATCCTATTTCAACTTGGCTTTGTTCGGTAGCCGACACAGACAATCCCTCAGTCAGCCTAACGGCTGCCAGCTCCCTTTACACAAGGAAGCCTTGCGCACATTAGTACCCCGCCAAAAACTGGCGGGTGCGCTCTTCTTGGGGGTTCTCAATGACGCTGCGGGCGGGGCCTCGCTCCACGATGACCCCGGCGTCCATGAACATCACCTCGTCGGCCACGTCCCGGGCGAAGGCCATCTCGTGGGTGACGATGATCATGGTGGTCTTTTGCTCCACCAGGCCCCGGATGACCCGCAGCACTTCTCCGGTGAGCTCCGGGTCCAGGGCGGAGGTGGGCTCATCAAAGCATAGAATATCCGGTTTCAGGGCCAGGGCTCGGGCGATGGCCACCCGCTGCTGCTGGCCGCCAGAGAGCTGGCTGGGGTAGTGGCTTGCCCGCTGCTCCAGGCCCATTTTGGTGAGCAGTTCCAGGCCTTCCTGTTGAATCTCCTCCAAAATGGCCTTTTTGTTGGCCTTGAAGTCGGGCCGCTCCCGGGCCAGCAGTTCCTTGGCCAGGGTCACATTTTTCAGGGCCGTATACTGGGGAAACAGGTTGAAGGACTGAAACACCATGCCGAAGTGGAGGCGTTTTCTGCGAATTTCGGCATCGGTCTGGCTGCGGCGGTTGGCGGCGTCAAAGATGACGTTGCCCCCCACCGAGATGGTGCCCTGGTCCGGGGTCTCCAGGAAGTTCAGGCACCGCAGCAGGGTGGTCTTGCCGCTGCCGGAGGAGCCAATGATGGCCAGGGCCTTGCCCTTCTCCAGGTCAAAGCTGATATCCTCCAGCACCCGGGTGGACCCAAAGTGTTTTTCCAGGTTGTTTACCTCTAAGATTGCCATATGTCACACCCGCCTTTTCAGGAGAAATAGTCCAGCTTCTTTTCCAGCCAGCCGAAGAACAGGGTGAGCAGGCCGTTGAAGATGAGATAGTACACGCCGGTGAAGAACAGGGGCCACAGCAGATTAGAGTAGCCGTGGGAGGTTTTCAGGAAGGCGTAGCCCGCCCAAATCAGTTCTTGCAGGGAGATGACACGGGCAATGGCGGTGTCCTTCAGCAGAGTAATGACCTCGTTGGACATGGGGGGTACGATGCGCTTGATCATTTGCAGCAGGGTGACGTGGAAGAAAATCTGTCCCTTTGTCATGCCCAGCACCTGCCCGGCCTCCTGCTGTCCCTTGGGGACGCCCTGAATGCCGCCCCGGTAGATCTCGGAGAAGTAACAGGCGTAGTTGAAGATGAAGGCTACGGCGCAGGCCAGAAATCGCCCCGTCTCTCCGGCGGGCCAGGGGTTTTGGTCCATGACCATACCGGGGATGTAGAAGATGATAATGAGCTGGAGCATCAACGGGGTGCCTCGAATGACCCACACCACAAACCGGCACAGCCACCGCAGAGGGGGAAAGCGGTTCATGGAGCCCCAGCAAATCACAAGCCCTAAGGGCAGCGACCCCAAGAGGGTGATGAAAAACAGCTTTAAGGTCTGTAAAAAGCCCTCATTGAGTGCGCCGATTACCGTTAAAAACATGGAAATACCACCTTATGTACCAATGTTGTCTACACATTTCAAAGGCAGAGCCTCCGCTCTGCCTTTGAGGGGTCTGCGGTTATTGTTCCACCAGCTTGTCAGCAATGCCGTACTTCTCGGCCAACTGCTGCATGGTGCCATCGGCGTACTTTTCAGCGAAGAACTCGTTGAGCTTGGCGGCCAGGTCGGAGCCCTTGCGGAAGCCCACGCCGTACTGCTCGTCGGCCAGGGATACGGTGTAGGTCAGGTCCGGGTTGCTGGTTCCCTCGCCGGTGGAGGCCACGGCCATGAGGTAGTCAATGATGGCCGCATCGGCGGTACCGGAGGACACCTCCAGCAGAGCGGTGGCCTGGTCCTGGGCGGGGGTGTAGGTGAGGGAGTAAGCATCGGCCTGCTCCATGCCCGCCGAGCCGTTTTCCACCGAGAAGTTCAGCTCCTTGATGCTCTCCACGGTCTGGTATTTCTCTGCCTGATCGGCCTTGACGATGACCACCTGGGCGTTGTTGAAGTAGGGGTTGGAGCACTCCATGGCCGCCTTCACGTCCTCAGTGAGGGTCATGCCGTTCCAAGCCACGTCAATGGTCTTGCCGTCCAGCTCCATGGTCTTGCTGTCCCAGTCGATGAGCTGGAACTCCACGTCCACCCCCAGGCTCTCAGCAAAGAGGGTGGCCATGTCGGCGTCAAAGCCCACCCAGTTGCCGTTGTCATCCTGGTAGTCCATGGGTTCAAACTCGGTGATGCCCACCACCAGAGTGCCCTTGTCCTGGACATAGGCCAGATCGCTGGTGGTCTCGGTATTTTTTGCGTCTTTGCTGCCGCAAGCGGCCAGGCTCAGCCCCATAGCCAGGGCCAGCGCCAGAGAAATCATCTTTTTCATATCCTCATATCCTCCTCGTTGTGCCCTTCTGTGGATAGAGGGGCCAGTGACGGTATTTTAGCACAGTAGTGAGATAATGTAAAGAGGCAAAAAAGAAAAGGTGTCCCCGGCGAATGGACAATTCCGACGGGGACACACAGGTGGATACCGTTTAGCCGTTGCCAGTGGGGATGAAGGGGCGGATGGCCATGGCCACGTTGGAGATGGGCATGGTCTGGAGCCACACCTTGCCGGGGCCGGTGAGCAGGGTGTTGAAGAGACCCTCGCCGCCCAAAAACTTGTTTTTCAGCCCGGGCACCTGCTGGATGTCCATGGTGACGGTGGGGGCAAAGCCGGCCACGTTTCCGGTGTCCACCACGATCTGCTGCCCCGGAGCCAGGTCGTACTCCACCAGTTCGCCGTCAATTTCCGCAAAGGCCACGCCACGGCCGGATAGGCGCTGCATGATGAAGCCCTCGCCGCCGAAGAAGCCCGCCCCCAGCTTGCGGCTGAAGTGGATGGACAGGTCCACCGTGGACTCTGCGGCCAAGAAGGCGTTTTTCTGCAAGATCATCTCTTGGCCGGGTCCGATGTTCAGGGGCATGATTTTGCCGGGGAAGCTGGAGCCGAAGGCGATCATGCCCTGGCCCCGGGCGGTGTAGATGTTCTGGAACATGCTCTCTCCTGAGAAGGCCCGGGAAAACATCTTGCCCAAACCGCCCCCGGAGGTCTCCATCTGCATGTTGGGGCTCATCCACACCATGGAGCCCCGCTCGGTGATCATTTGCTCCCGGTCCTGCAAGTGGCAGATGACCACGGGGAATGCGCCGCCGGTGATTTCGTATCTCATAGAAACCCTCCCTTTCGTTTCTCTGGTCAGCCTCATGATACCTGTGGGACAAGGGGGCTGTCAAGGGCAGAAAAAGTCCTTTACAAACCCAGATAAGTGGGCTATAATCTCCTGTGGGAATGAAGTTCTCCCACGGGCAACCGAAACCGCTGTGTTCAGCTGATGACTTCTGTGATTTATTTTGGTCACAGGGGGCATTGGCTTTTTTGCTATATAGATATAGCAAAAAAGTACAATGTGCCATTTCCTCGCCCCTTTGGGGCAACCGGAAAAGATGCACGAAAACTTCATGTGCTCGTTGGGTATCCCGGTTTTGCCGTGCGCTCTGCCCATGAAGTTTTGTGGCCGCAAGGAGGAAACAAACATGTTAACATCCCTGGCACTCATATTCCTGGTGGGCCTATCCATGGCGGCCATCGTCCAGCAGCTCAAGCTGCCCCGCATCATCGGGATGCTCATCACCGGCATCGTGGTGGGCCCCTATGTACTCAATTGGCTGGACCCGTCCATTCTGTCCATCTCGGCGGAACTGCGCCAGATGGCCCTCATTATCATCCTGCTGAAAGCGGGCCTGTCCCTCAACCTGTCCGACCTGAAAAAGGTGGGCCGTCCGGCGGTGATGATGTCCTTTGTCCCTGCCAGCTTTGAGATTTTGGGCTATGTGCTGGTGGCCCCCCACCTGCTGGGGGTCAACATCATGGAGGCCGCCGTCATGGGCGCCGTGCTGGGGGCCGTGTCCCCGGCGGTGGTGGTGCCCCGGATGGTGCAGCTGATGGAGACAGGGTACGGCACCAAAAAGGGTATCCCCCAGATGATTCTGGCCGGGGCCTCCTGTGACGATATCTTTGTCATCGTCCTCTTTACCACCTTTACCGGTATGGCCCAGGGCGGCAATCCCCAGCTCATGGACTTTGTCAACATCCCCGTGTCCATCGTCCTGGGCGTGGCCTTGGGCGCTGTGGTGGGCTGGCTTTTGAGCCGCTTTTTCGAGACCGCCTACGCCCACCAGCACTGCGTGCGCAACAGCACCAAGGTCATCATCGTCCTGGGCGTGTCCTTCACCCTCATGGCAGTGGAGACCTGGCTGGAGGGCATCGTGTCTGTCTCCGGTCTGCTGGCCGTGGTGAGCATGGCTTGCGTGCTGAAAATCAAGAGTCCCACCTTTGTCTCCAAGCGCCTGTCTGAGAAGTTCGGCAAGCTGTGGATTGCCGCCGAGGTCATCCTCTTCGTGTTGGTGGGCGTTGCTGTGGATATCCGCTACACCATGAGCGCCGGGGGCGCCGCCGTGCTCATGATTCTGTGCGCCCTGGTATTCCGGGCTGTGGGCGTGTGCCTGTGCGTGGCGGGTACCAAGCTCACCCGCAAGGAGCGCCTGTTCTGCGTCATCGCCTACCTGCCCAAGGCCACGGTGCAGGCTGCCATCGGCTCGGTGCCCCTGACCATGGGCCTGCCCTGCGGACAGATTGTGCTGTCTGTGGCGGTGCTGGGCATCCTCATTACCGCGCCCCTGGGGGCCATCGGCATGGACGCCACCTATCGGAAGCTGCTGACCCGGGAGATTTTGGAAGAATAAGAGTAAAACGAGGTGTTTTCATGGAACCCATCGCCCACATTCATACGGATTTCACCAGTAAATTCGGCGTACCCCGCCAGGCGGGGCTGGTGCGTGAGCTGCAAGCCTCCATCATTTTTGCCCCGGAGTATCGCAACCCGGAGGCGCTGCGGGGGCTGGAGGGCTTCTCCCACCTGTGGCTCATCTGGGAGTTCTCCCAGTGTGTGGGCAAGCCCTGGTCCCCCACGGTGCGCCCGCCCCGGCTGGGGGGCAATGCCCGCATGGGGGTGTTTGCCACCCGGTCTCCCTTCCGGCCCAACCCCATTGGCCTGTCCTGTGTGGAGCTGGTGGGGGTGGAGGAACACACCCCCCAGGGCCCGGTGATCTTCGTGGCGGGGGCGGACCTCATGGACGGCACCCCCATCTATGACATCAAGCCCTATGTGCCCTATGCCGACTGCCACCCGGAGGCGGTGGGAGGCTTTGCCCAGGACGCCCCGGAGCAAAAGCTGAAGGTGGATATTCCCCCCCATCTGCTCTGCCTCATCCCCGAGGGGAAGCGGCAGGCCCTGGTGGGAGTGCTGGCCCAAGACCCCCGGCCCCCCTACCAGCGGGACAGCCAGCGGGTGTACGGCTTCGGCTTTGGCGGGTTGGAGGTGCACTTCACCGTGGACAACGGTGTAGCCCGTGTGGTGGACATCCATGGATAAGGAGGAACCGACATGGAGATGATACGCACCACTTCAGATCTGACCTTCCAGGACTTCCTCCGTTACCCGGCCCTTCGGGTGGAGGAGGGGGAGTTTGCCTTTGTCACTGGACGCAGCGGGGCGGGGAAGAGTACCTATCTGCGGCTGCTGAATGGGTCCATTCCCGCCGACCCAGGCTGTATTTTCTACCGGGGCATCCCCCTGGAGGAGTACCAGATCTTGCCCTATCGCCGCCAGGTGCTGCTGGTGCCCCAGGCGGTGTACCTCATTCCGGGCACCATTTTGGACAACTTCCACTTCTACTACGACGCCCGGCGGCAGCAGCGAATCGACGGGGAGCGGGCGGCGGAGTTTTTGCGCCGCTGCTGCCTGGACTTCCCGGTGGATACCTCCTGTGACACCCTGTCCGGGGGAGAGCGGCAGCGGGTGTTCCTGGCCATTTTCCTCTCTTTGGCCACCGATGTGATCCTGCTGGACGAGCCCACGGCGGCCCTGGACGAGGCCACCGCCCGGCAGGTGCTGGCAAACATCAAGGAATATTGCAAGGGGCAGGGGCTCACCGCCCTGTGTGTCTGCCACAGCCCCAAGCTGGTGGAGACCTTTGCCGACCGGGTGATGGAGATGGGAGGCGCACAATGAACGGGATTATTCAACTGCAAATTGGGCAGTTTTTGCTCATCTATCTGCTGCTTTTGGTGGTGCTGGTGGTGATGCGGGTGTGCCGCATCGACCAGACCCGTCTGCTGGTGGTGTCCAGCATGAAGATGACGGTGCAGCTCATCCTGGCGGGGCTCATCCTCACCTACATCTTTGAGCACCCTCACCCTCTGTTTGTGGTGGCCTATCTGGGGGCCATGACGGGCTTTTCCATCCACCGGGTGCTGAGCAAGAACCGGGACTTGAATCCCCGGTTCCGCCTGGTCACCGGGGTGTCCATCGCCGGGGCGGGGCTGTGTGTGTTGGCCTACTTTGTGGCATTGGTGGTGGGAGAGGGCCTCTTCAACCCCCAGTATGTCATCCCCATCGGGGGCATGGTCATGGGCAACACCATGACCGGGGTGTCCCTGGGGGTGAAGACCTTCCGGGAGTCCATCCACGACCAGCGCAGTAAGATTGAGGCGCTGGTGTGCGTGGGGGCCTCGGCGGAGGACATTTTGCTGCCCTTTGTCCGTCAGGCCCTGGAGACCGCCATGCTGCCCACCCTCAACTCCATGGTGGGTATGGGCATTGTCTCCCTGCCCGGGATGATGACCGGCCAGATTCTGGCGGGCACCCTGCCCATGACCTCCATTCTCTATCAGATCGCCATTATGATCGCCATCTGTACCGCTGTCACCTGCGCCTGTTTTGGCACGCTGTACTTCGGCAGCAAGACCCTGTACGACAAGAAACGGCAGATCATTCAACTGTAAAAGCGCTAAAACACCCAGAGTATACCGCAAGTACGGTATACTCTGGGTGTTTTTTAAATAGGCTTAATCTTTGACAACAGTATAGAACTTTTGATAGCGGCTTTTGGGCTTCTCTGGAATGGTCATGGCCAACTGGTGGGATTCCAACAGCGGATTTACATGGTGTTGCATGGCATAGAATGTGGTTTTCAGGCCCAAAAAGTCCTGAATTTCCTGGCGAGAGCGGGGCGTTTTGCAAAAGTCCAACAGCCGATCCGTGGGATTAGCGGGGGTGGTGGGTGTTTCTGTTTGAGCGGTGACAGGCTGATTATATAGAGTGACCACAAATTCGTGGCGACGGTTTTCAAATTTGGGTTCTGGCAGTCCGTGTTCTCTCATGGCTCGGCGCATGGTGGGAATACCGGAATATCGGTTTTCTGCCTTCGTCAAGCTTTCTGTCATCACCGCAAGGGCAGGATTGCGCAGATCGGGACGGCACTTGCCCAACTGTTCTACGCTCATCCGCCCGTATAGGCTGCCAGGGCTATGCACTTCCACACGGTCTGAGAAGAAGTCGATCTGAACAGGGGTTCCCTCGGTATAGATGCTGTAGTCTCGATGAATCAAGGCATTTAAAATGGCTTCCCGTAGAGCGTCCAAAGGATATTCGGTGTAATCGATCCGCTGACCAGTCTCTTGGCTGATGGTAGTGCGGACCTTCATGTTGCGCATACAAAAATTGAGGGCTTCGGTGATCATGGTGGGAATGGTACCCTCAATTCGTTTGTTGTCCAAAAAGCGGGAGGAATCCTGGCTGATATCTCCAATTTCGGTACCAGGCACCACAATGGCGGTGATGCCAAGCTGGGGGAAATACCCCTGGGGATAGAGGCTGAAATTCATGACGGCGGCCAGAGTGGGAATGCCGTTTCGGGTGATATTTAACATCTCATAAGCTTGCTCCGGGGAAAACTGAGAAAAGCCGGGGCGCTCCACGCTTTTTTGGAGGAGATATTGTTGGAGCAGAGTTTGATCGAACATAGACAAATTGGCTCGTTCTACAGGGCGTTCATCGTCGTGGAGATGCTTTCGAAATGCCTCGTAGGTGTATAGCTCATAGTCCGTCATCGTTTGATCGGAATCGCCCACCCGGATATACGCCCCTTTTGTGCGGCCTGCACCGCTGTAGTAGCAGGGGCGCTGGGAGATATCCAGGGCAGGAATCTCGGCAGAGCAAATCCACTTGCCATCCAGTTCTGCCAGAGAAAACACGGCTCGGACATGGGGTTCCATTTGAAGGCATTGGGCGGCTACTTTCTTCTGTAAATCTTGTGGGTCATATACTCCCACCACTTGATAGTCTGAGGTCTCGTCTATGCCGAAAAGAATGGTTCCACCACTGTCCTGATTGGAGAAGCTGGAGAGTGTATCGTACAAACGCTTGGGGCAGTCTACATGGGCTGCTTTTACCTCAATGGTTTGTTCTTCTGCCTTTTGTCTGCAAACTCTCTGGGCCAATTCCACTAATTCATCTGCTAACAATGGACTCACCTCCTGTTAATAAACTAAGATTAGCAAAATATTTTTGCAAAATCAAGAGAATTAAGCAAAATCATTTAGCTTATTTTTAAATTAAGCAAAATATTTTGTAGATTTATAAGAAATAAACAAACTGACTTTGCATTTGTAGTTCATGAAGCGGAGGCAAGTCACAAAAAGAGAGAAAAAACAGACAATATAGAATGGAAACTATATGCCCTGTAAAATGAAAGTAGACACTCACAAAAATGTGGGTGTCTACTTTTATTTTACAGGTGCGCTGATGGATTCAGCGTGTGCTTTTTCTATGCCAGAGCCCCCAGAGCCAAGAACATGAGGGACAGCACCAGAAGGATGGCCAACAGCTTCCAGATGAACTTTAAAAACGCCCCATAGGGCACATGGCCCAGGGCCAGGGCTCCCATCACCACCGCACTGGTGGGGGTGATGAGGTTGATAAGCCCCGAGGCGGTCTGAAAGGCGGTGATGACCACCTCCCGCCCCACCCCCGCAAAGTCCGCAAGAGGGGCCATAATGGGCATGGACAGGGTGGCCAGCCCTGAGGAGGAGGGGATGAGGAAGGACAGGGGCAGGTAGAGAAGGAAGGTGAGCAGGGTAAAGCTCACCGCCCCCGCCCCTCTCAGGGCCTGTTCCCCCCAGTAGAGCACTGTGGCGGTGATCTGGCCCCCGTTCATAATGACGGTGATACCCCGGGAGATGCCGATGATAAAGGCTACCCCCAGAAGGTCCGCCGCTCCGTGAATGAAGGCCCCCACTGTCTCCTCCTCCCCCAGCCCGCAGCTCACCCCCACCAGGATGGAGGCGGCCAGGAACAGGGCGGAGAGCTGGGGGAACCACCAGCCCAGGGCGGGCAGGGGCAGCCCCATGTCGTCAAAGGGGATGACGGCGTAGATCATCACCAGGAAGGTGAGGGCGAAGAGCGCCAGGGCCAGAGACTGCACCCAGGTCAGCTTGGCCCCGTCCGAATCGTGGGCGGCGAAGCGGGCGGTGTAATCGGCCCGGCGGCCGGCCATGAGGGAGGTCTCCGGGTGGGATTTGACCCGGGCGGCGTAGCGCATGACAAAGTAGATGGACGCCGCCAGCATCACCACCAGCATGAGAAGGCGCAGCAGCATCCCGGTGCCCAGGGACACCCCGGCAAAGCCTGCGGCGATGCCGGTGGCGAAGGGGTTGACGGTGGAGGCCAGGGTGCCCACCCCGGCCCCCACCAAAATCACCGCCACAGCGGTGATGGGGTCATACCCGGCGGAGATGAAAATGGGGAGCACCAGAGGGTAAAAGGCGATGGTCTCTTCCGCCATGCCAAAGGTGGTGCCCCCCAGGGCGAACACCAGCATCAAAATGGGGATGAGCAGGGTCTCTTTGCCCCGGAGCTTGGCCACCAGGGCGGAGATGCCCCGGTCAATGGCCCCAGTTTTGCCCACAACCCCCAGAAAACCACCCACCATGAGGATAAAGGCGGCAATGTCGATGGCCTCGTACAGCCCCTCCAGGGGGGCGGTGAACACCGAGGTGATGGGCTGGCCCTGTTGGGGAATCTGCTCATAGGTGCCCGCCACCGGCTCCCCCTCCGGCCCGGTCTGGTAGCGTCCGGCGGGGATGACCCAGGTGAGAATGGTCATCACCAGCAGCAGGGAGAGGAGAATGGTGTAGGCGGTGGGCATGCGAAAGGATTTCATAGTGTACCTCCTTACGGAGAAATGAATACAGGCTTGCCAGCCTGGTGGGGACGCTACCCGCTAGGGGTGACTTTCTGCTGCCAGAAAGGCACGAAAGACCACCAAAGGAGGGGCCTTCCCCTGGTGAGCCGCTGTTCCCAGCTATCGAAAGCCTGGCAGCCCAGTCCATGGGCTGCACCGCACCAAAGGCTCCCCTGTGCAAGGGGAGCTGTCAGCCCGTAGGGCTGACTGAGGGGTTGACGGTAGGCAGCCGCAGACAATCCCTCCGAGCTGACTTCCGTCAGCCCACCTCCCTTTACACAAGGGAGGCGTTGAGTCTGGCGGTGACTGAGGCACCGCTGCTCCAGGGAAGGCCCGGAGGTGGAAAACACCTGGCCATAGGGCCAGCTGCCATGGCGGCCTGGTGTGGTGGCAATATCAGGAGCCACAGCAAGGGTGACGGGCCGAGGATCAATTTGACGCAGTTCCAGTCTGGTACCTCAGGGAGATTCTTAGGGGGGAACGCCCTAAGCGGGTTTTTCGTCTATTTTTGCCCGGTCAAAAATAGACCCCAGCGGAGCGTCCCCACCAGGCTGGCAAGCCTAATACAGCCACATGGGAACGGTCAATCCCTCAGTCAGCCTGGCGGCTGACAGCGCCCCCAGAGGGGAAGCCAAGAGTGGGCCGTCAAGCGGTGATCTGGGTGCCGCACTTTCCCGCCAGGGCCTCCAGCCCCCGGTCCAGGCTGGTGATGATGGCGGTCCGGCCCCGGGCGGAGCGGGCAAACTGAATGGCCGCCTTCACCTTGGGCAGCATGGAACCCTCCCCAAAGTGTCCCTGGTGGGCGTACTGCTCCAGGGTCTCCGCCTTCACCTCGCCCAGGTCCTCCTGTTGGGGGGTACCGAAGTGGAGGGCCACAGCGGGCACCTCGGTGAGAATCATCAGCACGTCCGCCTCCATCTCAATGCCCAGACGGCAGGCGGCCAGGTCCTTGTCGATGACGGCGGCCACCCCTTCCAGGTGTCCGTCCGCCCCCTCCACCACCGGCACACCCCCGCCGCCGCAGGCGATGGTGATGGTGGTGTTCCACAGGGTTTTCATGGTTCCGATCTCCACAATGCGCTGGGGCTGGGGGGAGGGCACCACCCGGCGGTACCCCCGCTGGCCGTCTTGGCGCATGTGATAGCCACGCTCCCGGGTGAGGGCGTCCGCCTGGGCCTGGGTGTAAAAGGGCCCGATGGGCTTGGTGGGATGGGAAAAGGCGGGGTCCCGGGGGTCCACCACCACCTGTGTCACCACCGTCACCACGGGGATGTGCTTGCCCTGAGCCCGCAGGGCGGCGGTGAGGGTCTGCTGGATGTGGTAGCCGATATAGCCCTGGCTCATGGCCCCGCACACGTCAAAGGGCATGGGGGGCGTCACGTCACGGGCGGTCTCGCTGGCCAGCAGGATGCGCCCCACCTGGGGGCCGTTTCCGTGGACGATGGCCAGCTCATACCCGGATACCGACAGCTGGGACAGCTGCTGGGCGGTGCGCTGGAGCACCTGGTGTTGAGACTGGGCGGTGGGGGGGAGCTGTTTGTCCTCCAGGGCGTTGCCCCCCAGGGCCACCACCACTTTGGTGGCCCCCCTCATAGGGTGGCCACCAGGATGGCCTTGATGGCGTGCATCCGGTTCTCCGCCTCGTCGAAGACCACCGAGTGACGGGAGCGGAACACCTCGTCGGTGACCTCCCGGATGTCCACTCCCTTGTCCATCCACTCACGGGCCAGCTTGGTCTCAAAGTCGTGGAAGGAGGGCAGGCAGTGCATGAAGATCACCTCGGGGTTCCCCGTGGCGGCCAGCATGGTGTGGTCGATGCGGTAGGGTGTGAGCAGCTTGGCCCGCTGGGGGATGAGCTCTTCCTCGCCCATGGAGGCCCAGATGTCCGAGTAGAGCACGTCCGCTCCCTTCAAAGCGTTGGGGTCGCAGGTCAGGGTGATGTTGGCCCCGGAGATGGCTCCCTCCTGCTTGCAGGCCTCCAGAATGGTCTTGTCCGCCCCGTCAATGAGCTCCTGGGGCCCGTAGCCCACAAAGTCCACCCCCATCTTGCAGCAGCCGAACATCCAGGCATAGCACATGTTGTTGCGCACGTCCCCTACAAACACCACTTTGCAGTCCTTCAGGGGCTTGTTCACATGCTCCTCCATGGTCATCATGTCCGCAATGATCTGGGTGGGGTGGTCCAGGTCGGTCAGGCCGTTGTACACCGGCACCCCGGCGTGTTTGGCCAGGGTCTCCACAATGGCCTGGTCATAGCCCCGGTACTCGATGCCGTCAAAAAAGCGGCCCAGCACCTTGGCGGTGTCCTCCATGGACTCCTTTTTCCCCATCTGGGAAGAGCCGGGGTCCAGATAGGTGACCCGGCCCCCCTCCTCGGCCATGGCCACCTCGAAGGAGCAGCGGGTACGGGTGGAGGTCTTTTCAAAGAGCAGCACGATATGCTTGCCTTTGAGGGCCTCCCCGTGGAGCCCCATCTGCCGCTTGGCCTTCAGGGAATGGCCCAGGTCCAGCAGGTAGCGGATCTCCTGGCCGGAGAGGTCCATGAGGGTGAGAAAAGATTTGCCGTTCAGATTCACTGCCATAGTTGTGGTCTCCTTTGCAAAATAGATTAGATGGCGCCCCGCACCAGGGGCATGGTCATACACCGGGGGCCGCCCCGGCCCCGGGACAGCTCGCTGCTGGGAATGGTGAGCACCTCAATGCCCGCCTCCTCCATGACCCGGTTGGTGACGTGGTTGCGGGAGTAGGCCACCACCCGGCCGGGGGCGAGACAGAAGGTGTTGGAGCCGTCGTTCCACTGCTCCCGGGCGGCGTCGATCACCGAGCCGCCGCCGCACTTGAGGAGGGTGACGGAGTCCAGGTTCAAATGCTCTTTCAGAATGTTCTCCAGGCTGTCCTCCTCCTCGGTGATAGACAGGTGTGCCCCCTCCTCCAGCTCCAGCACGAAGAGGCGCAGGTGGGAGGAGATGCCCGGGTGCATGGTGAATTTGTCGTGGTCCACCATGGTAAACACCGTGTCCAGGTGCATGAAGGCCCGGTTTTTGGGGATGTCAAAGGCCAGCACCTGGGTAAAGCCCACCTGGGGGGACAAAAGCCGTTTGGCCAGCTGCTCAATGGCCCAGGGCTGGGTGCGCTGGGAGATGCCGATGGCCACCACCTGGGGGGAGAGCACCAGAATGTCCCCGCCCTCGATGGAGGCGGAGGCGGTGCGGTCGTAGTATACCGGGGTAGTTTTGTACTGGGGGTGGTGGGCAAAGATATACTTGGCAAAGAGGGTCTCCCGCCGCCGGGTGACGGTGTGCATCCGGTGGATGGTCACCCCGTTGCCGATGGCGGCGAAGGGGTCCCGGGTAAAGTACAGGTTGGGGATGGGGTCCAACACAAAGGGGTAGTCGTCGGCCAGGTAGTCGGTGAGGTTTTTCCGCCCGTACCCCCGCACCTGGGACTTGCGCAGCCCCGACATCATGGCCGATACCATGTTGTGGGTGGACATGGACAGGAAGTGGTCGGCGATCATGGCGGTGCGCTTTTCCCCCCGCACCCCCGCCTCTCCGATATACTCCAGCACAAACTGCTCCTTCACCTTCAGGTCCGTGAGGGACTCGCTGACCAGGTCGGTGAGGTACACCACCTCGGCCCCGTTGTTCCGCAGCAGCTGACAGAAGGCGTCGTGCTCCTCCTGGGCGATGTTCAGATAGGGGATGTCGTCGAAGAGCAGCCGCTCCATATATTCCGGCATCAGGTTTTCCAGCTCGCCCCCCGGGCGGTGGAGCAGCACCCGCTTCAGGGGCCCGATCTCGCTTTTGATTTCAATGGCCGATTGTGCCATCCAATCCCTCCTTTTGGATTTCAATGGTATGGATACCTTTCCCCATGGGAGAAAAAATATGCAAAAAAGCGTGTGCCACATGTGTGGCACACGCAATAGGAAAAGGCTCCCCTTGTTGCAAGGGGAGCTGTCAGCCGTTAGGCTGACTGAGGGGATAAAACCAGGGAGGGACAATCCCCCCGACCCGGCGTACGCCGGGCCACCTCCCTTTACACAAGGGAGGCTATTATTTGGTGGCCCAGTTGCCGGTGGCGGAGGCGGTGAGGTAGGCGTTGATGAAGCCGTCCAGGTCGCCGTCCATGACGGCGTTGATGTTGGAGGTCTCAAAGGCGGTGCGGTTGTCCTTCACCAGCTGGTAGGGCATGAACACATAGGACCGAATCTGGCTGCCCCACTCGATCTTCAGCTGCACGCCCTTGATGTCGGAGATCTTGTCCAGGTGCTCCTGCTCCTTGATCTGGATGAGCTTGGAGCGCAGCATCTTCATACAGGTCTCTCGGTTTTGCAGCTGGCTTCGCTCGGTCTGGCAGGCCACCACCAGGCCGGAGGGCTTGTGGATCAGTCGCACGGCGGAGGAGGTCTTGTTGACGTGCTGGCCGCCGGCGCCGGAGGCGCGGTAGACCTGCATCTCAATGTCCTCGGGGCGGATCTCCACTTCCACGCTGTCGTCGATCTCGGGGGTCACCTCCACGGCGGCGAAAGAGGTCTGACGGCGGGCGTTGGCGTCGAAGGGGGAGACGCGCACCAGGCGGTGCACGCCGTGCTCACTCTTCAGGTAGCCGTAGGCGTTCTCACCGTCAATGCGGATGGTGGCGGACTTGATGCCCGCCTCGTCTCCGTCCTGGTAGTCCAGAATGGAGTAGGTAAAGCCGTGGCGCTCCGCCCAGCGGGTGTACATCCGGTAGAGCATCTGAGCCCAGTCCTGGGCCTCGGTGCCGCCGGCACCGGCCTGGAGGGAGACAATGGCGGGGGAGGGGTCGTACTCCCCGGACAGGAGGGTGGCCAGACGGGCCTCCTCCATGTTGCGGATGAGGCCCTCGAAGCCCTCTTCCACCTCGGGCACCAGGGATTCGTCCTCCTCCTCGTTGCCCATCTCACACATGACCATCAGGTCGTCCCAGGTGGACAGACGCTTGGCCTGGGCGTTGATCTTGCCCTCCAGCTGGCTGATGCGCTGCTGGATCTTCCGGGCCTTCTCCACGTTGTCCCAGAACCCGTCGGAGGCGGACTCCGCCTGGAGCATATCCAGCTCCCGCTCAGCGGCCTCCAGGTCCAGGGCCTGCCCCAGCTCTTCCAGCTCGGGCTTGAGGTTGTTGAGTTTTACCTTGTATTCGTCAAATTGCAGCATTCTCGTTCATCCTTTAACCGGCCCATGGCCATAATATATCCCATATATTATATAGAAAGGCTCCTGGGTTGTAAAGGGGGGAGATTCCCGTCAAAAAGATGATTTTTCACCCTCAACGCTGGCTGACAATTGGCCCGGCCTGGCCCATAAAGATCAGGTCGTCCACGTCCTGGGCGGGGGTGTCGGATTTCGGGGGTGTGGTTTGCAACAACATGGTAGATCGCTCCGTTTCTGTCAATGTCTGTGGAGGAGGGGCGGGCCAATTCCCGCCACACTCCCCCGTATACCATGTAGTATATGCAAACCAGGGTGAAAAGTTGCGTGAAATTTGGCAGAACGTGAAAATGCATCTCCCCACCCTTGACAAGGGCGTGGGACCCCCATATAATTAACACTGTTAACTATATGGAGGCGAAGAAACCATGGAATTGGAATGGACGGATGTGATGCACTACCAGCAGCAGATGCAGCGGCTCATCCGGCTGTTACTGCCCCAGAAGCCGGGCCGGTTGACGGCCAGCGAGTGGGAGCTGCTGTCCTGGCTGTATCTGAAACCCGGCCAGAATCGGCCCATGCAGCTCAGCCAGTGCAGCGGGATGAAAAAGGAGGCGGTGAGCCGCTGCCTGAAAAGTCTATATGAAAAGGGCTATATCGCCAAGCAGCCCCAGCCCGGGGACGAGCGGGGTTACTGCATGACCCTCACAGAGTTGGGGATGGAAGAGCTGAAAAACCAGTGTGAGGCCAATCTGGACCCGTATTATGACTTGCTGCGTGAGGTAGGCCCTGACTTTGTGGCCCTGCTGGAACAGGTGGACCGGGTGGTCCGTCAGGTGGAGGAGGGGAGACAGGCATGAGCGTCTATCAGGGGTTGCAGCTGGACCCCGCCATTTTGAAGCAGTATATCCGCAAGAGCCAGTCGGCGGGGGAAAAGCGGTACTATTATGCCATTATGGCCGCCCGTTCGGTGCTCATTGTGGCCTTTGCAATTTTGTTCATCGGGGGGCTGTCCCAGATCTTCGGGCAGGAGAACACCCCCATGGCGGTGGTGCTGTTCTGCTGGATGCTGGCCGTCCGCTTTGTGAATTTTGAGTACTGTATTCGGGACTCTCTGGTTTCCCTGGGGGCCATGCTGGGCATTTTACTCGTTGCCCCCACCCTGGCCCAGATGGCCCCGCCGGTGCTGCTGTTTGTCCTCCACGGGGTGGAGTTTTTCGCCCTGCTGACCCTCACCAGCCAGCGGCCCGAGCTGGGCAACGCCGGACTGTGTGGATTCTCCTATGTGTATCTCACAGGCAACCCGGTGCAGGGGGAGGTGCTCCTCCAGCGGGCGGGGCTGGCCCTGGTGGGGTATGTGATCTGTGCTCTGATTCTGGTGAAGAAGCACCGGGGAGCCCACCGGGAGGTGCGCTTCCACCATGTGGTGCGGCGGTTTTCCCTCACCTCCCTCACCCACCTCTGGCAGGTGCGCATGGCGCTGGGAGTGAGCCTGGTGCTCACCCTGGGCAGCGTGCTCCAGGTCCAGCGGTTTATCTGGATGGGCTTTGCCTGCGCCTCTCTGCTGTCCCAATACCCCTACTCCCCCGACACCCGCACCCGGGTGTGGCAGCGGATTGTGGGGGTGCTGGCAGGGTCCGGGGCGTACTTTGTGTTGTATCAGCTGCTGCCCAGCGGCCTGCACTCCATGATGGGGCCCTTGGGCGGGCTGTGCCTGGGCTTTTGCACCGACTATCGGTATAAAACCGCTATGAACTGCTTCGGGGCGTTGATGATGGGCACGGCCATCTACGGCGTCCAGGATGCGGTGGTGCTGCGCATTGTGGACACCATTCTAGGGGTGCTGCTGGGCATGGTGTTTGCCTGGGTGTTCCACCACCTGGTGACGGTGCGGGTGCTGCCAGAACAAGAGAGAAAAACGGCATAAAAAGGTAATGTGTGTCTTACCAACTTCGCAGAGGGAAACAATCCCCCAGTCACCTGCGGTGACAGCCCCCTTTGCACAAGGGGGCCTAAGGGCAATGCCGTACCCAACGCCTCCCTTGTGTAAAGGGAGGTGGCCCGGCGTAAGCCGGGGCGGAGGGATTGACAAAGAAACAGGCGGTGCAGCGTTTGCTGCACCGCCGTTTTGGCGTTCTTGGAACTTATTCGGCCGAAATCATATAATAGTACACGGGCTGGCCGCCGCTGAGCAGGGTGATCTCAGCGTTGGGGCACAGGCGCTGGAACAGCTCCAGGGCCTTGCCGGCGGACTCCTCGTCCACATCCTCGCCGTAGAAGATGTTGATGAACTCGGCGTTCTGCTGGGTCTCAGCCTGGGCCAGGTTCTCCAGCAGCTCCTCCATGGACTTGGCGGTGCCGAACAGCTGGCCGTCGCTGAGGGCCATGTAGTCGCCCTCCTGGATGGCGAAGCCGTCAAAGTCGGAGTTGCGGGCGGCGTAGGTCACCTCGCTGGTGTGCACGTGGCTCATGGCCTCGGTCATGGCGTCCACGTTGTCCTGTACGGGACCCTCGGGGTCCATCACCAGCAGGGTGGAGATGCCCTGGGGCACGGTGCGGGTGGGGATGACCACCACTTCCCGGCCCTCAATGAGGCCCACGCACTGCTGGGCGGCCATGATGATGTTCTTGTTGTTGGGCAGCACGAACACGGTCTCGGCGGGGGTGCGGGCGATCTCCCGCAGAATGTCCTCGGTGGAGGGGTTCATGGTCTGACCGCCGGAGATGATGCCGTCCACGCCCAGGTCCCGGAACACGGAGGCCAGGCCGCCGCCGGCACACACGGCCACCACGCCGTACTTCTTCTCGGCGGGGACGATACCGGGCTCTTCCTCCTGGGTCTCCTTGGCCTCTTCCAGAATCTCGGTGTGCTGCTCCCGCATGTTCTCGATCTTCACGGTGAGCAGAGCGCCGTAGGTCAGGGCCTCTTCCAGCACACGGCCGGGGTGGTTGGTGTGGACGTGGACCTTGATGATCTCGTCGTCATCCACCAGCACCAGGCTGTCGCCCATGCCATTGAGGAAGGAGCGCAGCAGCTGGGGGTCCTTGGTGTTGTCCCGGGAGCAGATGAACTCGGTGCAGTAGCCGAAGGTGATGTCTCCGGTCTCAAAGGTGGCGAAATCCGCCTTGTCCTTGGCCTTGGGGGCGTCGTCCTCGCCGCCCTGGGGAGCGGGAATACCCCGCATCTCGTCCAGCATACCCTGGAGGATGATGAGGAAGCCCTTACCGCCGGCGTCCACCACCCCGGCCTTCTTCAGCACGGGGTTCTGGTTGATGGTCTCAGCCAGGGCCTCCTGGCCGTGGGCGATGGCACACTCCAGCACATGCTCGGCGCTGTTCTGCTCCTGGGCGGCCTCAGCGGCAGCCTTGGCGGCCAGACGGGAGACGGTGAGGATGGTGCCCTCGGCAGGCTTCATGACGGCCTTGTAGGCGGCGGACACGCCCTCGTGGAGGGCGGCGGCCAGGGCCACGCCGTCGGCGGTGTCGTGGTCCTTCAGGGCCTTGGACACGCCGCGGAAGAGCAGGGAGAGGATGACGCCGGAGTTGCCACGGGCGCCCCGCAGCAGGGCGGAGGCGTTGGTGGCGGCAGCCTGGGCCACGGTGGCGGCAGGCTTTTTCTTGGCCTCAGCGGCGGCGGTGCCAATGGTCAGGGACATGTTGGTGCCGGTGTCGCCGTCGGGCACAGGGAAGACGTTGAGCTCGTTGATGCTCTGTTTCTGGGCGTTGATGGAGGCAGCAGCGTGCACCACCATGCGCTGAAACAATGCGCCGTCAATGATGTCGATCATAATGTTAGCAAATTCCTTTCTATCAGCGCTGGCCTTAGCCGATGACCATGGAGTCTACGCACACGGAGACGCTGCGCACTTCCACGCCGGTGAGGCGGTTGACGTTGTACTTGACTTCACTTTGGATGGAGCGGCTCACGGCCACCAGATTGACCCCGTTGTCCACGATGATGTGCAGCTCAATGGACACGGAATCGTCCTCGTGATAGACCAGCTTCACGCCTTTGGACATGGACTCACGGCGGAGCAGATGAACCAGGCCGTCGGTCTTGGAGCGGAAGGCCATCCCTTTCACGCCGTAGCAGCTGGTAGCCACAGCGCCGGTGATGTTGCTGAACACTTCGCTGGCAATGCGGATGCGGCCGATTTCAGTTTGTATCTTCATGGAACCCTTCCTTTCTATGGTAAGAGTGGGAATTGTGTGGTCAAGACAAAGCTTTAGTCAATACATTGTATTCCATTTTGGAGGAAAAAACAAGGGGAGTTTTCCCACAGAGGCGGGGGAAAGGATGGAAAATTTCAAGAGAAATTCCCGGTTTCTGGTGCAATTTGTGGAAGGGGGCTGGCGGGGCCGGGGAGGCGGGAAAGGGAATTGTGAATTTTTTTCAAATCCCATTGTTTTTTACTTGCAAATCGTGTAAACTATGACGTACCGAAACACACAAGGGAGGGACTGAACAATGAAAGTCATCCGCTTTATCTTGAAGGCAGCCGCCGTGGCCATGGCCGTGAGCGCCGTGGTGTGTCTGGTGATGGCATACTGGGACAAGATCGTAGATACCTTCTACGCCATTGCCGACAAGGTGGAGGAGAAGAAGGCCAACTGCTGCTTCTGTTCCTCCGAGTACGACGATTACGAGGATATCGACCTGTAAGCCAAAAAAGTGGGCCGCTGAGCAATCAGCGGCCCCTTTTTTCAAATGAAAAATAAAGAATGAAGAATGAAAATGCAGGTCCTGGGGTGCAGCGCACTCCAAAGCCTCCCTTGTGTAAAGGGAGGTGGGCTGACGTAAGTCAGCTCGGAGGGATTGACAGACCAGACCCTTCCGTCACCCTGCACGGTCAACCCCTCAGTCAGCCTTGCGGCTGACAGCTCCCCTTACACAGGGGAGCCTTTTACCTGGCCATCCAGCCTTATTCTTCTTCATTTCCATAAAAAAGTACGGTCAGCGTAAGCTGACCGTACTTTTTTGCTTGATGGGGGATTAGCTGCGGCGCTTGCGGGTCACATAGGCGGCGCCGGTGAGCAGGCTCACAGAGCCAGCCAGAGCAGCCACATACACCATCAGCTGAGCGGAGTCGCCAGTCTGAGGCACGTTCTCGGGCTTCTCGGTGGTCTGGGGCTTCTCAGAGGCCTCGGGCTTGTCGGTGGTCTCGGGAGCGCCACCGGCGGTGAGGCCGTCCATGGCAGCGGACAGAGCGGCTACGGCGTTGTCCACAGTGGCCTGATCGTCCTCAGAGAGGGTCTCGTCCGCCATCACAGCCTGAGCAGAGGCCAGAGCGGAGCGGAACACGGCCACGGACTGGGCGGTGTAGCCGGACAGGTCGATGCTCTCGGCCTGGCCAATGAGCTCTTCCAGGATGGACTTGTCGGCCTTGAAGCGCTGGGCCAAAATGGCGGTGAGCAGGTCGTCCACAGCGGTCTCCACGTCGCCCTGGAGGGCGTCGCCGTCGTCCATGACCTTCTGACCGGCGTTCAGAGCGTCCAGCAGGTCCTGCCAGCAGTCCTTGACGTACTTGCTCTCGTTGGCAACCATGGTCTCAGCCTTGGCAATGAGCACTTCCAGCATGGTCTTGTCGCCCTGCTTCAGGCCCAGAGCCCAGATGCCCTCCAGCAGGTTGTCCCAAGCGGTGTTCACCTGCTCCTGAGTGGCGTTGGGGTCGTCCAGCACGTCCTTGGCCTCGGCCATGGCCTTCTCAAAGATGTTCACGGCGGACTCGGCCACGCCGGCGGTGTCCAGGGTCAGAGCGTACTCATAGGTGGCCTGGAGCAGAGCCTTGTTGGCCTCCTGACCGGGCTGATCGGGCACACGGGCCTCCACAGCGGCGTTCATGGCCTCCACGGCGGTGTTCAGGGCCTCCTGGGTCACGGGCTCGCCCAGGGTGTTGTCGGCCAGAATGGCCTCCACAGCGGCGATGGCGTCGTTGAGGGCGGCAATGGACTCGGCGGTGTAGCCCTCCTCAGCAGCGGCGGCCTTGGCAGCGTCCACCTGAGGCTGCACGCCGTAGGTGTTCAGAGCCACGAAGCGGTCGCCCTTGATCTCGATCTCGTTGAGGTAGATGCCGTCGGTGTAGGCGATGCGGAAGGCGGTGACGCCCTTGAGCTGGTTGGCGTGGTAGACACGGGCACCGGTGTTGCTCAGGTCGGCATCATGCTCCAGCAGGGTCTCGCCATCGGCGGTGACGGCGTACACGCTCACGCCGTCCCAGGTGCCCATGGCGTTGTACAGCACCAGGTCGTTGGCCTTGGCGCTCTCGTAGACGTGGTACACCACTTCGCCCTCGCCGGTGGCCTGGACGAAGCTCATCACGTCGCGGTCATAGAGCTTGGCCTCGCCCACGCCGTTGACGGTGGCCATGGCCTTGGCCTCGGTGGACACGCCGTGGAACTCGGCGATCTTCAGCCAGTTGGTGGAGCGGGACTCGGTGACGGTGGCACGGATGGCCTTGGCCTGGACGGTATCGAAGCTGACGGAAATGGCACCGCCCACAAAGTCGTCGCTGTCCACGATACCCACAGAGATCCACTCGCTGTCGGCGTTCTGGTACTCCAGGTTCACCTTACCCTTCATGGCGTCACCATCGGTGGTGGTGGTGTACTCAATGCGGTTGATGCTGGTCACGGTGTTGTAGGTGACGGTGAGGTGGGTGCCCTTGGCCTGGCTGTTGAGCCAGACGAAGGTGGTGTTGTTGTAGTCGTTGATGTTGCTGGTGGGGTGGTTGTTGGGCTCATAGATCTGAGCGCTGGAGGTGACGGAGGCGATGGACACCACCTGAGTGGCGATGGACACCTGGGTCAGGTCCACGGAAATCTCCTCAGCGGTGTTGTTCATCACACGCACATAGCGGGCCTGAGTGCCGGCGGCAAAGCCAGTCCAGGTCTTGCCGTCCAGGGAGATCTGGACGTTCAGGTCGTCCAGGCCGGACACGGAGGACAGAGCCACCAGCTGGGCCAGGTCGAACTGGACATAGGAGCCGGAGCCCAGGGTCACGGTCTCGCCGTCGGTGACGGTGAAGGTGTTGCCGGACTTAGCCATGGCCCAGCCCTCCGTGTTGGTGTCGGTGTAGACGAAGGGGTCGGAGGCGTCAGTGAAGAAGGAGCCGCCGGCCTGGGTCATGATGTAGCGGGCGAAGGGCAGGATGTACAGAGCGCCGGGGTTGGTCACATAGTTGCTGATGGTCTGGCTGGTGCCCTGGCCCTCCAGGCTCTCCACCTTGTACTTCTCCAGGGTGTCGATGCCGTTGGAGAGGTAGATGGCGTTCATCAGGTGATCGAAGCGCCGGCTCTCCTCGCCATACATGGCCTGGATGCAGTCGATGATGATCTGGCTCATGTCATTGAGGCGGTACACCCAGGGGCGAATCTCCTCTTCCAGGTTCACCAGCTTGGAATCATCGCTGTCCTTGAGGGTGAGGATGAGCTGGCAGGAATCCACGATCTTCTGCATCTCCTCCAGCACGGCCGGATAGTTGGAGCTGTCCGACTTGTAGGCGTTGAAGATGGAGTTGATGTTGGTGTGGTCCTGGTTCTTGGCAGCGTGGCTGGCAAACACACGCAGGGCCTCCTGCATGGCGGGGTCATCGGTGTAGGAGGCAAAGGACTCCTCCCAGTTGCTCTGGACATCGAAGTTGGCGGTGTTCCAGGTGTAGTCGGCCACACCGTACAGGGCCACCTTGGAGGCCTCAGCCTGGTTCATGGGGTTGGACAGGACGCCCAGACTGGCGGTGACGTCCAGGTCGGTGGCATACACCGAGTCGATGCGGTTCATCAGCAGCTGGTCGTCAATGTTGTCGTTGACGGGGTAGTTCCACCACATGACGGGCTTCTTACCGGTGTACTGCTGGATCTTCAGCAGGTCGGAGTTGCGGATGGGGGACCACACGCCGGAGCCGGTCATCATCATGATGACGTTGTTGTCCTGGTTCTGCTCCCGGAAGGCGCCCAGGTTGGTCTCCAGCTGAGAGGAGGAGCCAAAGTTCAGGGCGTAGAAGCTGGGCACATAGTAGGTGCCGGCCACATGATCGGCGGGGTTCTCGGAGCCGTTGTAGGTGTCCTCCAGGCGGCGCTGAATCTCAGCCATCATGTAGGCCTGGTTCTCGGAGCCACGCAGAGCCACACCGGTGTCGATGTCGTCCACGAACACGCCGAACTGACGCACGCCCAGATCGTACATGTGGGAGAACTTCTCCATGATGTCGTCAATGCCCTGCTCCACGCTGTCACGGCTGGTGAAGTTGATGCCGTTTTGCATGGCGGGGTGGATGGACCAGGCAAAGGAGATGTTGTTCTCGGCGGCAGCGGCGGTGATGGTGCGCATGTCGTCCTGGGTCATCATGCCGTAGAAGCGCTGCTCGTCGGTGATCTCGGTGGGATACTCATCCCGCCAGTTGCCCAGGTGATAGGGGTCGCCCTTGGGGCCGTAGACGAAGGTGTTCATCTTGTTGTCTTCCATGTACTCGAACAGGGAGATGATGTCCTCCACAGAGTACACCTTGCCGTAGAAGCCCTCGACGATGCCACGGTACTGCATGTTGGCATAGTCCTCGATGGTGGCGCAGGTCAGCTGCTGGCCGGCCACGGTGTCCATGGCGTCATCCAGGGTGGCCAGGCCGTAGTACACAGCGTCGTCGTCCTCACCCAGGATGGTCACACGGCCATTGGAGTTGATGTCCACAAAGTGGGCGTCATACTTGGTCTCGCTGGCCACAAACAGGTCGTCGGAGTAGCCGGTGGTGTTGGTGTCCACGTTCTCGGTAGAGCCGTGCAACCCTAACGCCAGGGTGCTCTCCTCATAGTTCTCGGTGACGGTGTAGGACACGCCCTGCTTGCCCATGATCTCCTGCACCCGGCCCTTGGTGACATCGGTGATGCCGGACTCATAGTAGACCTTGACGTTGTCAAAGTCGATGAGGTTGTACTGCATCTCCAGCTTCTGGGGGGTGGGGTTGAGATCATAGGTGTTGTCCAGATCAGTCTGGGACAGAATGGTCACGGGAATCTCCACGTCGGCGCTGCTGCCCAGGTAGGAGACGGTGGCGGTGAGGGTGGCCTGGGTGGTGGTCTCAGGCAGGGTCACCTTCAGCATACCGTACTCCACGGTGAGGTAGGGAGAGTCGCTCTTCCAGGTGACGGTGGCGCCGTAGTCGGTGCTCTCCACCAGGGACACGTCCCGGCTCAGAGCGTCCCACTTCTGGGCGTTCTCCAGCTGGGTCTTGGCCTGGTTGAGCACAAACTCCCAGGTGTTGTTGTACACTTCCATCTCGTAGATGGACACGCAGGTCCAGATGTCAGGGAAGTTCTCGGTGACATACACCCGGACATAGCGGGCCGTGACCTCATCAAAGGTGAGGGTGCGGGCCTCCTCGGGCTGGCCGTCGGTGACGTTGGCCACGTCGGTCCACTCATTGCCGTCGTCAGAGACCTGGACCTTGTAGGCCTTGCCGCCGGACTTCTCCCAGAACAGACGGACGCAGTTGAAGGTGGTGGGCTCGCCGAAGTCCAGGCGCAGCCACTGGGGGTTGCTCTCACTGAGGGTGCCGCTGGACCAGCGGGTGTCCATGTTGCCGTCGTTGGCCTTCTCCTGGGTGAAGTTAGAGGTCTCGTTGGCGGACGAGGCGGCGGTGGCGGTGAGGGCCAGGTTGGGGCTGGTCGCCTCATTGGCAAGGGTGGCAGCGGAGTTGGTGATCTCGTCGGCCTGGGTCTGAGGCAGGGCAGCGGCATAGCTGACGGTGGACAGACACATGGCACACACGGTGACCAGAGCGCCGACTTTCTTGGTAATCTTGCGCATGGTTGATGTTCCTCCTATTCTCCTGAAATCGTGTATGGGACAATTTAGGGGATGAATCACCTCCTGGTTGGACAAGAAGAGGGGCGTGGGGAACTCCCACGGAAGAGGTACCGACGAAAAAGACCAGACGACACCAAAGGGGCCCATATCACAGCGATACGCCCCCCTTTCGGTACATCTGGTTTTGCCCATACGGTAACAATCCTTCTTGTTGTTCACTTGCCACCAGTATACCACTGGAGATGGAAAAAGTAAACAAAAGAAGGATTGTTATATCTCATGAAACTGTATGAATTATATTGTCCATTCTGTCTATACCAGGCCCAGCTTGGCAAATACCACCTGGGCCAGCTCGTGGCGGGGCAGAGGCCGGTCCAAGAAGTACTCCAGGGCGAAAATGGCCTGATAGATGAGCATGGGCAGGCCGTTGGCGGTCTTGAGACCCCGCTTTTGGGCCTGGTGCAGCAATTGGGTGCAGGCGGGATGGTAGATGAGGTCCATCACCCCGGCGCCACGGGGCAGGGCGTCCAGGAAGGAGAAGTCCTCAAACTGGTGGGGGCAGTCGTCCATGCCCAGGTTGGTGCAGTTGATGACCAGCTGGGCCTGGGAGCACACCTGGGAGAGGGTGCCGGGGTCAAAGCCCGCAGGGGTGAGAGTGCCGGAGGAATCCAGCTGGCACAGCTGCTGGGCCTTGGACAGGGTGCGGTTGCACACCCAGATGCGCTCTACCTGGGTCTGGGCCAGGCGCAGGGCCACCGCCCGGGCAGCGCCCCCCGCCCCCAGCAGCACCACCTGCCGGGCGGGCCATAGTCCCATATGCACCAGGGACTCCAGACAGCCGTCCCCGTCGGTGTTGTGGCCGATCCACTTCCCGTCCCGGCGGCAGACGGTGTTCACCGCCCCGGATAGCTCCACTTCCTCCCCCAGCTGGTCCATCAGGGGCACCAGGTCCTCCTTGTGGGGCATGGTGGCGTTGAAGCCGGTGACTCCGTGGGTCTCGGCAAAGGCCAGGTACTGGGGCACCTCCCCCTTTTTCACCAGGTGGGGGGTGTAGGGGATGTCCAATCCCAGGTAATCCAGCATGGTGGTCTGGATGATGGGGGATTTGGAGTGGAGGACGGGATCACCGATGACTTGCAGCATGTTCACTGTCCCCCTTTGAGGAAGAAGTCCATGGCCCGCAGGTAGCCCTGGAGGCCCAGGCCGTAGATCTGGCCCACACACCCCGAGGCGGTGACGGACACCGAGCGGAAGGGCTCCCGGGTGTGGATGTTGCCGATGAGCACCTCGAAGGCGGGGATATTCACCGCCTGGAGGGCGTCCAGAATGGCGTAGCTGTAGTGGGCGTAGGCGGCGGGGTTGATGATGATGGCGTCGTAGACCCCGTCGGCGGCCTGAATCTGGTCCACAATGTCCCCCTCGTGGTTGGACTGGTAGCAGGTGGCGGTGGAGTTATGTATCTTGGCATACTCCTCGATCATGGTACACAGAGAGGCGTAGTTTCCGTGGTTTTCCCGGCCGTACAGCTCCGCATCCCCCTTGCCCAGCAGGTTGAGGTTGGGGCCGTTGATGATGAGAAATTTCTTGCCCACCTCGGAGATCTTCTCCAGAATTTCCGCAACGGTGGCCTCCGGTGAGGAAAAGTCCTGGATGATGACATCGGCGGCGGACAGGTACAGGGGCAGGCGGTGGTGGTGGCGCTCCACAAAGGCGTTGTGCCCTTCCTGGGCCAGAGGACGGCTCTCTGTGTCCAGGCTGGCGCAGATTTCGTCAATGGGGCGGTCCAGGAACACCAGAATGCCGTTGCGGCGCAGGGAGGTCACGTTTTTTCTCGACAGCACCGCCCCGCCGCCGGTGGCGATGACCAAACCCTCCTGGCTGCTCAGCTGCTCCAGCACCTGGCTCTCCAGGGAGCGGAAGCCCCGCTCCCCGTCCTGGGCGAAAATCTGGGAGATGGTGCGCCCGGTGGTCCCCTCCATCAGCTCGTCGCAGTCCACGAAGGGGCGGCCCAGCTGCTGGGCCAGCATATGTCCGGCGGTGGTTTTTCCACAGCCCATCATACCAATGAGGATAATATTCTTCATGCTTCTTCCTCCAAATTCGACACGAAGTTGCCAAGTACCCGGAAGTCTCCGGTGGTCTGGGACAGCTCATGGAGCACATCGGCGATCTCCGGGGTGTTCAGGTTCCCGGTGAACTCCAAGAAGAACATGTACTCCCAGCTGTGCTGGGGCAGGGGACGGGATTCCAGCTTCACCATGTTCAGGCCGTGGACGGCGAAGATGGTGAGAATTTCATGGAGGGAGCCCGCCTCATGGGGGAGGAGAAAGACGGTGCTGATCTTGTCAGCGCCCTCCCGCAGCTCCACCTGGGGAGAGACCACCACGAAGCGGGTGGTGTTGTGGGGGTTGTCGTTGGTGGGACCGGCCAGGATGTTCAGCCCGTAGATCTGAGCGGCCCGGGCCGAGCACAGGGCGGCTTTGGTGAGGTCTCCGCTCTGGGCCACCATCTGGGCCGAGCCGGCGGTGTCCGCCTGGGGCACCTGCTTCCAATGGGGGTGAGCGTTCAAAAACTTCTCACTTTGAAACAGTCCCTGTTCGTGGGAGTACACATGGGTGATGGTGTCCAGGGTGGCCCCGGGCAGGGCCATGAGACAGTGGTCCACCTTCACCGTGGTCTCTCCCACCAGGAAGAAATCGTATTCCGACAGCAGATCGTAGATTTGGCGGATGGCGCCCGTGGAGCTGTTCTCAATGGGGAGCACCGCATAGTCCGCCCGGCCCTCCTTCAGGGCCAGAAAGGTGTCCTCAAACTGGGGCAGCCCGGTGGCCTGGACCCCTTCGCCGAAGAAGTTGATGCAGGCCTGCTCGCTGTACGCCCCAGGCTCCCCCTGGAACACCACCCGGGGGTGCTGGATGGGCTCCCGCATCCGGGACAGGGCCTGGACAAACCGGGGAACGCCGGGGTTGTCCGCCCGCTCTCTCGTCAGGTCCCGCTGTTGGCGGCGGGAGATGGACATCATGGTCTGAAAGAGGGTGGTGACGCCGGGGCGCAGGTCCCCCTCCACCAGCTGGGCCTTGTCCTGGAGCACCTGGCGCTCCCGCACTGCGTCCAGCACCGGGATGCCCCGCTCCAGCTTGTACTGGCCCACCTGGGCGGTGACCGCCATGCGCTGGCGGAACAGCTCTACCATCTGTCGGTCGATGCGGTCGATTTCCGCTCGATACTGCTGCAATTCATCCATGGGAATGGCCTCCAAACTTCGAAATCAGCCTCCCTTGTGTAAAGGGAGGTGGCCCGGCGTTAGCCGGGTCGGAGGGATTGTCTGTCACCTGGCCTAGGTCAACCCCTCAGTCTCGTCGGTGCGGACTGTGTATCTCTCGCCTCGCCCCTGAGAGGCGGGGCAAGTCTCGCTCACGCCGTCGCACCTCCTCTCCCCACCGAACCCGCTTGCGCTGGGCTTCGGCGGGGACCCCGTAACGGGCTGCCAGCTCCCCTTGCACAGGGGAGCCTTTTGTCGAGCCCTCCAGTTTGTGTCCAATGTTTCACGCTTCACTTCTCTCGCCGTCCCGGCCAAAAATCAAATTCCCAGCAGCTGGCAGGCGGCCAGGGCTGCGGCGGCCTCAATGACAGGCACCGCCCGGGGGACCACACAGGGGTCGTGCCGCCCCTGGAGCTCCAGCTGGGCATTTTCCATGCGGCTCATGTCAATGGTAAATTGGGTGCGGGCAATGGAGGGGGTGGGGCGCATGGTCACCTCGAACACCAGGGGCATGCCGTTGGTGATGCCGCCGTTGATGCCTCCGGCGCAGTTTTGCTCCGCTCCCACGTTGCCGTTCTCGTCCACATACAGGGGGTCGTTGGCCTCGGAGCCCCGCATGAGGGAGAAGGCGGTGCCGGCGCCGAAGGCCACCGCCTTCACCGCCGGGACGGCAAACAGGTACTGGGAGAAGATGCCCTCGGCGTTCTCCCCAAAGTCGGGGGAGCCGTATCCGGCGGGGAGTCCGAACACCCCGCACTCAATGGAGCCGCCCACGGAGTCTTGCTCTTCCTTGGCCTCCAAAATGGCCTCCTGCATCTCGGCGCCCTTCTCATCGTTGAGCACCGGGAAGTCCTTGTCCGCCACCCCTTTCAGGGTGTCCCAGTCCTCCAGGGCCTCGTCGTTGACCCCGTAGATGGAGCTGATGTGGGCCCCCACGGTGATGCCACGCTGGGCCAGAATCTGCTTGGCGATGGCCCCGGCGAACACCAGGGGGGCGGTAAGCCGCCCGGAGAAGTGGCCGCCGCCTCGGTAGTCATTGAAGCCCTGGTAGCGGACGTGGGCGGGGTAGTCGGCGTGGCCGGGCCGGGCCAGGTCACGGGTTTTGCTGTAATCGGCCGAGCGGGTGTCGGTGTTAGGAATCATGGCGCACAGGGGGGACCCGGTGGTCTTGCCCTCAAACACCCCGGAGAGCACCTGCACCTGGTCGGCCTCCTTGCGGGCGGTGACCAGGGGAGACTTGCCGGGGGCCCGGCGGGCCATGTCCTTTTCAATGGCGGCCCAGTCCAGCTCCAGCCCAGCGGGCACGCCTGTGAGGGTGACGCCAATGGCGGGGCCGTGGGACTCGCCGAAAATGGTATAGTTCATAGGGTTTCCTCGCTTTTTACAATGTTTCCCCCCAGCTTCTCATAGACCTCCCAGAAGTCGGGAAAGGATTTGGCCACACACTGAGCGCCCGTCAGGGTGATGGGGGCCTCACACCGGGTGGCGGCCATGGCAGCCATCATGGCGATGCGGTGGTCGTTGTGGCAGGGGACGGTGACGCCCCCGGCGAACTGGGCCACACCTTGGATGGTGAGCCCCTCAGAGAGCTCCTCCACCTGGGCACCCAGTTCATTGAGCACCTGGGAGGTGGTGGCCAGTCGGTCGCTCTCCTTGATGCGCAGCCGGGCCGCCCCCACAATGTGGCAAGTCTTGCCCTCCATACCAGCGGCCAGAGCCGCCAGCGGGGGCACCAGGTCGGGGCACTGGCTCACGTCCAGGGTGACAGTCTGTTCCGGTCCGGTGAGCTGCTCGTAAAAGGAGACGATGCGCCGGTCTCCCTGGGGGGAGTGGGGGTCCAGACCCTGGATGTCCAGGTCATTGCCCAGCCCCAGCCCGGCATAGAAAAAGCCCGCCTGGGACCAGTCCGCCTCCACGCTGTCCCGGATGGGGGAGTAGCGCTGGGAGCCGGGGATGGTATACCCGTCCAGGGTAATGCCCGCCTGGTGGAGGGCCTGCCGGGTCATGGCCACATAGTCCTCCGACTCCAGGGGGGAGGTGAGGGTGATGGTGGAGGTGCCCTCCACCAGGGGCAGGGCGTACAGCAGCCCGGTGACGAACTGGCTGGATACGTTGCCGGGGAGGGGATAGTCTCCCGGGGTGAGCTGTCCCTGGACGGTGAGCACCCCATCTTCCAGGGTGTAGGAGATGCCTTTGGCATCGAAGAGATCAAAGTAGGGGGTTTGGGGCCGCTCCATCAGCCGCCCCTGTCCGGTAAAGACCCCGCCGCCTGCCACCGCCAGGGCGATGGGGATGAGAAAGCGGAGGGTGGAGCCGGACTCCCCGCAGTCCAGGCGGGGAGGGGAGGGGGTGGGGCGGTTCATGGTGAGGCCCTGCACCGTCAGGGTGGACCCGGACCAGGTGAAGGAGGCCCCCAGGGCCTCCATGCACCGGATGGTGGCCAGAATGTCCTGGGATGGGGCCACATGGGTGAGCACGCTCTCCCCAGAGGCCAGGGCGGCGGCGATGATGAGCCGGTGGGCCTGGCTTTTGGAGGGGGGAGGCGTGACGGGGCCGTGAAGCTTGGCGGGGGTGATGGTGACGTTCATAGCAATACCTCGTTACAGCATCTCCAGCAGCTGCTGTTTCAAAATGGGGTAGGCCAGGGCGTGGCCGGGGCGGTCCAGGAGGATGAGGGAGAGGGAGGAGCCCGCCCCCTTCTTGTCCAGGCCGATGGCGGCGGCGTAGTCCGCCTGGGAACAGGGAATGGCGGTGGGCAGGCCGAAGGCCTCCACCAGTTGGGCGATGTCCGGGGCCAGGTGGGCGGGGGTGAGACCCAGGGCGGTGCCCAGCTGGGCGGCCCGCACCATCCCGGCGGCCACGGCCTGGCCGTGGGTGTAGGTGGTGTAGTGGCCCGCCAGCTCGTAGGCGTGACCCAGGGTGTGGCCGAAGTTGAGGATCATCCGCCGCCCGGTGTCCAGCTCGTCCTCCGCCACCACCTCCGCCTTGATGCGGCAGCAGGTGTACAGCACTGGTTCGATGTTTGCCATGATGGCGGAGCGGGAGGGGTTCTGGCCCAGAAACTCCAAAAAGTCCTGGTCGGCGATGCAGCCGTACTTGATGACCTCCGCCATGCCGTCGGCAAAGGTCTCGTGGGGCAGGGTGCCCAGCACCTCCGGGTCCATGAGCACCAGCCGGGGCTGATAGAAGGTCCCCGCCAGGTTTTTTCCCTCGGGCAGGTCGATGGCCACCTTGCCTCCCACCGAGGAGTCCACCTGGGCCAGGAGGGTGGTGGGGATTTGGATGAGGGCCACCCCCCGCAGGATGGTGGCGGCGGCAAAGCCCGCCAGGTCCCCCACCACGCCGCCCCCCAGGGCCACCACGCAGTCGGTGCGGGTGAGGCCGAATTGGGCAAAGCCGCTCCACAGACGGGCCAGCTGCTGGGCGCACTTGCTCTCCTCCCCGGCGGGGACCACAAAGGTCTCCACCTGGAACCCGGCCCGGGTGAGGCTGTGGGACACGGTTTCGCCGTACAGCGGGGCCACATGGGAGTCGGTGACCAGGGCCACCTTCCGGGCCTGGGGAACCACCGAGCAGATGTAGCCCCCGGCCTGGGGGAGCAGGCCGGGCCTTATGAGAATGTCATACTCCCGTCCGGGGAGGGGGACTGTGAGGGTTTGCATGGGGGATATCTCCTCTCAGAGTTTGTCGATGGCCTGGGCCAAAGTGTCCAAAAAGGCCTCCTCGCCCCAGGTGTTGATCTTGAAGAACATGGCCTGACTGCCGCCGGCGGTGATGGCGGTCAGGCGCAGCTGGTTGCCCTGGCCGGTGAGGGTCATACACAGGGCCACCCGGTTGCCGCCGGTGTAGCTGTACCGCTCGTACACCCGCACGGCACAGTGGGTGTCGCCCGACATGTACTCGTTGCCGTTTTCAAAGGAGGCGGACATGCTGCCCTCCAAAATGGCGGTGTGCAGTTTCTGAAGGACCTGGTCGAAATCTCCGATCAGCGTGCGCTCTAACATGGCCATAGTTCATACTCCTCTCTCGTTGTATGTTAGGTGAGGGTCTTGCCCATCAGCTCCACCAGGGGCACCACCTTGTCCATGAGGCGGCGGAACTTCTCAGGGGTGAGGGACTGCTGGCCGTCGCACTTGGCGCAGGCGGGGTTGTTGTGCACCTCGATCATCAAACCGTCAGCGCCCACAGCGGCGGCGGCCATGGCCAGGGGCTCCACCATCCAGTACATTCCGGCGGCGTGGGAGGGGTCTACCACGATGGGCAGGTGGCTCATGCGGCGAATGGCGGGGATGGCGGACAGGTCCAGGGTGTTGCGGGTGAAGGACTCAAAGGTGCGCACCCCTCGCTCGCACAAGATGACGTTTTCATTGCCGGAGGCCATGATGTACTCCGCCGACATGATCCACTCCTCGTAGGTGTTGGCCAGGCCCCGCTTGAGCAAAATGGGCTTGGACATCTTGCCCACCTCTTTGAGCAGGTCAAAGTTCTGCATGTTCCGGGCGCCAATCTGCACCAGGTCCACCTTTTCCTCGAAGAGCTCGCAGTATTTGGGGCTCATCAGCTCGGTGACGATGGGCAGGCCGGTCTCCGCCTTGGCCTCCAGCAGCAGATCCAGGCCGGGGGTGCCCATGCCCTGGAAGGCGTAGGGGGAGGTGCGGGGCTTGAAGGCGCCGCCCCGCAGCAGGGAGGCCCCGGAGGCCTTCACCGACTGGGCCACGTCAATGATCTGCTCCCGGCTCTCCACCGAGCAGGGCCCGGCGATGACGGTGAACCCGCCGCCGCCAATCACGGCGTCCCCAATGCGCACGGCGCTGTCCTCGGGGTGGAACTTCCGGTTGGCCTTCTTGTAGGGCTCCTGGACCCGCATCACCCGGTCCACGTCGTCGTGGATGGTGAGTTTGTCCTGGTCAATTTGGGAGGTGTCTCCCACCAGGCCCAGAATGGAGCAGCCCACGCCTTTGGTGATGCTCACCCGCACTTCCGGGTGGTCTGTCTCCAGCTGGTGGGCCAGAGCCTGGATGGTGTCTTGGGTGGCAGAGGGTTTCATCACGATAACCATACGTTGTTCATCCTTTCTGTTTGGCAGTTGGGAACGCCCGGGAAGAGAGAGCAGTACAACGAAGCTGTGCCTCATCCAGGGGCCCCTGAAATGAAAAACCGCCCATTGACTGCCAAATGCGTCAATGAGCGTTCCGTTTCGGTATGTTCGATTCTGCCCCCATAAAGATGGGTGCGGAATGCCTCACTCATGTGCCGCATTTCTCCATGCCAAAATAGCCGTACCCGGTAAATCGAGTAAAGCCATAATAGGACATGAAGTTGTGGGCGGACGTGTGGGTCATCACAGCAAACCTCGCTTTATGAAGTGAGGCCATTATAGACCACTCGGCCAAAAAATGCAAGCCTTTTGCAAGCCTTTTTTTCTGGTGCGCTAAAGTGAGAAAGATGCAGGGCATTGACAAGGGGGTGAAAGAGGGAATAGGATAGCAGCAAAGACCACAGGAGGGAGCACCAACATGGAACATCGTGTAGAATTGCTGGCAGTGGGCACCGAGCTGCTGCTGGGCAATATTTTAAATACCAATGCCCGGGATTTAAGCCAGCTCTTGTCCGGGCTGGGCCTCAACGTCTACCACCACACGGTGGTGGGGGACAACCCCGCCCGCCTGGCCCAGGCGGTGGAGATCGCCCGGGGCCGGGCGGATATCATTATCACCACCGGGGGGCTGGGGCCCACCTGCGACGACCTGACCAAAAAGGTGGTGGCGGGGGCCTTTGGGCTCCCTCTGGAGTTCCACCCCGAGTGTGAGCAGAGCATCCGGGACTACTTTGCCAAGTCCGGGCGCACCATGACGGACAACAACCTCCAGCAGGCCTATCTGCCAAAGGGATGCACGGTGCTGGAAAACCGCTGGGGCACCGCCCCGGGCTGCGCCTTCTGCGTAGATGGGGTGCATGTGGTGATGCTCCCCGGCCCACCCCGGGAGTGTCTGCCCATGTTCCGGGAAGAGGTGACCCCCTACCTCTCCCAGCTCACCCAGGGGGTCATTCACTCCCGCACCCTGCGCATTTTCGGCCTGGGAGAGTCGGGGGTGGAGCAGCTGCTGCGGGACAAGATGAACGCCCTCCAAAATCCCACCCTGGCCCCTTACGCCAAGGAGGGGGAGGTGGAGCTGCGCATCACCGCCAAGGCGGAGAACATGGAGCAGGCCAAAGACATGATTGCCCCGGTGGAGCAGGAGGTCCGGGACATCCTGGCAGACCAGGTCTACGGGGCGGATGTGTCCTCTCTGGAAGAGGTGGTGGTGTCCATGCTGGCCAAACAGGGCCTGACCCTGGGCACCGCCGAGAGCTGCACCGGGGGCCTCATCGCCAAGCGAGTCACCGATGTGCCCGGGGCCTCGGCGGTGCTCCGGGGCGGCGTGGTGAGTTACACCAACCAGGTGAAGGCCAATGTGCTGGGAGTGTCCCAGGAGGTGCTGGACGCTCAGGGGGCGGTGTGTGCTGAGGTGGCCCGGCAGATGGCCCAGGGGGCCCGGAAGGTGCTGGGCTGTGACCTGGCGGTGTCCACCACCGGGGTGGCAGGCCCGGACAGCGACGAGCGGAGCAACCCGGTGGGGCTGGTGTATGTGGCCCTGGCCACGCCGGAGGGCTGTGAGGCGGTTCAGCTGCACTTGGGTGGCGCTGCCCAGCGCCGGGACCGGGTACGCACCATGGCCGCCAACCACGCTCTGGATCTGGTGCGGCGATATTGCCAGAAGAAATGAAAGAAAAGGCCTGTTGCAAAATACGTAGATTGCCTAACTCCCCACCAGAGACAATCCCCCAGTCACCTACGGTGACAGCCCCCTTTACACAAGGGGGCCTTGGTACTGCGGTGTTTCTGTTGTCAGATTTCAGCGAACTTATAGGCAGAATTTCTCCTGATAGAACAACATCGGAGCACGCTCCAGGCCAAAAGCCTCCCTTGTGTAAAGGGAGGTGGCACGGCGCAAGCCGTGACGGAGGGATTGACCCAACCAACGGGTCTGTTGCAAAACCATAATTTTGCAACAGACCCTTTCTTTATGAGGTGGTCTGGGCCATGACCAGGATATCCCCTGGCTGAATCACAGTGCTCCCGGTGGGGATGAGGGTGTCGATGCCCCGCTTGATGAGGATCACCCGCTGGGCGTTGGCCTGGGGAATCTGGGACAGGGGGCAGTTGGCGAAGCGGTGGTTGCGCTCCACCACCAGTTCAAACAGGGCCAGGTGCTCCCGGTCCTCGAAGCTGCGGGCGGCCAGCACCAGCAGATCGCCTGGCTCCAGCACCGTGTTCCCCGTGGGCACCTCCACCTCCTCTTTTCCCCGCACGATCATGGCCACCAGCAGGTCTGGGGGCAGGCGCAGCTGGGACAGGGCTTGGCCGCACCAGGGGTGGGCGGGGTCTACGTGAAGCTTGATGAAGTGGATGTCGCTGTCCTCCTGGTAGTCGGTGAAGGTGTGGCGCACGTCGGCGGTGGGGTCGATCATGGCCAGCCGCTGTGCCACGGCGGGCAGCAGCGTGCCCTGGATGGAGATGGACAGCAGCACCATACAGAACACCAGGTTGAACAGGTTGTAGGTGGTCTCCACTCCACTGAGCACCGCCGCAATGGCAAACACGATGGAGGCGGCCCCTCGCAGGCCGGACCAGGCCACCAGGAGAATTTGCCGGGGAGAGGCCCGGAACGGGGCCAGCAGTACCCCGGTGACCAGGGGACGGGCCACAAAGGTGAGGGCCAGCATCAGCCCCAGGGCGGGGAGGATGACGCCGGGCAGCTGGGCCGGAGTTACCAGCAGGCCCAGCAGGAAGAAGATGAGCACCTGGGAGACGTGGGTGAGCACGTCAAAGAAGTACACCAGGTACTTTTTCTGCGGCAGAGGGGAGTTTCCAATCCAGATGCCGCACAGATACACGCTGAGGTAGCCGTTGCCCCCCAGCGCTGTGGGCAGGGCATAGGACAGGAGCATCACGGAGATGAGAAAGACGGTGTGGCTCTGCTGGGAGGGGAGCAGGTGCTGGTGGAGCAGCTTCACCGCCAGCCAGCCCAGCGCCCCACCGCAGGCCAGACCCACCAGCAGCTGTTGGGCCAGCAGCAGGGGAATGGACACGGACTGACCGGCCAGCAGGGAAATGGCCACGGTGGTGAGCATATAGGACATGGGGTCGTTGGAGCCGGACTCCAGCTCCAGCAGGGAGTCGGTGTGGTATTTCAAAGCCAGGTTTTTGGAGCGCAGGATGCTGAACACCGAGGCGGCATCGGTGGAGGAGATGACCGCCCCCACCAAAAAGCATTGCAGCCAGGGCAAACCCAGGGCGTAATGGGCAAACAGGGCCACCACCCCGGCGGTGCCCGCCACGCCCACGGTGGACAGCAGCACCGAGGGGGCCAGCACCGGACGGGCGGCCTTGAGATTGGTGCCGAATCCGCCGTAGAACATGATAAACACCAGACACACCGAACAGATGGCGTTGACGCCGATGTAGTCGTCAAAGGAGATGTGCAGCAGACCGTTTTCCCCGAAGAGCATACCCAGGGCAATGAAGATAAGCAGGGAGGGGACGGGAATCTTCTCCAAAAAGCGGTTGAGGAGGATGCAGATGAGGATGACAGAACCCATCAGCAGCAGAGATTCGTTCATGAGATCACCCACCTTTCCAGAATGTTGGGGGTCCTGGGACCGGAAAAGAAAAAAGAAGGTATACCCAAACGGGCACATCTCCACGGGGTCCCCGCAAAGCGGGGCGGCGCAAGTGCGCCGTACAAGTGTTTTCGCCTGGGGCGAAAACCTTGGCACAGCCGGAATTGACTTCCGGCGAGCACTGAAATCACTTACGGATACCAAAAAAGAAGGTCTGACCCGCGGTCAGACCTTCTTTTTTGGAGCGAGTGACGAGGCTCGAACCCGCTTCCGTACCCACAAAAGCCGATGGCTTTTGCGGGGCCCCCAACCTCAGATTTTAAGTTAAGGTGGAGGTAGCGAGTTCGCTAAGACAAGAAAAAATGGAGATATACCCAGATAGGCATATCTCCATACTATGGAGCGAGTGACGAGGCTCGAACTCGCTACCTCCACCTTGGCAAGGTGGCGCTCTACCAGATGAGCTACACTCGCAACGACAAAGGATATGATACCAGAGGAAAGACCATTTGTCAAGGGTGAAATGAAAAAAGTGTGGGGCGGCAGACACTCCCGGCGGCGGGAACGCCGCACACCGGAGTGAGGCCCTGGAAACAGAGGCACAGTCTCACAGAGAAGGGTGGACTTGCCATAGACTTGCCAGGCCATCTATGTGA
>CALWXF010000008.1 GCA_944385445.1 uncultured Oscillospiraceae bacterium
ATGGGCATGGTGTTCCAGCACTTCAACCTGTTCCCCAACATGACCATCCGCAAGAACATCACCCTGGCCCCGGTGCGCACCAAGCTGATGAGCCAGGCCGAGGCCGACGACACCGCCACCACCCTCCTCAAGCGGGTGGGCCTGGAGGAGAAGGCGGACGCCTATCCCGCCCAGCTCTCCGGCGGCCAGAAGCAGCGTATCGCCATTGTCCGGGCCCTGGCCATGAGGCCCAAGGTGATGCTCTTTGACGAGCCCACCTCCGCCCTGGACCCTGAGATGGTGGGCGAGGTGCTGGACGTGATGAAGCAGCTGGCCGACGACGGCATGACTATGGTGGTGGTCACCCACGAGATGGGCTTTGCCCGGGAGGTGGGCAGCCGGGTGCTGTTCATGGACGGCGGACACATCCTGGAGGAGAACAAGCCCCAGGAGTTCTTTGCCAATCCCAAGCACCCCCGGACCATCGAGTTTTTGTCCAAAGTTCTGTAAGATAAGCCCCTTCTCTCTGCCTCAGGGTGGAGAGAAGGGGCTTTTTCGTGTCCAAAGCCTCCCTTGTGTAAAGGGAGGTGGCATGGCGCAGCCATGACGGAGGGATTGACCGTCTAACCGCCCAAGGTCAGGCTTGCCAGCCTGGTGGGGACGCTCCGCTGGGCCCGATTTCTCAGCGATGAGAAATCGGGGAAAGAATCGCCAAAGGCGGGGCCTTCCCCCGCCTTGTGGAATCCACCCCGCGGTACGAGGCTGCGCCTGCGTTCTTCTCTGTTCGGCCCTTGGCCTAGTTCATGTCACATAGACGGCGTGGAAATTCTACCTAAAATATCTGCTTCTCTGTAAGGTCGTCCTTCTACCGCCAGGGCCTTACCCTGGTGTGCAACTGTCCCAGTTGCCGGGGGCCTGACTCCCGGCGGCGGGAACGCCGCTACACCAAGGTAGGCCCGGAGGTGGAAACCACCAGGTTATAGGGCCAGCTGCCCAGGGTGGCCTGGTGTGGTGGTACAAACAGGGGCCACAGCAAGGGTGACGGGCCGAATATAGCCTTGACGCATGGACAGCCTGGCACCCCAGGGGGGTCCTTAGGGGGGAACGCCCTAAGCGGGTTTTGGTGCCTTTTGCCCGCTCAAAAGGCACCCCCAGCGGGTAGCGTCCCCACCAGGCTGGCAAGCCTGAGCCTTGGGCGGTTAGACGGACAACCCCTTACACTGGGGAGCCTTTAGGAGGTCTTCCAGCGGAGCGTCCCTGCCAGGGACGCAGGTTTGCGCCTGAGCAGCAGAAGCAGGCCAAGCCTTCTGCTCGAAATTTTTCCCTGATTTTTTCCAAAAAATATTGACATCACCCCCGCCCCATGCTATACTCTGCTGGAATTTGACTGGAGTTTATCTGGCCAAGCATACTAGGACCACTTCCTTTGGAAGTTAAGGCCATACGGACAGCCGGGTCCACTGCCGATTGGCGGTTTTGCCGCCTTATTGATGGAGTTAAAAGCTCAAATTTTATAAGTTGGTTACTTTATAACCGAAATGCGCATTTGCGCAGACTTGTGAAACGGTCAATAACAGAGTAGTAAAAGTATCTTGTTGCTATATAGACTCTATGTACCAAGCCCCCTCCGCCCCCTTTTTTGTCGTCCCTGTTTGCGGGGCGGCACGCCCTTTTCCCTGCCGGGGATGGGGGCACCGGAACACGGGCTGTCCTAGATTGACCTTGTTTGACACAAGCTGTACAGATGCAGCTTGTGTCTTTTTTTGTATCGAGGTGTGGCATATGAAGAGAAAACACGTCCTTGACCAGAGTCAAGCCCCCATTTACCAAGCCCTCCAGACCTTCCGCCAGATGCGGGTGGTGCCCTTTGACGTCCCCGGCCACAAGCGGGGCCGGGGCAACCCGGAGCTCACCGAGTTTCTGGGCCAGCAGTGCGTGAGCATCGACGTCAACAGCATGAAGCCCCTGGACAACCTGTGCCATCCCATCTCGGTGATTCGCCAGGCCGAGGAGCTGGCCGCCGATGCCTTCGGCGCCGCCCACGCCTTTTTGATGGTGGGGGGCACCACCAGCTCCGTGCAGTCCATGGTGCTGTCCACCTGCAAGCGGGGGGACAAGATCATCATGCCCCGCAACGTCCACCGCAGCGTCATCAACGCCCTGGTGCTGTGCGGCGCCATCCCCGTCTACGTCAACCCCGAGGTGGACCACCAGCTGGGCATCTCCCTGGGCATGAAGCGGGAGCAGGTGGCCAAGGCCATCCGGGAGAACCCGGACGCCGTGGCGGTGCTGGTGAACAACCCCACCTACTACGGCATTTGCAGCGATCTGAAGGCCATCGTGAAGATGGCCCACGACGCCGGCATGTACTGCCTGGCCGACGAGGCCCACGGCACCCACTTCTACTTCGGGGAGAACATGCCCATCTCCGCCATGGAGGCGGGGGCGGACATGGCCGCCGTGTCCATGCACAAAAGCGGCGGCAGCCTCACCCAGTCCTCCCTGCTGCTCATCGGCCCCAACATCCACGAGGGCCATGTGCGCAAGATCATCAACCTCACCCAGACCACCTCGGGCAGCTATCTTCTGATGTCCAGCCTGGACATCAGCCGCCGCAACCTGGCCCTCCGGGGCCCCGAGGTGTTCCGCCAGGTCACCGCCATGGCCCAGTACGCCCGGGAGGAGATCAACGCCGTGGGCGGCTACTACGCCTTCGGCGGCGAGCTGGTGAACGGTGACTCCATCTTTGCCTTTGACCCCACCAAGCTCAGCGTCCACACCCGGGACATCGGCCTGGCGGGCATTGAGGTGTACGACCTGCTCCGGGACGAGTACGACATTCAGATTGAGTTCGGAGACATCGGCAACATTCTGGCCTACCTCTCCATCGGCGACCGGCCCCAGGAGCTGGAGCGGCTGGTGAGCGCCCTGGCGGAAATCCGGCGGCGGTACCAGACCGACGCCAGCGGGCTGATGAACCAGGAGTACATCGACCCCGAGGTGGTCACCAGCCCCCAAGAGGCCTTCTACGCCGACAAAAAGAGCGTGCGGCTGGAGGACAGCGCCGGGGAAGTGTGCAGCGAGTTTGTCATGTGCTATCCCCCCGGCATCCCCATCCTGGCCCCCGGCGAGCGGATCACCCCCCAGATTCTGGACTACATCCGCTACGCCAAGGCCAAGGGCTGCTCCATGACCGGACCCGAGGACCCGGACATTGAGCACATCAACATTCTCACCCAGGAGGCGCTGTGATGGAACTGTGGTTTAGCGAATTTCATACTCCGGATGTCAAGCACAGCATCCGGGTCCAGCGGCATCTGTACTCCCACAAGAGCGAGTTTCAGCAGATCGACATCTACGACACCCCCGAGTTCGGCAAAGTGCTCACCCTGGACGGCAACGTGATGCTCACCGAGCGGGACGAGTTCATCTACGACGAGATGATCACCCACGTGCCCATGGCGGTGCACCCCAACGTCCAGGACGTGCTGGTTATCGGCGCGGGCGACGGCGGCGTGGTGCGGGAGCTGGCCCGGTACGAGTCCATCCGCCGCATTGATTTGGTGGAGATGGACGAGCAGGTGCTGGACGCCTGCCGCCGCTACCTGCCCGGCAACGCCTGCCGTCTGGACGACGACCGGGTGCACATCTACTTCGACAACGCCCTGCGGTTCATCCGCCGCAAGCATGCCCAGTATGATTTGATCATCGTGGACTCCACCGACCCCTTCGGCCCCTCCGAGGGCTACTTCACCCGGGAGTTCTACGGCATCTGCTACAACGCCCTCCGGGAGGACGGCATCATGGTCAACCAGCAGGGCAGCCCCTTCTACCACCAGGACGCCGAGGCCATGCAGCGCAGCCACAAGCGCATCGTCAGCACCTTCCCCATCAGCCGGGTGTACCAGGCCCACATCCCCACCTACGCCGCCGGGTACTGGCTGTTCGGCTTTGCCAGCAAGAAATATCACCCCATCGACGACTTCGACCGGGACAAATGGCTGGCCCTGCACCTGAAAACCAACTATTACACCGTCCGGCTCCACACCGGCGCATTCTTCCTCCCGGCCTTCCTGGAGAGAATGCTGGAGGAGGTAGAATGATATGAAACCCAACATTGAGACCTTTATCGCCTGCGATGCCCCCTTTGAAGAGGCAAATATCGTCCTCTTTGGCGCTCCCTTTGACTCCACCACCAGCTTCCGGCCCGGGGCCCGGTTCGGCCCCTCCGCCATGCGCCACGAGAGCTTCGGGCTGGAGACCTACAGCCCCTACCAGGACCGGGACCTCACCGACTGCAAGATTTTCGATTCCGGGGACCTGGAGCTGTGCTTCGGCAGCGTCCAGCAGGCTCTGGAGGACATCGAGGCCCGGGCCCAGGAGATTCTGGACCATGACAAGCTGCCCCTTCTCATCGGCGGCGAGCACTCCGTCACCCTGGGTGCGGTGCGGGCGGTACATAAGAGATACCCGGATTTACACATCGTCCACTTTGACGCCCACGCCGACCTGCGGCAGGACTATCTGGGCATGCCCCTCAGCCACGCCTGTGTCCTCCGCCGCTGCCACGACCTGGTGGGAGACGGACGCATCCACCAGTTCTGCATCCGCAGCGGGGAGCGGGAGGAGTTCGCCTTCGCCCGTGCCCACACCGATTTCCACCCCTTCACCTTTGACGGCCTGGCCCAGCTCACCCAGCAGCTGGCCCAGAGCCAGGTCCCGGTGTACCTCACCATTGACCTGGACTGCCTGGACCCCTCGGCTTTCCCTGGCACCGGCACCCCCGAGGCGGGCGGCGTGACCTTCCTGGAACTGCTGGAGGCCATCCGCCGCTTTGAGAATGTGAATGTGGTTGGGGCAGACGTCAACGAGCTGGCCCCCATGCTGGACGCCAGCGGGGTGTCCACCGCCACCGCCTGCAAGGTGCTGCGGGAGCTGCTGCTCACCCTGAGCCACGGGGAGGGCTGAGCCGTGGCACGAATGGTATTGAAATTCGGGGGCACCTCGGTGGCGGACAGCCAGCGCATCCGCCACATCTGCTCCCTCATCGCCCGGGCCTACGACCAGGGTAACCAGGTGGTGGTGGTGCTCTCCGCCCAGGGCCACACCACCGACCGCCTCATGGACCAGGCCCTGGAGCTCAACCCCAATCCCTCCGGGCGGGAGCTGGACATGCTGCTGACCACCGGGGAACAGATTTCCATTTCCCTGGCCGCCCTATGCATGGAGTACATGGGCTATGACGCCGTGAGCCTCACCGGGTGGCAGGCGGGCATCCGCACCACCGACGACTACACCCAGGCCCAGATCCAGAGCGTCTCCCCCGCCGCCATCAAAAAAGAGCTGGCCCGGGGCCGCATCGTCTTTGTGGCCGGGTTTCAGGGGGTGGACCAGCGGGGCAATCTCACCACCCTGGGCCGGGGCGGCTCGGACACCACCGCCGTGGCCCTGGCCGCCGCCCTGCGGGCGGACGTGTGCCAGATCTACACCGACGTGGACGGGGTGTACACCGCTGACCCCCGGAAGGACCCCACCGCCGCCAAGCTGGAGGAGATCTCCTACGAGGACATGCTGGACATGGCCCAGCACGGGGCCCAGGTGCTCCACGACCGCTGTGTCATCCTGGCCCGCCGCCACAACATCCCCCTGGAGGTGCGCTCCTCCTTCCACGACGTGCCCGGCACCTGGGTGCGTAATATCGTGGCCCAGGAGCACGCCAGTTAAAAAAGTTTTCCACAAGATTCTCATAGAGTGTTGAAATTTTGGTACATAGAAAGGAAGATGGAACATGAGTCGAGTATTGGTCATCGGCTGTGGAGGCGTGGCCTCCGTGGCCATCCGCAAGTGCTGTCAGGTCAGCGAGGTGTTCACCGAGCTGTGCATCGCCAGCCGCACCAAGTCCAAGTGTGACGCCCTGGCCGCCGAGCTGGAGGGCAAGACCGCCACCAAGATCACCACCGCCCAGGTGGACGCCGACAAGGTGGAGGAGGTCATCGCCCTCATTAAGAGCTATCAGCCCGACCTGGTGATGAACATCGCCCTGCCCTACCAGGATTTGACCATCATGGACGCCTGCCTGGCCTGCGGGGTCAACTACATGGACACCGCCAACTACGAGCCCGAGGACATTGAGGACCCCCAGTGGAAGGCCATCTACGAGAAGCGGTGTGAGGAGAAGGGCTTCTCCGCCTACTTCGACTACTCCTGGCAGTGGGCCTATCGGGAGAAGTTCGAGAAGGCCGGACTCATCGCCCTGCTGGGCTGCGGCTTCGACCCCGGCGTCACCCAGGCCTATTGCGCCTACGCCAAGAAGCACGAGTTTGACACCATCGACACCATTGACATTCTGGACTGCAACGGCGGCGACCACGGCTACCCCTTCGCCACCAACTTCAACCCCGAGGTGAACCTGCGGGAGGTGTCCGCCCCCGGCAGCTACTGGGAGGACGGCCACTGGGTGGAGATCCCCGCCATGAGCATCAAGCGGGAGTACGACTTCGACCAGGTGGGCATGAAGGACATGTACCTGCTCCACCACGAGGAGATCGAGTCCCTGGCCGAGAACATCCCCGAGGTGCAGCGCATCCGCTTCTTTATGACCTTCGGCCAGAGCTACCTGACCCACATGAAGTGTCTGGAGAATGTGGGTATGCTCTCCACCACCCCCGTGGAGTTTGAGGGCCACCAGATCGTGCCCATCAAGTTCCTCAAGGAGCTGCTCCCCGACCCCGCCAGCCTGGGCCCCCGCACCCACGGCAAGACCAACATCGGCTGCATCTTCACCGGTAAGAAGGACGGCAAGGAGAAGACCTACTACATCTACAACGTCTGCGACCACCAGGAGTGCTACCGGGAGGTGGCCAGCCAGGCCATCAGCTACACCACCGGCGTGCCCGCCATGTGCGGCGCTCTCATGCTGCTGACTGGCAAGTGGAACAAGATCGGCGTGCACACCGTGGAGGAGTTCGATCCCGATCCCTTCCTGGACGCCCTGGACCAGTACGGCCTGCCCCGCCGGGAGAACCACAACCCGGTGCTGGTGGACTAAATGGAGTATCTGACCCTGGGCCATCCCCCCTTCCAGGGGCTGGCTCCCTACCAGATCGGCGAATTGTTTGGCAACCTGCCCACCCCCGCCTATGTCATCGACCAGGCCCGCTTGGAGCAAAACGGCCAGGTTCTGGCCGCTCTGGCCCAGCGCACGGGCTGCCACATCCTCCTGGCCCAGAAGGCCTTTTCCAACTACGACTTCTACCCCCTGCTCTCCCAGTTCCTGGCGGGCACCGAGGCCAGCGGCCTCTATGAGGCCCGGCTGGGCTTCGAGGAGATGGGGGGCAAAGAGGTCCATGTGTTCTGCGCCGGGTACCGGGAGGACGAATTTGCCGAGCTGCTGAACTACGCCGACCACATCGTGTTCAACTCCATTCACCAGCTGAAAACCCTGGGCCCCCGGGCCAAGGAGGCGGGGAAGAGCGTGGGGCTGCGCATCAATCCCCAGTGCTCCACCCAGGAGGGACACGCCATCTACGACCCCTGCGCCCCCGGCAGCCGCATGGGGGTGACCCGGGAGGTGTGGGACCAGCAGATGGACCCGGACACCCTGGCTCTGCTGGACGGGCTGCACTTCCACACCCTGTGCGAGCAAAACGCCGACGACCTGGCCACCACCCTGGAGGCGGTGGAAGAGAAGTTCGGGGACGTGCTGCCCGGCATGAAGTGGCTGAACATGGGGGGCGGGCACCACATCACCCGCCCGGACTACCAGATGGACACCCTGGAGAGGTGCATCCGCCACGCCCAGGAGACCTGGGGGGTGGAGGTGTACCTGGAGCCGGGGGAGGCGGTGGCTCTCAACGCCGGGTATCTGGTGAGCCGGGTGGTGGATCTGGTGGAAAACGCCGGGGTGCACATCGCCATTCTGGACGCCAGCGCCGCCTGCCACATGCCAGACGTGCTGGAGATGCCCTACCAGCCCCCCATTCTCCAGGCTGTGGCCCAGCCCGGCGGGGCGCACACCTACCGCCTGGCAGGCCCCACCTGTCTGGCCGGGGACGTGGTGGGGGACTACTCCTTCGCCCAGCCCCTGCACCGAGGGGACCTGGTGGTGTTTGGGGATATGGCCATCTACACCACCTGCAAAAACAACACCTTCAACGGCATGCCCCTGCCCGATATCTGGCGGCTGGACCCCCAGGGCGGGCTGGAGCAGCTGACCCAGTTCGGATATCACAACTTCAAGGCCCGGTTGGGCCGATAATGCAAGACGCCCCCTTGGCACTGCCAAGGGGGCGTCTTGCATGGCTTAAAGGGGCGTGCGTCTGTCACTGACACACAGAATGTAGTCAATGCTGGTGTGATAAAATTTTGCCAACTCAATGAGGACCCGGGTGGGAATGTCGTTTTCTCCTGTCTCATATTTGGAGTAGCCCGTCTGAGACATGCCCAGAAACTTTGCCACCTGAGTTTGGGTCAAATCGGCATCCTCCCGCAAATCTCGCAATCGGTTCATAACACTTCACCTCTTGCAGAGTATGGCATAACCTGAAACAGAGTATTGACTTTCAACCTGTTTCAGATTAAATTGAGGGCGGGGGATGCATGAAAAACGCCCCCTGGAGGGAATCCCTCGGGGGCGTGAATAGATTACAGATCGGTGGGCTGCTGGTTGGACGATGCCGCCTCTTTTTCCTTTTTCAACTGCTCAATGCCAATGCGAATGAGCTCCAATGTGGCGGCAGAACGGCTGGCATATCGGTTCTCAAAGCGAAAATCGTCAATTTCCTTCAACAGCTCTTCGTCCACAATGACGGTGTAGCGTGGTTTTTGCGTGGGCACCCATACCACCTCCTCACAGTTCATATTATGCGCAGGTTCATAGGTTCTGTCAAGCAGAACCTTTTTGCCAAAAAGTGCTTGACGGGTTCTGAACCTATGAACTATAATGCAGACGGGTTCAGACGTTCAGATGTTCTGACAGGAAGGAGGTGTGTTGCATGACTGGCGACTTCAAGCGGATCTCCTTTGCGGTCACACCCCAGCTGGAAAAATCCCTGGATTTCATGAAGCGGGAGTTTTTCTATAACGACACCCATTCCCATATGATACGGGAGTTGGTATCCGCCGGGGTACGGGCCGTCAACGGGGAGAAGAAGCAAAACAAAGACCAGATGTGAAGCCCCCGTTTTGACGCTATGGCATCCTGGTTTTGCCAGAAAGCGCACCCGTCTTTCCTGCGCACAGCATCGTTCACCGCCCATATTATGAGAGAAATGGAGTGAAATCAATGAAAAAGAAACTTCTCAGCATCCTGTTGTGTGGCTGCCTGGTAGTGGGGATGTTTCCCAGCACAGCTTGGGCCGACAACAGCCAAACCACCGATAGCCCCACCGTGGCGACAGAAGAAGCAGCCACCAGCGGCCAGTGCGGACCCAATCTGACCTGGAACTATGATCAGGAGACGCAGACCCTCACCATCTCCGGCACCGGGGAAATGTGGGACTATGATTCTTGGGAAAATCAACCCGGATGGATGGATTTTGGAGTTGTCCGCATCATTTTGGAGGAGGGGGTCACTTCCATTGGAGAACATGCCTTTGATAGTTGTACTGGACTAACAGAGATTGTCATTCCACAAGGTGTCACTATTATTGGAGACAGCGCATTCTATCATTGCCAAAACTTAATGGAGATTGCCCTGCCAGACAGTATCACCTCCATTGAGGACGGTGCCTTTATGGGCTGTACAAATCTGACAAAGATTTCCATTCCTGGTGGCGTCACTGTCATTGGGAAGTATGCTTTTTCTGATTGTACCAGCTTGACAGAACTCATTCTTCCCCAGAGTATTACCTCCATTGAAGACCATGCTTTCTATAATTGTACTAACTTAAGGGAGATTACCATTTCTGGGAGTGTTACATCTGTGGGAGAGGCTGTCTTTTCTATGTGTAAGAGACTGGAAACCATTTTCTTTGGTGGTACCATGGGGGAATGGAAAGTTCTGGACACAGAGGCCATGGGCTACATTCCGTACAATGTTACCATTGTTTGTTCCGATGGCACTATTCCGGCAGCAGAACCTTCCGGTCCTTGCGGAGACAACCTAACCTGGGACTATGACCGAGGAACTCAAACCCTCACCATTTCTGGCACAGGGGATATGTGGGATTATAATGTCTATCAGGCGGAATGGATGAATTTGGAATTCACTCGTGCCGTTTTGGAGAAAGGAGTTACCTCCATTGGCGAGGGTGCCTTCTTTACTTGCACCACCCTGACAGAGGTTGTCATTCCTAATGGTGTTACCTCTATTGGTGAGGAAGGATTTTGTCGTTGCACCAATCTAGCCAAGGTGACTCTCCCGGACAGCCTGACTTCCATGGGATATGGCGCTTTCTTTCTATGTTCCAGCCTAACGGAGCTTTCCATCCCTGACGGAGTCACTACTATTGAAGAGAATACTTTCTATAGATGTACCAGTCTGACTGAGGTTACTCTACCAGGCAGTGTTACTTCCATTGAGAACGGTGCTTTTCATGAGTGTAGCGATTTGACGGAGATTACCATTCCTAAGGAAATTTGTTCCATTGGATATGCGGCCTTCTACGCATGTAATAATCTAACAACTGTCAATTACACCGGCACTCAGGAGCAGTGGGAGGCAATTTCCGTAGGCGATTTTAACGAAGCGCTGAAGAATGCCACAATTAACTACAACTATGTGCCCGGGGTGCCTACGCCTGACTTCAGCCAGCTCTACCTACTCGTTGAGAAGGCAGAGACGATGATGGCGCAGCAGGACTGCTATGTACAGATATACTGGAAGAGACTGGTGAATGCGCTAGATGCTGCCAAGGGGCTGGGGGAAAACGCCACTCAGGCTGATGTGGATGCCGCCGCACAGGCACTGGAAGATGCCATCCAGGCCCAGCGGTTCAAGGCAGATAAATCCGTTTTGGAACAGCTTGTGGCCCAGGCTGAGCAGCTAGACTTGAGCAGCTACACCGATGAGTCTGTGGCCGTCTTTCAGGCGGCTCTGGAACATGCCCAGGCTATTCTGGTCGATGAGACCCTCAGTGTGGACGACCAGAAAATCGTAGATGAGGCCGTGGCGCAGCTATTGGGTGCCATGGATGGGCTTGTTGATGCACCCGAACCTACACCCGAACCTACACCCGAGCCTACACCCGAGCCCACGCCAGAGCCCACACCCGAACCCACACCCGAACCCACACCCGAGCCCACGCCAGAGCCCACGCCCGAGCCTACACCCGAGCCTACACCCGAACCTACACCCGAACCCACGCCCGAGCCCACGCCCGAACCCACCCCTGTCCCCACCGAAACCCCCGACCCCACCCCCACCCCGGCTCCCCAGGATAAGGTGGACATCCCCGTCAGCGGGGACAAGGCCGAGGCCACCGTGGGCGGCGTGGACCTGGTGCTGAACAACGCCGGGAAGGTGTTTGCCTCCGGCACCACCGTCACCGTGGAGCGCATTACCCAGGGCGCTATTTACGACAGCGTCACCAAGGCCCTGGCTCAGGTGGTGGCCGAACTGGATTACGCCGCCATCTTTGAGTTCACCGCCACCCGGGACGGCAAGGCCGTCCAGCCCAACGGTGCCCTGTCTGTCACCTTTGAGATTCCAAAGAACCTGACCGCCGACCACCTCAAGCTGTTCTATGTGTCAGAGGACGGCAAGTATCAGGAAGTGAAGATTACCGTGGACCCGGACGCCCGCACCGTCACCGCCGACCTCACCCACTTCAGCACCTATGTGCTGGCCAATGTGGTGGACTCCTCCGACGGAGAGCCGGTGCCCCCCACCGGGGACCACGCCCCGCTCATGGCTTGCCTGAGCGTCATGACCCTGGCCGCCGCTGCTCTGCTGATTTTGGCCGCCAATAAGCGCAGAGCATAACCAAAACCCAGCCGCACCCCTGGAGCAAATCCTGCTCCAGGGGTGTTTTGCGTCTTCCCCTCCCTCTTGCCTTTTCGGCCTGCCATCTGATATAATAGTCTGTCTTATCATGGGCAAATATCGCCCATCCTCCCATGGGGAGATGGGCCTGCGTATGGGATGTGAGGCAGATGGACAACATCATCTTAATTGGAATGCCAGGTTCGGGAAAGAGCAGCGTGGGCGTGGTACTGGCCAAGACCCTGGGCTACGACTTTCTGGACGTGGACTTGCTCCTTCAGCAGCAGCAGGGGGCACTGCTGCAAGAGCTGTTGGATGAAAAGGGTGTGGAGTGGTTTCTGGACGCGGAGGCGGACGCCATCGCCTCGGTGCACTGTTCCCACACCGTCATCGCCCCCGGCGGCAGCTGCATCTGCCGGGAGCGGGCCATCGAACACATGCGCAGTTTGGGCACCGTGGTCTATTTGCAGCTGACCCTGGAGGAACTGGAAGGGCGCATCCACAACATGGCCACCCGGGGCATCGCCCTCCAGCCCGGCCAGACCCTTCGAGACGTCTACGACTACCGTACCCCCCTCTACGAGACTTGCGCCCATCTCACCGTCCCCGTACACGACCAGAGCCTGGCGGAGACGGTGATCGCCGTGCAACAGGCTTTGACGCAATATAAGTAAAGGAACGATCACATGAATTTCAAACAACTGGGTCTTTGTGACCCCATTTTGAAGGCCCTGGCGGAGCAGGAGTACACCGCCCCCACTCCCATCCAGCAGGGCGCCATTCCCCCCGCCCTGGCCGGAAGGGACGTGCTGGGCTGCGCCCAGACGGGCACCGGCAAGACCTGCGCCTTTTCCGCCCCCATTTTGCAGCGTCTGTCCAAGAAGGTACCCAACCCCCGGGTCATCCGGGCCCTGATCCTCACCCCCACCCGGGAGCTGGCCATCCAGATCCAGGACTCCATGGTGGCCTACGGCAAGCACCTGCCCCTGAAGAGCGCCGTTATCTTCGGCGGCGTGGGCCAGCAGCCCCAGGTGGATCAAATCAAAAAGGGTCTGGACATCCTGGTGGCCACCCCCGGCCGCCTCTTAGACCTCCACGGCCAGGGCCTGCTGGATTTGAGCCACATTGAAATTTTTGTTTTGGACGAGGCGGACCGGATGCTGGACATGGGCTTTATCCACGACGTGCGCCGGGTGCTCAAGCTGCTGCCCAAGAAGAAACAGACCCTCTTCTTCTCCGCCACCATGCCTCCCGAGGTCATGGAGCTGGTCAACGCCCTGCTCCACGACTACGCCCGAGTGGCGGTGGACCCGGTGTCCTCCCCGGTGGAGGTCATCGGCCAGAAGCTGTTCTACGTGGACAAGAACAACAAGACCAAGCTGCTGTGCCACCTCATTCAGAAGTGGGACATTCCCGCCGCCCTGGTGTTCTCCCGCACCAAGCACGGGGCCAACCGCATCGCCCGGGACCTCAACGCCCAGGGCATCACCGCCGCCGCCATCCACGGCAACAAGAGCCAGACCGCCCGGGTCCAGGCCCTCAACGACTTCAAGGCGGGGCGGGTACGGGTGCTGGTGGCCACCGACATCGCCGCCCGGGGCATTGACATCGACGAGCTGTCCTGGGTGTTCAACTACAACCTCCCCGACGTGCCCGAGACCTACGTCCACCGCATTGGCCGCACCGGCCGGGCGGGTCACTCCGGCACCGCCATCTCCTTCTGTCAGTTTGACGAGAAGGCAGAGCTGAAGGCCATTGAGAAGCTGCTGGGCCGCTCCATCCCCGTGGTGGAGGACCACCCCTTCCCCATGGTGAACCTGGAGGCCCCCAAGCGGGATAAGAACGGCCGCATCATCAACGCCGAGGACGCCGAGGCCCGCCAGGCCGCCCGGGACCGCCGCCGTCAGCGGCAGGAGGAGGCCCAGGCCCAGAAGGCGGAGAAGGCCGCCAAGGCAGAGCAGCCTCCCAAGCCGGAGAAACCCGCCAAGGCCGACAAGCCCAAGCAGGAAAAGCTTCGGAAGGAGAAGCCCCGCCGGGAGAAGGCCCCTCAGCCCGCCCCGGCCCCCGCTCCCATTCCCGAGGAGCCCCACCACCACAAGCGTGGCGTGCGCCAGGGCAAGCTGTCCGACACTCTGCCCCAGCAGCCCGCCATGCCTCAGACCGACTTCTACAAGCCCAATCCCCTGGATTCGGACGTGATTATGGATGCCACCGCCCGGCTGCTGGCCCCCCGCCGTCCCGTCCAGCCGCCCCGCAGCGAGAAGCCGCAGCGGGAGCGCAAGCCTCGCAATCAGCAGCCTCCCAGAGGGGAGAAACCCAGACAGGAGAAGCCCCGGAAGGAGCAGCCCAAGCAGGAGCCCCAGCCCCCCAAGGCCCAGGAGAACAAGGGCGGCAAGAAGCACAAGGGGGAGAAACCCTCCATCCTGCCCCCCTCTCTGTCCGGCAAGCGCCGCCGCTCCCGGGGCAACGATCGGCCCCGCCCCATTGAGGCGGCCCCCCGCTCCAACCGCCAGAAGGACTCCACCGAGCACCGCAGCCTGATGCGGCCCTACTACCTCCACGATGAAGACTAAAAAACCGCTGCGTGCCCTGGGCGCTGCTCTGGGGCTGACCGCGTGCATTTTAGGCGGCGCCGCCTTCCTCAACTGGCAGTTCTGGGGGCTGGAAGTGACCCGCACCCAGGTGCCCGTCTCCGGCCTCCCTCAGGGCTTTGAGGGGATGCGGGTGGTGCACCTGTCCGACCTCCACGGCCACCGGTACGGGGAGGGACACCAGGACCTGCTGGAGCAGATTGCCGCCCAGGAGCCCGAGCTCATCGCCCTCACCGGGGACATCATCGACCAGGCCAGCCAGCGGGATATGCTCCCCGCCCTGGCCCGGGGCCTGTCCGACATCGCCCCCACTTACTTCGTCACCGGAAACCACGAGTGGGCGGTGGGAGACATCCGTCAGACCAAGGACCTGCTGACCGACAACGGGGTGACGGTGCTGTCCAACCAGTATGTGGTGCTGGAGCGGGGCGGCGACCAGCTGGTGCTGGCGGGCGTGGACGACGCCAACGGCTACGCCGACCAGAAGACCCCCCAGGAGCTGTATGAGGAGATTGGGCAGGCCCACCCGGGTCTGTGTACCCTCCTCCTGGCCCACCGCAACAACTACTTTGACCGATACGCCGCCTGTGGCTATGCCCTGGTGCTGTCCGGCCACGCCCACGGCGGGTTGGTGCGCCTGCCCTTCACCGACGGGGTGTTCGGCTCGGGGGGCGAGCTCTTCCCCACCTGGACCGCCGGGGTGTATACCCTGGGGGAGAGCACCCTGTACGCCACCCGGGGGCTGGGCAACAATACTACTCCTATCCCGGGATTTCGGATGTTCAATCGGCCGGAAATTTCGGTATTGGAGCTAGTGGCCCAATAAGCGCCACACCCCTGGCCCTTCGGGAGAGGGCCTGACCTTCTGCCACATTTCAGGCGCATACCTGCGTCCTTGGCAGGGACGCTCCGCTGGGCCCGATTTCTCAGCGATGAGAAATCGGGGAAAGAATCGCCAAAGGCGGGGCCTTCCCCCGCCTTGTGGAATCCACCCCGCGGTACTGGGAGGGGTGTGCATCCTCCTCTTTCCGGCCCTTGGCTTGGTGGGGTCACATAGACGGCATGGTAATTCTTTTGCAAGTACCAGCTTCTACGGGAAATACCACTTCTACCTCCAGGGCCTTCCCCTGGTATGCAACTGTTCCCAGTTGCCGGGGGGCTGGCTCCCGTCGGCGGGAACGCCGCTTGACCAAGGTAGGCCCGGAGGTGGAAACCGCCACGCCATAGGGCCAGCTGCCCAAGGGGGCCTGGTGTGGTGGCACAAACAGGGGCCACAGCTAGGGTGACGGGCCGAACATAGCCTTGACGCAGTTCCAGCCTGGTACCCCAGGGGGGTACTTAGGGGGGAACGCCCTAAGCGGGTTTTGGTTCCTTTTGCCCGAACAAAAGGAACCCCCAGCGGGCAGCGTCCCCGCCAGGCTGGCAAGCCGGAACCCGAGAGACGATAGAAGAATCGCCTCTATATAACCGCTATAAACCAGCATTTTTCGCTGGATTCAGAGAAAAAAGGACTTGTTTTCATGGCCTATCAAGCAGGACAATTTGACATTGCCGTCATCGGAGCGGGCCACGCCGGCATCGAGGCGGCCCTGGCCGCCGCCCGGCTGGGTCTGCGCACCCTGTGCTTCACCATCAACCTGGACGCCGTAGGCAACATGCCCTGTAACCCCGCCATCGGCGGCACGGGCAAGGGCCACCTGGTGCGGGAAATTGACGCCCTGGGCGGCGAGATGGCCAAAGCCGCCGACGCCGCCTGCATCCAGTACCGGATGCTCAACCGGGGCAAAGGCCCCGCCGTGTGGTCCCTGCGGGCCCAAGCCGACCGCAGACGGTACCAGGAGGTGTGCAAGCACACCCTGGAGCTTCAGCCCAACCTGTGGGTGAAACAGGGGGAAATTGTGGACATCCTCACCGACGAGAGCGGGGCGGTATCCGCCGTAGTCACCGAGACCGGGGCCACCTACCAGGTGAAGGCCGCCATCATCGCCAGTGGCACCTACTTGAAGGGCCGCACCATTGTGGGCCCCGTGGTGCGGGACTCCGGCCCCGACGGCATGGCCGCCGCCCAGTCTCTCTCCGCCTGCCTGGAGCGGCTGGGGTTGCGCCTGCGCCGCTTTAAGACGGGCACACCCCCCAGAGTCCACCGCCGCAGCGTGGACTTCTCCCCCATGGAGCTGCAAGAGGGGGACCAAGAGGTGGTGCCCTTCTCTTTTTCCACTAAGGAGCCACCTCGCAACCAGGCGGTGTGCTACCTCACCTACACCAACGAGCACACCCACGACATCATTCGCCAAAACTGGGACCAATCCCCCCTGTTTGACGGCACCATCGAGGGGGTGGGCCCCCGGTACTGCCCCTCCATTGAGACCAAGGTGGAGCGGTTTCCCGACAAGCCCCGCCACCAGCTGTTCATTGAGCCCATGGGGCTGAACACCGAGGAGCTGTACATCCAGGGCTTTTCCTCCTCCCTGCCCGAACAGGTGCAGGTCCAAATGCTCCACACCATCCCGGGGCTGGAACAGGCGGAGATGACCCGCCCCGCCTACGCCATCGAGTACGACTGCGTAGACCCCACCCAGCTGCTGCCCACCCTGGAGTTTAAGGGAGTGCCGGGCCTCTATGGAGCGGGACAGTTCAACGGCTCCTCCGGCTACGAGGAGGCCGCCGCCCAGGGGCTCGTTGCCGGCATCAACGCCGCTTTGAAGCTGAAAGGCGAGCCGCCCCTCATCCTCTCCCGAGGAGACGGGTACATCGGGGTCTTGATTGACGATCTGGTCACCAAGGGCACCGACGAGCCCTACCGCATGATGACCTCCCGCACCGAGTACCGCCTCATTCACCGCCAGGACAACGCCGACCAGCGGCTGTGCCACCTGGGGTACCGGGTGGGGCTGGTGAGTGAGGAGCGGATGCAGGCGGTAGAAGAAAAATATAAGGCCGTAGAGCGGGAGGCCAAGCGGCTGGAACACACCGGAGCCGCCCCCTCCCCCCAGCTGGATGAGATGCTAGCCGCCCGGGGCGAGCCCCCCTGCCCCCACGGGGCCCGGCTGGCCGACCTGCTGCGCCGTCCACGGGTGACGTACACAGACCTCACCCCCTTCGACCCGGACCGCCCGGAGATTTCCACAGAAGTGGCACAGCAAGTGGAAATCTCGGTGAAGTACCAGGGGTATATTGAGCGGCAAAAACGGCAGGTGGCGGAGATGGCCAAGCTGGAGAGCCGGGCCATTCCCCCCAATACCGACTACAACGCCATCCAGGGCCTGCGGCTGGAGGCCCGGCAGAAGCTGAGCGACATTCAGCCCCTGAATCTGGGCCAGGCAGGGCGCATCAGCGGGGTGAGCCCGGCGGACCTGGCCGCCCTGATGATCTGGCTGGACCGGGGCCACAACCCGTCAAACTGAGAAAAGAGGCTGGTACCATGAGACGATTTTTAGCCATCATTCTGTGTAAATTCATGCGCCTGGTGGGCAAACTGCTGGGCCGGGGCTCCTCCCTGCCCGGACAGTTCGCCTTAAAGGTATGTCCCGACGTGCTGGGCCGGGTGAAGCTGCCCCCCTATGTCATCGCCGTCACCGGGTCCAACGGCAAGACCTCCACCGTGGAGATGATCGCCGCCATTTTGAAGGCCGCCGGGAAGAACGTGGTGTACAACGCCGAGGGCTCCAACCAGATTGAAGGTGTCACCACCCTCATCCTGTCCCAGTGTGACCTGGGGGGCCGGGTGCGGGGGGACGTGCTGCTGCTGGAGAGCGACGAGCGGTACGCCCGCCACACCTTCCACTGGTTCCACCCCACCCACTTCGTCATCACCAACCTCTACCGGGACCAGCTCACCCGCAACGGACACCCCCAGTGGGTGTATGACGCCATTCTCCCCGCCATTCACCCCTCCACCACCCTGGTGCTCAACGCCGACGACCCCCAGGTGGCCTGCTTTGCCCACCAGGGTAACCCGGTGAAGTGGTTCGGGCTGGAGGCGTGGCCGGGGGCCACGAAAGAACACCACGGCATGTACAACGACGGGGCCTTCTGCCCCGCCTGCGGCGCCCCCATGGAGTACGAGCTGTACCACTACAACCACATCGGCCACTATCGCTGCACCCAGTGTGACCACCACCGGCCCCACCCCGACTTTGCGGTGACGGGCCTGGACCTGGAGGCGGGACAGCTGGTGCTGGACGGGGACACCCCCATTCAGCTGGCTTTCCGCTCCATCTACAACGTGTACAACATCCTGGCCGCCTGGTCCGCCTGCCGCATGATCGGGGTGGACAAGGCCACCGCCGCCGGGGTCATCAACAACTACATCCTGAAAAACGGCCGCATGGTGCGCTTTACCCTGGGCCAGCACCAGGGCACCCTGCTGACCAGCAAGCACGAGAATTCCGTGGCCTACGACACCAACCTGCGGTATATCCGGGACAACAACAAGCCCTGCACGGTACTGGTGGTGGTGGACGCCATCTCCCGGAAGTATTTCACCGGGGAGACCAGCTGGCTGTGGGACATTGACTTCGACATGCTCGCCGCCCCACATGTGCAGCGGGTGGTGCTCTCCGGCCGCTACGTCCACGACCTGGCTCTGCGCTTCGAGTGCTCCGCCGTGCCCCAGGACAAGGTGGTGCTGGAGGCCAGCATCCCCCAGGCGGTGGAGTACCTGGAGGGCAGCGGCAGCGAGGATGTGTATGTGGTCACCTGCTTCTCCGACCGGGACAAGGTGTTGGACCGGGTGGAGATTGAGGAAAAGTAAGGGGTGAGAGAAATGAAACTGCAATTTGTGCATCTGTGTCCCCAGCGCATGAGCCTGTACGGGGAGTACGCCAACCTGGTGGTGCTCCAGCGGATGGCGGAGGTGCTGGGCCACGAGGTGGAAGTGGTGGCCGGGGAGAAACCCGACCTGTCCAACGCCCACCTCATCTATATGGGCTGTGGCACCGAGCAGGCCCAGAAGTTTGCCCTGGAAGGGCTGCGTCCCCAGGCGGAGGGCCTGAAAGCCGCCCTGGACCGGGGGGCGGTGGTGCTGTTCACCGGAAACGCCATGGAGGTGCTGGGCCAGTCCATCACCGACACCCAGGGCAAGGTGTGGCAGGGGCTGGGTCTGGCGGACTTCACCACCATTGAGACCCGCCAGCGCACCCCCCACGATGTGATTGCCAATACCCCGCCGGGACAGTCCCCGGTGGTGGGCTTTATGAACAAGTGCTCTCTCACCGCTGGGGTGTCTACCCCCCTCTTTGAGAGCCTGGAGATGGGCTTCGGCAACGACTGCCAGCGGGGCCCCGAGGGATACATCCGGGGCAATCTGATGGCCACCCACCTCACCGGCCCGGTGCTGGTGAAGAATCCCGCTCTGGCCCACGAGGTGCTGCGGCGGGTGCTGACCTGTGCGGGGGCAGACGTACCCCAGACCCTGCCGGTGCTCCCCCACCAGCAGGAGGCCTATGACGTGACCTTGCGGGAACTACGCAGCAAAGGAGAGAACGCAGGATGAGCGAGCGCTGGTTGGAAGTGACCCTCCCCGTCCCCGCCAAGGTCATGGACCAGGTGTGTGACACCCTCACCGGCAACGGCATGACCGGGCTGGTGGTGGAGGAAGAGGGCGAATTTCTCCGCTTTTTGGAGCAAAACCGCCAATATTGGGACTATGTAGACGAGGACCTGGCCCGCCACATGAAGGGGGCCAGCCGGGTGAAGTTCTATGTGCCTGACAATGAAGATGGAGAGGCCCAGATGAGAGCCGCCCTCCGGGGCCTGGAGCAGTACGAGCCCCAGACCGTCTCCCTGCGGGAGGAGGACTGGGCCACCTCCTGGCAGAAGTATTATCAGCCCATCCCGGTGGGTCAGCGGGTGTACATCGTCCCCGAGTGGATGAAGGGCCAGCCCATCCCCGACGGCCGGGTGCCCCTGTACTTAAACCCCGGCCTCACCTTTGGAACCGGCTCCCACCCCACCACTCAGCTGTGCCTGGAGCTGATGGAGCAGCACATCCACGGCGGCGAGAAGCTGCTGGACTTGGGCTGTGGCTCCGGCATTCTGGCCATTGCCGCCCTGGGCCTGGGGGCGGAGCACGCCGTGGGGGTGGACATTGACCCCAAGGCGGTGGATGTGGCCTATGAAAACGCCGCCATGAACGGCATTGGCAAGGACCGCCTCACCGTGCTGGCGGGCAATGTCTTGGCCGACCAGAAGTTCGGCGACCAGCTGCGCCCGGGACAAAATCAGGTGGTACTGGCCAACATCGTGGCGGATGTCATCATCCCCCTGTCCGCCGTGGCCCATCGTTTCCTCACCCCCGACGGGGTGTTCCTGTGCTCGGGCATCATTGACTCCCGGGCGGAGGAAGTGGCCCAGGCTCTGGAGCAAAACGGCTGGACCATCACCCGGAAGCTGGAGCGCAAGGGCTGGTTTGCCTACGAGGCCAAAAGGTAAAGATTCCTGTCTTGCTCGCTTAGCATAATTATGATAAAATGAAGTCAGGAGGTGCATCCCATGGATATGATTCGACCTGTTTCTGACCTGCGCAACCACTTTGCGGACATTTCCAAAACGGTTCATGCGACCAAACAGCCCGTGTTTCTCACCAAAAACGGCTATGGAGACATGGTGGTTCTGAGCATGGAGGCCTATGAACAGCTTCAATTTGACAGTGAGGTATACTTCAAATTGCAGCAGGCCGAGCGGGAGGCCACCCTGACCCAGCAGCGGTATTCCCCCAAGGATGTGTTTGAGGCGATGAAGGCCGCCATAGGGGGCACCGAGGGTGTATAAACTGGAGTATTTGCCCGCTGCCCAGCAGGATTTGGTGGAAATTGTGAGCTATATCAGCAAGCAGCTGTGCAATCCGGGCGCAGCGGCGTCCCTGGCTGCCAAGTTCATGGAGGCTGGGGAACGGATCGCTCTGGCTCCATATACCCATCCAGCCTATCGGCCCTTACGGGCGTTGCAGCATGAGTATCGGAAATGTCTGGTGGGAAACTACCTGATGTTCTACTGGGTGGACGAGGCCATTCAAACGGTTACCGTGGCCCGTGTCATCTATGCACGAAGAGATTATGAATCCTTCATGGAATAAAACAAGGGGAGAACTTGCCCAAAATGGTTGCAAGTTCTCCCCTTGTTTGATGCTTACTTCTTTAGATGAAATTTCCCCTCCAGGAAGTGGCGGTATTCCGGGTGGTCCTGGGCGTTTTCGTACTCCTCCAAGATGGTTCTGCGGTTCCAGGCCTGGAATTCCGGGGTAAGCTGCTCATAGCGCAAAATGGAGATGAGTCCCTCCTGCTCTGCCTGCAACATGGCTTCCAGGGCATCGGGGATAAACTCGCAGGTTGCCACCGGGACGGGGACGTCCGACACGGCGGCGTCTGGAATCTCCAGGGGGAAGTCACAAGGGGCCAGCGTCTCCACCCCATAGATGTACCCGGATACCCCCTGATAGGTGTCCACCAGGGCGTTGGGGTAGTATTCCTGAAATTGCAGCCGGCCCTCCCGGTCAAAGCCGTAGGGGCCCCACTTCTGCCAGGGGCCGTGGTGGACAAATCCCGTCTCCCGGCAGTACGTTTCAATGGCGTTGCACAGGTATACCAACACATTCTCCCGCTTTTGGGAGAAGTAAATGAGGGGGACGTGGTGGTTGGACACCCGGGGCTCAAGGATGGTGATGCCTGGGGTCTGGGAAGCGTGGTAGAACATGGGGTCTCTCCTTTTCCACAGAATAACACACAGCATAGGGATATGTGGGCAAACCAAACGGGGAAGCCGTAATGGGAGCAGAGGCTTGCTTACCCGTATGCCGATACTGCCAAAATTCAGTGTAGCACAGATTGTGGGATATCTCAAAGGAAACCATAGCCAGATGATATGGAAATTGAAAGTAGGGAGATTTTTTGTTTTTCTCTCCTATGCCAAAATAGTTTTTAGTAAAAATATGCCTGACAAAAATCTGAAATTGGAAACATTTCCAATTGAATTTCAGTGATTTTTCAGAGTTTTGAAGAAAACATACCACTTTGTACAATTTCACATGGATGCGCAATGGAATCTCTTGTGTTTTCGCATAAAGCATGTTACACTTATCCTGCGTATTTGTGCGGAGGGGTGTTTTGCGCCCTTCAGCACGCCGGACCGGATTTTTACCGGAAATGAAAAGAAGGAGGAATATCATGTTCCAAAAGAAACGGCTGCTGGCAGGCGCTTTGGCCCTGGTGATGGGCGCGAACCTGGTAACAGTTGGCGCATTCGCCCGTGGCGAGAGCCGTTCCACCAGCACACAGACTTCCTCTCCTGAGGAGACCGTCTACGTCAACAGCTATGGCGGGGACAGCCGCACTGTGGACTTCAACGACCACTGGCGGTTCAATCTGGGCAGCGGCAGCGAGGCAGTGGACTATAACGACTCTGCCTGGCGTGACGTGGACCTGCCCCACGATTACAGTATCGAGCAGGAGTTCACCACCAACGGCGAGGGTGAGAGCGGCTACCTGCCCGGCGGCACCGGCTGGTACCGCAAGACCTTCTCCATCACCCCTGACTGGAAGAACAAGGTCGTATCTGTCAACTTCGGCGGCGTGTACATGAACGCCACCGTCTACCTCAACGGCCAGGAGCTGGGCTTCCACCCCTATGGCTACACCTCTTTTGCCTTCGAGCTGCCCCAGGAGTACCTGAACTATGAGGGCGACAACGTGCTGGCCGTGAAGGTGGAGCACCAGACTCCCTCCAGCCGTTGGTATTCCGGCAGCGGTATCTACCGCTCTGTGCACCTGACCGTCACCGATCCCGTGCATGTGGACCGCAACGGTACTTACATCACCACCCCCAATCTGGCTGAGTCCAACGGCGCCGACGGCACCGTGAACGTGGTTACCACCGTGGCCAACCAGAGCGGCGAGGCCGCCGATGTGGTGGTGCGTCAGAGCATCTACGAGCTGGGCGGCGAGCAGTCTGTGGCTTCCGTCACCGGCGAGACCGTCACCGTGGACGCTGGCTCCACCCAGGACGTGACCCTCACTGCCAAGGTGGACAGCCCCAAGCTGTGGGACACTGACAACCCCAACCTGTACACCGCCGTCACTGAGGTGCTGGTGGACGAGCAGGTGGTGGACACCTATACCACCGAGTTCGGCTTCCGCTGGACGGAGTTCAACAACGACTCCACTGGTTTTGAGCTCAACGGTGTGCCCACCCGTCTCAAGGGCGTGTGTATGCACCACGACCAGGGCGCTCTGGGCTCCGAGGCCTGGTACCGGGCCATCGAGCGTCAGGTGGAGATCCTGAAGGAGATGGGCTGCAACGCCATCCGCGTCACCCATAACCCCGCCGCTCCTGAGCTCATCGAGATCGCCAACCGCAAGGGCATGATGATCGTGGACGAGGCCTTCGACATGTGGGTGATGGAGAAGAACGGCAACGTCAACGACTACTCTGTGTGGTTTGAGCAGACCATCGGCGCCGACAACGCCATCCTCGGCGGCGAGGCTGGCATGACCTGGGCCGAGTTTGACATCAAGGCCATGGCCTATCAGGACCGCAACGCTCCCTCTGTCATCATGTACTCTCTGGGCAACGAGATCTTCGAGGGCACTGCCAACGACCGTGCCAGCGAGTATCCCGGCATTGCCGAGAATCTGTGCACCTGGCTGCAGGAAGTGGACAACACCCGTCCCCCCACGTTCGGTCAGAACTCCAACAACGATACCTGGGCCTTCAAGGTTGCCGAGGTGATTCATGAGTTCGGCGGCGTTTCCGGCGTGAACTACGCCAACACCGGCCGCTTTGACCAGTGGGTCAATAAGGGCTGGAAGGTGTACTACTCCGAGACCGCTTCTGCCGTCACCAGCCGCGGCGTGTATGACCGCAAGGCCAACAACAGTGACGGCGGCAAGGGCGACTATCTGCTCACCTCTTATGATAAGAGCGCCGTGGGCTGGGGTGCCATGGCCAGCGACGCCTGGTGGCGTGTGCTGCAGCGGGACACCTCCATGGGTGAGTTTGTGTGGACTGGCTTTGACTACATCGGCGAGCCCACCCCCTGGAATGCCACAGGCTCTACCCCCGCAGGCTCCTGGCCCAACTCTCCCAAGTCCTCTTACTTCGGCATCATTGACACCAACGGTCTGCCCAAGGACAGCTTCTATCTGTACCAGAGCATGTGGAACGAGGACGTGACCACCCTCCATGTGCTGCCCACCTGGAACCGTGAGGACATCGTGGTGGACGGCAGCGGCAAGGTGGAAGTGGTTGTGTACTCCGACGCTCCCGTGGTGAAGGTCTACCTCAACGGTGAGGAAGTTGGCACCGCCAAGACCACCGTAACCACCACCGATGCCGGTTACACCTATCGCACCTTCACCGAGGGCACTGGCGCCTTCGCCAAGAAGTCCGGCCATCAGAGCCTGTATGGCACCTTTATGGTGCCCTATGCCGAGGGTACTCTGGAGGTCAAGGCTTTTGAAGAGGATGGTACTACCCCCATCACCGACACCCAGGGCCGCAGCGTGGTGAAGACCACCTCCGGCGCCTCTCAGCTCACCCTCTCCGCTGACCGTGACTCCATCGTGGCCGACGGCGACGACCTGAGCTACATCACCATCGATGTCAAGGATGCCGACGGCAACCTGGTCAACACCGACGACGTGAACGTCAAGCTCTCCATCGAGGGCGAGGGCGCCATCGTGGGCGTGGACAACGGCCGTCAGCCCGACCACACCTCTTATCAGAGCCTGTCCCGCAACGTGGGCGCTGGCCAGCTGGTGGCCATCGTGCAGTCCACCGACAAGGCCGGTGAGTTTACCGTCACCGCCACCGCCGACGGCGTGAAGGCTGGCTCCGTCACCGTCACCACCACTCCTGTGGAGGACGAGGGTGGCAACAACCCCGTGGTCAGCTATGACATCTCCCGCTATCACTATGTGAAGGTGGGCAACGCCCCCGAGCTGCCCGACACCGTGGTGGTCACCTACAAGGACGGCACCACCAAGGAGCTGGGCGTGACCTGGAACGACTACAACGAGGACCTCATCCAGGAGGTTGGCTCCTTCACCATCAGCGGCGTCATCGATGAGGTGAACGTTACCACCACCGTCAACATCAACATGCTGGACCAGGTGGCCGCTCTGCTCAACTACTCCGCCGCCGTGCGCAAGGACGGTCAGATTACTCTGCCCGCTTCCCGTCCCGCTGTTCTCTCTGACGGCAGCATCCTCAACGCCGAGTTCCCCGTGGAGTGGAACATTCCCGAGGACCTCACTGCCACCGTGGGCACCAAGGTGGTGGAGGGTACCAGCCAGGTGTTCGGCGAGGACCTCACCGTCACCGCGTCCATCCGTGTGGCTGAGGGCGACGTGACCATCGGCGGCAACGTGGCTTCCGCCGCCGCTGACTTGACCCAGAACATCCCCGAGAATCTCCAGAGCGACACCCTGGAGGCCATCCGCAACGGCTCCACCGAGGTGGACCCCAACCTGGACGGCGGCCCCAACGAGAGCACCTGGAGTAACTACGACTCCGCTCAGGCCGGCAACAAGTCCGCCTCCATTACCTTCCGCTATGATACCGCCCAGTTCCTGGGTCAGGTGGTGCTGTTCTTTGCCACCGACAGCTTCTCCGCCGCTCTGCCCTCTGACGTCCAGATGGAGGTCAGCCAGAACGGTGAGCAGTGGACCACTCTGGACATCACCAAGGGTGAGGCCACCAATCCCCACACCAACGTCACCCGCATCCCCTACACCTTCGAGCCCCAGGATGCCGTGTTCTTCCGCCTGACGGTCACCAACAAGGAGGGCGATCCCGCTTCTGCTGCCACTTCTTACTGCGTCAGCCTCACCGAGGTGGAGCTGAATGTGGCTCAGACCAGCTTTGCCATCAACAGCTCTGACGCCCTCACCGGCATCACCGTCAACGGCAAGGCCTGGAACGACAGCCAGCTGGCTGCCCGCACCTATGACACCCAGGCTCTGCTGGTGGATACCCTGGAAGTGGACAACGGCAACAACGTTGCCTACACCGTCATCCCCGCCCACGACAACGTGGTGAAGATCCTCACCGAGTCTGAGGACCACGCCACCCGTGGTACCTACACCATCAACCTGGCCGTCAGCGGCTCCACCAACAACGATCCCACCGATGGCAGCCGTGACTACGACTACACCAAGACCACTGCCACCGCTGCCAGCCAGCAGCTGCCCCAGTCCGGCAACGAGGGCCCTGTGGAGCTGGCTTTGGACAACAACTCCAAAACCTTCTGGCACACCAAGTGGAGCGAGTATCTGGAGAACAGCCCTGAGAAGCGCTGGATTCAGCTGGAGCTGGATGAGGCCACCATGCTGGACGCTCTGCGTTATCAGCCCCGGAACTCCGTGGCCAACGGTATCGTCACCGAGTACCGGGTGGAAGTGAGCATGACCGGCGAGGACGGCTCCTGGACCACCGTGGCCACCGGCACTTGGGGCCACAACACCGATTGGAAGATCGCCGTGTTCAATGAGCCCGTGGAGGCCAAGTTCGTGCGCCTGTACGGCGTGCAGACCCGCGGCGGCACCGGCGATATCGCTAACCGCTTCATGTCCTGCGCCGAGCTGCGTGTGCGCATGGCCGAGGAGAAGATCGACCTGTCCGACGCCACCGTCACTCTGGAGAATGACGTGTTCGCCTACACTGGCTCCGCCATTGAGCCCATGCCCACCGTGGTTCTGGGCGACAAGACCCTGAAGTACGGCGTGGACTTCGCTGTGGACTACGCCAACAACGTCCAGCCCGGCACCGCCACCCTCACCGTGCGTGGTATCGTGGACTACTCCGGCACCGTGGAGAAGACCTTCACCATCTCCCAGGACGTGGAGCCCACTCCTGAGCCTACTCCCGAGCCCACTCCCGAGCCCACTCCCGAACCCACTCCTGAGCCCACCCCCGAGCCCACTCCCGAACCCACTCCCGAGCCCACTCCCGAACCCACTCCCGAACCCACTCCTGAGCCCACTCCCGAGCCCAGCGATGTGAACAAGGAGCTGCTGGAGGAGACCATCGCCTATGCCGAGACCCTGTCCACCGAGGGCGTCACCGATACCGCCAAGGCTGCCTTCGAGAAGGCCCTCACCGAGGCCAAGGCTGTGATGGCCGACGCCGACGCCACCCAGGAGGAGGTCAATACCGCTTGGGACAACCTGCTCAACGGCATCTGGGGTCTGGGCCTGACTCAGGGCGACAAGACCATGCTGAACCTGGTCATCGACCGTGCCGAGGCCATGATGGACGAGGCCGACAAGTATGTGGAGACCAACTGGCAGCAGCTGGTGGACGCTCTGAAGGCTGCCCAGGACGTGGCCGCTGACGGCGACGCCATGCAGGAGGACGTGGACAAGGCCGCTGGTGACCTGCTCAACGCCATTCTGGCCCAGCGCTACAAGGCCGACAAGTCCATCCTGGAGGATCTGCTGGCTGAGGCGGAGACCGTGGACACCACCGGGGCCAGCGAGGCCGCCGTGGCCGCCTTCCGCACCGCTCTGGCCAACGCCAAGGCCGTGATGGCCGATGCCACCCTGTCTGAGGACGACCAGGCTACTGTGGACGCTGCCGTGGCTGCTCTCCAGAGCGCCATGGACGGCCTCACCGCTGGTGGCGCTCCCGAGACCACCGACAAGCCCGAGGCTACCGATAATCCCCAGACCACTGAGAAGCCCGAGGGCGGAGACGTGGTTCAGACCGGTGACACCAACAACGTGATGATGCCCGTGATCGTGGTGGTTGTCTGCGTGGTGGCTCTGGTGGCTGTGGTTGTGGTTGCCCGTAAGCGCAAGCACTAATTCACACCCCGCCGAGCACAAAACCTCATAGGGGACCAAACACCCCCGGACCGACTGGTCCGGGGGTGTTTTTGCGTCTGGGGATACTCCGCTGCCCCCGGTGGTTTCCAGGCCCAATGCCTCCCTTGTGTAAAGGGAGGTGGCCCGGCGTAAGCCGGGTCGGAGGGATTGACCTTCTCCGATTTCTCAGGCGCACCCTTGCGCCCCTGGCAGGGACGCTCCGCTGGGCCCGATTTCTCCCCGATGAGAAATCGGGGAAAGAATCGCCAAAGGCGGGGCCTTCCCCCGCCTTGTGGAATCCACCCCGCGGTACGGGGAGCCCCTGCGTCCTCCTTTTTGCGGCCCTTGGCCTGGTGGGGTCACATAGATGGCATGGCAGTTCTTTTGTAAGTGCCAGCTTTTACGGCAAGTAAAACTTCTACTTCCAGGGCCTTACCCTGGTGAGCCGCTGTTCTCAGCTAACGAAAGACTGGCTCCCGGCGGCGGGAACGCCGCTTGGCCAGGGTAGGCCCGGCTGTGGAAACCACCTGGCGATAGGGCCAGCTGCCCAAGGTGGCCTGGTGTGGTGGCACAAACAGGAGCCACAGCAAGGGTGACGGGCCGAATCTAGGCTTGACGCATGGACAGCCTCGTACCCCAGGGAGGTCCTTAGGGGGGAACGCCCTAAGCGGGTTTTGGTTCCTTTTGACCGGGCAAAAGGAACCCCCAGCGGGAAGCGTCCCCACCAGGCTGGCAAGCCTGAACGAGGCCTTTTAGAAGAACAACCCCCTCAGTCTCGTCGGTGCGGACTGAGTATCCCTCGCCTCGCCCCTGGGAGGCGGGGCAAGTCTCGCTCACACCGTCGCACCTCCTCTCCCCACCAAACCCGCTTGCGCTGGGCTTTGGCGGGGACCCCATAATGCAGCCAGCTCCCCTTGCACAGGGGAGCCTTTGGGCATGGTATGGCCCCCAGCGGAGCGTCCCCGGCTGGGGCGCTGGTTTGCGCCGGAGAAATCGGAGAAGGACGATTGTTCCGTTACCGCCTATGAGTGCCTTATGGAGGCACAAACAAAAAAGACTCCGGGGCATTCCTGCCCCGGAGCAAAAAGAAAGAAGAAAAAGGAGAAATGAAATGAAAAGAAGAAATCACTCTTGCTTGCAAGAATAAGGATACCCGCAATTCATTACAAATATTCATGTCCAATTGTTACAAAAGAATAAAATATTTTCCTATCTCTTCATCCGCCGAATGTCGTCCCCGTAGAAGGTCAGCTCCTGATAGGCTCCCGCCAGCCGGGACACCACCTGTGGAGTGTACCGGGCGCCGATCTGCTCCATGGACAGATTGGTGGAGATGATGGTGTGTTTGCCCCCTTGCAGGCGGCTGTTCACCACCTCGTACAGGGTAGACTGGGCCAGGGGCGTGGTGAGCTCGCTGCCCAGGTCGTCCAGGATGAGCAGGTCGCAGTTCAGATACCGCCGGGTGTCGTCCCGGGCCTGCCGCTCCTGGCCCAAATCCCGGGAAAACTTCTTGGCCTCAAAGGTGGAAAACAGGCTGATGGCGGTGTCGTACACCACGGAATACCCACGCCCCGACACCTCCCGGGCGATACACCCGGACAGGAAGGTCTTGCCCAGCCCGGTGCCTCCAGACAGCAGCAGGTTGTGGAGGGGATAGTCGGGGAAGCGGCGGGCGAAGCCCTCGCACACCGTCACCACCCGCTTCATGTTCTCACGGGGGGAGCGTTTTCCCTCCCAGGGCTGGTCGGAGTACACGTCCAGGCGCAGGTGGTCGAAGTTTTGCTCGTCGGTGAGGTTTAACAGGGCAGTGAGGGCCTTCATCTGCTCCTGAGCGCACAGTTCTTTCAGACAGGTGCACATCTCCGCCCCTGCCCATCCACTGTCCCCGCATTTGGTGCAGGCGGGGGTGGGGTCCAGGGCGTCGGGCTCATAGCCCAGGGTGTGCAACAGCTCCGCCCGCTGGGCCTGGAGCTCCAAATTGCGCCGCCGGATATCGGCGATCTCCGGGCCGTCGGCCTGAATGGGCTTGCCGGAGATGGCCAGTCCCGCCAACTCCGCCATGGTGCCGCCGATGGCCCGGTCCAACTCCCTCAGCCGGGGCTGGCGGCGGTAGAGCTCCTGTTCCAGGTCCCAGCGGCGGCGCTCCCGGATCTCTTTCCGCCGGGCCAGCCGGGCAGAGGCCCGCTGGACAATGGCTGCATCGTAGGACATTTAGTTCCCACCTTTCTCCTGTTCCTGCAAGAATTGGTCCAGCCAGTCTGCCTGCTGCTGGATGCGGCTGGCGCTGGGCTGGTAGTTCTCCTGAGGCCGGGCCCCCTGAGTCTGGGGCTGGGCTTTGCGGGTCTGGCCGCCCCGCTCCTGCTCCACCTGCTGGGGGGTGGTATAGCCGGACTTTTTCCAGGACTCCAGAATTTTATTCACATAGGGCCAATTCATCTGACCCTTGCGGTAAATGGTGCGCTCATAGGCCAGGTGGATCATCTCATCCGAGAAGCCCCACTGAACCCAGCGGTGGATGTACTCCCGCTCCTTGTCGATGGCGGGCCGCTTCTGGGTGACCCCCACGGCGGACAGCACCCCCCATTCCCGCTGGTCGATGCTCTCCTGGTCTCGGAGATATTCCTCCGCCCGCTCCACAGTGGTGATGCCCAGCCGCTTCCACCGGAAGGCCTCCCGCTTCACCTCGGTCATGCGAGGCAGGGGGGAGGCGTCCCCCTTTTGGCGGCGGCTGGAGCGGACCACATACCCGGCCAGCATGAAGATGACCTCCACGGGCAGGGCCAGGTAGTCGTAAATGGTGTACAGGCTCTTCAGGTCGGTGTCCGAGAACACCCGGCCCAGCAGCCGCTCCATCTCCTGGGCCAGCCCGTAAAAGCTCTGTTCCCGCTCCAGGGCGTCGGCAATGTCCCCACGGGTGTACTCCGGGGGCCGGTCATCCACCGCCGGGGCAGGCTGGGGGGCGGGGGAGACGCCGGGGCAGGCCCCCTGGGCCAGTCCCATGGCGGTGAGCCGGGCAAAGGCGGCGCTGATGCGGCCGGGGTCCCACCCCAGCTGTCGGGCGGCCTGGTCCGGGTTGCTCCCTGCCTGGAGCAGGGCCAGATATAACAGGGCGCAGTCCCCGTCCCCCGCATCCACCAGACGGCGGGCGGCCTGGGCGGTCATGGACAGCACCTCATTGGGCAACAGCAGCACGGACATGGGACTTCACCTCCTTGTTTTTTCTCGTGTACCGTCTATTTTACATGAAATCCCCGAACCTGACAACAGAAAAATCCCGGCAAGTCCGGGGACTGCCGGGAAATATAGGGAATCAATCCCTCAGTCTGCCTGACGGCAGACAGCCCCCTTTACACAAGGGGGCCGAAGGGCTATGCCGTGCCCAGAGCCTCCCTTGTGCAAAGGGAGGTGGCGCCGCCGTAGGCGGTGACGGAGGGATTGTCTCTGAACTTGCCTGAGTCTTACAAAAATTGTGCAAACACCGACGCAGACACCACGGTGAGTATCCCCGCTACCGCAATGGCCAGGCTGCTCATGGCGCCCTCCACCTCGCCCAACTCCATGGCCTTGGCGGTGCCAATGGCGTGGGCGGAGTTGCCCAGGGCCAGACCCTTGGCGATGGGGTGACGGATGCGGAAAAGGGAGAAGATGAATTCTCCAATGACATTGCCCAAAATTCCCGTGACAATGATGACGGCGGTGGTGATGGCCACCACGCCCCCCAGCTCCCGGGACAGCTCCATGCCGATGGCGGTAGTCACCGACTTGGGCAGCAGGGTCACATACAGCTGGTGGTCCAGCCCGAAGAGCACCGACAGGGCCAGAATGCCCAGCCCTCCGGCCAGGATGCCCGCCCCCAGGCCGCAGAGAATGGCCAGCCAGTGGGTTTTCAGCAGCTTCAGCTGCCGATACAGGGGCACCGCCAGGGCCACCGTGGCGGGGGTGAGCAGGTAGGACAGGTACTGGGCCCCTTCGTAGTAGTCCCCGTAGGGGATGCCCAGGGCCTTGTTGAACAAGATGACGCAGACGATGGCGATGAGCAGGGGATTGAGGATGGCCAGGGCGAACTTGCGCCGCAGCAGCAGCCCCACCTCATAGGCGATGAGGCTCACGCCCACCCCGAAAAACAGGGAATTGCCCAGAAACTCAGTCATGCTTCTCCCTCCATTTCATGACAAACTGGGTCACATGACCCGTGACCACCATCACCAGCACCGTGGTGAGCACCATGATGACCAGCACGGGCACCAGAACCGGGCGCAGCTGCTCCCAGCTCTCGGTGAGCCCCACGGCGGCGGGGACGAACATCACCGGCATGATCTCAATGAGAAAGTCCGAGGCTCGCTCCACCTGGTCCAGGCGGAGAATCCCGGTGCACAGGCACAGAAGCATCAGCACCAGGCCGTACACACTGGCCGGCACCGGCAGAGGCAGCAGGGCGTGGAGCCCTTCCCCCACCAGGGACAGCAGCAGAATGATGAGAAATTGACGCAATAGTTTCAAGGAGATCCCTCCAAACATGGAAATATACGTTCCAAATAGTAGCTTGCCTCGCCCAAGTTGTCAATCTTCAAAGTGTATAAAACCCCATTGCACCGGCTCTATCTTTCTTGCCAGATTCCTCCGGTTCCACCTTGACAGGGGAGGGGTGAGTGTGTATACTTGTATTAAGTCAATAATACAAGGAGGTGGACGGATGGGTTGGAACGTAGAGGGCAGCGGCCCCATTTGGATGCAGCTGCACCGCCAGCTGATGCAGCGGATTTCCTCGGGGGTGTATCCCCGGGGGAGCAAAATTCCCACCGTGCGGGAGCTGGCCGCCGAGGCGGGGGTGAATCCCAACACCATGCAGCGGGCGCTTTCTCAGCTGGAGGCGGACGGACTGGTGGTGACCAACCGGACGGCGGGGCGCACCGTCACCGAGGACGGGGAAGTGCTGGCCAGCATGTGCCGCCAGCTGGCCCGGGAGCAAATTCGCAGTTATTTGGACGGGATGGAGCAGTTGGGCTTCACCCGGCAGCAGGCCATCGACCTGGTGCAGACCTGGAAGGAGGAAGAGAGATGAACCAAGATCTGATTGCGTGTCAAGGGCTGGGCAAGACCTTTTCCCACACCAAGGCCCTCACCGATGTGAATCTGAACATCGGGCGGGGGAAGCTGGTGGGGTTGCTGGGGCCCAACGGCTCGGGCAAGACCACCCTCATCAAGCTCATGTGCGGGCTGTTGCAGCCCAGCTTTGGCTCCCTGACCATCAACGGCTATACCCCCGGAGTGGAGACCAAGGCCCATGTGAGCTATCTGCCTGACCGGATGTACTTTGCCGACTGGATGAAAACCCGGGATTTGCTCAGCTTTTTCCAGGACTTCTACCCGGATTTTGACCGCAAGAAGGCGGAGGACATGTGCGCCAGCCTGAAGATTCAGCCCGGCGACCGCATCAAGTCCATGTCCAAGGGCACCAAGGAGAAGCTGCAGCTGAGCCTGGCCATGAGCCGCCAGTCCTACCTGTATCTTCTGGATGAGCCCATCGCCGGGGTGGACCCGGCGGCCCGTGACTTTATTTTGAACACCATTTTGACCAACTATAACCCCGAGGCCACCGTGCTCATCTCCACCCACCTCATTGGAGACGTGGAGCGGGTGCTGGACGAGGTGGTGTTCCTCCACCAGGGCCGAGTGGTGGGCCACGAGGCGGTGGACGACATCCGAGCCCGGGAGGGCAAGAGCGTGGACGACGTGTTCCGGGACATGTTCCGGGCCAATCCCCAGGGAGGTGACTACTATGCTGGCTAAACTGCTGAAATATGACTTCAAAGCCATGTTCAAGATTTTCCTGCCCCTGTGGGGGGTGCTGCTGGTGGTGTCCGGGATCAACCGCCTGTTTACAGGTGCTGGCCTGGATGCCGAGCAGGGCCTGGGTCTGGTCAACTCCCTGATGGTGCTGCTGTATGTGCTGCTCATTGTGGCGGTGATGGTGGTGACCACGGTGATCATCATTGCCCGGTTCTATCAGGGCCTCTTGAAGGACGAGGGCTACCTCATGTTCACCATTCCCGTCAAGCCCTGGCAGCTGGTGGCCTCCAAGCTCATCAGCGCTGTGGTGATCTCCATGCTCAGTGTCCTGGTGGCGATTGTCAGTGTACTGATTATTGCCAGTTATCAGGGCTTCTTCTACGACTTGACCCAGGTGTGGGAGGTTCTGGCCAGAATGACCCCCAACGCCAATGGACTGGCAATTTTGTCGGTGGTGTCTGTGTTTGTGGGGCTCATTTGTGCGGTGTCCCAGGTGTACGCCTCCATGGCCCTGGGCCATCTGGCGGGCAGCCACCGGGTGGGCTTTGCGGTGCTGGCCTTCATCGTGCTCAGCATGGCCTGGTCCACCGTGGGCACCGTCATCGGCCTGTTTGGCTACCCGGATGTGACCACCTCTCTGACCACGGTGACCGTAGAGTCCGAAGCGGCCCAGGTCATGTCTGTGTTCTCCGATGTGATGGGCACCGCTCTGATCTGGGGCCTGGTCCTGGACGTGGTGCGCTGCGTGGTCCACCTGATTATCACCAACTACATCCTCAGCCGTCGGCTGAATCTGGAGTAAGAGAAGCGTAAAAAAGCCTCCCTTGTGTAAAGGAAGGTGGCCCGGCGCTAGCCGGGTCGGAGGGATTGTCGGCGGCTGGGTAACGTCAACCCCTCAGTCAGCCTCGCGGCTGACAGCTCCCCTTACACAGGGGAGCCTATGGCTGGGTGCAGTTCAGGCACTCAGACGATGGGCAATGAAAGACAGAGGAGGAGTTTTCCCCATGCAGTTGATTCTTGACCAAATTTGCAAGTCTTTCGGCACCAAAGAGGTGCTGAAAAACGCCAGCTTTACCTTTGAACAGGGAAAGATTTACGGCCTTTTGGGCCGTAACGGTTCGGGCAAAACCACCCTGTTCAACTGCCTGTCCGCCGAGTTCCCCGCCGACGGGGGCACGGTGTCCCTGGTGGACGAGTATGGCCAGACCCGCACCCCCAAGCAAGGGGACATCGGCTATGTGCTGTCCACCCCGGTGGTGCCGGAATTTCTCACCGGCACCGAGTTTGTCAAGTTCTTTCAGGAGATTTCTCAGGACAAGAGCGGCCGCACCCCGGACCAGTGGCTGGAGCTGGTGGGGCTGGAACCTGACGACCGAAACCGGCTCATGCGGGGCTACTCCCACGGCATGAAGCACAAGATTCAGATGCTGTGCTTCCTCATCGGCAGACCTCCGGTGATTTTGCTGGATGAGCCCCTCACCAGCTTTGACGTGGTGGCGGCTCTGGAGATGAAAAACCTGCTGCGGGAGATGAAAGGGGACCATATCATCCTCTTTTCCACCCACATTCTCCAGCTGGCCCAGGACCTGTGCGACGAGATCGTGCTGCTCCACCAGGGAGAGCTGGAGGGGGTGGACAACGCCAAAATCCACACGCCCCAGTTTGAGTCCTACATTGTGGACCTGCTCACCCAGGAGGACGAGGAGGAGGTGGCCCCGTGAACCTCACCTGTGCCTCCCAGATCTACCGCATCCGCTCGGCCATAGCGGGCAATCGGCTGGTGTACTGGCTGGGCCGGGTGCCCCTCTTGAAGCGGATTTTTACCGACAAGCTGTACGCCGCCACCGAGGGCAAGCTGGTGCTGTCCATCCTGGTGTCCCTCTATCGGGGAGTCACCGCCCTGCTGGGCAAGGCCATCTACCTGGCCCTCACCTGGCTGGTGCCCCTGGCTCTGGCGGATGTGAAAATTCTGTCCCCGGAGGGGTTTTCCATGTCGGTGTGGATTTTCTTCTGGCTCAGCTTTGTGGTGGGTACCATGATACAGCCCATATCCGTGGAGCCCTCCCAGCTGAAGTACACCTGCGTGCGCCAGATGGGCATGGACGCCACCCAGTACCAGACCACCGAGATGGTCACCCACCACCTGGCCATGTTTGCGGGCTTCACCCCCTTCCTCATGCTGTGGGGCGGGCTCACCGGGGCGGGGGTGCTCCGGGGGCTGCTGCTATCCCTGGCCCTGGCCGGGGTGCGTATGATGGCCGAGTGGTTCCACCTCATGCTGTACGCCAAATTCCGCTGTCTGCCCAGCGGCAAGGTGGGGTACATCCTGGCCTTGACGGTGGTCTGCCTGGCCCTGGCCTACTTGCCCATGCTCTTTGGGGTCATCCCGGCTCTGGACCAGGTGCTGCTCTATCCCGCCACCGTGGCCCTGCTGTTTGCCCTGGGCAGCCTGTGCGCCCGGGCCATCTCCCGCTACCCCTGCCACTATGAGCTGATTTTGGAGACCTGCCGGGCGGAGAAGCTCCCCGGCCAGGCCACCGTGAAAAACGCCAACCAGGCCCAGTTTGAGCAGGTGAAGCTCAAAGACAGCGACCTGGATACCCGTGTGGACTTCTCTCACCTCCACGGCTGGCGGTATCTCCAGGCGGTGTTTTTCCGCCGCCACCGCCGGATGCTCCTCAAGCCCTTCTTTGTGGTCCTGGCCATTTTGGGAGGACTCACCGTGGTGGGATGTGTTGGAATCGTGTGGTTTCGGCTCCAGGGGCAAGGGCAGGAGATGGGGGAGGTGCTCTCCTATGTGACCAAGGCTTTGCCCATCTGTGTGTTCCTGCTGTACCTCATGGACAACACCGTGGGGGAGCGCATCTGCAAGGCCATGTTCTATAACTGCGACCTGGCGCTGCTGCGCTACGGCTGGTACCGGGAGCGGGACGCCATTTTGAGGAACTTTTTCCTGCGCTGGCGGATGCTGTGCGGGGTGAATCTCATGCTCAGCGGGGCCGTGTGCGGGATGTTTGTCCTCCTCACCTTCCTGGGCGGGGGACGGCCTCCCGTGGGAGAGTTTATCCTGTTTTTGATGGCCATTTTGTCCCTGGGTGTGTTCTTTGCCACCCACTCCCTGGGCTTGTACTACATCTTCCAGCCCTATACCTCGGATTTGGACACCAAAAACCCCATATTCAAATTGTTGAATATCGCCATGTATGCGGTGTGCTGGGCGGCCTCACAGATCAAGAGCACCCCAACCTGGTTTGCCCTGCTGGTGTTCGGGGTGACTGTGGTCTACTCGGTGGTGATGCTGGCCCTGGTGCTGCGCCGGGCACCCAACACCTTCCGAGTGAAATAACAGCCCGCCGGGGAGATGCGCTGCATCTCTCCGGCGGTTTTTTATATTCCATGGGCAAAGGAAGGGGGGGTGTCCGTCTAACCACCCAAGGTTCAGGCTTGCCAGCCTGGCGGGGACGCTCCCCGCTGGGGGTTTCTTTTGAGCGGGCAAAAGAAACCAAAACCCGCTTAGGGCGTTCCCCCCTAAGTACCCCCTTGGGGTACGAGGCTGGGCCTGCGTCAAGCCTAAATTCGGCCCGGTACCCTTGCTGTGGCTCCTGTCACTGCCACCACACCAGGCCACCCTGGTCAGCTGGCCCTATGGCTGGACGGTTTCCATGTCCGGGCCTACCCTGGAGCAGCGGCGTTCCCGCCGCCGGAGGCTTTTGCCGCACTTCCTGTGTTGCTGTGGTAGGGGCCGTGGCTTGCCCGGCCCGTGGCTGCCCTGGCCTTGCTCTGGGGGATTCGGGAGGGGCAAGCACTCAGCAACCCAAGAAATGCGGCAATGTTCCGGGTCACTTCCGGCCAAAGGCTCCCCTGTGTAAGGGGAGCTGTCTGCCTGTGGGGCAGACTGAGGGGTTGACGTTACCCAGGTGGCAGACAATCCCTCCGACTCGTCGGTGCGGACTGTGTATCCCTCGCCTTGCCCCTGAGAGACGGGGCAAGTCTCGCTCACGCCGTTGCACCTCCTCTCCCCACCAAACCCGCTTGCGCTGGGCTTTGGCGGGGGCCCCATCATGCCATGCCACCTCCCTTTACACAAGGGAGGCTTTGCGTCTGGCAGTCACTGGAAGCCAATCCCCCGCCCGCTGGAAACAGCGGCTACCAGGGTAAGGCCCTGGGGGTAGAAGCACACATGGCCAGAGAAGCAGGCATGACCTGTAGAATTTCTAATCTATCTAAGTGACCCCACCAGTCCAAGGGCCGAACATAGGAGGACGCAGGGGCACCCAGTACTGCGGGGTGGATTCCACAAGGCGGGGGAAGGCCCCGCCTTTGGTGGGTCTTTGGTGACTTTCTGCCCAGTCAGAAAGTCACCCCAGCGGAGCGTCCCCGGCGGGGGCGCTGGTTTCTGCCTGAGAAATCGGAGGAGAGCAAGCCCTCTCCATCAGCCCTACGGCCCTTGCCTTTTGGCGTGGTTTTGGATAAGATAGAGAAAACAAACCACCAAAAGGAAGATCGCCATGAGCCTGTTTCGCTGTCCCATCTGTGGGGCCCCCCTCACCCGGGAGGGCCGCACCTATACCTGCCCCAATCGCCACTGTTACGACGTGGCCCGGGAGGGGTATGTGCACCTGCTCCCCGCCAACCAGAAGCACTCCGCCAACCCCGGGGACGACAAAGCCATGATCGCCGCCCGCACCGCCTTTCTGGACGGGGACTACTATGCCCCTCTGCGGGAGACTCTTTGCCAGGTTGTGTCCGCCCACGGGGGACAGAATCCCAAAATCCTGGACGTGGGGTGTGGAGAGGGGTACTACACCCAGGGCCTGGCCCAGCTGCCGGGGGTAGAGATCGCCGGGGTGGATCTGTCCAAGGCGGGGCTGAAAAAAGCGGCCCGGCGGGTGAAGGAGGGGGAGTTTGCCGTGGCCTCGGTGTACCATCTGCCGGTGGCGGACCAGGCGGTGGACGTGGTGGTGGACTGCTTTGCCCCGCTGGCTCTGGAGGAGTACCGCCGGGTGCTGCGCCCCGGCGGGCTATTTGTCTATGTGGTGCCCGCCCCTATGCACCTGATGGAGATGAAAGCGGTGCTCTACGACACCCCCTACCCCAATCCCGAGGAGCGGGTGGAGTATGAGGGGTTCTCCTATGTGGACATCATACCCGTGACCACCACGTTTACCCTTCCCAATCAGGACACCATCCAGGCCCTGTTTGGCATGACCCCCTACGCCTGGAAAACCCCCAAGGCGGGGGTGGAGCGGCTGAAAGAGCTGGAGCAGCTCACCGTGACGGCGGACTTCCGGGTGCACGTGTTTCGCCGGGAGGGTTGCAAGAATCCCAGCTATGTGCTATGATTTCTTTATCACATTGAAATCCTAAGGAGGAAATTTCCATGTCCCAAGTAAATGCCATTCCCCAGCGTGACCAGATCCCCGTGGAGGAGACCTGGAACCTCACCGACTTATACGCCGACGACGCCGCCTGGCAGGCGGAGTTTGAAGTGGCCCAGACCTACCCCGCCAAGCTGTCCGCCTATGCCGGACGGCTGGGGGAGAGCGGTGCCACCATGCTGGAGTACTTCACCCTGGTCCAGGAGGCTTCCGTTCTCCTGCTCAACCTGGCCAACTATGCCTTCCGCAAGGGCGACCAGGACACCCGTGTGGCCCAGTATCAGGCCATGGGGGGCAAGATCAGCTCCCTGGCTGTGGAGGTCAACGGGGCCATATCCTTTGAGACCCCTGAAATTCTCTCCATGGATGCGGACAAGCTGGAGCGCTTTATGAAGGAGGAGCCGGGTCTGGAGCTGTACCGCCGCTACCTGACCATCATCCAGGACCAGAAGGCCCATGTGCTCTCCGATGCCGAGGAGAAGCTGCTGGCCGCCGTGGGAGATCTGGCCCATGCCCCCGAGGACATCTTCGGCAAGCTTACCGATGCCGACCTGACCTTCCCCTCTGCCACCGACGGCGAGGGCAACGAGGTGCCTCTGTCCAACGGCGCTTTTGTGCCCACCCAGATGAGCGAGGACCGGGTGCTGCGGAAAAACGCCTTTGAGACCTTCTACGGCGTGTACGGCAGCGTGCGCAACACCGCCGCCGCCACCTTGAATGCCGAGGCCAAGCAGCGCCAGTTCTATGCCAACGCCCGCCGTTACCCCTCCGCTCTGGCCGCCGCCGTGGCGGGCACCCGGGTGCCCGAGAGCGTGTACCACAACCTCATCCAGACGGTGAATGCCAACCTGGACAAGATGCACCGCTACATCCGGCTGCGCAAGAAGCTGCTGGGGGTGGATGAGCTGCATATGTACGACATCTACGCTCCCATGGTGTCCGGCGGGGAGAAGGTCATCTCCTATGAGCAGGCCAAGGACACCGTGTTTGACGCCCTGGCTCCCATGGGGGACAAGTACCGGGCCATCATCCGGGAGGGCTTCGACAACCGCTGGATCGACGTGCGGGAGAACGTGGGCAAGCGCTCCGGGGCCTACTCCGCCGGGGCTCTGTGCCACCCCTATGTGCTCTTAAACCACAAAGACAACCTGGAGTCCATGTTTACTCTGGCCCACGAGATGGGCCACGCCGCCCACTCCTACCTGTCCAACCGCACCCAGGAGCCGGTGTACCGGGACTATGTGATCTTCGTGGCTGAGGTGGCCTCCACCTGCAACGAGGCCCTGCTCATGGAGTACCTGCTGCAGCGCACCACCGACAAGCGCGAGCGGGCCGCCCTCATCAACCACTTCCTGGAGCAGTTCAAGGGCACCCTGTACCGCCAGACCATGTTTGCCGAGTTCGAGCTGCGCATGGGCGAGCTGTGCGCCAAGGGCGAGCCCCTCACCGCCGACCTGCTCAGCGCCGAGTACAAGGCCCTCAACGAGAAGTACTACGGCCCCGACATGGTGTCCGATGACGAGATCGCTCTGGAGTGGGCACGCATCCCCCACTTCTACTACAACTACTACGTCTATCAGTACGCCACCGGCTACTCCGCCGCCATCGCCCTGTCCCGCCGCATCCTCAAGGGAGGGGAGAGCGCCGTGGAGGACTACCTGGGCTTCCTGTCCGGCGGCTGCTCCAAGGACCCCATCGACCTTCTCAAGGGCGCTGGTGTGGACATGTCCTCTCCCGCCCCCATCCAGGACGCTCTGGATTTGTTCGGCACCCTGCTGGACGAGATGGAGAAGCTCATGGAGGAGTAATTCTTCCCGATTTCCACACAAATTCAAAGATGGAAGCAGCCTTTTGGGTTGCTTCCATCTTTTTTGTTTACCAAAGCAATCGCCTCCCTTGTGTAAAGGGAGGTGGCATGGCGTAGCCATGACGGAGGGATTGTCCGTTACCTGATAGCTGTCAACCCCTCAGTCTCGTCGGTGCAGACTGTGTATCTCTCGCCTCGCCCCTGAGAGGCGGGGCCAGTCTCGCTCACGCCGTCGCACCTCCTCTCCCCACCAAACCCGCTTGCGCTGGGCTTTGGCGGGGGCCCCATAATGCAGACAGCTCCCCTTACACAGGGGAGCCAATGGCCTTGTGCAGCCTTCAGGGCCTGCATTCTTCATTTCATTCATCATTATTCATTAATTATCACCGCCCGTCGGCCCATGGCATCGAAGATGTCCCAGAAGGTGGACTCCTCGATCCACTGCCACCCCGCCAGGGGGTCGGCGGTGAGGTAGCCGTCCTCCCCGTATTCCACCACCACCACACAGTGGAGGTTGGCGTAGGGCTGGTAGAAGGTGTTGTCGTTAAGGTACCAGTAGCGGACGCTGGCCACCGGGGCGGTGTAGTCCAGGGTCACCCACGCCACCAGGGGCACGTCGTTTTTTAAGTATTGGTTGAGCTGCCCCAGGGACAGGCCCGACACCGCCTGGGCGGTCCAGTCGCTGCCCTGGTCCCGGAGGTAGGCGTTGCCCGCCTCCACAATGGGCCCCTCGAAACAGTACCAGCCGTCCAGCTTTGAGGTGGCATCCCCCACATACACGTCCTCCGGGTTGCCGCCCATGGTCCACCCCTCCGGGGACTCGGTGAGGTCCTGCCGGGGGAGATACCCCTGGTACAGCTCCATTTTTTCCACCGGATACCCCGCCCAGCTCAGCACCATGGCCAGACTGGTGACCTCGCAGCCGTTGGGCAGCTGGGGCTCCTGGAGTTGCAGGGTGACCTCCCGGCCATCCTCCAGCTGGGTCACGTCACCCTGGGGCTGAACCTCCGGCTCGGGTTTGGCGCTGCACTGGTGGAGCAGTAGCCCCAGGGACAGCACAAACAGCAGGGCGGAGACGCCGATACATAAAAATGGGAGTCGGTTGACATGCGTTCTTCTCTCTCTTCTCATAAAAAGGCCCCCTCGGGTTGGAGTAACTCTATTTTCCATCCCAAGGGGGCAACATGTCCCACATAAAGTTGTATCGAAGTTGTAAGGAAGTTTATTTGCCCATGTCCTCAATGGCGTTGATGACCACCCCGCTGTACTGCCCCAGCACCATGTCATAGTATACCGCCACGGTGGTGCGAATCTTGGGGTCGGGGGGATCGTAGGTGAAGATCGCCACCACCTGTCGCTGGGTGGTGGCCAGCTGGATGGTCATGTCCAGCTCCTGGGCTGCGTCGTGAATGGCCTGCTCAGGGTCTTGAATGGGAGGGTCCTGAATCCCGGCCAGGGAGCGGTACAGATCCCGCATGAGATAGAGCACATCTCCCAGTTGCTCCTTGCCGGAATGGGCGAAGCTCAAGACCTCGTCTGCATGGAAGGTGTTGCACAGGTACACCTCCACGTCCCACAACAGAGCGCCGATGGGGGTCTCCTCCACACTGCCCAGAAATTCCTGATGGATGTCCTCCGTCACCTGGGCCACAGCGGCCTCCTTCTGCTCCTGAGTGGGCAGGTCCCCCACCGAGTGGGCCACCCAGGTCATGCCGAAGTTCACATCGTCCCGGCCAAAAGCCACATCCAGCAGGGCCGGCTGGCCGTTTTGGGCGGTCACCGGGCAGTCGGTCCAGAAGCCCAGGTAGTACCCCGCCTGTTCCCGGTCTGCCGAGTCCTCCATACCGGAAAAGCCCAAAATCTCCGGCACAGTCACCAGATTTTCCTTGTGCCAGGCCCGGTACTCCGCCTCGTGGTCGGGGCGGATAAAGCCCCCCACCTCCTCCGGGGTGTGGGCGTTCCAGGGGAAGAACTGAATTTCATCCTCCGGCGGCTGGGTGGAGGTGGGCGAGGGAGTGACCTCCACCATCGTCCCTGGCTGGGGAGCCACCACCAGTCGGGCCGCCAGATACAGCCCTGCGGCGATCAACAACAAAATCAGCACCAACAGGACGATAAAAGGCCATGGGTCATGTTTGGATTCGTGCATGGGTATCTACCTCCAGTTGTTCCTGATGTGGGGCGGCTAGTTGACATGCCTGTTGAGCACCACGCCGCTGTATGCTCCCAGGCCTGCGTCATAGTATACCCCCACGGAATACCAGTCTCCTGTGGTGGGATAGGCCTGGGTGAGCACCACCACCACCTGCCGCTGGGTGGTCACCAGCTGGATGTGATAGTCCAGGCTTTGGGCCGTTTGAGAGAGGGCGTTGAGCCGCTGTTGGGTGCTCTGCTCCGTCCCGTCCTGAGCGGCAGCGATGTCCGCCATGGGGGCATACACGATTTGCGCCACATCCAGGCCGTGGCCCTCCCAGGTGACAAAGTGGTTGTTGTCTACCTGATAGATGTCCAGATGTTCCCACAGCATCAGGAGGGTGTCGTAGAGTTCTCCCTGGCCTCCCTGGGGGTCAAACAAATCGCACACGTCCTGCTGTACCTGGTTTAAAGCCTCCTCTTTCTGGGCCCGGGTGGGAGGCTCTCCCGTGGAGCGGGCCACGATGGACAGCCCAAAATCCTGGGTGCTGTAGCCGCCCCCCACATCCAACAGCGCAGGCTGGCTGCTTTGTTGGTCAGTGACTGGGATGTCTTTCCAGTAGAACGTGTCGGAGCTCACCAGGGGCTCCCGGGTGTTCCAGTCTTCTGGCAGGGTCACCCTCAGCAGGTCGGCGCCGTGGAGCAGGCTGGCTATACACCGGTCCATGAAATATTCGTGGAGTTCCGGCGCATTGGCGGCCAGGTACTCCGGGTCGTATTGGTTCCAGGGATAGAACACCACCTCGTCCACGCTCTGACTGACAAAGGAGGGCGGGGTGGGGGTGTCCACCTCCACCGTCTGGTCCGCCTGAGGGACCACCACCAGCCGGGCGGCCATCCCCACGGCGATGCCTCCGGCCAGCAATATGAGGGCGGTGAGCAGGGCAAACAGCCAGGGACGGCGGTTAGGCGTTTTCATGGCCATCCACCTCCTGACACAGCGGGAAGGTGAGGGTCACCTGGGTGCCCTCTCCCTCCTGGCTCCAGAATTCCATGGTGCCCTGGTGGGCCACCACAATGGCCTGACACAGGGCCAGACCCAGGCCGGCGCCCCCCGCCTTGCGGCTGCGGCTCTTGTCCACCATGTAGAAGGGCTGGCAGATCTTCTCCAGCTCTTCGGGGGGGATGCCCTGGCCCCAGTCCCGAATCTTCAAAACGGCCTTTTCTCCCTCCGCCTGGGCGGAGAAGGACAGCCGTCCCCCGGTGGGGCTGGCCTTTCGGGCGTTGTCCAACAGGTTGTACAGCAGGGACTTGAACAGCTCCCGGTCCATGGCGATGGACAGAGGCGGGCACGAACAGGTGAGGGTCAGCTCCGCCTGGGCCAGCAGGGGCTCCAGACTCACCGCCACCTCGCCCACCACCTGGTCCAGGGGGGTGGGCTCGAAGGCGAGGTTGACGCTGCCCACGGTGAGAAGCTCCAGCAGCTTGGCCGATAGGGAGCGCAGCCGCTTGGCCTCCTCCAAAATAATGCCGGAATACTCCACCCGCTGGGGGTCTGATACCGTCTTGGGCAGATACAGCAGGTCGGCATAGCCCATAATGGAGGTCAGAGGGGTCTTCATCTCGTGGGCCAGGTTGCCCACGAACACCCGCCGCTCCTCGGCCACCTGCTCCAGCTGCTCCACCCGCTCCTGCACCGCCTGGGCCAGGGCGTTCATGTCCTGGGCCAGGTCGGCCAGCTCGTCCTGGCTGCGGATGTCCAGCCGCTGGTCGTAGTTGCCCCCGGCGATGGAGCGGGCATTTTCCCGCAGAGCCCCCAGGGGTTTGAGCAGCCGCCGCACTAACAGCAGCAGCAGCACGGCGGCCAACAGACTGATGCCCAGGCTTAAGCCTACCGCCCGCAGGGCCTGGAGGTTTAAGTCCCGCTGGAGGTCGCCCACCGAGTAGGCGGCCACCAGGCGGTATGCCCCCGACTCCAGGGTCAGGGGCATGGAACACACCAGGTACCACTCTCCGGCGGTCTCACCCCCCTGAAGCTGGCACTGGGTGAGGCTGTCATCTTCGGCGGTGGGGGGGACCACCCCGGCGGGCAGCTGACTCCACAGGGCCTTCTCCTCCTGGTCCAGCAGCATCAGCCCCGCCAGATAGTCGTCGGTGGCCTGTTGCTCCAGGGTCTGGATGGCGGTCTGGCGGGTCTGCTCCTCCTGGAGCAGCACCACACCCAGCCGCAGCCGCTGGTTGAGGATGCCCGCCTTCAAAATGCCCGCCATGTACTGCTGTTGGGTGATGGCCCGCTGTTGTTCCCGCTGCCACAGGGCGTCCCGGGTGGAGCGCAGCAGCAGCACCGAAGACAGGGCGGTGATGGACACCATGAGGGTCAGAGTGGAGAGAAAAATCTTCTGCCACAGCTTCATAGCAGCTTCTCCAGGCGGTACCCGATGCGGGGCAGAGTCACCAGGCGCTGGGACAGGTCCAGCTTCTGGCGCAGCCGCTGGACGTGGATGTCCACGGTGCGGCTCTCTCCCTGGTACTCATAGCCCCACACCATGGAGAGAAGCCGCTCCCGGCTCAGGGCCAGGTCCTGGTGCTGGAGGAACACCCGCAGCAGCTCAAACTCCTTGGGAGCCAGGGGCACCAGCTCCCCATCCAGGGTGACGGTGTGGCTGTCCAGGTTCTGGACAATGGGGCCGTAGGTGAGCACCCGCACCCCGCCGCCCCGGCGGCGCAGCACCACCTCCACCCGGGCCAGCAGCTCCAGGGTCTCAAAGGGCTTGGTGATATAGTCCTCCGCCCCCAGGCGCAGGCCCCGCACTTTGTCCCCCACCTGCTGCACGGCGGTGAGGAAGATCACCGGGACCCCCACCCCCCGCAGGTGCTCCATGACGGCAAAGCCGTCCATACCGGGGAGCATCACGTCCAGCAGCACCAGGTCGAACACCCCAGGCTGCACCAGTTCCACCGCCTTGGACCCGTCCATGCAGCTCTGACAGGTGTAGCCCGCCATCTCCAGGGTGGCGGCAATCATGCGGGCAATGTTTTCTTCGTCCTCCACAATGAGTATGTGTGCCATGGTGGTTCTCCTCTCGCCGTCTTGTTTATGGTGTCTTCATCTTATCACACCGACTTGGACAAGTCAGCAAGAAGTTGTTTCCGAGTTGTAACGACCTGGGCGTCAGGAGGAGGCCAGACGCCCTTGGTCCGTTCAGTGGAAGTATTCCTCCAGCACTTCCCACTCCGAGAAGGGCAGGCGCAGCCCGCAGGTCTCAATATACCCCTCGTGGCCCTTGCCCAGCAGGGCCACCATGTCCCCAGGCAGGGCCAGGTCCAGGGCCCGGAAAATGGCCTCTCTCCGGTCGTAGATCACCTCCCAGGGGATTTGACGGCCCAGGGCCTGGGTGATGGAGCGGCAGATGTCCTCCACCGGCTCCCACCGGGGGTTGTCGGTGGTGACAATGGCACAGTCCGCCAGTTCCGCCGCCACCTGGGCCATGTCCAGCCGCCGCATGGGGGGACGGTTGCCCCCGGCCCCGAACACCACGATGAGTTTCCCGTGGGGATAGCAGTGCAGGCAGCTCAAAATGGCCCGGAAGCTGGCGGCGTTGTGGGCGTAGTCCACCACCACCCGAATCCCCCGGTCATTGGGGAATACCTGGGCTCGACCGGGCACGGCGGCCCCCTCCAGTCCCTGGCGGATGGCCTCCTCCGGCAGCCCCAGCTGACGGCACACCGCCACTGCTGCCAGGGCGTCCTGGACGTGGTGCCGCCCGGGGAGGGGGATGGTATAGGGGGTGTCACAGCCCGCCACCGTGAAGCGGCTGCCCAGGGCGGTGGAGGACTCTATGGGGGCCACCGTGACCCCTTGCAGGTCACAGGCGGGGGAGAAGCCGAAGGTGGCCACCGGGGCCTCTGGGGGCAGCTGGGCGGCCATCTGGGGCCAGGCCATGTCCTCCCCATTGCCCACCGCTCCGGCGCACTGGGCGAAGAATGCGGCCTTGCAGGCGGCGTATTCCTGGTAGTCCTTGTGTTCCCCCGGGCCGATGTGGTCGGGGGAGAGGTTGAGGAAGACCCCGGCGGCGAAGGTGAGCCCCGCCACCCGGCGGTGCTTCATGGCCTGGGAGGACACCTCCATCACCACATGGGTGCACCCCTGTTTCACCATATCATGGAGCAGGTGGTGGAGGAGGAGTGGGTCCGGGGTGGTGTTGGGGCAGTCGGCCCACTTGTCCCGGCCTATGTATGCCCCCATGGTGCCGATCATCCCTGCGGTGTGCCCGGCGGAGAGCAAAATGTCCCGCACCATATGGGCGGTGGTGGTTTTGCCCTTGGTGCCGGTGATGCCGATGAGGGTCAGGCTCTTGGCGGGGTGGCCGTAGAAGGCGGCGGACAGGTGGGCCAGGGCGTCCCGGGGGTCCTCCACCACAAAGAGAGGGACGGGACAGGGCAGGGACACCGGGGAGACCACGGCGGCGGCCCCCCGGTCCACAGCCTGGGAGATGTACTGGGTGCCGTCGGCGTGCTGGCCCGGAATGGCCACAAAGAGGGCGCCGGGGGTGACGGTGCGGGAGTCGCAGGAGAGGGAGGAAATGTCCACATCCTGGTCACAGGAGTGGCCGAGCACGGCCAGCAAAGGGGCTAGTTTCATGGGTCAACACCTCTGGATGAGAGATTTTGACCCAGTCTATGCGGGGGTGATGGGCGTGGTTCCCACGCTCAAAGAAGGGGAGTTGTCTGCCGATAGGCAGACTGAGGGGGTGTACTTCTCCAATTTCTCAGGCGCACTTCAGCGCCCCAGCCGGGGACGCTCCGCTGGGGTCCATTTTGACTGGCCAAAATGGACGAAAAGCCACAAAAGGGGCCCGCCCCTTTTGAAACCCCAATGATTTTATTTTGTTTTGTGCGGTGGGGCCGTAGTCGGCCCTGGACCTGGAGAGGTCACATAGATGGCGTATAGCCTCTCTGGGATATACCTACTCCGCTGATAGATTCCGTTTCTCTTGCCAGGGCCTCAAGTTTGGCGGTGTGCGGCCGATTCCCGGCCGCCGTGGGCCGGGGGGACCAGAAAGGGCCGAAACCTGGAGAAACGTGCACTATCCCGGCAGTAATAGAGAAAATCAGAGCTTTTTACTCCCTTGGTATGGTACTTGCTTTTCGGCCCGGCCTGAGAACCACCGCAGGGCCAGCCTCGTATCCCAGGGAGGTCCTTAGGGGGGAACGCCCTAAGCGATTCTTTCCCCGATTTCTCATCGGGGAGAAATCGGGCCCAGCGGAGCGTCCCCGGCTGGGGCGCTGGTCTGCGCCTGAGAAATTGGAGAAGAGCAATCCCCCAGCCTGCCCTGCGGGTAGTGGAAGCAACAAAAAACCGGAGAAGCAGAAGATTTCTGCCTCTCCGGTCGGTTTTTTGTTTGGTTTTCAAGGAGTGAGAATGGTGCCGGACACCCGCTGGTGCAGCACATCCAGCAGCAGCACATGCTCACAGTGTCCGTCCAGGATGGACACCTCGCCCACGCCGCTCTCCAGGGCGTGGAGGCAGCCCTGGACCTTGGGCACCATGCCCCCGGCGATGAGGCCGGCGTCCATGAGCTCCTTCGCCCGCTGGGCATCCATGTGGGCCACGGCGGTCTTGGTGTTGTGGCTGTCAATGAGAATGCCTCCCACATCGGTGAGGAACACCAGACGGTGGGCGTGGAGGGCCTCGGCGATGGCCTGGGCGGCGTCATCGGCGTTGCAGTTGTACCCAGCCCCGTCGCCGCCGGCAATGGGGGAGACCACAGGGAGGAAGCCGGCGCCCAGCAGGGTTTCCAGCAGGCGGGTGTCCACCTGGGTGATCTGACCCACCCGGCCCAGAGCGGGGTTCTTGCACTGGGCGGTAATGAGGTGACCGTCCTTGCCGGACACACCCACCGCCGCCACATCCAAGTCGTTCAGGGCGGAGACAATGGACTTGTTTACCTGAGCGGACAGGGCCATCTCCGCCACCCCCAGAGCGGCCTCATCGGTGACCCGGTAGCCGTTTTCAAAGTGGGTGGGCACCTGCAGCCGCTCCAGCAGGGCGGTGATGTTCTTGCCGCCGCCGTGGACCAGCACCACCCGCAGGCCCGCCATTTGCAGGGTGGCCACGTCCTGGAGGATGGAGTCCACCGCCCCGTCAGGGCCCAGGGCGGAGCCGCCGTATTTTACCACCACGGTCTGGCCTGCCATCTCCTTGAGGGCTGGGAGGACGGAGGAGATGGAGCGCACCTTCTCCAGCCCGTCCAGGCCGTGGATGACATCATATTCTTGCAGGAAGGTCTTGGAGTAGTCCACATCCGAGGGGGTGTCGATGTACTCCAGGCCCCGCTTCTGCCGGGTCTCTGCCCCCTTGCCGGTGATGAGAATCACCGTAGGCTTGTCGCAGCCCAGAATGGCCTGGCGGATGGCCTCGCCACGGTTGGGCTGGATCTCATAGGCGCAGCCCTGCTGGGCCACATGGGCGGCGATCTCCTTGCAGATGGACACGGTGTCCTCCTCGCCGGAGTCCTCCTCGGTGAGCACCACCAGGTCGGAGTACTTGCCGGACACCTCGCCCAGGTCTCTCCGGCGGTCCAGGGCCTTTTTGCCGGGACAGCCGAACACGGTGACAATGCGCCGCCCAGGGTACTCCTCCAGCACGGACTTGAACAGGGTCTCAAAGCTCATGCGGTTGTGGGCGTAGTCCACAATGGCGGTGATGTGGTCGTTGGCGTTGGTGTACACCTCCATGCGCCCGGGCACCCGGGCCTTCATGAGACCCACATAGATGCACTGCTGGGGGATGCCCAGGGCGTGGCACACGGCGATGGCGGCCAGGGCGTTCTCGGTGTTGAAGAGGCCGGGCATGGTCAGCTGGAACTCCCGGGACTGGCCCCCGGCGATGGTGACCCGGAAGATGATGTCGTTGCCCCGCTTGCGGATGTGGGAGCCGTACACGTCGGCCTTGGGATTGGTGCGGGAGAAGGTGACCACCCGGCGGCAGTCCCGGCGGGCGGCCTCTTCCACCCGGTCAGCGTGATCACAGTCCAGGTTGACACAGGACACCTCCGCCTGGGCGAAGATTTTCAGCTTGGACTGAAAGTAGTCCTCAAAGTCGGGGTGCTCAATGGGGGAGATGTGGTCGGTGCCGATGTTCAAGAAGCAGGCGGCGGCAAACCGGGTGCCCAGGGTGCGGTGGTACTTCAGAGCCTGGGAGGACACCTCCATGGTCAGATAGCCCAGCCCGGAGCAGAGTGCGTTGGCGAAGTGCTTTTGCAGCTCCAGGGGCTCGGGGGTGGTGAGGTGGGACTCGAACTCCTCCACGCCGTCGTAGGTGTCAATGGAGGAGATGACCCCGCAGCGCACCTTGCGGCTGGACAGATACTCGTCCAGGATATACTTGAGGTAATAGGTGGTGGAGGACTTGCCCTTGGTGCCGGTGATGCCGATGACGTTGAGCAGACGGGAGGGATCATTGTAGTACTGCACCGCAAAGGGGGCGATGACCTGGCGCATGTCGGTGACGTGGATGCAGGGCAGGTCCACCTCCGGATAGGGGGTCTCGCTGACGTAGGCGAAGGCGCCCCGATTGGCGGCCTGCTGCAGGTACTCGGGGCGGAAGTGGGCGCCCTTACAGAGGAAAAGGGTGCCGGGGACGACGTTTTTGGAGTCGTAGGACACCAGCTCCACGGTGCGGGAAAGGTCCAGCCCGGCGGGCAGGGGGGCGGCCAGGAGGTTTTTGGTGGTGAGGAGATGACAGTAGTCCTCCAGGCGGTACATGGTCAAATTCATGGTAGACACCTCGATTTAGAGTTGAAATGTGCAGGTACCAAGGAAGCGAGATGACAATCCCTCAGTCTGCCCTACGGGCAGCCAGCCCCCTTTACACAAGGGGGCCAAAGGGCAGCGCCAGTGGAAAGCCTCCCTTGTGCAAAGGGAGGTGGCACGGCCGCTGAGGCCGTGACGGAGGGATTGACGGTGCCCCGGGTTGTCGTCGCCTTTTTTCGCTCAGATGGTACGCAGCTGGTAGCCGCAGCGGGTGACGGCGGTCTCTGCCAACACCTCCATGGCGTCCACGTAGAAGGGGGGCAGGTTGTGGTAGGTGCGGAACACGGACAGCTCGGTGCAGGCCAGAATGGCGCAGTCACACCCGGCCTGGCGCATGGCCTTGTCGATGGCGGCAAACTTCTCCCGGCTGCCCCGCTCCCCCTGCTTGATCTCGTCGTAGATGATGGACATCACCAGGGCCTGGATGGCGGCATCCGGGGCCACGGCCTCCAGCCCATACTGGGCGCAGGCGGCCTGGTACAGCCCGGACTGGATGGTGCCGTCGGTGGCCAGGATGGCGGGACGGCGGCGGCCCTGGGCGTAGATGGCGGCGGCGGTCTCCCGAATCATGTGGAGAATGGGGGTGTGAATGTCCCCTTGCAGCTTGTCCACAAAGTAGTGGGAGGTGTTGCAGGGGATGGCGATGGCAGTGCAGCCGCAGTCCTCCAGCAGCTTGGCGTCCCGAAGGAGCCGCTCATACAGGGCCCCAGTGTCCCCGGAGAGGATGGCGGCGGTGCGGTCGGGCATTTTGGTGTCGGACAAGATGAGAGTGGGCAGGTGCTCCTGGTCACAGTTGGCCTCGGTGCGGTCCAGCACATATTGATAGAAGACCTGGGTGGCCTGGGGGCCCATGCCCCCCAAAATGCCCAGCTTTTGTTCAGTCATATTCGGAATCTCCCTTAGTTCTGGGGCTTTTTGCAGTACTGGCGGAAGCGGTGGATATTGCCGATGTGGTTTTTCCACACCCGCAGCACCCGGCCCAGGGTGTAGTCGGGGCGGTACTCCATGGAGTGGTGGTCGGCCCCGGCCCGGATGAGGGCCTTCATCTGGGGGTGATAGTTCTTGGGGATGAACTCATAGGCCAGAACCCGGGGAATCATCCGCCACAAGCTCTGGTTTTTCACCACGGTGAGGGGCAGGTCCTTGCCCTCAATCAAATCCCCCACCAGGTAGGTGGCGATGTTGTGCCCGGACCCGGTGACGTAGTAGTTGGAACGGCCCTGGCGGCAGTTGATCTCAAAGGCCTTGTACTTGCCGTCCCGCTGGTCGTACTTGATGTCGAAGTTGGAGAAGCCCACATACCCCAGGTCCTCCAGCATCCCCCGAATCTTGTCGCACAGCTCCTGCTGGTGCTCGGTGATGATGACGGCGTGGTTGCCGATGCCGTGGGGGGAGTGCTCCTCCAGGAGCACATGGCCCAGGCACATGAGCTTGACCTTGCCGTGCTGGTCGGAGTAGTTGGTCAAAACCCGCATGTAGGTGTCGTCTCCGGGAATGAACTCCTGGAGAATCATTTTGCCCGGGTATCCGGCGGCGTACACCTCGTCCAGGGCGGCCAGGAGCTCCTCCCAGGTGTCGCACAGGTACACCTTTTTCAGCTCCCGGTGGCCGGTGGCCCAGTAGGCCACGCCGTCGGCGGGCTTGGCGATGTAGGGGGCGCCGAAGGGGGGCTTGAAATCGTGGCCCATCTCCTGGTCGTAGACAAAGGTGGTGGGGTGGTCGATGCCGTAGCGGTCACACAGGGCGTAGAACTGCTCTTTGTCGGTGAGCTGGTCCAGCATCTCCCCGGAGATGTAGTTGCAGCGGACGTTTTCGGGGAACTTGTCTTTCAGGTGGGCGGCCAGCTTCACATAGCTGTCGCCGCAGCCGATGACCAGCACCGTCTTGGGGTACACCTCCCGGGCCACGTCGGTGACGTTTTTCAAAAAGGCGTCGGCGTCTTCATTCTCCAGGCAGGGGCGGTAGTCGATGATGGAGCTGAAGGCGCAGGGGAAGGTGGCGGCGAACTTGCCGAAGGCAATGCTCTTCACCCCGTAGGCCTCGTGGAAGGCCCGGGCCACGCTGTATACGTTGATATCCCCGCCGAAGAGCAGGGGCTGGAAGGAATGGGTTTCCATTTCAAAGAGGACTCCTTTATATGTTGAATCTGTGGAGGGTCAATCCCCCAGTCTGCCTTGCGGCAGACAGCCCCCTTTACACAAGGGGGCCTGACTGCGCCGCACCCCAAGCCTCCCTTGTGCAAAGGGAGGTATCACAGCGAAGCTGTGACGGAGGGATTGACGGGAAAAGGGTATTATCCGTTGGCTCTCTGCACCAGGAACACGCCCTGAATCTGGGACAGCTTATTGATGACCCCGGTGAGCTCGCTGCGGTCCTTCACCGACAGCTCCAGGAAGATGGTGGCGTAGCCGTCAGGCTGGGAGCGGGCGGAGAGGTTGTTCACCTTCACCTTTTGGGTGGACAGGGCCATAGCCACGTCCAGGGCCAGGCCGTCCCGGTCCTTGGCGGAGATCTCCAGGGAGGTGCGGTAGTTGATCTGATCGCCCTCCACCCAGGACACGGCCACCCAGCGGCCAGCCTCCTCCGGCTTGCGGCGCAGGGGGTCGGCATTGGGGCAGTCCTTGCGGTGGATGGACACGCCATAGCCCCGGGTGATGAAGCCCACCACCGGGTCTCCGGGGACGGGGGTGCAGCACTTGGAGAACTTGACGGTGCAGTTGTCCAGCCCCTCCACCAGAATGCCGTTGGAGGAGTGGCGGGGCTTCTGACCTGTGGGGGTGGACACCTTGGCAGCGGCGGGGAAGATGGTCTCCCCCTTGTTGAGAGAGGCCTGGAGCACCTTCTGCTCCGCCTTGAGCTGGTCGTCCCGGATGATGCGCTGCAGCTCCTCCTTGATGCGGGCCACCGCCTTCTGGGCGGACATGCCGCCGTAGCCGATGGCGGCGTACACCTCGTCCAGAGAGCCGTAGCGCAGCCGCCGCAGCAGGGCGTCGGTGATCTCAGGGGTGGCGGTGATGGAGGCCATGGTCAGGCCCATGTGCTTCAGTTCGGTCTCAAAGGCGGCTCGCCCGGTGGCGATGTTCTCCTCCCGGCGCTCCTTTTTAAACCACTGGCGGATTTTGTTTCTCGCCTCGTTGGACTTACAGATTTTCATCCAGTCCCGGCTGGGGCCCCGGGCGGCCTTGGAGGTGATGATCTCCACAATGTCCCCGTTTTTCAGGGGGGTGTCATAGGTGACGATGCGCCCGTTGACCCGGGCTCCCGTCATGGTGTTGCCCACGGCGGAGTGGATGGAGTAGGCAAAGTCGATGGGGGTGGCTCCGGCGGGCAGGCTCTTCACGTCCCCGTTGGGGGTGAACACGAACACCTCGTCAGCGAACATGTCCACCTTCAAGGTGCTGACAAATTCCTCGGCGTCGGTGTCCTGCTGGCTCTCCAGCAGCTTGCGCACCCACTCAAACTCCTTCTCGCTGCCCAGCTTGTCGTTGGCCAGCCCCTGCTTATACTTCCAGTGGGCGGCCACGCCGTACTCAGCGGTCTGGTGCATCTCCCAGGTGCGGATCTGCACCTCGAAGGGGATGCCGTCCCGGCCGATGACGGTGGTGTGCAGGGACTGATAGCCGTTGGGCTTGGGGGTGCCGATGTAGTCTTTGAACCGGCCCAGCACCGGGTTATACATGTCGTGAATGGAGCCCAGCACATTATAGCAGCTGGGAATGTCGGGGACAATGACACGGAAGGCATATAAATCAAAAATTTCCTTGAAATTTTTGTTCTGTGTGTACATCTTCCGGTACAGGGAGTAGATGTGCTTGACCCGGCCGTATACCTTGCACTGGATGCCGTCGGCGGCCAGGCGCTGCTCCAGCTGCTGCTGGATGTTGGAGAAGAACTGGGCGTTGCGGGTGGTGATGCTCTCCAGCTCCTGCTCCACCTCCTCATAGCCGATGGGGTCCAGGTAGCGCAGGGAGATGTCCTCCAGCTCCCACTTGATGCGCTGCATACCTAAGCGGTGGGCGATGGGGGCGTAGATCTCCATGGTCTCCAGGGCCTTCTCCCGCTGCTTCTTCTCCGACTGGTACTGGAGGGTGCGCATGTTGTGCAGGCGGTCGCACAGCTTGATGAGGATGACCCGCACGTCCCGGGCCATGGCCATGAACATCTTGCGCAGGTTCTCCATCTGCTCCTCTTCCTTGGAGGTGTAATGCATCCGGGTCAGCTTGGTGACCCCCTCCACCAGGTCCGCCACCGTGGAGCCAAAGAGTTTGGCGATGTCGTCGTGGGAGGCGTCGGTGTCCTCAATGCAGTCGTGGAGCAGGGCGGCGATGATGGAGTCCAGGTCCAGGCCCAGCTCATTGACAATCTCCGCCACCGCCAGGGGGTGGGTGATGTAGGGCTCTCCGCTCTTGCGCAGCTGGGTGCCGTGGTGGGCGTTGGCGTAGTCAAAGGCAGTGCGCAGCCGCTTCACATCGGCGTTGGGGTTGCGCTGAAGCACCTGTTGCTCCAGAGCCTGGTAGCGTGTTTCGATGGATTCCATGGTCATACCTCCTCGGGCGTCCGGGCAACGGACACGGGTGTGGACGGGGGCCACACAAAACTCTCTCTTCTAGTCTGGTCCAATCTGGTCCAGGGTCATACCCCATCCTGGCACAGGAGTGGGGGCAAATGGTATGGGGTCAGCCCAGGTCGTGGCGGAGCTGGCGCATCATGCCCGCCTGCTCCAGGTCCACCTTCTCCCGGGGTCGGCACAGCCGCACCGTGGCCTGGTGGTCTTGCACCACCACCTGGATGAGTCCCCGCTCATCCATCACATGCAGGCACACCAGGGCCTTGCCGTAGGAGCGGTGGCCGGAGAAGCTGCGGGTGACCTGGCGCAGCAGCTGGTCCATGGGGGCCTGGGCGGGCCCGGCGGCGCACAGCTGCTCCAGATACCGCCACAGGTGGGCGAAGTCCCGACGCTGGGGGAGCATCAAGGACGCCTCCCAGGGGGACAGGGCCTCCCCGGCCTGGAGCCGGCGGAACAGGGAGCGCTCCAGCTGGGAGCGGGTGGGGGCGGGGCGCAGGTCGCACAGCTGCAATTGCACCGTGCGGTTGCCCCGGAAGTGATTGATCTGTAGGGTAAAGGCGATATCCAGCCGCTGGCCGTTTTCAATGCCGCAGGCGGCGGTGTTGGCGGAAAAGAAGATGGCATCCATGGCCACCCCGTCCCGGCGCAGCTTCAATTTCAGGTGGCGGCCACCCCCCACATCCGTGTGGGAGAGCACACACACCGAGCGCAGCAGAAACACCGGCTTGGGGTTGCCGGAGCCGAAGGGCTCCAGCAGGGACAGAGACTCCACGTCCTGAGTGGACAGCAGGGAGCAGTGGGGAATCTCACAGTCCACGTCCAGGGAGGACTCCATGGGCTGGTGTCCGGCAAACTCCCCCACCAGCTGACACAGGGCGGAGCGGAAGGCGGGGATGTTGTCCCGATGAATGGAAAAGCCGGCGGCCAGCTCGTGGCCCCCGTAGCTGTCCAGCAGGGGGGCGCAGCGCTCCAGGGCGCCGAACAGGTTGAAGCCGCCGAAGGAGCGGCAGGAGCCCTTGCCCTTGTCCCCGTCCAGGCTGATCATAAAGGCGGGGCAGGCGTATTTCTCCGCCAGCCGGGAGGCCACAATGCCGATGACCCCCTGGTGCCAGCCCTCCCCGGCCAGCACGATCACCGGGGCGGACAGGGCGGGGGTGTGGGTGAGCAGCTGGTCGCAGTGCTGAAAAATCTCCAATTCAATGGCCTGACGCAGGCGGTTGAGCTGGCACAGCTCCTGAGCCAGCTCGGCGCCCCGCTGGGGGTCCTGGGTGAGCAGCAGCTCCAGGGCGGTGCCCGCCTGTTCCATGCGCCCGGCGGCGTTGATGCGGGGGGCCAGGCCATAGCCGATGGTGACGGTGGTGGGCACCTGTCCCCGGGGACAGCCCGCCTCCCGCAGCAGGGCCTGGAGGCCGGGGCGGGAGCAGTCGGCCAGCCGTTCCAGGCCTAAGTGCACCAGGGCCCGGTTCTCTCCCTGGAGGAGCATCACATCCGCCACCGTGCCGATGGCGGCCAGCTCGCCGTAGTCCAGCAGCACCTGGGGGCGCTGGGCCGGAGGGGTGAGGGCCAGGGCCAGCTTCAACGCCACCCCCACTCCCGCCAGATCGGGGAAGGGGTAGGCGCAGTCGGGGCGGCGGGGGTCCACCACCGCCACCGCCTGGGGCAGGGTCTCTTTGCACTGGTGGTGGTCGGTGATGACCACGTCCACCCCCAGGGCCCGGGCGTATTCCACCTCCCGGGCGGCGGTGATGCCGCAGTCCACCGTGACAATGAGCGTGACCCCCTGGCCCGCCAGGGCATCAATGGCGTGGTTGTTCAGACCGTACCCCTCTTCGGTACGGTCGGGAATGTAGCTGACCACCTGGCCACCCAGGGTTTGGAGAACCTGGGTGAGCAGACAGGTGGCGGTGATGCCGTCCACGTCGTAGTCGCCGTAGACGGCAATGGTCTCTTGCTCCCGGATGGCCCGGGAGATGCGCTCCACCGCCTTCTCCATGTCTTGCAGGAGAAAGGGGTCGTGGAGCAGGTCGGGGCCGTGGGCCAAAAAGGCCGAGGCCGCTGGGGCGGTGTCCACCCCCCGGGCACACAAAACGGCGGCGCACAAGGGGGGTAACCCTGCCCGTTCCAGCTCCGCCCTGGACCCGGCCGGGCCGGGCGGGCGGAGATTCCACCGATCATACTTCATAGGGTCCCATTCCTTAGAAAAAATTATCTTTTATTATAGCAAAACATCCGGCTTATTTCAACCGCTCCCGGGGGAAATCCCTGGAAACCCAACGAAATGGAACAAATGTTTGACATTGTGGCGGGGACATGGTACAATGAAAAAAATGACGGAAAGTCCGAGAAAGGGGCGGGGCCACATGAGTAAATTGACCCACAAGCAGCAGGAGATTTACGACTACATTTTGTCCTTCGCCCAGGAGAACGGATACCCCCCCTCGGTGCGGGAGATCGCCCAGCATGTGGGGCTCAAGTCCCCCTCCACGGTGCACTTCCACCTCAAGGGTCTGCGGGAGGCGGGGCTCATCAGCCAGGCGGAGGGGAAGACCCGGGCCATCACCATCACCGACGGCTGCCACAACCGCCGGGACCAGGTGCCACTGGTGGGCTCGGTGGCCGCCGGAAGCCCCATTCTGGCCGAGGAGTGCATTGAAGACTACCTGACCTTCGACACCGGGGGCCGGGTGGGGGAGCACTTTGCCCTGCGGGTGCGGGGAGAGTCCATGATTGAGGCTGGGATTCTCCCCGGGGACCTGGTGGTGGTGCACCAGCAGCGGGATGTCAATCCCGGGGACATTGTGGTGGCTCTGTTTGAGGACGAGGCCACGGTGAAGACCTTCCGCCGGGAAAACGGCCATGTGTGGCTGTACCCGGAGAACTCCAGCGGGGAGTACCAGCCCATTGATGGGGAGGGGTGCTCCATTCTGGGCCGGGTGGTGGCGGTGGTTCGGCGTTATTGACATGCCGAACCCCGCCTTTTTGAGCTTCATTTGCCGCGTCCCCTTGGCGAAGGGGAGACGCGCTCCGCTGGGGTCCATTTCTCCACGATGAGAAATGGACGAAAGAATCGCCAAAGGAGGGGCCTTTCCCCTCCTTGTGGAATCCTCCCCGCGGTACAGCGAGAAGCTGCGGTGTTTTCAGATCGGGCCGAAAGGCTTTTGCCATACCAGAAAATGAAACACGCTTTTTAGCCCGGTTGCTGCTGGGTGAATGCTGGTTTCTCTTGATTTCGGCCCTTCTTCTGGTGCACCCGGCCGACGGCGGCCGGGAACCGGCTGCACAGCACCCGGACTTGAGGCCCTGGAGATAGAAGTGGAAGTTGTCAGCGGAGTTAGCATGGGCTAGAGAAGTGTGGTGCTATCTATGTGACCTTTCCAGAACCAGGGCCGACTTGGGCCCTACTGCACAAGATAAATAAAAACATTTGGGGTTTCAAAAGGGGCGTGAGCCCCTTTTGTGGCTTTTTGTCCATTTTGGCCACTCAAAATGGACCCCAGCGGAGCGCGTCCTTGCAAGGGCGTGAAAGAAAACAGAAAAGAAGTACAGGGCCTATGACCTGTGGCCCTAAAGCCCTGAAATAGGGCTTTCTTTTTTTTTCCCCCCGTGGTATGATAACTCCAATCTAACACACTAAAGCGAGAGGACATGTTATGAGAATTGTGGTGAAAATCGGCACCTCCACCCTGGCACACCCCACGGGCCTGTTGAACATCCGCCATGTGGAGCAGCTGGTGAAGGTGCTGTCTGACTTGAAAAATGCGGGACACGAGACCATTTTGGTCTCCTCCGGCGCCATCGGCATGGGGGTGGGCAAGCTTAACCTGCCCGGCAAGCCCCAGGACATGCCCACCAAGCAGGCCGCCGCTGCGGTGGGCCAGTGTGAGCTGATGTACACCTACGACCGGCTCTTTGCCATGTACAACCACACCGTGGCCCAGATCCTCCTCACCGGAGAGGACATCGACCACCCGGACCGGTGTGAGAATTTCCAGAACACCCTGGAGCGGCTGCTGGAGCTGGGGGTGCTCCCCGTCATCAACGAAAATGACACCGTAGCCACCGCCGAGATCAAGGTGGGTGACAACGACACCCTGGGGGCCGTGGTGGCCTGCTGCGTCCATGCGGACGTGCTGGTGCTGCTCAGCGATATCCAGGGGCTGTACACCGCCGACCCCCACAAAGACCCCAATGCCCGACTCATCGACCGGGTAGACCATATTTCCCCGGAAATAATGGCCCTGGCCGGAGGGGCAGGCACCTCTCTGGGCACCGGCGGCATGGCCACCAAGCTGCGGGCCGCCCAGATGGTCATGGAGCAGGGCTGCGACATGGTCATCTCCCACGGGGAGCACCCGGAGCTGCTGTACGACCTGGTGGAGGGAAAGCCCATGGGCACCCGATTCTGTGCCAAAAAGGAGGAACATCTATGACCACCCAGGAATTGCTGCGCCGCGCCAAAGCGGCAAAAAAACAGGTGGCAAGGGCCACCACAGAGGAGAAAAACCAGGCTCTGCTGTGTATGGCAGATGAGCTGGAGGCCCATGTGGATGACATTCTGGCCGCCAACGCCCAGGACATGGAGCGGGCCAAGGGCACCATCGCCCCGGTGATGCTGGACCGCCTGCTGCTCACCCACCAGCGCATCCAGGACATGGCCCAGGGAATCCGGGAAGTGGCCCAGCTGCCCGACCCGGTGGGGCAGGTGCTGCGGGGTGAAGAGCGGCCCAACGGGCTGGTCATTGAAAAGACCGCCAGCCCCATGGGGGTCATCGCCATCATCTATGAGAGCCGCCCCAACGTCACCTCGGACGCCGCCGCCCTGGCCCTCAAGGCCGGGTCCGCCTGTGTGCTGCGCTGCGGCAAGGAGGCCCACCAGTCCGCCGCCGCCATTGTCTCGGCTCTGCAAGCTGGCCTGGAGGAGGCGGGGCTGCCCGGGGACAGCGTGGTGCTGGTGGAGGACACCACCCGGGCTTCGTCCACGGAGCTGATGCAGGCCAACGGCCTGGTGGACCTGCTCATCCCCCGGGGGGGAGCGGGGCTCATCCGGGCCTGTGTGGAGCAGGCCACCGTCCCCGTCATCCAGACGGGCACCGGCATCTGCCATGTGTATGTGGATAAAGCGGCCGACTTGAACATGGCCCTGGACATTTTGGAGAATGCCAAGTGTTCCCGGCCTTCGGTGTGCAACGCCTGTGAGGTGTGCCTGGTGCACGCCGATGTGGCAGAGGAGTTTCTGCCCATGGTCTATGAAAGACTGGTAAAAGGGCGGCAGGCCAACCCGGTGCAGCTGCGGCTGGACCCTCGGGCCGCAGCCATCATCCCCGGCACTCCGGCGGGGGAGCAGGACTTCGACACGGAGTTTCTGGACTACATCCTGGCCGTGGGGGTGGTGGATAGCCTCAGCGAGGCCATCGACCACATCAACGCCCACTCCACCGGCCACAGCGAGGCCATCATCACCGCCGACGAGGACGCCGCTCGGGCCTTCACCACCCAGGTGGACAGCTCCTCGGTGTACTGGAACGCCTCCACCCGATTCACCGACGGGGGCCAGTTCGGTTTGGGCTGTGAGATGGGCATTTCCACCCAGCGCCTCCACGCCCGTGGACCCATGGGGCTGGGCGAGCTGTGCACCTATAAGTACATTGTCCGGGGAGACGGACAAACCAGGTGAATGAAGAATGCGGGAACTGGAGGTTTTGCCAGGCCCTAAAGCCTCCCTTGTGTAAAGGGAGGTGGCCCGGCGCAAGCCGGGTCGGAGGGATTGTCTGCTGCGTGGTGGGAGTCAACCCCTCAGTCAGCCCTATGGGCTGCCAGCTCCCCTTACACAGGGGACCTTTGGAGCTTGCAGCACACCATAATGATTCATTTGAACAGCAAAAAAGGATGCTCGTTTTTGCGAGCATCCTTTTTCATGTCCTCAGTTCCCCAGCTGGTCCACCACGCTGGGCAGCTTGGAGGGGTCACCCACAGCCAGGAGCACGGTGTTGCCCTGGCGGCGAATCACAGCGCCCTCCAGGCGGGGCACAGCGGCGGGGGTGTAGTTCTTGGCGGTGTTCAGCTGGCTGTCCAGCCGCTTCTCACAGGCGGTCTCGGCGGTCTTGGCGGCCTCCTCGTCGGTGAGGATGAGGATGGTCAGCTCGTCGGCGCTCACCGAGGTGTCGGAGGCCAGGTAGCTCACACCATCCTGAATGGTGTCCCGGTCTATGTCGTAGAGCATGGCCACGGTGTCCAGCTCGATCTTGCCCATCTCACCGTTAAACACCCCGGCATCCAGCAGCACCTGGGCGTCATCCACCGTGTAGCCGGCGGAGGATTTGGGGCTGTTGGAGGAGCAGCCCATCAGGCCCACCGCCAACAGGGCGGCAAAGAGAAGTACCAATTTCTTTTTCATTTCTCATACACTTCCTCTATATGGTTTAAAAACAGAGATTACTTCCGACTGGCGTCAAAGCTCTGGAAGCTCAGGGTGTGGCTGGCCATGTAGTCCACCCACCGGCGGTAGGCGCTGGGGACAAAATGCACGCCGTCGGAGGCCAGGTTCGCAGGCAGGGAGCCGTTTTGGTCCCGGTACACCGACCCGGTGTCGATCAGCGCCACCTTGTACTGGGCGGCCAGCTCTTTGATGATCTGGTTGAAGGTTGCCACATTGGTGTTGTTGATGGAGGGGTCCAGCTTGTTTTTCTGGGCCACCTCTTCGTTCACCGGGGGCAGGGTTTGGAGGTAGATGACGGCGTTGGGCTGGATCTCGTTGACCCGCTGCAGCAGCTTGGACAGCCCCGAGCGGAAGCTGGCTGCCGGATAGCCCAGCTCATTGATGCCCATCATGATGTACACGCTCTGGTACTGCTTCCGGGCCAGAGCATCCAAAATGGTGTACTTCTGTCCGCCAATGGTCACGACTTTATAGTTATCATCGTCCACCCGGAACACGTTCATACCCCGGGAGTAGAAGAAATCGCCGTATTTCAGCCCGCTGTAGGCCTGGAGACCCTCGGTGCGGGAGTCCCCCAGGAAGGCGGCGGTAGAAAACCAGCTGTCATCCACCTGGGCGCTCTCGGGTACGAAGGTGCCCAGGGTGTAGGAGCCATTGTAGACGTTGTGGTTGGGCTTGGGTGTGGGCGCCGGGGTGGGTGCAGTGGTGGGCCGGGCAGAGGGCGCCTGGGTAGGTGCGGGCGTGGCGGTAGGTACCGGGGTGGGTGCGGCGGTAATGGCCGCCGGGCGCTGGGTCTGGGTGGGGGTGTTGGAGGCAGGGGCTTGCGTATGCTCTGCAGTGGAACGGCCGCAGCCGGACAGCAGAGAGATCAGACAGACTGCCGCCAATATATGATAAAATCCACGGGTTTTCTTTCTCATCATTCGAGATCTCCTTGTTTTCCGCTAAGTTCAACTCATGATATCACGGGGGTACAGGGGGGGTCAACTACAAAGCGGTAACAAAGTATTATAAGAGTTTTAAATTTGGCAAAAATGTGTCAAAGATTCGGGGTTCAGTCATTCCAAAATGTGGATGATATCGTCGTAGGAGGCGGCGGTGTAGGTGGGGCGAGCGGGTCCGGTGAGGGGCTGGTGCTGGGGGTTATACCAGATGGTGTCAATACCGGCCCGATTGCCCCCCAAAATGTCGCTGCCCAGCCCATCACCCACCATGACCACGGTGGAGCGGTCGGTGATGGACAGAGCGTCACAGACCTTGTCGAAGAAGCCGGGCATGGGCTTTTGCACCCCCAGCTCCATGGAGATGAACAGGTTGGGGATGAGGGTATTGAGGTGGGTGCCCTCATAGCGGCCCCGCTGGGCCGCCGGCATTCCGTTGGTGGCGATGGCCAAGGTCAGGCCCATGGAGCGGAGCTTCTCGCAGAACGCCCAGGCACCGGGGAGCAGATAGGCCCCCTTGCCCACGGTGTTGACAAACTCCCAGTTCCAGGCCCGGGGGTCATGATTTCCGCCCCGCACCCGCATGAAGGCGGCAAACCGCTCCACCCCCAGAAAGTCCTGGTCGATCTCACCCCGGGCGAAGGCGTCCCACAGGGCGTTGTTGATCTTCTGGTACAGGGCCTCCTCCTCGGGCCCAAAGGCGTAGCCCCGGCGGGTGAAGACCTCCCGCAGGGCCTCCCGCTCCGAGCGGTGGAAGTCCATCAGGGTCATATCGGCGTCCAACAGGACGGTTTGGTAGCGGCTCATAGATGGGGTTTCTCCTTTCGGGTACAGTACATGCGCACGGCGGTGGACACCAGCAGGGTGCCCAGGGCGATGCAGCCGGAGATGCCAAAGGTGCGGATCATGGTCTCCAGAAACAGCTGGGATTCTCCCCGGATGCCGTAGTCCACCGCCTGGTACACGGTGAAGCCGGGGACCAGGGGGAAATAGGACACCACCAGGTAGGAGATGGTGGGGCATTTGCGCAGCCGGGCCATGATCTCGGCGTAGATGGCCACCCCCACCGAGGCGGCCAGGTTGGAGATAAACACGTTGTTGTCCGTCAGCCACATCACCGGCAGGTACACCGCCCAGCCCAGAGCGCCGCCCAGGCAGCACAAAAAGGAGCCTATGCCCCGGACGTTGTAGAGTAGGCAGAAGCCCAAACACCCCATAAAGGCGAAGAAGCAATACCCCAGGGGGGAGTAGACCGCCACAGCGGTGAGGGGGTTGGAGTTGGGGAAGAGGTTCTGACACAGGGCCATGGCGGCGCCGGTGCCCAGGGCGATGGCCCCGGCGGTGAGCACCGCCCGGGTGAAGGTGGACAGGCCGGAGACAATGTCCCCGGTGAGCAGGTTGCTCATGAAGTTGGTGAACACCAGGCCGGGCACCAGCACCATGATGGAGCCCACCACCGCGGTGCCGGGGTTGATGGGCAGTCCCAGTCCCAGAGCCACATACACCACCAGCGCCAGCACAAAGCCGCTGGCCATGGTGTTGATGAAGAAGTTGGAGCGGGTGCGGTTGAGGGCCAGCATGCACATGCCGCACAGCAGGCCGGACAGGGCGGCCACCAGGGACTCCAGCCAGCCTCCCGAGAAGAACAGGGAGAAGAACAGAGAGCCCACAAAATAGCCCACCAGCTGGTAGTGGGCGGGGTAACGGCGGATGGAGGCAGCGGTCTGCCGCACCGCCAACAGGAAATCCTGGGGGTCCTGGGGCGGGTTGGCGCACAGGCGGCGGGACAGGGCGTTGTAGCGCTCAATGCCCTCGATGTCGGTGCCCGACACCGTGGCCTGACGCATTCGGGTGTGGACCCGGCCCTCCGGGTCAGTGACCGAGACCATGAGACAGTTGGGAATGGCGAACACCTCACAGGTGAGGTGGTAGGCCCGGGCCAGACGGTGGAGGGTGTCCTCCACCCGGTAGATCTCCGCCCCCGAGTGGAGCAGTCCCAGGCCCAGCTCACACCAGCCTTCCAACAGCAATTCGTAGTTCATTCTCCAGACTCCTTTCTGGAAAAATAAGTGCATGGATGAGTATACCATAGGATGTGCCAAATGCAAGGGATTTTCCCGTGAAAAATCCGGCGGCTGCAACCTATGTGCAGCCGCCGGGATTTGGTGAGAATTATTCTAAGGTCAGGGTGTCCAGCATGGCCTTCTGGATGGCCTGGAATTGGGCGGTGTCGGGGTCCTCCATGACGTAGGACTGTTCCACCAGCAGGGAGGAGTTGGCTCCCAGCTCCAGAATCCAGAACTGGCGGTAGATGCCGTCCTGGGGACTGACCACCAGGGTATGGGCGGTGTACTTCTCGCTGCCCACCTGGGTCTGCTGGCCCAGGTCGGGAATCTCCTCCTGGAGGATGAGGCCTTGGCGGAGGGTGACGGCATCCATGCCGTTGAGGCGGCTCACAGACAGGGAGTTGCCCTGGCTGGCCCAATAGGAGTCCCCGTTCTCCCACCCCTGGCGGGTGAAGAGGTTGGGGTCATAGACGATGGAGTAGCCCTGGACGCTGTAATGGCGCAGCCCGTCGATGGTTTGAACGGCGCCGTTGTACTCGTAGGACAGGGGGGTCTCCACATCAGGCTGGTAGGCGGGGATGTCCCGGGACACGTCGGGCAGGGTGTCGGCCTCGGCGGGATCGGGGGTACAGGTGCCCATCAGGGCCTGGCTGGGGGTGCGGGTGGAGGCCGGGGTGGGCTGCGCAGAGGGGGCGGCAGTACAGGCGGACAGCGCCATGCACATGAGCACGCAGAGGGTACACAGCAGAGTCCGACGCATACAAATACCTCCTTTGTTTGGATATTGGTATTATATCGGTGGAAAAGCCCTGGAGCAACAACAGAGGGGTTAAGAATGGTTACAATTTGTTTACGCCTTGGAAATATTCCGCCGTTGACAGGGGGGAGGTCAGCGGCTACAATGAAAGAAAATACCCGATGGCCAGGGAATTGGCGGGAGAAGACCATGGAAGAATTACTCAGAGTGTACCGGGAATACTTGGAGCAGGCGGCCTTGCCCCAGAACCAGAAGCGGCCCTTCCAGGGGGCCTACGGCCTCATCGGCGGCCCGTCCCCCAACTCCTTTCACCAGCAGTTTGCCCAGCAGGTGGAGGCGGCCCTGGCCCAGATGCCGGAGACAGTGCGGCGGGAGGCGGTGGAGTACATCTTCCACCAGCCCCTGGAGCACAAGCGCAACCCCACGGTGTACTGGATGTTTGTGGCGGTGCACGGGGTGGTGATGCCCTACCTCAAGGACCTGACGGGGGAGGAGGCCCGGGATCTCCAGTGGTGGTATGAGCGCTCCTATCCCCGCCGGGAGCAGACCCCGATACAGCGCCGGGTGGTGGCACTTCTGAAAAAGATGCGATAACAGAGAACGCAAACGGGCTGCGGCCATGAGGTACGCAGCCCGTTTTTACGCTGATTTCCGCCCAGTCAACCGGTGGTTGAGGGGATAATCCCCGTTTGGTTGAGCGAATGGGGGGCCACTCAACGGATAAGCCCTTCCGTTTTCCGGGTTGGGAGGGTAAGGTAAGGGTAGAAACCGAAAAGGAGCGATGGATATGGAGACCACATTGGGAAAGAGAATTGCCGCCCTGCGCCGGGACAAGGGGCTGAAACAGGACGAACTGGCCCAGCAGCTGGGGGTGACCCCTCAGGCGGTGAGCAAGTGGGAGAACGACCAGACCTGCCCGGACATTACCCTGCTGCCCCAGCTGGCCCAGATTCTGGGGGTGAGCGTGGACGAGCTGCTGTCCGGCAAGGCCGAACCGGAAGCCCCTGCTGTGCGGGTGCTGCCCGCCGAGCAGCGCAAGGACTTGAAGGACATGGTGCTGCGCATTGTGGTGGACTCTGCCGAGGGGGACAAGGTGCGGGTGAATTTGCCCCTGGGCCTGGTGGAAGTGGCCTTGGATATGGGTATGGACGTGTCCCAGTTCACCGGAACCGACGCATTGAAGGGCATTGACCTGGGTAAGATTTTGGAGCTGGTGCGCTGCGGCTCGGTGGGCAACCTGGTGGAAGTGGAGTCCGCCGAGGGGGACATCGTGCGCATTTTCGTGGAGTGAGCCCATGCGCATCATCGTCAGAGACAAGGACACCCATCTCAACCTCCCCATTCCCACCCGGCTGGTGTTCAATGGCCTGACGGCGGGGCTGCTGTGCTGGGGTCTGGAGAAACACGGGACCCATGTGAGCCGGAAGCAGCTGATGGTATTTGTCAAAGAGCTGCACCGGTTCCGCCGCCGCCACCCCAAGTGGACCTTGGTGGAGGTGGAGGGCCATGAGGGGGAACAGGTGAAAATCACGCTATAAAGGAGGAGGAATCCGGCCAGTGGGCTGGATTCCTCCTCCTGTCTTTGAGTGCGGTCATAGCGTCACCGTAAATTGTACCCCGCTGGGGGTGGCGCTGGCCTCACAGCGCCCCCCGTGGAGCTGCATGATGTGCCCCACGATGGCCAGCCCCAGCCCGGTGCCCTCCCCGGGGGCGGCGTCCTCCCGGCGATAGAAGGGCTCAAAGAGCTGGTCCAGCTCCTCCTGGGAGATGGGCGGGCAGTCGTTTGCCACCCGCAGGGTGGTGTGGCGGCGGGTCTGAGCCACCTCCACCTGGATGTTTCCCCCGGCGGGGGTGTATTTGACAGCGTTGGTGAGCAGATTTTCCACCACCTGGGCCATACGGCCCCGGTCGGCCAGGACGGGGGAGGGGTCCTCCAGAGCGGTGGACAGCCGCAGCCCCTTGGCCTCCAGAGATGGAGCCAGCTTTTCCAGGGTGGAGCGGGTGAGATCGGACAGGGAGAACGTCTCCCGGCGCAGCTTTACCCGCCCCGCCTCCAGCCGGGACAGGTCCAACAGCTCCAGCACCATGCCGTTCATCCGCTCCGCCTCGCTGCAAATGGTGGCCAGGTACTTCTCCCGCTTGTCCTCGGCGATGTGCTCTTGCAGCCCCTGGGCGTAGCTGTGAATCACCGCCAAGGGGGTTTTCAGCTCGTGGGCCATGTGACTGGTGAAGGTGCGGCGGTGCTCCTCGGCGGCCTTGGCGTAGGTGAGGGCCTGGTTGAGCCGCTGGATCTCGTCCTTCTGCTCCCGATATTCCGCCCCGTGGGCCTGGAACTGCGCTTGGAGTTTGTGGCCCTCCTGCCAGCGGCACGCCTGGCTGGGGCGCAGCAGCAGCCACTTCTGCCGGGTGTCCAGGGCCTGGGACAGCTGCTGGATGGGGGAGAGCAGCTCACGAATCAGCACCCGCCGCAGCTCCACAATGAGCAGCACGCACAGGCCCAGGGTGAGCAGGTATACCCACCACAGGCGTTCCCAGACCAGGGGCCACATATCTGCCCACACCCCGCACACCAGAATGCCCTGGTCCGTGGAGACTGCGGTGCCCACCAGCAGGTTGGGCCAGCTCCACAGCTGCACCGGGGCATCAGCGTTCAGCAGGTCGGGGCCCAGGGTCTCCACCAGCTGGGACAGGCTGTCATACCGGGTCCCACGGTAGGTGAGGGGGGTATGTTCCGGGGGGCAGCAGGCGTGATACCGGGTGGCGTAGAGGGTGACGGTATGCGCCTGTGGGTGGATGGCCGTGGGATCGTTGTAGATTTGGACCCAGGTGGGGTTCTGAGCCCCTGTGGACCAGAAGGAAATGGTGCGGGGGGTGAAGATGGCATCCTCCAAGACCCCCTCCAGGCGCAGGGGCTTGCGGTTCAAGTCAAAATAGCCTGACTCCATGTCCCTCTGTGTCCCCTCGGTGAGACAGGACCGGTCCAGGATGGCCCGGGCATAGCGGCCCGAGGTCTCCACCTCCGCCTCATATTCCTCCTGGGTGAGATACTCCAGGGCAAGAAAGTCCTGCCAGCTGCCCCCCAGGGGGTTGCCCATGGCATCGAAGAGGCCGGAGGCCCCCAGAAAGTAGCGGGCGCTCCACCCCCACCCATCCACCTGGCCCCAGGGCAGGGAGGACTGGATGGCCTGCTGCCGGGCCTGGTCACCGTACCGGATGGCCAGGGCGTTGCCCTCCCCCTGAGCCACGGCTGCGGTGAGCAACCCCATGCAGAGAAGCCAAGGCGCCAGCACCGCCAGGCAGAGAAGCCCGGTGAGGGTGGACCGGGCACGGCGACGGCGTTTTTTGGTGTCTGTCATGGTCACCCCTCCAATCGGTAGCCCGCCTTGATGACGGTGCGGATGTGGCTGGCCCAGGGGCCCAATTTCTCCCGCAGGCGGCGGATGTGAGTGTCCACCGCCCGGTCGTCCCCCTGGTAGTCGTAGCCCCAGCCGTGGCGCAGCAGCTGCTCCCGGCTCAAAACCTGGCCCCGGTGGGCCATGAGACAGTGGAGCAGGGCGTACTCCTTGGGGGTGAGGGGAATTTCCTCCCCCTCCAGGTACACCTTCTGGGCGGACAGGGACAGGGCCAGCCCGTCCAGCTCCATCCGGTCCCCGGCTCGCACGCTGCCCCGGCTGCGGCGGATGAGGGCCATGGTTTTGGCGTATACCACCGACAGGTGGAAGGGCTTGGTGATGTAGTCGTCCGCCCCCAGCTCGTAGCCCAGCAGGGTGTCCTCCTCGTCGGACAGGGCGGTGAGAAAGAGAATGGGCACGTCCTGGGTGCGCCGCAAAGCCCGGCACACGCTGCGCCCGTCCAGCTGGGGCATCATAATGTCCAGCAAAACGGCGTCAAATTCCTCCTGTTGGGCCAATTCCAGAGCCTGCGCCCCGTTTTCCGCCTGGATGGGGCGGACGCCCTTGCTGGCAAAGTAGTCACACAGGACCTCCCGCAGACGGGGCTCATCCTCTGCAATCAAAATACGGGTCTCCATGATACCGCCTCCTCTCATCCTCAGGATACCCGGGGGATGTGTATTCTCTGTGTCATTGTAGCAGAAAATTTCTGTCCCGAACAGAACAAAGCCCCCTGGATGGGGGGCCATCCAGGGGGTGGTTTATCCGCCGTAGCGGCTTTTCAGTTGATGAATGCGCTCCAGGTGGGACACGGCGACCTCCCCCATGTGGCGGGACACCGCCAACACCAGAGCGTCCACCACCGCCACTGGGGCGGACATGGCGTGGTACTCGTGGTCTTCCCCCCGGTACACCAGCAGTTGGATGGTGGGGGGATGGGGCAGGTGGTAGTAGGTTTTTCCTGTGAACAGCAGGGTCTTATATCCACCCTCCTCCTGGCAGGACAGCAGGAGCTGCCCCTCCGGGGAGAGTTTGGAGAAGCCAAAGAGAACCACCAGGTCCCCGGGGCCCAGGGTCGCCACATCCTCCAGCAGCTCACTGCCCCCGTGGGCGATGCGGTGCACGTCCAGCCCCAGCCGCCGCAGCCGGAACTCCAGTAGCTGGGCAGGGGCCCGGGAGGCGTTCTTGGCAAAGAGGAACACCCGGCCAGCCCCGGCCAGGGCCTCCGCCGCCCGGTGAAATTCCCCCGGCTCCAGCAACTCCAGGGTCTTTTGCAAGTGGTAGTGCTGCTGTTCCATCCAGTATTGCAACAGGTCCCCGCTGCCCGTCTCCAGGGTGTGGGATAGCTTGCGGGCGGCGCCGGACTTGCCCCCCTGGGCCATCACCACCCGCTTGAGATGCTTGAAGTCGGTGCACCCCACATGGCGGGCGAAGCGGGACAGGGTGGCCTCCGAGATGCGGAGCTGTTGAGACAGCTCCCCAATGGACAGGCACAAAAAGTCGTCCCGATGCTTGGAGATGTAGTCCAGAATCACCTGCTCATGGGCGGTGAATTTATCCGGGGTGACGGGAAAGGTCAGGCACATGAGAACGTCTCCTTTTTGGAATGGGTCAGGCCCCCTTGGCGGCCAGCACGGCGGGGGACTCCTGGTCCCCGGTCTGGAGGAGAATGGACACATAGTCGCCCCCCAGGGCGTGGATCTCTTTCAGGGCCCGCTTGAGCAGGGTGGCGGTGGAGACCTTGAAGGCGGCCTCGTCGTGGACACAGATGGTGTAGCGGCCCCCGTCCATCTCCTCTTTCAGCTGGGCGAAGGTGTCAAAATCCGCTTCAAAGTGGGTGCGGATGCAGCCGTACTGCACCGCCTGGTGGGTATCGCTGCCCGCCACCACCGGGCGCTGGAGCTGCTGGCCCAGGGTGTAGGTGCGGGCCTCGGTGCGGGCCCGGTCCTGGGCGATGTCCTTGCCGTTGAGGTCGAGAAAGTCCAGGCGGGCGAGCTGCTCAGGGGGCAGCTGGGGGATGTAGCCCCCCTCCCGGAAGGGATGGCCGCCCCCCACCAGCACCGGGTACTGGTCAAACAGGTCCATGAGCTTTTCAAAGGGGAGAAAGTGGCCCTTGGCCTTGTAGGGCTCCAGGCTCTGGTTCAGCTCCAGAATGGCCTCCATGGGGCCCAGGGACAGGATGTGCCCCCCCTCGGCGATGTCGGTCTCCATACCGGGGAACACCTTCAGCCCGTCCCACACATAGCAGTCCCCCTGGGGGGTGCCGTGGGTGGCGATGCAGCGGTAGAGAAGGTCAAACTGCTGGGTGTTGAAGTGTTCGGTGAGGCAGATGGCGTCCAGGCCGGACTGTCGGGCCTGGGTGAGCAGCCAGTTGGTATAGGGTACGGAAAAGGGCAGGTACTTGGCCAGCTTCCCGTGGGTGTGAAAGTCTACATACATGGTGATTCCTCCCGGGTCTCACAGCAGGGTGGAGACCAAAATGGTGATGGCCACCCACAAAAAGGAGAGGGAGAGAAAGAGCAGATCGTCGTTGCCCACCTTCAAGGAGGCCAGCTTCATCTTCTTCACGTCCTTGTTGACGGCGGCATAGCGGTAGCCCTTGAGCTCCAATACCTCCACGGTGGTGCGGGAGCGCTTGGCGGTGTTGAGCATCAGGGGATAAAAGGCATGGATGATGATTTTGATCTCATAGATGAGGTAGCGCACCTTGCCCACCAGGGTGTCATGGGCGGGGGGATTGCCCCGCAGGCGGTAGGACAGGAGCACATTTTGGAACTCCTCCATGAGCAGGGGGAGCATCCGGTAGGCGTAGGAGATGGAAAAGGACAGCCGCTCGGGGCAGCCGTACCACATCAGGCCGTTGGCCAGCCGGTCGGGGTCCAGGCCGGAGAAGATGGTCACCGAGGCCAGGGACACGGTGGCCACTTTCAGCGTCAGCACCAGCAGAGGCTGGATGGCGGAGGCGTCCCCGCCGAACAGCAGGGTCACCAGCAGCAGATACCCGGTCTGGGAGAACACCCCCAGCACGAAGAGAAAGAGCACCAGCCCCGCTACCCGGGCCAGCTTGGTGGTCACGGCCACCAGCACAAAGCAGCCGATCAAAAAGGGAATGTCGTTGACAAACCAGGGCACCAGCCCGAAAAACAGGTACCACACCAGCAGCATCCGGGGGTCCATCCCGGCGATGACGGTGTCATTGTTGCCGTAGGCATTTTTCAGCACCTGGTTGCGGAGAAAGTCCATGGACAGCTTGTCCAGAAGGTTGTCAGACAGCTTTTCCGCCACACGCACAGGTATCACTCCTTCCGGTAAAGTGCTCCAAAAATTCGTCGATGGTATAGCACAGGGCATGGGGGGCCAGGGCCTGGCCCATGGAGAAAATTTCCGGGGGACGGATGCCCACCTGCTGGACTACCTTGTGGTTGCCAAACACCTGGTCCCGGGGGCCGTCGGCCACCACCTGGCCCTGGCAGAGAACAATGATACGCTGGGCCCACTCGCACACCAGCTGCATGTCGTGGGTGGCGATGACCACCGTCTCGGTGGTAGCCTTCACGTCGTCCAGGGTGCGCATGATCTCCTTGCGGGTGGCGATGTCCAGGTTGGCGGTGGGCTCATCCAGCAGGAGAATCTCCGGGTTCAGGGCGATGCCAATGGCCAGGCTGGCCCGGCGCATCTGGCCCCCGGAGAGCAGCCGCCCGTCCCGGTCCTTCAGCGCCTCCAGGTGGAACCGCTTCAGCAGGGCCTGGGTGCGCTGCTGAGTGTCGGCCAGACCCCGCACCTCCATGGCGTAGGCGATGTCCTTGCCGATGGAGTCTTTGATGAACATGTCCTCGGGGTTTTGGTACACCATGGACACCTGGCGGGACAACGCCTCCGCCTTCACCGAGCGGATGGACCGACCGTTGAGGCGGATGTCCCCCTGGGAGGGCTTCAAAAGTCCCACCATCAGCTTCATGAGGGTGGATTTTCCCGCCCCGTTGGAGCCGATGAGGGCGATTTTGTCCCCCTTGTGGATGGTGAGGTTCAGGTCCCGGTACACCTGGTGGGGCGCTCCCTTCACGGTGCGGTAGGACACTTCCACATGGGAGAACTCCACCGCCGGGCCCCCCATACAGGGGGCGGGGACGAAGGGGAAGGGCACGGGCTCTGGCTTGGCGGCAAACACCGCCTTGCCCTCCTCCACCGTGGTGGGCAGCGGGGCGGTGGGAGAGAGGGCCCCGCTGCGCTGGAGGCGGTGGGCGGCCATGGTCACCTGGGGCGGGAAGATGTTGCAGCTTTGCAGCTCCTCCACCCGGCACAGGGCCTGGCGGGTGGGCAGGGTCCACTGTACCTGTCCATCTTTGAGCAGCATCACATGCTTGCAGTAGTCGGCGATGTACTCGGTGTGGTGCTCGATGACGATGATGGTTTTGCCGTGTTTCTCGTTGAGCTCCCGAAGCACCCCGTAGATCTTGTCGGCATGCATGGGGTCCAGCTGGGCGATGGGCTCGTCCAAAATCAGCACCTCCGGCTCCAGAGACACAGCCCCGGCCAGGGCCAGCAGGTGGGTCTGGCCTCCGGACAGCTGCCAGATGAAATCCTGTTCCTTGCCTTGGAGGCCGCACTGCTCCAGGGCCTTGCGGCCCCGGTCCAGGTAGTTGGGCAGGGCGTAGTTGAGGCAGGCGTAGGAGGCATCGTCCAGCACTGTGGGGCGGACGATCTGATTTTCAAAGTCCTGGTACACATACCCCACCTTCTGGGCCAGGGTCCCGATGTCAGACTCCAGGGTGTTCAGACCACAGGCCCGCACCGAGCCGGAGAACTCCCCGGTGATGAAATGGGGAATCAGGCCGTTGAGGGTCTTGCAAAAGGTAGACTTCCCGCAACCGTTGTTGCCAACGATTGCGAGAAAGTCCCCTTGCTCAATATCCACGGAGATGTCCTTCAGGGTGGGGGCCTGGGCCCCGGGGTAGGAATAGGTCAGGTTGCGAAGCTCGATGATGTTGGCCATGGATTACACTCCCTGGGCAGTGGCGCCTTTGGAGGAGCGGGTGCGCATCACCAGCACCGCCAGCACCGCTACCACAGCGGCCACCACCATGCCCACGGCCATGGCACTGGAGCTCTCGGCCCAGTCGGCCTCCCACTCCACCAGAGCGGTGCCGCTCTCGGCCAGCATCTCGGCCACAATGGCCACACAGAAGGCAGCCACAGAGCCCACGATCACCTTCCAGCTGATCTTGCCCAGCCAGGTCTTGTCGGTGCGGGGCTGCATGCCCAGCAGGGGCTCGATCTTGCTGTACAGCTTGGGAACAAGGAACAGGGTGGGCAGCAGGCAGAAGAGAATGCCGGAGAAGAGCACGTCGTTGAGGCAGGCAAAGCCTTCGGTGAAGAACACACTTTCCGGCAGGCCTTCCACGGCCTCGAAGTCGGACACAGCAAACTGCACCTTCAAAATGTCCACGATGGTGCCCAATAGCTGCTGAATGACCACGCCGGAGAAGGCGGCGATGCCCACCATTTTGGTGTTGCGGGGGTCACGCACCAGACGTCCGGCGATGTACACGCCGATGGTGACGGTGACGAACTTCTCCAGCTCGCCCAGGCCGCCAAACTGGCCCAGCATGATCTCACTGAATACCAGCTCACCGGTGGCGGCGCCCAGAGCCGCAGACATGGGGTCGAAGAGCATGCCCAGAGTCAGGGGGATGAACAGGAAGTACTCCACAGAGAACTCCACGATTCCCACCTGAAACTTGGGAATCAGCTCAGTGAACAGGGTGGCCAGGCCGTACAGGGCCATGGTGAGCACAAATACCATCAGCTTTTGTGCCTGAGTGGCAGATTGATTGGGGTTGGTTGACATAAAAATCCTTCCTCCTGGATTTGGTTTTGTGATGCCTCTTGCATACAACCCGTATTCTATCGGCCTTTTGTAAAGAACAATAGCAAACCCCTGTAAAGTGTCGGTTATATTTTCACTATGAAAATGAATGAAAATATTCTTTCATTTCAGAAAATGGACAAAAATGAGGACCTATTCATTGGAATAGGTCCTCATTTCAGCCTGTCGAGAAACCCGGTGTATGGATTATGTGTAGGCCGGGTTCTGTCATAAAGCGTGCAGAGCGGAATAGA
>CALWXF010000009.1 GCA_944385445.1 uncultured Oscillospiraceae bacterium
GCCCTGGAGGAGTGCATCCCCCTGGCCCCCCTGCACAACCCCGCCAACATCACCGGCATCAAGGCCTGCGAGGCCGTCATGGGCAAGGACGTGCCCCAGGTGGGCGTGTTCGACACCGCCTTCCACCAGACCATGCCCGCCAAGGCCTACACCTATGCTCTGCCCTACGAGTACTATGAGCAGGACAAAGTGCGCCGCTACGGCTTCCATGGCACCAGCCACAAGTATGTGGCTCAGCGGGCCGCCGCCATGCTGGGCAAGCCCCTGGAAGAGCTGAAGCTCATCTCCTGCCACCTGGGCAACGGCTCCTCCATCACCGCCATCGACGGCGGCAAGAGCGTGGACACCACCATGGGCTTTACTCCCCTGGCCGGCGTTCCCATGGGCACCCGCTCCGGCGACCTGGACGCCGGTATCCTGGAGTACCTGATGAACAAGCACAACATGAGCATGGCAGAGATGATGAACGTGCTCAACAAGAAGTCCGGTGTGCTGGGTGTGTCCGGCGTGTCCTCCGACTTCCGTGACCTCACCGCCGCTGCCGAGCAGGGCAATGAGCGTGCCGCTCTGGCTCTGGATATGTTCTGCTACTCCGTGAAGAAGTACATCGGCGCTTATGCCGCCGCTATGGGCGGCGTGGATGCCGTGATCTTCACCGCCGGCGTGGGCGAGAACTCCGCTGCCGAGCGTATGTCCATCGCCTCCGGCCTGGAGTTCATGGGCATTCACATGGACCCCGAGGCCAACAACGTCCGGGGCAAGGAGACCGTGGTCTCCACCCCCGACTCCCCTGTCAAGGTGCTGCTCATCCCCACCAACGAGGAGCTGATGATCGCCCTGGATACCGCCGAGCTGGCCTAAGTTTCCAAATCATACATCATACCCCCGGTGCAACTGGCTTTCCGTTGCACCGGGGGTTTTTGCTTATTCCGACCATTGCATACTCTCTCCGCCAGCACGCCTCCCCTTCTCCTTATAGTTTTGTTTGTTTCATCAAATCCCTTTCTGGTACATCCGTCTCTTTTCATACACAATTACCAAATTTGTATCATTTCCCCATGACTTCTGACTTGACTCAAGGGTAACACCACAGTTTATGGTAAACCATGTAAAGCTGAATTTTATACAAGCATATACAACACGGATTGTTACCGTATGGGCAAAACCGGACACTGTTTGGAGAGTCGGCTGGGATTGGCTTTCCTTGTCGTGCTCTGGTTTTTATATTTGCCGCATGATTTACCACAGAAAGGAGTTGGAATGAGACCTGACATGTGAAACCTTCTAAAAATCCAATCAACACCAAGCAAGAAAGAGAGGAAATTTGGACATGAGAAAAAATCTCAAGCGAATGGCACTGATGCCACCCTCTCCCAGGATGACCAGGCCAAAGTGGATGCCGCCGTGGACAAGCTCTCCGCCGCCATGGACGGCCTCACCGCCGGTGGCGCTCCCGAGACCACTGATAAACCCGAGACCTCTCAGAAGCCTGAGAACACTGACAAGCCTGAGGCCACCGAGAAGCCCGAGAACAACGTGCCTCAGACTGGGGACACCCAGGTCATGGGCCTGTGGCTGGTGCTCTGCATGGGCACTGTGTCCTGCCTGTCCGTGATGGCTCTGAGACAGCGCCGCCGCTGATTCGGACTGAACGCATAAATTTCTCCGTTGCATAACGAAGGGGCCTGTTGCAAAATAGAATTTTGAAAAATCAGGCCAAAGAAAAAGTGAGTGAGAACCGCCGTCCTGACGGTTCTCACTCACTTTTTCAATGCACAAATTTTCTATTTGGGCCTGAAAACTGCATTTTGCAACAGACCCTAATATTACATTTGTTGTCAGCTGGCGGAAAGGAATTGGAAGGTCTGAGCGGTGCGGTAGAGATACACCAGCTTGAGAATCCCGATCACCAGGAGGGCAATGGCCGCCGCCAACACCACCAGTGCGCCAATGACGATGATCAGGAAGATGACACCGAGCACCATGGCTATGGTGGCTCCGATCATCCACTTCCACAGCTTTCTCCACTGCTCACTGAGCAGGTTGTCCACGCCCTCCAACACGTCGGCGTGGGCCGTAAACTCATAGTAGCTGCTGAGCAAATCCAAAACACATAAAATAATCACAAGGAAGGATGCTGCGATTTGGTTCTCAATCAGCAGAGCCAAAACACATCCCGCAGCTGAAACCAGGGTTAAAATGCCTGCCGTCCGGTAGTTCTGCTCCTGAGAGGACAGTTTCAGCAAAACAGCTCCATAAATGAGCAAACAGGCCATAGATACCACCGTTGTAACGGTACGGAGGGATGGGACCCAGTCGCCGAGGACACTGGCAATGGTGCTGGGCACAAACAGCCAGAACAGCACCCACAGCCATTTGGCCATCACCGCACCCTTTTCCCGCAAGCTCTGCTGATACTCCAGCACCGCTTTTCTCTGCGCCAAACGGAACTGAGGGGCGGTGTCTCTCCCCCGATACATCCCGCATTGGGAGTTATAAGTACAACTTTCACAGGTCTTGTGCCCCTTCTGGCGGCAGCACAGGGCCAGCTTGCACTCCCGGCTGGCCTCCTCCAGGCAGCCCCGGCAACTGGTCTCCGCCCGGTATCCGCAGGTTTGACAGCTCTTTCCACAATAGGTCTCGCTCATGGTTCTCCCTCCTTTATTCAGGTTGACCATATTGTACCATGAAGAGAGGGAACAAACAAGCCCCGCCCGGTGCATGGCGCACCAGACGGGGCTTGTGTACATTTCTATCTTTCTATTAGCAAATTCCTTGCCAGAGCATTGCATCCGCAACCTTCAGGAATCCGGCGATGTTGGCACCGGCCTGGATGTCGCCCTTCATGCCGTACTTCTCGGCGGCATCGGCGCAGGCCTTGTAAATGCCCTCCATGATGCCCTTGAGCTTGCTTTCCACTTCCTCGAAGGTCCAGCTGATGCGGCCGGAGTTCTGGCTCATCTCCAGACCGGAGGTGGCCACGCCGCCGGCGTTGGAGGCCTTGGCGGGAGAGAACATCAGGCCAGCGCCCTTGATGGCGGAAATGGCCTCGGGGGTGCAGGGCATGTTGGCGCCCTCAAACACACCGATGCAGCCGTTGGCGATGAGGGCCTTGGCGGCCTCCTCGTCCAGCTCGTTCTGGGTGGCGCAGGGCAGAGCGATGTCGCAGGGCACGGTCCAGATGCCGGAGCAGCCCTCCACATACTTGGCAGTGGGCACATAGTCCAGGTAGGTCTTGATGCGGGCACGCTTGACCTCCTTGATCTCCTGGATGACCTTATAATCAATGCCGTTCTCGTCTACAATGTAACCATTGGAGTCGGACATGGCGATGACCTTACCACCCAGAGTGGTGCACTTCTGGTTGGCGTAGATGGCCACATTGCCGGAGCCGGAGATCACCACCCGCTTGCCCTCAAAGGACTGGCCGTTGTCGTGGAGCTGGGCGTCGGCAAAGTAGCACAGACCAAAGCCGGTGGCCTCGGTACGGGCCAGAGAGCCGCCGTAGGACAGGCCCTTGCCGGTGAGCACGCCGGTCCACTCGTTGCGCAGCTTCTTATACTGGCCGAAGAGATAGCCGATCTCCCGGGCACCCACGCCGATGTCGCCGGCGGGCACGTCGGTGTCGGGGCCGATGTGGCGGTACAGCTCATTCATAAAGGACTGGCAGAAACGCATGATCTCCCCGTCGCTCTTGCCCTTGGGGTCGAAGTCAGAGCCGCCCTTGCCGCCGCCCATGGGCAGAGTGGTCAGAGCGTTCTTGAAAATCTGCTCAAAGCCCAGGAACTTGATGACAGACAGGTTGACGGTGGGATGCAGACGCAGGCCGCCCTTGTAGGGGCCGATGGCGGAGTTGAACTGGACACGGTAGCCACGGTTGACCTGCACCACGCCGTTGTCGTCCACCCAGGGCACCCGGAACAGAATGGCCCGCTCAGGCTCCACCAGGCGGCCCACAATGTTCTGCTGCTCGTAGCGGGGATCGGCCTCCACCACAGGCTCCAGGGACTCCAGAACCTCCTCCACAGCCTGGAGGTACTCCTTCTCATGGCCGTTGCGGGCCTTCAAACCATCCATGACGGACTTCAGATAAGCATTCTTCAGAGACATCTTGCCAACATCCTTTCTATTGTGAAAGTGTTTGATTTAGCTTGCTACTGTATTGTACACCCCAAACCCGCATTTTGCAATACCCAATGTTCAATCTTGCATAAAAGAAGGAAATATCGTTGATACAGCCAAAAAATGAAGCATTTGTTGCACACCTCTCCCAACACCATGACGGAATTTTACCACTTTTTAGCATTTTAACCAGCAATTCTTGACGGCACGGTCCAGGAAGATTATACTAGGATATCGAATCTTATACTGGGGGAGGTATTGCATGGCGGCCAGATATCTGGGTGTTCCCATTCAGGGGGAACTGGTGGGCCTGGAGGTCAACACCATCTTGCGGCGGCACCTGCACCTGTCCGGGACGGTGCTGCGGCGGGTGAAGTGGCTCCCCGACGGCATCACGGTGGACGGCCATCGGGTCACGGTGCGCTACCGGGTCCAGGCAGGGGAAGTGCTGTCGGTGCGCCTCACCGACCCGGCCCCCACCTCCGGCACAGTGCCCACCCCCGGGCCTCTGGAGCTTGTCTGGGAGGACGAGGACGTGGTGGTGGTCAACAAGCCCCCCGGCCTGCTGGTGCACCCCAGCCACGGCCACTTTGCCGACACCCTGGGTAACTTTCTCATGTACCACTACCAGCAAACTGGGCAGGACTGCGACTTCCACCCCGTCCACCGATTGGACAAGGGCACTTCGGGGCTGCTGGTGGTGGCCAAGCACCCCCACGCCCAGGAGCAACTCAAGCAGCAGCTCCACACCCCTCGCTTCCGCCGGGTCTATCTGGCCATCTGTGACGGCCAGCCTCCCGCCCTCTCCGGCACGGTGGATGCCCCCATTGGCCTGGCCTCGGACTCCCGGGCCCGGGCGGTGTGTCCAGATGGACAGAGCGCCCGCACCCACTACCGGGTACTGAGTTCCTGGGATGGCGGGTGCCTGGTGGAGCTACAGCTGGACACCGGGCGCACCCATCAGATTCGGGTACACATGGCACACCTGGGCTGTCCCCTCACCGGGGATTTTCTCTATGGCACCGAACAGCCGGAGAAAATCGCCCGGCCCGCCCTCCACTCCCATCAGCTCAGCTTCACCCACCCCATCACAGGAGCGCACCTGGCCTTCACCCAGCCCCTGCCGGAAGACATGGCTGCACTTCTGCCAAACACAGACAACGAGGTAATGCTATGAAACGACCCACCTTAAAGATTTCCTACAACGCTCCGGTCACCATCACCTTTGCTCTACTGTCCCTGATTGCGCTGATTCTCAACGGGGTCACCGACGGCTGGACCAACGCCTATCTCTTTTCCGTCTACCACTGTTCCCTCACAGACCCTCTGGCCTGGGTTCGGTTCTTCGGCCATGTGCTGGGCCACAGCGGCTACGCCCATTACATCAGCAATATGGTGCTCATCCTGGTGCTGGGCCCCAACCTGGAAGACCGATTTGGAAGCTGGAATGTGCTGTGCGCCATTCTGATCACGGCGGTGATCTCCGGGCTGGTGCAGTTCTTCTTCTTCCCCGGCACCGCCCTGCTGGGAGCCTCTGGCATCGTGTTTATGATGATCCTCCTCTCCTCCTTCGGCGGGGTGCGCAACGGCACCATCCCCACCACCCTCATTCTGGTGGCGGTGTTCTACCTGGGGGATGAGATCTGGAACGGCATCTTTGTCCAGGACAACATCTCGCAGCTGACCCACATCATCGGCGGAGTGTGCGGCACCGTATTTGGATTTGCCCTGTCCGGCGGCAAGAAGCGATAACAACAAGGAGGTTCCTATGCTCAAGTTAACCAACATCCGCAAAACCTACACCGTAGGCGATCTGTCCGTGGACGCCCTGCGGGGGGTAAGCCTGGAGTTTCGGGACAATGAATTTGTCTCCATCCTGGGCCCCTCCGGCTGCGGCAAGACCACCACGCTGAACATCATCGGCGGGCTGGACCGGTACACCAGCGGCGACCTCATCATCAATGGCCGCTCCACCCGTGAGTACACCGACAGCGACTGGGACACCTACCGCAACCACTCCGTGGGCTTTGTCTTCCAAAGCTACAACCTCATCCCCCACCAGACCATCCTGGCCAATGTGGAGCTGGCCCTCACCCTGTCCGGGGTGTCCAAGGCCGAGCGGCACCGCCGGGCCCAGGAGGCCCTGGAGCAGGTGGGCCTCACCGACCACATGCACAAGCGGCCCAATCAGCTCTCCGGCGGCCAGATGCAGCGGGTGGCCATTGCCCGTGCCCTCATCAACAACCCGGACATCCTCCTGGCTGACGAGCCCACCGGCGCTCTGGACAGTGAGACCTCCGTGCAGGTGATGGACCTGCTGCGGGAGGTGGCAAAGGACCGCCTGGTCATCATGGTCACCCACAACCCGGAGCTGGCCCAGGCCTACTCCACCCGAATCATCCAACTGAAAGACGGTGAGGTGATCGCCGACTCCACCCCCTATGAGAGCCAGGAGGATACCCCCGCCCTCACAGGCAAGGAGGCCAAGGCAGGGAAAAAGACCTCCATGTCCTTCCCCACGGCCCTGTCCCTGTCTCTCAACAACCTGATGACCAAGAAGGGGCGCACCTTCCTCACCGCCTTTGCCGGGTCCATCGGCATCATCGGCATCGCTCTCATCCTCTCCCTGTCCTCCGGCATCAACACCTATATCACCAAGGTGCAGCAGGACACCCTCACCAGCTACCCCATCACCATCCAGGCGGAAAGCGTGGATATGACCTCCATGCTCACCTCCCTGATGGGGGTCAGCGACGAGGAGGAGGGCGGAGCGCCCCGGGAAGAGGACCGGGTGTATGTGTCCAATGTCATGTACGACATGATGGACTCTATGATGAATGCTGAGACCGTCACCAACAACCTGAAAGCCTTCAAGGAGTATCTGGAGGAAGGGGGCGGCGGCATCACCGACCTGGCCCAGGTATACTACGGCTACGACTTCCAGTTTGACATCTACAACAAGGACCCCGACGGCAAAGTGGTGAAAAGTGATGTCATGTCCGCCATGGAGACCGCCATGGGCTCTCTGTACGGCGGCGACTACACCGACTACTTCAACTCCATGGGCTCCATGTATGAGAGCTTCGACGTGTGGCAGGAGCTGCTGCCCGGTGAGGACGGCCAGCTCATCTCCTCCCAGGTGGAGGACCAGCACGAGCTGCTCTACGGCCACTGGCCCCAGGAGTACAACCAGGTCATCCTCTTTGTGGACGACAACAACCAGGTCTCGGACCTGATGCTCTACGCCCTGGGCCTGGTGTCCGTGGATGAGATGAACGAGACCCTGGCCGCCCTCCAGGCCGGCGAAGAGGTGGAGGTGGAGGACCAGAGCTGGAGCTATGAGGAGCTGTGTCAGACGCAGTTCAAGCTGCTGCTGCCCTACGAGCGCTACCAGTACGACGCCAACACCAACACCTACACCGACCTGTCCGCCACCCAGACCGGGCTGGAAATGCTCTACAACAGCAATCAGACCGGCATTACACTGGAAGTGGTGGGCGTGGCCCGCTCCGGCAGCAGCGGCGGCATGATGTCCGGCTCTCTGGGCTACACCAACGCCCTGACCCAGTACGCCATCCACCACACCGCCGACTCTCAGCTGGTGAAAGATCAGCTGGCCAACCCGGACACCGACGTCATCACCAACCTGCCCTTCCTCAAGGAGGGGGACACTGAGCCCACCGCCGAGGAGAAGGCCCAGGACATTGGGGAGTACCTGCTCACCCTGGACCCCCAGACCCAGACGGAGGCCTATGTGGACGGCATGAGCCAGCCCAGCCAGCAGTATGTGAAGGACACCGTGGACACCCAGATGGCCAACATCACCCGGGAGGACATTGAGCAGATGATCTCCCAGGAGTACGCCGCCCAGATGGGGGTGGACGCCGCCACCCTGGATGAGTATATCGCAGGCATGAGCGATGAGGAGCTGTTTGCCCAGGTGGAGGAGGCCATGGCCGCTCAGATCAAGGAGCAGTACGCCGCAGCGGTACAGCAGCAGCTCTCCGCCCTCCCCGCCGCCCAGCTGTCCGCCATGCTGGCCCAGGCTGTGGAGCAGGGGCCCAGCGATCAGGGTATGAGCCAGGAACAGTTTGTCTATCTCTACGACAACTATATGCCCCCCACCCGCTCCGACTCCACCTACCAGGAGAACCTGGACTTGATGGGCTATATCGACCTGGAGTCCCCCTCCTCCATCAGCCTCTATGCGGATACCTTTAAGGAGAAAGACAAGATCGCCGACCTCATCACCGCCTACAACCAGCAGGTGGCCGAGGAGGACCAGATCAGCTACACCGACTATGTGGCCCTGCTCATGAGCTCCATCACCGACATCATCAGCGGCGTGAGCTATCTGCTCATCGGCTTTGTGTCCATCTCTCTGGTGGTGTCCTCCATCATGATTGGCATCATCACCTATATCTCGGTGCTGGAGCGCACCAAGGAGATCGGCATTCTTCGTGCCGTGGGCGCCTCCAAAAAGGACGTGTCCCGGGTGTTCAACGCCGAGACCCTCATTGTGGGTCTGGGGGCCGGTGTGCTGGGCATTGTGGTGACGCTGCTGCTGAACATTCCCATCAACGCCGCCATTCACGCTGTCACCGGGCTCACCGAGCTCTCCGCCGCTCTGCCCCCGGTGGGCGGGGCCATCCTGGTGGCCATCAGCGCCATCCTCACCATCCTGGCCGGACTGATTCCCGCCCGTCTGGCCGCCAAGAAGGACCCGGTGGAGGCCCTGAGAAGCGAGTAAAACATACCCCCATATAGGGAAAGGAGGAAGCCATTACGACTTTCTCCTTTGTCTTTGTGGCGTATTCTGGATTTCTAACCTGGCATAGGCTTGGTGACTGACACCTTGGCTCTGCCGGGGCTCAAAGGCTCCCCCTGTGTAAGGGGAGCTGTCAGCCGCAAGGCTGACTGAGGGGTTGACTCTTAACATGTGGCCAACAATCCCTCCGACCCGGCTTACGCCGGGCCACCTCCCTTTGCACAAGGGAGGCTTTGAGACAAAAATCCCCTGTGGCATCATCCACAGGGGATTTTCTCACACTTATTACTCGTGGTCGTGGTCGCAACCGCAGTCACAGCCGCAGCCGCACTCGTCGTCCTCGCCCTCAAAGTCCAGAGCAAACTTCTGGCCGCACTTGGGGCAGTCGATGACGCCGGCCTCCAGCACTTCGTCGTCAATCACCAGGCTCTCCCCGCAGTTGGGGCAGTCCACCTCGAAGAAGTCCTCGTCGTCCAGATCGTCGTCGCAGTCCATATCGTGATCGCAGCAGCAATCATCCTCGTCGTCCTCGCCCACAATGGCCTCCACGTCGGCCAGGTCGTCAGAAATGGCGTCGATCTCCTCACCAAACTCGTCCAGGGTAGCGTCCACGGTGTCCAGCTGGTCGCCGATCTCCTTGAGGACATCCAGCACCTCAGCCAGCACCTTGGCCTCGCCGCTCTCGGACTTGTCCAGGCCCATGCCGTCAAACATGCCCTGGATATATGCAACCTTCTCAGAAATGGTCATGATGATATCTCCTTCCAGAGTGCAAATTGAATGGGTTGGAATGAAGTGGGGCAATTAGCCCTTGCAGCGCTCCATATACTCGCCAGTGCGGGTATCGATGCGGATGCGGTCGCCAGCGTTGATGAACAGGGGCACCTTGATCTCAGCGCCGGTCTCCAGGGTGGCGGGCTTGGTGACGTTGGTGGCGGTGTCGCCCTTGATGCCGGGCTCGGTCTCAGTGACCTCCAGGTCCACAAAGTTGGGGGGCTCCACGCCGAACACGCTGCCCTTGTAGGACATGATCTTGCAGGACATGTTCTCCTTGACGAACTTGAAGTTGTCGCCCAGGACGCTCTTGTTCACGGGGAGCATGTCGTAGGTCTCCATGTCCATGAAGTAGTACAGATCGCCATCGTTGTAGCTGTACTCCATCTCCTTGCGGTCCACGAAAGCCTGCTCGAACTTAGCAGTGGGGTTGAAAGAAGTCTCGGTGACAGCACCGGTGATGACGTTCTTCATCTTGGTACGCACGAAAGCGGCGCCCTTACCGGGCTTGACGTGCTGGAACTCGACAACCTGCATCACCTTTCCGTCCATCTCAAAGGTCACGCCGTTGCGGAAATCACCTGCGGTAATCATTGCCATTGGTCTCGTCCTCCAATATAAAAGTTTGGGAATCCAAAGTATAATTCACTGTATTATACCCTATCTCCCCTTTTTTTGCAAGGGGGTCACCCACAATTCTCACAGAGAAATGGGAAAACTCTTGGGTGGGTCTGATTTGCTTACAGAATGATCAAATCCTTGGGGGAAGCGGTGATGTCCACGCAGCCCTCGTCGGTCAGCCACAGCACATCCTCAATGCGCACGCCGAACTTGCCGGGCAGGTAGATGCCGGGCTCGGCGGACAGGGTGGCCCCGGAGGGGATGGCCTGGGTCCAGAAGGGAGAGAAGCGGGGATTCTCGTGGATTTCAATGCCCAGGGAGTGGCCAAAGCCATGTCCGAAGTATTCCCCGTATCCGGCGTCGGCAATCACCTTGGCCGCGGTGTTGTGCACCACATCGCCAGTGACGCCGCCGTGGGCGGCGGCAATGCCAGCCAGCTGGGCCTTCAGAACGGTGTCATACACCAGGCGCATCTCGTCGGTGGGCTCGCCCACGGCCACGGTACGGGTCATGTCAGAGCAGTAGCCACCCACCACACAGCCGAAGTCCATGGTGACAAACTGGCCCTTCTCGATGACCGACAGGCCGGGCACAGCGTGGGGCTTGGAGCCGTTGGCGCCGCTGGCCACGATGGGGTCGAAGGAGTTGCGCTGGGCGCCCTTGCTGGCCATGATGTAGGTCAGGCGGGCGGCAATCTCGCTCTCGGTGACGCCGGGCTTCACATAGTTCAAAATCTCGGTAAAGGCCTCGTCGGTGATGCGCTGGGCCTCCCGCATGACGGCCAGCTCCTCCTCGTCCTTGACCATGCGCAGACGGGTCAAGAGGTCGGAGGCAGGCACCAGCTCCACCCCGGGCAGGGCCTCCTGCCACAGCTTGTACTGGGCCACATTCATGCCCTCGTCCTCAAAGCCCAGCTTTTTCACGTTGTGGGTGGCCACCAGGGACATCACCAGCTGACGGTAGCTCTGGCCGGAGCGCAGCACGTCCACGTGGGCCCCGGTAATCTCCTGGTTGGCGGCCTCAATGTACCGGGAGTCGGTGTAGTACCAGCACTCCTGGGGAGTGATGAAGGCCACGCCCTCCCCGTGGAAGCCCATGGCATAGAACTCGCCGGGCTCAGAAGTCACCAGCATGGCGTCTAGGCCCAGATTATGCAGTTCCTTTGCAATATTCTTGATGTGATTCATGGAATAAACACTCCTTTTTACAGATAACTCTGATAAATGCGTTTCATGGTCAAGGCGTCCTCCGCCTGGGTGCCCGCACTCTCGCAGATAAAGGTGGGGCTCCACCCCCGCTCTGCCACAGCCTGGGCCAGGGGCTCCCAAGCGGGGCCGTAGCCGCCGTCGTCGTCAAAGGTGCGGTGACACTTCTCGCCCCCGTTGGGGGTAAATTCAATGTGGGAGAAATGGCTGTGGAAGCGGCTGGCCCGGTCTGTGCCCAGCTCGGACTCCATGCGGGAGAGCATCCGCTCCACCGCCTCCGCCCCCTCATCCTTGCCCAGAGAGCGGGCGTACAGGTGGCCGAAGTCCACGCAGGGGATGAGGCTCTCGTGGACCTGACACAGGCGCAGCACCTCGTCCAGGTCGCCCAGCTGGTTGATCTTGCCCATGGTCTCCGGGCACAGGGTGATGTGGCCGAAGCCCTGGTCCTGGCACACCGCCACGATCTCCTTCAAAAAGGGCAGGGCAATATTCATGGCCTCCTCCCGGGTGCGCTTCATGAGGGCCCCGGAGTGGATGACCACCCGGGTGGCTCCCATCTGGTCGGCCACCAGGCAGCTGGAGGTGATATGGCCGATGGTTTTCTCCTGGGACTCCGGGTCCGGGTTGGCCAGGTTGATGAAGTAGGGGGCGTGGAGGGACAGGGAAATGCCGTGCTCCTGGGCTTGCCGACCCAGCGCCACGGCGGTGTCCTCCTTCACCCGCACCCCCTTGCCGCACTGGTACTCGTAGCAGTCCAGGCCCAGCTCACCCAGCCACCGGGGGGCGTCCACCGAGGACTTATAGGGGAAGCTCTCTGCGTTGCCCGCAGGTCCGAATGTTGCACTCACAGTCTCTCACCTCCTGAGGATAGGAGCCGGAAGGGCACCTCTACGGCGTAGCGCAGATACCGCCCGGGGTTGCCCGCCAGACGGATGGGCTTGACCAAAATGGTGGTCACCCCCGCCCGGTTGCCCCCCAGCACGTCGGTAAACACCTGGTCCCCCACAATGGCGGTCTCCTGGGGTGTCACCCCCATCTGCTCCATGGCCTTAAAAAAGGACGGGGTCTTGGGCTTCCCGGCGTGGCCGATGTAGGGCACCTCCAGCCCATTGGCAAAGGTGGAGGGGCGCTGGGCATGGCGGTTATTGGACAGCACGAAGAGGGTGATCCCGTGGGCGGCCAGGTCGTCCCGCCACGCCTTTAACTTCTCATCGGGCAGGGGCACGCCGTAGGGCACCAGGGTGTTGTCCAGGTCGGCCAGCAGCAGCCGGATTCCCCGGCGCTGGAGGGCTTCTCCGGTCAATTGATATATGTTGTCAGCCACATGGCTGGCTCGAAATAAGGGCATAGCTCACCTTCTATTCTGCTCCACAAGAGCATAGGATTCCAATGGGACATGTTATCACAAATCCACTTCACTCACAAGGGGGAACCTACCATGACCCAAGTTCTCTTGGCGGCCCATCCCTCCGCCAATCTCTCCCATCCCCAGGCCATCCCCGCCCACATGGCCTACCGCATCGGACCCGGCCCGAAGCTTTTGGGAATGCGTCTGCCTCCCCAGCTGCGGGGCGGGGTGATGCTGCTGGACTGCCGGGACCACGACGGCAGCGGCGACCCCATCCCCTGCTGTCGTCAAATCCTGTGGGAGTGCCGCCACCGGGGGTACTCCGGCATTGTCTGCGACTTTGAAGGGGCGCCTGTGGGGTGTCTGGGGCGCATTGTCCATATCTTAGACCGCAACTGTCAGGCCCAGGGGTGGACCCTGGACGTGCCGCCCCAATTTGCCCCCTTCGCCCCTGGGGGCCGGGTGCTGGTGTCCTCCGTGGTGACGGCGGGCACCCTGCGCCGACGGCTCCAGGAGGCGGTGGAGCGCCACGGGGCCCCCCGCACCACCCTGGCGGTGGAGTGGGTGCGGGAGGACTTCCCCCTCCCCGCCCAGCGCCGGGGCACCCCCATCTCCCTGCATCACCTGGAGCAGCAGATGGGGCGGCTGGAGCCGGCGGTGTTCTACGACCGTGGGCTGTGCGCCCACTACTACACCTACATGGCCGCCGGAGGACAGGCCCACTTTGTCCTCTACGACACCTCCCAGTCCATCCACGAAAAGGTACAGCTGGCCCGGGAGATGCACCTGGGGGCGGTGCTGCTGCCGGGGCCCGAGGTGGAGGGGTGTCTGGAACAAGTGCTGGCAACATAGGAAAAGACCGTTGCAGATGACTCTGCAACGGTCTTTAGCTCATCAATAGTACTTCTTGCGGTTCTTACGAGCGGCCTCGCTCTTCTTGCGGCGCTTGACGCTGGGGCTGTCATAGAACTCGCGCTTACGCACCTCGGCCAGCACGCCGGACTTGGCGCAGCTACGCTTGAAGCGCTTCAGAGCGTTCTCCAGAGACTCGCCCTCACGGACATGAATTTCGGACATCTATATTTCCCTCCCTCCGAGGCATCCGGCTAAATCCTGGATGCTTTAAGGGCCATTTCGTATGGCTTTAACAGTGGTATTATATGAAAAATCCCGCCCCTTGTCAACTAGATTTTATATAAAAAATTTTTTCTCTCTTCTTCTCCTTTCTCTTCCTCACATTCTGTCCCTCTCTGTGCCCCTTCTCTGGATTCTCTTCCCCTCTGGGTATCTTTTTGCGTCATTTCATATTTTCCCAATTTTCTCCTGTCTTTCCCTCCTTTTCTTGTGTATTGCGCACACCTCCACTATATGGTACAATTGACGCACCATCGAAGGAAAGGAATTGGGATTGATATGAAACTACACGGAAGACAACTTGCAGCGGGCTGTATGGCCGGTGTTCTGGCCCTGGGGCTGGGTGGCACCGGCATCAGCTTTGCTCAGAGCAGAGGGATGGACTTAACGCACATCAAGGGCTCCAACCAGGAGCTGGTGGCCATGCTGGAGCAGACCACCCCTGAGACCTATGTGGGACACAGCGACATCATCATCACTCAACCGCAGTTTGAGGAGATCGGTGCCAAAGCTGTGGAGGTCACCCAGGACAAGTCCAGTGACTATGAAAAGGTGGTTGCCATCAAGGATTGGGTCAACCAGCACATCGCCTACGACTACGACAACAGCGTCAAAGACCAAAACGCCTACACCGCCTTTATTGAAGGGGAAGGCATCTGCCAGGCCTATTCCAACCTGACCAAGGCCATGCTCTCCTACCTGGAGATTCCCTGCATCCTGGTCAACGGCGACTCCGCCTATGGCGGCCACGCCTGGAATATGGCGTATGTGGAGGATGGGTGGATTTTTGTGGACTCCACCTGGGGTGCCATCTACGACGATGTGGACACCTTCAGCAAGGATCACAAGCCCTATTTCAGTGACAGCCTGTACCAGACCGTAGGCGACTACGCCTTTACCTATCACAACGGCGTGGCAGTGTGCGACTACCTGGGCAGTGAGACCCACTGGGACATCCCCGACACCTTCTACGACGTTCCCACCACCGCCCTGGCACCCAAGCTGTTCAATGATGAGGCCGCAGACAGAATTCAGAGCATTTCCTTCCCCGAAACCCTGAAAAACATTGACAACATCGACTACGCCTTTGACTCCTTCTCCAGCCTGACCCAGATCACGGTGGACCAGGACAACCCCTACTTCACCGCTCAGGACGGGGTGCTCTATGACAACGACCAAAAGGAGCTTCTGGTCTACCCTGCCGCCGCTACCCGCACCCAGTTCCAGATTCCCGATACCGTGACCACCTTGGGCGAGTGCGTGTTCCGGGAAAACTCCTCCCTCGAAGACATTCTCATTCCCCCGTCGGTGACCCAGCTGGGCAAGGACCTGTTCCACAGCACGGACGTCACCATCTATGCCCAGGCAGGCAGTGCCGCTGCCCAATACGCCACCGACAACGGCCTGACTCTCAAGGACATGGACCAGTTCCCCCAGACTCCTACTCCGCCGGAAGAGGTGGACACCACCCTGCTGGAAAAGACCGTGGCATATGCCCTGACCCTGTCCACCGACGGCGTCACCACCTCTGCCAAGAAGGCCTTTGAGCAGGCTCTGGCCAACGCCCAGGCCGTGCTGGCCAAGGAGAATCCCACCCAGGACGAGGTGAACGCCGCTTGGGATGCCCTGCTCAAGGGCATTTGGGGCCTGGGCATCACCCAGGGGGACAAGAGCACCCTGGAGCAGCTCATCACCAAAGCCGAGAGCATGGTGGAAGACAAGTATGTGCCCCAGTACTGGGGCATGCTGGAGACCGCCCTGGTTGAGGCCCGTGCCATGATGGACAACGGGGACGCTCTGGATGAGGACATCCAGCCCGTGGCCGACAACCTGCTGAATGCCATTCTGGCCCAGCGGCTCAAAGCCAACAAGGAGAACCTGGAGGACCTTCTGGGCAAGGCTGAGAGCATCGACCTGGACGGCTACACCGCCGAGAGCGTGGCAGAGTTCCAGGCCGCCCTGACTGCGGTCCAAACCCTGATGGCAGACGAGACCATCAGCGTGGACGACCAGGCCACCGTGGACGCCGCTGCCGCCCGCCTGGCTGCCGCCATGGACGGCCTCACCGCTCAGCAGCCCCAGGAGAGCGAGAAGCCCGAAGCCAGCCAGACCCCCGAGGCCACCGACAAGCCTCAGGCCACCCAGAAGCCGGAGCAGGTGCCCCAGACCGGGGACGCCAGCCAGCTGACCGCTATGGTGGGTGTTCTGCTCACCAGCGCCACTGCCCTGGGCGGACTGACTGTGGTCCGGAAGCGCCGCAACGGGTAATCCCATTTCGCTACACAAAACCAGGCCGGGACAAGCTGACTTGTCCCGGCCTTTCCCGTTCCCCACGAAAAAAGGAGACACTCACAGGTTGCGAGTGTCTCCTTTTTCATACAGAGCACCATAGTACTCGGTTTTTTCACTTCAATCAGGGCTTGACGATGAGGTTCACCAGACGGCCAGGCACCACAATGGACTTCACCAGGTTCATGCCCTGGGTGAACTTCTGGACCTTCTCGTCGGCCTGGGCGGCGGCCACAATGGCGTCATTGTCGGCATCGGCGGGCACCTGGATATTGGCACGCACCTTGCCGTTGACCTGTACCACCAGGTTGAGGACAGAGGCCACAGTCTTGCTCTCGTCGTACTCGGGCCAGGGCTGCTGGCAGGCAAAGCCCTGAGCGCCGTAGCCCAGCATCTCCCACAGCTCCTCGGCGATGTGGGGCGCGAAGGGGGACAGCATGGTGATGAGGGCCTTCATATCGCCCTTGGTGCAGCCGTTCTGGCCAAACTCGTTGACCAGGCTCATCATGGCGGCAATGGCGGTATTGAACTTCATGCCCTCGATGTCGTCGGCCACCTTCTTGATGCACTTGTGCAGGGAGGCGGCGTTGGCCTCGGACTGGTTCTCGTCGTCCTTGCAGCTCTCGGCCAGGTTCCACACCTTGTCCAGGAAGCGCTTACAGCCCTTCACGGCATTGTCCGACCACACAGCGGCCTGCTCGAAGTCGCCGATGAACATGATATACAGGCGCAGGGTGTCGGCGCCGTACTGGGCCACAATGTCGTTGGGGTTGACCACGTTGCCCCGGGACTTGGACATCTTCTCGCCGCCCTCGCCCAGAATCATGCCGTGGCTGGTGCGCTTCTGATAGGGCTCCTTGGTGGGCACCACGCCGATGTCGTAGAGGAACTTGTGCCAGAAACGGGAGTAGAGCAGGTGCAGGGTGGTGTGCTCCATGCCGCCGTTGTACCAGTCCACGGGAGACCAGTAGTTCAGAGCCTCCTTGGAGGCCAGGGCCTTGTCGTTGTGGGGGTCCATATAGCGCAGGTAGTACCAGCTGGAGCCAGCCCACTGGGGCATGGTGTCAGTTTCCCGACGGGCGGGACCGCCGCACTTGGGGCAGGTGGTGTTGACCCAGTCGGTCATCTTGGACAGGGGGGACTCGCCGTCGTCGGTGGGCTCGTAGCTGTCCACGTCGGGCAGCAGCAGGGGCAGCTGGTCCTCGGGCAGAGGCTCCCAGCCGCACTTGTCACACCACACCATGGGGATGGGCTCGCCCCAGTAACGCTGACGGGAGAACACCCAGTCACGGAGCTTGTAGTTGACCTTGGCCTCGCCGATGCCCTTCTCCTCCAGCCACTTGGTGATGGCGGGGATGGCGTCCTTCACGGTCAGGCCGTTGAGGAAGTCGGAGTTGACCATGATGCCGGTCTCGTCCTTGGCGGTAAAGGCGGCCTGCTGCACGTCCTCGCCGCCGGACACCACCTCGATGATCTCACAGCCGAACTTCTTAGCGAAGGCCCAGTCACGGTCGTCGTGGGCGGGCACAGCCATGATGGCGCCGGTGCCGTAGGTGGACAGGACGTAATCGGAGATGAAGATGGGAATCTCCTTGCCGTTGACGGGGTTGATGCCAGCCACGCCGTCCAGCTTCACGCCGGTCTTTTCCTTATTGAGCTCGGCACGCTCCAGGTCAGACTTGGCAGCGGCGGCCTTCTGATAGGCCTCCACATCCTCCACATTCTTCAGAAGGCCCTTCTCCTTCCACTCTGCCACCAGGGCATGCTCAGGAGCCAGCACCATGTAGGTGGCGCCGAACAGGGTGTCGGGGCGGGTGGTGAACACCACGATGGGGTCGCCGTTGGTGGAGTGGAAGGTGACCTCCGCACCGGTGGAGCGGCCGATCCAGTTGCGCTGCTGGGTCTTCACCCGCTCGATGAAGTCCACCTCGTCCAGGTCGTCAATGAGGCGCTGGGCGTACTCGGTGATCTTCAGCATCCACTGGCTCTTCTCCTTGCGGATGACGGGGGCGCCGCAGCGCTCGCACACGCCGTCCACCACTTCCTCGTTGGCCAGTACGCACTTACAGGAGGTGCACCAGTTCACGGGCATGGTGGCCTTGTAGGCCAGGCCGTGCTTGTACAGCTGGAGGAAGATCCACTGGGTCCACTTGTAGTACTTGGGGTCGGTGGTGTCGATGACCCGGTCCCAGTCAAAGCCAAAGCCCAGCATTTTCAGCTGGCTGGTGAAGTTCTGGATGTTATCGTGGGTCACCTTGGCGGGGTGGATGTGGTTTTTGATGGCGTAGTTCTCGGTGGGCAGACCGAAAGCGTCAAAGCCCATGGGGAACAGGACATTGTAGCCGTCCATGCGCTTTTTGCGGCAGACGATGTCCATGGCGGTATAGGGCCGGGGATGGCCCACATGCAGGCCCTGGCCGGAGGGATAGGGGAACTCCACCAGGCCATAAAACTTCTTTTTGTCGCTGTTATCGTGGGCGGCGTAGACCTTGGCGTCCTCCCACTTCTTCTGCCATTTGGGCTCGATGTTGGCAAAATCGTACTTCAACTTCCACACTTCCATTCTACGGGAGCTGAGCTCCCAAGAGTAATATTGGACCTCCCCAGGGGGGAGAAATTTCACAGTCCTTTGATTATACCGTATTTTCCAACTGTTTTCAACTGCGACTTCTCCCAATTAAATGTGTAAATCCTTGCGGGTGAACACCGCCACCGCCGCCCCGTACAGGATGATTCCCAGGGCCAGCAGCACCAAGGCCCCCGCCACAGCGTCGCTCTCCCCTGCCGCCAGCTTCTCGGGCTGGAAGAGGGTGAACACGGTGAAGTACTTGGCGTTCTCCGCCTTGCCTCCCATGTTGGCCATCATCTGGAACACATACATCAAAATGGACAGGCCAGCCCCCACCCCCAAGCTGTACTTGGTCTCGGAAAATAGGCAGGAGGCGAAAAAGCAAATACCGCCCAGACACAAATGGAGGCAGAAGAGTCCGGCGTTGACCTGCAACAGCTCTCCCAGGTCCAGCTGTCCGGGGAAGTAGTATTCCCCGCTGAACCACTCCAGGGCGGTGATATACACGGTCAAAATGAGGGTCCCGCTCACCATCACCGCCCCCTGGGTCAAGGCGATGGTGCTGCGCCGCACCGGGGCGGACATGAGAGACACCATGGAGCTGTCGTCCACATACTTGGCCACCAGGCCGTTGCCCCGGAGGATGCAAAAGAGCATGGGGAAGATGAGCAGGAGGAAGCCGTACAGGTAGGAGCACAGAAAGCCCATGAGGCTGGTGGCCCCCGCCGTCATGCCCACTGCCGCCATGATCTCCGGCATCAGCTCCACATAGCTGTCCAACAGCTTGGCCATCTCCGGGTCGTGCATCAGGGCGGCCACCAGCCCCAGCTTCTGCTTCATGCCCTTGCTCATCTTCTTGATCTTGCCCTTGGGCTCCAGCTGGAAGTAGTCCAGCAGCTCCCCTTTCCGATTGCTGCCCCGCAAATTCCGGTACCGTTCCAAAAACTTCAGGTATTCCACCCCGGTCATGTCGTCAAAAAAGCTGATCTCGCCTGGGACATAGCCCAGCTGGGCCTGGATGCGGGCCCGGTCCTTCCAGCAGTCCAGCCCGGCAATGGTACACGCCCCGGCCTGGGGGCGCAAAAAGCCCATCAGGTGCCGGATGGTGGTGGTCTTTCCCGCCCCGTTGGGGCCCAGAAAGCCAAAGACTTCCCCCTGGGAGACCTGGAAGGTGGCATCGAACACGCCCTTGCCCCCTCCATAGTCCCGGGTCAAATGCTCCACACAGATGACATTCATACATATTCCTCCCTGTGTCCACGGGCCGCCGTACCCGGCCCAGTTTGTCCCAGTGGTGTTGCCTCCACTATACCGGATTGACTCAAATTTTCAAGCCCCTTTCTCCCTCACCCCTTCCCTTTCTTTGGCATAGGTTGGGGTGAATCTTTTTTGCCGAGGAGGCCTGACCGATGCCGAATATTCAATATTTTTTGGGTGGCAACACCCCTTTGGGCTTTTCTTCCCTGTACCACCAGCTGTCTGACCCAGAGCGCCACCGGGCGGTGTACATCTTAAAGGGCGGGGCGGGGTGCGGAAAATCCTCCCTCATGCGCCGGGTGGAACGCCACGCCCAAGCCGCCGGACAGGAGGTCATTGAAATTCCCTGTTCCGGGGACCCGGACTCCCTGGATGCCGTGATCCTTCCACAGCTGGGGGTAGCAGTTGTGGACGGCACCGCCCCCCATGTGGTGGAGCCCGCCTGTGCGGGCGCCGTGGAGCGGTATGTGGATTTGAGCCGGTTCTATTCCTGGGAAGGGTTACAACCTCTCAAGGGGGACATCATCGCCGCCGGGCAGGCCTGCTCTGCCTGCTACAAGCGGGTGTACCGCTGCCTGGGCGCTGCCGGGGAACTGCTGGAGGACGTCCACGACCGGGTGACCTCCGATTTACTCACCCAAAAGCTGGCCCGGCGGGCCCGGGGCATCATCCTCCGGGAGTTCAAACCCACCGCCGCCACCCCCGGTGTGGAACACCAGGCCTTTCTCTCCGCCGTCACCTATCAGGGCAGCGTCACCCTGTGGGAGACGGTGGAGGCCCAGGCCGGACGGGTGTATGAGCTGTGGGACAGCTACGGCCTGGCCCACGACCTGCTGGCCCCCATCCTGGCCGCCGGATTGGCCACCGGGCACCAGGTGGTGGCCTGTCCCGACCCCATGGCCCCCCAACGCCTGGCCCACCTCATCTTCCCCGACCTGTCCCTGGCCTTTGTCACCTCCAACGCCGCTGCGCCCTGGCCCCACCATCCCTACCGACGCCTGCGGCTGGATGCCATGGTGGACCGGGAGGTGTACCGCTCCAGCCGTCCCCGACTGCGCTTTGCCCAGAAGGTGGCGCAGGCCTTAGTGGACCAGGCCGTGGACGGCCTGCGCCAAGCCAAAGCCGCCCACGACAGCCTGGAGGCTCTCTATAACCCACATGTGGACTTTGAGGGGGTGTACAGGGCCGCCGACCAGGTAGCAGAGGAGATTTTCTCCCTGCCCCAGTGACCACAAAGACATAAAAAAATTGCGTTCTCCCCACGGAGAACGCAATTTTTATGAAAGCCAGTCCTGAATGACATCCACCAGGGTGCACGGGGTCACCTGGTGCAGCAGCAAGGTCTGGGCCAGCTGATAGATGACCGAGGAGCGGCAGGTCACATCGGGGGCTACCGCCACCTCTCCGGTCTCCTTCTCCTCAATCTTGACCCCGTAGCTCTCGCCAGAGTAGCCCTCCAGCTCCAGGTGCTCCAGCAAAATGTAGTAGTCAAAGCAACGCTCCACCCCTGCCTCATCTCTCACACGCAGGGTTTCCAAAAACAGCTCGCCGGTTTCCAATGTTTTCCTTCCTCTCCTTTCCTCTCTCTGAGAGACAGTATAAGGCAGAACGTTGGAAATGCAAGGAAAACCGTTCGTGAATTTCGACCCCATTCGACAGGTCCACAAGATATTGGGGAACGCGGTGGAGAAGGAGGTCAAAATTCTGGACGCCCCAAAAATACCAGACAAATTTTCTACATTTTGCACAATCCCTGTGGAAGTCTCAGCGATCCTTGGAGATGTCCAGGCTGGCCTTGGCATTTAGGTCCCATCCGGCGGTGTTGCCTGCCAGATATTCGTAGTACCCCTGACAGCCGATCATGGCGGCGTTGTCTTCCCACGAAGCACAGCTCCGTGGGAGCCCTGTATGATTTCAATGCTCGGGGGAAGTGAATTCCCCCTGCGCCGAGATTTTCCCTCATGGGAAAATACTCGTACGGCGCATAAGCGCCGCCCCGCCGTGCGGGGCCCCCGGGGACAACGCCTCCATGGGCTGTCATCCCTTGGAGATGTCTAAGCTAGCCCGGGCGTTTAAATCCCATCCAGCCGTATTGCCTGCCAGATATTCATAGTACCCCTGACAGCCGATCATGGCGGCGTTGTCCCCGCACAGAGACAGGGGCGGCAGCCACAGCTTGGCCCCCACCTTCTCGCACTCCCGCTGCAAGTCCGCCCGGATGCGGCTGTTGGCGGCCACGCCGCCGGCCACGGCGATTTTGTTGTACCCCAGCATCCGGTTGGCCTCCATGGTGCGGGGCACCAGGGTGTCGGACACAGCGGCGGCAAAGGAGGCGGCCAGGTCGTGGAGGTCCAGCTCCTCCCCCTTCTGCTGGGCGTTGTGAACGGTGTTGAGCACCGCCGTCTTCAGACCCGAGAAGGACATGTCCAGGGGATGATCTGCCACATGGGCCCGGGGGAAGGTGTAGGCCTTGTCGTTGCCCCCCTGGGCCATTTTGTCCATGGGTCCGCCGCCGGGGTAGCCCAGGCCCAGCACACGGGCAATTTTGTCAAAGCACTCCCCCGCGGCATCGTCCCGGGTGCCCCCCAGCACTTCAAAGTGGGTATAGTCCTTCACATCCACCAGGGCGGTGGTACCGCCGGAGACGCACAGGCACAAAAAGGGCGGTTCCAGGTCGGCGTGGGCGATGTAGTTGGCGGCGATATGACCCCGGACGTGGTGCACGGGGATGAGAGGCACCCCCAGGCCGTAAGCCACCGACTTGGCAAAGGACACCCCCACCAGCAGGGCTCCGATGAGGCCGGGGGCGTGGGTCACCGCCACGGCGTCAATCTCCGACTTGTCCACCCCAGCCTGGCGCAGGGCCTCGTCGGCCAGGCCGGAAATGGCCTCCACATGCTTGCGGGAGGCGATCTCCGGCACCACGCCGCCGTAAATGGCGTGCATGTCCGCAGAGGAGGCGATCACCGAGGACAATATGGTGCGGCCATCCTCCATCACTGCGGCGGCAGTCTCGTCACAGGAGGATTCAAAGGCTAAAATTTTCATGAAATCACCTTTCTCTCATATTCCGTGGGATTGTGCTCCTCCGTCCAGGCCGGGGCAGGGCGAATGTCCTCGCCGGGGGAAAGGGGCAGTTGAATGTATTGCTGCATATGGGCGGGGGAGAAATAGTCGGCGTAGACGCTGCGGTGCAGCTCCTCCACCACCCGGTCGTCCGTCTCAGGGCCACAGTACAGGCACTTGAAATGCACCCCGAAGAGAGCGCATTCATAGTCCAACACCCGGAAGCCGTTGCGCTGATAGAAGCCAATTCGGCGGCAGCGCAGCCGGTTCTCCTCCTCGTCGTCGCTGGTGGGGGCCTCCGCCTCTCCGAAGAGCTGTCCGTACCGCTCCAGCAGCAGGGCAAGAATCTTCCCTCCCGTGCCGCCGTTGCGCTTGCCCCGCAGTACGCCCAGGTAGTCCAACAGCACCCCTTTCCGGTCTTTGGACAGCCACACCATGGCGTAGCCTACCGTCTCCCCGTTCTCCGTGACCACCAAGGGGTCGTATTGCCCCAGCTCTAACAGCCGCAGCATAGCCCCCAGGGGCTTGAGCTCGCTTTGGGGAAAATCGTACTCCATCTCCTCCCGATACAGGGCGGTCAGTTCCTTCTCATTGAGTGTGTTCAGTTCCATGGTCAAACTCCAGTGTCATCAAAATGGCGTCCTCTTTGGGATCGTCGTAGTACCCTCTCCGCCGCCCCACCTGGGCAAAGCCGTGCTTCATATAGAGGGCGATGGCAGGGGCGTTGGACGCCCGCACCTCCAGGGTCAAGAAGGCCAGCTTGGCCTGGCCGAAGCGGACAAAGGCGGCGATGAGCTCGTCGGCTATGCCCTGGCGGCGGACATTGGCGGCCACCGCCACATTATTGATATACCCCTCGTCCAGCACCGTCTGCAGCCCGGCGTAGCCCAACACCACGCCGTCCTCCCGCAGGGCCACGATGATGACAGCGGCCTCGTTCCACAGCTCCTGCTGGAGCATTTCCTCCGTCCAGGGGTGGGAGAAGCAGGCCCGCTCCAGGGCTGCAATCTGGGGGATGAGCTCGGCAGTCATGGGGGTCAGTGTATAGTTCACGGATGTCTACCTCCTGTTTAGTGGGCTTCGGCCCAGGTCTGGCCCACCTTGGCCTCGGCAGTGAGGGGCACAGCCAGCTGGGCCACCCCCTCCATCTCCTGGGTGAGGAGCCGGGCCACGGTGTCCGCCTCGGCCTGGGGGCACTCCACGATGAGTTCGTCGTGGACCTGAAGCACCAGCTGGGCCTGGAGCCCCTCTTGGGCCAGACGGTGCTCCACCCGGATCATGGCCAGCTTGATGATGTCGGCAGCGGTGCCCTGGATGGGCATGTTCAGGGCCACCCGCTCCCCGAAGCTGCGGGTGTTGAAGTTGGAGCTTTTCAGCTCGGGCAGCCAGCGGCGGCGGCCATACATGGTGGAGACATAGCCCTGGCTCTTGCCCTGCTCCACCACGCCGTCCATATAGGCCCGCACCCCGGCGTAGTGGGCAAAATACTTCTCCATATAGCTCTTGGCCTGGGCCACGGAGACATGGATGTCCTGGGACAGGGAGAAGGGGGAGATTCCGTAGACGATGCCAAAGTTCACCGCCTTGGCCGCCCGGCGCATGTCCCCCGTCACCCGGTCCGGGGACACCCCAAAGACCTGGGAGGCGGTGACTGTGTGGATGTCCACCCCGTCCCGGAAAGCCTGGATCATGGCCTCGTCCCCGGACATATGGGCCAGCAGCCGCAGCTCGATCTGGGAATAGTCGGCGTCTACCAGCACCCACCCTGGCCGGGCCCCAAACATGGTACGCATCTCTGCCCCCAGGGCGGTGCGCACGGGGATGTTTTGCAAGTTGGGCTCGGTGGAGGACAGCCGCCCGGTGGCGGTGACGGTGTTCTGGAAGCTGGTGTGGATGCGCCCATCGTCGGCGATCACTTTGCTCAAGCCCTCCACATAGGTGGAGTTGAGCTTGGTCAGCTGCCGGTACTCCAGCACCAGGGAGACAATGGGGTGCTGATATTGCAGCTTCTCCAACACCTCAGCGTTGGTGGAGTACCCGGTCTTGGTCTTCTTAACGGGGGGCAGCCCCAGCTTTTCAAAGAGAATGTGGCCCAGCTGCTTGGGAGAGAGGATATTGAATTCCTCCCCCGCCTGCTCATAGATGGCCTTCTGGGTGTCCACAATGCGCCCGGTGAGCATCTCGCCAAACCGGGACAGGGCTCCCTTGTCCACCAGCACGCCTCGCCGCTCCATATTGGCCAGCACAGAGCACAGGGGAATCTCCATCTCCTGGAGCAGCTTTGTCAGCCCCAGCTCGTCCAGCTGAGGGGCCAGCTTCTCGTAGAGGGCCCCAATGAGGGCGTTATCTTCATACCATTGTGTCTGAGCCTTCACCTGGTCAGACAGGGCCCCAAAGGCCTTCTCGTCCCGCCAGGCTCTGGACTCCTCCAGTTCCTTCTTGAGATACTGCATAGACAGCTTGGACAACTCATAGCTGCCTGCGGTGGGGTCCAGCAGATAGGCGGCCAGCTGGGTATCAAAGACAAAGCCCTCACCCTGGACCCCCTCGTCCAGCAGCTTCTCGCACAGCTCCTTCACCCCGTGGGCCACCTTCTTCACCCCAGAGCCGAAGAGCTGGGCCAAGAAGGCCTGGTAATCTCCCTCATAGCGGCTGCTGCGCACATCGTACAGCCAGCCCTTGTCCCCCTCATGGAGACTCACCGTCACCCCGTCCAGGTTGGGCAGGGGGAGCACCACCACATGCTGGGCCTTCTCCCACTGGGGCAGCACCTGGGCCAGCTTCTGCTCATTGGTGAGCTCCACAATCTCCACCTGAATTTCAGGCGTTTCTTCCACTGCTTCGGCGACCGGTGTGGAAGTGGGACGCACCCCCAGCTTATCAATAAGCTTGGAGAACTCCAGCTCCAGCAGCAGCTGGTACAGCTCGTCGTTGTGGAAAGGCTGGCGCAGGGTGTCCTGGGGGTGGAAGTCCATGGGGGCCTCACAGCGGATGGTGGCCAGGTCGTAGCTCATCCGGGCGTCCCCCTCCCCCTCCACCAGCTTTTTCCGGGCGGCGGGCTTCACCTCCACCGTGTCCAAATTGGCGTACAGGTCGTCAATGGAGGGGTACTGGGCCAACAGGGCCATGGCGGTTTTCTCGCCAATACCCTTGACCCCGGGGATGTTGTCCGAGGTATCCCCCATGAGGGCCTTCAAGTCGATGATGTGGATGGGGTCGAAGCCATACTCCTCCCGGAATGCCTCAGGGGTCATGTTGCGGGTGGTGGTGCGGCCCATGCGGGTGGACACCAGCTTGACGGTGGTGGAGTCGGTGATGAGCTGCAGGGAGTCCTTGTCTCCCGTGACCACCACGGTCTGGCCTCCCTCCTCCCCGTTCACCCGGGCCATGGTGCCCAGCAGGTCGTCGGCCTCCCAGCCCTCCAGCTCATAGCGGCGGATGTTCATGGCGTCCAGCAGACGCTTGAGCACCGGCATCTGCACCGCCAGCTCCTCGGGCATTCCCTTGCGCTGAGCCTTGTAGCCCTCATAGGCTAGGTGGCGGAAGGTGGGCGCCTTCAAATCGAAGGCCACCGCCAGCCCCTCCGGCTGTTCCTCCTCCAGCAATTTTAGGAGGATGTTGACAAAGCCGAAAATGGCGTTGGTGGGCAGGCCCTCCCGGGTGGACAGATTCTGACTGACCCCGTAAAAGGCCCGGTTGACGATGGAGTTTCCGTCGATGACCATGAGCTTCATAGTGTGGCTCTCCTTCCCCATTTGGGATTCATACTAGCGTTTCATTATATCATTCTTCCCCACCCAAGGCAATCCCCACGCCTTTTCCCGAAAACTTCCTGCTCCCAATCAAGAAAACCGGCGGTCTCCCGCCGGTTTTCCCAATCTTATCCCAATCCGTCCGACTCCTGGTCGTCGGGGTCCCCTTGGTCGTGGGCTGTCTGTGCGGTACCCTTGGCCGTCTTGACCCCCATCAGGGCCATCAAAACCACAGACACCACCGAAAGTACCCCGCCGGATATGGTGGCCACCAGGCTCTCATTGAAGCCCAGGGCCACCGCAATACCAGCCACCAGGCCAACCAGGGCAACCCAGAATTTTTTATCGGTGAGTACAGCTTTGAGTCCGTTCATGGCAGTTCCTCCCCATGCAAAGGAAGCGGCAAGGTGTAGGCCGCTCCTGTTCCATGTCTATGCGCCCCGCCCCTCTTAGGTGGCTCTCCCCCCTGGAAAAGCCCACATTCTCTGTTGCCCTTTTCCCTTGTTGGTGGTATAATTGCTCCACTATCATACACAATGGGGTGGTTTTGCCTGACTTCCCCAATTTTATCATATGGAGGTTGTTCCATTGTCACTGTACGAAGCTGAGATCAACCGGCGGCGAACCTTCGCCATCATCTCTCACCCGGACGCCGGTAAAACCACCCTCACCGAGAAATTCCTCCTCTACGGAGGCGCCATCGCCCAGGCCGGCGTGGTCAAGGGCAAGAAAAACGCCCGGGCCGCCACCTCCGACTGGATGGAGATTGAGAAACAGCGTGGTATCTCCGTCACCTCTTCCGTGATGCAGTTCCAGTACGAGGGATTCTGCATCAACATTCTGGACACCCCGGGCCACCAGGACTTCTCCGAGGACACCTACCGCACCCTCATGGCCGCCGACTCCGCCGTGATGGTCATCGACGCCGCCAAGGGCGTGGAGGCCCAGACCCGGAAGCTGTTCAAGGTCTGCGCCATGCGGGATATCCCCATCTTCACTTTTATTAATAAGATGGACCGGGAAGCTCAGGACCCCTTTGACCTGTGCCAGGAGCTGGAGCGAGAGCTGGGCATCGACACCTATGCCGTCAACTGGCCCATCGGCTGCGGCAAGGAGTTCCAGGGTGTGTACGACCGCCAGCGCAAGAAGATCATCCACTTCACCTCCAACACCAACGCCAAGGCCGCCATCGCCACCGAGGTGGACTTAAATGACCCGGAGCTGGCCAATCTCATCGGCGAGAAGCACTACCGCCAACTGGTGGACGAGATCGAGCTGCTGGACGGGGCCTCCTGCGAGTTCGACATGGAGCGGGTGCGCCACGGCAAGCTCTCCCCCGTGTTCTTCGGCTCCGCCCTCACCAACTTCGGCGTAGAGCCCTTCCTGGAGGACTTCCTGCGCATGACCACCGCCCCCCTGCCCCGTATGGCCGGGGAGGAGCTCATCGACTCCTTTGACGACGACTTCTCCGCCTTTGTCTTTAAGATTCAGGCCAACATGAACAAGGCCCACCGGGACCGCATCGCCTTCATGCGCATCGTCTCCGGCAAGTTCCAGGCGGACAAAGAGGTCTACCACGTCCAGGGCGGCAAAAAGATCAAGCTCTCCCGGCCCCAGCAGCTCATGGCCGCCGAGCGTGAGATCATTGAGGAGGCCTACGCCGGAGATATCATCGGCGTGTTTGACCCGGGCATCTTCTCCATTGGCGATACCCTGTGCACCGCCTCCCACAAGTTCCAGTTCAACCCCATCCCCACCTTTGCCCCCGAGCACTTCAAGCGGGTACGCCCCATGGACACCATGAAGCGCAAGCAGTTCCTCAAGGGCATGGAACAGATCGCCCAGGAGGGCGCCATCCAGATCTTCAAAACCCCTTATTCCGGTATGGAGGAGGTCATTGTGGGCGTGGTGGGCACCCTGCAATTTGACGTGCTGGAGTACCGCCTGCGCAATGAGTACGGAGTGGACCTGTATGTGGAGGGCCTGCCCTACCAGTTCCTGCGGTGGATTGAGCACGACGGAGATGAGCCCCTCCGGGCCGACGACCTGATCCTGCCCAACGACGCCATGCTGGTGGAGGACTACAAGGGCAACCAGCTGCTCCTCTTCGCCTCCGGCTGGTCCATCAACTGGACCGCCGACCGCAACAAGCAGCTGACCCTGCTGGAGTTTGGAGGCGCACAGTTTTAACCCACTCCCCTCACCTCCCAAGTAGAAAGGGTGTTTCCCATGGCTGATCTATACGAGCAAATCACCCCGCCCCACCAGCGCAAGGCCTCCAGCGGAAGGTGGAAGCTGTTGGTGGTGCTGGGCGTTGCCCTGGTCATTCTGCTGCTGTGTATCGTTCCGGTGGCCCGGGTGCTGGGCCACCAGTACGGATATAAGCGGTTTGTCGCCGCCCTGTCTGACCAGACCTACCAGTGCTATTATCAGGACAACTTGCGGGCGGAAGTGGACGGTGCCTCCCTGCGCATCACGGGCGACAACGCCTACGAGGTCTTCAACGTCCTCTCCGCCATGGGCGCCGGCAAGCTGCCCGGAGACCCGCCCAAGGAGGCCCCGGACGCCGTGCTGTACTACGGGGACGAGGCGGTGATGAAGCTGTGGGACATGACCCTGGGGAATGAGATCTACCCCACCGGGGTATATGTGAGCTTTGACAGCCCCGACGCCTCCTTCTCCTATATCATGAAGAAGGACATCCGCTATCTGTTGATCCTCCTCTCCCCGGAGAAAAATCCGGCTTGGGAAGAATGATGAACCTAAAACTCCCCCTGGACTTGCAAAAGCCCAGGGGGAGTTTTTGCGTTTATTCCGCTTCCGGGTCCACCCAGCCGCAGCTGCGGCCCACTGCCTTGTGCCAGCCCCGCAGCAGCTTGTCCCGCTGGGACTGGTCCATATTGGGGGTGTAGAGGCTGTCCAGGGTCCACTGGGCACGGATTTCCTCCAGGTCCCGCCAGAACCCGGTGGCCAGACCCGCCAGATAGGCGGCCCCCAGAGCGGTGGTCTCCCGAATCATGGGGCGGCGCACCTGCTTGCCCAGAATGTCCGCCTGGAACTGCATGAGAAACTTGTCCCGGGAGGCGCCTCCATCCACGCTCAGCTCCGTGAGGTGTATGCCCGTGTCCCTCTCCATGGCCTCCACCAGGTCGTAGCTCTGGTAGGCGATGGACTCCTGGGCCGCCCGGATGATGTGCTCCCGGGTGGTGCCCCGGGTGATGCCGATAAGGCAGCCCCGGGCGTACATGTCCCAGTAGGGAGCGCCCAGTCCGGTGAAGGCGGGCACCAGGTACACCCCTCCGGTGTCTGGCACCTTCTGGGCGTAGTACTCCGCATCCCGGGACTCGGTGATAAAGCGCAGCTCGTCCCGCACCCACTGGATAACCGCCCCGCCCACAAACACGCTGCCCTCCAGGGCGTACTGCACCTTGCCGTTTAAGCCGATGGCAATGGTGCTGATGAGGCCGTTTTCACTGCGGTAGAGCCGGTCTCCCGTGTTCATGAGCAAAAAGCACCCGGTGCCGTAGGTGTTTTTCGCCTCGCCGGGGGCAAAACAGGTCTGGCCGAACAGCGCCGCCTGCTGGTCCCCTGCCATGCCCGCAATGGGTACTTCCACCCCCTGGAGGTTCACATAGCCGTAGACTTCACTGGAATTGCACACCTCCGGCAGCATACTCATGGGGATGCCCAGCTTGGTGCAGATGGTCTCGTCCCACCGCAGGTCCCGGATGTTGTAGAGCATGGTGCGGCTGGCGTTGGTGTAGTCGGTGACGTGGACCTTGCCCCCGGTGAGCTTCCACACCAGCCAGCTGTCCACGGTGCCGAAGAGGAGCTTCCCCTGCTGGGCCCGCTCCCTTGCCCCCTCCACATGGTCCAGAATCCACTGGATTTTGGTGGCGGAGAAGTAGGCGTCGATGAGCAGCCCCGTGTGCTCCTTCACATATTCGGTGAAGGCCTCGTCCTTCTTCAGCTCCTCGCACAGCCCCGCCGTGCGCCGACACTGCCACACAATGGCGTTGTAAATGGGCTTGCCCGTGTCCTTGTCCCACACAATGGTGGTCTCCCGCTGGTTGGTGATGCCGATGGCGGCGATGTCCGACGGGTCGATGCTGTTGCCCACCAGAGACTCAATGAGCACCCCGTACTGGGTGGAGTAGATCTCCATGGGGTCGTGCTCCACCCACCCGGGCTTGGGATAGTGCTGGGCAAACTCCCGCTGCTCCAAGGCCACAATATTCTGCTGTCGGTCAAAGACAATGCAGCGGCTGCTGGTGGTGCCCTGGTCCAGGGCGATGACGTACTGTTTCATACTCTTCCGCCTCCTGTGTCTGGTGTTGCCGCATCAAACAAAAAAGAGCACAACCGGCGACTTGCCCCTCGCCCGTCCTGCTCCTCATCTCTCTGGGTTGCACCCATTATGCCAGATTTTCACCCCCCTGTAAAGGGCTCCCCTCCCCGCCCGGTGAAAATCAGCGATACGACGCAAACCGCCCCTTATTTTTCGTCACAGTGCACAGTCTGGAATATACGTTCTTTCTATCCCTTGCTTTTTTCCACAAAACCGGATATAATGGCCCCAACAAACGGATAGACCAAGGGGTTGAGCGCAACGCAGGTGGGTAGCCGCAACAAGGGGGCTGTATCTGGGTTGCGTTTTGCTCTGGAAGGGAGGTCCTTTTCATGTATGACGTCATCATTTTAGGCTGTGGGGTGGTGGGGGCTGCCGCCGCCTACCACCTGGCCCGGTATCCCCTGGATGTGGCCGTGTTGGAAGCCCAAAACGACGTGGCCAACGGCACCACCAAGGCCAACAGCGCCATCATCCACGCCGGGTACGACCCGGAGCCGGGCACCCTCATGGCACAGCTGAACGTGGAGGGAAACCGGATGGCCGGGGACATCTGCCAAAAGCTCCAGGTGCCCTTTGCTCGGGTGGGCAGCCTGGTATTGGCCTTTGATGAGGGGGACCTTCACACCCTGCGCACCCTCTACCACCGAGGCGTACAAAACGGGGTGCCGGGGCTGGAGCTGCTGGACGCCGCCCAGGTGCGCCAAACAGAGCCCAACCTCAGTGGGGAGGTGGTGGGCGCTCTATACGCCCCCACCGCCGGCATTGTGGACCCCTGGCAGTACGCCCTGGCCATGGCAGAGGTGGCGGTGGTCAATGGCGTAACGCTCCACCGCTCCGCCCCTGCCACCGCCATCACACCCGTGGAGGGGGGCTACGCCGTCACCACCCCCAAGGGGGTGTTTGAAGGGAAGTACATCCTCAACGCCACCGGGGTGTTCTCCGACCAGGTGCATGGGCTCTTAGAGGAGCCGGACTATGCCATCACCCCCAACCGGGGCGAATACTACCTGCTGGACAAAAGCCAGGGACATCAGGTGTCCCATGTGGTGTTCCAATGCCCCAATGAAAAGGGCAAGGGGGTGCTGGTGGCCCCCACCATCCACGGCAACCTCCTGGTGGGCCCCAACGCACAGCCGGTGGCCGACCGCCACGACTTGGGCAACACCGCCCAGGGGCTGGCCTTTGTCCGGAAGCAGGCCCTGCGCTCGGTGCCCGGCCTTAATTTTGGGGAGAACATCCGCAACTTCGCCGGACTGCGGGCCAACTCCACCCGCTCCGACTTCATTTTAGAGGAGAGCCAAACCCATCCCGGCTTTTTCGACCTGGCGGGAATCAAGTCCCCCGGCCTGGCGGCCAGCGCCGCCATTGGCAAGTGGGCCTGCGACCGGATTTTGGAGAAGGAGCCGCACCTGGGGGCCAAACCGGACTTTGTGGACCAGCGGTCCCATGTGATGTTCCAACACCTCTCCCCCCAGGAGAAAAACGCCCTCATCGCCCGGGACCCCCGGTATGGCCGGGTGATTTGCCGGTGCGAGACGGTCACCGAGGGGGAGATCGTGGCCGCCCTCCACGCCCCTATCCCGCCCTACACCATCAACGGGGTGAAGCGGCGGTGTAATGCGGGCATGGGCCGCTGCCAGGGTGGCTTCTGCGCCCCCAGGGTCCAGGCCATTATCGCCCGGGAGCTGGGGCTGGATCCCTGTGAGGTGCTGCTGGACCAGGAGGGCTCTTACCTGCTCACCGGAGAGACCAAGGGCCAAGGAGGGAACGCTCATGTATGAACTCATCGTCATTGGCGGCGGCCCCGCCGGACTGGCCGCCGCCCGGGAGGCCTGGGACCAAGGGCTGCGGAAGGTACTGATTTTGGAGCGGGACCAGGAGCTTGGCGGCATCCTCAACCAGTGCATCCACAATGGCTTTGGGCTCCACCACTTCCACGAGGAGCTCACCGGGCCGGAGTACGCCGCCCGATTTATTCAGCAGATCCAGGATACCGATGTGGAAGTGCAGCTGGACACCATGGTGCTCCAGCTCCTCCCCGGCGCTCCTCATCAGGTCCACTGTGTCAGCGCCCAACACGGGTATCAAATCCTGGAGACGAAGGCAGTGGTGCTGGCCATGGGCTGCCGGGAGCGGGCCCGGGGGGCCATCGCCCTTCCCGGGGAGCGTCCGGCGGGCATTTTCACCGCCGGGGCCGCCCAGCGGTACCTGAATATGGAGGGGTACATGGTGGGCCGCCGGGTGGTCATCCTGGGCAGCGGCGACATCGGCCTCATTATGGCCCGGCGCATGACCCTGGAGGGGGCCCGTGTACTGGCCTGCGTGGAGCTGATGCCCTACTCCAGCGGCCTGACCCGCAACATCGTCCAGTGCCTGGAGGATTACCACATCCCCCTCTACCTCAGCCACACCGTCACCGACATCCGTGGCCACAACCGCCTGGAACAGGTGGTGGTAAGCCAGGTAGATGAGCACCGCCGCCCCATTCCCGGCACCGAGCTGGTCTTTGACTGCGACACCCTGCTTTTGAGCGTGGGGCTCATCCCGGAAAATGAGCTCACCCGCCAGGCGGACATCCCCATGGACGGGCGCACCCACGGGGCGGTGGTGTTTGAGAACATGGAGACCCAGGTGCCCGGTATTTTCGCCTGTGGAAACGTGCTCCACGTCCACGACCTGGTGGATTACGTCACTGCCGAGAGCCAGCGGGCGGGGGCCGCTGCCGCCCGCTATGTCCAGGGAGAACAAGCCGCCCATGAGGCCCTGCCCCTCACCCACGGCTCCGGGGTCAGCTACACCGTCCCCCAGCGCATCCGCCGGGGAAGCGGCAAGGTACAGGTACTGTTCCGGGTGGGTCGGGTGTTTGGCACAAGCCGCATTGTGGTGAAAGACGACACGGGCACCCCCATTGCCCAGTTCCCCCGCTCCCACATGGCCCCCGGGGAGATGGAGCAGATCACTCTGCCCGGGGTACTGCTGGACCGGGCTGCCGGGGGCCTCACCCTCTCCATTGAGGAGGTGGAAGAGACATGAGAGAACTTGTGTGTATCGTCTGCCCCAAGGGGTGCCGCCTCCAGGTGGATGAGGAGCACGGCTGTGCCGTCACCGGAAACAGCTGCCCTCGGGGGGCAGAGTACGGCAAAAATGAGCTGCTCCACCCCACCCGGGTGATCACCAGCACCGTGTGCATCCAGGGCGGACTCCACCGCCGCCTGCCTGTAAAGACCACCGCCCCCATTCCCAAGGAGCTGATCTTTGAGGCCATGGATGCCCTCAACGAGGTACATCTCACCGCCCCGGTACACCTGGGTCAGGTGGTGATTCCCAACCTGCTGGGCACTGGAGTGGACGTGGTGGCCACCAGAGAAATGAAGTAATCACGCAGAGGAGTAGCTACTTCCAAAGGCCCCCTTGTGCAAAGGGGGCTGGCTGCCCGTAGGGCAGACTGGGGGATTGTCTCCACTCCTAAGCAAACAATCCCTCCGACCCGGCTTCCGCCGGGCCACCTCCCTTTACACAAGGGAGGCTATGGGTTGCGGCACTCCCTTACGGTTCACAAAAAGCAAAAACAGGCCCAGAGAATGTCGAGGCATTCTCTGGGCCTGTAAACATCATGCGGCTTATACGGACTCGTGGAAGGTCCGCTTGATGACCTCCAACTGCTGCTCCCGGCTCAGACGGTTGAAGTTCACCGCATAGCCGGACACACGGATGGTGAGGGTTGGGTACTGCTCGGGGTGCTCCATGGCGTCCAGCAGCACCTGACGGTCCATGACGTTGACGTTCAGGTGGTGGGCACCCTGGACGAAGTAGCCGTCCAGAATGGACACCAGGTTGGTGATGCGCTCCTCCGGGCTCTTACCCAGGGCATTGGGGACAATGGAGAAGGTGTTGGACACGCCATCCTGGCACACGCCCCGGTAGGGGATCTTGGCCACGGAGTTGAGGCTGGCCAGAGCGCCGTTCTCGTCCCGGCCGTGCATGGGGTTGGCGCCGGGGGCGAAGGGCTCGCCGGCCTTGCGGCCATCGGGGGTGGAGCCGGTCTTCTTGCCGTACATCACGTTGCTGGTGATGGTGAGGGCGGAGAGGGTGTGGATGGCGCCCCGGTACAGGGGGTGCTTTTTCAGCTCGGCAGAGAAGTAGGCGGCGATCTCCACGGCGATGTCGTCCACCCGGTCGTCGTCGTTGCCGTACTTGGGGAAGTCCCCCTCCACGGCAAAGTCCACGGCGATGCCGTCCTCGTTGCGGATGGGCCGCACCTTGGCAAACTTGATGGCGGACAGGGAGTCGGCGGCAATGGACAGGCCCGCCACGCCGAAGGCGGCCAGGCGCTCCACCAGGGTGTCGTGGAGGGCCATCTGGCTGGCCTCGTAGGCGTACTTGTCGTGCATGTAGTGGATGATGTTGATGGTGTCCACATACAGCTCGGCCACATAGGACAGCACCTTCTTATAGTTGGTGAGCACTTTGGAGTAGTCCAGCACCTCGTCCTCGTCCCGGACGATGCCGGGCACCACATGGAGGCCCTTCTTCTCGTCTACGCCGCCGTTGATGGCGTACAGCAGGCTCTTGGCCAGGTTGGCACGGGCCCCGAAGAACTGCATCTGCTTGCCCACGGCCATGGCGGACACACAGCAGGAGATGCAGTAGTCATCCCCGTACAGGGGGCGCATCACGTCGTCGTTCTCATACTGGATGGAGTCGGTGGCGATGCTCATCTTGGCGCAGTAGTCCTTCCAGGCCTGGGGCAGGTTCTGGCTCCACAGCACGGTGAGGTTGGGCTCGGGAGCGGTGCCCAGGTTGGTGAGGGTGTGCAGGTAGCGGAAGCTGTTCTTGGTCACCAGGGTGCGGCCGTCAATGCCCATGCCGCCCAGAGACTCGGTGATCCAGGTGGGGTCGCCGCCGAACAGCTCGTTGTACTCGGGAGTGCGCAGGTGGCGCACCAGGCGCAGCTTGATGATAAACTGGTCGATGAGCTCCTGAGCCCCCTGCTCGTCCAGCAGTCCCCGGTCCAGGTCCCGCTGGATGTAGATGTCCAGGAAGGTGGCGGTGCGGCCCAGAGAGGTGGCGGCGCCATTGTTCTCCTTCACGCCAGCCAGATAGGCCAGGTACAGGTTCTGGACCGCCTCATGGGCGTTCTCGGCGGGGCGGGAGACGTCGCAGCCGTAGCGGCTGGCCATGTGGGTGAACTCCTTCAGGGCCCGGATCTGGGTGCTCACTTCCTCCCGCAGGCGGATGCGCTCCTCGGTCATGGGGCCGTCCAGCATGTCCAGGTCCTTCTGCTTCTCCTCAATGAGGAAGTCGGTGCCGTACAGGGGCACCCGGCGGTAATCGCCCACCAGGCGGCCACGGCCATAGGCGTCGGGCAGACCGGTAAGCAGGCCGGCGGTGCGGGCCAGACGGGTGCGCTTTGGGTAGGCGTCAAACACGCCCTCGTTGTGGGTCTTGCGGTAGAGGCTGAAGTGGCGCTCGATCTCGGGGTCCAGCTCGTAGCCGTACTCGTGGAGGGCGGACTCGGCCATGCGCATACCGCCGTACAGGTTCACAATGCGCTTGAGAGGGGCGTCGGTCTGGAGGCCCACAATGACCTCGTTTTCCTGGTCAATGTAGCCGGGCTCGAAGTTGTCGATGCCGGACACCACATGGGTCTCCACGTCGATGATGCCCTTTTGCAGCTCCTCCACAATGAGGGCATGGGCCTTCTCCCACACCTTGGCGGTGCGGGGGGAGATGGGGGCCAGGAAGCTGTCATCTCCGGTATAGGGGGTGTAGTTCTTCTGAATGAAATTGCGCACGTTCACCAGGTGACGCCATTCGCCGGTGCGAAAGCCCTCCCAGGCGGTGCAGTTGACATCAATGCTCATGGGAATGTACCTCCTTATTAAATATGGGGAAACGCTCGGTCAAACTTCTCCTGCCACCCGGCCAGAGCGTCCTTGGCCAGGGGCTCCACCCCCTCCAGGGGGTAAGGATATCCCAGGGTGTGGTACTTGTGCACCCCCAGGGTGTGGTAGGGCAGCAGCTCTACCCGGCGCACATGGCGCAAGGTGGAGACAAAGTCCAGCAGGCCTTGCAAATGCTCGTCGCCGTCGGTGAGCCCGGGCACCACCACATGCCGAATCCACAGGGGCACCTCTTGGGCCTGCAATTGGTCCAGAAACGCTCTCCACTCCCCGGTGTCCCGGCCTGTGACCGCCTGGAACCCTTGGGATGTGTAGTGCTTGATGTCCAGCAGCACCAGGTCGGTGTGGGACAGAATCCGCTCATAGTCCCCCAGCCCGCACCCGGCAGTGTCCAGACAGGTGTGAATGCCTTCCTTTTGGCACAGCTCTAGGGCCTGGGCCAAAAACTCCGGCTGTAACAGCGGCTCTCCCCCGGAAAAGGTGACCCCTCCGGTGGCGCCGTAGTAGGATTTGAACCGGCGCAGCTTAGCCACCAGCTCCTCCGGCGTCATCTCCTTGGCGGCAGCGGCGCCACATTCCCAGGTGTCCGGGTTGTGGCAGTACTGACACCGCAGCCCACACCCCTGGAGAAACACCACGGTGCGAATGCCGGGGCCATCCACCAGCCCCATGCTCTCCACAGAGTGAATGCGTCCTCTCATTGTGTACTCCCTTCTTTTTCCAATAGTTGGATAAAGAAAAAGACCGACCCACTGGGCCCTTTTTCTTGCCCAGACGGTCGGCCGGCTCTCACGATCATACGCCACGTGGTTAATTCCACTTAATACCGCCAGGTGTATGATCACCGTGGGTACAGACTACTATATCTTGTGTCGTTTGTCAAGCTTCATTTTTATTTCCCATTATTTTTCAATTTCTGACCACTTTTTAAGAACTTCGCAAGGAGTTGTATCGAAGTTGTAAATTCTGCACGCCGCCCCGCCGGAACCGTTGCCATTTGCCCTTTGGCATACTATAATGTGCCATAACAACGACAAGGAGATGTGCCACATGGCAAAACGATACAAAAGGAAACAAGCTCATTCCGGTCTGGAGACCGTGGTCAATCTGCTGGCTCTGCTGCTGTTTGTCGTTCTCGGCATCGGCTTTGTGGCCGCTCTCTTCTTCACCCATATGCTCACCCCCCTGCTGTTGGCCGTCATCGCCGCCGTGGTGGTGGTGGCCGTGGTGGTGGTGTTTGCCCTGCGGTTCAGCCGCAGCCTTGGCAAGCGCACAGCGGGCTCGGTACTGTCCGTGGTGTTCTGCCTGGTGTTCGCCGTGGGTATCGTCTACGCCCGGGTGGGGCTGGACACTCTGGCCCGGGTCACCAACCCGGAGGCCCAGACCCTGGCCATGTCGGTCTATGTGCGGGGGGATGACACCCGTGGCATGGGCGAGCTGCTCAAGCTCCCCTTCGGCGTGCTCAGCGCTGACCAGACCGACACCCAGGCGGCGGTGAAACAGCTGGACGCCAAGTACAGCGTCACCCTCACTCCCCAGGGCTATCCCGGGGCGGTGGAGCTGGTGGACGCCCTGAAGAACAAGGAAATCGACGCCATTTTGGTCAACCAGAGCCACATGACGGTGCTGGACGACCTGGAGGACTACAAGGATGTGATGAAGGAGCTGCGCATGGTGGACACCTTCCAGGTGCCCCTCCAGACCAGCGCCGCTCCCCAGCCCACCACCGCTCCCGCCATTCCCCTGGACCAGCCCTTCACGGTGTATATCAGCGGCAGCGACTCCCGAAGCAGCGACATCTCCACCTCGGGCAACAGTGACGTGAACATCATCGCCACCATCAACCCCAAGACCCACCAGGTGCTGCTGATGTCCACCCCCCGGGATTACTTCGTCCCCCTGTCCTTCTCAGGCGGGGTCCCGGACAAGCTCACCCACGCCGGTGGCCGGGGCATCGAGGAGAGCATGAAGTCCCTGGAAATGCTCTACGACATTAAGCTGGACTACTACTTCAAAGTGAACTTTGCCGGATTTGAGGGCATCATCGACGCCCTGGGCGGCATTGACGTGTACTCGGACTACGACTTTGAATCCTTTATTTCCGACTACACCTACCAAAAGGGCATCAACCACATGGACGGCGAGAAGGCCCTGTACTTCGTCCGGGAGCGGTACAACCTCCCCAAAGGTGACTTCCAGCGGGGCATCCACCAGATGCGGATGATTGAGGCAGTGGCCGACAAGGTTCTCTCCCCCGCCATCCTCACCCAGTACCTCCCCTTCATGGATGCCGTGGGCAACTGCTTCCGCACCAGCATCCCCTCCGACTTTATCACCGATATGGTACAGAACCAGCTGCAAAACGGCGGGGACTGGAACATCGTCAGCTACTATGTCTCCGGCACTCCGGCTTATCGCCGCACCTTCAGTTATCCGTCCTACGATCTGGCCGTGGTCATTCCCGATGAATCCACCATAGAGGTGGCCAAAGACCTGATGCAGCGGGTATACAACGGAGAGATCGTCACCCCACCTGAAAATTGAATGCTCCTTTCGCATCGATCTGACCGATGGCCCGGCGACCTTTACGCCGGGCCATCTGTAATTTCTCACAAAAACCTGGAATAGGCGAAAATTCCCGGATACTTCCATTGCCATTTCCTTTCTTTTGTACTATAATGTCGAAAGCTATCCTCTGCGGCCAGGGTCGCCGCACACATCACCCTGACGCCCGCCCCTGTCTGGGCAATGTCAAAGGAAGGAATGTATTATGGGAAAATATCCAAACAAGAAGTCTGGACGCCTTGGTTTTGACTTTTTTCTCAACAAACTCGCCCTGATTGCCTTTACGCTGTTGGGCGGATATCTCGTCTACACCGCCGTCTCCACCCAGATGCTGGACGCTCTGCGCATTGGGCTGCTGTGCGGGGTGGTGGCCATTACCGTGATCGTGGTGTGGTGGCTGAGCCTGACCCGCACCAAGCCAGTGCGGCTGGCCATCGGCTCCGTGCTGGCCATGATCCTCTGTCTGGTGTTTGCCGTGGGCATCCGCTACATCCACCTGGGCATGGAAACCCTGAACAACATCACCGCCGAAGAGGACGAGACCTCCCTGATGACCGTCTATGTCCGGGCTGACGATGACCGGGAGATGGAGGACCTGCTCACAGAGACCTTCGGCACTCTGGCCAACGACAAGGCCAACACCCTGGCTGCCGTCCAGCAGCTGGATGAAAAATACAGCGCCATGCTGGTCACTGAAACCTACACCAGCCCCACTGAGCTGGTGGACGCCCTCAACGATGAAAAAGTAGATGCTATCCTGGTCAACCAGGGCCAGTTGAGCGTGTTGGAGGACATGGAGGGCTATGAAGAGGCCCTGACCGAGCTGCGGGAAGTGGAGTCCTTCCATGTGGTGGTGGAAACTGACAGCGACAAGACTTCCATTTCCCACGAAGACGCCGTGTTCTCCGTGTACATCAGCGGCAGCGACTCCCGGGACAGCAACATCATGGCCACCGGACGCAGCGACGTGAACATCATCGCCACCGTCAACACCGAGACCCGCCAGGTGCTGCTGCTCAACACCCCCCGGGACTTCTATGTGCCTCTGGCCCGTAACGAAGGGGATGAACATGCACTTAATGACAAGCTCACCCACGCTGGTCTGTATGGCGTGGACGAGAGCAAGGACACCCTGGCTCAGTACTACGGCATCGACATCGACTACTACTTCCGGGTGAACTTCACCGGATTTGAGAAGATCATTGACGCCCTGGGCGGCATTGAGGTGGATTCCGAGCACGACTTCTACTCCACCATCTCCCCCACCCCCATCCACTACACTGAGGGCATCAACAAGTTGGGCGGCTATGAGGCCCTGTATTATGTCCGTGAGCGCTACGCCTTCGTCAACGGCGACTATCAGCGTGGCATCAACCAGATGCAGGTCATCAAGGCCGTGGCGGAGAAGGCCATGTCCCCCGCCGTGCTCCCCGGCTTCACCTCCCTGATGGATGCCGTGAGCGGCTGCTTCAAGACCTCCATCCCCACCGACCTCATCACCGCTCTGGTGCGGGACCAGCTGGCCAACGGCGATGACTGGAACATCGTCACCTACTACGTCTCCGGCACCGGCTCCAGCGAGTACACCTACTCCATCCCCAGCCAGAGGGCCTACGTCACCATCCCCGATGAGTCCACCGTGGAGATGGCCAAGGACCTGATGCAGCAGGTGCGGGACGGCCAGGTCATCGTGGACCCCAATGCAGAGGAATCTGACGCCCCTTCCTATTAAACAATATCCATCCAGGCCAGGTGTGCACACACCTGGCCTTTCTCTTAGGAGGAATCAACATGGCAACTATCATCTATGTGGACACCCTGGACCACCCGGGGCTGGACGCCTTCGCCCGGCTCACCGAGGCCCAGCTGAGAAATCGCCGGGAGCCGGAGAAGGGTATCTTCATCGCCGAGAGCCCCAAGGTCATTGAGCGGGCGTTAAACGGAGGCTATGAGCCCCTGTCCTTCCTCATGGAGGAAAAGCACATCACCGGGCAGGCCCAGCCCCTGCTGGAGCGGTGTCCCGGCGTGCCGGTGTACACCGGGCCCTCGGACCTGCTGGCCCAGCTCACCGGGTTCCCCCTCACCCGTGGGGTGCTGTGCGCCATGCGCCGCCCCGTCCTCCCCACGGTGGAGCAGCTGTGCCGCAACGCCCACCGGGTGGCGGTGTTGGAGGGCATTGCAGACCCCACCAACGTGGGGGCCATTTTCCGCTCGGCAGCTGCCATGCACATGGATGCGGTGCTGGTCACCCCCAACTGCTGCGACCCCCTGTACCGCCGCTCGGTGCGGGTGAGCATGGGCACCGTGTTTCAAATCCCCTGGACCCGCATCCCCCAGTGGCCGGAGGGTGGGCTGGAGCAGCTCCACGCCCTGGGCTTTCGCACCGTAGCCCTGGCCCTCACCCCTGACGCCCACTCCATTGAGGACCCCGGCCTGCACAGGGCCGACAAGCTGGCCCTGCTGCTGGGCACGGAGGGAGACGGCCTGGCCCGGACCACCATCGACGGGTGCTTTGATGCCGTGTGCATCCCCATGTCCCACCAGGTGGACTCCCTCAATGTGGCCGCCGCCAGTGCGGTGGCCTTCTGGGAACTGCGCTACCGCCAGCCACCTCTATCCGATGTGTAAAATTTCACACAGTTTCATAGGTTTTTTTGTTACATTCTTGACAACCACGCAGGACAGATTTATAATTTTCATCAAGACCTGATGTGGTGGGCCTGTACGTTTTGCCGAAACTCACAAAGTGCGCCACAGGATTTTCCATATGTTAGAGACATCTGGTTGAGCTTCCTGTGGGCCCTTTCTGGGAATTTTCGGAGACGTGCGGGCCTTTTTGCATCTTACAGCCATTATTCTGCGGCAGCCCAGCTGCCAAGTCCGGGAGGTCATTATGAGTTATACCATTCCCATCGGCCCCTACCATCCCGCTCTGGAGGAGCCCATTCACGCCCGTCTCACCGTGGACGGCGAGCGCATCACCGACGCCGAGGTCTTTGTGGGCTACAACCACCGGGGTATTGAGCGGCTGGCCCAGGAGCGCAATTTCATCCAGACCCTGGTGCTGGTGGAGCGGGTGTGCGGCATCTGTTCCCACTCCCACTCCCTGACCTATGCGCTGTGCATTGAGCACATCGCCGGGATGGAAGTGCCCAAGCGGGGCCAATACATCCGGGTCATCATCGAGGAGCTGGAGCGCATCCACTCCCACCTTTTGTGGCTGGGCATCGCCTGCCACATCGTGGGCCATGACTCCCTGTTTATGCAGTGCTGGAACGACCGGGAGGGCACCATGGACGTGCTGGAGGCCCTCACGGGCAACCGGGTCAACTACGGCATGAACATCATCGGCGGCGCCCGCCGGGACTTCACCGACGACCAGCGCCGGGACCTGATGGCCGCCATGGACGACTTGGAAAAGCGGATGGGTCCCATCACCCACTGGCTCACCCACGACAAGACCCTGGCCATGCGCACCAAGGGTGTGGGCGTTCTCACCCGAGAGGACGCCATCCGGCTGGGCGCTGTGGGTCCCCACGCCCGGGCCTCCGGGGTGGATATGGACGTGCGCCGGGACGCCCCCTACTCCTCCTATGAGGACTTCGACTTTGCCATCCCCGTTCAGGAGTCCGGGGACGTGTACGCCCGGGTGGTCATCCGGGTGCTGGAGATCTACGAGAGCATCAAGATCATCCGCCAGGCGGTGGACAATCTCCCCGAAGGGCCCATCAACCTGGGCAACAAAATTCCCAAGGTACCCGCTGGCGAGTTCATCGCCCGCCACGAGGCGCCCCGGGGCCATCTGGTGTACAAGGTGGTCACCGACGGCGGCCTCACCAACCACCGGGTGAGCCTCCATGTGCCCACCTTCAAAAACGCCCCCACCGTCCCCGTCATGCTCCGGGGCAACACGGTGGCCGACGCAGGGCTCATTGTGGCCTCCATCGACCCCTGCTTCTCCTGCCTGGACCGATAAAACGCCATGCACGAGTTAGCCATCACCCAGAGCATTCTGGACATTGCGGAAAAAGTGGCCCAGGAACACGGGGCCACCCGGGTCCGGGAGGTACACATCAAGCTGGGGGAGTATTCCGGCGTGGTTCCCCAGTGTGTACAGGATTACTTCGACGTCATCAGCCAGGGCACCATCGCCCAGGGGGCGGTGCTGGATATCCAGCGTTTGCCGGTGGTCATCCACTGTCTGGACTGCGACCAGGACGGCCAAATTGACCGCCGCCATGTCCGCTGCCCCCGGTGCGGGTCCACCCACCTAAAGCTGATACAAGGCCGGGAATTCTACATTGAGAGTTTGGAGGTTGACTGATGGAAATCAAAGTTATGCACCAGGTCATGGCCTGGAACGAGGACGTCAGCGACGCCGTGAAGGCAACGCTGGCGGACCATCAGGTGTGCCTGGTCAACGTCATGGGCTCCCCCGGTGCGGGCAAGACCAGCACCATTGTGGCCCTCATAAACGCCCTGCGGGAGAACTACCGCATCGGCGTCATCGAAGGGGACATCGCCGGACAGATTGACGCCGACGCCATCCACGCCATGGGCATTCCCGTCACCCAGATCGACACCGACGGGGCCTGCCACATCGAGGCCATGAGCATTGAGAAGATGCTCCCCGAGTTCGACCTGGACAGCCTGGACGTCATCTTCGTGGAGAACATCGGAAACCTGGTGTGCCCCGCCGAGTTCAACATCGGCGAGAGCTTCCGCCTGGCCCTCCTCTCCATCCCCGAGGGGGACGACAAGGTGGAGAAATACCCCCTGATGTTCGCCACCACCCAGGCCCTGGTGATGAACAAGTACGACTTGAAGGACTATTTCGACTTTGACGACCAGCGTGTGGAACGCTCCGCCCGGGAGCAGAACCCGGAGGTGGCGGTGTTCCGCCTGTCCAACCGGGACGGCTCTGGCCTTGGCGAGCTGGTGGACTGGCTGAGCCAGAAGATTGACGCTCAGATTGGGAGGTGTCCGTCATGAAAGGCTTCCGATTTACCGCCTGGCTGTCCACCGCCATTGTGTGCTTCCTCTTCTGGATGCTCCTCACCTGGTCGGTTGCCCCCCGGGAACTGCTGTGGGGCGGCCTGGTGTCGGTGGTGGTGGCGGCCTTCGCCTGCCGCTTCTTCATCCACTCTTCCGCCTTCTACCTCTACAACCCGGTGCGGCTCATCCTGCTGGTGTTCTACTGCGTCATCATCTTCTTCTGGGAGATCATCAAGGCCAACGTGAGTATGGCCAAGCTGGTACTGAGCCCCAAGATCAGCTACAAACCGGGCATCCTGCGCATCCCCGGCTCCCCTGACCTGAAGAGCGACTATGGCATCGCCATGGTGTCCAACTGCATCACCCTCACCCCGGGCACCATCACCATGGAGACCGCCCAGGACCAGGAGGGGCGCAACTACTACTACGTCCACTGGATCGACGTGGCGGAGACCGACCGGGACAAGGCCGGGGACGCCATCAAGGGAACCATGGAACGCTGGATCGGGAGGATTTGGAAATGACAGTCTTTTTAATTGGCGCCATCGTGTGCATCATCCTGGACCTGCTCCTGCTCTACCGGGTGTTCCGGGGCCCCACGGCCGCCGACCGCATCTGCGCCATGGACGCTCTGGACCTGGTGACCGCTTTGGCTCTGGTGCTCTACTCCCTGCACACCGGGCGCACCATCTACCTGGACATCGCCCTGGTGGTGGCTCTGCTGGGCTTTGTCAGCACCGTGTTTGTGGGCCGCTATCTGGAAAGGAGGCTGTGAGGGATGGAAACGGTTGATATTGTGGTGGCTGTCCTCATGGCCATTGGCCTGTTCTTCGCCTTCATCGGCACCCTGGGCATCCTGCGTATGCCTGACGTGTTCGGGCGGCTCCAGGCCTCCACCTGCATCTCCACCATGGGCACCATCTTCGTCATCCTGGCCAGCATCGTGTATGTGGTGGCCAACGGCATCAGCGGCTCGGTGGTGGTGAAGCTGGTATTCATCCTGCTGTTTGTACTGGGCACCAACCCGGTGTCCAACCACGCTCTGTGCAAGGGCGCTTACCGCTCGGTGAAGCCCAACCCGGAGCCCATCATCGACGACTATAAGGAGGATGATCCCCAATGAATGGTACCTTGGTTTTTATCCTCAACACCCTGGTGCTCTGCGGCATTGTGGCCTCCGCCATTGTGGCGGTGAACGCCAAGAAGGTCATCGACTCGGTGATCGCCCTGGCTGCCACCGGCTCCTTTGTGGCCCTGGAGTTTGTGCTCTTGCAGGCCCCGGACGTGGCCATCGCTGAGGCCAGCGTGGGGGCGGTGCTGTCCACCATTCTCTACATCATCGCCCTGCGCAAGGTATACGGCAGAAAGGGGGAGCAGCAATGAGCGGCACGAAAAAATTGGTCCTGGCCCTGTCTCTGGCGGTGCTTCTGATCTGCGGCATCGTGGCGGGCGGACGCATGGCCAACAGCTCCCCCACCTACGACGGCACCAACACCGACCTGGTGGGGCTGTACGAGGACCCCAGCTCCTATGACAACACCCAAGCCGACGGCGCCGCCGCCATCATGGTCAACGAGAACCTGGAAAAGACCGCCGCCGACAACGTGGTCTTTTCCGTGGTGTTCAACTTCCGTGGTTACGATACCATGGGTGAGAGCTTCATTCTCATCGCCGCCATCGCAGGCTCCCTGGTCATCCTGCGCAAGGCTGCCCATTCTGTGAAAAAGGAGGATCAAGGCCATGAAGACCTATAAAAAGACCCACCCCATTTCCCGCTGCGCCTCCGACCTGTTCCTCCCTCTGGCCTGCGTGTTTGGCTGCTATGTGGTGCTCCACGGCAGCACCAGCCCCGGCGGCGGTTTCCAGGGCGGCGTGCTGGTGGCCAGCGCCATTTTGCTGGTGTACCTGGGGTACGGCGGCTGGGGGGTCAAGCACTCCTTCAACGAGCACATGCTCCACTCCAGTGAGACGGTGGCAGAGATCATGTATGTGGTCATCGCCTTAGTGGGTGTGTTTACCGGATTGAACTTCTGCGTCAACTTCGTCTTTGCCGGACAACAGGTGGACACCAGCATCCTGATGAACGATGCGGTGGGCTACCACGTCATGGCGGGCATCACCTGTCTGCTCATCATGATGCTCAGTGTCCTGGAAGACGACAAGGACGAGTCTTCCCAGGAAAAGGGGGATGATGCGGCATGATATTCACCAATTACCTGGTCTGCTTTGTTCTCATCGCCCTGGGCATCTACTGTATGGTGACCAAGAAGAACCTCTTTAAGATTTGCGTGGGCATGGGTCTGGTGGACTACGGCGTCAACCTGCTCATCGTCTCGGTGGGCTTCCACGCCGGCGGCACCGCCCCCATCTTCAACATCTCGGAACTCACCCGGGACTCCTTCTTTGTAGACCCCATTCCCCAGGCCCTCACCCTCACCTCCATCGTCATCGGCGCATGTACCACCGCCATGACTCTGAGCCTGATCATCATGCTCTACAAGCAATACGGTACCCTGGAGTCGGACCAGATTAGGAGGTTACGAGGATGACATTCGATTTTTCTAACTTCATCAATAACTTCCCCATCCTGGCCATCATGTCCCTGTTTTTAGGGGCCTTTGTCTCCTCTCTGGTGGGGCGGCGCAGCGCCAAGGTGCGCAACACCGTGGTGTTTCTCTCCATGCTCATCTCCCTGGTGCTCATTCTCGCCCTCATCAAGCCGGTGCTGCTGGAGGGCAAGATCATCAACTACTGGCTGGGCAACTGGGAGCCGGTAAACGGCTGGGCCTTCGGCAACAGCCTGGAAGTGGACGCTCTGAGCCTGTTCTTCGCCCTCATTGTGGTGGTGGCCGTGTTCGTCTCCGGCGTCTACTCCTTCTTCTACATGAGTCATGACGACTCCCTGGTCAACTACTACACCCTGTTTTTGATGCTGTCCGGCTCTGTGCTGGGCCTGGTGCTGTCCGGGGACCTCTTCAACATGTTCGTCATGATCGAGATCATGACCTTCACCGCCGTGGCCCTCACCGCCTTCCGCAACCACTACGAGGGGGCTCTGGAGGGCGCCTTCAAGTACCTGGTGGTGGGCTCTCTGGGCTCCACCTCGGTGCTCATCGGCATCGCCCTCATCTACTCCCAGATGCACACCCTGAATCTGGCCCAGATCGCTGCCATGCTTCCCGGGTACGATTCTCCGGTGATCCTCATCGCCTTTGCCTTCCTCTTTGTGGGCTTTGGCTCCAAGGCCTTCCTCTTCCCCTTCCACCCCCTGGCCGCTGACGCCCACGCCGTGGCCCCCGCCTCCATCTCCCTGATGATCTCGGGCGTTCTGACCAAGTGCGGCGTGTACGGCATCATCCGCCTGTGCTACTGCCTGTACCAGAACATGGATCAGACCTTCGTGCAGTACTTCGTCACCGGCATCGGGGTCATCAGCATGTTCGTGTGCGTCACCATGGCCTTCAACCAGCACAACTTCAAGCGGCTGCTGGCCTTCCACTCCATCTCCCAGGTGGGGTATGTGATCACCGTCATCGGCCTGGGCTCCGCTCTGGGCATGTCCGCCGGTCTGTTCCACGCCATGAACCACACCATTTTCAAGGGCCTGTTGTTCCTCACCGCCGGTGCGGTCCAGCACGCCACCGGAAGCCTGGACCTGGACGAGCTGGGCGGGCTCTCCAAGAAAATGCCCGGCACCTGCGCCCTCTTCCTCATCGGCGCCGCCTCCATCAGCGGCCTGCCCCCCTTCAACGGCTTTGCCTCCAAGTGGATGATCTATCAGGCCACCTTCCAGAAGGCGGGAGAGACAGGCAACTTCTTCTTCGTGGTGGTGTGCGTGGCCGCCCTCATCACCAGCGTGCTCACCCTGGCCTCCTTCATCAAGGTGGCTCAGAGCGTGTTCTTCGGCCAGCTCAATCTCAAGTTTGCCAATACCAAGGAAGTCTCTCTGGGCATGCGCATTCCCATGTGGATTCTGGCCGCCCTGTGCATCCTGCCCGGCCTGTTCCCCGACAAGGTGCAGCAGTGGCTGCTCACCCCCGCCACCCAGGCGGCCATGAATGCCCCCGGGTACATCGACGCCGCCATGGGTTCCGGGTACGCCGCCTCCTTTGCCATCCCGGCCTACCAGCCCCAGCAGATTTTCCTGTCCGGGGCCTGGCAGCCCGTGATGTGGCTGCTGCTCCTCATCTCCGTGACCCTGGCTGTGTGCATCGTGGCCCTGCTGGGCGGGGACGAGAAGGCCACTGTCACCTCGGAGATTTCCGCCGACACCGACTGCGACCCCAAGTACGACTCCTTCTTCTCCGGTGAGGCCAGCGTGTACTCCCAGGTGGGAGGCAGCGACCTGTTCTGGGGCTTCAAGCACAACTGGAGACGTTACTTCTCCTTCATGCACGACTGGCACAGCGGCGTGGTCAACGACTACACCCTGTACGGCACCGCCGCCATCGCTGTGGCTCTGGTGCTGTGCGTCATCTTTCTGTAAAGGGGGTACCTGACATGACAACTCTTCTCTGGACAATTTTCCATGTACTGGTATTCCCCGGTCTGCTGTTCTGTGTGGTGGTGGGGCTGCTGCTGGCGGGCCTGGACCGCAAGCTGGTGGCCCGGATGCAAAACCGGGTGGGCCCGCCCCTGCTCCAGCCCTGGTATGACTTTCTCAAGTGCTGCGGCAAGGAGACCATCATCCCCCGCCACGCCCGCCGTGGCCTGTTCCTGGCCGCTCCGGTGCTGGGCTTTGCCGCCCTCATTACCGCAGCCCTGTTTATCCCCGTGTTCTCCTACTCCGTGTACTCTACCTCTGCGGACTTGGTGGTCATCCTCTACCTGCTGACGGTGGTGGGCGTGTCCATGATCGTGGGCGCTGCCGCCTCCGGCTCCCCCTTCGCCGGGGTGGGCCTGAGTCGTGAGATGGTGGCCATGATCTCCTACGAGCTGCCCTTCGTGCTGGTGATGCTGGCCGTGGGCCGCATGGCGGGTGTGGGCACCCCTCTGGGCGTCACCTTCTCCCTCCAGGCCATTGTGGACTGGCAGGCCGCCAACGGCAACCTGCTGTTCCACTGGAGCATGATTCCCGCCGCCCTGGCCATGCTCTTCGTCATCCCCTGCGAGATCGGCATGCACCCCTTTGACATCGCCGAGGCGGAGACTGAGATCTGCGAGGGCACCCTGGCCGAGTACAGCGGCCCCCCCGCCGGCCTGTTCCGGCTCACCCACTGCGTGAAAATGTACGTCATGTGCGCACTCTTCTGCGTGCTGTTCCTGGGCGGCATCTCCACCGGGTACGCCGCTCTGGACGCCCTGGTGATGGTGGTCCTCAGCGTGGTGCTCACCTTTGTGACCATGAGCGTACCCCACGCCGTGTGCGCCCGGTTCAAGGTGGAACAAGTGTTCAAATTCTACTGGACGGTGGTGGCCGGTCTGGCCCTCATCAGTCTCATTCTGGTCTGGCTGGGCCTGTAAGGAGGGACAAGGAAATGTTTCAACGAATGATTGACAAGAGCATGGCCAAAAGTCCCTGGATCTTCCACATCAATGCAGGCTCCTGCAACGGCTGTGACATCGAACTGGTGTCGGTGCTCACCCCCCGGTACGACGCTGAGCGGCTGGGCTTCCGCCTCACCGGAACCCCCAGGCAAGCGGACATCGTGGTGGTCAGCGGCCCCGTCACCTCTCAGACGAAGGACCGCCTGGTGCGCACCCTGGCCCAGGTACCAGAACCCCGGGTGGTGGTGAGCTTGGGCTCCTGCCCCCGCTCCGGCAATGTGTTTAAGGGCAGCTACTGCGTGGACGGCCCCCTGGAGAAGTACACCCATGTGGACGTGTCCGTGGGCGGCTGCACCCCCAAGCCCGAGGCCATCATGGCCGCTCTGGCCAAGGCCTCCGAAATTCTGGCTGAAAAGCGGAAGGAGATGCGTCAGGCATGATTCCATACCTCACCAAAGCCCTGGGCAACCTCTTCCGTGCCCCGGCCACCGAGAAGTTCCCCAAGGGGGAGACTCCCAAGGCAGCCCCCAGCTATCGTGGCCGCATCATCTACCATCCGGAGAGCTGCATCAACTGCGGGCTGTGTATGCGGGTGTGTGCCCCCCAGTGCATGGAGCGCACCATTGAGCCCCTGCCCAACGGGGACCAGAAAATCACCCTCACCTTCGACCTGACCAGCTGCACCTTCTGCTCCATGTGCGCCGACTTCTGTTCCCGTCATTCCATCGAGCTCAGCGATGACTACATGATCGTGGGCACCAAGCCTGAGGACTTCCTGGTCTCCGGCACCTTCATCAAGAAGGCGCCGCCCCCCAAGCTGACCCCGGAACAGATCGCCGAGCTGAAGGCCAAGGCAGAGGCCGCCAAAGCCGCCAAGGCGGCAGCCGAGAAAGCCGATGGCTGAGCGCTCCCGCATTCGCCTGGAGGTGGAGGGGCTGGTGCAGGGGGTGGGTTTTCGCCCCACCGTCCACCGCCTCACCACCCAGCTGGGCCTGTCCGGCTTCATCCGCAACACCTCCCAGGGGGCGGAGCTGGAGCTGGAGGGGCTTCCAGACCAGGTGGCCCAATTCGTGCCTCTTTTGCAGCAACAGGCCCCGGTGCTGGCCCGCATTCGCCGGGTCAGCACCGTTTCCATTCCTCCCACGGGAGAGGCAGGCTTTCACATCCTGCCCAGCGTGGGGGAAACCCTCCCTGACACCCAGGTGAGCCCTGACGTGGGCATCTGCGATGACTGCCTGCGGGAGATGCAAGACCCCAAGGACCGGCGGTACCGCCACCCCTTTCTCAACTGCACCAACTGCGGGCCCCGGTTCACCATTGTCCAAAGCGTGCCCTACGACCGGGAACGCACTGCCATGGGGATGTTCCCCATGTGCCCGGACTGCCAAGGGGAGTACACCGACATCACCGACCGCCGCTACCACGCCCAGCCCACCTGCTGCCCCAACTGTGGCCCCACCCTCACCTATCTGGATGGGGCGGGAAAGGCCGTGGAGGGCGACCCCATCCGGCTGACCCAAGAGCAGCTGCGGGCTGGAGGCATTGTGGCAGTGAAGGGGCTGGGGGGCTTCCACCTGGCCTGCGTGCCGGAACATGCCTCCCTGCTGCGACAGCGCAAGGAGCGAGAGGGCAAGCCTCTGGCTCTCATGTGTGCCGACCTGGATGCCGCCCGTGCCCTGTGCCACCTCTCCCCCGAGGAGGAGAAGGCTCTGAACAGCTGGCGGCGTCCCATTGTGCTGCTGAAAAAGCGTGACCCCGCCCCCGATGTGCTCAGCCACACCCCGGAACTGGGGCTCATGCTCCCCTATACTCCGTTGCACTACCTTTTCATGGAGGGCTTTTCTGCTCTGGTAATGACCTCCGCCAACCCCTCGGACTGTCCCGTGTTCATTGATAACCGGGAGGCGGTGGAGGGCTTGCAGGGCATCGCCGACAGCTTTCTCCTCCACAACCGGGACATTGTCACCCGGTGTGACGACTCCCTAATACGAATCTTCCGAGGAAAAGAGTACCCCTTGCGCCGCAGCCGGGGCTATGTGCCCCAGCCCTTGGAGGTGCCCGGCAACGTCCACGGCCTGCTGGGGTGCGGAGCGGAACAGAAGGCGGGGTTTGCCCTGGGCAAGGGCCAGGATGCTTTGCTGAGCCAGCACATCGGGGATTTGAAAAACATGGAGACGCTGGAGCACTACCAAACCCAGCTCCACCATTTCCGCACCCTCTTTGGGGTGGAGGTGGAAGGGCTGGCCTGTGACCTCCACCCGGACTACCTGTCCACCCAGGTGGCCCAACAGCTGGCCAAAGTACTAGACGTGCCTCTCACACTGGTACAGCACCACCACGCCCACATGCTCTCCTGCATGGCAGACAATGGCCTCACAGAGACCTGCATCGGCCTTGTGTGGGACGGCACCGGGCTGGGCACTGATGGCACCATATGGGGGGCCGAGTGCCTGGCAGGAGACGCCCACGGCTTCACCCGTCTGGGCTCCATCTCCCCCATCCGCCTGCCCGGCGGGGACGCCTGCACCCGGGACCCCCAGCGCATCGCCCACAGCCTGCTGGTGGAGGCAGGGCTGGAAGAACACTCCATCGCCCCCCAGGCCCAGCTGCTCACCCTACAGCTGAAAGCCGGGCTCAACTGTCCCCCTGCCTCCAGCATGGGGCGGCTCTTTGACGGGGTGTATGCCCTGTTGGGGGGCTCCTCCCCCGTCCACTACGAGGGGGAGAGCGCCATCCGCCTGGAGCATATGGCCCTAGATGGCATCACTCAGGCCCTCCCGGTGGATGTGGAGACGGTGGACGGCGTGTGCCGCCTGAACACCCCCGCCCTCACCGCCGCCCTTTGGGAACGGAAGGCGGCGGGCGATTCCCCAAATCTGCTGGCGGCCCAGTTCATGAACGCCATGGTGGAATTGGCCGTGAAGCAGTGCCAATTTGCCCGAGAGTACACCGGGCTGAACCGGGTGGTGCTCTCCGGCGGCGTCTTTCAAAACATGTATTTACTGCCCCGTATCCTGGACGCACTGGCCGCTCAGGGTTTCGAGACCTATCACCACTCCCGGGTGTCCACCAACGATGAGGGGATTGCCCTGGGACAGCTGATCGCCGCGGCAGCGCGGAGAAAGGAAGGATGACTATGTGTCTGGCCGTGCCCCTGCGGCTCATTGAAATTCACGATAAGGAGGGTATTGCCGAAGCAGGTGGCATGCGCCGCTCGGTGCGCCTGGACTTCATCCGGGAGCCCCAGGTGGGGGACTATGTGCTGGTCCACGCCGGGTTTGCCATGGAGCGACTCAGCGAGGAACAGGCCCTGCAAAACCTGCAAGCCCTCCGGGAGGTGGCCGATGCTCTGTGAAGCGGATTTTCGCCGCCCCCAGGGCCTGGAGCGGCTGGTAGAGGCCATTCAGGACCCTCACCTGCCCCCCATGCGCCTCATGGAGGTGTGCGGCACCCACACCATGGCCCTGGCCCGCACCGGGGTGCGGCAGCTGCTTCCCCCCCAGGTGCAGCTGATCTCCGGGCCCGGCTGCCCGGTGTGCGTCACCCCGGCAAACGTCATGGACGAGGTGCTGCGCATTTCTGCCCTGCCCGGCGTCACCCTCACCACCTACGGAGACCTGATGCGGGTGCCCGGCTCCAAGCCCGGGTTTGATTTACGGCGGCAAAAGGCCCTGGGCGCAGACATCCAGGTGGTATACTCCCCCATGGATGCCCTGGAGCTGGCCAAAGCCCACCCGGAACAACAGGTGGTGTTTCTGGGAGTGGGGTTTGAGACCACCGCCCCCGGCACCGCCCTGGCGGTGCTGGAGGCCCAGCGGCAGGGACTCAAAAACTTCTCTCTGCTGTGTCTGCTGAAAGCCACGCCCCCCGCCCTCCGGGCCCTGCTGAGCCAAGAGGACTTCGGGGTGGACGGCTTTCTGTGCCCCGGCCATGTGGCCACCATTTTGGGGGCGGATGCCTTCCAGTTCCTCCCCCAGGAATATGAAAAACCCGCCGTGGTGGCGGGATTTGAGGCGGGGGACCTGGTGGCCTCCCTCCACCTGCTCATCCAGCAGGTGAAGGGCCACACCCCCAAGTTGGAAAATGAATACACCCGGGCGGTGTCCCAGGAGGGCAACCAAATGGCCCAGGCGGTGATGGCCCAGGTGCTGGAGCCAAAAGACGACACCTGGCGGGGGTTGGGAGACATCCCCCTCAGCGGCTTTGGGTTAAAACCGGAGTTTGCCGCCTTTGATGCCGTCGCCCGCTTTGGCTTCTCCCCTGCCCCTCAGACTGCCCCCTCCCCCTGTCGGTGCGGGGACGTGATCTGTGGGCGCATCGGCCCCAAGGAATGCCCTCTGTTCGGCACCGTGTGCACCCCGGACAACCCGGTGGGGCCGTGCATGGTGTCCGGGGAGGGGGCCTGTGCCGCCGCCTATCTCTACAGAAGGGAATGACCCAGGATGGAACCACAATATATCACCTTAGACCACGGCAGCGGCGGAGGCCGCACCGCCCAGCTCATTGCCGAGCTGCTCCTTCCCGCCTTCCAAAACCCCCACCTGGCCCCCCTGGGGGACGGGGCATTGCTGGATGTCAGCGGCCCCCTGGCATTCTCCACCGACAGCTTTGTCATTGACCCCATCTTCTTTCCCGGCGGGGACATCGGCAAGCTGGCGGTGTGCGGCACCGTCAACGACCTTTCTATGTGCGGGGCAGTTCCCAAATATCTGAGCCTGGGCATGATCCTGGAAGAGGGCTTCCCGGTGGAGGATTTGAAGCGCATCATCACCTCTCTGGCCCACACTGCCACCTCCTGTGGGGTGCAGGTGGTCACCGGGGACACCAAGGTGGTGGAGCGTGGCCACGGCCACGGGATTTACCTCAATACCTCCGGCATCGGGGAGGTGAAATGGCCGGGGTTGTCCCCCCAGGCCATCCGGGAGGGAGATCAAATTCTGGTGAGCGGCACCGTGGGCGACCACGGCACCGCCGTGATGCTGGCTCGAAGTGGGATGCTCCAAGGGGACGAGCTGGTCTCCGACTGTATGCCCCTCAATCAGCTGGCCGCTGCGGCTCTGTCTGTGGGGGGCGTGCGGGTGCTCCGGGACCCCACCCGGGGCGGCGTGGCCACGGTGCTCAATGAGTTTGTGGAGGGCACTTCTCTGTGCGCCCAGGTGCAGGAGGACGCCGTGCCGGTGCGGCCCCAGGTGGAGGCCGCCTGCTCGCTGTTGGGCTTAGACCCCCTGTACTGCGCCAACGAAGGCAAGCTGCTGGCGGTGGTCTCTCCCGAAACGGCCCCTGCGGTGCTGGAGGCCCTGCGATCCACCCCGGGCGGCGAACACGCCGCCATCATCGGCTCCATCACCACCCAATTCCCGGGCCGGGCAGTACTGAAAACCGCCTTTGGGGCCCATCGTGTGTTATCCAAGCTATCCGGCGTACTTTTGCCGAGAATCTGTTAAACAAGTGAGGGGATGTCACCATGCAGACCAATGAAAAAATTCAAATTCAGCCCGAAGAAATCGTACCCACCGCAGAGAAGATGCGCCAGGCGGGGCGGCTGCTCATCATGATTCACGGACACATTGAGAAAGACGGCACACCCGTCATCACCTACGACTACGACGACGGCCCCAACGTCTTGAGCTACGAGGTGCGGGGCCACGCCACCGTGCCCACCATCTCCCATATCTACGATGCCGCCGCCCAGTGGGCGGAGCGGGACGTGGCAGAACTTGTTCCCATCACCTTTGAGGGCCTGGATTGCAGCCAGCGGCTGTTTATGCCGGACAACCTGCTCAGCGGCGATGGACAAATCACCGTCACCCCCATCGAGGTGTTGCGCAAGGAAAATCATCTGGAATAAACGAGCATTCCCCCACATGGGCCGTTGGCCCATGTGGGGGAATCTTTTCAATGCAGGATGTTAGCAGGTTGCGCCGCCCTTGACGGTCTTGTTCAGGATGGCCTCCTTGTTGATGGCCTGGTGGAGCAGCTTATCCTCCACATACTCCATGCCCAGACGATCAATGGTGTCAGCAAAGCGCTCGCCGGTGATGCCCTCGTCACGGAAGAACAGGATGGCACGCTCCACCACATCCAGAACCTCTTCCTCGCTGGTGAATATCTTGCTCAGGGGGTGACCATGGGCAACCTTCTTGCCCCAGCGGCCGCCCACATAGACCTTGTAGCCCTCGGTGTACTCCTCCAGAGCGCCGAAGGGGCACTTGCCCTTGCAGCGGCCGCAGTTGTTACACTCGTTGGGATCGATGATCACCTTGCCGTCCACAACCTTGGCCACCTTGATGGGGCAAGCGTTCTCCACCTGGCACACCTTACAGCCACGGCACTTGGACAGGTCCACCATGGGGACACGCTGACCCACGATACCCAGGTCGTTCAGGTCAGGCTTGACACAGTTGTTGGGACAGCCGCCCACAGCGATCTTGAACTTGTGGGGCAGGGTCACGGTGTGGTAGCCCAGGTAGAACCGCTCGTGGATCTTATCGCTGAGCCCGAAGGAATCCAGCAGGCCGTACTGGCAGGTGGTACCCTTACAGGCCACCACAGGACGCACCAGAGAGCCAGTGCCGCCGGTGAGCAGGCCACGCTCGTTGACAAAGTCGATGAGGGGCTGAATGTTCTCGTACTTCACGCCCTGAATCTCCAGGGTCAGACGGGTAGTCATGGTCACCTCGCCGCTGCCGAACTTCTCGGCGGCCTCGATGACGGTGCGGTGCTCGTCGGCAGTGATCTTACCGTTGCGGGTGATGATACGCACGTTGAACACGTCGGGGTAACGCTTGTCCTGGAGGCAGCCCAGACCCTTCACCCGCTTGATCTCAGCGGCGCTCAGAGCAGTGCCGGGCACAGAGATCTTCACGGTGTTGACGAAGGCGCCGCCCTCCAACACACGGGTGTTGGTATAGCCCAGGGCCTTCAGACGGTTCTGGAGGAAGTAGCCACGCTTGCCCTTAGCGCACACCAGCAGCAGCTTGTCGTCCAGGTTGGTGCCCTCAATGGGGCCGTTGACGGTGGACAGGTTCACCCAAGCGGCGCCGGGCAGAGTGGCGGCGGGGTGAGCGTCCAGCACACGGTAGTCCTTGGCAGCGCCAGCGGCGTACTGGGCGGGAGTGAAGGTCTCGAAGGCGCCGGACATCTTGTTCTCCAGGATGTAGCAGGCCTGGACAAAGGGATGGATGGCGGTGGAGAAGGGAGGCGCATAGGCAAAGTCCAGGGTGTCGAAGTCGGCAACCTTGGCGCCCATGGCGATGCCGGTGACGGCGATGTCCACCATCTTGTCCACAGCGCCACCGCCCTGCACCTGGATACCCAGCAGCTTGCCGGTGGTCTTGTCGGCGATGAGCTTGGTGACGAAGGAGGAGGCGTCGGCATAGTAGTGGGCCTTGTCGTCGGTGACGCAGGTCACGGTGACCACATCATAGCCCTCAGCCTTGGCCTGAGCCTCGGTGAGGCCGGTGCGGCCGGCGTTGAGGTCGTCGGCCAGACGGACCACGCCGGTGCCCATGCAGCCCAGGTAGGGGGAGTCGGTACCGGTGAGATTCTTGGCCAGGCAGCGGCCGGTGATGTTGGCGGTGGAGCCCATGGCGGACCACTGGCCCTTGCCGGTGATGAGGTTATGCACCATGGCGCAGTCGCCCACGGCGTACACATCATTGAGGTTGGTGCGCTGGTGGTCGTCCACCACGATGGTACCCTTCACCATCTCCAGGCCGGACTCATTGAGGAACCCGGTGGCAGGACGGATGCCGATGGCCAGTACCACCACGTCGGCGGGCAGCACGCCGGCGCTGGTATCCACGCCAGTGGCCTTCTCGGTGCCCACAATGCCCTTGAGGGCGGTGCCGGTGCGCACCCGCATACCCTTACCCTGGAGCTTGCGGCGGACGTAGTCGGCCACCTCAGCGTCAAAGATGTTGGGCATCAGCTGGTCAGCCATGTCCACCACGGTGACGTTCAGGCCCTTGGCCATGAGGTTCTCGGCGATCTCCAGGCCGATGAAGCCGCCGCCCACCACCACAGCGTTGCGGCAGTGGTTGTCGTCCACGTAAGCACGCAGACCGATGGCGTCGTCGGGGGTACGCATGGTGTACACGCCCTTCAGGTTCACGCCCTCCACGGGGGGCACAAAGGGCTCAGCGCCCACGGCCACCACCAGCTTGTCATAGCTGACGGTGTTGGCCTCACCGCTCACCACGTTGCGCACGGTGACGGTCTTGGCGTTGGCGTCCACGGAGGTGGCCTCCATACCGGTGACCACGTCCACCCCGGTCAGGCCCTTGTACTTGGCGGGGGTGTTGACGATCAGCTCGTCCCGGGTCTCAATGCTGCCGCCCACATAGTAGGGCAGGCCGCACCCGGCGTAGGAAATGTCCTGGCTCTTGGTGTAGATGGTGACGTTGGCGTCCCGGTTCTCACGCTTGAGCTTAGCGGCGGTCTTGGTGCCTGCGGCAACGCCGCCGATGACGATCACGTTCATATCTCCCTCTCCTTTGTTAATTTTTTCGCAGAATTAAGCGTGTTGATTATACCATACCTTCGATGATATAATTGATTCGACTTCATTATACAACGATTCAAATTCTGAATCACCTACCATAGAACTGGGGTATGCCTATGTTAGACTATCGAATGGAAACCTTCCTCATCCTGTGTGAGGAGAGGAATTACCGCAAAACCGCCCAAATTCTGCATCTTTCTCAGCCTGCCGTCACCCATCACATTCAATTTCTGGAGCGTGAGTACGGGTGCAGCCTGTTTACCTACGCTGGGCGGCAGCTGATTCAGACCCCCCAGGGGCGGGCGTTGGAGGAGTATGCCCGCTCGGTGAAGCACAACGACCTGGAAGTACGGCGCAAACTCTCCAATCAGCATGTGCTGGAGTTGAAGGTGGGGGCCACCAAGACCATCGGGGATTACGTCATCAACCACCGGGTCAACCGCTTCCTCACCAGCCAGGACCACGCCCTCACCTTCATTGTGGACAACACGGAACACCTCCTCCAGATGCTGGACGACGGCCAACTGGACTTTGCGGTGGTGGAGGGGTACTTCAGCAAGACCCACTTTGCCTGGCAGCTGTTCCGCCAGGAGCCCTTTGTGGGCATCTGCCACAAAGATCACCCCTTCTGTGGCCGCAAGGTGGGACTGCCCGAGCTGCTCACCGCCACCATCATCCACCGGGAGGCGGGCTCCGGCACCCGGGCCATTCTGGAACAGAAGCTCAAGGGCTACAACGAGTCTCTGGAGCGGTTTGACCGCCACATCTGCATCAGCTCCTTTAAGCTGATTTTGGATGCAGTGAAGCAAAACCTGGGGGTCAGCTTCGTCTATGAGGCCTTGGCGGACAGCGACCCCCAGCTGGGCAAGTTCTGGATGGAGGGAGACCCCATTATCCGGGAATTTAACATTGTATACTTAAAAAATACCGACCCACAGGAGAAAATCCGGCTGTTTCTCCAGGGGTAAACCCAAGAGCTGTCGCAGATGCGGCAGCTCTTACTTTCATATTGACTTTAATTTTATTAAAGTATATAATCAATATTATTAAAGAAAGGAGGGTATGCCTCGTGGCTTTGGACATCATGCCCGAGTGGATGGCCAATCTGGAGGAGGAAGACCTGGTGTTTATCAAAAAGTTTCTCCTCTCCTCCGGGTCTTTGAAGGAGATGGCCCGTCAATATGGGGTGACCTACCCCACAGTTCGGCTGCGTCTGGACCGACTGATTCAGAAAATCCAACTCAGCGACCAAGTGGAGGGCGAGCCGTACATCGCCCTCATCAAGCGGCTGGCCCTCCAGGATAAGCTGGACTTTGACACTGCCAAGCTGCTCATCACCCAGTACAAAAAACAACAAGGAGGACCATGATATGTTCAATCCCATAAACGCCCTCATCACCCTTGCCCTGCTGGTGGGCATCGTTCTTCTGCAAATCTTTCTCTCCCGCCGGGAGAGCCGCTGGCCGGGGCTGGTGTTGCCCAGCCTCACCTTTCTCTTTAGCCTGTGCGTCACCTTTGGGGCCGCCCTATACGCCTATATTCCCACGGAGCATCAGAGCTTTGGTGACATTCTCGTCCCCACCCTCCTGCTGTTTTTGATGTACAACATTCCCACCTTGGTGCTGTTGGGCATCTACTTCGCCTGTCGGGAGAAGTACAGCCGGAAAAAACAGCTGGACAAGATGAACATTCAAGACCTGGACGGTTGACGGCCCCCGCAGAATGGGATACACTGGACTTGAATCTGAGGGGCAACCGCCCCCACCCAGGAAAGGAGTGTCTCCCCATGAGAAAGCAATGGTTGATGGGCCTGGCCCTGAGTTTGGTTCTTCTGGCTGGCTGTTCTGCCTCCAACGTGGTCAAGACCTATGAGAGCGGCCAGGACAGTGTGATGGTCACCTACCAGGAGCTGAAAGACGGCACCTGGAAGTGTGAGGACACCGTGTACCAGTACCGTCTGGAGCTCACCGGACGGGAGCGCCTTGCCGTGGAGGATTCCACCTTTGTGGTTCTGAGCCAGCGGGAGGACGTCACCTTCCAGGAGGTCTCTCAGGCAATGACGAGTAGTGTGGTCTCCCTTGACCCAGGGGATTATATCCTGGTGGAAATGAATTGAGGGGATGGCAATAGCTAGTTTCACTTAAAATGCTTCAGAGCAAGGGAAGATTCCCTTGCTCTGAAGCATTTTACTATTTATTTCGTGTCTATATGACCATTGGAAGTGTGAATTCTACCATTGGGTTCTGTCGTACTCTCATATACTATAACAGGAGTATTTAGAGGAATATTATTTATCTTTAGCCGCTTAATTTGAGAATAGATTCCTAATGCCATAAATACTACCATTGATATGAGCATCCATTCGTCAGTTAGCTCTACCTTGAAAAAAGCAAATATCATGTCTATGGGATCTAGTAGATATCCATAGTCCCCCGTTGTAGCAAACATCAGTCGATTCATCCATTCAGAAATAACTGATGCAATTTCGCTCGCACCAATAAACGACCCCCCTAGTACAAAGGCGCTCACACTTACCTTTGTCCATGCCATTAAAAACAAACCTACGACTGTTCCTCCTATTAACGGCAACGTAATCGTGGTATGAATATCCATCAGCCCTTCTTTGGCCAGCACTGTTGTAAGCATAATCAGTAATTTACAACTTACTAAAAACCCGAGTACAAACCGATTTACCGAAAAAACAGTATAGGTAAGTACAGGCATAACCAATACTCCCACTACTACACAAGTTAATGCACCAGCTTCTCCTAGCATATCTCCGAACATAAACGCTGAAAGGATGCCCAATACAAATCCCCATCCGATTGCAGTAGTTGTTAATAATCCTTTTCTCCATTTAAGAGCTCCAAAACACAATCCCGCACCAATTGTAGCTTGAATTATTTCTGTCACGATTTGATATACTACGAGATTTTCTAACACCATCTCCACAAATTCCATTCTTTTCCCTCCTTTTTGCATTTCGAAATCTGTTTTCAAGCTTATGATATATCAAAATACCACATAATATATATTCTGTCAATATTATACAGATATTGTTGTTTGTTGCTAGCGAATTTAGCAAATCGCGGGAAATTGTTTTTCAACAATTTCCCGCGATTTCTACAATATTCTACTTCTTATAAATCTCGATTATACAATTTTGACACGTGCTTGCGCCCTCCCACCATAAACAGCAGGATGGCCGCCACGTCGGCGGCCTCCAGCAGGAGGATGACGTGGCGCTCGTCCATGCCCTCGGCCAGCGTTCCGGCCAGGAGGGTGCCCGCCACGCCGCCCAGGGAGCACAGCATCTGGAAGGCGCCGTTGAACCGGGCCCGTTTCGTATCCGGCACATAGGACTGGGTGGCCGCAATGCGGATGTTGTAGCTGGTGACCCCCAGCACTCCGGTGATGAAAAAGGCCAGAGCCATGAGGGGGATGGGCAGATACAGCTCAATGGCCGCATTCAATCCCACCACAAAGTACACGCACAGGGCAATGCGGAACTTCAAGTGGGTGGGAAAATGCACCTTGTAGTGGATGAGGCCGCCAATCAGCCGCCCGATCACCGCAGCGTTGGAGACAATGGCGTACAGGGTCACCGCCGCCACCGGCCACATGATATACAGGTAGGCGTGGCTGCGGAAAAAGGGCAGGTGCAGGGTGCCGCCGCCGCTTCCGGCGAAGTTGCTCACGGTGAAGTACAGCGTCACCGCCAGAAGCCCCTTCTCGGAGAGGATGTAGGACATGCCCTCCTTGAAGTCCACGCCGAACTGCCGCAGAGGGTTCTGACTCTGCACGGGGGCAGCCTTGTCCATGTGGGTCTCCTGGTAGCGGATGGTGCGCTCAAAGCAGGCGGCAACGAAGAAACTCACCGCATCAATGGCCAGCAGGGGTAGAATGCTGCCCATGCTGTCATAGATCAGGGCCGCCAGCGGGGCGGTCATGGCCGCCAAGGGCCAGAGCAAACTGGAAATGGAATAGGCCTTGGAGAAGTTCCCTTCCGTGATAAGGTTGGGATAGAAACTGTCATAGGCCACGGAATACACGCTGTTAATGGCGCCTGTGATGAGGCAGAAGGCCAGCAGCACCAGGTAGTTAAACCAGCCCTGACTCATGAGCAGGAACATCAACAGGTAGAGAAAGGCGGACAAGAAGTCCAGCCGATAAATCACTTTTTTCCGGCTCATCCGGTCCAGGTAGGGCCCCGCCAACAGGGGGACCACCAGCACCGGGAGCTGGAAACCGATGTTGAAAATTGCGTATAAAAGGGTGGACCCGGTATAGTCCAGCACCATGATACTCATGGCAAAGCCGGACAAGGTACTGCCCACCATAGACACCACACTGCCCAATGTGATGATGGTGAAGTCCCGGGTCCACAACGTAGACGGGGTACTCAAAACTCTCCTCTCTCGCAGAACAATACGATTGGAAAACGCCTCAATGCGTGGTATACTGTCAGGGAATCCACCAAGGAGGGGTTCTCCCATGAAACGAAGTAAAATCCTCACTCTCTTGTGGGCGGTGCTGGCGGCTGTGGTGCTGCTCACCGGAGCCATTGCCGCCCCTATTTTGTGCCGCTCCTTCTACTATGCCCACATCGACGCGCTGGACCTCACCGAGCAGATCGGACTATCTGAGACCGAAATCCGCCGGGCCTATAACGAGATGATGGACTACTGTATCGGCGGCGACACCTTTTCCACCGGCATCCTCCCCCATTCCCAGGAAGGGGCCAGCCACTTTGCCGACGTGCGGGGCCTGTTTTTGCTGGACCTGGGATTGTTGGCTGGGAGTGTGGCGGCGTGTGTGGTGCTCTTCGTCCTCACCCGCCTTCTAAAACGCCGGTGTGCGCCCATTTTGGGCCGTGGGCCCGGATTCTGGGCGGGGGCCGGGCTTGGGGTCAGCTTCGCCGTGATCGGCGGCCTGGCCGCCCTGGACTTTGACCGGGCCTTTGTGGTCTTTCACCACCTGTTCTTCCCCGGCAAAGACAACTGGCTCTTCAACCCCAATACCGACCCTATTATCTTCATTCTTCCCCAGGTGTTTTTCCGCAACTGTGCCCTTTTGATTTTAGGGCTGTTGCTGGTGGGATGTATTGTGATGATTGTATGGGATTTCGTCAGGCCAAAGGCACGGCCTTGAACGCCTCCCCCACTTCCACAGCGGAAAAGCCCCCTGCGGAAATCTCGGTGATTCTAGCCCCGAAAGGCACCTCCTGGCCCTCCGGCAGCAGGGCGTGGACGGTGACGTGGTCAGTATAGTCCACATCCCCCACCACCCCATTGAGGGCGGTGACCTCCAGCTTCACCCGCTCGAAGAAGTTATAGGGGCAGTCCACGGTGACTTCCACCCAGCGGCGTACCACCGAGATGCCCGACTCATCCAAGGCCAGTTTCGAGGCCTGGGTATAGGCCCGCACCAGGCCCCCAGCCCCCAACAGAATACCGCCAAAGTAGCGAGTGACCACGCAGCAGACGTTGGTCACTCCTTCTTTTTGGAATACCCCCAGCATGGGCTGGCCCGCCGTGCCCTGGGGCTCGCCGTCGTCGGAGTAGCGCACAGCGCCGTCCTTGACGATGTAGCACCAGCAGTTGTGCCGGGCGTCGTGATATTTCTTCTTGGCCCACTCGATGCAGGCCCGGGCCTCCTCCTCGGTCTCAATGGGCCACACATGGCCGATGAACTCCGAGCGCTTTTCCACCAGGGTGGCCTGGGCCTCCCGGGTGGGGATGAGGTATTCACTCATGTCGGTTCAGTCCTCCCAGTCCTCTTTGTGGGGCTTCCACCCCTCCACCAGAGGGCCCAGCCGTCCGATGGTCTTGGGGGTACACACCGCCACCACGTCGATGGTCTCGGTGTAGTCCACCTTCTCCACCTTGCTCTCCCGATACAGGGTGTCCAGCAGTCCACCCTGGTCGTAGGGCAGGTGGATGGTGACCCGACGTGCCCCGGTGTCCAGACGGCGGCCAATGGCCTCCAGCAGCTGGGGCAGGCCCGCTCCCGTGCGGGCGGAGATGGACACAATGTCCTCCCCGTGGGGGAGGATCTCCGCCGGGGCCAGGTCGCACTTATTGAAGACCTCCAGGCGGGGGGTCTCAGCGGCGCCCAGCTCCAGAATAAGTCGGTCTACCACGTCCGCCTGCTCCCGCCACAGGGGATCGGAGGTGTCGATGACGTGGAGCAGCAGGTCTGCAAAGGTCAGCTCCTCCAGGGTGGCCTTGAAGGCGTCCACCAGTTGGTGGGGCAGCTTAGAGATAAAGCCCACGGTGTCGGAGATGAGCACGGTACAGGTGTCCGAGATCTCCAGCATCCGGGTGGTGGTGTCCAGGGTGTCAAAGAGGCGGTTGTTGGCGGGAATGTCCGCCCCGGTAAGGGCGTTGAGCAAAGTGGACTTTCCGGCGTTGGTGTAGCCCACAATGGCCACCACCGGCACCTCGTTTTTCTCCCGGCGCTCCCGCTGGGTGGCCCGCACCCGGCGCACGTCCTTGAGCTCATCCTCCAGCTTGGCAATCTTCCGGTGGATGTGGCGGCGGTCGCTCTCCAGCTGGGTCTCGCCGGGGCCACGGGTACCGATGGCGCCCTCCTGCCGCTCCAGGTGCTTCCACATGCCGGTGAGGCGGGGCAGCAGATACTTGTACTGGGCCAGCTCCACCTGCAAGCGGCCCTCGCTGGTGCGGGCCCGCTTGGCGAAGATGTCCAGAATGAGGGCGGCCCGGTCCATCACCGTCACCCCCAGCTCCTCGGTAAGCACGCGCTGCTGAGAGGGGGAGAGGGGGTTGTCAAAGATGACAATGTCCGCCCCCAAAGTGCCCACCAGGTCCTTGATCTCGGCGGTCTTGCCCTCGCCGATGAAGGTGCGGGGCTCGGGGTTGGGTCTATTTTGCAGCACAGTGCCCAGGCAGGTGCCCCCGGCAGTGTCCAACAGAGCCGCCAGCTCCTCCAGGGTCTCCTCGGTGGCGTTCTCCTCCCTGGTGAGACTGGGGGCGTTGAGCCCCACCAGGATGGCGCGGTTGATTTCTTTTACTTGTGTATCTTCGAACATAGAAACTCCTCTAACATTCGTCTTGCTCGGACCGTGCCCTCGGCAGAGTTTCCCCGCCCCCAGGCGGGGAAATCAATTGAAATCCCGTTTTTCCCGAGGACATGCGCATCGGGAAAAACACTTCTCAGCCCGCAAGTGTGAGGCTTGCCCGTCCTTTGGGCAAGCCTTGCACACAGTGGGCTGCAGTACTCCACCATTGAACGGGCACATGGTGTCCGTTCAATGGTGTTTGACCAGGGCCTCCACAATCTCCCCGATGTACATGGTGTGGTAATCTCCCTCCGGATACCACTTCTCCCGCACGTCCTCCGGGATGTAGGAGGGATTCATGCGCTGGGCCATGCGCTTGCGGCACACCAGCACCATGTCCGCTTCTTCAAAATACGGGGCGTCCCCCGCTGCTGTGGCCACGGTGAAGCCGCACTCTGCCACCTTGTCCACATCTCTGCCGCTCTTGGACCCGCACAGGGCCAGCTGAGGACGGTACTCAGGGCCAAAGAAAGAAAGGGTGAAATACTCCTCACGGTCCACAAACTCCTTGGTGTACCGCTGGGGCCGGATATAGGCAATGGCAATGGGGCTGCCCCACAGGATGCCCAGGCCACCCCAGGAGGCGGTCATGGTGTTGCAGTCCTCCTTGTCCCCGGCGGTAATGAGCATCCACTGGTCACCAATGGCGGAAAAGACGTTAAAGTCCAACTCCTTGGGTTCCACTTTTTTCAACATGATGGTAGCCTCCTTGTATCTTTGATAGTTTCATTATATGCACCTTTGCATAAAAAGACAAGGAGACGTTGCACACTGCAACGTCTCCTTGAAAGAAACCATAAGATTAGCCCAAACCGAACTTCTTGTTGAAGCGGCTGACACGTCCGCCGGTGTCCACCATCTTCTGCTTACCGGTGTAGAAGGGGTGACACTTGGAGCAGACTTCCACCTTAATGTCCTTCTTAGTAGAACCAGTCTCGATCACGTTGCCACAGGCGCAAGTAATAGTGGTCTGCTGATAGTTGGGATGGATGCCTTCCTTCATGGAATTCACCTCTTTCTTTCGAAAATAAGTCCAGGAGCCCAATGACTCCATGTAAACGCAACATGTATCTTACCACGCTTAGGGAGAAAAAGCAAGGGCTTTTTCAAATTATTTTATTTTCCAGCTGATTTCTTCCCCAAGGCTGAAAAACCATAGGGTACAGCGGCCCACGGGACGCTCCAGAGCCTGGGACAGAGCCCGGCTGTAGGCCTCCAGCTGGGGGCGGTACTCCTTGGCTCGGGCCTCTACGGTGGCCTCACTGACCCGGTCGGTCTTGAAGTCCAGCACCGTCACCGTACCGTCCTCTTCCACAAACCAGCAGTCCACCACGCCCTGGAGCAGCACCTCCTCCCCCGCCTCGGCGTTGGGGTAGTAGTCGGCGGCGGGCACCAGCATGGAGAACTTGAATTCCCGCTCCATCTGGGGCGACGCCACCAGCCGCTGGCCCAGCGGAGACCGGAAGAAGGCCAGCACCCGCTGAGGATCCACCGCCTCCCCCTGCTGGGGGGTGATAAACTGCATGGACACCAGCCGGGCGATCTCCTCCTGAATCTCCTCCAGGGAGGCAGTGCGGTCAAAGTTCAGATACTGCATCACCATATGCAGGGCGGTACCCTGCTGGGCTGGGGTGAGGGGCCTCTGGCCCTGGAACACCGGGCGGCGCAGGGTCACTGTGGGCTTGGCAGGGGCGAACTCCACCCCGTCCTGGGCCGCCTCGGCGTCCTTGTCCCGGCCCTTGAGCTGGGTGGCGGTGAGCTTGGAGGGCATCTGGGCGGACACCTGGTGGGGATAGCTCCAGGTGAGAGCCTCCTGCCACCCGGCGGGCAGTTCCACCCCCTGCTCTGCCTCCGCGCCTATCTCCAGGGGGCCCACCCGGGCCCCGTCCTCCTGGGTGGGGGTGAGCAGCTTCACGTCCCAGCGGTACCCCTGCTGGGGGGCGCTGCACGGGCGCTGTAGGCCCAGCTCATCCCACAGGGGCTGGCTGTCCTCCCGGCACAAAGCGGGGGTGAGCACCCACTCGGCCATGCAGGAGGCCCCCGCCACCTGCCGGGGCGGCGGCGGACACTGGGCCTGGGCCGCCAGCTTGTCCAGTTTCAAATTCTTGCCGTTGACGCTGGTGAATAGAATGAGCTTGTGCTCGGCCCGGGTCATGGCCACGTACAAAAGGCGCATCTCCTCGGCGATGAGCTGCTGGCTCAAACGCAGGGCCACCCCGTCCCGGGCAATGGTGGAGTAGCGGAGCATCCGCTGGCGGTCCACCCGCTTGGGACCCAGCCCCAAATCCGGGTGGAAGAGGATGGTGGACCGGGTGTCCTCGGTGTTGAACTGGTGCTCTAGGCCGCACAGGAACACCACCGGGAACTCCAGGCCCTTGGAGCGGTGGATGGACAGAATGCGCACGCCCCCCACGCTCTCCCCCTCCACAGGGACGGGCAGGCCGTTTTCCGCCAGGCGGGTGAGGTGGATGAGGAAGGCCATGAGGCCCTTATGGCCTCCAGATTCAAACCGCCTGGCCTCCTCGTACAGGGCCATGAGGTTGGCTCTGCGGGCCCCGCCCTGAGGCATGGCGGCGAAGATGGCGGGCAGGTCGGTGCGCTGGTAGATGTACCACAGCAGCTTGTGGCTGCTCTCCTCGGCGGCCAGAGCCCGCAGTTCCCCCAAGAGGGCCAGGAAGGCCACGCAGTCCGCCTCCTCCCGCTGGGCCCCCGCCTCCACCGCCTCATACACGCAGCCGGAGCACCCGGCCCGCAGCTGGGCCAGACGGTCCGGGGAGAATCCCAACACCGGGGAGCGGAGGACGGACAGCAGGGGCACGTCCTGCCGGGGGTTGTCCACCACCTGTAACAGGGAGATGGCCACCGAGATCTCGGTGGTGCCGAAGAACTCCCTCCCCCCTTCGGCGCTCCAGGGGATGCCCGCCTCGTCCAGGGCGGCGGCATACCACCGCAGGGTGGAGCCGGGGGAGCGGAGCAAGATCACCATGTCGTCGGGGCGCAGGGGGCGGTCCCCGATGGGGAGCCCCGAGGCCAGCAGCTCCTTCATCCGCCTCGCCACCAGCCGGGCCTGCACCAGGTCCTTGTTCACCTTGTCCTCCTGGTCGGGCAGCTGGGACAGGTCTACACAGCACAGCTCGGTGGCGTACTGGGCATCAGGCTGCAAATCCTGCCGCCCGTGGCGCAGGGCCTGGTTTTCGTCGTAGTCCAGCTCTCCCACGGATTGGGTCATCACGTTGCGGAAGACAAAGTTGGTAGCGTCCAGCACCTCCGGGCGGGAGCGGAAGTTGGCGGACAGGGGGATGGTGCGCCCCTGCCCCGGCTCTGCGGTCTCCCAGGGGGCAAAGCGGCGGTACTTGTCCAGGAAGATGGTGGGGTCTGCCAGGCGGAAGCGGTAGATGGACTGCTTCACATCCCCCACCAGAAACAGGTTGTCCCCCTGGGACAGGGCGTCAAAGATGGCGTTTTGCACCCCGTTGGTGTCCTGGTACTCGTCCACCATGATCTCCACATACCGCTTGCGCCACTCCAGAGCCAGGGGCGAGGGGTTCCCCTCTCCGTCGGTGAGGAGGGCAGCGGTGAGGTGCTCCCCGTCGGCAAAGTCGATGAGGCGGTGTCGGCCCTTGAGGGCCACAAAGGCCCGGTCAAACTCCGCCACCACGTCCAACAGGGCGGTCATGGCGGGGGCGATGGCCCGCAGGTCCTCCATGGCCTCCGCTGCCGAGACCTGGAAGCGCTGTTTCAGCTTCTCCAGCTGCTTTTTACAGCTCTCCCGCAATCCCTTGGCCCGCTCTTTTAGGGCCTCGTCGCAGTCGCCCCGCTTGGCTTTGGGGCGCTCAAAGGCCACTTGCTGCAAAGCCTGGGCCAGCTGGTCCCAGCCCTGGGCCTCCTGCACCCGCTCCAGGCCGTAAATGGTGGTACCCAAGGTACCTCCATAGTTGTTCCACAAAACCGGGTCGTCCTCCAGCTCATGCAACACCCCTTGGAGGGTTTGGGCCCAGTATTGGGCCAGCTCCCGGGTGTCAGAGAGGAGCAGCTTGCCCCAGGGGGTGTCCTCCGGGGCGGTCTCCCCGGTCAAATCAAAGTCCGCCTTGCGCTCCATGAGCCAGTCCAGAGGGCTGGCCTGGCTCTGGACCTTGGCGTGGATGTCCAGAATGACCGACTCCAGGGTCTGGTCGTCCCGGTCCCCGGCCATGCTGTCGGCCAGGGCCTGGAAGCCGGGATCGCTCTGGATGTTGGCGTACCGCCCCTCCAGCACCGTCTCCAGGGCCTCACGGCGTAGCTCCTCCCCGGTACCCTGGTCGCACAGGCGGAAGTCCGGGTCCAGCCCGGCCAGGTGGCCCCACTGGCGCAAGAAATCCAGACAGAAGGCATCAATGGTGCAAATCTGGGCCTGATACACCAGGGTAGCGTTGCGGCGCAGGTGGCGGTCGTTGGGCCTTTGGGCCAGACGCTGGTGGATGGCGGCGGCGATACGGTCCCGCAGCTCGGCGGCGGCGGCGTTGGTGAAGGTAATGACCAGGAAGCGGTCCACATCCTCCCCCTGCTCGATGCGCTGCATCAATCGCTCCACCAGCACCCGGGTCTTGCCGGACCCGGCTGCGGCAGACACTAGCAAGTCGCCCCCCCGGTTGTCCACCACCGCCTGCTGTTGGCGGGTGAGTTCAATTGCCATCGTCTCCACCTCCCATTCGGTCCTTCATCCAATTCCAAAATTCCACCGCCCGCTTGCTCCGTCTCCGGCGCAGGGTGTCCCCCAGGCACTCCTCAAAGTGACAGGCGGAGCGGAACTCACACCACTGACAGGCGTTGTGGGTGGCGTCCCGCCAATAGGGGTCGGCGTCAATGTTTCCCACCGCCACCTGGCTGGCGGCCTGGCGCAGCACCTGGGTGACATACTCGTCCAGCTCCCGCATCTGCTCTTCATTGACCAGGCAGTCCCGGTTTCGGGAGTTGATGGGCAGATAGCGGTATTTGCCGTCTGGAGCCTCCTCCATGGCGTCAATGACCGCCGGGTCATCCAACACCAGCCCCTGGCGGCGCAGCTGTTTCTCCTGCTCCTGGGCCACCGCCTGAGGGTCAGTGTTGCGGCTGCCGTCCACCAGGGCCGTACGGGCGGGCACATACAGCACCCCAGCGGGGATGAGGGTCTGATCTCCAAACAGGGCCTCACCGTTGCGGCTGAGGGCGAAGAGGTAGAGGAGCATTTGCAGCCCCCGCCCGTCCTCCACCTCCGCAAAGTCGAAAGCCTTTTTGCCCGTCTTATAGTCCACCACCCGCAGGTAGCGCTTTCCCTCATGCTCCCAGCTGTCCACCCGGTCCACAAAGCCGGACAGGCGCAGGGTGATGCCGTCCTGCTCCACCTCCACGGGGGGCAGCTGCTCACCCCGGCCGAAGCCCAGCTCCAGCCACACGGGGACAAACTGGGAGGCGGACAGCTCCCCGGCCACGCTGTCCACCACCGTGAGCACCGACTGTTTCATGCGCTCAAAGAGCCAGCGGAACCGGGCAGTCTCGTCCTCCAACCCCTGGAGCACCTCGGTTTCGTATCGGTCCGCCGCCTCCTTGGCCAGGGCCCGGCACTGCTCCGGGGCGGGGTGCTGGCCCAGCACCTCCTCCAGCACCGCATGGACAAAGGTGCCGTAGTCGGAGGGGGCGAACTTGGCCCGCTTCCTTGGCTGGGCCTTAAGGCCAAACCGGAGGAAGTGGCAGAAGTGACAGGACTGGTACAAATCCAGCCGGGTGGCGGACATGGGCACTGCCTTGCCGTATAGGGTGCGCACCCCCTGGGGGGACAGGCGGCCTCGCCGCCACTGTCCCGCCTCCTGGAGCCGCTGCACCCGGTCCCGCATGTCGGGCATCTGGGACAAAGCGGTCCGCACCTGCCCCACACGTCCAGCCGCCTCTAAGGCCGGGCCAGGGGCGGCCAGACGACAGGACACGTCGGCGGGGTCGCCGTGGCGGGCAGTGGGGAACAGCTGCGTGAGCCGCTCATAGAGGAAGCTTGCCCCCCGCTCCTGCCCCGCCCCGTCCTGCTGGGCGTAGCTGACAAACAGCCCTTGGGTGGGCCGGGCGCAGGTCTCATAGACGATGGTCAATTCTCGGCGCAGCTGCTCCTCCTGTCGGGAAGCCAGCTCCACCTCCATGGCCGCCAGAGCGTCCCGGTCCTGGTCGGAGAAGAGGCCGGCGGCGGGGGCACAGCTGGGGATGGCCGTGGAGTCTGCCCCCAGGAAGAACAGGTATTTGCACTCCTTGTGGGCCATGCGGGGGGCCTCGCCCACCGTGACCCGGTCCAGGGACACGGGGATGGCTCCCACGTCGTACTGGCTGAGCACCAGGGCGAAGAGGCGGGCAAACTCCTCCATCTCCAGCTGGGTATCCCCCAGCAGCAGGGCGCACTGCTCCAGGCCCCCCACCACAATGTCCCACAGCTGACGGTACTGGGCGGCGGTGTTCAGGTCGCCCCGGCGCTCCAGGCTGGCCGCCCGCTCCTCCAGGCGTTTTGGCAGGTTGATGTCCTCCAACAGCTGATAGAGAGCCTGGGCCCGCCCCGCTCCTCCCTGGTCGGGACACTTGCGCATCCGCTCCAGAGGGGCAATCACCTGGCGGCGCAGGGCGTCCAGACGCTGCACCAGGGCGGTGTCCTCCTCCGAGAAGGGGAGGCCGTACCCCTGGGGGTGCATGTTCCAGGGCTTTTTCCTGGTCCACAGGCTCCCCTTGATGTTCCAGGTGAGGACGTAATTTTCCAGGGTGTCCCGCTCCTCTTGAGTCAGGGGGGTGAGGTCGGTTTTCAGGTAGCGGAACAGCTCCTCATAGGGGTAGTCCTGGGCAGCGGCCGTCAAGGCTGAGGTGACCAAGGCCAGAACCGGGTGGCGCAGAACGTCCTCCATGGCACTGAGGTAGACGGGAATGCCATACTGGGCGAAGACGCTCTCCACCAGCTCCCCGTACCCCTCCAGCCGCCGGGGACACACCACAATGTCCCGGCACCGCACGTCTCCCCTGCGCAGCAAGGCCACGATCTCACTGGCGGCCCACTCCACCTCCTGCCGGGGGGTGGCGGCCTGGGCCAGCGTCACAGGGCATTCCGCTGTCCACGGGTCAGGTAAGGGTCCGTACAGGTGGCCCTCCATCCAGGCGAGGGCGGAGTGGCTGGGCTGGGGGCGGTGGAGGGTCTGCTCCTCCACCCCCGCCCCGCCTCGACGGGCCAGACGTTTCAGCCGGGAGGCCGCCCGCAGGGCAGGCTCAAAGATGCCCTCGGGGTCGTTGTCCGGGTCACACACCAGGGCCACGGTGACATGGGCCTGGTTTATGAGCTGCTCCAGCACCTGCTCCTCCTGGGGGGTGAAGTCGGTAAAGCCGAACACGGCGATCTCTTTGCCACGGGCCCACCCCGTTTCCGTCAGCTGCTGGGCCAGCACGTCCAGGCGGTTGCGGGGGTCGGCAGCTCCCTGGGCGGCCAGGGCCTCGTAGGCGGCGTAGAGTAGGCCAATGTCCCGCCACTTGTCCCCCTGCTGGCCGCCCAGCTCCTCCCCGGCCTCTAAGAGCTGCTGGGGCTGCACACAGCAGCTCTTGCACTCGTTGATGGTGGCCAGCACGTGGGTGAGGAAGGCAGGCTTCCGGGAGGGGGAGCGGTAAATGCGCAGCTGGGGGGCGCACTGGCGCAGAGCGGCGTACATCAGCAGCATCCGCCCGCCTCCGTCCAGCACCGGGGCGGCCCCGCCCCCTGCCACCTCCCGCAGCCGTCCGGCCAAACGGGTGAAGGAGAGCACCTCGCAGGTGCGGGAGGCCCCGTTGCCCAGCACCTGGCACATGGCCCGCTCGCTCTCGTGGGAGTACTGCTCAGGCACCAGCAGCAGGCGGCGCTGGGCCGGGGACGCCCCCAGCCGCTCCAGCAATTCTCTTCGTATTTCCTGCCCCGCCCGGGCATATAATAGGGTGAGCAAAGTCTCTCACTCCTTCCTGGATTTTTTCCTATTCTACCATATCAGGTACCATAAGAAAACCACCCATCCGGTGGGGATGGGTGGTCGAACGTGTCTTAAGAGATGGGGCTCAGCAGCAGATTCAGGTCCACATTTCCCTCAATTCCCGCCACGCTGCCCTGGTGGCTGTACTGCCACATGGTAAACTGATAGGGGAAGGTAGGGGTGCTCTGGTACTGGGCCAGCCACAGCTCATACTCGGTGAGCTGGGTCAAATCAATGCGGTCCATGAGCCACGTGACATTTCCGTAGATCATGGGCTGATAGCCCGCCTGGGCAATGGTTTGGCAAAAGGCCTGGGTGATTTCCGTGGCGGTCTCCACGCTCAGATCGTCGGTGCGGGCCTCGTCATGGGCCACCTGCTCCAGGTCAAATATCACGGGGTAGGTGATGGAATCCCCCTCCAAGGCGTCCAGCACGTACTCCGCCTCCTCCACGGCCTCGTCCACGGTGACGGCTTGGGAGAAAAAGTACACCCCCACGTCCAGCCCCGCCGCTGTGGCTCCCTGGATATTTTGCTGGAACTTGTCATCCAGCACCAAGTTGCCCGTCTCCCCGTAGCCCCGGAAGCCCAGGCGTATCATGGCAAAGGAGATGCCGTCAGCCTTCACTGCCGCCCAGTCGATGTCCCCGTTGTAGGTGGACACGTCCACCCCTGCCAGGGCCTGGGTGCCGTCTGGGGCGGTGTACTGATACCGTCCGTTCTCCTCACTCAGCCCGCTCCAGTCGTAGCTGTGCTGGGCCAGATCGTCCTTGAGGGGTGAAATGGTAATGCCGTTGGCCCCCATATATACATAGGACTGGGGGAACAGCTTTTGGAGAAAGGTGGTGGTGAGGCCGTACTGGTAGGCCAGGTCCCGGATGGTGCTCTTGGCCACAGTGTTCTCCAGCAGCCACTCCACCCGGTTGTGGAGCTGATATACCTTCAGGCACAGGCCGCCGAAGATGGCCACCGCCACACACAGAGCCATTGCCCATTTCTTCCCCGGCCATTTCCGTTTCTGTGGGGTTGGCTGAAGCGAACGCCCCAGCTGTTCAGAGGTCTCCTCCGTTGTCTCTCTCTTTTGGTCTTTGATCTGGTTTTCCAACGGGTATCCCTCCTTTCCCCACATTATATGGATTTTCCCTTGTGAATGCAATGAAAAAATCTGCCACAGAGGTTTCCCTCTGTGGCAGATTCAGATGTTCCAAAAGCCCTCGGCAGAGTTTTCCCGCCCGCTGGCGGGAAAATAAATTGGAATGGCGTTTTTTCCGAGGACATGCGCATCGGAAAAAACACATCTCAGCCCGCTGCATCCCCTCGAAAAAATTCTGGAATTTTTTCGAAGATTTATTGGGGATTGACGGTGTAGTTGGGAGCTTCCTTGGTGATGTAGATATCGTGGGGGTGAGACTCCCGGAGACCGGCGGCGGTGATCTGGGTGAACTGGGCCTTGGTGCGCAGCTCGTCGATGGTGGCACAGCCGCAGTAGCCCATACCGGCACGCAGACCGCCCATCATCTGATAGATGGTCTCGGCCACAGGTCCCTTGTAAGGCACGCGGCCTTCCACGCCCTCGGGCACCAGCTTCTTGTTGTTCTGCTGGAAGTAACGGTCCTTGGAGCCGCAGGCCATGGCGCCCA
>CALWXF010000010.1 GCA_944385445.1 uncultured Oscillospiraceae bacterium
CCATAAAGCACACCCCCACATCTGATACCATTTTACCAGATGCGGGGGCGTTTTGGAAGTTTTTCGACAGTCTGAAACACCCCTGAACCGAAGTTCAGGGGTGTTGTAGGGGTATCTTACTTGAAGTAACGCTCCAGCTCGTCGGAATAAACTGCGCATCCGCTGCGTTTCTCCCAGGAGAAACATTCGCTGCGCTTCGTGATTCCTCCTCTCCAAATCAAAGCCACTGCGTTGGGCTTTGATTTGGGGGTGTTGCCAGAGCCTTACCGTGACGGGCTGATTTTGACGTGACGAGGCCCGCCACAGATGAAAAAACTCCCCTGAACCGAAGTTCAGGGGAGTTCAGGAAGTCTCTTACTTGAAGTAACGCTCCAGCAGACCCTTCAGAGCCTTGCCGTGGCGGGCCTCGTCACGAGCCATCTCGTGCACGGTGTCGTGAATGGCGTCCAGGCCGTTCTTCTTGGCGCACACGGCCAGGTCCATCTTGCCCTGGGTAGCGCCGAACTCGCAGTCCACACGCCAAGCCAGGTTGTCCTTGGTGGAGGCCTTCATGTTGGGCTCCAGCTCCTCGCCCAGCAGCTCGGCGAACTTAGCGGCGTGCTCAGCCTCCTCGTAGGCGGCCTTCTCCCAGTACAGACCGATCTCGGGGTAACCCTCACGGTGAGCGATGCGGGCCATGCACAGGTACATACCAACCTCGGAGCACTCGCCGGTGAAGTTGGCCATCAGCTGCTCACGGATATAAGCCTTGTCCTCGTCGCTGATGTCGGGGTTGTTCTTGACGGTCTTGCCGTAGATGCCGTACTCGTGCTCGGCAGCCAGCTTCAGCTCGCCAGTCTGCTCGATGAACTTGGAGCCGGGGACGTGGCAGACGGGGCACTCGGCGGGAGCGGTCTCTCCCTCGTGAATGTAACCGCAGACGGGGCAAATCCATTTCTTCATGATAATAATCTCCTTCACTGTTTTAATTTTTTGCAGGCCTGACATAGGCCAAAGACATGAACCTCATAGCTTTTTGCTTCGAACCCAAATTGTTTGCTGCACTCCTCCACATACCCCTGGGTGGGGGGACTGGGAGGCAGGTCCAGAACGGAACCGCAGCAGGTACACACAAAGTGTGCGTGGGGACTCACATCCCCGTCATACCGCTCTTGGCCATTGACCGTTCCCACCCGCTTGATGAGCCCATGCTCACACAGCTGGCTGAGATTGCGGTACACCGTGCCCAGACTCAGGTCTGGATACAAGGGCCGGAGCTGCTGAAAGATCCAGTCTGCCGAGGGGTGGCAGTCGGTGCTTCGCAGCAAGTCCAGCATGGCGTCGCGCTTCACGCTGCGTCTGCAGATCATTGCTGTCACCTCGCTAACAGGAACTGTTCTTGTTAAGAGAATACCACAGGGGTGCCTGTTTGTAAAGAGGAAAATTGAGATTTTTCAAATTTTTTACGAGGCTGTGACGGGGCTATACAAACAGCTCTTCATAGGAGACTTCCAGCAGTTCGTGGAGAAGTTTCAGCTCGTCGGGGTAGATGTGGCGCTGTCCCACTTCCATCTTGGCCAGGGCACTGCGGGTGATGTCGCAGCCACGGGTTTGAAGCTGGGCGGCCAGCTGTTCCTGGGACAGGCCGTGCTTGAGACGCAGCGTGCGGATGTTCTGACCCAAGGCGTACTCATACTCAGTATTCATTGATAACACTCCTTGCACTAGTTCTGGTGCAGTTTGTGTTGATTCTATTCGATTCTTTCTTTATAATTGCACCTATATAGGTGCATAAAGGAGAGAAAGAAAATGAAGATAGGCATGAGGGATAAAACTTGTTGTTTTACTGGGCATCGCACTCTTCCACAGAATGAGAGAGATGAAGTCCGGGAGCGTTTATACATTGTATTACACAAATTGATTGTACAGTATTTTGGAAGCGGGGGAGCCATGGGATTCGATTTGTTGGCGGCGGAAGTTGTCTTAGAGTTGAGAAAGAGGTATCCCCACATTCGTCTCATTATGGTCTTACCATATGAGAATCAAGAGCGGGGGTGGGATGAGGAGGAGGTAAGACGCTATCACACGATTTTGGAGCAGGCGAATAAGGTGGTATATTTGCAAAGGGAGTATCGCTGTGGGTGTATGTTGAGGCGCAATCGCTATTTGGTGGATAACAGTAGAGTATGTGTGGCCTATTGTACCCGTGTGTTTGGCGGGACTGCCTATACGGTGAACTATGCCAAGAGAGTGGGCATTCCCATTCTTTATATCTAAGAAAGAAAAAAGGAGCACTTGCCGCTGCAAGTGCTCCTTTCCGTGTAAGACGTGTATTTTCAGTCGGTAAGCCGTTATCTGATCAAAGAAATAAATGTGAAAGAAATGATTTCGACTAGGGGAGGAGTATTGAACTTAGCACGATATAAAAAATGATAATTATTTGTACATCATCTGTGTGTCGCGCTATATGAACGATAAGATAAAGATATCGCATTGATTATAAGTAGAACGAATGTTCGTGTCAATGAATATATATGGGAATTAAGGAAGAGATATACAGATAGATAGGTTCATGGAGGTCGGGAATTCTCGTTAGATACATTTATGGATATATATGAGGGAGATGATATGTCTATAGAAGATGTAAACTAAAGAGCTTTGTCATAAAGGAAGAAAACTGTGGGTACAGGAGAGAGAGATTTGTTGTGCGAAATGTCATATTTATCAACTTACCATTGTGCATGTAGACAAAAAATGGCCAATACGACTAAAATATGTAATAATGTATTGTAACATATACTATTTTGACGTAAAACAACAAATGTGTATATATAGAAAGTGTATCTCCATTTTATTCCCATAAAAAAGGTGATACACTTTCTATACAAACACCAGAGGAAAAGTCGTGAGCTGGCCAGCTTAAGGGAGACAAAACCTCCGAAACCATGTGGTGTTGGATCCTGGTAAATTCAACAATTTGAAAGGAGATATAATGATGAGACGATGGAAAAAGATAGGAGCACTTGCCCTTGCAACCACGCTTTCCCTGAGCCTGGCGGCCTGTGGAGGCGGCAACAACAAATCTGCTGATGGCACCCTGACTATGCAGATCTGGGACACTGCCCAGCGTGATGCCATGCAGGCCCTGGCGGATGCCTATCATGAGATCAACCCCGATGTGACCATCGAAGTGCAAGTCACCAGCTGGGACGAGTATTGGACCAAGCTGGAGGCCGCTGCCGGTTCTGGCAACCTCCCTGATGTGTTCTGGATGCACACCAACAACATTCTGATGTATGCAGACAACGGCATGTTGGCAGATGTCACCGATCTCTATGACGACGATACATACTCTCACTACTCTGACATCTCCATTGCAAATACCCAGGGCAGTGATGGACGCATGTACGGCGTGCCCAAGGACAAGGACACCGTGTGCCTGGTCTACAACAAGGAGATGTTTGATGCTGCCGGTGTGAGCTATCCCGATGAGAACTGGACCTGGGATGACTTGGTGGAGGCCTCCGAGAAGATTTACGAGGCCACCGGCAAGTATGGATATATGGCCTACGCCGACGATCAGCTGGGCTATTGGAACTATGTTTACCAGAATGGCGGCTACATCCTCAACGAGGACAAGACCGCAGCCGGTCTGGACCAGCCCGCCACCATTGAGGCCATGAAGTTCTACATTGGCCTGCAGGACAACGACTGGTGCCCCGACCAGACCTACTTTGCCGAGACCGCTCCCGGCAACGCCTTCTTCTCCGAGCAGGGCGCCATGTTCTTTGAGGGCACCTGGAGCCTGCTCAGCGAGATGCAGAACTACCCTGAGATGCAGGGCAAGTGGGACGTGGCCGTGCTGCCCAAGGCTCCCAACCCCGCCACTGGCGACGGACGTGCCACCATCTCCAACGGTCTGTGCTACGCTACCTCCGCCGACAACCAGGACAACGAGACGGTGATGAACTTCCTGCGCTGGCTGGGCACCGAGGAAGCCCAGCAGATTCAGTCCTCCTACGGCGCCGCCATCTCCGCCTATGAGGGCTGCGAGGACGAGTGGGTGGCCGCCTTCGACCAGTTCAACTACAAACTCAACGTTCAGGCCTGTGTGGACATGTTCGACTACTCCGTGCAGTCGGTCAACGATGCCACCCGCCCCGTGTGGAAGAGCAAGGTCTCTGACGAGCTGCTGCGCATTTACAGCGGCGAGGTGTCTGTGGACGACGGCCTGAAGAACATGAACGACGCCATCAACAGCGCCATTGCCGAGGGCTAAGAAACACCGGGCAGGTCGGAGGAAACTCCGACCTGTGGTGTTCCTGACCTCCCCTGGATGAGAACGTTTTCAGAGAAAGGAGTGCAGACGGATGAAGAAAAAGAAGTCTGCTGCCGCTCGCAGTGAGCAGCGCTGGGCCTGGATCATGGTGGCCCCCACCATCATCGGCCTGATCATCCTCAACTATATTCCCCTGATTCAAACCATCATTTTAAGCTTTTCCAAGACCAAGACCTTCGGCGCCACCCAGTTCAACGGCATTGAAAACTACATCGACATGTTCCAGTCCCCGGAGTTTTGGAAGGCCACCTGGAACACGGTGTACTTCTGTATTTTGACCGTGCCGGTGGGCATCATCCTGGCGTTGCTGGTGGCTGTGCTGCTCAACGCCAAGGTGAAGTTCAAGGGCGGGTTCCGTGCCATCTACTTCCTGCCCATGGTGTGTGCCCCCGCCGCCATCGCCATGGTGTGGCGGTGGATGTTCAACGGTGAGTACGGCATCATCAACGCCATCTTCGGCGTGGATGTCAACTGGCTGACCAACCCTGTCACCGCCGTGCTGGCCTGTGCCATTGTGGCCATCTGGAGCTCCATCGGCTATGACGCCGTGCTGCTGCTCTCCGGCTTGCAGAGCATCTCCAAGAGCTACTATGAGGCCGCCCGCATTGACGGCGCCAGCCGCATCAAGCAGTTTTTCTCCATCACCCTGCCCATGGTTTCCCCCACCTTGTTCGTCACCCTGATCATGCGCATGATGGCATCTTTGAAGGTGTATGACCTCATCTACATGATGGTGGACCAGACCAACCCCGTACTGCCCGACGTGCAGAGCTTGATGTATCTGTTCTACCGGGAGGCCTTCGTGGCCGGCAACAAGGGTTACGCATCCGCCATTGTGGTGTGGACCATCCTCCTCATCGGCATCGTGACCATTGTGCAGTTCATTGGCCAGAAAAAGTGGGTCAACTACGACGTGTAATAGGAGGGCCAGCATGAACAGAACAACTCGAATCGGCGGCAAATCCGCCGCCACGGTGATCACCTATGCCTGTCTGATCATCGGCTCTGTGATTATGATCTTCCCCTTTGTGTGGATGATCCTCACCGCCCTCAAGTCCATGTCCGAGAGCGTGCGCATTCCTCCCACCTTCTTCCCGGAAGTGCCGTATTTTGAAAACTTCCAGTACGCCCTGACCAGCCTGCCCTTTGGCAAGCTGTACATCAACACCGCCCTGATGGTGCTGGGCCGTGTGGTCTGCGCCATTGTGTTCAGCTCCATGGCGGGCTACGCCTTTGCCAAGCTGCACTTCAAGGGCAAAAACCTGCTCTTTGCCCTGGTGCTGATCCAGATGATGATGCCCTCCCAGATCTTCGTCATTCCCCAGTACGAGATGCTGTCCAAGGTGGGTATGACCGAGAGCATCTTCGCCCTGATTTTCCCCGGTCTGGTCAGCGCCTTTGGTACCTTCTTCCTCCGCCAGGCCTACATGGGCATCCCCGACGAAATCGCCGAGGCGGCCTATCTGGACGGCTGCAACCAGTGGCAGGCCTTTTATAAGGTGCTCTTCCCCCTCACGGGCAGCGCCATTGCCGCTCTGACCATCTTCACCGCCGTGTTTGCCTATGCAGACCTGATGTGGCCTCTGGTGGTCAACACCGACATCAACCTGATGACCCTTTCCTCCGGCCTGGCCACCCTCAAGGGCCAGTTCACCACCAACTACCCGGTGCTCATGGCAGGCAGCCTGTTTGCCATGGTGCCCATGCTCGTGCTCTATCTCATCTTCCAGCGCCAGTTCATTGAGGGCATTGCTCTGACTGGCGGAAAATAAAAGGATGATTCCCCATGATTCAATTTGACAAGCAAACCAATACCTTGACCCTTCACACCGCCCACACCTCCTATCAGATGAAAGTGGACGAGAAGGGGGTCCTGCTCCACACCTACTATGGGAAACGGCTGAGAAAGGGCGATTTGTCCCGGCTGATTTGTCACGAAGACCGGGGGTTTTCCCCCAACCCCTATGAGGCGGGGACCGACCGCACCTACTCCCTGGACACCCTCCCCCAGGAGTACTCCACCTGCAACGTGGGGGACTTCCGCCCCACCAGTCTGGAGGCCGACTTTGCCGACGGCAGTGTGGCGGTGGACTGGCGCTATGTGACCCACCACATCCTCCACGGCAAGTACACCATTCCCGGCCAGCCCAGCTTTTACGACGAGGGCCTGACCGCAGAGACCCTGGAGATGGTGCTGAAGGATGCCCACACCGGGTTGGAAGTGACCCTGTTGTATGGTATACTGGAGGAACTAGACCTGATCACCCGGGCGGTGCGGGTGCACAACGGGGGAGAAACCCCCGTGGCCCTGACCCGTGTGATGTCCCTGTGTCTGGACTTCCCGGCGGGAAAGCGGGACTACATCACCCTGGGCGGCGCCTACGCCCGGGAGCGGGAGCCGGTGCGGGCCCACCTGACCCAGGGCACCCACAGCGTGGGCAGTGTGCGGGGCACCTCCAGCCACCAAAGCAATCCCTTTGTGGTGGTGTGTGACCCGGACACCAACGAGGATCACGGCTCCTGCTGGGGTGCGGCCCTGGTGTACTCGGGCAACCATCTCATCGAGGTCACCGGCACACAGTTTGATGAGACCCGTCTGATCATGGGGATTCACCCCTTCCACTTCCGGTGGCAGCTGGAGCCTGGCGACACCTTCCACACCCCCGAGGTGGCCATGGTGTACTCCCACCAGGGCCTGACCGACCTGAGCCAGAAGTTCCACCGGGGCATTCGGCTCAACCTGTGCCGGGGCACCTGGAAGGATGAGCGGCGCCCCATCCTCATCAACAACTGGGAGGCCACCTACTTCCAGTTTGACGCAGATAAGATCGTCTCCATTGCCCAGACCGCCAGCCAGGTTGGGGTGGAGATGATGGTCATGGACGACGGCTGGTTCGGCAAGCGCAACGACGACTTTGCCGGGCTGGGCGACTGGAACGTCAATGAGCACAAGCTGCCCGGCGGGCTGGCCCCGCTGGCAGAGCGCATCAATGCCCTGGGCATGAAGTTTGGCCTTTGGGTGGAGCCGGAGATGGTCAACGAGGACTCGGACCTGTACCGGGCTCACCCCGACTGGGCGCTGCAAATTCCCGGACGCAAGCCCACCCGGGGCCGCTCCCAGCTGGTGCTGGACCTGACGAGGGCAGAGGTGCGGGAGTACATCAAGGACAACCTGCGCCGCACCCTCAACAGCGCCAACATTGTCTACATCAAGTGGGACATGAACCGCAGCCTCACCGATGTGTGGTCCATGGGCCTGCCCGCCCAGCGGCAGGGAGAGCTGTATCACCGGTATGTGCTGGGCGTGTATGAGATTTTGGAGATGCTCCACCAGGAGTTCCCCCACATTCTCATCGAGGGGTGCAGCGGCGGCGGCGGCCGCTTCGACTGCGGCATGCTGTACTACAGCCCTCAGTTCTGGTGCAGCGACAACACCGACGCTTTGGACCGCCTGCGCATCCAGTACGGCACGTCCTTCTGCTATCCCTGCTCGGCAGTAGGTGCCCATGTGTCTGCCGTGCCTAACCACCAGACCGGACGGGAGACTCCCATGCACACCCGAGGCGTGGTGGCCACCGGTGGCACGTTCGGCTATGAGCTGGACCTGAATAAGCTCAGTCAGGATGACCTGGACGAGGTCGCCGGACAAATTGCCCAGTTCAAAGAGGACTGGGAAGTGGTGATGCGGGGGGACTACTACCGCCTGACCAATCCCTTTGAGCCCGGATACTACCAGGCCTGGATGCATGTTTCCCAGGAGAAGGACGTGGCTCTGGTGTCCGTGGTGATGGGAGAGACACACGCCAACCCCATTCGGCCGCTGCTCTACCTCAAGGGACTGAATCCCCAGGAGGACTACGAACTGGATGGCCAGGTATACGGCGGCGATGAGCTGATGTCTGGTGGGTTGGCCCTGCCGGTGCAGAAAGAACACGGCGCGGTTCAGTACAAGCTGACCCGGGTGTGAGAAATACATAGGGGGAGGGGGAGCCATGCAAGGACAGTTTTCCATGTTTCCTCACGACAATTTTCTGGATTTATTTATGGTTCAGTTCGGATGGGAACAGTGCGCCCCCCTCCACTCCTATGGCCCACATGTACGCAACAACTTCCTCTTCCACTACATCATCTCGGGAAAGGGACAGCTGGAGGTGACCCAGCCCGAGGGCGGGGTGCGTCGGTTTCAGCTCCACGAGGGCACCGGCTTCCTCATCCTCCCCGGACAAGTGACCACCTACTGTGCTGACCAGGATGACCCGTGGAGATATACCTGGGTGGAATTTGGCGGGGTACAGGCCCAGTACCGCCTGGGGCTGGCAGGGCTGACCGAACAGCAGCCCATTTACTCCCCCATCCAGCGGAATATGGCCCAGCGGCTCCAAGATGAGCTGCTCTACATCGCCAACAATCCCCAGGCTACCACCATGAACCTGATGGCCCACTTCTACCTCTTCATGGACGCCCTCATTGAGACCTCCGCCAACAAACAGCGGATGCGAGGCATGACCCAGCAGAACTTCTACATCCGTGAGGCCACCCAGTTCATTGAGCAGTACTACAAAGATGACATCAAAATTGAGCAGATCGCTGCATTCTGCGGCCTCAACCGCACCTACTTCAGCCGTCTGTTCAAGGAGATGCTGGGAGAGACCCCTCAGGAGTACCTGGCCCGCTACCGTGTTAACAAGTCCATGGAGATCATGCGGGGTACCAACCTATCCATTGGGGAGATCGCCGCTATGGTGGGATACCCCAACCAAATGTATTTTTCCAAGGTGTTTCGAAAATATCAGGGGGTGCCGCCCCGGACCTGGCGCCAGCAGGACAGCCAGGTGGTGGAGGGTAACGGCTCCGGCAGGAAAGGATGACAGGCATGTACTGGAGACAAAAAGATTTTCGCGCCGCCCAGGAGCGGGAGGGAGAGCCCTCCAAGCTCTCAGATGTGCTCACTCAGAGCAGTCTGGACCTATTTCGTATCAATCTCCTCACCTGCCTGGCCATGATTCCGCTGGTTACCATCCCTGCCGCCATTTGTGCCATGAATGACATGGCAGGACGGATGGTACGGGACGAGGAGGCCAGCCCACGGCAGTTCTGGTCCAGCGTCAAGGGGAACCTGCTGCGGGGAATCCCGGTGTTCTTTCTGGCCTGTGTGCTGCCCTGGCTGGCTGCCGCAGCCGCATTCCTCTATGCGGGGATGACCCAGGAGCACGGGGTCTTCTTTCTCCCCTGTGCCTTCTCTCTGCTGGTATGTCTGGTGTCCCTGCTCACCTCTGCCTACCTCTTCCCCCTCTCCGAGGCCATGCCCCTGAAACAGGCTATCCCAGCCAGTGTGCGCCTGGCCCTGGCCCGGCCGGGGAAGGCCCTGGTGTGTGGGGTGCTCAACCACGGCCTGATGTTTCTGGCCATCGGATTTTTGCCGCTGAGCGGACCTTATTTCCTCTTGGGCGGCTTGGCTTTCCCCTGTTTGGTGGGACGATTCCTGGTCCGGGAGAATGTCCGGCTGCTCCTACCCCACCGAGAGGAGAACTTTGAGCTGGTGCAGGAAGAGGATCTGTAAGGCGAAACACCTGCCACGGATAAAATCAAACAAAAAGGAGCACAACTCGATGCGACCCAAGAGAAGCCGCACCACGGCTGTGGTGCAAAAAAACGTCGCTGCTGCATCCGTCCCGTCGGGATGGGTTGCAGACGAGAGTGTCTTCCAGCGCCGTCTGGACCAGCGCCAGGAGGAGCTGCGGGCACTGTACAATACCATCTACCCCAACGACCAACAGGCCTATGAGTACTTTGTGGCCATGCTGCACCGGATGTTCCTGAGCCGGAAAGAGGCCCTGCACGAGCAGGATGCCCAGCGGGAGCAGGACCCACAGTGGTTTAAGGCCAAGGACTTTGTAGGCATGATGCTGTACACCAACGCTTTCGGCGGTACCCTCCAGGGGGTGAAGGAGAAGCTGGGCTACCTCAACGAGTGTGGAGTGAACTACCTGCACCTGATGCCGCTGCTGTTGAGCCCCGAAGGGCGCAGCGACGGCGGCTATGCCGTGGCGGACTTCCGCACGGTGCAGCCCCAGCTGGGCACCATGGAGGACCTGGAGGCTCTGGCTGATGCCTGCCGAGCCCAGGGCACCTGCCTGTGCCTGGACTTTGTGATGAACCACACCAGCGAGGACCACGAGTGGGCCAAAAAGGCCCGGGCAGGGGAGCCTGGCTACCGGGAGCGCTACTTCTTCTACGACAACTGGGACATTCCCAACCGGTATGAGGAGACGGTGCCCCAGGTGTTCCCCACCACAGCCCCCGGCAACTTCACCTGGCTGGAGGATTGCCAGCAAGTGGTGATGACCACCTTCTACCCCTATCAGTGGGACCTGAACTATGCAAACCCCGTGGTCATGAACGACATGACTGAGAATCTGCTGTACCTGACCAACCGGGGCATTGACGTCATTCGGCTGGATGCTGTGCCCTACATCTGGAAGGAGCTGGGCACCAGTTGCCGCAACCTGCCCATGGTGCACACTATGGTGCGGTTGATGCGACTGGCCTGCGAAATTGTCTGCCCCAGCGTGCTGCTGTTGGGGGAGGTGGTCATGGAGCCGGCAAAGGTGGTGCCCTACTTCGGGAGCACCGAAAAACCCGAGTGTCACATGCTCTACAACGTCACCACCATGGCTACCACCTGGCACACCCTGGCCACCGGCGATGTATCCCTGCTGCGCCGCCAGCTGGACACCGTGTGCGCTCTGCCCAAGGAGTTTTTGTTCCTCAACTACCTGCGCTGCCACGATGACATCGGCTGGGGCCTGGACTACGCCTGGCTCAACGCCCGCTTCGGCACTGACGAGGTAGCCCACAAGCGATATCTGAACCAATGGTTCACTGGCCAGTGGCCCGGCAGCGTCAGCCGGGGCGAGCTGTACAACGACGACCCCCGGCTGGGGGACGCCCGGCTGTGTGGCACCACCGCCTCCCTGTGCGGGCTGGAGACCGCCTGCGATGCTATGTCCCAGGCCCGGGCTGTGGGGTGTGATTTGATGCTCCACGCTTGGATGTTTACTCAGAGCGGCATCCCCGTGCTGTACAGCGGGGATGAGGTGGGCCAGTGCAACGACTACAGCTACCACCAAGACCCCAACAAGTGCGCAGACAGCCGATACCTCCACCGGGGAGACTTCCCCTGGGAGGCGGCAGAGCAACGTCACGTGGAGGGGACGGTGGAGAACCAGCTGTTCTACGGCCTGCGCCGTCTGGAGACCCTCCGGGCCCAGTACCCATGCTTCCAACCCAATGCCAACGTGTGGACCTTTGACACAGGGTCTCCCCACGTGCTGGGGGTGGGCCGCTGGTACAATGGCTGCAAGCTGATGGCCTTCTTTAACTTCAGCGGCAGCTTCATCACCGCCACCTGTCCCGAGCCGGGGGACTACCATGAGGTGATGTACGATAATTTCTACACCGACCTGCGGCAGGTGCAGCTCTACCCCTACGGCTTTGCATGGATGATTCAATTCCCCAATTCATGAACGGATCCGGTGCCGGTGGCACCAAACATGACATATTCAAGCCCGCAGGCGGCGACTTCCACGGGAATACTCCCTTAGCCCCTGCGAGGAACAAAAGGAGGAAAAAAGTCCGTTGACCGACGGTGCGGCAATGTGGAGACTTGTCGCAAGGCCCCCGGAGGTTCGCTCTCTGGGCGGTGAGGATGGGGTTGCGGAGGCATCCCATCTACGGTATAATGTATGGCAACCTTGAGTCTGAAGAATGTGAAGAAGGTTTACGACAACCAGGTGACCGCTGTTCATGATTTCAACCTGGAGATTGCGGACAAGGAGTTTATCGTTCTGGTAGGCCCCTCTGGCTGCGGTAAGTCCACCACCCTGCGGATGATCGCCGGCCTGGAGGAGATTTCCGACGGCGAGCTGCGCATCGGTGACCGCGTGGTCAACGATGTGGAGCCCAAGGACCGTGACATCGCCATGGTGTTCCAGAGCTACGCCCTTTATCCCCACATGACCGTGTATGAGAACATGGCCTTCGCCCTGAGGCTGCGCAAGATGCCCAAGGATGAGATCGACCGCCGGGTGAAGGAGGCTGCAGAGATCCTGGACATCACCCAGTATTTGCAGCGCAAGCCCAAGGCTCTGTCCGGCGGCCAGCGCCAGCGTGTGGCCATTGGCCGTGCCATCGTGCGGGAGCCCAAGGTGTTTTTGATGGATGAGCCTCTGTCCAACCTGGACGCCAAGCTGCGCAACCAGATGCGGGCTGAGATCATCAAGCTGCGCAAGCGCATTGACACCACCTTCATCTACGTCACCCACGATCAGACCGAAGCTATGACTCTGGGCGACCGCATTGTCATCATGAAGGATGGCTACATCCAGCAGGTGGGCACTCCCCAGGAGGTGTTTGGACACCCCATCAACACCTTTGTGGCCAGCTTCATCGGCACCCCCCAGATGAACTTCTTCGACGCCAAGCTGAAGAACAACGGCGGCGCCTATCAGGTCGTCTGCGGCGGCATGAAGGTGCAGCTGCCTGATGAGGTCCAGGCCAAGCTCAAGGCCAACGGCGTGGCCGCCGGTGACATTGTGCTGGGCATCCGTCCCGAGCACATCCAGTTTGTGGAGGGCGGCCAGGGCAATGCCCTCACCGGCCAGGTGGACGTGTCCGAGATGATGGGCAGCGAGATCCATCTGCACATCTCCACCTCCACCGGAGACGGCGCTGCCAAGGATGTGGTCATGCGGGTATCCACCAACGATCTGCCCAGCCAGTACCGCAACGGCATCCCCTATGGCACCCAGATCAGCTTCAGCTTCCCCGGTGCGCTGGTGCACCTGTTCGACAAGGAGACCGAGCGCAATTTGATCTGAGAGATCGCAATTTCAACCCATGTAACGGCTGCGGGTCGGGCCTGTGTGGCCCGACCCGTTTTCATCTGTACAGGAATAGGAGGGACACACCATGGCATTTGAAGAGTATCAACGGGCGTTGAAGATTGCCCAAAAGGACAGGAAAAACGCAGAGATGAAGGGGCAGCCCACGGGCCTGCTGACACTGCCGGACCAACCGGAGAAGTTGGCCTATCGGCGGGAGTCCCTGGGCATTGTGGAAATTCCCGCCGAACTGATTGTGGGTACCTGCAACGCCCTGAGAGCGGATGCCTTTTCCCCGGGGTTCTATCCGGCCCTTCCGGCGGAGACGGAATTTGGGGAGAAGTGGATGAGCCTTTGCAAAGCCCACCTGGAAGAGGGCATCCGGGACCCCATTAAGGCGGTGGAGTATCTCAATCGCTATTACGTGATCGAGGGGCACAAGCGGGTGAGTGTGCTGAAATACTTTGGTGCCGTCTCCATTCCCGGTGTGGTGACACGCCTGCTGCCGTTCCCATCCGATGACCCGGAGGTGGTGGCCTACCAGGAGTTTTTGGAGTTTTACCACATGACCGGCCAGCTGTTCCTGGTCTTCCGCCAGCCTGGCCAGTACGCCAGACTGCTGGAGCTGATGGGATGTACCAACAAGGAGGCGTGGGGCGCAGAGTTCACCTACGCGTTCCGGGCGTTTTACTATATGTTCCGGGAGGCATATCTCCGGGAATATGAGGACGAGCAGGGGGTTGCACAGGCCTTTTTGACCTATATTGAGATTTTTGGCTATCAGGAGTCCATCCGGAAGCTGCCATCTCAGCTGGAGGAGGATCTGTCCAAAATCAAGCAGGAGATACAAAACAAAGTGGAGCAGGTAGAGAACACCGTGGTGCTGGATGACAATGTGAAGGTGCCCTTTTTGTACACCCTGCGCCCCACGCCGGATAAAATCCACGTGGCCTTCATCCACCGGGGCAACACCGAGACCTCCAAATGGACGTACAGCCACGAGTATGGGCGCATCCGCATGGAGCGGGCCATGCGGGGGCAGGTGTCCACACAGTGGTATGAAAATGTGGACACCGACGAACAGGCCGAGCAGGTCATTGAGGACGTCATCCGGATGGGGGCAGACATCATCTTTACCACCCACCCCCAGCTGCTGCTGCCCAGCGTCAAGCAGGCGGTGCTCCACCCAGAGGCGAAAATCCTCAACTGCTCTTTGAACACCAACTACCCCTCCGTGCGCACCTATTATCCCCGCCTGTACGGGGCCAAGTTCATCAAAGGGGCCATTGCCGGGGCCATGTCCCGAGACGGGCGCATCGGCTATGTGACCGACTACCCCACCTATGGGGAGGTTGCCAGTATCAATGCCTTTGCCCAGGGGGCACGGATGGTCAACGCCCACGCAAAAATTTACTTGGAGTGGTCTCAGCTCCAGTCAGGGGATGGCCTGGAGCGGCTGCGCCAGAAGGGCATTAACCTGGTGGACTACCACGACCAACTCCATGAACACAGAGACGGTGTCCAGGATGACACCCACAATTTGGCCCTGGTCCAGTGCTATTGGGGAAAATTCTACCAACGGCTGGTACGCCGGGTCATGGACGGCAGTTGGAAGCTGGAGGAGCGGGGGGCCAGCGCCGTCAACTATTGGTGGGGCATGACCCAGGGGGTGGTGAGCGTGCTCAGTTCCCGGCGGGTGCCGGCGGGAACCCGTCGGCTGGTGGGGTTGTTCCGGGACGCCATGCGCAACCAAAAGTTGGACCCCTTTTATGGAACCATTTACAATCAGCGGGGACAGGTGGTGCACAGCGATGAGATTCCCCTGTCTACCCAGAAAATTTTGACCATGAACTGGCTGTCCTCCTACGTGGAGGGGCGGCTGCCCGACCTAGAGGAGTTTACCCCTAAGGCTCAGGAGCTGATTCGATTGCAGGGCGTGGAGAGACGGAGCGACGCATGAGAATTTTAGTTGTAGCAGATGAGGAGTCCATGTTCCTTTGGGACTATTACCGGGATGGTAAGCTGGCGGGGTTGGATCTGATCTTGTCCTGTGGAGATCTGGAGCCCAGCTATCTCTCCTTTTTGGCAACCTTTGCGCCTTGTCCTGTTTTGTATGTGCATGGCAATCACGATGACCGTTACCAGCAGAATCCTCCAGAGGGTTGCATTTGCGTAGATGGGAAGCTCTATGAGTATCAGGGAATTCGAATACTGGGACTGGGAGGCTCCATGCGCTATAAGCCGGGAATGCATCAGTATACAGATATTCAGATGGCTTGTCGAGCAGCCGGGCTGCTTCCGCATATCTGGATGAAAAAAGGGTTTGATATTTTGCTCACCCATGCCCCTGGGACTGATATGGTGGAGAGCAACGACCTGGCACACCGGGGTTTTTGGGCCTTTAACCGCCTGCTGGATAAGTATCAGCCTGCTCTGTTTCTCCACGGACACACCCATATGAACTACGGTCGACAGATTCAGAGAGAACGTATGTATGGGAAAACCAGGGTCATCAATGGATATGAACGGTATATTGTGGAAATATAGTGGGAGTTTTACCCTGAAGATGTTGTGAATCTGTTTCTCTGTATTACATAGATTTGTTTCAAGTGAGTCCTTCCGGGCGGTCCACCATGAACCACCCCTGGGTCCAGCAAATGAGCGTAGCTCATTGGTTAGAACTCCGGCGCAATTTCACATGGTCTGCTGGGGAATATAAGGTTCTGTGGGCTGTTGCTCCTGCTCTCTGAGCTGTTCCGTGATATCTGGTATGCCACTTTCAATCTGCTCTTGGATATCCCGGATGCATGCCTCCTGTTTGGGGGACAGGTTCAAATCGGCATTTAGGGTATCAGCGCAGCAATGAAAGATTTCTGTGAGCTGTTCCTGGTTGAAAACTTGGTACTGGGGGACAAGGCCGGAACGGATAGCAAAGTCTTGTTTGGCAGCCAGGTAGTTTTCTTGAAAGTAGTGGCCGTAGTTGAGACCTGTCCAGCGGAAGTCCCGGTCCCAGGTCACAAAGTGAATGCCGAATTTGGTCTGGTGTCCAGCCAGCACAGTCCCGTTGAAGTCGGCCAGCACTCGAAAGTCTCCAGTCAGTCCCTGTGCCCTCAAGGGGGGAGCCTGCTCCAGCAGGGTAGTGTATTCCCGCACCATACAGGCCAGATCTGCAGCTCTTTGACAGGCTTGTTCCCGTTCACAATTCGCCACGTCCTCCTGCCGGTAGCGTACACCGCCGCCCTCTGTGATTCTGCAGAGAGGGTGGCTATCCCACTCCACAGGTAACAGGCTATCCTGTTCTGCTTGGGTGGTGAAGCCTTCTCGCTGAAGGACTCTGCGTAGCTCCTGAAAAAATACTGCTCGATCCATTTTGATTACCTCCTTGGGCTTAGCGCCCTTTTTGAATTTTGCTGGAAACGAAAAAAGGCGCCAATCTGATGGTCGGTCACGACCAACAAATTGACGCCTAAAACTTTGTGTATTCTGTTTTGAAAAAGATAGCGCCCTTTTTGAATAAGCCGGTTTCAAAAAGGGCGCCAAGTGGGGATGTCTATGCAAATCTCAGGGGAGAAGGGGGTTCGAATCCCTTCGGTTACTGAGAAACAGCAGTTTACATCTATGGAATTTTCGGTGAAATTTTGAGGAGAAAAGCCCGGAAACAGTTGATGCCGTAGGCTTTCAGCCTACGGCATCTATACTGTTTTGCTTTTATGGTACGCCCGAAGGGACTCGAACCCCCAACATTCAGAACCGGAATCTGACGCTCTATCCAATTGAACTACGGGCGCATCTTTCTAACGCTTGAATAGTATAGCAGGAAAATTCCCATTTGTAAAGAAGAAAATAAAAAATAACGCTCCAAGACTGAAATAAGCATAGGCAAGGGCGGGGGATTGTGGTATCATACTATAATGGTAAGCTACGAAATTCCCCTCAGACAGCCGGAGGGGTGAAGCCCAGCAAAAGAAATGAGGTTAGAACGGTGAAAAAACGAGTGTTTCGCAGGGTGGGGCTGTGCGCCATGCTGCTGTGCCTATCGTTGAGCTTATGCGGTTGTATGTTTGAGCAGTCCGAGGGAATGTATGCCCTGCCCATCCTGCCTGAGGCATATTCCCAGCTCCAGAGTACCATTCAGGACGTGATGGACCAGCAGGGGGCGGAGTACGCCACCATCAGCTCGGGCAGCAACACCTCCACGGTGCAGCTGCTGGACCTCAACAGGGATGGAGAGCAGGAGATGGCGGCAGTGTTTCTCCGGGTCACCTCGGCGGAGGAGAAACCGCTGCGGGTGTGCCTGTTCCGCAAGGGTGCGGACAACGACTACCGCCTGACCTATGTGGTGGAGGGGGACGGCACCTCCATCAACTCCGTGACCTATGAGGATGTGACAGGGGACGGGAGCCTGGACCTTATCGTCTCCTGGCAGATGAGCACCAAGGTACACATTCTCTCCGCCTACACTCTGTTGGACGCAGGGGTCAGCGAGCTGATGAGCACCACTTATAATGAGAGCTATCTGGTCACCGATTTGGATCAGGACGGCGCCAAGGAAATCGTGGTCTGTCACCAGGACAGCACCGGAGACGGGACCAATCTGGCGGAATTTTACGACTATAACGGCGGCGTGATGACCATGGCCTCCTCCGCCCCCCTGTCCAACGGCATCTATGGGGTGTACTCCATGGTGCCGGGCAAGCTGGCCGACGGTACCCCGGCGGTGTTTGCCTCTTCCATGTTCTCCGGCGGAGTCCTCACCGACGTGATGACGGTGGAGGAGGGGCGTCTGCACAATGTCACCTTGAACAAGCAGGCCAGGTACAGTGAAGTGACCTCCCGGGTGGATGTGGGGGTATCCCTGTCCGACATCAACAAGGACGGCGTGCTGGAAATCCCCATCCCCGTGAAGCTGCCCAGCGTCAAGGAGGGGGAGGAGTCCGCAGAGTCGGTGATCTACTGGTGCCAGGTCAACCCCAACGGCAGCCTGGCCATCAGCTGTGTCACCTACCACTGTCAGACCGACGGCTGGTATCTGGTGTTGCCGGACAGCTGGCCGGAGAACATCTCCGTGGCCCGGGACGACTCTTTGAGCCACCGGGGGGAGCGTTCGGTGGTGTTCTACTACAACTCCGGGGAAGAAGGCGAGAAGTCCAAGCCCTTTTTGACCATCTACCGCCTGACGGGCAGCAACCGTCAGGCCCGGGCTATGCTGCCTGGACGTGTGACCCTGTACAGCGACAGTACCACCATTTACGCCGCCTCCCTGGAAGAGGGCGTGTGGGATTGCAAACTGAAAGCCGACGAACTGGCCCAACGGTTCTTCCTCATCACCGTGGCCTGGGGCAGTGAATCTTAAAGGAGTGAGCCACCATGAAAAAAGTATTGGTATTGGAGGACGAATCCAACATCCGCAGCTTTGTGGTCATCAACCTCAAGCGTGCGGGATATGAGACCATTGAGGCGGGCACCGGCGAGGAGGCCCTGGAGCAGATCGCCCGCCACCCGGACATCCGGGTGGCGCTGCTGGACATTATGCTCCCCGGCGAGATGGACGGCTTTGAGGTGTGCCGCCGCATTCGGGCGGGCAATTCCCAGATCGGCATCATCATGCTCACCGCCCTCACCCAGGAGATGGACAAGGTCACCGGCCTGATGACCGGGGCGGACGACTATGTCACCAAGCCCTTCTCTCCCGCCGAGCTCACCGCCCGGGTGGATGCCCTGTACCGCCGCACCGGCGGGGAGACCGCCCGGGAGACCGACGAGATCCATCAGCCCCCCTTCCTGCTCAACACCCGCAACCGCACCCTGGAGAAAAACGGCCAGCGGGTGAAGCTGACCCAGGTGGAGTACTCCATCGTCAAGCTGTTTATGGACAACCCGGGGAAGGCCCTGGCCCGGGAGGAGATCCTGGACGCCGTGTGGGGCAAGGATTACATCGGAGAGCTGAAGATCGTGGACGTGAACATTCGCCGCCTGCGCATCAAGCTGGAGGATGACCCCCAAAGCCCCACCTATATCAACACCGTATGGGGCTTTGGCTATAAATGGGGCTGCTGATGCGGTGTGAGAAGCATGGAGAGGATATAAGATGATTTGGAAGAAGATCCCCCTTCCCGGCAAGCGGAAGAAGGAGGGACAGGAGCAGAAGAAAAAGGCGGTGCGCCGGGGCGTGCTGCGCCGCCGCTGGCTGGTGAACACCCTGGTGACCACCTTTGCCATTGTGGCCATTGCCGTGTCCGCCTTCTCCCTGGCCATTTACAACTACTACCTGGCCACCATCGCTGCCACCCTGGAGAGCAAGGCCCAGACGGCGGCCGGGATGTTTCAGAACTACACCGAGACCACCTACCTCTATGCGGCCCGGCAGTTCATCAACCAGTTTGAGGAGAAAAACACCATTGAGGTGCAGTTTCTCACCCCTGACGGCGAGGTGCGCATGACCTCCTTCATGGACATCTCCGGCGCCACCCCCCAGGGGGAGGACATCGAAGATGCCATCCAGACCAAAAAGCTGTCCACCTGGCGGGGGGAGGACACCTCCACCCAGGACTACCTCATGGCCGCCTCCGCCCCCATCGTGTATAACGGCTCGGTGGTGGGTGTGGTGCGCCTGGTCACCTCTCTGCGGCTGCTCCAGGCCCAGATGCTGAAGGTGGTGGGCATCAGCGTGCTGGTGGGCATGGTCATCATCGTGCTGATGGTGCTCTATGCCTCCTACTTCATCCGCATGATCCTGGAGCCGGTGACCCGAGTCACCGAGACCGCCAAGCGCATTGCCGCCGGCAGCTACGGCGTGCAGATGGAGGTGCGGGGAGATGACGAGATGGGCCAGCTGGTGGATGCCATCAACGACATGTCCACCAAGATCGACCAGGCGGAGAAGACCCAGTCCGAGTTTATCTCCTCCGTGTCCCATGAGCTGCGCACCCCCCTCACCGCCATCAACGGCTGGGCGGAGACCCTGTACAACGGGGAAGTGCGGGACGCAGAGGACGTGAAGAAGGGCATGGGCATCATCGTCTCCGAGGCCCGACGCCTGACCAACATGGTGGAGGAGCTGCTGGAGTTCTCCCGCATCGAGACCGGGCGATTCAACCTGTCCGTGGAGCCCATCGACATCAAAGCGGAGCTGGAGGACGCCGTGTATACCTACCGGGAGTTCTTCCGCCGCAAGGGCCTGAAGCTGGAGTATATCGAGTGCGAAGAGGAGTTCCCCCCCATTAGCGGCGACCCCGAGCGGCTGCGCCAGGTGTTCTGCAACCTGCTGGACAACGCCGACAAGCACGGCGGGTCCGGCGGCGAGGTGGACGTGTCCATCCACCCCGAGGGGAACATGGTGGCCATCCGGGTGCGGGACTTCGGCCCCGGCGTCCCCGAGGAGGAGCTGCCCTACGTCAAGTACAAGTTCTACAAGGGCTCTTCCAAGGCCCGTGGCTCCGGCATTGGCTTGGCCGTGTGCGAGGAGATCGTCACCTGCCACGGCGGCACTCTGGAGATTGAGAACGCCATGGGCGGCGGCTGTGTGGTCACCCTGCGCCTGCCCATGACCCTGGAATAATGAAACAAATGTACGAAAACCCTTGTCATTTTTCCCGCCATCTGCTAAGATGGTGCGTGGAAGGACAGGGGGGGAGTATGCCCGAGAAAAAGGAGTTCATTCCCATGTCCAATCAGTCTGCGCCCCCCTGTGGGACGCCTTATAAGACCACTTGCGGTGGTCAGGCCCTCATTGAGGGCATTATGATGCAGGGCCCGGAGAAGCGGGCCATTGTGGTGCGCAAGCCCAACGGAGAGCTGGACATCACCACCAAGAAGATGCAGCCCCGCAGCTGGTTTGCCAAGCTGCCCCTGGTGCGAGGGGGGGTCGTCTTCGGCTCGGCTATGGTCCACGGAGTGAGCGCCTTGATGCACTCCGCCGAGGTGTCCGAGGAGGGGCTGGAGCAGGAGGAGGACGAGGAGCCCGGTTGGCTGGAGAAGTGGCTGGACGCCCACTTCACCCAGGAGAAGGCCGCCTCCATCTTCATCACCATAGCGGCGGCCCTGGGAATTGCCTTCTCGGTGGGCCTGTTCATCCTGCTGCCCACCGCTCTCACCGGCCTCATCCGCCTGGTGTGGCCCCAGATGCCTCTGTGGGTCCAGGCGGTGGTGGAAGGTGTGATGAAGGTGGCCATTTTCCTGTGTTATCTGTGGCTGTGCTCCCACACCAAGGAGATGCGCCGGGTGTTCTCCTACCACGGGGCGGAGCACAAGGCCATCTACTGCTATGAAAACGGCCTGGAGCTCACCGTGGAGAACGTAAAAAAGCAGCCCCGCCACCATCCCCGCTGCGGCACCAGCTTTCTCTTTGTGGTGATTGTGGTTTCTATTTTCCTCTCCATTGTGATTTTCACCCCCTTGCAGATCAAAAACACCCTGCTGCGCATGGTGCTCCACCTGGTGCTGCTGCCCATCATTGTGGGCGTGACCTACGAGTTCAACCGCTATGTGGGCGGCCATGACAACGCCCTGTGTCAGGCTCTGCGGGCCCCGGGGATGTGGATGCAGAACTTCACCACCTTCGAGCCGGACGAGAGCATGATCGAGGTGGCCATTACCGCTTTAAAGCTGGTGCTGCCCCGGGAAAAGGGCGCCGACGCCTGGTAATGGAAGCGCAAGAGAGAGAAAGGCGGCAGACATGCAGACGTATAACGATATTTACTTAGCGGTACGGCGCACCCTCAAGGAGTCCGGCGTGGAGCAGGCCCAGCTGGAGGCTATGGAGCTGATGTGCGCCGCCCTGGGCAAGCGCCGGGAAGAGGTGCTCCGGGACCTGTCTCTCTACGCCAGTGAGGCCATAGAGGGGCAGGTGGACGCCCTGCTCCAGCGCAGACTGGCCGGAGAGCCCATCGCCTATATCATTGGGGAGTGGGAGTTCTACGGCCTCACCCTCACCGTCACCCCCCAGGTACTCATTCCCCGCCCCGACACCGAACTGCTGGTGGAGCGGGGGATTTTGGCGGTGCGGGACCTGCCCCAGGCCCGGGTGCTGGACCTGTGCACCGGCAGCGGCTGCGTGGGGCTGGCTCTGGCATACAACTGCCCCAACGCCCAGGTGGTGTTGGGCGACTGGTCCCAGGACGCCCTGGAAGTGGCCCGGCAGAACCTGATGCGCTGCCAGCTCACCGACCAGGTGGAGCTGGTCCAGGTCAACGCCCTCCAGCCACCCCCCCGGGAGCTGGGCGAGTTTGACCTCATTGTGTGCAATCCCCCCTACATCCCCCGCCAGGTGGTGGAGGAGGAGCTGGACCACTCGGTGCGGGACTACGAGCCCCACCTGGCTCTGGACGGGGGAGAGGACGGCCTGGACTTCTACCGGGCCATCACCCTGCACTGGAACTGGGCCCTGCGCCCCGGCGGCAAGCTGGTTTTCGAGATCGGCTACGACCAGGCGGAAGCGGTGAAAAAGCTCATGGTGGACCGAGGCTTCCAGCAGGTCCGCAGTTTTCAAGACCCTGGCGGCCACTGGCGGGTCGTGGAGGGCATACTAGAACCCATACAGCCGGACGAGCCGGCAGGAAAGGAAGAATGACGCATGGCAGATAAGAAACGGCCCGTGGACCCTGTGGGGCCTGCATCGGATAAGAAGAAGGCGCTGGAGACCGCCATTGCCCAGATTGAGCGGGATTACGGCAAGGGCTCCATCATGCGCCTGGGGGAGAACGCCGACGTGATGGTGGAGGCCATTCCCACCGGCTCTCTGTCCCTGGACATCGCCCTGGGCATCGGCGGCGTGCCCAAGGGGCGTATCATTGAGATCTACGGCCCGGAATCCTCCGGTAAGACCACCCTGGCCCTCCATGTGGTGGCCGAGGCCCAGAAGCGGGGGGGCGAGGTGGCCTTCATCGACGCCGAGCACGCCCTGGACCCCACCTACGCCCGGGCCCTGGGGGTGGACATCGACTCCATGCTCATCTCCCAGCCGGACACCGGCGAGCAGGGCCTGGAGATCTGCGAGGCCCTGGTGCGCTCCGGCGCCATTGACGTGGTGGTGGTGGACTCTGTGGCCGCCCTCACCCCCCGGGCGGAGATTGAGGGCGACATGGGCGACTCCCATGTGGGCCTGCTGGCCCGCCTCATGAGCCAGGCCCTGCGTAAGCTGGCCGGCTCCATCGCCAAGACCAACTGTGTGGTCATCTTCATCAACCAGCTCCGTGAAAAGGTGGGCGTGGTGTACGGTAACCCCGAGGTCACCACCGGCGGCCGTGCCCTGAAGTTCTACGCTTCGGTGCGCATGGAGGTGCGCCGGGTGGAGGCCCTGAAAAACGGCACCGAGGTGGTGGGCAACCGTACCCGGGTGAAGATCGTGAAGAACAAGGTGTCTCCCCCCTTCCGGGAGGCGGAGTTTGAGATCATGTACGGCGAGGGCATCTCCAAGCTGGGCGAGCTGGTGGACCTGGGCGTGAAGCTGGACCTCATCCAGAAGTCCGGCTCCTGGTTCTCCATGGGCGACACCCGCCTGGGCCAGGGCAAGGACGCCGTGAAGAAGTACCTCACCGACAACCCCGAGATCGCCCAGGAGATCGAGGACCAGATTCGTGCCAACTCCTTCAAGCTCATGAGCCGCCAGTCCCAGATCGCCGCCCGGGCCGCTGGGCGGGCCGTGGACGTGTCGGCGGACGACTTTGAAGGATGAAACTGCTCAAGCTAGAGCCATCCTCTCGGATTGAGGGGCGGTGGCTTGTCTGGCTGGAGGACGGCTCTCTGCTGCGGGTAGGGGAGGGGGATGTGGTGTCCTTTTCCCTCTACGCCGGGATGGAGCTGAACGAGGAGCAGCTGGACGGGCTGAAACAGGCCCAGGAGAAGGCCAAGCTGAACAACAAGGCCCTCACCCTTCTCGCCGCCCGGCCCATGTCCCAGCGGGAGCTGGAGCGCAAGCTGTCCGCCAAGTCCCCCAGAAAGGGAGCGCCCCAGGAGGGGGAGGAGCAGCGGCAGCAGCGCCGGGAGCTGGCCCAGGAGGTGGCCCAGCGCATGGCCCAGGTGGGGCTGGTGGACGACCGGGAGTACGCCTCCACGGTGGTGCGCCACTACAGCCGCAAGGGCTACGGCCCGGCCAAAATCCGGGATGAGCTGTACCGCCGTGGCGTCCCCAGAGAGTACTGGGACGAGGCCATGGAGGAGCGGGACCAGGGGGACGACAAGCTCCGGGCCCTGGTGGAAAAGAAGCTCCGGGGGGCCGTGCCTACCCGGGAAGAACTGAAAAAAGTGTCCGCCTATCTGGCCCGCCGTGGCTTCGGCTGGGAGGAGATCTCCCGGGTGCTGAGCCAGGTGGAGCAAGAGGCGGAGTGAAAGGATGGAACCAATGAGTTATACCGTGGCATTCCAGTCTCTGGGCTGCTCCAAAAACCTGGTGAACACCGAGCAGATGATGGCCCTGTGCCGGGCCGCCGGCTATCACGTCACCGGGGAGCCCCGGGGGGCGGACGTGGCGGTCCTCAACACCTGCGGGTTTATTGAGGCGGCCAAGAGCGAGGCCATTGACTGTATTTTGGAGCTGGCCCAGCTGAAAAAAGAGGGGCAGCTGAAAAAGCTGCTGGTCACCGGGTGCCTGTCCCAGCGCTATCCCCAGGACATCCGCACCGAGCTGCCCGAGGTGGACGGCCTGTTGGGCACCGGCAGCTACACCGACGTGGTGTCCGCCATTGAGGAGCTCATGGCCGGGGAACAGGCCCAGCACTTCGGGGATATCCACCGCACCTATGAGGACGGGGAGCGGATGGTCACCACGCCCCCCTATACCGCATACCTGAAAATTGCGGAGGGGTGTAGCAACGGCTGCGCCTTCTGCATCATCCCCAAGCTCCGGGGCCGCTACCGCAGCCGCTCCATGGAGCACATTTTGGAGGAGGCCCGGAAGCTGGCGGACAACGGGGTGCAGGAGCTCATCGTCATCGCCCAGGACATCACCCGCTACGGCCAGGACCTGGAGGAGCCCACTACTTTGGCCGCTTTGCTCACCGAGCTGTGCAAGCTGCCCTTCCACTGGATTCGCCTCCACTACCTCTACCCCGAGGCGGTAACCGACGAGCTCATTGAGGTCATCGCAAAGGAGCGGAAGATCGTCAAGTACCTGGACATTCCCATCCAGCACGCCAACGATGGCATCTTAAAGGCCATGCGCCGCCGCAGCACCAAGGCGGAGATCGAGACCCTCTTTGCCAAGCTGCGGGCCGCCATGCCCCGCGTGGTCATCCGCACCTCCCTCATCTGCGGCCTGCCCGGCGAGGGGGAGGAGGAGTTCGAGGAGCTGTGTGAGTTCCTGAAAGAGCAGAAAATCCAGCGGGCGGGGGTATTCCAGTTCTCCCCTGAGGAGGGCACCTTGGCCGCCGCCATGGAAGAACAGGTGGACCCCGAGGTGGCCGCCCGCCGGGTGGAGCTGGTGGTGGACCTCCAGTCCCGCATCATGGACGAGTACAACCAGGAGCGGCTGGGCACCTGCATGGAGGTGTTGTGCGAGGGCTTCGATGCCAATGAGGGCTGCTTTGTGGGCCGTACCTACGCCGACTCGGTGGACATTGACGGCCGGGTGCTGTTCACCGCTGCTGGCGACGTGAAGGCAGGAGAATTTGTGTGGGTCCGCATCACGGGCATGAGTGATGGCGACCTCACCGGTGAGATTGAGGAGTGAGCGACATGGAATGGAATACCGCCAATAAATTGACCATGCTCCGGGTGATTTTGATTCCCGTGTACCTGGTGGTGTGGTACCTGAACCTGAAATACAGCGCTCTGCTGGCCCTGGCTGTGTTTGTCATCGCCAGCGTCACCGACTTCCTGGACGGCTATGTGGCCCGGCACTACAACCAGGTGACCACCTTTGGCAAGTTCATGGACCCTCTGGCCGATAAGATTTTGGTCATCACCGCCATGATCTGGTTTTCCTCCGTGGGGCTGCTCCCCGTGTGGGCCCTGGTCATCGTGGTGGCCCGGGAGTTTGCCGTGTCCGGCCTGCGGCTCATCGCCGTGGACAATGGCCGAGTCATCGCCGCCGCCTGGTCGGGCAAGGTGAAGACCTTCTCCACCATGGTGTGCCTGTGCCTGATGCACCTGCCTATTCCTGAGATGCTGGTGCAGGTGTGCGTGTGGGTGATCGTCATCACCACCGTGTACTCCGGTATTGAGTACTTCTGGAAGAACAAAGATGTGATGAAATAAGTACAAAAGTGGAAGTGGCCGTTGTGGCTACTTCCACTTTTCTATCTTATGGCTATGAAACTCTGTCATGTTCAAAGGGACCTCCAGCTGGCTTGCCAGCCAGGGTTTGCTCCGCAGGGTGACTTTCTGATTGGGCAGAAAGTCACCAAAGACCCACCAAAGGCGGGGCCTTCCCCCGCCTTGTGGAATCCACCCCGCGGTACTGGGTGGAGGGTGCACCTTCCTTTTTCGGCCCTTGGCCCGGTGGGGCCACATAGATGTCCTGGAAGTTCCACAGAAGTTGGCTACTTCTGTGGAAGCTTGTGCGCCTACTCCCAGGGCCTCACCCTGGTGAGACGCTGTTCCCAGCGATGGGCAGCCTGGCTCCCGGCGGCGGGAACGCCGCTTCTCCAGGGTAGGCCCGGACATAGAAATCACCCAACCATAGGGCCAGTTGCCCAGGGTGGCCTGGTGTGGTGGCAATACCAGAAGCCACAGCAAGGGTGACGGGCCGAACTTAGCCTTGACGCAGTTCCAGCCTCGTACCTCAGGGAGGTCCTTAGGGGGGAACGCCCTAAGCGGGTTTTGGTGACTTTTGCCCGCTCAAAAGAAACCCCCAGCGGGAAGCGTCCCCACCAGGCTGGCAAGCCGGAATCAGGCAATCTAGTCAGAAGATTATTTCAGGATAAGAAAAATGACCTGCTGCGTTGACGCAACAGGCCATTTCTCATCTTATGCGTTACACAAACTTGTACACGGTCTCCTCTTTGTACTCCTGGCCGGGCTTGAGCACGGCAGAGGGGAAGTTTTCGTGGTTGGGGGCGTCGGGGAAGTTCTGGGTTTCCAGAGCATAGGCCCACCGATTGGCATAGGGAGCGCCGCCCTTTCCCAGAGGGCAGCCGTCCAGGAAGTTTCCGGTATAGAGCTGCATGCCGGGGGTGGTGGTATGTACTTCCATGGTGATGCCGGTGACGGGGGAGTGGGCGGTGGCCACATGGCGCAGCTGGCCCGGCGTGCCGTCCAGCACCCAGTTGTGGTCGTACCCATGGGCGAAGGTCAGCTGCTGGAAGTCGTCGTCCCAGTGTGCGCCCAAGGCCACGGGGGTGCGCAGGTCCATGGGGGTGCCCTCCACGCTGGCGATCTCCCCGGTGGGGATGGACACGGCATCGGTGGGGGTGTAGGCCTGGGCCTTGATGCACATGGTCTGGTCATCCACCGGGCCGCTGTCGTGGCCGGAGAGGTTGAAGTAACAGTGGTTAGTGAGGTTGCACAGGGTGTCCGCATCGGTGTTGGCGTGGTAGGAGATGGACAGCCCGTCCTCGGTGAGGGTGTAGGTGACAATGACGGTGAGGGTGCCGGGGTAGTGCTCCTGGCCGTCGGGGCTGACCAGGGAGAGCACCGCCTGGTTGTCCGTCAGGTCCTCCACCGTCCAAATCTGCTTGTCAAAGCCGATGTCGCCGCCGTGGAGGTGGTTGGGGCCGTTGTTGACGGCCAGGGTGTAGTCCACCCCGCCCAGGGTAAATTTGCCCTGGTTGATGCGGTTGCCGAAGCGGCCAATGAGGGCGCCGATGTAGCAGGTCTGGGCCATGTAGTCCTCCATGGTGTCAAAGCCCAGGGCCACGTCCACGGGGTTGCCGTCCTTGTCCGGGACCACCAGGGACCGGATGGCGCCGCCGTAGGTGAGGATGGAGCAGCACAGGGCACCGCAGCGGAGGGTGAGTTCTTCCACCAGGTCGCCGTTGGGCATGGTGGCAAAGAGGGTGCGGTTGTCAGACATGGGAAAAACCTCCTTATGTGGTTTTTTTCGATTGTAGCACTGGAAGGCCCTCCCCGTCAACCGTCCTTAGAGGGCCAGCAGCCCCAGGTGCTCCAAAAGAATCTTGGCGCCGATGAGCACCAGCACCACGCCGCCCAGCAGCTCCGCCTTGGATTTGAAGCGGGCGCCGAAGACGTTGCCGATTTTCACCCCCGCCGCCGAGATGACAAAGGTGCACACCCCGATGAGGGCCACCGCCAGCCAGATGTTCACCCGCAAAAAGGCGAAGGTGATGCCCACCGCCAGAGCGTCAATGGAGGTGGCCACCGCCAGCAGGAACATACCGGGGACGGCCAGGGAGGGGGAGACCTCCTCCTCGTCGCCGCTGAAGGCCTCCCGGATCATATTGCCGCCGATGATGAGCAGCAGCACAAATGCAATCCAGTGGTCCAGGGCCTGGACCAGTTGGGTGAAGGCGGAGCCCAAAAAGTACCCCAGCAGGGGCATGAGGGCCTGAAAGGCCCCAAACCATAGACCCACGATGACCATGTGGCGCAGATGGAGCTTGCGGATGGACAGGCCCTTGCAGATGGACACGGCAAAGGCGTCCATGGCCAGGCCCACGGCTAACATCAAAAGTTCCCAAATTCCCATATTCTTCTCGCCTTTCTGTTTCAGGTGTTGGGCAGGCATAAAAAAAGAGACTACCCGCCTGTTGTTCAGCGGATAAGTCTCACTGTTTCAGACCCAGCCAGACGGACACACCGCCAGTATGTTGACCAGGCCACGGCGCAAACACGCCGCCAATTACTCCCTTATCGTGTGGGTATTGTACCAGCGGCAAGAGGAGTTAGTCAACGATAACACAGGAGACTTCAGGGGATTCATAAACTTTCTTTAAACAATGGAAAGGAAGGATTGCAGGTGGAGGGGAGAACGTGTACTATATAGTTAAGATAACAATATAGCGGGATGGTGGTAATTATGAGTTATATCTCTTTCAAACAAGTGCGCAAGGAGTACGTCATGGGAGAGGTGACCATCAAAGCGGTGGATGGGGTGGATTTCCATATCGAAAAAGGGGAATTTGCCATCATTGTGGGGCCATCCGGCGCAGGTAAGACCACGGTGCTGAATATGCTGGGGGGCATGGACGCCTGTACCAGCGGAGAGATTTTGGTGGACGGCACCCAGGTCAGCGGATTCAACGCCCGCCAGCTCACCCAGTACCGCCGCAATGACATCGGATTTGTCTTCCAGTTCTACAACCTGGTGCAGAACCTCACCGCTCTGGAGAATGTGGAGCTGGCTGCCCAGATCTGTAAAGAGCCCCTGGATGCCAAAGACGTGCTGGAGCATGTGGGGCTGGGCCACCGGCTCAACAACTTCCCCGCCCAGCTCTCCGGCGGCGAGCAGCAGCGGGTGGCCATTGCCCGTGCCCTGGCCAAAAACCCCAAGTTGCTGCTGTGCGATGAGCCCACAGGCGCTCTGGACTATGTGACGGGCAAGGCCATTTTGAAGCTCTTGCAGGATACCTGCCGCCTGCAGGGGATGACAGTGGTGGTCATCACCCACAACACCGCCCTCACCCCCATGGCAGACCGGGTCATTCACATCAAAAACGGGCGTGTGGAGGAGATGACCTGCAATCCCAACCCCACCCCGGTGGAGGCGATTGAATGGTAAAGAGGAAAAACAGGCTGCTCACCGATTTTATTCGGGAAGTCCGCCATACCTACAGCCGCTTTCTATCCATTCTCCTCCTCTCCGCTCTGGCCGTGGCTTTTTTGGTGGGCCTGCGAGCCACGGCCCCGGATATGGAGTATACGGCGGACAACTACTACGACTCCCACCACCTCATGGACGGCTATGTCATGTCCACCATGGGGCTCACCGAGGAGGACTTGCAGGCCCTGGCCCAGGCTGACGGCGTGGACCAGGTGGAAGGGGCGTGGAGTGTGGACGCCACTGCGGTGGACTCCATTGTGTCCATGCGCTCCATGCCAAAGAACTTGAATTTGCTCAACGTGGTGGAGGGCCGCCTGCCCCAGCAGGCGGATGAGTGCGTCACCGAGCAGATGCTCCTCACCGCCCTGGGGCTGGAGATCGGGGACACCCTCACCGTCACGTTGGAGGAGGCGGACGAGGACAGCCTCATCCGCACCAGTTATACCATTGTGGGCACGGTGCAAAGCCCCCTGTATGTGAGCACAGACCGGGGCAGCACCACTCTGGGCAGTGGAAGCATCGACGCCTTTGTCTACATCCCCGGGGAGAATTTCGACCTGGACGTGTACACCACCGCTTATTTCACCGGCGATGGAATGGAAGCCCTCAACAGCTACAGCCAGGCCTACGCCGACCAGCTCAGCGCCCTGGTGGACAGCCTGGACCCCCTGGCCCAGGAGCGGGCCAACCTGCGGGACGAAGAGGTGCGCAGCGAGGCCCAGAAGGAGCTGGATGATGCCAGAAAAGAGCTGGCAGACGCCCAAAAGGAACTGGACGACGCCAAGAAGGAGCTGGACGATGCCCGGGCGGAGCTGGACAGCGGTTGGGCAGACTATGAGGAGGGCCTGGCCACCCTGGAACAGAAGATCAAGGACGGCCAGGCCGAGCTGAACACCGCCCGGTCTCAGCTGGAGGAGTCCCAAACCCGGTATGAGCAGGGCAAGGTGGACTACCAGAAGGGTCTGGCCCAGTATCAGGAGGGCCAGACCGCCTATGAGGAGAACCTGGCCCAGCTGGACGCCCAGCAGGAGCAGGTGGCCAAGGGCTATGAGGAGTACTACGACACCCTCAAGCCCTATGAGGGCACTCCCATGTACGACCAGATGGTGGAGCAGCTGGCTCCCATGAAGGCCAAGCTGGATGAGGCTTCCGCCCAAATCCAGGCGGGGTTTGCCCAGCTGGAGCAGGTGAAGGCCCAGCTGGAGAGCTCTAAGGCGGAGCTGGACGCCGCCCAGGCCCAACTGCAAGACGCCGCCCAGCAACTGGATAGCGGCTGGGCAGAGTACCAGTCCGGCCAGCAGACCCTGGACCAGGAGGAGGCCCGTGGCCGCAGCCAGCTGGCCCAGGCCAAGGCAGAGCTGGAGGACGGCGAGGCGGAGTACCAAAAGGGCCTGGAGGAGTACCAGCAGGCCAAGGCCGACGCCCAGCCGGAGCTGGAGCAGGCCCAGGCGGACATTGACCAGGGCCAAAAGGACCTGGACGAGATGGCCGCCTGTGAGTGGTATGTGCTGGGTCGGGACACCAACGTGGGCTTTGTGGGTTATTCCCAGGATGCCGAGCGGGTGGAGAATCTGTCCAGCATCTTCCCCGTGATTTTCTTTGTGGTGGCCGCTCTGGCCTGCCTGACCACTATGACCCGCATGGTGGAGGAGCAGCGCACCCAGATTGGCTCTTTGAAGGCTCTGGGCTTCTCCCGGCTGGCCATCTCCCAGAAGTACATTGGATACGCCTTTGTGGCTAGCCTGGTGGGCGGCCTCATTGGCTTAGGGATCGGGGCGACCCTCATCCCGGCGGTGATCGCCAACGCCTTCCAGATCATGTATGCCATTCCCGGGCTGGACTATAAGATGCAGCTGCCCCTGTTTGTGCTGGCGGTGCTGGCGGCGGTGGCGTGCACCACCGGGGCGGCCCTGTGGGCCTGCCTGTCCACCCTCATGGACACCCCCGCTAACCTCATGCGGCCTCGGGCCCCCAAGGCGGGCAAGCGGGTTTTCTTGGAATACATTAAGCCTGTTTGGCGCAGGCTAAGCTTTACCTGGAAGGTGACCATGCGCAACCTGTTCCGCTATCAGAAGCGGTTTTGGATGACGGTCATCGGCATTGGCGGCTGTACCGCCCTGATTGTCACCGGATTTGGCCTCCATGAGTCTATTTTCGACGTGTTGGATAAGCAGTTTGACGAGATCTCCCTGTATGACGCCACCGTGGGCCTGGACGAGGACCTGACGGAGGAGCAGAAGCAGGAAATTGAGGACTATCTGGACGGGGAAGAGGCCGTGGCGGACTACATGTTCACCTATCAGCAGATGATGGATGCCTCTACCACCGGCACCTCCTATGATGTGTACCTCTTTGCGGTGGACGATGTGGAGGAGTTCGGTCGCTTTGTGGACCTGCGTCACCGCTGGGACCACTCCCCGGTGGAGCTGGACGGCTCCGGCGTGGTCATTGACGAGAAGCTCTCTGAGCTGCTGGATGTGTCGGTCGGGGACACCATCACCCTGGAGGGGGACCAGCGGGTGGAGGCCGTGGTGGCGGGTATTACGGAAAATTACGTCTATCACTATGTGTACCTCACCCGGGACCTGTACACCCAGCTGTTTGGAGAGGACAACCAGAACAACGTGATGCTCCTGGACTACCAGGACGGCACGGGGGTGGATGTGTCCAACCAGACCTCGGAAACCCTGATGCAGATGGACGGGGTGGCCTCCTACTCCTACATTGCCACCATCCGGGACAGCTTTGAGGACAGTATGGACGCCATCAACTACGCTGTGGTCATCATCATTGTGGCCGCCGCCGCCTTGGCCTTTGTGGTGCTGTACAACCTGACCAACATCAACATCACCGAGCGGCGAAGCGAGCTGGCCACCTTGAAGGTGCTGGGGTTCTATGACGGAGAGACCACCGCATATGTATTGCGGGAGAATGTGTTCCTCACCATCTTCGGTGTGATTTTGGGGCTGGTGTTGGGCCGGTTCCTCCACAGCTGGATGGTGCTGACGGTGGAGGTGGACCTGGTGATGTTTGGCCGCACAGCGCCCCCCTATGCCTATGTGCTGGCAGCGGCCTTGACTGCCCTGTTCTCCCTGATTGTCAACGTGGCGGCACACTTTAGGTTAAAGAAAATTGATATGGTAGAAAGTTTGAAAACGGTGGAATAATATGAACAGTGGAACCAATTTTTTGATTCGTCGGGCCAACAGCCGGGACCTGCCTGCCCTGGAGCAGCTCTACGCCCAGGCCCGGGCCTTTATGCGGGAGTCTGGCAACCCGGACCAGTGGGGGGAGGACAAACCCACCCTGGAGCAGATCCAGCAGGATATCAACCTGGGGTACAGTTTTGTGTGTATGGAAAATGGCCGCCTGGCCGCGGCCTTTTCCTTCCACACCAAGGGTGAGCCCACCTACGCCCACATTGAAGGGGAGGGGTGGCCGGACAACGGGGAGTATGGCGTGGTGCACCGTCTGGCCACCGGAGCTTCCCGCACCGGGGCGGCGGCCCACTGCCTGGCCTGGTGCCGAGCCCACTGCCGCCAGCTGCGCATCGACACCCATGAGAAGAACATCCCCATGCAGCAGCTGCTGGAGAAGCTGGGGTTCACCCCCTGCGGCACCATCTATTTGGAGGATGGCAGCCCTCGACTGGCCTATTATCTTTGATCATGTAAGAAGCCCTCGGTTCCGCAAGGAACCGAGGGCTTCTTACATGATTCTCAAAAATGCAAGCATTTTTTCGAGGGGATGCAGCCCGCTGCATGCACCCTTGGGTCAAAGGGCGACCCAAGGCCACACTGGCGGGCTGAGAAGTATTTTTTCCGATGCGCATGTCCCCGGAAAAAACGTGATTTTAGTTTATTTTCCCGCCTGCGGGCGGGAAAACTCTGCCGAGGGCTTTTATTTCATCATGTCTCTGACAAATCGGAATCCGTGCCGCAAGGAGGCGGCACACAATCATTCTTCATTCATCATTTTTTCTTCGGCCTCGATCTCCCGGAACCGGGGCATAATGCCGATCTTGTCCGGGGTGTGCACCGGCAGCTGATAGATGTCGTGGCCGGGGAAGGGGTTGCCCTCCACCAGACAGGGGCCGTTGGGGGTGAAGCACACGTCCCAGCCCACATACCCCACCTGGGGGATGACCTGGGCGGCCTCAGACACCATGGCCACCGCCTTGTCCCAGTCGGGGAACTGGAAGCCCTTGATGGGAGTTCCGGTGGCGGGGTGGTTCTCATACAGGTTCTTGGCCTTGTCCAGGGCCCGGTCAATGACCACGCCCCGCTCTGGGTCCATGGGGGCCACCATGCCGCCGCTGTTGAAGTTGTCCACAAACTTGCCGTTGCCGATGCGGAACATGGCGGTGACCAGGTACACCTTGCCGTGCTTGCCTCGGATGGTCACCATGCGCACGGTGTTGATGGAGCCGGGGTAGATGGCGGACACCTGGGGGTGTTGCTCCAGCACCTCCTCCAGCTCCAGCTTGGGGGCCCGCTGGACCAGGTAGTCGTAGAGGGCATCCAGAGAGGGGTAATCCGCCCGGCGGAGCTTCTCAATACCCCAGCCGCAGCTGCCCTGGGAGGGCTTGGCCATGAACACCTCGTGGGCGGCCAAAAACGCCATCACCTGCTCCCGGTTGTCCCCGGTCACCGGCACCCAGTCCCGGTGCAGGTACTTGCCAAAGAGGGTGTTGAACTGTACCTTGTCGTCAAACTGGCCCGTGTAGGCCTTGTCGTTGTACTTCACCACCAGGGCATTGTTGCGGCCTCGGGTGAGGTAGGTGTCCCGCTGTTGGGGGGTGAGATTGTACATCTCAAACAGGTCGTAGTCCATATACCCCGCCCCGTACTTCACGGCGCAGTCCTTCATGTCCCGGAAAATGGCCAGCCGGGAGGCACCAGTCTTTTTGTGGATGGAGCTGATTTTCTCCCACATGGCCTTGTAGTTCATATTCATTACACGCTGGAATAGATACTTCACGTTTGCCACGGTTTGTCCCTCACATGTTTCATAGAGTAATCCCATCTAAAGTATCACACATTGGGGTCAAAGGCAAGCGGTTGACAGGGGAAAAGTTATATTGTATACTTACAAGCGAATTTAGTATACAATTGGAGGGCTGCCACATGAAACATGACACCATACAAAAGCTGTGCAGCTGCGGGGTATTGGCGGCGGTGATCTGTGTGCTCAGCCCCTTTTCCGTGCCCATTGGTCCGGTCCCCGTGGCCTTTGCCAACCTGGCCATCTTTCTGGCGGTGTATCTACTGGGGTGGAAGTGGGGGACGGTGAGCTGCCTTACCTATCTGCTGGTGGGTCTGGCCGGTCTCCCGGTGTTCTCCGGGTTTGGCAGTGGAGCGGCTAAGCTGCTGGGGCCCACCGGGGGCTATTTGCTGGGCTATCTGCCCATGGCCCTGGTGGGGGGCTGGGTGGTGGACCACACCCGCTCCAAGTGGCTCCACGCCCTGGGGCTGGCGTTGGGCACGGCTCTGTGTTACCTGCTGGGAACCGCCTGGTTCTGTTGGCAGGGGGGATACACCGTGGGGGCGGCTCTGGGGCTGTGCGTGACCCCTTTCATTCCCTTTGACCTGGGGAAGATCGTCATTGCCATTGGTCTGGGCAGCCTGCTGCGCCGCCGACTGGCCCAGGCGGGCTTTGATTGGGAGAAGTCCGGTGTGCGCTGATGGCACATCCTGTTCGTTCCACTCGTCCCTGTACGCCTGGGGCGAAACCTGACCATGGTTTGGGCGGATGATATCCGCCCCTACGGTAGCACCACAACAGACCACCGGCAGCTGGGAACAGCTGCTTTCCAGGGTAAGGCCCGGATGGAGAAACCGCCCCGCCATAGGGCCAGATGCCCAAGGTGGCCTGGTGTGATGGCACAAACAGGATCACAGTCAGGCAGACGGGCCGGAGGGTGTGGCTGCGCATGCCCAGCTCGGTACCCCAGGGAGGTTCTTAGGGGGGAACGCCCTAAGCGGCTTTTGGTTCCTTTTGGCCGTGCAAAAGGAACCCCCAGCGGGGAGCGTCCCCACCGGGCTGGCAGGCCAAGAGAAAATCTAACAAAAAAGTGGAAGCAACCAGCCTGTTGCTTCCACTTTTTGCACTTATTGAGCGTAGTAGTTGATGAGGCAGCCGGCCAGGATGATATCCCGCTCCTCCCGGGTCAGGCCGGGCAGGGAGAGGGTGACGGGAGTAGAAGTACCGTTCCGCAGCACCTGGGCTTCCACGGTCTCGCCGTCGCCCTGGAGGAGGGCGCGGATGCCGGGGATGTACACCCGGTCACCGGGCTGGAGGTTCAGCTGCTCCAGCTCGCTGGCGATGAAGGGGAGCATACCCCAGTTGACCACGTTGGAGCGGTAGCGCTTGGTGGCGTACTCCTGGGCGATGTTGGCGCAGCCGCCCAGCACCCGCTGGCAGGAGGCGGCCTGTTCCCGGGCGGAGCCGTCGCCGGGCTTGAGGGCCATCACCAGGGAGCCCAGCCCGGTGGTGGTGGGGTCGTAGCCGTCCAGAGCGGCCACCACCTGGGGGTCCTGGGGATTGGAGCGGCGCAGCTGTTCCACCTTCTGAATCTCCTTGGCCCGGGGCACATACTGGGGGTCCTTGCGGCTGAGGGCGAACTCAGACAGGCGCAGGGGGTTGGAGCGGTAAGAGGAGGTCTCACCGGAGGGGATGAGCTCGTCGGTGGTGGTGACGGGGTCGTAAATGGCGCAGGCCACAGTGAGCATCAGGTTTTCCGGCATGGAAATTTGCTCGGGCCAGTCGGCGATGTTGGGGCCGAACACCAGCTCCTCGTCGGGGTTTGCCTTGCCCACGCCGTAGTAGACCCGGGCCTGGTAGGAGGAGCCGTCATAGGTCCACTGCTCGTCAGCCCGGTCGGCGGGCACGTCGGGCAGCTGGTCGGCGGCGGTGAGCACGCCGCCCATCTTGGCGGTGGCGGCGATGGAGCGGGCGTCCATGAGGGCCACATAGGACACCTGGCCCTCGCCGGGCTTGGAGCCCTCCCGGTTGGGGAAGTTGCGTGTGGAGTGGCGGATGGAGAAAGCTCCGTTGGCGGGCACGTCTCCGGCGCCGAAGCAGGGGCCGCAGAAGCAGGAGCGCACCGAGGCGCCAGCGGCCATGAGGGTGGTGATATAGCCCTGGCGGGTCAGCTCCTGCATCACGGGCATGGAGCCGGGGTAGCAGGACAGCCAGAAGTGGTCGGACCCGGTGGCGGTGGTGCCCAGAATCTCAGCGGCCCGGCGCAGGTTTTGATAGGTGCCGCCGGAGCAGCCGGCGATGACCGCCTGGTCCACATGGAACTTGCCGTCGCGGATCTTAGCGGACAGGGGGGCGGGGGGCTCGATGCCCAGCTGGTCCCGGGTGTTCTGCTCCACCATGTGGAGCATGTCCTCCATGTTGGTCTGGAACTCGGCGATGGGGAAGGCGTTGGAGGGGTGGAAGGGCAGGGCGATCATGGGCTGCACCTTGTCCAGCTCCACCCGCACCACTCGGTCATACCAGGCCCCTTCGCCGGGATGCATGGGGTGATACTCGGCCCCACGGCCCAGGAGGGTGAGGGCGGTCTGGGTGGTGGTGTCGGTCTGCCACACCGAGGACAGACAGGTGGTCTCGGTGGTCATCACGTCGATGCCGGACCGATAGTCCATGGACAGGTTGGCCACGCCGGGGCCGAAGAATTCCATGACAGCGTTCTTCACAGCGCCGGACTGGAAGGTGGCCTTGACCAGAGCCAGGGCCACGTCCTGGGGGCCCACGCCGGGGCGGGGAGCTCCGGTGAGGTAGATGCCCACCACCTGGGGATAGGCGATGTCATAGGTCTTGCACAGCAGCTGACGGGCCAGCTCGGGGCCGCCCTCACCGATGGCCATGCAGCCGTAAGCGCCGTACCGGGTGTGGGAGTCGGAGCCCAGAATCATCTTGCCGGGGGCGGCATACCGCTCCCGCATGTAGGAGTGGATGACGGCCTGGTGGGCGGGGACGAACTCGCCGCCGTACTTCTTGGCAGCCGACAGGCCGAAGTTGTGGTCGTCCTCGTTGATGGTGCCGCCCACGGCGCACAGGGAGTTGTGGCAGTTGGTGAGCACATAGGGCAGGGGGAACTCGGTGAGGCCCGAGGCCCGGGCGGTCTGGATGATGCCCACATAGGTGATGTCGTGGGAGGCCATGGCGTCAAAGCGCAGAGAGAGCCGCTCCATGGAGCCCGAGGTGTTGTGGGCCTTCAGGATGGAGTAGGCCATGGTGGCCTCCACCCCGGCCTGAGACTTTTCGGCCGGGACCAGCTGGCCCTTCTGCCAGGTCATGCCCTGGTTGTGAATGGTAATCATATGAAATTCCTCCTTGGGAGAGATTTGTCACTTTCACTTTAGTCTAGCAAACAATCCCCCGCTTTGCAAGGGCTCAGGAGTGGAAATTGCAAAAAAATCCCCGAACCGAAGTCCGGGGATTTTTGGGAAGGTCACGGGGCGTAGGGGACGGCCCAGGCGGGCATATACTCCAGGATGGCATCGTCATAGGGGAAGTAAAAGCCGGTGACGACCTCCTGGCTGGGCAGGGTGCCGACAGGGTAAGTGACCAGCAGACGGTCAGGGTGGAAGGTGAGGTAGTCCAGGCGGAAGGCCTCCACCAGCTCGGGCTGTTGCTCGGGGAGCACCAGGTCGGAGTGATCCAGCAGGGACTGGATGAGGGTTTTGGGGGTGCAGGTAAACAGGGTCTGCAGGTCCACCGGTTCCCCGCTGTCTTTGTAGAAGGCGGTGCAGGAGGTCTCCTGGTCCAGATCGCCCATTTCTGAGTAGCGGTCCACGGTGGTGGCAAAGTAGAGCACGTTGGGGGCGCAGGCGGAGAGGGTGGTCTCCTGGCGCACCACCTGGGCGGGGAAAAGATGGGGGGAGGTCCACTGGAGATAGAGCTGATAGGCCCGGTTCAGTTCACTCTGGAGGTCATAGGCCAGGGGGAACTGGGTGTAGTAGTCCAGGATACGGTCCTGAACCTCCTGGGGCAGCTGGAGCAGCTGCTCGTCCTGCCCGGGGCCGACCGGATCGTGTACCTCCAGCAGCACAGGTCCTTGGGGCAGGGCGTACAACGATTCCATGGTCCCTTGCCAGACCTCCACCTGGGTGCCGTCAGAGAGGGGAAGGGTGTCCGAGGTCTGGTAGGCGGTGAGCTCCACCAGTTTGGCGTGGTAGGCGGTGGTTTCCTCCTCCTCCTCGTAGAGGATGACCGGGGCTTGGTCCAGCTGCACAAAGACCCGCAGGGGGGTGGAGATCGAGCCGTCCTTCAGGGCCTGACCGGGATAGGCGTCAAAGGGAGAGAACACCTTGGTGTCCTCATCCACCACAATGGAGACGGGGTAGCCGTCGTCCACGGACAGCTGGAACGAGACCGAGCCGGTGTTTGGGTGGAACGTGGGGTCGGATAGGACCCCGTAAAATTCAAAGGGAGGCTCCTGGGAGAAGAACAAAATGGCCATACACAGGCAGGTCACCGCCGCCAACACAGCGGCAATGACAAAGCCTTTGCGGAAAGCCCGCTGCCGCCCCCGCTTCCAGGCAGAGGAGGCCGCCTGTGCCACAGTGCGCTCCTCCACTTGGGGGTGAGCGGTGGGAATGGGGGCACTCATACGCTCCCACTCCGCCCGGCAAGTCTCGCACTCCTCCAGGTGCTCTTCCACCAGTTGACGGCTCTCTGGGCTGCACACGCCGTCCTGGTACAGGGGGAGCAGGTCCCGGATGACGCTACACGGTGTTTTCATGGAAATCCCTCCTCAACTTGGTTTTGGCCCGGTAGAAGATGACTCTGGCCCAGCTGTCCGTCTTGCCAAACAGCTCCCCGATCTGGGAAAAGGGCAGTTCCCCAAAGACCCGCAGGGAAAAGACCTCCTTGTAGGGCTCCGGGAGCTGGTGGAGCAGAACGTGGAGCCTGCGGGCGGTCTCCTGGTCCATGAGGTCCCGCTCAAAGTCCGGGGCGGCCTCCTGGGACAAGTCTGCCTCTCCCTCCGAGACCTGGCGTTTTTGCTTTTGGTGGTAGGTGAAATAGGTGTTTTTTGCAATCTGGCACAGCCAGACATACAGCTGACAGGTGCCGTCAAATTGGTCCATGTGCATCATGGCCTTGTAAAAGGCCTCTTGGGTCACTTCTTCGGCCATTGCCGGGTTCCGACACAGGGAAAAGACGTATTTGTACACGCTGGGAAAATGGTCGGTGTATATCCGTTCAAAGTCTGCCACACCATCACCCCCTTCACCTATAAGACTGGGAAACGGTCAAAACGTTGCAACAATTTTCAAAAAGATTTTACCATGAACGGATGGACAAAAAAAGCCTCCCCGAACCGAAGTTCGGGGAGGAGGCAGTAAATCAAAACGCATGGTATACTGCTGTGGCGCATGGAGAGAAAAGGCGACGCTCCATAGGCTCCCCTGTGTAAGGGGAGCTGTCAGCCGTGAGGCTGACTGAGGGGTTGACGGTAGAGGTGAGTGGGCCAAACAGGGGACGCTGCACCGTCAATCCCTCCGTCACAGCTGACGCTGTGCCACCTCCCTTTACACAAGGGAGGCTTGGGTGCCGACCTAGCCTTAGCTCATAAACGCCTGGACTGCCACGATCAAACCGGAGAACACGATGGAAACGGTGGAAACCAGCTTGATGAGGATGTTCAGAGAGGGGCCGGAGGTGTCCTTGAAGGGGCCGCCCTCGCCGATGGCCATACAGCCGTAAGCGCCGTACCGGGTGTGGGAGTCGGAGCCCAGGATCATTTTGCCGGGGGCGGCATACCGCTCCCGCATGTAGGAGTGGATGACGGACTGGTGGGCGGGGACGAACTCGCCGCCGTACTTCTTGGCAGCCGACAGGCCGAAGTTGTGGTCGTCCTCGTTGATGGTGCCGCCCACGGCGCACAGGGAGTTGTGGCAGTTGGTGAGCACATAGGGCAGGGGGAACTCGGTGAGGCCCGAGGCCCGGGCGGTCTGGATGATGCCCACATAGGTGATGTCGTGGGAGGCCATGGCGTCAAAGCGCAGAGAGAGCCGCTCCATGGAGCCCGAGGTGTTGTGGGCCTTCAGGATGGAGTAGGCCATGGTGGCCTCCACCCCGGCCTGAGACTTTTCGGCCGGGACCAGCTGGCCCTTCTGCCAGGTCATGCCCTGGTTGTGAATGGTAATCATATGTACTACCTCCTTAGGGAGAGAAATTCAAGGTACGCTTTAGTTTACCAAATTATCTAGCTAAAAGCAAGAGGGAGCATAGGCAAAAGAACAGGGGGAGCGGACGAGTCCGCTCCCCCTGGAGTTACATCATTCACTTTGATAGCGATACAACAGGTGGTCATATCCGTTTGACTGCTTGGTGGCCGGGTCTAGTCCCACCAGCCACACTTCTTGGGTTCCATCTATAGCGGTTTTTACTTCCGGTTGCAACTTGTAGAGGGCATTTGGATTCTGTGCACCCTGGATTTGGACCAGATAGGTAAGCATGGAGACGGTTTTTTCGGTGCGGTGGCGCTGGAAGATACGAATCACCAACCCCTCATCGGTCACCGTAAAGGTTTTGAATATCTGGGGGAAATAGGCGTCCACCTCAAAGAAACTTTCGACTTTCTGGATGGGGCCGTCCTGCACATCCGTCAGGTCCAGAAAGCCCTGCCGTTCCAGGTCCTCGGCTGTGGTGGAGGTGGGAAGATCGTAGATCTCCTGGGTCAGCCGGTAAAAGCTGGAGTTGTAGCGCTGGACGAGAAAGAAGGAGACCAGGCCAACGAAGAGTACGACTATCAGAAGAAGTAGTTTTTTTGTCTTTGTTGACATAGTGCCATCTCCTTTTCGCTGAATGTGGAGAAGTGAGGAAATCAACGTTTTAACCTGTTCGTGTTTTTTCCAACTCAGCTCGGATAGCGATTAGTGAATAGTCATCTACATAAACGGTATTCTGATACTCATAGTATATATATCGGTCAATCTTTTTGTGTTGAACAAGATAAGTGTGAACTAACTTAACACGATAATAATTATTATCAGCTGGAATATTCACGCTAATAGTTGAGATGCTAGGACGTGCTGCTACAAAACCTGTACCAATTGAAATAGAAAGCATTTCCCAACTAACTGAAAGACTGACATCAACGCTAGGGCCTCCAGTCTTGGAAATTAAAACGCTCCCTCCAGCATCAGGGAAACTAAAGCCATCACGTGGCTGGCCATCAGGTATTGTAGTAACTTCGGCTTCTTCACTTTTAAGAACTGTTATTTCTTCGCGATCACCATATTTTTTTTCAACAACATAGTGGTCACCTATACTGAGAGATTCTTGAGGGAAAACAGGTGGAGAATACGGGAAATTTAATGCGAATGCTCGGTTGGATAGCAGAGTAACAAACACGATACATGCCAAGCAGAGACTGAGACAGCGTTTCATATAAATTCCTCCTTTCCCAAAATCCATAGACGGAAATTCTTACAAAAATAGTGTAATCTATATGCCTATATTTGTCAATGTTGTAAAAATAAATTTTCTGGGACAACCCAAAATTAGCTCATAAACGCCTGGACCGCCACAATCAAACCGGAGAACACGATGGAAACGGTGGAAACCAGCTTGATGAGGATGTTCAGAGAGGGGCCGGAGGTGTCCTTGAAGGGGTCGCCCACGGTGTCGCCGATGACGGCGGCCTTGTGGCAGTCGGAGCCCTTGCCGCCATGGTGTCCCGCCTCGATGTACTTCTTGGCGTTGTCCCAGGCGCCGCCGGCATTGGACATGAACACGGCCATGGCAAAGCCGGTGACGGACACGCCGCCCAGCAGACCCACCACGCCCTCAGGGCCCAGGATGAGACCGGTGAGGATGGGAACCACGATGGCCAGCAGAGAGGGGGTCACCATCTCTTTCAGAGCACCCTTGGTACACAGGCCCACGCATGCGGCGTAGTCGGGGTCGGCGGTGCCGTCCATGATGCCAACGATCTCCCGGAACTGGCGGCGTACCTCCATGACGATGGACTCCGCCGCCCGCTGTACGGCGCTCATGGTGAGGGCGGCAAAGACGAAGGTGAGCATGGCGCCCACAAACAGGCCCACCAGCACGGCGGGGTTGGTGAGGGACAGGTCAATGGCCAGGCCCTTGGCCTCCAGCTTCACGGAGACAATGTCCACATAGGACACCAGCAGGGCCAGGGCGGTGAGGGCGGCAGAGCCGATGGCAAAGCCCTTGCCGGTGGCGGCGGTGGTGTTGCCCAGAGAGTCCAGGGCGTCGGTGCGGTTGCGCACTTCCTCGCCCAGGCCGGACATCTCGGCGATGCCGCCGGCGTTGTCCGCCACGGGGCCGTAGGCGTCGGTGGCCAGGGTGATGCCCAGGGTGGAGAGCATGCCCACAGCGGCGATGCCGATGCCGTACAGGCCCTTGGAGAACAGCTCGGTGTAGTTGTCGGCGCTGGTGGTCAGAGTGCCGCCAGCGGCCACAAAGGAGACGATGACTGCCACACCCACAATGAGGATGGGGGCGATGGTGGAGAGCATACCCAGGGACAGACCGCCGATGATGGTGGTGGCGGCTCCGGTCTTGGTGGCCTCCGCCAGCTCACGGGTGGGCTTATAGGTGTCCGAGGTGTAGTATTCGGTGAAATAGCCGATGGCACAGCCGCCGATGAGGCCGCAGAGGATGGCCACATACACGCCCCAGCTGCCCAGCAGGAAGTAGGTGAGGGGGGCAGCGATGACGGCGGCCAGCACGGCGGCGGTGTAGGTGCCTCGGCGCAGGGTGGCCAGCAGCTCCCGCTGAGAGGCTCCCTCTTTGGTGCGGATGAGGAAGGAGCCGATGATGGAGCACAGGATGCCCACCACAGCCAGGGCGATGGGCAGCAGCATGGCCTCCCAGGACTTGCCCTGAGCGCCGTAGGCGGTGACACCCAGAGCAAAGGTGGCCAGAATGGAGCCCACATAGGACTCATACAAGTCGGCGCCCATGCCCGCCACGTCGCCCACGTTGTCGCCCACGTTGTCGGCGATGGTGGCGGGGTTGCGGGGGTCATCCTCGGGGATGCCCGCCTCCACCTTGCCCACCAGGTCGGCGCCCACGTCGGCGGCCTTGGTGAAGATGCCGCCGCCCACACGGGCGAAGAGAGCCATAAAGGAGGCGCCCATGCCGAACATCACCATGGTCTGGGCGATGCGGGCGGCGTCAAAGTGGGCGATGTACTTGAGAATATGGAACCACACCGAGATGTCCAGAAGGCCCAGACCCACCACGGTGAAGCCCATGACGGCACCGGAGGAGAAGGCCACGTTCAGTCCCTTGTTCAGACTCTCCGAGGCCGCCTGCGCCGTGCGGGCGTTGGAGGAGGTGGCGATTCTCATGCCTACAAACCCGGAAATGGCGGAGTAAATGCCGCCGGTGAGGAAGGCAAAGGGGATAAACCAGTTGTCCAGAAGTCCAAACCAGCACAGCACCAGCAGGATGACAAAGACCACTGCGAACACCTTGAACACGGTGGCGTACTGATGTCGCAGGTAGGCGTTTGCACCTTGGCGAATGGCAGAAGCGATCTTCTTCATGGTGTCGCTGCCTTCCGAGTAGGCCAGTACCTTGCGGCTTTGCACAAAGGCAAAGAGCAAAGCCAGGATGGCACCTAAAATGCCCAGCCAAAACAGGTTTTCCGTCATGAGAACTACAACTCCTTTTTCTGAAAATTTGCCAATGGGTGAACAAACTTATAACACCCCTCCCAGGGGTGGCAGGGACTTCAAGAGCAAAGAGCTGAGGGGACTTGGTATTCGATTGTAAAGCTCAGGAGCGCTTCCAGGCGCTGCGGCTGAAGAGCACCAGAATGGGGAAAATCTCCAGACGCCCGATAATCATATCAAAGCTGAGAATAATTTTGCTCAGGGGGGAAAAGGCGGCAAAGTTACCCATGGGTCCCACGGCCTCCAGACCGGGTCCCACGTTGCTGATACAGGTGATGACGGCGGTGAGGGTGGTCCCGAAGGAGAAGTTGTCCAATCCCACCACCAGAGCGGAGACAAAGGTGATGAAAATGTAGGTGGCGAAGTAGGTGTAGATGGTGCGCACCGTGGAGTCGGACAGAGGCGCTCCGTCCAGCTTCACCACGGACACCGCCCGGGGGTGGATGATGGAGCGCACCTGGGCCTTGATGGTGCGCAGAATCACCAGAATGCGGGAGCACTTCATGCCGCCGCCAGTGGACCCGGCGCAGGCGCCAATGAACATCAAAATCACCAGCAGCATCCGGGACAGCTCCGGCCAGCGGTTGAAGTCCACCGTGGAGAAGCCGGTGGTGGAGATCACCGAGGCCACCTGGAACGCTGCGGCCCGGATAGCATCAGCATATGTGGGCATGCTGGCCGCTATGTTTATGGAAATAATGATGGTGGCCAGGGTGGTGACCGCCAGAAAGAATCGCAGCTCATCACTTTTCAGTGCCTGTTTAAGCTTGCCCGTCAGAACTAAAAAGTACAGGGCAAAGTTGATGGAGAACAGAAGCATGAAAATGGTGATGATGATCTCGAAAGCGGGGTTTCCATAGGCGCCCACCGACAGATTTCGGTTGGAGAAGCCGCCGGTTCCGGCGGTGCCGAAGGCGTGGATGAGGGAGTCATAGAGGGGCATCCCGGCAATGCGCAGGCAGAACACCTGGATGGCGGTGAGTCCCAGATAGATGGTATAGAGGATTTTGGAGGACTGGGAGGCCCGGGGCACCAGCTTGCTCTTCACCGGGCCGGGGCTCTCCGCCCGGATGAGGTGGGTGGAATTGATGCCCAGGAAGGGGAGCAGAGCGGTGGTGAGGATGAGCACCCCCATGCCGCCCAGCCAGTGGGTAAAGGAGCGCCAAAAGAGCAGACCCAGAGGCAGCCCCTCGATGGCGGTGAGGATCGTGGAACCAGTGGTGGTAAAGCCGGAGATGGTCTCAAAAAAGCAGTCCACATAGGAGCCGAACTGGCCGGAGAACCAGAAGGGCAGGGCACCGAACACGCCGGACAGCACCCAGATGAGGCCCACGGAAAAGAAGCCCTCCCGGGCGAAGAATTTCCGCTCTCCCCGCAGACCAAACACGGACAACAGCCCCAGTACCACCATGATACCGATGGTTTTCAGGAAGGGAGAGGGGTCCTCTCCATAGTACAGGGCCACGCCCATGGGCAACAGCATGGCCGCCGCCTCCACCAGCAGGGTGAACCCTGCCACACGAAATACCGTTTTAAAATTCATAGGGCGCCTCGCAGGCCGAAGGAGTCGGCATAGATGTCGTTGAGGTCCAGAATGCCGCTGTCTTTGGCAATGACGATGACAATGTCATCCACCTGGAGATGGCTGTTGCCCTCGGGGATGATGACCTGATCGCCCCGGACGATGCCCGCAATGAGCACGCCGTTTTTCAGCTTCAAATCCTTCAGCGAAGTGCCCAGGTTGCGAGTGGAGGAGCAGACCACAAACTCCATGGCCTCTGCCTGTCCGTTGGCGATGTGGTGCAGGGCGGTCATGCGGCTGCCCTTGGAGTTTTGAATGCCTCGCACCATGCGGAGAATCTGATAGGCGGTGGTGAGCTTGGGGGACACCACCGACTCCACCCCGGCAGAGCGGGCGATGAGGGAGTAATTCTGCCGGTTGGACTTGGCGATGATTTTGCTCACGCCGCACTGGTGGGCGTAGAGGGAGATGATGAGGTTGTCCTCGTCCCGGTCGGTGAGGGCAATGAACACATCGCTGGCGGGCATGCACTCCTCAGTGAGCAGCTCCGGGTCGGTACCGTCTCCGTGGAGGATGAGGGCGTGGGGGAACCACTCGGCCAGCTGTCGGCATCGGGCCTCGTTTTTCTCCACTACCTTGCACTGGATGCCCAGCTTCTCCAACTGCTGGAGCAGGTAGTAGGTGACCCGGCCGCCGCCGATGATGAAGGCGGAGCGGACCCGGTGGCTGTGGCGGCCCAGCACCTTGAAGAACTGGCTCACCCCGCTGGGGGTGCCCGCCACATAGACCTTATCCCCCACCTGAGGGACAAAGGAGCCGTTGGGGATCATCACCTCTGTACCCCGCTCCACGGCACAGAAGAGGATGGGCAGATTCTTGATCTTGGTGGCCAGGTGGGATAGGGGCTGATCGGCCATGTGGTCCCCGGGCTGGACGTGGAAGGAGATGATCTCCGCCTTGCCTTTGGCAAAGGTGTCCACATCGGCGGCACTGGGCAGGCGAATCATCCGGGAGATGTCCATGGCGGCGGCGGACTCCGGGTTGATGAGCTTGGTGATGCCCAGGTCCCGGCGCAGGTTGTCCAGGTCGTCCAGGTAGTCCCGGTTGCGCACACGGGCCACGGTGTAGGGCACGCCCAGACGCTTGGCGGTGTGACCACACAGCAGGTTGATCTCGTCCGAGCTGGTGGCAGCGACAACCACGTCCGCATCCTCCGCTCCTGCGTCCTCCAACACGATGCGGGAGGCGCAGCTGCCCTTGATGCACATCACGTCCAGCTGGTTGGAGATGCGGGTCAGGGTATCTTCGGAGATGTCCACCACGGTGATGTTGTGGTGCTCTGCGGCCAGATGGTGGGCCACGGTGGCGCCCACTTTTCCGGCTCCGGCTATGATAATATTCAAAATGAATCCTCTCGTTTCTCTCTTCTAGTTGGGGGAGGGCTTACACCAGTCCCCGTCGCTGGGCGGCAGCCAGCAGCCGCTCCAGGGCGGCGGTGAGCACCCCTCGGGGACAGGCCAGATTCAGGCGCATGAAGCCAGACCCGCCGTAGTTGATGCCGTGGCTGAGGTATAGCCCTGCCTCCTGCTCCAGGAAGGTGGCCAGGGCCTCGTCGTCCAGCAAGAAGCTGGAGAAGTCGATCCAGGACAGGTAAGTGCCCTCCAGAGGGGCAATCCAGACCTGGGGGAAATGCTGGGCCATGAAGTCCCGGAGGCAGCGGTCATTTTCTCTCAGATAGGCCACCAGCTGCTCCACCCAGGGCTCGCACTGCTCATACCCTACCTCCAGGGCCAGAGTACCGAAGGAGGAGTTGGAGTAGGCACCGGAGCGGGCCACCTCGGCTTCCAGCTTGGCCTTGTTGTCCCCGTCTGGCACAATCATGTTGCCACAGGCCAGCCCGGCCAGGGAGAAGGTCTTGCTGGCGGCCATGCCAATGACACAGTGCTTGGCGTACTCCTCTCCCAGAGAGGCGTACACGGTATGGGGGTGGTCCGGCTGGCACAGGTCACAGTGAATCTCATCGCTGATGACAAATACCCCGTGGGCCAGGCACAGCTCGCCCACCCGCTGCAGCTCCGCTCGGGTCCACACCCTCCCCACGGGATTGTGGGGGGAGCAGAGGATCATGGCGGTGGTGGTGGGCCGGGACAGCTTGTCCTCCAGGTCGTCAAAGTCCATCTCATAGCGGCCATCCACCAGCTTCAGGGGATTTTCCAGCAGGGTGCGCCCGTTGTCCCGCACCGCCCGGTAGAAGGGGGGATAGACGGGCGTCTGGATGACGATGCCGTCCCCGGGGTTGGTGAAGGCCCGGACGGCGGCGTTGAGGCCGTGGACCACGCCGGTGGTGCGGATGATCCAGTCCCGCTGGATGTCCCAGCCGTAGCGGCGGGAGACCCAGGAGCGGATGGCGTTGTAGTAACGATCACTCCAGCCTGCATAGCCCCACAGCCCCGAGCGGGCCATCTCCTCCAGGGCCTGGATGATGGCGGGGGGAGAGCGGAATTCCATGTCTGCCACAGACAGGGGGACCACACCGGGCTGGGGATTGGGCCCCATCAGGTCCCACTTCTCCACCTCCACGCCGATGCGGGGGGGAATGGGCTGGTCGAAGAATTGATTCACGGGAGACACTCCTCACAATGATAGCGGTATTTTCTAAAATCATATCACATCTGCACAACTGCCGCAAGGTCTAACCTACAAAATGCTGGCAGAATCACAAGACAGGAAGAATGTGACAGGGCAGGGGAGAAAGAGAAAAGGACTTGCCGCAGGATAAACTGCGACAAGTCCTTTCAAAGACAATGGGAGAAGTAAAATTACTTCAGCTCCACCTTGGCGCCAACCTCTTCCAGCTTGGCCTTCAGAGCCTCGGCGTCCTCCTTGGAGATGCCCTCCTTCAGAGCCTTGGGAGCGGACTCGACCATAGCCTTGGCGTCAGCCAGGCCCAGGCCGGTGATCTCACGGACAACCTTGATGACCTTGATCTTCTCGGAGCCGATCTCAGTCAGCACCACGTCGAACTCGGTCTTCTCCTCAGCGGGAGCAGCAGCAGCGCCAGCGGCGGGAGCGGCCATGGCGGCGGCGGAAACACCGAACTCCTCCTCCAGGGCCTTGACGAGCTCGTTGAGCTCCAGAACGGTCAGGGACTTAACCTCTTCGATCATAGCAGTAATCTTCTCGCTAGCCATGATGAAATACCTCCTTAAATAAATAATATAAAGTAGAATGTGGGCGGGTCAGGGTTGACCCGATGCTGAATTATTCAGCGGCAGTCTCCTCAGCAGCAGCAACGGGCTCGCCGTCCTTCTCGGCGATGGCCTTCAGGACGATAGCCAGGCTGGTAATGGGAGCCAGCATCATGCCGAGCAGCTGAGCCACCAGGCCGTCCTTAGAGGGCAGCTCGGCCAGAGCGGCGATGTCCTCCAGGGGGAGCACCTGGCCGTCCATAAAGCCGGCCTTGATGTTGAAACGGTCGCCCATCTGCTTGGCGTACTTGTTGATAATACGCATGGGAGCGATGGGGTCGTCCTTGGAGATGGCAATGGAAGTAGTACCGTTGAGCACTTCATCCAGCTCGCTCAGACCGACGTTGTCGGCGGCACGGCGCAGCAGGGTGTTCTTCACGACGGAATATTCCACACCATTCTCTCTCAGCTCAGCACGCAGAGCAGTGTCCTCGGCCACGGTGATACCCTTGTAGTCCACCAGCACACCGGAAGAAGCGCTCTGCAGGGTCTCGGTCAGAGAGGCCACGATGGCTTGCTTTTCACTGAGAACCTTTGCGTTAGGCATTTGGAATTCACCTCCGGAAAATTTAGTGCAGCGGTCTTTGCACAAAGCAAAAACGCCGCTTTCGTGTCAAGACGAAAACAGCGCAAACATATCGTTATGAGCTGTATTCTCGGTAGGATTTACGGCTTGTGCCACCTACTGTCTCCGAACACGAAGTGTATTATATCAACCCGGGAGGGGTTTGTCAAGCAAAAACCTCCCGAATTGGATATAATTTTGGGGAAATACCCGGGCCCTGCCCATGCCGGGGGCATGGGCAGGGCGCAGGGATCAAATTAGTTGCCGAACTTGGCGGCGCTGACCTTCACGCCGGGGCCCATGGTGGAAGCAGCCACACAGCTCTTCACATACTGGCCCTTAGCGGCGGCGGGCTTGGCCTTGACGATGGCGGTCATCAGAGCGTTGAGGTTGTCAGAGAGCTTCTCAGCGCCGAAGGAGACCTTGCCGATGGGGCAGTGGATGATGTTGGTCTTGTCCAGACGATACTCCACCTTACCGGCCTTGATCTCGTTGACAGCCTGGGTCACGTTGGGGGTCACGGTGCCAGCCTTGGGGGAGGGCATCAGGCCCTTGGGGCCCAGAACCTTACCCAGACGGCCAACCACGCCCATCATGTCGGGGGTAGCCACGACCACGTCGAAGTCGAACCAGTTTTCCTTCTGAATCTTCTCCACCATGTCCATATCGCCCACGAAGTCGGCGCCGGCGGCACGGGCCTCCTCGGCCTTGTCGCCCTTGGCGAAGACCAGCACACGGGCAGTCTTGCCGGTGCCGTGGGGGAGAACGATGGCGCCACGGACCTGCTGGTCGGCGTGACGGGAGTCAACGCCCAGCTTCACATGCAGCTCCACGGTCTCGTCGAACTTGGCGGTAGCGGTCTTGATGACCAGCTCCATGGCCTCATTCACATCATACTGAGCAGCGCGGTCGATGAGCTTCGCGCTGTCCACATACTTCTTACCCTTAGTTGCCATTGCTTATGTCCTCCTTTCCCTTACTCTTCCACCAGAACGCCCATGGAACGGGCAGTGCCGGCGATCATGCTCATGGCGCTCTCCAGGCTGGAGGCGTTCAGGTCGGGCATCTTGGTCTCGGCGATCTTCTGCAGATCGGCCTTGCTCAGGGTAGCCACCTTGGTCTTGTTGGGCACGCCGGAGCCGGACTCAATGCCGCAGGCCTTCTTGATGAGCACGGGGGCGGGGGGAGTCTTGGTCACGAAGGTGAAGGAACGGTCGGCATACACGGTGATGACCACGGGGATGATCAGGCCCATGTCCTTCTTGGTGCGCTCGTTGAACTCCTTGGTGAAAGCGGCGATGTTCACGCCGTGCTGACCCAGAGCAGGACCAACAGGGGGGGCGGGAGTTGCCTGACCGGCGGGGATCTGAAGCTTTACATATCCAGTAACTTTCTGTGCCATTTGAAACAGCACCTCCTACATAAAATGTGGTGGTGACGGAGCAGCATGTGCTCCTCCCACGGTTTGCGACGGAACTCTTCCGTCAGTTGAGAGGCTCGACCTGGTCCAGTTCCAGCTCGACGGGGGTCTCCCGTCCGAACATGGAAACCACCACCCGAACTTTGCTGCGCTCGGTGTCGATTTCCTCCACGGTGCCAATGAAGGACTCCAAGGCACCATCGGTGATTTTCACGTTGTCACCCACGGCATAGGACACCATGACCTCACGCTTCTCCACGCCCAGAGCGGCGATCTCCTCGTCAGTGAGGGGGATGGCCTTGTTGGCGGAGCCCACGAATCCGGTGACGCCACGGATGTTGCGCACCAGGTGCCAGGTCTCATCGGTCATGACCATTTTGACCAGCACATAGCCGGGGAACACTTTGCGCTCCACGGTCTTGGGGCCGTTGTCGGTGATCTCGGTGACGGTCTCCATGGGGATGGAGACCTCGGCAATGACGTCGTGCATGTTGCGGTTTTCCACGGCCTGCTCAATGGAGACGGCTACGGTGTTCTCATAGCCGGAGTAGGTGTGGGCCACATACCATTTCATTTCCTCAGCCATTGTGTTGACCTCTTATGCGAAGAGCTTGAGCAGGGCTTCGACCACCTGACGGGCGATCAGATCGAAGACCCAGATGAACACGCCCACCAGGAGCACGCAGACGATGACAGTGCCTACGTTCTTCAGGGTATCCTTGCCGGAGGGCCAAGTGACCTTCTTCAGCTCACCCTTCAAGTCCTTCACCCAACGGGCGAGACGGTTCGGCTTTTTGTCCTTCTTCTTCGCAGCAGTCTTGGCCTTCTTATCGGCGGAGCTTACGGACTCCTTGCCGGCGACGGCCTCATCACGCTTGTTCAGTTCAGACATTCTTGTACCCTTCTTTCTTTGAGCGAGGGCTCATTACTTGGTTTCGGTGTGCAGAGTGTGCTTTCTGCAGAAGGGGCAGTACTTGTTGAGCTCCAGACGCTCAGTGGTGTTGCGCTTGTTTTTGTTGGTGTTGTAGTTACGCTGCTTGCACTCAGAACAACGCAGGGTAATCTTCACACGGCTACCGGCTTTCGCCATTCTCGGCACCTCCTTTTGAATTTGCCGCCCGGCAGCAAAAAACGCCGGAACGGCCATGGCCAATTCCAGCGCTTCAAAAGGGTGCCGGGGCACCCTACATCTGCTACGGGAAACCGGCCTTTGCCTCCCTGTGACCCTACCGAAGAGGGGAGAGGGTTTTTGTGTTCATCCCGTAAAAATGCGCACAAAAAGAAAGCCCTGCTCACAGGTGCAACCAGCATATCACAGAGGGGAGGGGTTGTCAAGAGAAAAATGATACATTATAATGATTTCATTCTTATCACAAGATCAGGAGGACAACGGATATGCGAGTGATGGCGGTGGACTATGGAGACGCCCGGACCGGGGTGGCGATTTCGGATGCCTTAGGGATGCTGGCGGGCTTTACCACGGTGATTCACAGCCGGAAGGCGGACCAGGTGGCCCAGGAGATCGGCAAGCTGGTAGGCGAGCACCGGGTGGAGAAGCTGGTCATGGGCTTTCCCCGGAATATGGACGGCACGGAGGGCCCCAGGGCGGAGCTGTACCGGGCCTTTGCCCAGCAGCTTCAAGAGGTGACGGGGATGGAGGTGCACCTGTGGGACGAGCGGCGCACCACCATTGAGGCCCACCAGATTCTCCACGCCTCGGGGAAGAAGATGAAGCAGCACAAGAAGAATGTGGACGCCGTGGCCGCTACCTTAATATTAGAGGGATATCTCAATAAGCTGCGGAGAAGCATCTAAAATGAATAATGGATAATGAAGAATGAAAAATTGTGGTGTGCCGCTTTGCGGCACGGATTTTGATTCAGGGTGGAGACTTGAGGGCCTTCTCCGCCACGTCCCCTACCCCAGCGTAACGGGACAGTACGGAAAATCCCCGGCGGCGGGAACGCCGCACCCGCCGGACTAGGCCCGGATGTGGAAACCGCCCAGCTGTAGGGCCAGCTGCCCAGTGCGGCCTGGTGTGGTGGCACGCCTAGGCGCCACAGCAGGAGTGACGGGCCGACTATAGCCTTGACGCATGTACATTTCAGTACCCTAGGGAGGTCCTTAGGGGGGAACGCCCTAAGCGGGTTTTGGTTCCTTTTGACCGAGCAAAAGGAACCCCCAGCGGGAAGCGTCCCCTCCAGGCTGGCAAGCCTGAACTAGGATGTTGAGAAGAACAATCCCCCAGTCAGCCGGACGGCTGATAGCTCCCTTTGCATAAGGGAGGCGTTTGGCCTGGTGGAGGTCAGAGGGCTGTTTCCATTGACCGTGGCTGGAACTTCTGGTACACTAATCGTAGGATTTGCACACTGTAAGCATAATGCCTTTTGTGATTTGAGGGTGAACCGTATGAAATGGAAGAACATGATTTTCCCGGTTTTATCCGTGCTGGTACTGGTCCTGATGGCCCTGTGGGGCGTGGGCATGGTGCGAAACGAAGAACATACCCCATAGAGCCCCGCTGAATGGGACGCAAAGTCAACCCCGCAAGGGGTTGACTCTTTGTCTTGTCTGTATTATAATCTATAATACAGACAAGACAAAGAGAGGACGGTGAACCTTCATGCTGCTGCAATTGGATTTTAACAGTGAGCGACCCATTTACCAACAGATTCGGGACCAGATTGTGGTGGGCATTGCCCAGGGGGTCTTATCCCCGGGGGAGAAGCTGCCCACAGTGCGGGCTCTGGCCGATGAGGCCGGGGTGAACATGATGACAGTGAGCCGTGCCTACCAGCTTCTGAAACAGGAGGGGTACATCACCACCGACCGGAGAAGCGGCACGGTAGTCAGCCCTCGCCAGGACCACCAGACCGTGCCGGAGCAGACGATTGGGCGGTTGAAGCTGGCCCTGTCCGAGCTGCGGGTGGCAGGATGGCAGACAGAACAGGTGCTGGAATTGTGCCAGAAGCTATATGAACAGGAGGGGTGACTATGATCGTTCGGTTGATTCTTTGGGCGTGTGGAATTATCATCATACCGCTGATGTTTTGGCAGCTCAACAACGAGACCAAGTTTAAAAAGAACATTGCCCTGGGGGTCACGCTGCCCTATGTGGGCCGCACCCACCCCCAGACCGTGGAGCTGCTGGCCCGATTCCGCCGTGTTCTGGGGTGGATCTGTCTGGGTATGATGGTTTCGACGGTGGCACTGATGCTGCTGCCCCTCTCTTTTGGCCTTTTTCTAACCTTGATGCTGGTGTGGGTGGATGTGGCCATGGTGCTTCCCATGATCCCCTATGTCAAGTACCACAAAAAGTTGAAGGCGCTGAAACAGGAGCAGGGCTGGTACCCGGAGGTGCCCCGCACCCATGTGGTGAACCTCACCGCCGCAGCCCAGGAGGAGAAGCCCATCTCCCCGGTGCAATTCCTCCTGCCCCTGGCGGCCAGCCTCCCGCCTCTGGTGTGGGGGATGGTACAGCGGGATTGGCTGATGACCGCTCTCTTCCTCACCGGGCCGGTGTGTGAGCTCCTGTTCTGGGTGCTGTATCGGTGGGCCATGCGGCGGCGGGCGGAGACGGTGGACGAAAACGAGTCTCTCACCCAGACCCTCACCCGCATCCGCCGGAGAGCCTGGCGGCGGTGCTGGGTGTGGGGGGCCTGGTTTATGGCAGGGGTCAACCTGAGTATGTGGCTGGCTCTGTTCCATCCGGTCTGGGGCCTTGTGGTGATGGTGGTCCTCACCGTCCTCTTTATGGTATTGGCGGTGGGGCTGGAATTCCACCTGCGCCACCAGCAGGAGCGGCTCACCGCCCAGAGCGGTCAGACCTACTATGTGGACGAGGACGAAAAGTGGATTTGGGGCATGTTCTACTACGACCCCAACGACACCCACTTGGTGGTCAACAACCGCATCGGCATGAACACCACCGTGAACCTGGCCAAGAAAAGTGGCCGGGTCATCATGGGAGCTACCGCAGTGCTGCTGCTCCTGATGCCCCTGTTCGGGGTATGGGCTCTGATGGAGGAGCGGGCACCCGTGACCCTGACACTCACCGACACCGCCCTGGTGGCCAAGCACGGCTGGGATACCTATGAGATCCCCCTGGCAGACGTGGACCAGGTGCAGCTGCTGCAAGAGGAGCCGGAGGGGCTGCGGCGGGTGGCAGGTACCGGCATGGACACGGTGCTCAAGGGTCGGTTCCGGAGCGACGAGTACGACAAAATCACCGTGTGCATGGACCCCCGGGAGGGTCCCTGGCTGCTCATCACCATGGACGACGGCACCGTCTACCTGGTGGGTGACGGGGCAGAGGACATGGCGGGCCTGTACGAGCAGTTGAAATAAGTGGCAAAGTGCGGCGCAGGGGACCTCCCTGCGCCGCACAAATTGTGCAAGAAAGACCTTGCAATTCTGCTCCTGTGTGTTAGAATAGACCGGACAACTGAATACAGTTGCGAGAAAAGCAGAAACGAAAGGAAGAAGCAAAATGCCCAAGTTCACGAAACGGGCCCTTTTGCTGCTGCTGGCCGGGGTCATGCTCTCGGCTTCACTGTACGGATGTACAGGAGGCACGAAGGACGGCACCACCCCCACAGCCTCTGCACAAACGGGCGAGTTATCCAATGGAAACTCAGTCACGGTAGGTATCGCACAGGATTTGGACAGCCTGGACCCCCACAAGGCAGTAGCCGCGGGGACCAGTGAAGTGCTGTTCAACATCTTCGAAGGACTGATGAAAGCCAGTCCCGACGGCGGAGTCATCCCCGCTGTTGCCAGTGACTACACGGTTTCCGACGACGGACTTCAGTACACCTTTACCCTGCGGGAGGGTGTGAAGTTCCACAACGGCAACGCAGTCACCATGGAAGATGTGTTATACTCCTTGGAACGCTGCGCCGGGTCAGAGAACGATGGAACGCCTCTGATTTCGGCGTTTTTGAATGTCACCAGTATTGAGGCCACCGATGACACCCATGTGGTGCTCACCCTCAAAGAGCCCAATCTGGAGTTTATTAACTCCATGACGGCCGCCATCATCCCCGCAAATTCCAGTGACACCATTGCCACCGCTCCTGTTGGCACCGGTCCCTTTGCCTTCACCTCCTACACCCCCCAGCAGAGCATGGAGATGAAGAAGTTTGACGGCTACTGGGGCGAGCCCGCCCAGCTGGACAATGTGACCTTCCGCATCATCACCGACACCAACACCCAGGTGATGGGCCTGCAAAGCGGCACCCTGGACATGGTCATCCACCTGCCCAACACCGTCAAGCCCCAGGTGGAGGGCCAGTTCACCGTCCTCCAGGACACCATGAAGCTGGTCCAGGCGCTGTATCTCAATAACAGCGTCAAGCCCTTTGACGACGTGCGGGTGCGTCAGGCCATGTATTATGCCATCAACGTCCCTGAGATCATCGACTTTGTGTGCGATGGGGACGGCGTGGCCACGGGCACCAGCATGTACCCCGCCTACACCAAGTATTTTATGCCCGAGTTGGCGGAAACCTATCAGCAGGACCTGGACAAGGCCAAGGATCTGCTGGCCCAGGCGGGCTATCCCGACGGCTTTACCATGACCATCACCGTCCCCTCCAACTACACCCAGCATGTGGAGACCGGCGAGGTACTCTCCCAGCAGCTGGCCCAGGTGGGCATCACCGCCAAAATCCAGCCTGTGGAGTGGGAGACCTGGGTCAGTGATGTATACCGGGGCCGCAACTACGAGGCGACCGTAAGTGGCATCGCCGCCAGCGACATGACCGGCCGGGAGATGCTGGAGCGGTACGTCAGCGACCATCAGAAGAACTTCATCAACTTCAACTCCACGGAGTACGACGAAGTGATGGAGAAAGCCCTGACCACTCTGGACGCCGACGAGCAGACCCAGCTGTACAAGCAGGCCCAGACCATCCTCAACCAGGAGGCCGCCAGCCTGTGGATTCAGGACCTGTGTGACCTGGTGGTGATGGACCAGGACCTGGATGGCATGACCTTCTATGCCACCTATGTGCTGGACATGAGCACCATCCACTATAAATAAGAGACCAACGCTTTGGGGGCCGCACCTGCGGCCCCCAAATTGCAAGAGGTGAGATGTATGATGAAAACCCTGGTCAAGCGGGTGCTGCTGCTGATTGCCACCCTGCTGCTGGTGACCATCCTGGCCTTTGTGGCCTTCTCCATCATTCCCGGAGACCCCACCTCCTCCATCCTGGGGGTGGAGGCCACCCCGGAACAGATCGCAGCCCTCCGAGATCGGCTGGGGCTGAATCTGCCCATCTGGCAGCGGTACCTCCACTGGCTGGGGGGCCTGCTCACCGGGGACCTGGGGGAGTCCTATAACTATGGCATGCCGGTGGCTCAGCTGCTGGCCACCTGCGTCACCCACACCCTCACCCTGGCGGTGCTGGCCTTTGTGCTCATTGTGGCCATCTCTCTGCCTCTGGGCATCATCGCCGCCCGATATGAGGGGGGCGTGGTGGACCGGGTGCTCACCATCCTCAACCAGATCACCATGTCGGTGCCCAACTTTGTGGCGGGTATCCTGCTGGTGTATGTGTTCGGGCTGGTGCTGCGCCTGTTCCAGCCCGGGGCCATTGTCAGCCCCCAGACCGGATGGGGGCCCTACCTGTGGTATATGCTCTTTCCCGCCCTGGCGGTGGCCCTGCCCCGGTCGGCTATGACGGTGAAAATGCTGCGGGGGGCCATTCTCAGCGAGCTGGGCCAGGACTACATCCGCACGGCGTACAGCAAGGGCAACTCCAAATCCTCTGCTCTGTGGCGGCATGTGCTGCGCAACGCCATGATTCCCGTGGTCACCTTCCTGGCCATGACGGTGGCGGACATTATGGCCGGGTCCATTGTGGTGGAGCAGGTCTTCGGCATCCCCGGCCTGGGCAAGATGCTGGTCACCTCCATTGGCAACCGGGACTATCCGGTGGTGCAGGCCATTGTGGTGCTCATCGCCACGGTGGTGGTGGTGTGCAACTTCGCCGCCGACCTGCTCTACCGGGTCATGGACCCCAGACTGAGAGGACGGTGAGGCGAGATGAGAAAACGCAACTGGTATGGACGGCTGGGCCTGGTGCTCACCGTGCTCATGGTGGGTTTTGCCGGGGTTGGCATGTTCTGGACCCCCTATGAGCCCACCGCCATGGTGGGAGCGGACAAGTACGCCGCCCCCTCTCTGGCCCACCCCTTCGGCTGCGATCAGCTGGGCCGGGACATCCTGTCCCGCACCATGGAGGGAGCGGGCAGCACCCTGATGATCGCCCTGGCCGTGCTGGCCATCGGCTTTGTGGCGGGGCTGCTCATCGGCGCCTTCTGTGGCTACTTTGGGGGCGTGGTGGACGCCCTGGTCATGCGAATTTGTGACGCCCTGGCCGCCTTCCCCAGCATCCTGCTGGCTCTGGTGGTGCTGGCGGTGATTGGGCCGGGCAAGTATAACGTCATCGGCGCTCTGGGCATTCTCTTCATCCCCAGCTTTGCCCGCCTGGTGCGGGGCGAGTTCCTCAAGGTCCGGGACCGGGACTTCGTGCGCTCGGCCCGGCTCATGGGGGTGTCCAACGGACGCATCCTCTTTGTCCACATCCTGCCCAACACCTGGCCCACCCTGTTGTCGGGCCTCACCATCGGCTTTAACAATGCGGTGCTGGCCGAGGCGTCCATGAGCTATCTGAGCATTGGCGTCACCGCCCCCGACGTGAGCCTGGGGCGGATGCTCAACGAGGCCCAGGCGGTGTGGTCCACCGCCCCCTGGTGTATGCTCTGTCCCGCCCTGGTGGTGGTGCTCACCATCCTGGGCGTGAGTATGCTGGGCGAGGGCCTGCGGGAAAGGATGGCGGCATGATGTTACAGATTGAACATTTGAACATTGCATTTCCCAACCCCAAGGGGCATTTCGAGGCGGTGAAAGACTTCTCCCTCCATGTGGAGGAGGGCCAGGTCATCGGCATTGTGGGGGAGTCCGGCTCGGGCAAGTCCATGACCGCCCACGCCATCATGGGCCTGCTGGACCGGAAGAGCGTGAAGGTCTCCGGCTCCATCCGTTTTGAGGGGGTGGAACTGCTGGACCTTACCCGCACCCAGATGCGCAGCTATCAGGGCAAGGACCTGTCCATCATCTTCCAAGAGCCCATGACCAGCCTCAACCCCACCATGAAGATTGGACCCCAGGTGGAGGAGGCTCTGCGCATTCACACCAAGATGCCCCCCAAGGAGCGCAAACAGCGGGCCCTGGAGGCCATGGCCCTGGCGGGGCTGCCCAATGGGGAGCAGTTGTACCACCAGTACCCCCACCAGCTGTCCGGCGGTATGCGCCAGCGGGTGATGATCGCCGCCGCCCTGGTGCTGCGGCCCAAGCTTCTCATCGCCGATGAGCCCACCACCGCCCTGGATGTCACCATCCAGGCGCAAATCCTGGACACCCTCAGGGAGATCAACCGGAAAGAGGGCATCGCCATTTTGTTCATCTCCCATGACCTGGGGGTTATCCGGGCCCTGTGCCACCATGTGGTGGTGATGCAGCAGGGGGAGATCGTGGAGGCAGGGGATGTGGAGCAGGTGTTCCACCACCCACAGCAAGGCTATACCCAGCGGCTCATCGCCTCCCGCCCCACCCGAACCAAACTGAAAGCAGGTGGCAGCCATGGCTGAGAAACCAATGGTGAAGATCCAGGGCCTCAACAGCTACTATGGAAAGGGCAAGGAGCGCCGTCAGGTGCTGCGCAACGTCTCCCTCACCCTGGACCCCGGCGAGGTGCTGGGCATTGTGGGGGAGTCCGGCTCCGGCAAATCCACCCTGGCCAAGTGCCTGCTGGGGGTGGTGAAGGACACCCAGGGCACCTTGGAGGTCAACGCCTTTCGGCCTCAGATGGTGTTCCAGGACCCCTACGGCTCCCTGAACCCCGCCAAGTCGGTGGGCTGGTTTTTGGAGGAGCCTCTTCGTGTGCTGGGGGTGAAGGACAAGAAGGAGCGGAAGGCCCAGGCCATTGACATGCTCTGTCAGGTGGGCCTGGGAGAGGAGCACTATTCCCGCCGCCCCTCCCAGCTCTCCGGCGGCCAGCGCCAGCGGGTGGCCATTGCCGCCGCCCTCATCGGGGGCAGCCGCCTCATTGTGCTGGACGAGCCGGTGTCCGCCCTGGACGTGACCATGCAGGCCCAAATCCTCCAGCTGCTGGTGGACTTGAAGGCCAAGTATCGCCTGTCCTACCTGTTCATCTCCCACGACCTGGCGGTGGTCTATCAGATCTGCGACCGGGTGGCGGTGATGTATCAGGGGGAGATCGTGGAGCAGGGGGACGTAGATACCATCTACGACAACCCCCAGCACGACTACACCAAGAAATTGCTCCAGGCCTCTCTGGCGCTGGAAGAATAAACGCATGGGCGGACGGCCTTTCAAAGCCGTCCGCCCATGCGTTTTGTGTGGTTAGACCCGTCGGTACCCTAGTATATATCCTGCAAAGTAGGTCACCCAGGCCACAAAGCAGCCCATCACCGGGGCAATGCACCAGTAGCCAAAGAGGACCAGGCCCAAGAGGGTCCATTGGGTGAGGCAGAGCCACACCAGACCCACCCCAGCCAGAATGCCCAGGGGGAGGAAGATAGACACCGGGGTGGAGCGGGTGCGGCACAGCACCAGCTGCAGCAAGAACATGGGAATGAAGTGGAAATAGATGAGAAGGCCCTGGTGCCAGATGGAGATATTAATGGGCAAGTCCCAAAAGGCGGCGACATAGATGGCGACGTAGATTGCCGCTGTCACCCAGCACAGCCGGGACAATATGCGGTTGGTGTTGGGATTCCAGGTTTTCATGACGATGCCCCCTTTCCTTGGTATTTCTAGCATACCAGAGGGAAAGGGGGCTGTATAGAGCTATGGGATAGGTGGACGGGTGGACGGGATAGGTGGTCTTTAGCGGGTCTCTTTCAGCAGCAACACCGACTCATAGGGCCGCAGCTGCCACTCTCCCTGAGGCTCACTGTCCGGGTAGTTGGACAGCAGCACCCGGTAGCCATCCAGCTCCACAGGAGCCTTCCACACGCATTCCTTGCGGTAGAAGTTGCTCACGCAGATCAGCTCCTGGCCCGCAAACTTGCGCTGATAGGCCAGCACGGCGGGGTGGTCGGGGGTGAGGGGAGTGAAGTCCCCCTGAGCGAACACGTCGTACTCGTGGCGCAGGCGGATGAGGGCCTGATAGTGGGCGAAGATGGAGTCTTTGTCCTCCACCTGGGCCTGGGCGTTGATGACGGCGGTGTTGGGGTTGACGGAAATCCAGGGCTCCCCGGTGGAAAAGCCGCCCTGGGCGGTGGCGTCCCACTGCATGGGGGTGCGGCTGTTGTCCCGGGAGTGCACCTTGAGGATGTTGTACACGCTCTCCTCGCTCATACCTTTATCTCGGAGGATTTGATAGTGGTTGAGGCTCTCCACGTCCCGGTACTGGTCCAGGCTGGTGAAGTTGGCGTTGGTCATGCCCAGCTCCTCCCCCTGGTAGACGTAGGGGGTACCCCGCATGGCGTGGACGATGTTGGCCAGCATCTTGGCAGACTCCTTCCAGGACTCCCCCTCGTCGCCGAACCGGGACACCACCCGGGGCTGGTCGTGGTTGCACCAGAACACGGCGTTCCAGGCGTTGTGGGCGGCCATGCCCTCCTGCCAGGAGAAGAGAATGTCCTTGAGCTTGCCGAAGTCGGTGGGCACCAGTACCCACTTGTCGTTGCCCATGAAGTCCACCTTCAGGTGGTGGAAGGAGAAGACCATGGACAGCTCGCCGCAGTCTGCCCCGGCATAGCGGAAGCAGTTCTCCATGGAGGTGGAGGACATCTCGCCCACGGTGATGATCTCCGGGTCCTGGCCGAAGCTCTCTTGGTTCAGCTCGTGCAGAAACTCGTGGATGCGGGGGCCGTCGGTGTAGAAGCGGCGGCCATCCCCCTGGAAGTCGTCGGTGTACTCTCCCTTGCTGATGAGGTTCACCACGTCGAAGCGGAAGCCCTTCACCCCCTTGCCCATCCAGAAACGGACGATGTCCTGGACTTCTTTCCGCACGGCAGGGTTCTCCCAGTTCAAATCAGCCTGGGTCTTGTCAAAGAGGTGGAGGTAGTATTTGCCCAGCTGAGGTACATACTCCCAGGCGTTGCCGCCGAACTTGCTCTCCCAGTTGGTGGGCGGGGTGCCGTCGGGCTTGCCGGGGCGGAAAATGTAGTAGTCCTGATACACCGGGTCCCCGGCCAAAGCCTTTTGGAACCACTGGTGGTAGGTGGAGGTGTGGTTAAACACCATGTCCAGCATGATGCGGATGTTGTGGGCCTCCGCCTGGGCTACCAACTCCTCGAAGTCAGCCATGGTGCCATACCGAGGGTCAATGGCCCGGTAGTCTGCCACGTCGTAGCCGTTGTCGTTCTGGGGGGAGACGAAGAAGGGGGTGAGCCAGATGTAATCCACACCCAGCTTCTCCAGGTAGTCCAGCTTGGCGGTGACGCCCTTTAGGTCCCCCAGACCGTCCCCATTGGTGTCCAGGAAGGACTTGGGGTAGATTTGGTATACCACACTGTTGCGAAAGTCTTTCATAGTAGATTCCTCATTCCATGGTGATGATGGCGGTCTGGCCGACCTGGGCGTCCAGTCCGGTGTGGAAGTTGAAGTGAGCAGAGCCGGGCTCGGTAATGACAAAGGCGGTGGTGGTGGGGTGTCCGGCGGCACGGATCTTCTCGGGGTCAAAGGTGATGAGCTTGTCTCCAACGTGCACCCGGTCCCCTTCTTTCACGTGAAGCTGGAAGCCGTCGCCGCCCATGGTGACGGTGTCCATGCCCACATGGATGAGCAGTTCCACGCCGTTGTCCAAGAGAAGTCCACAGGCGTGCTTGCTGTCCTCGATGACGGTGGACACGGTGGCGTCGGCGGGGGCGACTACCACGTTTCCGGTGGGCTCAATGCCCACGCCCTGGCCCAGAACACCCTGGGAGAACACCTGGTCGGGAATCTGCTCCATGGGGATGACGTGGCCGGACAGGGGAGCCTTCAGCTCGTGGCAGGCCTCAGCGGCCACTTCCTGGGCGGGAGCGGGGACGGCGGCCTGGTCGGAGCCCAGGGCGGCGGAGTCCAACTTGCGCTTGCCCACGATCAGGGTGAGCACGAAGGGTACCACAATGGCCACAGCCATGGCCAGCAGGAAGGTGAGGTAGAACTGGGGCTTGATGGACAGAATGCCGGGCAGGCCGCCCACGCCGATGGAGTAGGCCTCAGAGCCGGTGACAATGGAGATGACGGCGGCCAGGCCCGAGCCGATCATGCCGCACACCAGGGGGAAGCCGTACTTCATGTTCACGCCGAACAGGGCGGGCTCGGTGACGCCCAGGTAGCAGGAGATGCAGGCGGGGATGTTCACCTGCTGGGCCCGCTCATTCTTCTTTTGCAGCACAGCCATACCCAGCACCGCAGAGCCCTGGGCGATGTTGGACAGGGCGATCATGGGCCACAGGATGGTGCCGCCATACAGGTTCACCAGTTGGGTGTCGATGGCGTTGGTCATGTGGTGCAGGCCGGTCATGACGATGGGGGCATAGAACAGGCCGAACACGGCGGCAAACAGCCAGCGGACAGAAGAGGTGAGGCCGGCGTACACCACAGAGGCGATGGCATCGCCAATGGCCCAGCCGATGGGGCCTACAATGGTGTGGGCGATGATGACCGCAGGCACCAGGGAGAAGAAGGGCACCACGATCATGCTAATGACCTCAGGACAGATTTTTTTCAGACCCTTTTCCAGATAGACCAGCACAAAACCGGCCATCATGGCGGCGATGACCTGGCCCTGATAGCCGATCATCTGTACCTGGGCAAAGCCGAAGTCCCACACGGGGATTTCTGTGGCTGTGGCCACCGAGAAACCGTTGAGCAGCTGGGGAGAGACCAGAGTCAAGCCCAGGATGATGCCGAGGATCTGGGTGGTACCCATCTTCTTGGAGATGGACCAGCAGATGCCCACGGGGAGCATGTGGAAGATGGCCTCGCCGATGAGCCACAGGAAGCTGTACACGCCAGCCCAGAACTGGGAGGTGTCCGCCAGGCTCATGGTGCCGTCGGCGAAGAAGTTGATTTCACCGATGATGTTGCGGAAGCCCAAAATCAGACCGCCGCAGATGAGGGCGGGAATGATGGGGGCGAAGATTTCGCCCAGAGTGCCCACCGCCCGCTGAATGAGGGACTGGTTGGACTTGGCGGCTGCCTTCACAGCGTCCTTGCTCACCCCTTCCACTCCGGCGTAGGCGGTGAACTCCTTGTAGAATACCGCAACGTCGTTGCCGATGATGACCTGGAACTGTCCGGCCTGGGTGAAGGTGCCTTTCACGGCGGGAATTTTCTCAATTTCGGCCACATCTGCCTTGCTGGGGTCAGCCAGCACGAACCGCATCCGGGTCATGCAGTGGGAGACGGCCTGGATGTTCTCCCGTCCGCCGATGAGTGGCAGCAGCGCCTCTACGTCTCGTTGATACTTGGACATATGCCCATCCTCCTTCTTTTTTCGCACGGAAGCCTCGTTTGTTCCGGGCCCCGGCTCCCTGTGCCTCTGTTGATATTAACGATACACCACTTGTTTAAACAAGTCAATCTGGCAAAGGTGATAAACATAGACCTCCATTTTTAGGCATATGGTCAATGTCCCGGGGAGGGGAGTGGTTGACAAGACCGGGAAGGGATAGTATCTTAAGAGGACAGAGCAAGAATCAGCAAGGTGGAGAAGCTATGCCTCGTGAAAAGTTTACCCAAATTTACGCAACCCTGAAGGAGCGCATTGAGTCCGGGGTGTATCCGGTGGGGCAGTTGCTGCCGTCGGAAAATACCCTCATCGGGGAGTTTTCCTGTTCCCGCAACACGGTGCGTCGGGCCATTTCTGAGCTGGTTCGGGACGGCTATGTGCAGACCAGCCAGGGCAAGGGCGTGTGCAATATTTTTCAGCCCATTGAGCGCTCGTCCTATACCATGGGCACCATTGAGTCCTTCCGGGAGACTGCCCGGCGTACGGGCCAGCACACAGCCACCCGGGTGGTGTCCCTGGAGCGGTGTGTGGCGGGGGTGAATATCTCCCTGCAAACCGGGTTTCCGGTGGGGACGGAGCTATTTTCCCTCAGCCGTGTCCACGAGATGGACGGCAAGCCTATCATTTTAAACCACAGCTATCTCCGGGTGGACTGTATGCCGGATTTGACGGAGGAGATCGCCCAGGGCTCTCTGTACCGCTACCTGGAGGAGGAGCTGGGCATGGTGATCGTCACCAGCAAGCGTACCATCACCGTGGAGCCGGTCACCGGGGCGGATCGGAAGTGGCTGGACCTGGGGGAATACAACTGCGTGGCGGTGGTGAGCAACCAGGTGTACAACAGCCAGGGCGTGATGTTTGAGTACACCCAGTCCCGGCATGTGCCCAGCATTTTCCGGTTCCAGGACAACGCCGTGCGGCGGGCTGGGGCGAGAAACTCACTTGTTTAAACAAATATAAAACAGGTGCTGCCACAGACGTTTTGTCTGGGCAGTACCTGTTTTGCTTTAAGGGATTGTATAGGATGGAAAGTGGTACAGTTGAGAGAATGAGTCATCGCTTTCCGCTATATTTATGTGTTTTTTGCCTATCTTTTTCACATACTGAAACGTCTGGTAAGCACCACCGTATGAATGATCAATGTATAGAATAACCAGATCGGAACGGTCAACCATTGCCCGGTTTCGGATTTGAAATGCAGCTTTATAGTGTGCTGCTGCCGCTTGCTCACAAATTTCTATTTCATCATAGTATGAAAGGAAGGACCGTTTGTTGTTGCGATACTCGGCAGTGGAATATGGCATAACCCAAATGAGCACACTGTTATCATTACGAATCTGTCTTTTGCACTTGCGTATGGTTGAAGATACGATTTGATCAAATTCTCCATTGCGCCCTACAAGAAATTCTATAAAATCATTTTCTTGCAGTAGATGTGAAATGATTTTTTCCAAGTTCTGCTCCGTTTGAAGTGGGGTTTTCATGTGTCGATGACCAAAAAAGCTGACGGTTAAGGTGCGCATACAATCGCCTCCAAATGGGAAGTGGTAGTGTAATCATCAAGAATATTATATATTGGCAATTATACTACCAATTGACGGAGGAGTAAATCGAAAATTAACTATTACAGTACCAACGCCATCCCCTGGTTCGTAATAAAATAACGAAAAAGGGAGGGAAGGCAATGGTTGATATGCCATATGAAGATTTCATTAGAACTCGTATTACCGAATTGAGGATGGCCAAAGATGTGTCCGAGCATCGCATGAGCCTGGATTTAGGTAAAAGCGGCTCCTATATTCGAGGCGTCACCAGCGGAGCGGCCTTGCCATCCCTGAAAGAATTGTTCAACATCATTTCGTACTTCGATATGACGCCGGGGGAATTTTTTGCTCCCTTGGAACGGGATGATTCTGCTTATCATAAACTTTGTGAGCGTTTGAGGTCGTTAAGTGAGGAAGATTTGGAGAAGGTAGCCACGTTTACCAAGTGGATTACCGAATAATTCGCACATAAATAAAACCTGAGTAACTGGATGGCTACTCAGGTTTGTGTTTAGTTGGCAGGAGGCCGCAATTCCCCCAGCCATACAAAGCAAAAAAGACACCATCGACCTTTGTCGATGGTGTCTTTTTTATTGGTCCGAGTGACAGGACTTGAACCTATGGCCCCCAGAGCGGACGCTCTGGAGGCCATAGGGCGGCGGATTTCAATGCAAGAGGCCGCAGGTTCAACCCCACGCATAAACCAAAAGAGAAGAGCACCGCCAACTGACGTTGACAGTGCTCTTCTCTTTTGGTCCGAGTGACAGGACTTGAACCAATGGCCCCCAGAGCTGACGCTCTAGAGGCCATAAGGCGGCGGATTTTATGTGCCTGACGGCACCAAGAGGCCGCAGGTTCACCAGAAAATAAAAAAGTAGAGTATTCGCAATCTGCACGAATACTCTACCTGGTCCGAGTGACAGGACTTGAACCTGCGGCCTCTTGACCCCCAGTCAAGCGCGATACCAAACTTCGCCACACCCGGATCTGAACCGAACTATGACATAATAGCACATGATTTTTGAAATTGCAAGAGGGAAATCAAAAAAAGTTGAAAAAATTTTCGGCCATTTCCGGGGCTCCATCTGGTAAGTGGAAATCTTGCATTTTCCACTGCGGGTTTGCTATACTGTAAAAGAAACAACCACGCCAAGTTAGGAGGGAATCTCTATGGAATATAGCTGCTACACCATTTATGACCGCCACACGCTGGCCGACATGTCTCGCGCGCTGCGGAAAACCGTGCGGAAGAAGACTGCCCGGCGGTGGTGGATGGCGGGATGTCTGCTCCTGGTTTTGGGGCTGTCCCTCCTGTTGGAGCCGGGCGAGCGGTTGTGGTTCAAAGCCGTGATCTTGGTGGCGGTGGTGTGCCTGTTTGTGGTGCAGGGCTGGGGAGACGGCCTCAACGCCCTGATGGCCCAACGCCGCATGATGCCGGGCAGCGAACTGTGCAGCAGCAGCTTTTACGGGGACCACTATGAGTGCAAAATCTCCGGCGCCACCACCAGCTGGGAGTATGGGAACATCCTGGCCATCGCGGAGACCCGGGACTATCTTGTCTTTGTGCTGGGGAAAAATCACGCCCAGGCCTTTTCCAAACGAGAGTTAAAGGGGGGCACCGTGGACTCCTTCCGCAGCTTCCTGGAGCATAAGGTGGGGAAACCCGTGGAAAAGATCGGCGGATAACCAAATAGATGCACAAAAGGGGGTGACGGTTTCGTCACCCCCTTATTAGTTACTTGAGTTTGCTGTATTCCTCGTCGGAGACGGCCTCCAGCCACTCGTTGGAGCCGTTCTCACCGGGGACCTCCAGGGCCAGGTGGGAGAACCAGCTGTCGGGTGCGGCCCCGTGCCAGTGCTTGACCCCAGTGGGGATGTTCACCACATCGCCGGGGTGCAGTTCCTGGGCCTCCTTGCCCCACTCCTGATAGTAGCCACGCCCGGCCACGCAGATCAGCATTTGACCGCCTCCCTGGGTGGCGTGGTGGATGTGCCAGTTGTTCCGGCAACCGGGCTCAAAGGTCACATTGAACACCCCCACCTGGCTGGTGGACAGGGGGTGCAGGTAACTCTGCCCAACGAAATACTGGGCAAAGCCGTCGTTGGGTGCGCCGATGGGGAAGACCATCTCCTGCTGGTGTTTGGCCTTGCCGTCTACTTCCCTGTCCTCGTCCATCCACACCTCTTTGGCCATGCGGAAGGCGGCCCAGGCCTTGGGCCATCCGGCGTAGAAGGCGGCGTGGGTGAGAATCTCGGAAATTTCCTGCCGGGTGATGCCGTTTTGCTTGGCGGTGGTCAGGTGATACTGGAAGGAGCTGTCCACCAGCCCCTGGGCCATGAGGGCCACCACGGTGACCAGGGAGCGGTCCCGAAGGGAGAGTTTGTCTTCCCGGCTCCACACCTCTCCAAACAATACATCGTCATTCAACTGGGCAAACTTGGGGGCAAACTTACCCAGAGCGTCCCGGCCTGCGGTCTGCTTTACTGCCATCTCAAAGGCCTCCTTTATACCAAATACTCGTGGAAGAAACTTGTGATCTTGTCAAAGGGAATGATGTCCTTCCGGTCATATAGATCGGTGTGGACGGCGTCGGGGATGATGAGCAACTCCTTGTTGGCGGTGTAGGGGTTGCCTTCCACCATGTGGGCGAAGGCGTCCCGGCTGAAATAGCAGGAGTGGGCCTTCTCCCCGTGGAGCATTAGAACGGCACTGCGAATCTCATTGGTGTAGTGCAGAATGGGCATGTTGACAAAGGACAGGGAAGAGGTCACGTTCCAGCCGTCATTGGAGTTGAGGGACCGCTCGGTGTACCCCCGCTGGGTCTTGTAGTAGTCGTAGTAGTCCTTGAGGAAGAAGGGGGCGTCCTCGGGCAGCGGGTCCACCACACCCCCGGCCCGGGCGTAGGTGCCGGACTGGTAGTCCTGGGTGCGTTGGGCGTTGAGGGCTTGTTTCATCTCGTACCGGGCATCGGCGCTGTCGGTGGAATCAAAATAGCCCTTGGCGTTGACCCGGCTCATGTCGTACATGGTGGAGGTGACGGTGGCCTTGATGCGGGTGTCCATGGCGGCGGCGTTGAGGGCCATGCCGCCAAAGCCGCAGATACCCAGAATGCCGATCTTCTCCTCGTCCACAAAGTCCCGGGTGGCCAAAAAGTCCACGGCGGCGGAGAAGTCCTCGGTGTTGATGTCGGGGGAGGCCACGTTGCGCACCACCCCGCCGCTCTCTCCGATAAAGGAGGGGTCAAAGGCCAGAGCGGCAAAGCCACGGCTGGCCAGCTCCTCGGCGTACAGCCCGGAGCACTGCTCCTTTACCGCACCGAAGGGGCCGGACACCGCCACAGCGGCCAGCTTTCCCGCTGCATCCTGGGGCAGGTACAGGTCTCCCGCCAACTCAATGCCGTAGCGGTTGTGGAACTTCACCTTCTCCCGGCGCACGGTGTCCCGGAGGGGAAAGGAATATCCGTTGTACTTGGATTCCATGGCGTATTCCCTCCTTACACGTTCTTACCCATCTGGTAGGCAGCGTCCAGCTTGTCCTGGCCCATCTCGCCGGGGGCGTTGGCGCCGCCGCCCCGGACCACACCCGCCAGTCGGGCCCGCTCAAAGCAGGCAATCCAGCCGTTGAGGCCGTGGACAGGACCATCCGAGGCGCTGTCCTCCTCTTCGGCGGAGGCGGTGAGCAGATAGATGTCCCGGAAGGCGTAGTCGGAGTCATAGAGGGAGTTGGCCCGGTCCAGCAGGGTTTTCATCTGACCGGCCATCTCATAATAGTAGACCGGAGTGGCAAAACAGATGACGTCTGCCGCCCCCATCTTCTCCACAATGGCGTTGGCGTCGTCCTCAATGACACACCGGTGGGCTTCCAGACAGGCCATGCAGCCGTTGCAGAAATGCAGCTCTTTCCCTTGCAGGGAGACAAGCTCCACCTGGTGCCCGGCTTCCTGGGCGCCCCGGACAAACTGCTGGGCCAGCAGATGGGAATTGCTGCGGGAGCGCAGGCTGGTGGAGATAACCAAAACATGTTTGCTCATATGGATTTCTCCTTATGTGATACTGTTTTCTGTTTCGATTCTAGCACGATACAAGAGCAATCACAAATACTTATACAGAATACATCACCATGCTTAAAACCTATGGTTGAGAGAAGTGAAGAGGTGTTGGCCCCGTTGGATGGGGACCAACACCTCTTTTTGGTATGATTACAGGAACAGTTCTCCCTCTTTCCGGTCCGAGCAAACCTTTTTCAAGGCCACCTGTGCGGCGGTGAGCATGACGGGGTTTACCTTCCGGACTCCCTGGGGACACACGGCCACGCAGCGCATGCAGGAGATGCACAGCTCCTTGTCGGTGCGGCTGGGGTCGGCGGGGGCAATGGCTTGGACGGGGCACTGCTGAGCACACAGGCCGCAGTGATTGCACGCCTTGGAGGGCTTGGGCACCATGCCGACTCCGCCCGCCTTTTTGTAGGGGCGGTTGCCGGGCAGCGTGGGCTGGGAGTTATCTCCGGCCTGCAGCTTGTCCCAAATTTTTTGTCCAAAGTCCTGCAATTGCTGCTTGTCTTGGCTGTCTGGACGTCCGGCGGCGTACTGGTGGGCGATGGAGTGCTCGGCAATGGCGGCCACTCCGGCCACCACCTGGAAGCCCGCCTGGACGGCGGCATCCTCCAGCTCCACCAGGGTGTCCTCATAGGCCCGGTTGCCGTACACACACACCAGTACCGCCCGGGCGCCGTTGCCCTGCATGGCGGTCAGGCGCTGGACGGCAGGGGCGGGAACCCGACCAGCATAGGAGGGCACGGCAATGACAGCCACATCCTCCCCGGTGCAGGGGTACTCCGAGAAGTGGGCATTGGGGTCGGTGAGGTCCACCGGAATGGGCTGGGTCTCCCAACTCTCCACCAGCAGGTCAGCGGCCTTTTGGGTGCCGCCCGTGGGACTGAAGGTGATTTCGTAAAGTTTCATGGTTCCATCTCCTTTTTATCCATGCTACCACGTCCATGAAAAAATTACAAGGTAGGGGCATATTTGGTGATGTGGTCACAGAAGAAATCCAGCGGTTTGGGTATACTAACCTCAGACAAAGGAAAGGAGCTGACCCACATGGCGGCAATCAATATAAATAAGGAACAATTTCAGCAACTGACCCAGGGCGATCAGCCCATCTTGGTGGATTTTTGGGCGCCCTGGTGCGGCTACTGCCGCCGGATTGGCCCCGCATTTGAAAAGATTGCAGAAGAGTATGCCCAGCAGCTGGTGGTGGCCAAGGTGAACATCGACGAGGAGGCCCAGCTGGCCCAGGAGCAGCAGATCGAGGTGATTCCCACCCTGGTGCTGTACCGAAACGGGGAGGCCATCTCCTCCATCGTGGCTCCCGAGTCCAAGGCCATGATCGACCAGTTTATCCGCCAGGCGTTGGAGCAGTGAGGAGGGAACGGTCATGGGCGAACACCACATCTATGATATGATCATCGTGGGCGGCGGACCGGCCGGTTACACCGCCGCCCTGTACGGGGCCAGAGCTGGCCTGGATACTCTGGTGCTGGAAAAGCTGTCCGCCGGGGGCCAGATGGCCCTGACCCAGGACATTGACAACTACCCCGGCTTTGAGGACGGTGTGGACGGCTTTACGCTGGCGGAGAATATGCAGCGTCAGGCGGAGCGGTTCGGAGCCAAGACGGAGTACGCCCAGGTTTTGCGCATGAATCTCACCGAGGCGCCTAAGGAGCTGGAGACCAGCGAGGGGACCTTCTACGCCAGAACGGTGGTTCTGGCCACCGGGGCCAACCCCCGGGAGCTGGGCCTGGACCAGGAGGCGGCTCTGGTGGGGAAAGGCGTGGCCTACTGCGCCGCCTGTGATGGCATGCGGTACCGGGATAAGACGGTGGTTGTGGTGGGCGGCGGAAATTCCGCCGCCGAGGACGCCCTTCTCCTCAGCCGAGTGGCTCGGAAGGTGATTTTGGTGCACCGCAGAGACACTCTGCGGGCCACCAAGGTGTACCACCAGCCTCTGATGGAGGCGGAAAACGTGGAGTTTCGGTGGAACGGCACGGTGGTGGAGTTGCTGCACGAGGACAAGGTCACCGGAGTGCGGCTCCGGGATGTGAACACCGGGGCGGAGACCACGGTGCCCTGTGATGGGGTGTTTATCAGCGTGGGCAGAAAGCCCGCCACCGAGCTGGTGCAGGGACAGCTGGAGCTGGACCGTGGGGGATACGTGGTGGCGGATGAGACCACCGCCACCAACCTCCCCGGGGTGTTTGCCGTGGGAGATGTGCGGACGAAATTGTTGCGCCAGGTGGTGACGGCAGTGGCGGACGGCGCCGTAGCCGTACACATGGCCGAGGAGTATCTGGCCGCAACGAAATAAACTTGCATGTTATGCAAAAAACAAGGGAGCAAGGTAAACCTTGCTCCCTTCAGCCTGTCGAAAAAGTCCAGCGAAAGCTGGGCTTTTTCGCGTGTATAAGGTATAATGGAAGTGGTGGTGAGA
>CALWXF010000011.1 GCA_944385445.1 uncultured Oscillospiraceae bacterium
TCCAACGACCGCTTCATCCGCACCACCGACGACTACCACGTCTCCGCCATCCAGAAGATTTTTAAGAAGATGTACGAGAACGGGGACATCTACAAGGGTAAGTATGTGGGCAAGTACTGCAAGCCCTGCGAGTCCTTCTGGACCGAGTCCCAGCTGGTGGACGGCAAGTGCCCCGACTGCGGCCGGGAGGTGCAGGACGCCGAGGAGGAGGCCTACTTCTTCCGCCTGTCCAAGTACGCCGGCCGCATCCAGGACCTGCTGGAGAACACCGACTTCCTGGAGCCCCGCAGCCGGGTCAACGAGATGGTGAACAACTTCATCAAGCCCGGCCTGGAGGACCTGTGCGTGTCCCGTACCTCCTTCACCTGGGGCGTGCCTGTGGACTTTGACCCCGGCCATGTGGTGTATGTGTGGGTGGACGCTCTGTCCAACTACATCACCGCCCTGGGCTATGACAACGACAAATACGACGACTTCGATAAGTTCTGGCCCGCCGACGTGCACATCGTGGGCAAGGAGATCGTCCGCTTCCACTCCATCATCTGGCCCGCCATGCTCATGAGCCTGGGACTGCCCCTGCCCAAGAAGGTGTTCGGCCACGGCTGGCTGCTGCTGGACGGCGGCAAGATGTCCAAGTCCAAGGGCAACGTGGTGGACCCCTATATCCTGGCTGAGATGTTCGGGGTGGACGCCCTGCGCTTCTTCCTCATGCGCACCTTCCCCTTCGGCTCCGACGGCAACTTCTCCAACGAGCTGCTGATCCAGACCATCAACACCGACCTGGCCAACGACCTGGGCAACCTGGTCAGCCGTACCACCGCCATGGTGGGCAAGTACTTCGGCGGCCAGCTGCCCGCCGGGTGCAAGGCCTGGGCCGAGCCCCAGGAGTTTGACACCCAGCTCATGGGCATGGCTTCCGCTCTGCGGGAGGTCTACCAGAAGGACATGGACACCTACGCCCCCCACAAGGCTCTGGAGGAAGTGTTCAAGGTCATTCAGCGGGCCAACAAGTATATCGACGAGAACGCCCCCTGGGCTCTGGCCAAGGATATGGAACAAAACGGCGCCCGCCTGGCCCATGTGATGTACAATCTGCTGGAGACCACCCGCATCTGCGGCGTGCTCCTCACCCCCTTCATGCCCGAGAGCATGGAGAAGCTGTTTGCCCAGATTGGCGCCTGCGAGGGCTGCCGCACCTGGGAGAGCGCCGGCGTGTGGGGCAGCCTCAGCGACACCGCCACCGTGTCCAAGGGTGAGAACCTGTTCCCCCGTGTGGACGCCGAGAAGGCTCTGGAGGAGCTGGAGCGGGTGGCCGAGGAGGCCAAGAAGGCCGCTCTCCCCGCCCTGGAGGTGGAGCCCCTCAGTGAGGAGCAGGTGGATTTTGACACCTTCTGCAAGAATGACCTGCGGGCGGTGAAGGTCCTGAACTGCGAGAACGTGAAGAAGAGCAACAAGCTCTTGAAGTTCACCCTGGACGACGGCACCGGAACCCCCCGCCAGATCCTCTCCGGCATCGCCCAGTACTATAAGCCCGAGGAGCTCATGGGCAAGACCCTGGTGGCCATTGTCAACCTGCCCCCCCGCAAGATGATGGGCCAGGAGAGCCAGGGCATGCTCATCTCCGCTGTGCACACCGAGCGTGGCGAGGAGAAACTGAACCTGCTGATGGTCAGCGACGCCATCCCCGCCGGGGCTAAGCTGTGCTAAAGAGGGTGTCCACCATGCTCTTTGACACCCACGCCCACTACGACTCCAACCAGTTCAAAGAAGACCGCATGGAAGTGCTGGCAGCCCTGCCCCAGGCCGGGGTGGGGCTGGTGGTGAACCCGGGGTGTGACCTGGCCACTTCCCGCACCGCCGTGGAGCTTGCCGAAACCTTCCCCCATGTGTACGCCGCTGTGGGAGTCCACCCCGGGGACTGCGCCGACTGGCAGGACAGCTGGCTTACCGAATTGGAACGGCTGGCCCGGGAGCACCAAAAGGTGCGGGCCATCGGCGAGATCGGCCTGGACTACTACTGGAAGGACAACCCGCCCCGGGACCACCAGAAGCATGTGTTCCACGCCCAGATGGACCTGGCGGAGAAGCTGAATCTTCCCATCATCGTCCACGACCGGGAGGCCCACGGGGACTGCCTGGAGGCGGTGCAGGCCCACCCCAATATCACAGGGGTATATCACTGCTATTCCGGCAGCCTGGAGGACGCCAAAACCCTGGTGAAAATGGGATGGATGCTCTCCTTCACCGGAGTGGTCACCTACAAAAATGCCCGCAAGGCGTTGGAGGTGCTGGAGTGGCTGCCTCTGGACCGGATCATGATCGAGACCGATTCTCCCTATCTCTCTCCCGAGCCCTTCCGTGGCAAGCGCAACGACTCCCGCCACGTCTACCGGGTGGCGGAGACCATCGCTCTGGTGAAGAACCTCACCGTCAACGAGGTGGTGGAGGCCACAACTGCAAATGGGTGCCGGTTCTTCGGCATTCAGAAACCAGAATGATGAAACATCACCCAATACCTGGGAGAAATCCCGGGTATTGGGTGATTTTTTCACAGAATATTCACCTTTGCGCCACCAAAGCGGGGTATACTGGGAAAAAAGAAATGGGAAAGGAAGCATCATCATGGAGCAACTGAAGGAACTGGTGGCCCTGCTCACCGGACACTTTGACAACAAGGCCCAGTTTGAGGAGAAAGAACAGGCGGGGGAGAGCTTCCCCTATGCCCGCCACGTCAACACCGTGTGCAACGATAAAATCACCAACCTGCCTGCCGACTTTGAAGGGCTCTTCGTGGTGGAGGAGAGCTACTACACCGGAAACGGCAGCACCCACGCCTCTCCCCACCTGTTCCTCTTCACCCAGGAGGGGAAGGACGTGAAGCTCACCTCCTATGAGGTTCCCCAGGGGTACGACAAGGACACCTTTACCTATGACCAGTTGGGTGAGGTGGACTACAACCAGCTGAAAGTGTCCGAGAAGTTCACCCCGGCCCTCTACCGCAAGGTGGACGGCGTGTGGGAGGGGGGCAGCGTGAGTATGTTCTCCCCGGTGCTGAAATTCAACCTCTTTGAGCGGTTCTCCCCCGAGGTGCTGGAGGTCACCGAGAGCATGGAGGTCAACGGGAAACGCACCTTCGGATATGATGAGCCCATCCTCTATAGGAGAATGAAAAATGATAAATGAATCACGAATCATTGTGGTGTGCCTACGGCGCGGATTTTTCATTAGGGGCAGAGACTTGGGGTGCAGTACCAGTCTCCCGGCGGCGGGAACGCCACTGCTCCAAGGTAGGCCCGGACATAGGAACCACCCAGCCATAGGGCCAGCTGCCCAGGGTGGCCTGGTGTGGTGGCAGTAACAGGGGCCACAGCAAGGGTGACGGGCCGACCGTAGACTTGACGCAGTTCCAGCCTCGTACCCCAGGGAGGTCCTTAGGGGGGAACGCCCTAAGCGGGTTTTGGTACCTTTTGCCCGCTCAAAAGGTACCCCCAGCGGGCAGCGTCCCCACCAGGCTGGCAAGCCTGAGACAGGGGCGGTTAGACGGACAATCCCTCCGACTCGTCGGTGCGGACTGAGTATCCCTCGCCTCGCCCCTGAGAGGCGGGGCAAGTCTCGCTCACGCCGTCGCACCTCCTCTCCCCACCAAACCCGCTTGCGCTGGGTTTTGGCAGGGGCCCCGTAATGCCGGCCCACCTCCCTTTGCACAAGGGAGGCGTTTGGCCTGGTCACACCCTTCGGCTCCCCTTGACATTTTGACTCCCAGGTGATATAGTGTCCCCATCAAAATGGCGTGGACGGAGAAGAGCCGAAATCAGCAGCTGCCCAGAGAGGGATGTGTTTGGTGCAAGCATCCTGCAATTGCCTTCGGCGGTACCACTCCCGAGCTGCCCGGGACATGACCGGGACGGGACCCTCCCGTTACAGAGGACACAAGTGGCAAGATGTCGTGCACTTCTTGCAATAAGGGTGGAACCGTGGGACCATCAGTTTGATCTGTGTGCCTCACCCCTGAACCATTCTCAGGGGTGAGGCTTTTTGTATCCCTTCGCCCCGAACCAATTTGAATAGGAGGGCAATACCATGAGCGAAGAAAAAAATCTGTACACCTTTGAAAATCCCGAGTACCGCAAGACCTACTGGCACACCTGTTCCCATGTGCTGGCCCAGGCCATGAAGCGGCTGCACCCCGAAGTGAAGCTGGCCATCGGCCCCGCCATTGAGAACGGCTTCTACTACGACTTTGACACCCCCCGCCCCTTCACCCCCGAGGACCTCACCGAGCTGGAAGGCGAGATGCGCAAGATCTGCAAGGAGAAGGTGAAGCTGGAGCGGTTCGAGCTGCCCCGGGCCGAGGCTCTGGCCCTGATGGAGGAGCGTGAGGAGCCCTACAAGGTGGAGCTCATCAACGACCTGCCCGAGGATGCCGTCATCTCCTTCTACAAGCAGGGCGAGTTCACCGACCTGTGTGCCGGTCCCCACCTGGACTCCACCGGCCGCATCAAGGGCAACGCAATCAAGCTCACCTCCGCCACCGGCGCCTACTGGCGTGGCGACTCCAACCGCAAGATGCTCCAGCGCATCTACGGCGTGGCCTTCCCCAAGAAGGACGAGCTGGACGCCTACCTGGAGCAGCAGGCCGAGGCCCTCAAGCGGGACCACAACAAGCTGGGCCGTGAGCTGGAGTACTTTACCACTGTGGACGTCATCGGCCAGGGCCTGCCCGTGCTGCTGCCCAAGGGCGCCCGAGTGATTCAGCTGCTCCAGCGCTGGATCGAGGACACCGAGCAGAAGCGTGGCTACCTGCTGACCAAGACCCCCCTGATGGCCAAGCGGGACCTCTATAAGATCTCCGGCCACTGGGACCACTACCTGGACGGCATGTTCATTCTGGGTGACCCCTATGACGAGACCAAGGAGTGCTTCGCCCTGCGTCCCATGACCTGCCCCTTCCAGTACCAGGTCTACCTCAACCGCCAGCGCTCCTACCGGGAGCTGCCCATGCGCCTGGGTGAGACTTCCACCCTGTTCCGCAATGAGGACTCCGGCGAGATGCACGGCCTCATCCGTGTCCGCCAGTTCACCATCTCCGAGGGCCACATCGTGCTGCGCCCCGACCAGCTGGAGGAGGAGTTCCGTGGCTGCTTCGAGCTGGCCAACTACTGCATGGAGACCCTGGGCCTGAAAGAGGACTGCACCTTCCGCTTCTCCCAGTGGGACCCCGCCAACCCCAACAACAAGTACGAGGGTACCGCCCAGCAGTGGGAGCACGCGCAGGGCGTCATGAAGACCATCCTGGACGATCTGGGCATCGACTACGAGGTGGGCGTGGACGAGGCCGCCTTCTACGGCCCCAAGCTGGACATCCAGTGCAAGAACGTCTTCGGCAAGGAGGACACCCTCATCACCATCCAGATCGACATGCTGCTGGCCGAGAAGTTCGGCATGGAGTATGTGGACGCCGACGGCTCCAAGAAGACCCCCTATATCATCCACCGCACCTCCATGGGCTGCTACGAGCGCACCCTGGCCCTGCTCATTGAGAAGTATGCCGGTGCTCTGCCCACCTGGATGGCCCCCGAGCAGGTGCGCTTCCTCCCCGTCACCGACCGTGCCGCCGACTACTGCGCCGACCTGGCCCGTCAGCTGGAGGACAAGGGCTTCCGGGTGGACGTGGACTACCGCAACGAGAAGATCGGCAAGAAGATCCGGGAGGCCCAGATGGACAAGGTGCCCTACATGCTGGTCATCGGCGACCGGGACATGGAGAACGGCACCGTCTCTCCCCGTCACCGTGCCGACGGCGATCTGGGCGCCATGTCCTTCGACGAGTTTGTGGCTCTGCTCACCGACGTGGTGGAGTCCAAGGCCAAGAAGTAAAAGATGAATGTTAAACTGACGATACAGTACGACGGCACACGCTACGACGGCTGGCAGCGTCAGGGCAACACCGACAACACCCTCCAGGGCCGCCTGGAGGGTGTGTTGTCCCGTATGGTGGATAGCCCTGTGGAAATCCAGGGGGCGGGCCGCACCGACGCCGGGGTCCACGCCCGTGGCCAGGTGGCCAGTGTCCACATGCCGGAAGGCTATACCCCCCAGGAGGTACAGGACTACCTCAACCGCTACCTCCCCGAGGATGTGGCAGTTGTGGAAGTGGTGGAGGTGGGGGAGCGGTTCCACGCCCGCCTGTCTGCCACGGGCAAGGAGTACCGCTACCACATCCGCATGGGCTCCGTTCCCGACGTATTCGCCCGGAAATACCAGTACCGGGTGGAGGAGCCCCTGGACATCCCCGCCATGGAGCGGGCAGCCCAATACCTCACGGGCAAGCACGACTTCCGCTCCTTTTGTGGGAACCGCCGCTTTAAGAAGTCCACGGTGCGGGACGTGTTCCACATTGGGGTAGAGATATGTGGAAATGATTTGACCCTCATCTACCGAGGGGACGGCTTTTTGTACAACATGGTGCGGATTTTGACCGGCACCCTGCTGGAGGTGGGGCTGGGCCAACGCACCCCCGAGAGCATGGTGGACATTTTGGAGGCCCGGGAGCGCACCGCAGCGGGCAAGACGGCGCCTGCCCAAGGGTTGGTGCTGCAGCAGGTGTTTTATCCCTAAAATTAGACAAAAATCGCAGAATTCAGTTTACAAAGGGAAAAAGGTGTTGTAAAATACCCTCAAAGCCAGATTTTTCTTCACCGAGAGGCGGTGGAGAAATGCTGCGCAAGAGGAGAAGTGATGATGAAGAGAAAGAGCGCCAAGGTACTGATGGTGTGCGTGTTGTTGGTGGCGGTACTGTCCCTGTTTGTGGGATGGAGGATCTCCGACTCCACAGGGGATGTCACGGCAGACGGCACCTTTGATCCTGTAAACATTCAGGAGGAAGAGGCGACCCACCCCTCCCAGAGCATCTCCACACCGTTGGCGACGGCTACGCCGGAGCCTACCCCCGGAGCGTCCCCTACGCCTCCGGTGACGGCCCAGCCCACGGCGGACCCCACCCCACAGGCGTCTCAAGGTGGCATCTCTCTGGGCGGACAGAGGGAGGAGGAGAACGGCGGGGGAGAAAAACCCATTTCTACCCCAAGGCCCACAGCAAAACCCACGCCGAAGCCCACCCCCAAGCCTACAGCGAGACCTACCCCCAAGCCCGCCCCAAAACCCACCCCCAAGCCTACCACGAAGCCCACGCCCAAACCCAAGCCCACATCCAGGCCCACGCCGAAGCCAACACCCACCCCGGATGCAGGGCCCTTGTCCCCCAGCGGGAAGCCCTACAGCTATTACGACACGGTGAAGCCCACCTATGTGGGGGGCGTGCTAATCGTCAACAAGAACCATGCCCTGCCCCGCAGCTATGGAGGATACAATTCCGCCTCCGCCGCAGTTTCTGCCCTCAACCGATTGCAGGCGGGGGCGAAAAACGCCGGGTTCTCCATGCCGCTGCTCAGCGGCTACCGCTCCTTTGACTATCAGGACAAGCTGTACCGCAAGTACGCCGCCGAAGACGGCGTGGCGGCGGCCAACACCTATTCCGCCTGGCCGGGGCACTCAGAGCACCAGACGGGCCTGGCCTTTGATGTGGGCAGCATCAGCAACAACTATGGCAGCACCCGGGCGGGGAAGTGGCTGGCCGCCCATGCCCACGAGTACGGGTTCATCATCCGCTACCCCAAGGGGAAGGAGCACATCACCGGGTACCAGTACGAGCCCTGGCATGTGCGCTACCTGGGGGTGGACCTGGCCACCAAGGTATACAAGAGCGGCCTGTGCCTGGAGGAATATCTGGGCTGCCATTGAGCCGAAAAGAGAGAAACAGCGAGTCCTCAGAGCATCCAAACTGCTCTGAGGGCTCGCTCTTTTGCACACATCACAGGGGGAATACCAGCAGCGTCAGGCCGGGCAGCACCAGCACACAGAGGAGGGCGGCAGGCAGGGGGGAGCGCACCTTGGCGGAAACCGCCTCCACCACCACACACCCCACACAGGCCACAAGCCCCCACAGGGCCATGGTCAGGGCCAGGACTCCCCACAGGGGGAGGACATCGGGGAGGGCGGCAAACCGGGCCAGGCTGTTGGCCTGGGCGGTGAGCTCCGGCAGACCATAATTCTGGTATACGGCAACGATACGGGGGAGGAAGGCGGCGGCAGTGCACACCAGGGCGAAGAGCCAGGCCACCAGGCGTTTGCGCCTCATGACGTCCCGGCTGGCCCCCGCCGTCTCGATGAGCACCCCCACCCCCGTCTCCCGCTCCATGGAGAAGAAGAAGGGCAGGTACAGGGACAGGCTCAGCAGCAGCTTGGCCAGGTCGATCCGGTTGGCTGCCTGCCCCCCTGCATCATACAGCAGCTCATAGGGGGTGGTGTAGATGTAGCTCTGGCTGCTGGTCAAAGCCTCATACTGGGTCTTGGCCTGGTTCAGAGGCTCCCGGGCTTCCAGCTTTTGCGCCAGCTCACCGATTTCATGGATCAGCCAGGGAGAGTCCTGGGCAGAGGCCTGGAGTTGGGCCAGCTGCTGCTGGATCTGCTCCAGCTTCTCCTCCTGTTGGGCCAGATAGGAGGCCTTTTCCTGGCTGGGCGGCCCGGAGAGTACGGAGCTGTACTGTCGGTAATACGTCTCCTTGGGGCCCTGGGGGCCGGAAAAGTCCCGGTAGGACAGCACCTGCACCGCCACCAGGAGGAGGAGCACCAGAAGGGCGCCGTTGGAGCACAGCAGCTTGTACCCCTCGTGGCCCATGGGGTGGACGTGGCAGCCCAGGGACAGGCCCGCCGGGGAGCGGCGAGCCGCCGTCACCGGGCTGCGCCGGACAAAGAGCGCCCCGGCCCCGGCGACACTCCCTGCCAGCAGTACCCCACACACCCCCAGGGTGGCGTGGAGCCGGGCCACGGGCAGGCCGAAAAAGTTGAGAAAGAGCAGCCCGTCAAACAGGCGGTAGGTGTCCCCCAGGCCCAGCAAATTCAGGCTCTGGGCCAGGTGGGAGGGCAGCGTCCCCAGGGCAAAGGAGAGCCCCAGGAGCAGGACCGCCGCCACCAGGGAAGCGGAGGAGCGCAGGGCGTTGGCCAGCAGGGCGAACAGCCCGGCCAGGGCCAGCAGCCACAAGAGCTTCAGGGCGAAAAACAGGGCCAGAAAGCCCCCCACCGTCAACAGGTAGGGACAGGCGGTGAGGCCGTACACCGACTGCACCGGCAGGCTCAGGTCACCCAGGCCGTAGAGCCCGGCGGAAATGCCCAGGCAGGTGCCGTACAGCACCAGAGCCAGGAAGAGCACCGCCGCTCCCAGAGCCAGACCCTTGTCCCGGTACAGGGACAAGCGGCCCCGCAGGGTGGGGTGGAGCAGGCACAGGGTGCCCTGTTCCCGCTCCTGGGCAAACAGGGCCAGGGCGGCGGCCAGGGCCAGCAGCACCCCAAAGACATCGGCCAGGCGGTAGTCCAGCAGTGTCTCGACTCCGCCGAAAAAGCACACCTGGGGCTGCACCTGGCGCACCGTCTCATATACCCCGTCGGTAAGGCGCAGGGAGCGGGTCTCAAAGCTGTCCCCGGTGCCAAACAGTCCGGTGTTCAGCTTGGCCCGGGCCTGGGCCTGGAGCTGGGCCATGGTCTGGGGGAACTCCTCCACCGCCCGGATGCGCTCCAGGGTGTCTCCCACCAATCTGGACTCCTGGTAGATGTCCCCGGTGAGTAGGGTGTCATCGTAGATCTCCGTGCCATATCGGCCTCGTTCCAACAGTTCTTCCTCCATATCCTCCAGTTCCTGTGTGCTGCGGGTATAGAGGGTGGCCATGGGGGGGAAGTTGCCCGCCGTGGCGTGGTCATAATAGAGCCAGCCGTTGGCCAGACACAGCATCAGGGCCAAAACCACCAGCATGGGGCTGCCCCACAGTTTTCTCAGTTCCCATTTCATAGGCCACCCTCATCTCCAAAGGTGTGCAGGTACACATCCTCCAGGGTGGGCTCCACGGTCCGGCTGGGGTAGGGGGGCGGGGCGTCGGCAATGAGCCGCACCGCCACGCCGCTGCCGCTGCGGCGCAGAGAGCTCACCAGTCCATACTGGCCCATCTGGTCCAGGTCCGACTCCGGGATCTCCACATCCCACACCTGGCCCTCCATCCCCTGGCACAGGTTCTGGGGGGTGTCCTGGCACACCACTTCACCGTCCCCAATCAAAACCAGTTCCCGGGCGATGTACTCCACATCGGGGACCACATGGGTGGACAGCAGGACGATTTTGTGCAGGGCCACACTGGCGATGAGGTTGCGCACCACAATGCGCTGCCGGGGGTCCAGCCCCGCCGTGGGCTCGTCCAGCACCAGAATGTCCGGGTCGTCCAGCATGGCCTGGGCCAGGAGCAGCCGCTGCTTCATGCCCCCGGACAGGGCCCGGGTGGGCTTTTTCCGCACCTCCTCCAGGGCCAGCAGATGGAGCAGCTCCGCCACCCGCTCCTTGGTGCGGGCTTTGGACATCCCCCGCAGAGAGGCTATGTAGTACAAAAACCGCTCACAGGTGAAGCCGGGGTAGAGGGTCTGCTGTTGGGGCATATAGCCCAGTTTGGCCCGGAAGCGGCGGCCCATCTTGGCCACGTCCTCCCCGCCCAGGAAAATCTGCCCCGAGGTGGCAGGCAGATTCCCGGTGAGGATGTTCAAAAGGGTACTCTTACCCGCTCCGTTGGGGCCCAGCAGACCGTAAATGCCCTCGTTCAGGGTGAAACTCACCCCACGCAGGGCCTGTTTGTCTCCGTAGTTCTTTTTGACGTTGTCAAAGCGCAGCTCCAGTTCCGGCATATTAGTCGGCCTCCATTTCAGAACACGGTATGAGATCCTCATACCGCCCGGCGAAGTAATCCTCTTTGGAGAGCAGCCCGTCCTGCAGGCTATATGGGCCGGTATATTGTCCATAGATGTAATCTCTGCTCTCCCGTTGCGGAGTGAATACTGCGGAGCCATCTTCCGTATCCGGGGTAAGTTCACAGACAGCGCCGCCCTCCAGAGGGGTGTAGTAGGTGCGGGCGGAGGAGCTGGACTTGCCCAGAGTGTAGACGATCTGTCCGTCGAGGATGAAATAGTCCAGCAGGGTATCATCCTCCACCACTGTGCGGCTCTCTCCGGAGGCCAGGTCATAGCAATACAAGACGTGGTCTATGGCGTAGAGGACGGTGTCTCCATATCGGGTAAGGGCGGGCGTGGAGTTGTACCAGGGAGTTCCCTGGGTTACCAACTGATAGTCCGTCATATCCGGGGTATAAGCCCGAATTTCGGAAATCCCGCTGTAATGTTCCGTGTGGTAGGCGTTCAGATAGGCGTAGTAGTTGCCCTCAGGCTCCTGCTGGAGATAGTTCTCCTGGCTGAGAGGGGGGACGTCATAGGTGTCTACGGCAACGAGCACCCGGTCCTCTCCTGCCCCTAAAAAGAGAAAGGGAACGCCGTCAAACAGAGTTTGTGCAGTTCCATCCTCCAGATTGACCTGAACCAGGACGGGCGCTTCCACCACTTTGCCCTGCCATGCCAGCTGACGGGTCAGATTCAGGTAGGCATAGCCGTGGGCCAGGGTACCTTCGGAGAAAAGATAGGTATCTCGGCGCAGTTCCGGGGCCAAATCACATACCTGGGTGAGTTGGTAGCTTTCCGGGTCCATCTTCCACAGCACCGCATGGTTTTTCTCCTCACTGGAGGTTACATACAAGTCTCCCCCATAGCATGCCAACAGGGAGGGAGTGTCGATGAGCCGGGCGGTACAACTGTCCTCACTGTGTTTGCAATTGGTGTCTTCACACAGAGAAACTTGAGTCTGCGCCCCTGGCTCACAGTACCTGAGGACGGTGTACGAATCGTAAAAGTAAAATCCTTTTCCATCAGAGGATGAGGTCCAACTGTACCCAAGCGCGATGTTTTCGCTGGGCGGAACCGCGTGCTGGGTTGTCTGCTCAGTTTGTTGGCAGCCGTTGAGGGGAATGAGCAGAGCCAGGGAGAGCAGGGAAACACCAACCATGGTACCAATCTGTCGCTTCATGGTCTCAACGCCTTTCTGTGGATTTGCATCATCAGGGAGCGCTTCTGAACTTAGGAGATGGGGATGATGTTTTCGTATCGCTCTGCGAAATAGTCCTCCTTGGTCATAAGACACGTTCTGCCGTGATATAGGCCGTAGACATAGTCCTGACACTCTCCAGAGGGAGAAAATACGATACCTTCCTGGCTCCCCTCATTTTCCAAGGTGTATATGGGACCACCTTGAACATCGGTATAGTGGGCAGAAAAATCGGGGCTGCGAACCAAATACATGATGTGCCCGTCTGTAAACCAGAAGTTTCGCAAGGTGCTTTCCTCTGCCACCTTGCGGCTTTCGCCGGTGGAGAGGTCGTAGACGTACAGGGCATCGTCCACGGCGTAGAGAGTGTAGTCTCCGTATCGACAGAGAAATTGGGTGGAGCTGACCCAGACGTTGCCCTTGGTGAGAACTTGATAATCCGACATGTCCGGGGTGTATTCCCGCAGCTCCACGCCGCCGCTGCCATGCTCCTCCAGCTGGAGCTGGAGGTAGACGTAGTAGTTTCCGTCGGGATGCTGTTGGAGGTACTCCTCCTCGCTGAGGGGTGGAACGGCGAAGGTCTCCACAGCCAGAAGCACCCGGTCCTCTCCCGCCCCCAGGAAGGTGACGGGGACATTTTCCACCAGGGTCTCCACAGACCCGTCGGTGAGGTTGACCCGAATCAGGGAGGACTCCTCTATCACCTGTTCGTCCCAAATCAACTGGTGTTGTAAAGTTAAGTAGGCATAGCCATGGGAGACGCGACCAGAGGAAAAGTAATAGTTGTCCTCATCGCCCTGAGGGGCAATGTTGCACAGCTGGGTGCGCTGATGGGACTGAGGGTCGATCTGCCACAATACGGCATGAGTGCTTTCCTCCACAGAGAGCACATACCAATCCCCCTGATAGGCGGCAAACCCTTGCAGCTGGTTTCCCAGCCAGGCCTCACAGCTTTCACTGGAGTGGGAGCATCCGCTCTGGGAACATAGGGGCATCCGGGTAAGGGTTTCCGGGTCGTAGTACTCTAGAATGTTCTGGCCCGGCAGATAAAACCCCTTCCCGTCCGGGGAGGATTGCCACGAGACCATGGGGAGAGAAAAACCACGATTTTCCTCTGGCGGTACGGTGTTATGGGCCGTTTGGGTCTGTCCCTGGGAACCGGGCTGGGAGGCCTGAGGCGTCTGAGCGGTTTGCAGGCAGCCGGTGAGGGAGGTGAGCAGGGACAGGGAGAGGAGGGCTACTCCAACATGAGTTTTCCAAGCGTGTTTCATGATCTCATCGCCTTTTCATGTGTATTCAGGAATGTGTCCCAGCGTTAAGAGATGGGGATGATATTTTCATATCGCTCGGCGAAATAGTCCTCCTTGGTGAGAAGACCCTCCTTATCCCCAAGCTTGCCGCTGTATAGACCGTAGAGATAATCCTGGCACTCTCCAGAGGGGGCGAACACGATAATTTCCTGGCTTCCCTCGTTTTCCAAGGTGTATGTGGGACCGCCCTCGACATCGGTGTAGCGGACGAAGAAATCAGGAGTTTGAACCAGGTACAGGATCTGGCCAGCAGTGAAGCAAAAGTTTATTAGATCCCCTTCCTCCGACACCGTTCGGCTTTCGCCCGTGGAGAGGTCATAGACGTATAAAGTATCGTCCACGGCGTAGAGGGTGTAGTCTCCGTACCGACAGAGGTATTGGGTGGAACTGACCCAGACGTTGCCCTTAGCGACCACCTGGTAGTTGGACAGGTCTACAGTGTACTCCCGCAGCTCCACACCGCCGCTGCCGTGCTCCGCCAGCTGGTTCTGAAGGTAGACGTAATAGTTTCCATCGGGGTGCTGCTTCAGGTACTCCTCTTCGCTGAGAGGCGGAACGGCGAAGGTCTCCACGGCCAGCAGCACCCGATCCTCGCCTGCCCCCAGGAAGGTGACGGGGACATCTTCCACCAGGGTCTCCACAGACCCGTCGGTGAGGTTCACCCGGATTAGGGAGGGCTCCTCCACCACCTGATCTTCCCAGAACAGTTGATGATTCAAATGCAGATAGGCATAGCCGTGGGCCACAAAGCCAGAGGAGAAGTAATAGTTGTCCCCGTCGTCTTGGGGGGCGATGTCGCACAGCCTGGTGCGCTGGTGAGTCTGGGGGTCGATCTGCCATAATACGGCATGAGTGCTTTCTTCCACAGAGAGCACATACCACAGATCCCGATAAGCGGCAAACCCTTGAATCTGGTTTCCCAGCCAAGCTTGGCAGCTCTCACCGGAATGGGAACAGCCGCTCTGAGAGCACAAAGGAAACTGGGTCTTGGTTTCTATGCTGTAGTACTCCAGAATATGGTCACCCGGTCGGTAAAACCCTTTCCCGTCCGGAGAAGTATCCCACGATATAACAGGGGAGGAGAAGCACCGATTTTCCTCTGGCGGGATGGCGTTCTCCACTTGGGAGACTGTCCCGGTTTGGGATGGCTGGGAGGATGGGGGCATCTGGGCAGTTTGCAGGCAGCCGGTGAGGGAGGTGAGCAGGGCCAGGGAGAGGAGGGCTGTGCCGATGGTTGTTCCAAACTGTCGTTTCATAATCTCAACACCTTTCTGTACCGTTGGAGCAGTGTTTCCCATCAGGAGACAGGGATTATATTTTCATACCGTTCGGCGAAATAGTCCTCTTTGGTCAGCAAAGCTTTGTGGTCGCCATCTTCTCCGCTGTAGATCCCGTAGATGTAGTCCTTACACTCGCCGGAGAAGGAGAACACAGCGCTATCCTCCGCTCCTTTGTTTTCCAACTGGTGGACAGGGCCGCCTTCCATGGCGGTATGACAGATGGCCAGAGTCCCACTGCCTGGGGTTCGGGTCAGATAGACGATTTGTCCGGCGATCATCATGAAGTTTCGCAGGATGCCCTCATGTACCACGGGGCGGCTCTCCCCGGTGGAGAGGTCAAAGAGATACAGGGTATGATCCACGGCGTAGAGGGTGTAGTCGCCGTAGCGGGTGAGAAACAGTGTGGGACTGACCCAGACGTTGCCCTTGGTGAGGACCTGATAGCTGGTCATATCCGGGGTATATTCCCGCAGTTCCACGCCGCCGCTGCCGTATTCAGACAGCTGCAGTTGCAGATAGGTGTAGTAATTTCCATTGGGGTGCTGCTTCCGATACTCCTCTTCGCTGAGTGGCGGTACGGCAAAGGTCTCCACCGCCAGCAGCACCCGGTCCTCTCCCGCTCCCAAAAAGGTGACGGGCACATCTTCCACCAGGGTTTCCGTGGTTCCATCGGTCAGATGGACCCGAATCAGGGAGGACTCCTCTACCACCTCGTCGTTCCAAACCAGCTGATGCTGTAAATTCAGATAGGCATAGCCGTGGGAGACAAAGCCGGAGGAAAAGTAATAAGCCTCTTGGTCATGCTCCGGGACAATGCTGCACAGCTTGGTGCGCTGGTGGTTCTGGGGGTCGATCTTCCACAGCACCGCCTGGGAGCCCTCCTCCAGAGCCAGCACATACCATGCGCCTTGGTAAGTCACGAAACCCTGGACATTTTCTGCCAGATAGGCTTGGCAGCTCTGGTTGGAGTGGGCGCATCCACTCTGGGAACAAAGGGGTATTTTGGTCCTAGAATCCGGGTCGTAATAGTAGAGAAGGCTGTGTTCAGGCACATAAAATCCCGTTCCGTCCTGGGAAGAATACCAGGAAACAGAGGGGACGGAAAACATTCGGTTCTCCTCTGGGGGCACCGTGCCATGGATGGCTTGGCTATGTCCCAGAGAGCTGGATGGGGAGGCCTGGGGCCTTGGGGAGCTTTGCAGGCAGCCACCCAGGCAGATAAGCAGAGACAGGGAGAGAAGGACTGGGCCTATGAGTTTGCCAATGTGCCGCAGCATCGTACCATCGCCTTTCTGAAACGGGTTGGAAAACGGTGGGGCGTTTGGCTCTGGCGTTCAGAGCAATTTCAGAGGTAACAACGGTATCGCCCCGTATGGTGATGCTGGCCTCCACTCTGGCATACTTCACATTCTTTGATGTTCCGGTAGGAAAGGGGACCCTGTCGGATCGAGAGGTGCCGTACATTGGAGTCTCTGTACTGCGTAACCCGTCCAGAGTAGTCACAACACCATGGTATTTGGTGAACCACTGGACGTACAGATTGTGATGGACACGGATCACAGCGGCATCCGAGATGCAGACGGACTGGTACTCTCCTGTCATGAGGTTCGTGTCTATATATGTGAAAAAATCATAGTCCCAGTCATTTAATGTCACGATTCCATGTTCGCCGCCACGATAGGTGAAGGAAGATCCAGGGACACAGACACAGAGGATGGAAAGGGCGACAGCGCAGAGCGCACACAGGGTGCGGGATATTTTTGTGAATTTCATAGTTGATTTCTCCATGGTGAGGGGGGTCATGGGGCCTGTCCGATGGAGCCAAAGAACGGCTCGATCATATCCTCGGTCACAGCCCCTTCCAGGAAGTAGAACACATCTCCATACTGACAGACTGCCTTTGCATCTTTGCCGTCAGAGAAGAAATACACGGTCTTGTCGTTGACTTTATAGACGGCGACCGGAGTATCGTCTTTTTCCATGGAGAGAAACTCCATCTCATCCGTATCCAAATGGGTCAGGATGCTCAACGTGATTTGGTTTTTCAGGTCGGGGCCTTCAAAATTGATAAAAGCGGAATCAAATGGGGCAATTCCTGTGGAAGAGCCGTGGGTAACCTTGATCGTCGGCCCGACCCAGTAGCCGTTTGGCAGCCAGGTGGGCAAGTCCTTGGCGGTCAAATCCACCGTAGCCAGTTGATCCAGAAATCTTTTGTACCAGAGACGAGTGGGGGGCGTGGAGGGCAAATCCATCCAGAAGGTATCCTCCGTCCACCGGGCCACAGCGCCAAACACATCCACGCCTGAGGCCTGAGCCGCCACCAGGCATCCAAACAGGAAGGCAGCGGCCAGCGTCACCCGCAGGGTCATGCGCAGCACTCTGCCCCGCCGCCGGGGGCGAGGGGACTCCTCAGAGGGGAGGGCCTGGGTCAGCATTTCCTGGAACTGCTGGTAGGACTCCTCCACATCGGGGGCTTCCGGCATGGGGGCTTTGGCGTCCAGGGCATCCAGGTAGGCGTCGATGACCGCCTGGTCGTAGGTGTCCTCGGTCATGTCGTCCAGAGCCTGCTCCATGGCTTGGGCCAGCTCTTCCGGGGAGAGCTGTTCCAACTCGCTCCGGTTGGGAACGGGATGCAGACGCCGGATGCGTTCATCGTATTCAGCCATGGGTGCCTCCTTTCCCCGCCCTCACCCTATTCATGTATTGGGAGGACGGTTTTGTGACATGGTTGGAAAATTTCTTTTTTTCGGGTTCCGGCGGGGCCTCCATCAAGTCCCGGCATTTTTTCAACAGCCGGGACAGCCGGGCCCGGCAGGCCGCCGGGGAGATGCCCAGCCGCCGGGCCATCTCTTGATGATCCAGCTCCAGCTCATATTTCCAGCTCAAAAGCTGCTGTTCCTCCTGGGACAGACCATCGGGGAGGGACTCCCCGAAGGGGATGTCCGGCTCTTGGGCGGGGAATTGGGACACATCCTCCAGGGGAATCTCCGCCTGGTGGGCCATGCGCCGCCGCTCATTTTTTACCAGATTGTTCAAGGTTACCACCAGCCAGCCCCCGGGGTTGGGGTGCCGTTCCAGCTCCTCCTGTTGGGCTATGGCCAAGAGGAAGGTCTTTTGTATCATGTCCTGGGCATCGTCCCGGCTGCCCGTCAGGCGATAGGCCACCCGATACAGGACGGGATATTCCCGGTGGTACAGCTGAGCCAAAAAGGACTCCACATGCTCCATGTGACCGGTCCCTCCTTCCGTTTTCTCTTTTTCCCCTATTTTAACACAGTTCCGACGGGTGGTATAGGGGGGACCTCCATGGGCTGGGAGTGGAGAGAACGGGCCTGCTGCAACCCAATCATGTGCAACAGGCCCGTTCTAATTATGGCTGTGTGATCTCATACCGGAACAGTCTGGTCCAGGTCCCAACCAAAAATTCCGTATCGGACAGGAAGAGGCAGTCGGAGAGCTGGGTGACTTTACTGGTGTGATACAACTCCTCCGTGGGAATATAAAACCAGGTGCTCGCATCCTTGCGGTCCAGAATGATGAGATCATGGTGAAAGTCGTTGGGAACGGCCAGATAGCGGCTGGACCCCACCACAGAGATGCAGGGGGAACAGCGGAAATGTTTCGGCAAGTCGATCTCCGTGGTGTGACCATCCTGGGAGATGAGATACAAGACACTTCCCCCTAAGATGGGATGTTTACCGAAGAAGGTCATGGCAAGATATCCCCCATCTATGATCCCTGGCCGGGAGATGTTCCGACAGTCAATTTTGCGGTCTACCACCGAACAGCTGTGTATCGTACCCTGTGGGTCCATCACCACATAGGAGGGGAAGTCCCAGTTTTTTTCCCTATCATGGATCAGGAAGTGGAGCAGACCATCTGCCACCCCGGCGAAATACAGGAATTTATCTGGACAGGTATAGATGGGGGTAAACTGTCCCGTGGAAAGGCAGTACCGACACACGCCCTCATCGTACCCCAAGACGACACTGTCCGGCCCACAGCGGAAGATGGGCCGTTCCCTCCACAGGTGATCCGGCCAATGGCCCAGGGAGTGGAGGGTGTTGTCCCGCCAGTGGAACAAGCCCCCGGTGGTATTGAGGATCAGCAGGGAGCCGTCGTGTAGATAGGCCATGGAGCTGGGGTCGCGCACATAAATGGTTTTCTCCAGAGCCATGGCGGGAAGGGAGAAAATACGAATACACCGATCCCCTGACACGGCTAGAAATTTGCCGTCGGGGGAGGGCACCAGATCGTATGCCGGATACTTGTAGATATGTTTCAACTGTAATTGCTGCATATCATCGTCCTCCCAAAATTCAGGTGTGCATGGGATGAATGGCGGCGGCCCAAATGGGTTTGAAGGCCGTCTTTGTCCGGTTGGAGCTGTAGCATTGGTGTACCTCCTGTGATGCCCTAGTGATGCCCGCCGATTTCCCGCAAACGCTCCAAATCCCGGCGCAGCACCTTCCGGTTATAGATGCCGATGTACCCGCACACCAGCACCAGGGCCAGGGCTACCACGGCGCAGATGGCGGCGGCCACGGTGTTGTTCTGGGTCATGGCCCCATAAAAGAGAGCACCAAACAGGACCAGGGCCCACAGGAGCAGCCCAAACACACGGCACATATGGATGAAGAATGCCTGATGGAGCACTTGAGGAGTGGGCTCACAGGTGGACGTCTCCAGGACCACGCCATCCCCCGTGATCTCCAGTTTTGGGGGATGCAGGGCTTTGTTCGACTTGGTGACTTGGACGGTGCAAGAGCCGTCTTTGGTGGGGCGGAGCACAGCGCCCAGGCGGTAGGGCATCACGTCATCCCATTTGGTGTCGCCGAAATGCAGGGCGGCCTGCAAGGGGGCAGTGATCACAACGCCCAGGGCGGCCAAGACCTTCCATTTGGTTGTTAAGGGCGGGTCTTGGACCAGGGTGAGGGTTTCACCCTCTGCCACGTCCACTTCCACCGGGGCATCCGGGGACAAATCCATCCGGTTTCCATGGTGCATAACGTGCATCCCCAATTTTTCGGGGAGTACTCCGTGTAGGCGTATGTTCATATATTCTTTTCTCCTAACGGTATGTTTTTGAGTGTCCGGCGGTATTCCTCCAGCTGCGCCTGGGAGAAGGGGCAGTCCGGGTTGCCGTCATAGAAGAGAATCCAACGCAGCACCTCCTGGTTTTCCGGGTCCAGCTCCAGGGCACGAATGAGGTGCCAGCGGATGAGGGAATCCGCCCCCAGAATATAGGGGTCCATAAAGGTCAGATAGTTGCAGATGGCCAGGTGCTTGTCCGGGCTCTCCTCCTGGGAGATGACGTACATGAGAAAGGCGTACATGGTCAGGCTGTTGACCTTGGGGAAGTCGTGGGACAGGTGGTCAAAGGAGAACTCATAGGACACCATGGACAGGTCCCGGTACACGCTGTCAAAATGCAGGTGCATGATCTCCTTTTGCAGGGGCTTCCGGTAGATGTCTGGAATGTCCCGGGGGCCGGTGTTTCTCTGGTTGGAGACGGCGTACACATAGCAGGGGCCCCAGTCCTTATCGTCATCGCCGCAGTCCAGCAGCGGGAGGATCTGCGCCACGTCCTCGGTGCGGGAGCACAGGCCGTGCTCGTTGAGAAACTCCTCTGCCTCCTCGGGAACCTCGCCATATAGCAGGGACTCCTCCAGATTATGGGCCACGTCTACCCCTAAAAACTCCAGCCCATAGCCGTAGGCCCGCTCTAAAGGGGTGGAGTCGTACACAATGACCTCACAGGGGAAATGAAATTGCCGCAGCAGGGAGCAAAGTTCCATCAGTTTGGCTAGCCCCTGTTGGGAAGGGGGATTCTGCCACTGGTCCAGGGATTGCGTGTACTGGCTCAGCAGCTGGGAAACATCAGTTTTGGACTCATTGGGGTAGAAATCGGCGCCGTCCAGACACCGCCCAATGCCTCGATAACGGGTCTGAATGGGGACAACGTCATACAACATTCCGTGTCACCTTCCTTTATACATGTATTGAAAATGGGATTTTGTGACGATAACGTCAAAATAAAATGGATAACGACAAATTGCAGCGACAAAAAGCCCTCGGCAGAGTTTTCCCGCCTGAGGGCGGGAAAATCAATCAAAATCCGTTTTTTCCGGGGACATGCGCATCGGAAAAAACACTTCTCAGCCCGCCAGTGTGGAATCGGGTCGTCCTTTGACCCGATTATGCATGCAGCGGGCTGCAACTCTTCGAAAAAATGCTGGCATTTTTGAGAATCGTGTCGAACTGGTTCGACACGATAAACGCTCCTGGAATCGCTGGGATTCCAGGAGCGTTTGCTGTGGGTGTTATAGGGAAGTCCTGGCCTTCCTCAGGGCTTGGGGGTGGGAGCCTTCTGGGTGGGAGCCGGGGCGGCGGGATTGGGGGTCACGGAGTCAAACACCGTCTTGGCAGAGGCGCACAGGCCAGCCAGTCCCTGGATCTCGCTGGGGATGATGATCTTGGTGGCACGGCCGTCGGCGGCCTTCTGGAAGGCCTCCAGAGCCTTGAGCTGGAGCACTTCGGAGTTGGGGGCGGCCTCGTTCAAGAGTTTCAAGGCGTCGGCAGTGGCCTGCTGCACCTTCAAAATGGCCTCACTCTCAGCCTCAGCGGCCAGGATGCGGGCGGTCTTTTCCGCCTCGGCCTGCATGATCTTGGCCTGCTTGGCGGCGTCAGCCCGGAGAATGGCGGACTGCTTTTCGCCCTCAGCCACCAGGATCTGGGACTGCTTCTGGCCCTCGGCCTGGAGAATGGCCTCCCGGCGCTCCCGCTCGGCCCGCATCTGCTTCTCCATGGACTCCTGAATGTCCCGGGGCGGCATGATGTTCTTCAGCTCCACACGGTTGACCTTGATGCCCCAGGGGTCGGTGGCCTCGTCCAGGATGGAGCGCATCTGGGTGTTGATGTGGTCCCGGCTGGTGAGGGACTGGTCCAGCTCCAGATCGCCGATGATGTTACGCAGGGTGGTGGCGGTGAGGTTCTCAATGGCGCTCAGGGGCTGCTCCACACCATAGGTATACAGCTTGGGGTCGGTGATCTGGAAATACAGAACGGTGTCGATCTGCATGGTCACGTTGTCCTTGGTAATGACGGGCTGGGGGGCAAAGTCCACAACCTGCTCCTTCAGGGACACCACTTTGGCCACCCGCTCAATGAAGGGGATTTTGAAGTGGAGACCCACGCTCCAGGTGGCACGGAACGCACCCAGACGCTCCACCACCATGGCTTTGGACTGGGGCACTACCTTGACGTTGGCGGCAATGACCAGCAGAATGATGATGATGACGGCCACAGGAATGGCCAGAGCCAACAATTCGTTCATTTAACTTCCTCCTTACTCTTTTCAACCATAACTTTGACACCTTCTATGCGCAGCACCCGTACCATGGCCCCGGCGGGGATGGGGGTGTCGTGCTCACTGCGAGCGGTCCAGGTCACACCGCCGATGGTGACGGCGCCGGTGCCCTGGATGTTGTCGATGTCCTGAGTGACCCGGGCCTCTTGCCCAATGACCCGGTCGGCGTTGGTGGGTTCCACCCGGTTATTCAGGTATTTTTTGGCCAGGGGGCGCAGAGCCACCAGACATACCAGGGAGAGCACAATGAAAATGCCCAGTTGCAGCCAGATGTTGCCTCCGGCCAGGGCACACACCAGTGCACCCAGAGAGCCCAGGGCAAACCACACGGACGTCAGGCCCACGGTGGCGGCTTCAGCGACTGCGAAGATGATGAGCAGCGCCAGCCAGACAATTTGATAAACAGTGTCCATACTGGTCACCTCCTTTGGGCGTAGTATAGCACATGCCTTGCGGCGATACCACTACAATTTGTAACCATTAAGCAAAATATCAAAAAATTATAGTCCTTGTCATAGCGTGTCAAATTGGGTATAATAGAAAAGATTATGGCTATTTGAAGCCAACAGGGGGAACCCCCGGAGAGGACGAGATATGGACGGGAAACTGCAATTTGTCATTCCCACCCTGCTGGGGGTGGAGAGCCTGGTGAGCTACGAGGTGAAGAAGCTGGGCCTTGCCGACGTGCGGGCGGAAAACGGCCGGGTGCTGTGCACCGGCACCAAGAAGGACATTCCCCGGCTGAATTTGAACCTGCGCACCGGTGCAAGAGTGCTCATTCTCCTGGGGGAGTTTATGGCCCCCAACTTTGAGGCCCTCTTTGAGGGCACCTATGCGCTGCCCTGGGAGGAGTTTATCCCCCGGGAGGGCAAGTTCCCGGTGAAGGGCTATGCCATCAACTCCGCCCTCCACGCCGTGCCCACCTGCCAGGCCATGGTGAAAAAGGCCATTGCCAAGCGTCTGGGCAAGGTGCACGGGCTGGAGACCCTGCCGGAGACGGGGGTGCTGTACCAGGTCCAGTTTGCCATCTTTAAGGACCGGGCCTCCCTGATGCTGGACACCTCCGGCGAGGGCCTGTACAAGCGGGGCTACCGGGCCCAGGGCGTGGCCGCCCCCTTGAAGGAGACTTTGGCGGCGGCCATGGTGGCCCTGTCCCGCTATAAGGGCAAAGACCCCTTCTGTGATCCCTTCTGCGGCTCCGGCACCATCGCCATTGAGGCCGCCCTCATTGCCAAGAACCGGGCCCCCGGCCTGAACCGCTCCTTTTCCTCCCAGAAGTGGGCCCAGCTGCCCTCCGGGCTGTGGCTGGACGCCGCCGACGAGGCCATGGACGGAGAGTTCGATGGAAACTATGAGATCTGGGGCGGCGACATTGACCCCCAGGCGGTGGAGCTGGCCCGGCACAATGCCCAGCTGGCCGAGGTGGACGACGTGGTGTCCTTTGAAGTGGCAGACGCCACCCGGTTCCACTGGGGCGGTCTGCGGGGACGGGTGGTCACCAATCCCCCTTACGGAGAGCGGCTGATGGAGAAGCGGGAGGCCGAGGAGCTGTACCGGGCCTTTGGCCGGGCCATGGACAAGTTCCCCGACGGCTGGCAGGTGTCCATTCTGTCCTCTCACACCGAGTTTGAGCGCACCTACGGGAAGAAGGCGGACAAAAAGCGGAAGCTGTACAACGGCATGCTCAAGTGCGACCTGTTCCAGTACGGCGTGAAGTGACGGAGAGAGAATGGGATGAAACATTTATTTGTTATAAACCCCGCCGCCGGAAAGGCCGGCAACGAGGGGGAGCTGCTGGAGCAGATTCAAGAGCTGGACCTGGACTGTGAGGTAGTACACACCCAGCGCCAGGAGGAGGCCTGTGACATTGCCCGGGCCGCCGCCCAGCGGGGCGAGCCCCTGCGCATCTACGCCTGCGGCGGGGACGGTACCTTAAATGAAGTGGTCAACGGAGCGGCGGGCTTTGACCATGTGGCGGTGACCAACGTGCCTTTGGGCACCGGAAATGACTTCTTGAAAATCTTTGGACCGCAGAATAAGGAAAAATTTTCTCAGCTGGAGGAACTCAGCCGGGGACCCCAGGTGGCCATGGACCTGATGGAGTGTAACGGCAAGCTGGGCCTGGATATCTTCTGCGCCGGGGTGGACGCCCGCATTGCCGCCGATGTGCACAAGTACCGCCGCCTGCCCCTGGTGCGGGGCATTGGGGCCTACATTCTCTCTCTGGTGGAACATGTGCTCTTTCGAGGCATCAGCCGCCAAACCCGGGTGGAGGCAGGGGAGTATGCCTATGAGGGAGAGACCACCATTATATGCGTGTGCAATGGCCGCCACTACGGTGGAGGCTTTATGCCTGTGGGGGACAACCTCCCCGACGACGGCAAGCTGGAGATGCTGGTGGTGCCCAAGGTGAGCCGCCGGACCTTCTTCCGCCTGGTGGGAGAGTACGCCAAGGGCCGTTATCGTCAGCACCCCGACCTCATCACCGCCGTGGAGGGCACCGAGTTTGTCATCACTGCCCCCCAGCCCCTGGTGGCGGTGGTGGACGGAGAGGTGCTGCGAGAGCAGCGCTACCACATCCGCCTATCCGACAAAAGGGTGAATTTCTTCTATCCCCAGGGCCTCAGCTATCAGCCCCGGATGGAAGGGGCGAATTAGCACTCTCCCTGTCGCCTTGTGAACAAAAGATGAATTTTTTTCACTCAACCTCTATTTCTCAAAAATAGGGGTTGATTTTTTGGAGTGAAACGGTTATTATCTTATCTAGAGTTAGCACTCGGATAAAATGAGTGCTAACCCATGAAACCGTAAACCATTGGATTGATATAAGGAGGAACCAATTATGACTCTGAAACCTCTGGCAGATCGTGTGATCTTGAAGGCCATGGAGGCCCAGGAAACCACCAAGGGCGGCATCATTCTCACCGCCAGCGCCAAGGAGAAGCCCGAGATGGCCGAAGTTGTGGCCGTTGGCCCCGGCGGCGTGGTGGACGGCAAGGAAGTCGTCATGACCGTGAAGGTGGGCGACAAGGTGCTCACCAGCAAGTACTCCGGCACTGAGGTCAAAGTGGACGGCGAGGAGTATAACATTGTTCGTCAGAATGACATTCTGGCCATTGTCGAGGACTAATTGAGTTTTTCTTACGGAGGTAATTGAATTATGGCTAAGATTATTTGCTACGGTGAGGAAGCCCGTCACGCTCTGGAGCGTGGCGTCAACCAGCTGGCTGATACCGTGAAGATCACCATGGGTCCCAAGGGCCGCAACGTGGTGCTGGATAAGAAGTTTGGCACTCCCCTCATCACCAACGACGGTGTGAGCATTGCCAAGGAGATCGAGCTGGACGACCCCTTCGAGAACATGGGCGCTCAGATCGTCAAGGAAGTTTCCACCAAGACCAACGACGTGGCTGGCGACGGTACCACCACCGCCACCCTGCTGGCTCAGGCCATCATCCGTGAGGGCCTGAAGAACCTGGCCGCCGGCGCCAACCCCATGGTCATGAAGAAGGGCATTGCCAAGGCCACCACCGCTGCCATCGAGGAGATCAAGAAGAATTCCAAGCCCGTCTCCGGCACCTCTGACATCGCCCGTGTCGGCGCCATCTCTTCCGGCGACGACACCATCGGCTCCCTGATCGCCGAGGCCATGGAGAAGGTCTCCCACGACGGCGTCATCACCGTGGAGGAGTCCAAGACCGCCGAGACCTACTCTGAGGTTGTGGAGGGCATGCAGCTGGACCGTGGCTACATCACCCCCTACATGGTCACCGACACCGAGAAGATGGAGGCCGTGCTGGACGACCCCTATATCCTCATCACCGATAAGAAGATCTCCTCCATCCAGGAGCTGCTGCCCCTGCTGGAGCAGGTGGTGCAGAGCGGCAAGAAGCTGCTGATCATCGCTGAGGACGTGGAGGGCGACGCCCTGTCCACCCTGCTGGTCAACAAGCTGCGCGGCACCCTGAATGTGTGCTGCATCAAGGCCCCCGGCTTCGGCGATCGCCGCAAGGAGATGCTGGAGGATATCGCCATCCTCACCGGCGGCACCGTGGTGTCCACCGACATGGGCATGGACCTGAAGGAGGCCAACCTGACCATGCTGGGCACTGCCCGTCAGGTGAAGGTGTCCAAGGAGAACACCATCATCGTGGACGGCGCTGGCGCCACCGAGAACATCGCCGCCCGTGTGTCTCAGATCCGTCACATGATCGAGAACACCACCTCCGACTATGACCGTGAGAAGCTTCAGGAGCGCCTGGCCAAGCTGGCTGGCGGCGTGGCCATCATCCGTGTGGGTGCTGCCACCGAGACCGAGATGAAGGAGAAGAAGCTGCGCATTGAGGACGCCCTCAACGCCACCCGTGCCGCCGTGGAGGAAGGCATCGTGGCTGGCGGCGGCACTGCCTACGTCAACGCCATCGGCGCCGTGGAGGCCCTGCTGGACACCGTGGAGGGTGACGAGAAGACCGGCGTGAAGATCGTCGCCAAGGCTCTGGCTGAGCCTATGAAGCAGATTGCCACCAACGCCGGTATCGACGGCTCCGTGGTGCTGGAGAAGGTGAAGACCGCCGGTCAGGTGGGCTACGGCTTCGACGCCTACAAGGAGGAGTACTGCGACATGATCGCCAGCGGCATCGTGGATCCCACCAAGGTGACCCGTTCCGCTCTGGAGAACGCCGCCTCCGTGTCTGCCACCCTGCTGACCACCGAGGCCCTGGTGGCCGACAAGCCCGAGCCTCCCGCTCCCGCTGCTCCCGCTCCCGACATGGGCGGCATGTACTAAGAGATCGCCCCAATATGATTTTGAAAGGCCGGTGTCTTCGTGACACCGGCCTTTTTGAACTTTAAAAAGCAACCGTTTTTAGCTGCATTTTGGATTCGCAGCCGAAAATAGTTGCTTTTGAATAAAATAGTGATATACTAATTTCGAGGTGATGGGGGATGCATAGAAGTTATGCGTATGCCGCATTGATGATTGATTTAAAAAAATCGAGAAGCTATTTACAATGGGAGCGAAAACTTATCCAGCACTACATTTCAGATGTATTAGAGGTTCTAAATGAAATATTTCGTGAAGAATTGGTACGAGAGATGGCGTTTAGTGCCGGGGATGAAGTGCAAGGATTGTTTGATAGTTCAGAAAATGCATATCTGTATTTTCGCATGTTTGAACTCTTTCTGCATCCCGTGAAGCTTCGAGCTGGGATAGGAGTAGGTGATTGGGAAGTCCGTATGGAAGGGCAGGGGAGTACTAGCCAGGATGGTACTGCCTATCATAACGCAAGATATGCCATTGAACGTACCCAGGATGGGGAGGAAAATGAAATTTTACTCTATTCAGCTGATCGGGACTATATGATCAATGCTTTGATTGGACACTTGTCTGCTATGGCAGAAAGGCGTAGTATATACCAAAACCAACTTGCACTTTTAACTGAATGGATGTTCCCACTATTGGAAAAGAAGACTTCAGAACATATGCCTGCAAAATTTTTGGAAGCTGAGGGACTTCTACAGAGAAAAAACGGATTTGACCATGAAATTGGGAGAGTGAACAAATCGCTTCCGTTTGACCGACTCAACAGGGGAGCATTGGAGAATGTAGGTGTTGTGCTTCTCAGGGAAGAAGAGGGGTTAAAAGACTTCTTCTATATCACTAGAGGGAAGCAACGGGGGATTCCCACTCAATTGGCCAACGTATTGGGGATGAATCGGCAGAGTATTGAGAAAACCCTCAGGGCGGCAGAGGTGTTTTCAGCTAGAAATATGGCTCTGGCTGCACTAAAAGAAATGAGAGAGATCGGGTGAATGTGTTGATGAACAGTCTGTGGATTCTACTCATAGCGCACTTTATTTCGGATTTTATGCTACAATCTAAGCAATGCGCAGAAAAAAAGACCAAGTATCTCAGATACCTGTGGCTGCATGCCTTCATATATGGATGTGTGGTGGGGGTAGCGGCATTTGTGTGGATGCCCGCCCATATCGCATGGATTCCAGTTGTGGTGATAGCCGCATCACATCTGGCTATTGATGCACTGCGCATATGGCTGGACAAACAATACGATACACCTGTTTTTGGCTTTGGCTCTTTTGTAATAGATCAAGTGCTTCATGTGGGAATCATCTGTGCTATGGTGTGGAAATTCGATTTAGGAATACATACGAGAGCGTGGATTTCAACATGGCCGGGTCCGGTGTCACTGGAGGAAATACTGCGCTATTTTCTGCTCTTTGTGATTATCTTACAGCCTGCCTCTGTGTTTGTTCAAAAAGTGACTCTATGTGCCACGGGTGAAAAGTATACACAGGGGAAAAGAGAGCCTGCTGTAGGGAATATCATTGGTAAGCTGGAGAGAATCATCATTGCGATTCTAGTTTTATGTGGAGAGATTGGCGCTATCGGTTTCGTGCTGACAGCCAAAAGCTTGGCTCGATACAAACAGCTCAATGAACAGGGATTTGCCGAGCGTTATTTGGTAGGCACTCTCTCCAGTACAGCAGTAGCGATCATTGCAGCTCTTGTGCTCAAATGATGATGAAAATTTTAGAACTACAAAAGGAGGAAGCAAGTTCTGCTTCCTCCTTTATGCGTTAAAAATTAACCTCTGTCCCGCAGACCATCCATATAAGCCTCCACCCGCTCTTGCTGGCGGCGGTTCAACTGCCGATAGGCATACAGATGTGCCAGTTCCTCCGGGGTCAAATCGCTCTGGGCCATCAGCCGCTTTTGCTCAGTGAGTCCGGCCAAGTAGTCCAGAGATACGCCGAAAAATTGAGCAATCGCCACGAGGGTTTCCAAATCTGGGGTTCGATCCCCCACTTCGTAGGCGCTGACGGTGGATTGAGACAGATTGAGGTTTAGAGCCAGTCCCGCTTGGCTGAGATGCCGTTCCTCACGCAGTTGTTTTAATCGCAGCATATTACCACACTCCCGAATAAATTCTACCGCAGAGTGTTGTAAAGAATACTTGTATATGATATTATAAATACCTGTATTGCAGGTAAGCGTTGCGGGAGGGCGGTAATATGAAGATGACAGATATACCATATAGCACCTTGCAGGAGGACAAAACAGGCTACCAGGTTTTGCTGCTTCGGGAGCAGCAAAACCAAAGTTTCACCGCCATAGCCAGCCAATTGAGTGTTTCTCCCGCCCGTGTCCGGCAGCAGTACGCCAAAATGAAGGTGCGACAGGTGCGCCTGTACATTCGCCATATTGCTATTGCCCTGGGCCATGAGAACACCACACAGGTGCGGAAAGAATTTTCCACAGCTATGGAGTGCTATCAAAATTATCCCTATGCCTGTGGGTATCTGGACAAGACCTATGGGGAGATTTTGGAGAGGTACCGGGCGGGGGAGCCGGGGACACCCCAGGAGATTTTAGAGAAACTGCCGCCCTGTCCGGCGGAGCTGGGAGAAGAGGAGATTTCCCGCATTGTGACCATGCGGGAGGAGGGGAAAGCTAGCTTTCGGGCCATCGGCAGGGAGTTTGGCATCACGCCGGAAAAAGCCCGGCACACCTATGAGATGGTGTATCACCGCAAGGTGTTGGAGTATGTGGAGGGACTGCAACAGCAAGCGAGAAGCTGGGAGGAACGTATGGAAATCTGGCGGCGGTATTTTGGCGGGAGTATGTCGGCCAAAAGACGCTACGAGAGACTGTTGGCGGAACAATGTGAAAAAAAGGAGGTGTGAGCCAGCGGCTCACACCTCCTAATACTTTTGGATGAAATTAGGCGTTCTCGATGTCCATCATCAGGTCCACCCGGCGCTGGTGGCGGCCACCCTCAAACTCGGTGGAGAGGAAGGTGTCCACAATGCGGTCGGCCATGTTCTGGCCGATGAGGCCGGCGCCCATGGCCAGCATGTTGGCGTCGTTGTGGCGGCGGGTCATCTCGGCGGAATAGGGCTCGCTGCACAGAGCGCAGCGCACGCCGCAGACCTTGTTGGCGGAGATGGAGATGCCGATGCCAGTGGTGCACAGCACAATGCCACGCTCACACTCGCCGCTGGCCACCTTTTCTGCGGCGGCCTTGGCGAAGACGGGGTAGTCACAGCTGTCGGCGGAGTAGGTGCCGCAGTCCACCACGTCGTGGCCCTTCTGGGTCAGATAGTCCTTCAGGTGCTCCTTCAAAGCGAAGGCGCCGTGATCACAGCCGAGAGAAATTTTCATAGTTCAAACTCCTTTTTGTTAAAGTTTATGGGGCACGGGGCGTCTGCCCCGATAGGTGGTGACATAGGAGAGCCCAGCCTCCTGCAAAAGTGCCAGAGCCTCGGGAATCCCCAGGGCCATGTGCTCGGGCTGGTGGGCATCCGAGCCCACGGTGACAAACTCCCCGCCGCAGGCCTTGAACCAGCGGAGAAGAGGGAGCCACTCGGCCAGGGACATGCCCCGGCAGGTGTTCACCTCCAGGGCGTGGCCGCTGCCTGCCACCTGGCGGAAAATCTCCTCCACCTGCTCCCGGAAGGGCTCCAGAGTCAGGTGCTGCCCGTCCCGGGCCATGTAGCGCAGGGGGTAGATGATATGGGCTAGGGAGTCGTAGCAGTCCGGGTAATCCTTCACCAGTTCCCAGGTGTGGGTGAGGGCGTTTTCCACCCCCTGGCGGCACAGAGCCGGGTCGTCGGTGAAGTTGGTGAAGTAGAAGTCCTGGTTGTTCTGGGCCCCGATCCAGTTGTGGAGGGAGCCCAGCACAAAGTCCAGCTCCTCCCCGGCCTGGGCCAGAATGGCCCGGGCGGCCTGGGGGTCGCAGGGGGCGGAGCCCAGCTCCAGCCCCAGGCGCACGGTGAGGGGGGTGTTCCCCCGGGTGTGGTACTGGTCCAGGGCCTCCTGCCAGGGGAAGGTGGGGGAGGGCTTTCCGTCCCCGTCCAACAGGTCGCAGTGGTCGGTGATACACAGCTCCTGGACCCCCGCCTGCACGGCAGCGGCCATCATGTCAGACAGGGAAGCGGTGCTGTCAAAGGAAATCCGGGTGTGGGTATGGGAATCACAGAGATACACAAGATAGCCCCCTTATCGGCCTTACATAGTTTTTGGCTTAAAGTGGCCACGAAGGGAACCACCGCAGGAAGACTTCACTATACCAAAGGGGGATATACAGTCCGGTGAGGGCGGGGTAGAAGATGGCGTACACCGCCACGGTGCACCCGGTGAAGCCGTACACCGCCAGGTTGGCCCCCTTCTTGTGTCGGTCCAGCATGTCGTTCATGAGATAGGCGATGGCAAAGACCAGGAAGAGGATGGTGGGGAAGTAGTGATAGGCAAACAGGGTGCGGCCAATGGGCAGCCAGGGCAGGAACTGGGAGAGTACAGCGATGAGGATGAACAGCCCCCGTCCGCACTTGCGGCGGATGGTCTGGACGGCCACGGCGAAGAAGGCCAGCAGGCCAGCCCAGGACACCAGGGGGTTGTTGAAGGAGGCAAACAGGCTCTTGACCCCCTCGGTGTTGGCCAGATCCAGGTCCCGGTAGTACAGGATGGGCCGGGCATCAAAAATCCACTGATACCAGCTGGACTGGTAGGGGTGGGTGGAGTGGACGCCCTGGTGGTAGGAGAGCATGAACTCCTGGTTGCTCCACATTACATTCAGCAGGTTGTCCAGGGTGAGATTGCCCTGGGCGGTGGCGTAGGGGATGTAGGAGGCGGTGTAGATCACCGAGGGCAGGAGCACAAAGAAGATGATGGACAGGGAGGTGGTGCTGAGCACAAAGCTGATGAAGTCAAAGCCCTGAGGCTCCCGCTTCCACTCCTGATACCGGAACACCAGGCCCAGCAGCCACATCACCGCCAGACCGGCCCCGGCGTAAATCACCGTCCACTTACAGGCGCAGCCGATGCCCCAGAACAGTCCGCACAAAAACAGGGGCACGGCGGTTTTCCGCAGGGAGGAGCCCACGGGGCAGCACAGCCAGCGGTACATGAAGTAGTAGGACACCAGGATGAAGAACACCCCGTAGGTGTCTATGGTACCGATGCGGGTCTGTACCAGGTGCATGAAGTCAAAGGCGAACAGACAGGTGCCGCACAGGGCCACCGGGGTCTTGCCAAAGAAGTTTTTCAGGAACACATAGAGAATGGGCAGCATGAGCACCCCAAACAGGGTTCCCATAAACCGCCAGCCAAAGGGCACCATGCCGAACAGGGCGATGCCAATGGACATGATGAGCTTGCCCAGGGGCGGGTGGGAGACCTCATAGGGGTAGATGTTGTTCAGGTGCTCCAGGGCGGTGCGGGGGTGGTAGATCTCGTCGAAATAGGTGGAGTTTAGATAGGTCTGCTTGGTGGTCCACTCCTCTGGCTCGTCAAACAGAGCCTGGGCCCCCACGTCCACATGGTCGGGGATGAGGGGCTCGCCGTCACTCCACAGGGCCAGCTCCGCCAGCCACACACCCTCCTCCCGGGGGGCCTCGGTGGCGGTGATGCGGAAGGTGGTGGCCTCCAGGGTCACCGGGGGCTGGTCCAAGCCCTCGGGAATCTGGTTGAGATCCGCCTTTTCCCATTTAAATAAGGTGGCGTAGTTCTGGTCCAGGTCCACCCACTTCCAGTCGGTGCCGTTGTTGGTGTACTCCAGACGGTAAGTGCCGGTGCCCAGAGCGGTATAGAAGGAGATCTCATCCACCTTCACAGGCTGGGAGAAGGAGAAGGTGTAGGAGTCCCCCTGCTGGAACTTGACATAAGACTCCGGGGCGGACATGCTGCCCAGCTGGAAAAAGGCGGTAATGGCGTAGAGCACCGTCACCAGCACCAGGGGAATCCAGTCGCACCGCTCCATGGGGGTGTAGGGCAGGGTGAGACTCATGGATTTGCGCCGGGTTTGGGCCTCGGACATGGCAATCCACTCCAGGGAGTTGGTCCGGGGCTTGAGACAGTACCAATAGTACCCGAAAAAGGCCACCACAATGGCCATCCCCACCAGTGCAAACACAAAGGCGGGGGAGAGATTGGTGAAGAACCAGCCGACCCCGGTGACCGCACTGTCCCAACCCTGCTGTATTCGCTCAAACAGGTTGGGAGAGGCGGAGGACGTGGCGGTGGCAGCGGTGAAAAGCTCCATAGCGGTTGACCTCCTAGGTGAACATAGACATAGATATACATATTTTACTACGAATGGCCGCCGATGAAAAGACTCAAATGTGAAATTCCCCCGTGCTTCCGGGAACTGTTAGCAATCGGCTGGGAATACTGCAAAAAAACCTGGGTGTTTTATCCCCCACTTCCATTCACATTTAATTTACAACTGAACTATTGACAATTCACGGGGGTGGTGGTACAGTATCTTTAGCACTCAGGGATAGTGAGTGCTAATACGAGAGAACAGGAGGATGCCGCTTGAACCTGACAGAACGAAAAAAGAAAATTTTGCGGGCTGTGGTGGAAAGCTATATCCGCACCGCCGAGCCGGTGGGCTCCAAGGCGATTTTGGAACTGGCGGATTTAAAGGTATCCTCCGCCACCATTCGAAATGAACTCTCCGACCTCACCGAGATGGGGTATCTGGAGCAGCCCCACACCTCCGCCGGACGGGTGCCGTCCCCCAAGGGATATCGGCTGTACGTCAACGAGCTGATGGAGGAACAGCGGCTGAGCCTGGAGGAGACGAGGCAGATCAACGATGCCCTGCATTTGAAAATGCAGGAGCTGGACAAGGTCATCGACCAGGCCGGGCGCATGGTGTCCCAGCTGACCAACTATCCCGCCTTTGCCTTGGCGGGGGAACGGCGGCGCACCACCATCCGACGCTATGATCTCATCATGGTGGACACCAACTCATTCATCGTGGTGGTGATGACGGACAGCAATGTGGTGAAAAACAAGCTCATCCGCCTGCCCACCGATCTGTCCCAGCCCCAGCTGCAAATGCTCACCACCCTGCTCAATGCCTCCTTTGTGGGCAAGAGCCTGGAGGAGCTGACCCCCGAACTGATGCGGGTGGCGGAACACGCAGCCGGCAGCGCCTACGGCCTCATCTCCCTGGTGGTGTCCTTTGCCATGGAGGTGCTGGACGCCCTGGAGCACGGCCCGGTGTACACCGCTGGAACCAGCCACATTTTAGACCACCCGGAGTACCGGGACGTGGACAAAGCCCAGAAGCTCATGAGCTACCTCAATGAGGAGCAGTCCCTGGCCAACGTGCTGGACCTGCCCGCCCTCAGTGAAGACAACACCAAAATCCTCATTGGGCCCGAGAATGTGGCCGATGAATTAAAGGATACCAGCGTGGTGCTGGCCAGTTACGACATCGGAGACGGCATGAAAGGCGTCATCGGTGTGGTGGGGCCCACCCGCATGGATTACGCCAAGGTGGCCGCCAAGCTGTCCTATGTGGCAGACGGCCTGTCCAAGCTCTTTGGAGGGCAGGGCGGACTTCCCCCAGCCATTGGCGAAAAGGAGGAATAGTACCCCATGGATGAAAAGACAATGAATACCGAACATACTGAGAACCTGGAGCAAGAGGTGGAAGAGACCACCGCTGAGCCTCAGCAGGAGGCCCAGGCAGAAGCGGCTCCCCAGGTGGACGAGAAGCTGGCCCAGGCCGAGGAGAAATACCTGCGCCTGGCCGCCGAGTACGACAACTACCGCAAGCGCACCGCCAAGGAGAAGGAGAGCGCCTGGACCAATGCCAAGGCTCAGACCGTGGCCGCCTTCCTGCCGGTGTACGACAACCTGGAGCGGGCTTTGAAGCAGCAGACCACCGACGAGGCCTACGCCAAGGGCGTGGAGATGACCATGAAGGGTCTCCAGGATGCCCTCAGTGGCCTGGGTGTGGAGCTGATTCCCGCTTTGGGCGAGACCTTCGACCCCAACCGCCACAACGCCGTGATGCATGTGGAGGACGACGCCGCCGAAGAAAACACGGTGGTGGAGGTGTTCCAGCAGGGCTTTGTCTGCGGGGATAAGGTCATTCGGTTTGCCATGGTGAAAGTGGCCAACTGATTCATATATTACTTTGTAAAAACATATTTGCCATATATTTAGGAGGAATTATTATGTCTAAGATTATTGGTATCGACCTTGGTACGACTAACTCTTGTGTGTCCGTCATGGAGGGCGGCGAGGCCGTCGTCATCCCCAACGCCGAAGGCAACCGCACCACTCCCTCTGTGGTGGCCTTCTCCAAGGACGGCGAGCGCATGGTGGGCCAGGTGGCCAAGCGCCAGGCCATCACCAACCCCGACCGCACCATCATCTCCATCAAGCGTGAGATGGGTTCCGACTACAAGGTGGACATTGACGGCAAGAAGTACACCCCCCAGGAGATCAGCGCCATGATCCTCCAGAAGCTGAAGGCCGACGCCGAGGCTTACCTGGGCCAGACCGTCTCCGAGGCCGTCATCACCGTCCCCGCTTACTTCACCGACGCTCAGCGTCAGGCCACCAAGGACGCCGGTAAGATCGCCGGCCTGGAGGTCAAGCGTATCATCAACGAGCCCACCGCCGCCGCTCTGGCCTACGGTGTGGATAAGGAGAGCGACCAGAAGATCATGGTCTACGACCTGGGCGGCGGCACCTTCGACGTGTCCGTGCTGGAGGTTGGCGACGGCGTCATCGAGGTACTGGCCACCGCCGGTAACAACCGTCTGGGCGGCGACGACTTCGACAAGTGCGTCATGGACTGGATGGCCGCTGAGTTCAAGCGTGCCGAGGGCATCGACCTCACCGGCGACAAGGTCGCCATGCAGCGCCTGAAGGAGGCCGCCGAGAAGGCCAAGATCGAGCTGTCCGGCGTGACTTCCACCTCCATCAACCTGCCCTATATCACCGCTGACGCCACCGGCCCCAAGCACCTGGAGCTGACTCTGACCCGTGCCAAGTTTAATGAGCTGACCGCTCACCTGGTGGAGGCCACCACCGGCCCCGTGCGCCAGGCCATGAACGACGCCGGTCTGAAGTCCAGCGATCTGCACAAGGTGCTGCTGGTGGGCGGCTCCAGCCGTATCCCCGCTGTCCAGGAGGCCGTGAAGAAGATCACTGGCCTGGAGGGCTTCAAGGGCATCAACCCCGACGAGTGCGTGGCCATGGGCGCTGCCCTTCAGGGCGGCGTGCTGGTGGGCGACGTCAAGGGCCTGCTGCTGCTGGACGTCACTCCCCTGTCCCTGGGTATTGAGACCATGGGCGGCGTAATGACCAAGCTCATCGAGCGCAACACCACCATCCCCGCCAAGAAGAGCCAGATCTTCACCACCGCCGCCGACAACCAGACCTCCGTGGAGGTCCACGTGCTCCAGGGTGAGCGTGAGATGGCTCAGTACAACAAGACTCTGGGCCGCTTCCACCTGGACGGCATTGCTCCCGCCCGCCGTGGCGTGCCTCAGATCGAGGTGACCTTCGACATCGACGCCAACGGCATCGTCAACGTCACCGCCAAGGATATGGGCACCGGCAAGGAGCAGAACATCACCATCACCTCCTCCACCAACATGTCCAAGGAGGACGTGGAGAAGGCCGTGCGGGAGGCCGAGCAGTTCGCTGCTGAGGACGCCCGCCGCAAGGAGGAAGTGGACACCCGCAACCAGGCCGACCAGATGGTCTATCAGACTGAGAAGACCCTGGAGGAGATGGGCGACAAGCTGGATGCCGGCGACAAGGCCAACATCGAGGGCGAGCTCAACAAGGTCAAGGAGGCCCTGAAGGGCACCGACACCCAGGCCATCAAGAACGCCACCGAGGGTCTGACCCGCGCCTTCTACGCCGTCAGCGAGAAGCTGTACAGCCAGGCTGGCGCTCAGCCCGGCCCCGACATGGGCGGCGCTGCCGGCGGTGCCACCGGAGCCACCAACAACGGCGGCGACGACAATGTGGTGGACGCCGACTACGAGGTCGTGGACGACAACAACAAGTAAGAACAAGACCGGGTTTCACAAGCGGGGTGTGCACAATCACCCCGCTTGTGGCAGGTTTGATTATCCTGCCCAGTGAGGTGACGACATACAATGGCAGAACAAAAACGTGACTATTATGAGGTCCTGGGCGTGTCCAAGACCGCCTCGGACGATGAATTGAAAAAGGCCTACCGCAAGCTGGCCAAGCAGTATCACCCCGACCTGAACCCGGGCAACGCAGAGGCCGAGCAGAAGTTCAAGGAGGTCAACGAGGCCTATGAGGTGCTGTCTGACAAGGACAAGCGGGCCAAGTATGACCAGTTCGGTCACGCCGGGGTGGACCCCAACTTTGGAGCGGGCGGCTTTGGAGGCGGCGGCTTCGGTGGGTTCGACATGGGCGACGTGGACCTGGGCGATATCTTCGGCTCCTTCTTCGGCGGCGGCTTTGGCGGGTTTGGCGGCGGTCAGCGCCAGGCCAACCCCAACGCCCCCAAGCGGGGCGCTTCTCTGCGTGTCAACATGACCATCACCTTTGAGGAGGCCATGCGGGGCGTGGAGAAGGAGATCAGCCTCAACCGCACCGAAAACTGCACCACCTGCCACGGCTCGGGCTGTGCCAGCGGCACCACCGCGGAGATCTGCCCCGACTGCCGTGGCACCGGCCAGGTGCGCATCCAGCGGGGAGCGGGCGGCTTCGCCTTCACCACCACCGCCCCCTGTTCCAAGTGCCGGGGCACCGGTAAGATCATCCACCAGCCCTGTCCCGACTGTCATGGGGACGGCCAGGTGCGCCGCCCCCGCAAGATCAAGGTGAAGATTCCCGCCGGCATCGACGATGGCCAGTCCATCTCCATGCGGGGCCAGGGCAATGAGGGCCTCAACGGCGGACCCGCCGGGGACCTGCTGGTGAACATCTCGGTAATTCCCGATCCCCGCTTCCAGCGGGACGGGTACGACCTGTACCTGGAGCAGAAGGTGAGCTTCACCCAGGCCGCTCTGGGCGCCGAGCTACAGATCGACACCATCGACGGCAAGGTCAAGTACAACTTGCCCGCCGGGACCCAGCCTGGCACCACCATCCGCCTGCGGGGCAAGGGTGTGCCCAACGTCCACGGACGGGGCCGAGGCGACCAGTACCTGCTCATCAAAGTACAGGTGCCCAACAACCTTACCAATGAGCAGCGGGACGCTCTGAAGGAGTATGCCCGTACCATGGGGGAGGGGACCCCCGCCCCGGCCACGCCGGTGCGGGACTTCTTTGAGAAGAAGCGGAAGAAGAAATAAAGAATCAAAACTCCCAGCCTGGGAACAGGCTGGGAGTTTTGTTATGGTTGCTATTTGCGACAGACTTGGCTTATAGAGCCAATGCGAACATCACAGAGCAAAACAGGGCAAACAGAACGAAGCCTATGTTTCCATATACGGCCTTGGCCCGGCCTTCCCGGGGAAGCTCACAGGGAGCGGGAGAGAGGGGAAAGCGTTTCCGGTTGACGGCACCCACCACCAGACCAGCCACCGCCAAACCCAGGTCGGCCGCCAGCAGATACACCTCCAGTCCGTGGGACATCATAAAGAGAGGCACCGCCGAACCCAGGAAATTGATGATCATGTGGATAAGGACGGGATAGCGGAGGCTGCGGGTGCGCAGATACACATAGGCCAGGATGAGCCCCACCCCGAAGGCATAGAAAAACTGGTAGAAATTCATGTGGAACAGCCCGAATGTCAGGGCGGAGAACACCATGGCGGTTTTCTCTCCATAGCGTCCACAGCGGTCCAGCAGCTGTTTGCGAAAGACAAATTCCTCCACCACGGGAGCCACGATGATGGTGGTAAATAGGGCCAAGAAGCCACCGTCGGTGATATAGGTCTCTATGCCATTCTGAGCCGTCCCCCCAGACAGTGCCGCAGACAGCAGGGAGCCGATGACGTTGCCCAGGTATGTCACCGGGAAACATATCAGCAGCAGAACCAGAAAGCGAAAGGCTGGCAGCTGGCTCCGGGGTTGGGCGTGGGCGGGGACGCTCCGAATCAGAAGGAGGAAAATCGGGACGCCCACCACATACAGGGGGAGGGAACTGGCAGCCCAGAGAAACCATGGGTTGCTCAGCAGGTCCAGCCCTAAGACGGAGAGGACGCTTGCCACCATTCCCATCAACAGCTGGATCAGGATAGGGCACAATGTCATGGCAAACAGCGCCCACCCCAACTTGCTAAAACAGGATTTTGCCTCTTGTATGGATACCAAATTCTCTTCGTTCATGTGGAACGTCCTCCAATTCTCTCTGGTTGTGATGCAGTTCTGAAGGGTTATAAGGGCCGTCCATGTTCCCGGCGGTGTCCGTCCCGGAGCGCGAAAAACAGACATGCAAAGCTGAGGAAAACGTCTAAATAGATCAAACATCGATTGAATAGATATTTGAAATACGTCATATCTTGCTCAATATGGGTAATGGGGAATAGCCCCAGGCAGGACAGGACATGGAGCAGAAACAGGGCCAGAGACAGAATGTAGACAGCCAGGCGGAACCCCTGGTTTTGGATTTCCTCCCAGGTAAACCGGGCCTTGTTGTACCCCCAAAGGATGATAAGGGGGGCGTACATGCTGTAGAAGAGTAGTTTCACAGAATAGGACATGCCTAGAGTGCGTGGGAGAAGGATAGCAGCCGTAGCCAAGATAATCAGAACCAGGCCAATGTTGTTCTGGGAGAATATCCCATGACTTGATTTCATAAACGACCCTCCTTGATATGGATATTTGCATTGTGAAATAAAAACTTCCACAGTCCTGCGGGGGACTGTGGAAGTTTTTCAATGTTCAATGGTGATGTTTTCGGTGCCGTGGGCCTCAAATTCGTCGATATAGGCGTCCATGCGCTCCATGAGCTCCTGTTGGTTGCTCTCGTCGATGGGGACGTAGTTCATATCCCGCCGGGCCAGGTCCTCGGCCAGAATGTCGAAGAACACGTTGTTCTCATATTCCATGATGGCCTCGTGGATGCCGCCCTCGGCAAAGGCCCTGGAGGGTACGATCTCGCCGTGGTACACCTCCGCCAAGGGCTCCATGCCCTCTCGGGCGGCCTGGGCAAAGAGCAGGCTTTCCACCTGGTCGTAGTCCTCAAAACGGTCGTCGCCCCGGGTGGAGTTGAGCACCCAGTTGCCGATATACACCATGTCCAGCAAGCGTCGGAACTGCTTGCGTGTCAGTTGTACCTCCATATGCAGCCCTCCTTTATAGGGGTATGCCATATATTATACTGACGTGTCTGGGAATGTCAACGGTCATACTCTGGCCCCCGCACGCATACACTCCAACAGATTTTACCCATGGAGTGTGATGTCATGAGCCAAGTCAAAGGAGAAAATCAGGGGATGCTGCGGGGAGAAGTTCTGGCCGTTCCCAAGCTGTCCCACCACAACCACGGGGTGGACTACTACCTGGTGCCCTTCCGGGTGCCCCGCCTGTCGGGCGCCGAGGACGTGGTGAATCTGGTGGTGTCCCAGCCCCAGGCCGAGCTGTGGCAGCCGGGGAACTGGCTGGAAGTGGGGGGCGAGGTGCGCTCCTACAACAACCGCTCGGGGCAGGGCAGCCGCCTGGTCATCACCATGCTGGTGCGAGAGGTGCTCCAGGCCCACTGCCGGGAGGGGGAGAACCACCTGCTGCTGGCGGGTGCCCTGTGTAAGCCCCCGGTGGCCCGCCGTACCCCTTTGGGCCGGGAAATCTGCGATCTGCTGCTGGCGGTGAACCGCCCCTATGGCCGGGCGGACTACTTACCCTGCATCGCCTGGGGGTCGGTGGCAAACCGCTGCGCCCAGATGGAGGTGGGGGACCGGCTGCGCCTGGAGGGACGGCTCCAGAGCCGCCAATACCACAAGATGGTGGAGGGCGAGCGCCAGACCCGCACCGCCTATGAGATCTCCATTATGAACCTACTGCCTCAGAGCGAGGAGGAGTCGTAGACCTGGGGGCACAGCTGCCGGGCCTTGGAGCGGATGGCCCGCAGGTCCCCGAAGGTGTCCGGCTTTTTGGAGGGGTCCCGGAGCAGAGCGGCGGGGTGGTAGATGGCGGTCATGGACACCCCCGCCTTTTCCACCCACTGGCCGTGCTGCTGGGTGATCTTGTAGCCAGGGTCAATGAGCCGCTGGGCGGCGATGCGGCCCAGACAGACGATGATCTTGGGGCGCAGCAGGGCCACCTGGTTGCGCAGATAGCCGATGCAGGCGTCCTGCTCGGTGTGCAGCGGGTCCCGGTTGTGGGGCGGGCGGCACTTGACGATGTTGGCGATGTACACGTTTTTCTCCCGGCTCAGGCCGATGAGGGAGAGCATGTCGTCCAGCAGCTGACCCGCCGGGCCCACAAAGGGGATGCCCTGCAAGTCCTCCTGTTCCCCTGGGCCCTCGCCCACCAGCAGAATGGGGGCGTTTTGGGGTCCCACCCCGAACACCACATGGTGGCGGGTCTCCGCCAGGGGACACTGGCGGCAGGCTTGACAGGTCTCGTTGAGCTGCTCCCAAGATAACATACAGTCGGCTCCTCTCCGGTGATCTTCTTTTCTCTAGTGTACCATAAACCAACGGATATGACCAGTCAAAAGCCTCCCTTGTGTAAAGAGAGGTGGCACGGCGTAAGCCGTGACGGAGGGATTGAACTCGGGTGTTTTATCCCCTCAGTCAGCCGTTGAGCTGACAGCTCCCCTTAGAAAATAAGGGGAGCCTTGGGTACGCTGCATTGACAACCCCCGTTCTTCGGGTGTAAAATATCCAAAACAAGCCCCAGCTGTGGTTGTTTCACGGCTTGGGGCGTCTTTTTTGGAGGGACACCCATGGAAGAGACAAGCAAGCAGGTGCGCAAGCTGGCCCACCTGGCCCGGCTCTCTCTCACCCCGGAGGAGGAGGGGGAGCTGGCCGGACGTCTGGAGCAGATGGTGAGCTATCTAGAGGCCCTTTCCCAGGTGGAGGATGGAGAAGCAACGGAGGCCACCTCCGCCGTCTCCTTCCGCCCGGACGGGGTAGCGCCCTCCCTGGACCGGGACAAGCTGCTGGAAAACGCCCCACAGGTGCGGGACGGGTATGTGGTGACGCCCAGAAGCGTGGGAGAGGGGGACGGAGCATGAACCTCACCCACCTTACCGCCCTGGAACTGGGCCGTGCCATCGCTTCGGGGGACGTGACCATCCCCCAGGCCACACAGGCGGCTCTGGAGGAGATTTCCCAGAGGGATAAGTCCCTGAACAGCTGCATCACGGTTTTGACAGAGCAGGCCATGGAGCGGGCGGAAACTCTGCAAAAGGGTCTGAAACCGGGGCTGTCTCCCCTGTACGGGGTGCCTCTCCTGTTAAAAGACAACCTGTGCACCCAGGGGATAAAAACCACCTGCGGCTCCAAGCTATTGGAGGGCTATGTGCCCCCCTACGATGCCACGGTGGTGGAGAAGGTACAAAGGGTCGGGGGCGTGTGCCTGGGCAAGGGAAATCTGGACGAGTTCGCCATGGGCTCCACCACCGAGACCTCCCACTTCGGCCCCACCCGCAACCCCTGGGAGGAAAGCCGGGTGCCCGGCGGGTCTTCGGGCGGCTGCGCCGCCGGGGTGGCGGCGGGGTTTGCCTGGTACGCCCTGGGGAGCGACACCGGGGGCTCCATCCGCCAGCCTGCGGGGTATTGCGGGCTCACCGGGCTAAAACCCACCTACGGCACCGTGTCCCGGTATGGGCTGGTGGCCTACGCCTCCTCTCTGGACCAGGTGGGGCCCCTGTGCCGGGACGCCGCCGACTGCGCCGCTGTGCTGGATATTCTCCAGGGGAAGGACTCCCGGGACAGCACCACCGTGGACGGCAACTACGGCGGGCTGCTCTCCTCCCTCACTTCCGACATTCGGGGCCTGCGGGTGGGCCTGCCCGTGGAGTGCTTTGGGGAGGGGCTGGACCCTCAAGTGGCCCAGCGGGTGCAGGAGGTGGCAAAGGTGCTCCAGCACCGGGGGGCCATCCTCACTGAGGTGTCCATCCCGGAGCTAAAACAGGTCATCCCCGCCTATTATGTGCTGGCTTCGGCGGAGGCCTCCTCCAATCTGGCCCGGTACGACGGGGTGAAGTACGGATTCCGGGCGGAGGAGTACAAAAACCTGACCCAGATGTATGAGAACACCCGCAGCCAGGGCTTTGGAAAAGAGGCCAAGCTGCGCATCCTGTTGGGCACCTTTGTGCTCAGCGCCGGGTACTACGAGGCCTACTATAAAAAGGCGTTGGCGGTGAAAGAGCAGGTGAAGGTCGGACTGGAGCGGGCCTTTGCCACCTGTGACGTGCTCCTCACCCCTGTCACCCCCAACACCGCTCCCAAGCTGGGGGAGAGCTTGGCCGACCCCATGAAGATGTATCTGTCCGACCTGTACACCGTCCCCGCCAATCTGGCGGGGCTGCCCGCCCTGTCCATGCCCTGCGGGGTGGACGGGGAAGGTCTGCCCGTGGGAGCCCAGCTCATGGGGCCCCGATTTGGGGAGCAGCTGCTGCTCAACACCGCCTATGCCTACCAGCAGGAGACGGACTATCATAAATGTGTGCCGAGAGGGGGCGAAGGGCGATGAACTGGGAGATTGTCATGGGTTTGGAGACCCATGTGGAGCTGTCCACCGAGAGTAAGATTTTCTGTGGCTGTTCCACTTCCTTTGGCGCTGCCCCCAACAGTCAGTGTTGCCCCGTGTGCATGGGTCTGCCCGGGGCGCTGCCCGTGCTCAATGAGAAGGTGGTGGAGTACGGGGTGAAGGTGGGGCTGGCTCTGGGCTGCGCCATTACCCCGGTGAGCCGCTTCGACCGGAAAAACTACTTTTATCCGGATTTGCCCAAGGGGTACCAGATCAGCCAGCTGTACGCTCCCCTGTGCACCGCTGGCCGGGTGGAGGTGGGGGGGGCCACCATCGGCATCCATGAAATCCACATGGAGGAGGACGCCGGGAAGCTGTACCACGACCCACAGAGCGGGGAGACCTTGTGCGACTTCAACCGCTGCGGAGTGCCCCTGTTGGAGATCGTCACCGAGCCGGACTTTCGTACCCCGGACCAGGTGGTGGCCTATCTGGAGCTGCTGCGGGAGCGGCTGCAATACCTGGGGGTGTCCGACGGAAAGATGGAGGAGGGCTCCCTGCGGTGTGATGTGAACCTGTCGGTGCGCCCGGTGGGGCGGGACACCCTGGGCACCCGCACCGAGATGAAGAACCTGGGCTCCTTTAAGGCCATTGCCCGGGCCATTCAATACGAGAGCCAGCGGCAGATTGCCCTTCTGGAGCGGGGGGAGCGGGTGGTGCAGGAGACCCGCCGCTTTGACGAGGAGCGGGGGGAGACCTTCTCCATGCGCAGCAAGGAGGAGGCCCGGGATTACCGCTACTTCCCCGAGCCAGACCTGCCCCCGGTGGTGTTGTCCCAGGAGTATGTGCACCATATCCGGGACAACCTGCCCGAGCTGGGGGAGGTCAAGCGGAAACGCTACGCCCAGCAGTACCAGCTGCCCGAGTATGACTGCCAGATGGTCACCAGCCACCCGGCTCTGGCCCGGTTCTTTGAAGAACTGGTGGAGTTGGGCACACCCCCCAAGCAGGGGGCCAACTGGATCATGGGGGAGGTGCTGGGGGCGTTGTCCACCCGGAGCCTCAGCCCTCAGCGGCTGCCCATCACCCCCAAGACCTTGGCCCGGCTCATTCAGCTGGTGAGTGAGGGCAAGCTGAACCGGAACACGGCGGTGAAGGTATTTGAGGCGGTGTTTGACACCGACGGAGATGTGGACGAATATGTATCGTCCCACCACCTGGAGCAGGTGCTGGATGTGGAACTGGTGGGGAACACCGTGGCCCGGGTGCTGGAGGAGAACCCCCAGTCGGTGGCGGACTGGCGGGGCGGCAAAGAAAAGGCCTTCGGCTTTCTGGTGGGCCAGACCATGCGAGCCTTGCAGGGAAAGGCAGACCCCCAGACGGTGCGGCGGGTGCTGACAAGTTTGTTGGACAATATGTGAAAAATAGAGTATACTACAACCAAGAGGTGATGAAGATGAAGCAAGGTATTCCTTCGGATCGGATTTTGGTGGAACGTGCTAAATTTGCAGTTTCCTCCGAACTGAAACGCAAAGAGCAGCTGAACCTTCCTGTGGCAAAGTTTGATGCCAAGAGTGGACAAATTTATATGCACAACTCGGATGGAAGCATCACCGTTTTGGCACAGGGCATGAAGAGGGGGCGTTACAGTGAACGCTGCCGGGAAAAAGCCTGAAATCGTGGTATTTGCCGGGCCAAACGGTTCGGGAAAGAGCACCATTACCAACTTGCTCCGGCCTGTGGAGATGCCCTATATCAACGCCGACGATATCCAGCGGGTGTTGGGATGCGATAATCTAGAGGCGGCAAAGCTGGCAGAGGCCCAGCGGGAGAGCCATCTGGAGCAGAAAAAGAGCTTCTGCTTTGAAACGGTACTCTCCACAGAGCGAAATTTGAAGTTATTGCAGCGGGCAAGAGAAAACGGCTTTTTCATTCGCTGTTACTATGTCCTGACCGTAGACCCTGCCATCAATGTGGCACGGGTGCAGTCCCGTGTGGCCTCTGGCGGTCACGATGTTCCGCCGAAGAAAATCATAGATCGGTATGATCGGGCTTTGCGCCTGGTGCGGGAGCTAGTGCCTGTGTGTGATGTGTGCCACATCTATGATAACTCCACCCAGAGCCCTTACCGCATTTTTAAGAAGCGGAAAGAGCTATGCTGGTATTGTACCCAGCGGTATTTGTGGTATAAAGAGGATATTGTGGCTCTGACTGGGGTGGAAAACGTCCCAAAAGCTGCATTGAACTAAAAAGGGGAAAGCAGGTCACTCCAAGGGGAAGTGGCCTGCTTTTTACAGATAAGGAGGAAGGGTTGTGCCCATTTGTTATATTTTTGCCTCGGGGGAGTACGGAAACCAGTGGCCGGACCTCCAGAAGGGGGATCTGTGCATTGCCGCCGACGGGGGTTTTAGCCAGATGCAACGCCATGGGGTGGACCCGGACCTGGTGGTGGGGGACTTTGACTCCCTGGGCTATGTGCCCCCCCATCCCCACATCGTCCGCCACCCAGCGGAGAAGGACGACACGGACACCGCCCTGGCCCTCTCGGAGGGCTGGAGCCGAGGGTACCGAACCTTCCACATTTATGGCTCTTTAGGTGGAAGGCTGGACCACACCCTGGCCAATGTGCAGCTGTTGTGCGGCCTGGTGGAGCAGGGAGGCCAAGGGCTGCTGGTGGGCCCCGGCCTGACGGTGACGGCGGTGCACAACGGCACCCTGGAGCTGGAGGGGGAGCCGGGACAGACCCTGTCTGTGTTCTGCTGGGGGGAGCCGGCCCAGGGGATCACCCTGGAAGGGCTGAAGTACACCCTGGACCACGCCACACTGACCTGTGATGTGCCCCGAGGGGTGAGCAACGAGTTTTTGGGCGGTCCCGCCCGGATTACCGTCCAGCGGGGAACGCTGGTGGTGATGAGGGTGGACCCGGACAAGGGGTGACAATCCCTCAGTCACCTTCGGTGACAGCTCCCTTTACACAAGGGAGCCGAAAAAAAGATGGAAGCAATGGCTGCTTCCATCTTTTTTAATGGGATTCTTTCATCAAATCTGCCAGGGTGACGCTGTCCAGATACTCATTGACCCGCCGCCCCAACTCGCACCACAGGGAGCGGGTGGGGCAGGTGTCCCGCTGCTGGCAGGGAGCCGCCCCCGCCTCCAGGCAGGCCACCGGGGCCAAATCCCCCTCGGTGAGCCGCAGAATATCTCCCACCCGGTACTTCTCCGGGGCCCGGGTGAGCTGATAGCCGCCCCCCTTGCCGTGGGTGCCCACAATATAACCATTTTTGGATAGCACCGGGAGAATTTTCTCCAGGTACTTGAGGGAAATCTGCTGCCGCTGCGCCACATCCTTCATGGGAATGGGGCCCTGACTCTGGTGCTGGGCCAAGTCCACCATCACCCGCAGGGCGTAGCGGCCTCGGGTAGATACCAACATTTCAGTGGGCGTGGCAGTGGCCGCAGCTCTCACAACAGGGGAACTGGCTGTGGTCGTACTCGATGCCGTTTTTGTCGTAGTAGTCCTTCAGGGCCAGCTTGATGGCCTCTTCGGCCAGCACGGAGCAGTGAATTTTCTGGGCGGGCAGTCCGTCCAGGGCCTCTACCACCGCCTGGTTGGTGAGGGTGAGGGCCTCAGACACGGGCTTGCCACGGATGAGCTCGGTGGCCATGGAGGAGGAGGCAATGGCGCTGCCGCAGCCGAAGGTCTCAAACTTCACGTCCACAATGATGTCGTTCTCAATTTTCAGATAGATGCGCATGATGTCGCCGCACTTGGCGTTGCCCACTTCGCCCACGCCGCTGGGATTCTCCATAGACCCCACATTGCGGGGGTTGCGGAAGTGGTCCATTACCTTTGCACTGTATAAAGCCATAATATATTACCTCACTGGATGATAAATTCTTGAATACCTGCTTCCAGGTTGCGCCACACTGGGGAGATGGAGCGCAGGTAGGCCACCACGTCGGTGACGGCCCCAATCATATAGTCCACTTCCTCCTCGGTGGTGTCCGGGGAGAGGGAGAGCCGCAGAGAGCCGTGGGCGATCTCATGGGGCCGTCCGATGGACAGCAGCACATGGCTGGGGTCCAGGGAGCCAGAGGTGCAGGCGGACCCGGAGGAGGCGTACACGCCCTTGTCGTCCAGCAGCAGCAGGAGAGACTCCCCCTCGATGCCCTCAAAGCAGAAGTTCACGGTGCCGGGCAGGCGGTGCTCCCGGTGTCCGTTGAGCACGGAGTGGGGAATGTTGGACAGTCCCGCAATCAGCCGCTCCCGCAGGGCGGTGAGTTTGGCGGAGTCCTCCTCCAGGTGGTCGCAGGCCTCGTCCAGAGCGGCGGCCATACCCACAATGGCGGGGATGTTCTCGGTGCCGCCCCGGCGATTGCGCTCCTGGGCGCCGCCGTGGATGAGGGGGAAGATGGGCACACCACGGCGGGCGTACAGCACTCCAATGCCCTTGGGGCCGTGGAACTTGTGGGCGGACAGAGACAGCAGGTCAATGTTCTGCTCTGCCACGTTCACGGGCAGGTGGCCCACGGCCTGGACGGCATCGGTGTGGAACAGAACCCCGTGGCGACGGCACACTTCCCCAATCTCGGCGATGGGCTGCACGGTGCCGATCTCGTTGTTGGCGTACATGATGGTCACCAGACAGGTCTCCGGGGTGATGGCCTCCTCCACCTGCTGGGCGGACACCATGCCATCTCCGTGGACGTCCAACAGGGTGACGGTAAAGCCCTCCTTCTCCAGGGCCTCCAGGGTGTGGAGAACGGCGTGGTGCTCGAAGGCGGTGGAGATGATGTGGGTCTTGCCCTTCAGCTTCCCAAAGGCAGCCACCGAGCGGATGGCCTGATTGTCCGACTCGCTGCCCCCGGAGGTGAAAATCACCTCGGTGGGCTGACAGCCCAGCCGCTGGGCGATGCGGGAGCGGGCATCGGTGAGGGCCTCCTGGGCCCGCTGGCCCACCGAGTGGAGGCTGGAGGGGTTGCCGTACTCCTTTTGCATATAGGGGAGCATGGCCTTCAGCGCCGTGTCACTCAGGCGAGTGGTGGCGGCGTTATCAGCATAAATCTGCATGGCAGGATTCCTTTCTGATCTCTTTATTCGGTAAACATGGGGGTGGACAGGTACCGGTCCCCAGTGTCGGGGAGGAGCACCACAATGGTCTTGCCCTCGTTCTCCGGGCGCTTGGCCACCTCAATGGCGGCGTGGAGCGCAGCACCGGAGGAGATGCCCACCAGCACGCCCTCGCTGCGGCCCATGAGCCGCCCGCCGGCGTAGGCCTCCTCGCTGGTGACAGGAAACACCTCGTCATAGACGGAGGTGTTGAGTACCTCAGGCACAAAGCCCGCCCCGATGCCCTGGAGCTTGTGGGGGCCAGCCTGGCCGCCGGAGAGGACGGGGGAGTCGGAGGGCTCCACTGCCACCACCTGCACCCCGGGGTTGCGGGACTTCAAATACTCGCCCACTCCGGTGATGGTGCCGCCAGTGCCCACACCAGCTACGAAAATGTCCACAGTTCCGTCGGTGTCGTCATAGATCTCCGGCCCGGTGGTCTCCCGGTGGGCCTTAGGGTTGGAGGGGTTGACAAACTGGCCGGGAATGAAGCTGTTGGGAATCTCGGCGGCCAACTCATCCGCCTTGGCAATGGCTCCGGCCATGCCCTTGGCCCCGGGGGTGAGCACCAGCTCAGCCCCGTAGGCGGTCATGAGCAGGCGGCGCTCCATGGACATGGAGTCGGGCATCACCACGATCATGCGGTAGCCCCGGGCGGCGGCCACAGCGGCCAAGCCGATGCCGGTGTTGCCAGAGGTGGGCTCAATGATCACCGAGTCAGGCTTCAAAGCCCCACTGGCCTCGGCGTCCTCGATCATGGTCAGGGCCACCCGGTCCTTCACCGACCCGGCGGGGTTGAACAGCTCCAATTTGGCCAGAATCTTGGCCTTTAAGCCCAGTTTTTCCTCAATATGGGTCAGCTCCAACAGCGGGGTGTGGCCGATGAGCTGATGGGCAGATGTATAGATATGTGCCATAACGGATTCCTCCTGATGCATCGAATTAAAACCTACTGAATTGGTTGGTTATATGATACGCCTTTTTACCTACCTTGTCAATCGGTAATTGCGAAACTCGAAAAAAATCCCGGCACGTCCGTAGCCGTGCCGGGAGATGGGTCAATCTTCGTCGGGGAAGTAGTCTTGCAGGAAGGTGTCCACCGCCGTCCAGTACAGCCGGGGATTGGTGCCCACGGCGTTGGCGTGTCCGGCGTCGGGCATCCACAAAAAGCTCTTGGGGCACTTGGCGGCCTGGTACAGCTTCCCCATCATGGAGGAGGGGACAAAGTCGTCCTCCACGCCGTGGATGAACAGGGTGGGGGTTTTGGACTGGGCCACCGCCTGGATGGGGGCGGCGTCCCGCAGGTCATAGCCAGCCCGGCGCAGGGCGGTTTTCCGCAGCATGGAGAAGAGGGCGGAGGTGGGCATGGGCACCGGGGCGTGGATGTATTCCTCCCGGAAGTTCTGGAGCACATGGTGCAGCTGGGACTCAATGGTGGTATAGGCGCAGTCGGACACCGCCGCCTTCACCTGCTGGGGCAATGCGCCTCCGGTGGCCAGAAGGACGGTGGCGGCCCCCATGGACACGCCGTGGAGAAGAATTTCGGCGTCGGGGTCCCGGCGGAGGATGTAGTTGATCCAGCCCACCAGGTCCAGCCGCTCGTCGTAGCCCCAGCCCACATAGTCGCCTTCGCTCTCGCCGTGGCCACGCTGGTCGGGCATGAGCACGTTCCAGCCCTCCTGGTGGTAGTGCAGACCGATGGCACCCATGGCCTCGTGGGTGTCGTGGTAGCCGTGGACGCAGATGGCCCAGCGGTGGGTCTGGGTGTCGGCGGGCACCACAGCGGCCCAGAGGATGAGCCCGTCAATGGCCTGGATGGTGGCCGAGCGGAAGCCCTCGGCTTTTCTGGCCCAGGCCCGGCCCTCACGCTGGGTCTCGTTGGGGTCCTGGTAGTCCGGCTCCCGGGTCTGAGGGGTCATGGCTTTGGCATAGAGGCGGTTGCCCACGGCAGCCATGCCTCCGGCGGCTCCGGCCCCGGCTGCGGCGAGGCCCAACAGGTAAAAAGCGGGTTTTTTCTTCATGGCGCACCCTCCTGGCATCGTTTTCTCCATGATACTCCAATGGAAAGCCAATCGTCAAGAGAAGTTTGCCCCTTTTCTGGCGGGGGCATACCCATAGCTATGGGGATGATGGGGGAGTCTACCCTTCTCCGATTTCTCAGGCACAGATCAGCGCCCTTCCAGGGACGCTCCGCTGGGCCCGATTTCTCCCCGATGAGAAATCGGGGAAAGAATCGCCAAAGGCGGGGCCTTCCCCCGCCTTGTGGAATCCACCCCGCGGTACGGGGTGTTCCTGCGCTCTTCTCTTTTTGGCCCTTAGTCTGGTGGGGCCACATAGATGGTGTGGACATTCTACCGGAAATACCGACTCCTCTGGTAAACAGTACTTTTACTTCCAGGGCCTCGCCCTGGTGTGCAACTGTTCCCAGTTGCCAGTGGCCAGGCTCCCGGCGGCGGGAACGCCGCTTTTCCAGAGGAGGCCCGGCGGTGGAAACCGCCTGGTTATAGGGCCAGTTGCCCAGGGTGGCCTGGTGTGGTGGCATAAGCAGGGGCCACAGCAAGGGTGACGGGCCGAACTTAGACTTGACGCAGGGACAGCCTCGTACCCCAGGGGGGTACTTAGGGGGGAAAGCCCTAAGCGGGTTTTGGTTTCTTTTGCCCGCTCAAAAGAAACCCCCAGCGGGGAGCGTCCCCACCAGGCTGGCAAGCCGGAAACAAGGGCGGTTAGACGGACAACCCCTCAGTCTGCTTCGCAGACAGCTCCCCTTACACAGGGGAGCCTGTGGGCTTGACACAATAAAAAGCCGGAAGCAGCAAAACGCTGCTTCCGGCGAAAAAACACTTATTGAGGCTTAAAGCTGTCCTTCAGGGACACGGCCCGGTTGAACACCAGGTGCTCGGGGCTGCTGTCCCGGCTGTCGGCACAGAAGTAGCCCTGACGCATGAACTGGAAGCGGTCGGCCTTCTGGGCATCTGCCAGACTGGCCTCCACCTTGGCGCCCTGGAGCACCTCCAGAGAGTTGGGGTTCAGGCAGTCCAGGAAGTTCTTGTCTCCGGCATCGGGGTCGGGGTCGGAGAACAGATTGTCATACAGGCGGATCTCCGCATCCAGAGCGGTGGCGGCATCCACCCAGTGGATGGTGGCGCCCTTCACCTTGCGGCCGTCGGCGGGGTTGCCGCCTCGGGACTCGGGGTCGTAGGTGGCCAGCACCTCCACCACGTTGCCGTTTTCGTCCTTGACGCATCCGGTGCAGGTGATGAGGTAGGCGCCCTTCAGGCGGCACTCCAAGCCGCCGGGAGTCAGGCGCTTGTACTTGGGGATGGGAGTCTCCAGGAAGTCCTCCGCCTCAATGTACAGATTGCGGGAGAAGGTGACAGTGCGGGTGCCGTCCTCGGGACGGTTGGGGTTGTTCTCCACCTCGAAGGTCTCGCTCTGGCCCTCGGGATAGTTGGTGATGGTCAGCTTCACGGGGCGCAGCACCGCCATCACCCGCTGGGCGGTCTCGTTCAGGTCCTCACGCAGGCAGTACTCCAAGAAGGCGTACTCAATGGTATTGGTGGCCTTGGCCACGCCGATGCGCTCGCAGAAGTTGCGGATGGAACGGGGGGTGTAGCCACGGCGGCGCAGGCCGCACAGGGTGGGCATACGGGGGTCATCCCAGCCGGACACCCGGTTCTCCTCCACCAGCTGGCGCAGCTTGCGCTTGCTCATGACCGTGTAGTTGATACCCAGACGGGCAAACTCGATCTGACGGGGCTTGTGGTAGGGGATGGACACGTTGGACACCACCCAGTCATACAGGGGGCGGTGGTCTTCAAACTCCAGGGAGCACAGGGAGTGGGTGATCCCCTCCAGGGCGTCCTCAATGGGGTGGGCGAAGTCGTACATGGGGTAGATGCACCACTTATTGCCCTGGCGGTGGTGATGGGCGTGGTTGATGCGGTAGATCACCGGGTCACGCATGTTGAAGTTGCCGCTATTAAGGTCGATCTTGGCACGCAGGGTATATTTGCCGTTTTCAAACTCGCCCGCCCGCATCCGGGCGAACAGGTCCAGAGACTCCTCGATGGGACGGTCACGCCAGGGGGAGGTGGCGGGGACACCGATGGAGCCACGGTTGGCACGGAACTCCTCGGGGGTCAGCTCGCACACATAGGCCAGGCCCTTCTTGATGAGCTCCACGGCATACTCGTACATCTTTTCAAAGTAGTCCGAGGCGTAGAAGAATCGGTCGCCCCAGTCAAAGCCCAGCCAGTGGATGTCCTCCTGGATGGCCTCCACATACTCGGTGTCCTCCTTGGCGGGGTTGGTGTCGTCCATACGCAGGTTGCACAGACCGCCGTACTTCTCGGCGGTGCCGAAGTCGATGGTCAGGGCCTTGCAGTGGCCGATGTGGAGGTAGCCGTTGGGCTCGGGGGGAAAACGGGTGTGGACGGTCATGCCTTGGTACTGGCCGCCCTGTGCAATATCCTCATCAATGAAATTGTGGATAAAATTCTGGGACACTACGGGGTTGAGTTCCTCAGGCATAGGGACACGCTCCTTCATTCGTTAATAACCTGTTTATTATACCGTCACAGCCGGGAAAAAGCAACGAATTTTTCCAGGGCACAGAGGACGGAATCTCTCACAGCTTAACCGCCACCGGTTCCCCCATGGTCAGGGTGTCCGGGGTGACGGTGCACTCCTGTGCCAGCACCTGTACCCCTGCCCGGGCGGCCTCACGCAGAGCGGCCCCAAACTCCGGGTGGGTGGCGTCGTTGGGAGCGAAATCCTTCATGCCCGCCATCTGAATGACAAAGTACACGGCGGCCTCATAGCCCTCTTGCAGGCTGGCTTCCAGCTCTTGCAAGTGGCGCACGCCTCGGGTGGTGGGGGCGTCGGGGAAGCGGCAGTGGCCGTCCTCCTCCAGGGTGCACCCCTTCACCTCCACAAAGCCCCGGCGGGGGCCCGCCTCCCAGTAGAAGTCGAAGCGGGAGCTGCCCCAGGTGGTCTCCGGGCGCAGCAGGGTGAGGCCGGGGACGAAGTGCCCCGCCCTGGCCCACTCGGCAAAGACCTGATTGGGGGCCTGGGCGTCCATATTCACCAGAAGGCCGTCCTTGTCCACGGCGATGAGGTCATAGGGGGTCTTGCGCTTGGGGTTGGTCCCGGGGGTGAGGTAGACGGTGCGGCCGGGGATGAGCAGCTCTCGGCATCGCCCGGTGTTTTTTACATGGACCGTTTCCGTGCGTCCGTCCACCTCCACCTGGGCCACAAAACGGTTGGGGCGGGCGAGAAAACGGGCGGGAAGGACCTGGGAATATGTCATGATTTGGGCTCCTTGGGGGTGGTGTCGGTGGTGGCAGGGACGGTTTCGGTGGACTGCTCCTCCGGCTTGGGGTGGTAGGGCAGCACCAGGTCGATGACACAGGTCACTGCCACGCCCGCCAGGGTGTCCACCATACGCTGGAGGGCGAAGAGGGCGGGGGAGCTGTCCGTGTTGTGGTTGACGGTGACGCACAGAAACACCACGCAGGACAGAGAGGCGCTGGAGGGCCGCTTGAGCAGCAGGGCGGTGCGGATGAGGGGGATAATGGTGAGGGACACCAGGGTATAGCGCAGCAAGTCCAGATTTTCAGCGTGGAAGAGTTCCAGGCCGTAGAGGATGACAATGCCGTACAGGCCGCCCACCAGAGTGCCGATGGCCCGGTTCACCGAGGAGGTGATGGTCTTGTCGGTGGAGTTCTGCATGCAGATGACCGCGGCAATCATAGAATAAAAGGCGGGCTCGCCCCGCACATAGCCGAAGATTCCGCAGATAAACACGGCAATCACGGTCTTGATCATGCGCATGCCCACCCAGTGATGGCGTTGCTTTGCCATAAACAGCCCTCCTCTCCAAAGTCGATATCAGTATGATAAACGACCGGGAGAAAAAAAGCAAGGCGGGGACGCTTTCCATTTCCCCGTCCCCGTGGTATGATGGGAAAAAACATCAAGGAGGACCCTCCATGCACATTCCCAGCGGCGAAACCAGCTTGCTTGAGCTGTTGCCCTTCCAAGAGGCCCTGGACCAGGCGCTCACCCCCAAAGAGGACTACGACGTGAATCGGTGGCTGTATGTGCCCCCCTTCTACTGCGAGTACCGATACATTCTGGCCACCCGGGGCAAACGGCCCCTCATCTGTGTGGGCATCAATCCCTCCACCGCCGCCCCCGACGATTTGGACAACACCTTGAAGTCGGTGGAGCGGGTGGCCCTCCACAACGGCTTTGACAGCTTTGTCATGTTCAACGTCTACCCCCAGCGGGCCACCGACCCGGACCACATGGAGCAGCACTGCAATGAGACCCTCCACCGGGAGAATATGCGGGCCTTTGACTATGTTCTGTCCCTTTATGAGGACACCCAGCCCGCCATCTGGGCGGCCTGGGGCACCATTATCGAAAAGCGGGACTATCTGCCCGCCTGTGTCCGGGACATGATCGCCATCGGCCAGACCCACGGGGCGGCCTGGTACACTGCCGGGAAGCGCTCCAAGAAGGGCCACCCCCATCACCCCCTGTATCTTCGTAAGGATAGCGGGCTGGACCCCTTCGACGTAGAGGAGTATCTCAACAGTCTCAAGTAAAAAAACTGCACCGGGAATCCGGTGCAGGTTTTTTTACTTGGGCAGAATATAAAAGGTGGGAGTATGTTTGCTCAGGTCCAGGAATACCACCAGATCCGGGGGGAAGAAGGTGAACCAGACCATCAGCCAACCCACCGCCAGGGCGGCCACCAGGCAGAGCATGGGGATGAGAGGCCACTGGGTGAGCGGGGAGAGGACCTGGGCCAGCACAAACCCAGCCACCATGAGTACCACATACAACATGAGGTCAAAGGCCATTCCTTCGCCCTGGAAGGGGATGTGGTAGAGGTAGCTGAGCAGCAGCATGGCCCCGCCCATGATGGGCAGGGTCAACAGCCAGGGAGCCAGGCCGTCCAGACCCCGGCCATGGGTGAGATACAGCCCGGACAGCAGCAGGGGGATGAGGAGGATTTTCAGATGCTCCCACAGGCTCTCCCGCACCGGAGAGACCAGAGCGGTGATGGGGCTGGGCAGCCAGGAGAAGAGAAAGTGGAGTCCTACCCCCAGAAGCAGGGCGGCTATCAGGGTAAAAATCGTCTTTTTTTGAAAAATTTTCACGGCGCTCACCTCGTTTCTTACTACAAGTTATGCCCGCAGTGGGGCAAACTATGAATGAAACCGTGGTGAAACACAAAAGTTTTTTCGCTCCATTTCGGGCTTTTCCAAAAGGTCCTCCCTTTTCCACGGAAGAAATCCCGCCGTCTCAGGCACATTAAGGGTTGGGCGAACGCCCAAATTGTGAACGAAGAGGCGGTGAGGATCATTGAACGAAGAGGCAAAACCATGGGTGGGGATGACCCAGGCGGTGCTGAGGGTCGTCCTGGTGGTGCTGGTGGTAGCTCTGGCCCTGTGGCCAGTCCTGGGCAGCGCCAGAGCCGACACCTTGAACGTGGTCCCTGTGGGCCGTGCCGTGGGCATCAAGCTCTTCTCCGATGGCGTTGTGGTGGTGGGAACTTCGGAAATCTCCACCCAGAACGGGGCGGTGAATCCGGCCAAGGACTGCGGTCTGCGGGAGGGGGACATCATCACCCATATCAACTCCACCGAGGTGGATACCATTGAGGAGGTGTCCGCCCTCTTGCAGGAGCTGGAGGGGGAGACCATGAGCATCCGGGCCATCCGCAATGACCAGCAGGTGCAGCTGACCGCCCAGGCGGTGCTGTGCTCCGCTGACGGGGAGTATAAGCTGGGGGCCTGGATTCGGGACTCCATGGCGGGCATTGGTACCGTCACCTTCTACTGTCCCCAGACCGGGGCCTTCGGGGCCTTGGGCCACGGCATCAACGACGTGGACACCGCCCTGCTCATGCCCCTGGAGAGCGGAAGCATTCTGCCCGCCACGGTCTCCGGGGTGGACAAGGGCCAGTGCGGAACCCCCGGACAGCTGCGGGGCATCTTTGAGGCGGACGTGACCCTGGGTGAGCTGGACGACAACACCTCCTGCGGCATCTACGGCACCATGACCGACACCAGTTGGTTTTCCGGTGAGGCGGTGGAGGTGGCCAGCCGGGACGAGGTGAAGGCGGGGAAAGCCACCATCCTCAGCAACATCTCCAGCAATCAGGTGGAGGAGTACGAAATTGAGATTCTCAAGGTCTACCCGGACAGCCAGGACGGGGGCCGGGACTATCTCATCCACGTCACCGATTCCAGGCTGCTGGACAAGACCGGAGGCATAGTCCAGGGTATGAGCGGCTCCCCCATTCTCCAAAACGGTAAGATCATCGGGGCCGTCACCCACGTCATGGTGGACGACCCCACCTCTGGCTATGGCATCTATATTGGAGACATGCTCCAGGCGGCAGGATAACAGGAACAGGGCGAAGGCGCGATTTGGGCGTCTTCGCCCTTCTTATATGATACATATAAAATTTAATGTTTATCATTAAAAATATATTGACAAAGATATATAGCACTGGTATCATGCAAGTAGAGAAACTCACAAATTAAGGAGGGGGCTATATGGAGAAAATCATGAAATCCACCAAGCTGGTGTACAAGATCCTTGGGATTCTGTTTTGGGTCGTTGTGGCGGTGAGTGCTGTCTTTGTGTTTTTTTCGGCTTGGGCGCTGCTGTTTATGGACCCAACAGCGGTGTTCGAGGGCTCTGCCATGACCTTTGGACAATATACCATAAAGGTGGGCAAGGAGTATACCGGGGCACAGTTGACAGGTGTTTTGTGGGCCTTTTTGATGTGCAGCATTCTAGTTGGTGTGGAGTGTGGCTACGGCATCCGAATCATTCAGGGTATTTTGGAACCTATGACCCAGGGAAGGCCCTTTCATCGGGAAGTCAGCGATGGTCTGAACAAATTGTCCTATGTGGTCCTGATTTTTGGGGTGGTGGGATTAATTGCCCAAGGAGCGTTTGGCCTGGCGTTCGATCATCTGATCAATACCACTACCACAGTTCCGGCAGGTGTGGTGGAATCCCACTCCCTATGGACTGGATTTGATGTTCAGTTTGTGGTGTGGTTCTTTTTGATTCGTCTGTTCCGGCGTATTTTTATCTACGGGGAAACCCTGCAGCAGCTGTCCGACGAGACGCTGTAACGTGGAATGAGGAGAAGCTTATGCCCATTGTATTACGATTGGACCGGGTGATGGCAGACCGGAAAATGTCGCTCAATGCCCTGGCGGAAAAGGTTGGCATCGCCAATGTGAACCTGTCGAAAATCAAGACGGGGAAGGTCAGCGCTATCCGCTTTTCCACCCTGGAGGCCATTTGTGAGGCGCTGCACTGTCAGCCGGGGGATATTTTGGAGTACATGCCGCCTCAGACTGATGAGGACGGGTGAATAACCGAGAGATATAGAAGAAGGATGGCATGCGCCATCCTTCTTTTGCTATGAAAAACTCCCGCTTTTTCAAATTGTTTTTCCCGTCTATCCCTCTTACAATACATTTATAGGACTGAAACACGTTTCAACAGGAGGAACCCATCATGTACACCATGGAACAGCTTTCCACCCTTACAGGGCTTACCACCCGCACCCTGCGCAACTATTTGAAAGCGGAGATTCTCCAAGGCAGCAAAGACACGGGCATCTGGCAGTTTACTGAGGAGCAGGTTTCGGAGTTTGTGCGCCATCCGGCAGTGTCTCCCAGCATTCAGGCCAAACACCATGCCATTGTCTATGATTTTCTGGCAAGACAAGATCATAGCGAGAATGAAATGTGCAACCTTTTGGACCGCACATTGGGAGAAGAGGAAGCAAAGAAGCTGGCAGACTTCTTTTGCCATGCTGCCAGCAGTTGCACCCACATCCGCTTTGCCTTCTCCTATGAGTCCGGCAAGGCCCGGTATATCCTCAAAGGGACAGAGGCGGATGTCAGTCAGATCATGAGGGAATTTTACCAAAGCCCGGACATCCTGTAAAAAAGTTCGTGACGAGGGAGGAAAAGCATAGTACAATATAGGCACTTATCTGTGGGGTTCTGCTTGAAATAGACAAAATATAGAATAAATGGAAGGGAGTGTTCCACGATGAAAGACAGACTGTCCAAGCTGACGGTTGCCAGTGGAATCCTGGGACTTGTCCTCTTGTTTGGGGTCATGTTGTCTGGAGCGGCATATCCCAGCTTGGTGTTTCGCATTGGTGCCCCCTTGGGATTGCTGTTTGTCTTTCTCAGCGCGGGGCTCCTGGGGTTGCGGTATTTGCGGGACATCTGTGAAGCTGTTCAGGAGAAACAATGGATGTTGGCACTGGGGCTTATGTTCATGTTGTTGGTTGTGGGTGTGCTGATGCTGATTTGAGTAGACGGGGGGAACGATTGTTTTACACCCTCTATATGGAAGATCACATGCAGATGTGGTACAATACCAGAAGAGAGAAAAACGGAAAAGGCAGGTGTGAATATGCAGCGTCTGAGAGAGTTGAATGGGTATCAAAAGGTGATTTTGATTCTGATGGCGGCTATGGTGCTGGTGTTCACCGTGCTCTATCCAGTCCTCACCTCCCGCCAGGCCTTTTCCTACCGGGATGGCTTGTTGCTGCGTACCCAGGAGGGAGAGAATACGGTGTACCAGGGGAAGGTGTATGGAGAAACGGCCCGCTTCACCGTGTCCCCGGACCAGACCGTGGAGTTCCACTACGGGGAGAAGACCTACGGCCCCTACACCGTTCTGGAGGACCCTGACTCCACGGATCTGCCGGAGGGAGTGCGGGGGATCCAGCTGCAGCGGAACGGGGAGACCTTCTTTCGAGGCGGTGTATCCGGGGAGGGTGAGACCTTCTGCGTGTACCGTCAGGACGGCAGCCAGATGCATGGGGACAGCTCCATGGGGATATCCTTCGATGAATACGGGAGTTTTACAGGTATGATGGAGCCCTCAGCCTACACCATCCTGGAGGTCATGTTTGGCCCGGAGCTGACCCATCCGGGAAGCTGGTGGGGGTGGGTGTTAGGCGTGGTCATTTGTGTGGCCACGGCCATCACCATGCTGTATGCTGATGAGCTGTTCCGCTTCCATCTTCTCTTTGAAATCAGCAATGTGGAGGATGTGGAGCCCTCCGGGTGGGAGATGGCCAGCCGATACATCTCCTGGACGCTCCTGCCTATATTGGCACTGGCGGTCTTTATCATAGGATTATTGTACTGGTAAAACAGGGCGGAAGCGGAATAGCTTCCGCCCTATTTTTCCCTCTGTCTTTTTTGGAGACTTTATGGTAGAATGAGCCCGATACAGACGAGGCAGGTGCAGACCGTGGACACATGGAAGTTGCTGATTGGGCTGGTCTTGGTGCTGGTGATCGCTGGAGTGGCGGTGATTGTGTGGGCAGTTTTCCCGTACCACCGGAACAGACGCTCGGGTCCACCCAGCGGGAAGCCCATCAGGAGAGGGCGGCAGTACGACAACGAGGGGTATGACCCCCGAGGTTACGACCGGGACGGCTATGACCGCCTGGGGTATGACGCCAGAGGCTATGATCGCAACGGGTACGATTGGCAGGGGTACAATGCCAAAGGCTATAACGCAGCGGGCTATGACCGCTTTGGCTATGACATACAGGGGTATGATGAAAATGGCTACGACCGCCGGGGATATAATGTCTACGGCAGAGACCTATATGGGCGGTATAATCGCCTCTACGATGTGGCCGATTTTGCAGATTCCTTATACAGCTCTGAGGGATTTCTCAGCCCCCAACGCTACCCGGTGGGAGTGACCTACCACGCCAAGCAGCGCATCCAGGAGCGGATGCAGGGCAGGGCGGGGGGCGATGTTCAGGCGTTGGCTGTAAAGGCCTACAGCTTTGGCAGAAGCGCCCGGCAGCTGAAACGCACCTCTGCCCGGATGGTGCAGGAGCTTCAGGAGCAGCACGAGAACGGCGTGGTGCTCATCTACCGCGGTTATGTCTATATTTTCTCCAGTGACAACCAGCTGATTACCGTCTACCGCAATGAGCGTATTCCTTTGTGATGAGAGGAGGAGGAACTTCGATGATGGAACAGGAAAAGGAACTTCAGAGCCCCCGCAGCCGTCGGGAGCATGTGAGCACCTTCCGGCGCTATCGACTGGGCTGGGTGCTGCTGGGTATGATCGCCACAGCGGTGGTGGTGATATTGGCCAACGGCAGCATCGCAGCCACCGTCATGCTGCCCCTGATTGTGGGTGCCTTTATTTTCCGTTCGGCCCTGGTGGAAAACTACAACCGAAGACAGGCAGAGGAAAGCCAAGAGAATGAATGAGAGCAGCCAAGAGGCGGGACATGTCCGCCTCTTGGCTGGTTGTTTCTGTGGGTGAAAGGAAAACTTTTTTGCAAAAACTCTTGACCTTCCACCAGGTGAAAGGTGTATTTTGACACCAGAGCCAGAGAGGAGGCGCATGATATGAACATCAAAGAGGCAGAGAAACTGACGGGAATTTCCAAGCGCAACATCCGATTTTATGAGCAGAAGGGAATGCTGCACCCCGCCCGCAATCAGGACAACGACTACCGGGACTACTCGTCCCAGGATATTGAGCGGCTCAAGCTCATCCGAGCCCTGCGCATGGTGGATATGCCCCTGGAGGAGATTCAGAAGGTGCTGGACGGGAAGACGTCCCTGGAGGACGCCGCCACGGCCCAGGAGCGGCAGCTGCGGGAGCGGATTCAGGAGGTACAGACCGCCATCCGGTTCTGTAAATCCCTGCAAGTGCTGAGAGGGGATGCAGAGGTAGATGCCATTCTGAAGGAGATGGACCGGGAGGAAAACCGGAAGCACCTGTTTACCCAGTGGAGAGAGGACTACAAAAAGATGTGCAAGTTCCTCCAGAAGGCCACCTTTACCTATATCCCCGAGGGGGCCGTGACCAACGCCCGGGAGTTTACCCAGGCGCTGTTGGACTTCGCCCGGGAGAACGAGGTGGACATCACCATCACCAAAGAGGGGATGTACCCGGAATTTACGTTGGATGGAGTGGAGTACACCGCAGAGCGGCTGTACACCCAGATGGGCCGGGCACCCGTTGCCACCGTGCGCTGCACTGCCAAGCACCCGGAGACCTTGGAACCGGACCTGCCCGCTGGGAAGAAGCGGGCTATGAAGCTGCTGCACTTTGCCTGGATCCCCCTGGCCGTGGTCCTGATGTCGGTGGCCATGGTGGCCCGCAATGGCGGACTGCCCTTCCTGGCCACCCTGGATGGGGTGGTGCTGGGGATCGTCTTTCCCCTGGTGGTGGGGGTCATGTTGTACCGCTCCATGCTCTTTTACTACAATAATAAGAACAAATAACGAAACTTCAATCATCCTGTAGGAAAATCAGCGGCTGAGAGATTACAAAATTTGACAATCCTGTCGAACGAAAGTGGAAACTATGGCTTGCCAGATCGGGCATTCTGTGGTATTTTAGAGGTACAGGAAAAAGATGGTAAAACCAGACTGACTCCACTTGAGAAAGGATTGTCACACAGATGAGCGATGTGAAGAAGATCATCATTGCGGATGCCTCAGAGGAGTACCGCGGGATGTTGGCGGATGCCCTGGGGGACCGTGAGGATATGGAGGTCGTGGCCCAGACCGGGGACGGGGAAGCTCTGTTGGACCTGGTGGCCAAGCATCAGCCCCAGGGGATTATTATGGACTTGATGCTCACCGGGATGGACGGGTTGGAGGTACTGGAGCAGCTGGGGCCCAATCGGCCCAGGGTTGTGGTGCTCTCCGCCTTTTCCCATTCTGCCCTGGCCCAGCAGGTGAAGGAGCGGGGGGCGGACTACTGTATGCTCAAGCCCTGCCGTCTGTCTGCGGTGGTGGAGCGCATGGCCCAGCTGTGCGATCAGACCCAGGAGCGCCAGACCCACCAGGAGGAGGAAGAGTGGGATTTAGAACGGAAGATCACCTCCATCATCCATGAGATCGGGGTGCCCGCCCACATCAAGGGCTACCAGTATCTCCGGGTGGCCATTGCCATGGCGGTGGAGGATATGGGGATGATCAATGCCGTGACCAAGGTGCTCTATCCCGAGGTGGCCAAGCGGTTTGGCACCACCGCCAGCCGGGTGGAGCGGGCCATCCGCCACGCCATTGAGGTGGCCTGGGACCGGGGAGACCTGGAGGTGCTGCAGTGGTACTTCGGCTACACCGTGTCCAACACCAAGGGCAAGCCCACCAACAGCGAGTTCATCGCCATGATCGCCGACCGCATCGCCCTGGAGCGGGACAAACGGGCGGGATGAGCTGCGCCCTGATAGGACGATATGGGTAGAATGAATAACGAAGAATGAATCATTACGGTGTGCCGCTGTAACGGCACGGATTCAGGGAATCAGCACGGGCTGGAGGGCTAGAAATCAGGCTCCCTTGTGTAAAGGGAGCTGTCACCGTAGGTGACTGAGGGATTGTCTGTGGAGACCAGCGGAACATACCCAGCAACACAGGAGGGCTGGTCCCGTCAATCCCTCCGCCCCGGCTTGCGCCGGGCCACCTCCCTTTGCACAAGGGAGGCTTTTGAACCAAAACACAAAAGGGCCGATGTAGACGTTTTTCGTCCACATCGGCTTTTTGTATGTGTATTTAATAGGCCAGCCGTTCCACGGTCCAGTCCCGGATGAGATTGGCGTAGTAGCGGCACTGGGTGCGGGCCAGGTCCACATCCAGGTTGATGTAGTTGCCGCACTCCACCGCCGACTTGCCCGGCATCTCCCCGGTGTAGTTGGCCCCCGCCTCAAAGACGGACTGGACCAGGGCGATGCAGTCCTCCATGGTCAGCTGCTCGTTGTCCAGCAGCACATAGAATCCGGTTTGGCATCCCATGGGGCCGAAGTAGATGACCCCATCCTTTTGGGGGGAGTTGCGCAACAGGGTGGCGATGATGTGCTCCACCGAGTGCATCTCGGCGTTGGTGAGCAGGTCCCCGGTATTGGGCACTTTAAAGCGCAGATCGAAAGTCACCACGTTCCCGTCCCGGCGGGAGAGATACATGCCGGGGCGCAGGGTGGTGTGGTCCACCTGAAAGCTTGCGATTTTTTCCATATTAAGACCTCCACAGTAAGGCCGCCAGGGCCTGGTTGAGCTTGTCCACAACCTGGGGCACGTTTTGGGCGTATTCCTCCCCCTGAGCGGGGTGGAACAGGTGGTCGGAGACGATTTTTATACAGTGGAAGGGCACCTGGTTGCGCAGGCACACCTGGGCCACCGCCCCCGCCTCCATATCACACACGGTGGCGGAGAAGTGGTCCCGCAGCATGGCCGCCCGTTCGTAGTCCCGACCGAACCAGTCCCCAGTGGCCACTACCCCGGTGCGGGGTGCAAAGCCTGCCTGGTTGAGCCGGTCCACATGGGCCTCCACATTCTGGCAGGGCAGTTCAATGAGGTTCAGGGCGGGGATGAGCCCCAACGGGTCGCCCACGGCGGAGATGTCCATATCGTGCTGGACACAGTGGCGGGCCACCACCAGGGTGCCCACGGGGAAGTCGTGGAAGCACCCGGCCACCCCGGCATTCCATACCTCATCCACCCCAAAGCGGTCGATGAGGGCCTGGGTGCCCATGGCGGCGTTGACCTTACCCACCCCGCAGATGCACACCACGGTGTCCGGGTCCAGGGGGTAGAAGTCCATGCCGGCGATGGTCTGCACCTGGCCGGAGGGGCGCAGCGCCCCGGCCACCTCCTTGTGCATGGCGTATACAATTCCTCGCATGGTACACCTCAGGAGTTGTGGGACAGCAGCTGAGCCCGCACGTCCCACAGCTTCTGGGACAGGTCCACATAATAGTTGTGGGGGTTCTCAAACCGCTTGACTTCGTCCCACAGGCTGTCCACCTCCCGGGCGCAGTACACCCGGGTCTCCTGGATGGTGGGGGCCTGGTACACCAGCTGGCCGCCCTGGAAGATGGGCACCAGCAGGGGACGGGCGGTGTAGTTGGTGATGGTCTTGCGCTTCCAAACCGCCTCAGGGTCAAAGAGCTCCAGGGGCTGAGTGAAGTCGGGGTGCTCGTCGTGGACGCAGATATAGTCGGCCAGGGCCTTCCCCGTCTCGATCTCGTACAGGCGGTACACCTTCTTGAAGTGGGGAATGGTCATCTTGGCGGGGTTTTCGCTGATCTTGATTTTGGGCACGATGGTGCTGTCCTTGCCCTCTACGGCGGCCAGCTTGTACACGCCGCCGAACACCGGCTCGCTCTTGGAGGTGATGAGCCGCTCGCCCACCCCGAAGCCGTCAATGGCGGCCCCCTGGGTCAGCAGGTCCCGGATGATATACTCGTCCAGAGAGTTGGAGGCGATGATCTTGATGTCGGTGAGGCCCGCCTCGTCCAGCATTTTCCGGGCCTTCTTGGACAGATAGGTCAGGTCGCCCGAGTCGATGCGGATGCCGCCCTGGGTGATGCCCAGCTCCTGGAACACCCGGATGGCGTTGGGCACGCCGGACTTGAGCACGTTGTAGGTGTCCACCAGCAGAGTGGCGGCGTGGGGATAGATCTCACAGTAGGTCTTGAAGGCGGTGTACTCGTCGGGGAACATCTGCACCCAGGAGTGGGCCATGGTGCCGGTGGCGGGGGT
>CALWXF010000012.1 GCA_944385445.1 uncultured Oscillospiraceae bacterium
CCTCTTCCGATCTCGTGGATTGAAATGAGTATGTGGCGGACCTCATCGACAGAACCGAGTCGCACCCCACACGGGGTGCGTGGATTGAAATCGCACCCTGGGCGGCTACACCCCGGTATACACCAGCGTCGCACCCCACACGGGGTGCGTGGATTGAAATCTCAACCTGTCCGCTGAGATGGAGCTGGTCTTTGTCGCACCCCACACGGGGTGCGTGGATTGAAATGGCATCAACATCCCGTACATGGGCAAGATTCCCTGTCGCACCCCACACGGGGTGCGTGGATTGAAATACTCGTTTAATAAGCGGAACAACAGCACCAAAATCGTCGCACCCCACACGGGGTGCGTGGATTGAAATTGGATGCTCGAAGATCGTCCGTTACTGGACAACGGGGTCGCACCCCACACGGGGTGCGTGGATTGAAATGATTTTGCCAGTTCGACCTGATATCCAATAGCGTGTCGCACCCCACACGGGGTGCGTGGATTGAAATAGCACCCGGGCCAGGATGATGGAATTATATAACGTCGCACCCCACACGGGGTGCGTGGATTGAAATGTCCTTCGTCCCGCCGCAGCGGTGCCAGGCTGTCAGGGTCGCACCCCACACGGGGTGCGTGGATTGAAATCCGGATCCTGTCCGTGGTCCTGGCTGCGCATTGAACGTCGCACCCCACACGGGGTGCGTGGATTGAAATCTGGAGGACGCCGACAACGCCAGGCTGTCAGGGCCGTCGCACCCCACACGGGGTGCGTGGATTGAAATCTGTGGCGCATCTTACAAGCCCACGGCGGGAGGGCGTCGCACCCCACACGGGGTGCGTGGATTGAAATCCTCCGGGTGACCGGGGGATTCCCCGGGCCGACCCGTCGCACCCCACACGGGGTGCGTGGATTGAAATGGTTGTGGCGTTGTCGGCAGTATGGTGGTGGTGGGTCGCACCCCACACGGGGTGCGTGGATTGAAATTTGAGGGTCACAGCCTTGCCAGCGGATGAGATGGCAGTCGCACCCCACACGGGGTGCGTGAGTTGAAACATCGTTACCTATGGGCGGATGATTGAACTATATCTTCTCTTTCCATTCTCTGAACTCGTCTCTTCTTTTCCCCGTATAAAATATCCATCGAACCTCATCGAAGAATAAAAAATATCCCCCCTCCCTGTGCTGCATGAAAGCCACCTGCTTGGAGATACTTACATACAGTATCTTCCAAACGAGGTGGCTTTTGTGCAAGGTAAGGTGGACTTATGCGGCGTGAACACGTCGAAACTTAAGGTTCTGAAAAGTGAGGAGAGCATTGCCCTGCTCCGCCGGGCCCGTCAGGGAGACCAGGCAGCCCGGGAGGAGCTGATTGCCGGGAATCTCCGCCTGGTGCTGTCGGTGATTCAAAAGTTTGCAGGCCGGGGCGAACACATGGACGACCTGTTCCAGGTGGGGTGCATCGGTCTCATCAAAGCCATTGACAACTTCAATGTGGATTTGGACGTGAAGTTCTCCACCTATGGGGTGCCCATGATCATCGGGGAAATCCGCCGCTTTCTCCGGGACAATAGCACCATTCGGGTCTCCCGCTCCCTGCGGGACACCGCCTACAAGGTGCTCCAGGCCAAGGAGGCCTTTCAAAATGAGCACCAGCGGGAGCCCACGCTGGACGAGTTGGCCGGTATTCTGGATCTGCGCCGGGAGGACATTGTCACTGCCATGGATGCCGTCATCGAGCCCATCTCCCTCTTTGAGCCCGTATACTCTGACTCCGGGGATGCGGTGTGCGTCATGGACCAGGTACGGGACGGGAAAAACACCGACGAGTCGTGGCTGGACCACATCGCCCTCAGCGACGCCATTTCCAAGCTGGGCCAGCGGGAACAGGAGATTTTGGAGCTGCGTTTTTTCCAGGGCAAAACCCAGATGGAGGTGTCCGCCGAGATCGGCATCTCCCAGGCCCAGGTGTCAAGGCTGGAGAAACACGCCTTGAAGCAAATCCGAAAAGAATTCTAAACAAAGCCGTGGGCGCTGTGCCCACGGCTTTGCTCTACATCAGCTTTAAAATCTCCTGCTTCAGCCGTCCGATGATTCGCTTTTCCAGTCGGGATATGTAGGACTGGGAAATGCCCAACAGGGAAGCTACCTCCTTCTGGGTGCGTTCCGCCTTCCCGTCCAGGCCAAAGCGCATGGTGATGATGGACCGCTCCCGGGGGTTTAATTTACTCACCGCCTGGAATAGAAGATCCCGCTCCACATCCTCCTCCATGGGCTTTTCAATGATATCGCTGTCTGTGCCCAGCACGTCAGAGAGGAGCAGCTCATTGCCGTCCCAATCGGTATTCAGCGGCTCCTCCAGAGACACCTCCCCCTTCCGGTTGGCGTTTTTCCGCAGATACATGAGAATCTCATTTTCAATGCACCGGGAGGCGTAGGTGGCCAGCTTGATGTTTTTTCCCGGGTTATAGGTCTCCACCGCCTTGATCAGGCCAATGGTGCCGATGGAGATGAGGTCCTCAATGCCCACACCGCTGTTTTCAAACCGGCGGGCGATGTACACCACCAATCGGAGGTTGTGCTCGATGAGCTTGGAGCGAATGGTCGGACTGGGCCCGTCCCGTTCCCAGGTAGCCAAAACCTCCCGCTCCTCCTCCTTGGACAGAGGCGGCGGCAGAGTGTCGCTGCCCCCGATGTAAAAGATGGTCCCCGGCAGGTGGAGCCCTAGCCGAGACAGGAACCCACACAGCTTGATGTACCACAGCCCTCTCATCTTCATATCCCTCCAAACAGTCCTTGATAGGCTCCCCCGTCGCTGACCGGTGTGGGGGACAGGGCCAGCAGCAAGCTGCCCATGTCCCGCCCGTTCACCCGTACCTGCTGGGTGGGAAAGGCCAGCAGCATCCCCGACTCCACCCCCACCGCCCGGTAGGGCACCAGCCGCACCCCGTGGATGCCCCGGTCATGGCAGAGCCGGGCGCACTCGATGGGGCGGGCCACATCCGCCCCCGCTGGCAGCAGCCAGGCCATATCTCTCCAGTAGGCCACCACCACCGGGCGATTGGTCACTGGATCGGCCAAACTCAGCCCCGTATCGTGGAGAGCGGTCATGGACACCACCCGCTGGGGAAAGGTCAGCTCCATATGTACCAGCTCTGCCCCCGTGTGGGCACCCAGCCGCCGCAGCAGCAGAGAGAACACAAAATAACACGCCAGAAAGACCACCAGCAACAGTCTCAGGTCCATCTGCGTGTACAGCACTCCAGATTGCAGGGTCAAGGTGGTATTCCCCAGCCATTCAAACCCCAGCACCGCCCCGGCCAGCGCCGCAGAGGCGGCGAAGAACAGGCCCAGCACCCGCCACAGCCGCACCTCTCCCCCGTAGGCACACAGCACCATCACCACTGCCACCGCCAACTTACAGGGCAGCGTGGACAGCCACCCCAGACCGGGGAGAAAGAGGGCCACCGCATACAATGCCCCCAAGGCTGCCCCCAGAGCGATACGCCATCGGCGCAGGCCCGCCCCGGCCAATCGCCCCGCCCCCAGCAGCAGCAGGTGGTTGGCCACAAAGTTGAGCAGCCACAACAAGTCCACATACACCACAGTCATTGCCATCCCTCCCCTGGGGCTCTGGACAAATCGGCTGTCTCTGATTATAGGGGAAGGCCGCTCCAAAAAAGGTCAAAGGCTGTTTCAACGCAAAAATGCCCGTGAGGCGGGGATTCTCCCCCATTTCACGGGCATTTGACCCATCTTTACAGTTCTTGCAGAGCAGACAGCAGGGTGTCCATCTCGGCATCGGTGCCGATGGAAATACGCAGCCAGTTGGAAATAGCCGGGTTGGACCACCACCGCACCAGCACCCCACGCTCCCGCAGGCCGTCCAACAGGGCCTTCCCGGACTTGTCCGGGTGGGAGACAAAGAGGAAGTTGGCCTGGGAAGGCAGGACCGTGTACCCCATCTCCCGCAGCCGTTGGGCGGTGCGCTCCCGGGTGGCCATCACCTTTTGACAGGTCCTGGTAAAGTAGTCCTCGTCCTCTACGGCAGCCGCCGCCCCCGCCTGAGCCAGTCGGTCCACGGTGTAGGAGTTGATGGAGTCTCGGACACAGCACAGGCCCTGAATGAGATTCTGATTGCCCATAGCCCAGCCCACCCGCAGCCCGGCCAGAGCCCGGGACTTGGAGGCAGTCTGGATGACCAGCAGGTTGGGATAGCGGTCAATGAGCCCCACCGAGCTCTCCCCGCCGAAGTCCACGTAGGCCTCGTCCACGATGACCACCACGTCCGGGTTGGCACGCAGCAGCTTCTCCACCACGTCCCGGGACACCCCCTGTCCGGTAGGGGCGTTGGGGTTGCACAGCACCACGCCGCCGTTTTTCCCCATCAGCTCCTCCACCGGGGTGGAGAAATCCGGGTTCATGGGCACTTGGTGGCAGGTGAGGCCGAAGTAGTTGGTATACACGGGATAAAAGCTGTAGGTAATCTGGGGAAAGACGATCTCTTTGTCCGAATCAAAAAAGGCCTGGAAGGCAAAGGCCAGCACCTCATCCGAGCCGTTGGAGCAGAACACCTGGTCCGGGCTCAGCCCCTCCCGCCGGGCAATGGCAGTCCGCAGCTCCAGGCACTCCGGGTCCGGGTAGAGGCGCAGCGTCTCATTGGCCGCCCGGGTGATGGCCTCCACCACCTTGGGGGAGGGCGGGTAGGGACACTCATTGGTGTTGAGCTTCACAAAGGTCTGGCCCTTGGGCTGCTCCCCTGGTACATAGGGCACCGCTCTCACAATGCGGCGGCTCCAAAACTCTTTCATGCCTGTCCCTCCTCTCGTTTCACCCGCTTGATGGCCTTCTCTGCCTTGGCTCGGGGAATCATCATCTCCCGCTGACAGCCCAGGCAGCGCAGCTTAAAGTCCATTCCCACCCGCAGCACCTGCCAGTCCTTGCAGCCACAGGGGTGTTGCTTCTTCATCTCCAGCACGTCGCCGACCTGTATATCCATGGGCATGGGATGCCCCTCCTCTCATTGGTGTTTGATCTTGTCCCAATAGGCCTTGGCGGCCTGCTCGGTCTTGTTGGGGCCGTACTCGTAGTATACCCGCCCCACCAGGGCGTCGGGCAGATACTGCTGCTTCACCCAGTGGTTGGGGAAGTCGTGGGGGTAGAGATACCCCTGCTCCCGCTCAAAGCCCGTGCCGTCGGCGTGGACATTTTGCAGGTGGCGGGGGAAGTCCCCGGTCTTTCCCGCCCGCACATCCGCCATGGCAGCATTGATGGCATCATGGCCCGAGTTGGACTTGGGGGCGGTGGCCATGAGAATGGCGGCATCTGCCAGAGCCAGCCGGGCCTCAGGCAGACCCAGCATGGTGGCCGCATCCACGCAGGCCTTGACAATGGGGATGACCTGGGGATAGGCCAGTCCCACATCCTCGCAGGCGATGACCATCAGCCGCCGACAGGCGGACAGCAGGTCCCCCGCCTCCAGCAGCCGGGCTAGGTAGTGCACCGCCGCATCCGGGTCGGAGCCCCGGATGGACTTTTGCAGGGCGGACAGAATGTCGTAGTGCTGGTCTCCATCCCGGTCATAGCGCATGGAGGAGCGCTGGGCCACCAGTTTGGCATCTGCCATGGTGATGGTCCGCACCCCGTCGAGGGTAGCGGCGGCGTTCATGAGCACCTCCACTCCGTTGAGGGCCTTGCGCACATCCCCCCCGCTGGCCTGGGCCAGGTATTCCTTCACCCCGTCTTCAAAATAGCTCTCTCCACCCAACTCCTCATCCATCAGCTTCACCGCCCGCTCCACCGCCGGGAGCAGGTCCTCCGGGGTGAGGGCCTTGAACTCAAAGACGGTGGACCGGGACAGGATGGCGTTGAAGATGGTGAAATAGGGGTTTTCCGTGGTGGATGCAATGAGGGTGATCTTTCCCGTCTCGATGTAGTCCAGAAGGGTCTGCTGCTGCTTTTTATTGAAGTACTGAATCTCGTCCAAATAGAGCAGCACCCCGTTGGGGGCCAACAGCGTCCCCACCTGGTCCATCACCTCCCGCACGTCGGCCAGGGAGGCGGTGGTGGCGTTGAGGCGGCGCAGGGTGCGCCCGGACCGCTTGGCGATGATGTCCGCCACGGTGGTTTTCCCCGTCCCAGAGGGACCGTAGAACACCATGTTGGGGATATTGCCGCTGTCCACAATCCGGCGCAGCAGGCCATTCTCCCCCAAGATATGTCGCTGTCCCACCACATGCTCCAGGGTCTGTGGCCGAATGCGATCTGCCAAGGGCTGATACATACCCCCTGCACCGTCCTTTCCTAGGTCAATTCTCTTGTGACATTTTAGCACACAAAAGCGAATCCCGCAAGGGCGAAGGGGGAACCCCTCACACGCCCTTGGCCCGACACCGGGCCAGATGGGCAATGGCACAGGCGGCCCGGCGCACCTGCTGGGATGTGTTGAACGCCGAGCAGCTCAGGCGCACGGTCCCGGTGTCCAGGGTGCCCGCTGTCTTATGGGCCAGTGGGGCACAGTGGAGTCCCGCCCGCACAGCGATGCCCCGACAGGCCAGCCAGCTTCCCACCTCTTCGCAGTCCATCCCCTCCACGGTGATGGAGCACACCCCGGTCTGGGTTCCCCTGGGACCTCGGAACACTTGCACCCCGGGCACTTGCTCCAAATGGTCCATCATCTGGTTGCACAGGCATTCCTCATAGGCGCCGATGCGGTCCACCCCCTTGCGACAGACAAAGCGCAGCCCAGCCAGCAATCCCGCCGCCCCAGAGACATTCTGGGTGCCTGCCTCCAGGCGGTCGGGTAGAACCTCCGGCATGGCCTGGTTTTTGGACTCGCTGCCCGTACCCCCGTACAGCAGCGGGGCGGGTTGCTCCTCTCCGCACAGCAGCAGCCCGGTGCCCTGAGGCCCGTACAGGCCCTTGTGCCCCGGCATGGCCACATAGGCCGCTCCCCACCCCGCCAAGCGTACAGGCAGGCACCCAGCGGACTGGGAGACGTCCACAACGAGGGGCACTCCCCGCTCCCGGCACATCCGGGCCAACTCGCCCACCGGCAAAATGAATCCAAAGACATTGGAGACGTGGGTGCAGATCACCACATCCACCCCCCGCCGCAGCTCCGCCTCAAAGGCAGCCAGCATCCCTGCCTGGTCGAACACCGGGGCCTGGGCCACCCGGATGGTGAGGTCCCCCCGGGCGCACAGAGGACGGGTGACGGCGTTGTGCTCATAGCCGGAGATGAGCACTGTGGAGCCAGGGCGCACCAGGGCGTGGATGGCCAGATTGAGGGCGTGGGTAGCGTTGTAGGTGAGCACCACCTGCTCCGGACTGGGCACATCGAAGAGCTGGGCCGCCGTCTCCCGCAGCGCATAGAGGGTGTCCGCTGCCCGCATCCCCGCCCCATGTCCGCCCCGGCCCGGGCTGGCCATATGGGTCATGGCCCAGGCGGTGGCAGAGGGCACCGAGGCGGGCTTTTCCATGGTGGTGGCTGCGCTATCCAAGTAGATCATACCGATACCTCCTCATAGCTCCCGTCCTCCAGGGGTTGATAGACGCCACGGGGCATGATTCCCGCCTCCCGCAGCAACGCCATGGACCGCTCCAGCCACCGCTGGGACACTTTGATGCAGTAGGCACACCCGGCCTGGGCAATGAGCCGGGGCGCACGCACCAGGTAGGCAGAAACACCGGCCCGCTCCAACAGCCGCACCCCACGCTGGGCATAGGTCAGGGAGCGACATACTATCAGATCATATACCATATGGTATCATTTCCCTTCCCTTTGGATGGTCCGCTCCCTCAAAAAAGATACGGACGCTCTTGCACATCCTATGCACAAGAGCGTCCGTAGGTGTTTGCACTTATCGAACTAGAAGAGCCACAGCGTGGGCGGCCATTCCCTCCCCGGAGCCGGTAAAGCCCAGCCCCTCCTCAGTGGTGGCCTTGACGTTGATGCAGTCCTCCTCCACCCCCAGCACCTGGGCGATGTTTCGCCGCATCTGGGGGATGTGTCCAGCCAGTTTAGGCCGCTGGGCCAGAATGGTGGCGTCCACATTGCCCACCGCATACCCCTTTTCGGTGAGCATATCCCGCACCCGAGCCAGCAGCAGCATACTGTCGATGCCCGCATAGGCGGGGTCGTTGTCCGGGAAGGCGTGGCCGATGTCCCACAGCCCGGCGGCACCCAGCAGGGCGTCCATCACCGCATGTACCAGCACATCCGCATCCGAGTGGCCCAGCAGGCCCTTCTCCCAGGGGATTTCCACGCCCCCTAAGATAAGCTTGCGCCCCTCCACCAGGCGGTGCACGTCATATCCATGTCCCACTCGCATCATTGGTTCCATCCCTCCAAAATCACTCGGGCCACCGCCAGGTCTGCCGGGGTGGTCAATTTGATGTTGCTCCGGTCCCCTTCCACCAGGGACACCGGCATGCCCAGCCGCTCCACCGCCGAGCAGTCGTCGGTGAGGGGGGCATTGTCCTGCATGGCCTTGGTCAGAGCGCCCCGAATCAGATCACCATCAAAAATCTGGGGGGTCTGCACGGCAAAGAGGGTGGCTCGGTCTGGGGTGTGGTCCACCACGCCGTTCACCGCCACCTTGATGGTGTCCTGCACGGGTATGGCAGGGGCAGCAGCCCCAGTCTGGGCGGCCTTGTCCACCACCCGCTCCATCACCTGCTGGCTCACAAAGGGCCGGGCTCCGTCGTGGATACCAATGAGCTTGGCCTGAGGGGACACCTCGGCCACCCCCAACTGGGCTGACTCCACCCGGGTGGCGCCGCCCCGCACCACCTTCGTTACCTTCGTCAGGGCCATCTCCCGGGCCAGGGCCGCCACAGGCCCCACCAGATCCTCCCGGGTGACCACCACGATCTCCTCCACCCGATCGCTGGCCTCCAGAGCAGCCAGGGTGTGTGCCAGCACCGGCCGACCGTCCAGCTCCAGGAACATCTTATCCTGTCCCATGCGCTGGGAAGAGCCCGCCGCCACCACAATTATCGCACAGCCGGGGGCCTTGACCTCCTTACGTTTCCGTCCAAACAATGACATATGTCTTCCTCCACTGAGAAAAAAGGAGCCGTGCGGCTCCTTTTTTGTTTTATTGGTGCAGAACCTTGTTGACCCGCTCCTCCACGGCCTCATAGGGCATGCTCTGGGCCAACACCAGCTCAGAAATCAAAATCTGCTTGGCTGAGTGGAGCATCTTCCGCTCCCCGGTGGACAGCCCCTTCTGGGTCTCCCGGTACATCAGCCCCTTGACCACCTTGGCCACCTCCAGCAAATTTCCGCTTTTGATGCGCAGCATATTCTCCCGGTATCGCTGGTTCCAGTTGGACGTCATGTCCACCTGAATGTCCTCCATCTCCGAGAGAATATGGGTGGCCTCCTGACCGGACACCACGGGGCGGACGCCGATCTCGTCGCTGTGTTCTGTGGGAATCATGACCATCATGCTTCCCGTCGATAGTTTGAGCAAATAGTAGTCCTGAACCTTCCCAGCTACCTTCTTGCGCACAATGGAGTCAATGACTCCCGCCCCATGCATAGGATGTACCACCTTATCACCAATCTGATACACGATTCCACCTCCCAAATGTGTATAATCTCACAAAGTTAGTATACCCCTTTTCCCAATGCAATGCAAGCGGGAGGAAAATAATTTCCAAGAAAAATACGCTCTGTTTACAAAAAGAGGCGCTGCAAGCCTGTGGCTCACAGCGTCTCTTGGGGTTATTTTACCGTATTGCGCAGAACACCGATGTGGGAGATGTCCACCTCCACCACATCCCCGGACTGCATGGGGCCAATGCCAGCGGGGGTGCCGGTGGCCACCACGTCACCCGGCTCCAGAGTCATGGAGGCGGTGATAAACTCCAGCAGCTTGGGCACGGTGGTGATAAAGTCCCGGGTGTTCCCCTGCTGGACCACGCTGCCGTTGAGGCGGGTGGTGACCTCCAGGCGGTCGGGGTCCACCCCGTCCACCACCCAGGGGCCCACGGGGCAGAATCCATCCATGGACTTTCCACGGGTCCACTGCCCGTCGTGCTGCTGCACGTCCCGGGCGGTGACATCGTTGAGGCAGGTGTACCCCAGCACATACCCTGCATAGTCCTCTGCCCGGATTTTGGAGGCCCGGCGGCGGATGACCACCGCCAGCTCCCCCTCGTAGTCCAGGCGCTGGACAAACTCCGGCGGGTCAATCTCTCCGCCGGGGGTGTTGAGGGCATTGAGCCCTTTCATAAAGAGAACGGGGAATCCCGGGGGCTCAGCCCCCATCTCCCGGGCGTGCTCGGCGTAGTTTTTGCCCACGCACACAATCTTTGTGGGGGTACAGGGGGCCAACAGAGAGCAGTCTGCCAGATTGACGCTGCCACCGTCGTACTCCATGCCCTCATAGGGGGCGCAAGTGAGGGTCTTCACCTGCTCTCCCTCCACCACGCCCCACTGAGGGCCGTTGGCGCTGAGAAACCGCACATACTTCATCTCTCAGCCCTCCATATGATTGAAGATCAACTCCAACAGGGCCTGCTTGCCGTCCCCCTTTTCCGCAGAGAAGGGAATGACGGGCACGGCCTCGGGCAGCTCCAGGGTGTCCCGCACCCGCTGGAGGTTCCCCTCCACCTCGCTCTTTTTCAGCTTGTCCAGCTTGTTGGCCACCACCACATAGGGCTTGTCAGTGGTGAGGAAGAAGTCGCTCATCACCTTGTCGTCTGCTGTGGGCTTGTGGCGGGCATCCACAATGAGGATGCCCAGAGTCATGAGAGAGGTGTCGGCAAACCAGCCCTCAATGAGCTTGGCCCACCGGGCCCGCTCGGCCATGGACACCTTGGCGTAGCCGTAGCCGGGCAGGTCCACCAGATAGAGCTGCTTGTCAATGAGGAAGTAGTTGATGTGGGTGGTCTTGCCAGGGGCGGAGCCAACCCGGGCAAAGTTCTTGCGGCCCAGCAGGCGGTTGATCACCGAGGACTTGCCCACGTTGGACCGCCCGGCAAACACCACCTGGGGCAGAGCGTCCCGGGGAAAGTCGGCAGGCTTGGCCGCCGAACGGACGAACTCCGCCTGATTCAAATTCACCTTCATATCGCTCACCTCACTGGCACAGATTCACTGCCGTCCCAGGGGTCTTTGCCTCCGGGGGCAGAACGGCATCGGGAGTCTTGGGGGGCTGGCCGTCCGCGACCAGCGCACAGGCCAGCACCTGGTCGGCCTGGGACACGGGGATAAACTTCAAGCTCTCCCGCACCAAGGGGTCAATCTCCTCCAGGTCCTTCACATTGTCCTCAGGGAGGATGACGGTACTCATGCCATTGCGCAGAGCGGCCATGGTCTTCTCTTTCAAACCGCCGATGGCCAGCACCCGGCCCCGGAGGGTGATCTCCCCGGTCATGGCCACGTCACCCCGCACCGGGGTTCCGGTGAGGGCGGACACCATGGCGGTGGTGATGGCAATACCGGCTGAGGGGCCGTCCTTGGGCACAGCGCCCTCGGGGAAGTGGACGTGGATGTCCTTGTCCTTGTAGAAGGTACCGGACAGGCCCAGCTGGCTGGCCCGGCTGCGGATGAAGGACAGGGCAGCCCGGGCGGACTCCTTCATCACGTCTCCCAGGTTGCCGGTGAGCTCCACCTTTCCGGTGCCCTTCACCACGTTGACCTCCACCTCCAGAATTTCGCCGCCCACTGAGGTCCAGGCCAGGCCGTTGACCACCCCCACCTGGGGCTGGCCCGCCGCCTTATCCTTGGCGTAGCGCCGGGTGCCCAGGAAGTCGGCCAGGTTGTCCGGGGTGATGTGCACACTCTTGCACTCCTCCCGCACCAGCTTCATGGCGGACTTCCGGCACAGCTTGTCCAGCAGCCGTTCCAGGCGGCGCACGCCGGACTCCCGGGTGTAGCCGGAGATGATCTGGTGCAGGGCCTGGTCGTTGAGCTTCACCTGGGTACGGGTGAGGCCGTGGGCCTTCAGCTCCTTGGGCCACAGGTGGCGCTTGGCGATCTGCACCTTCTCCTCGTCGGTGTAGCTGCCCAGTTCAATGATCTCCATCCGGTCCAGCAGGGGCCGGGGGATGGTATCGGTGGTATTGGCGGTGGCGATAAACAGCACCTCGGACAGGTCAAAGGGCATTTCCAGGTAGTGGTCCCGGAAGGTGGCGTTCTGGTGCACGTCCAGCACCTCCAGCAGCGCGGCGCTGGGGTCGCCCCGGTGGTCGCTGCCCACCTTGTCCAGCTCGTCCAGCACCAGCACCGGGTTGACGCTCCCCGCCTGGCGGATGCCGGCGATGATGCGGCCGGGCATGGCTCCCACATAGGTCTTGCGGTGGCCTCGAATCTCCGCCTCATCGTGGACGCCGCCCAGGGAGATGCGGGCCAGCTTCCGGTTCATGGCCCGGGCCACGCTCATGGCAATGGAGGTCTTACCCACACCGGGCGGGCCCACCAGGCACAGTACCTGGCCTTTCAGATTGGGGGACAGCTGTCGGACAGCCACAAACTCCAAAATGCGCTCCTTCACCTTTTCCAGGCCGTAGTGGTCCGCCTCCAGCACCTTGGACACGGCGGCCACGTTGGCCCGTTCCTTGGTGCGCACCGTCCAGGGCAGCTCCAGGCAGGTGTCCAGGTAGCCCCGGAGCACCGAGGCCTCGGCGGAGCCGTAGGGCTGCTTCTCCAGGTGTTTGATTTCCTTGAGCAGCTTTTCCCGCACTTCGTCGGGCAGCTTGGCCTTGGCCACACGCTCCCGGTACTCGGCGATCTCGTCGCCGTCGCCTCGGTCGCCCAGCTCCCGCTGGAGCACCTTCAGCTGCTCTCGCATGTAGTAGTCCCGCTGGTTTTCCGCCATCTGCTCCTGGACCTTGCCCTCCAGCTCACTCTCCACCTGGCGGATCTCCACTTCCCGGGCCAGGATGCGCACCAGCTTCTCCAGCCGCTTGGCGGGGCGCAGCTCCTCCAAAATGAGCTGCTTGTCCTCAAAGCGCAGGGGCAGGTTCTGGGCGGTATAGTCCGCTATGTACACCGGGTCGTCGCTGGCCAGCAGCTTCAAATACAGCTCCGGGGACACCCGGTCGGACAGCTCGGTGTATCCCTCCACCATGGAGTAGATCTGGCGAATCAGGGCCTCGGTACGGGGCGTGTTCTCCCGGGCGGCGGGCTCCTCCTCCAGTAGCTCCAGCTCGGCAGTGAGGTAGGGCTCAGTGGTGAGCAGCTGCAGCATTTTGCCCCGCTGCTTGCCCTCCACCATCACCCGCACATTGTTGTCGGGCAGACGGAGAATCTGCTTGATGGTGGCCACGGTACCCACCTGATACAGGTGCTCCTGGGCCGGATTCTCGGCCGCCAGGTCCTTCTGGGTGACCAGGAAAATCTCCCGGTTCCCGGTCATGGCCTGTTCCAGGGCCCGGATGGAGAACTCCCGACCCACATCGAAATGGAGCAGCAGATGGGGAAATACCGTAATGGCCCGCAGGGCCAGGGCAGGCATGGCCACAATTTCCCGCTCATGTATGGTCTCACTCATGGTTGTATTCCTCCTTTCCACCTCCCAAGAGAGGTGATATAAGCAAAGGGGCGAGCACGAGGCCCGCCCCTATCAAAATTTGGTTAGGATGCGTTTCCCTTTCGGGCCGCCTGTCCGCCCGGCTCCGCCCGCAGAGATGCAGCGCCCAGTCTGGGTCTGGCGGGACGGCCTTCCTCCCGCACCACCTCAGGGGGCTGCTCTCCCCGGATGGCTTCGGGGGTGATGATGACCTTGGCAATGGAGTCGTCCGAGGGCACATCGTACATGATGGGAGTCATCACTTCCTCCAGCACCGCCCGCAGGCCACGGGCGCCGATCTTCCGCTCCACCGCCTTCTGGGCCGCTGCCTCCAGGGCCTCGGGGGTGAACTCCAGCTCCACGTTGTCGTACTCCAGCAGCTTCTTGTACTGCTTGACCAGAGCGTTCTTGGGCTCGGTGAGGATCTGCACCAGCTGCTTGCCATCCAGGGCCTTCAGGCCAGTGATAACAGGCAGACGGCCCACCAGCTCGGGGATGATGCCGAACTTCAGCAGGTCATGGGGCTGCACGTTGCGGAAGATGTCCTCCTGGCTGCGCTCGGCAGCAGTGCGCACCTGGGCGCCGAAGCCCATGGTCTTCTGGTCCATGCGCTGCTCGATGATCTTCTCCAGACCATCAAAGGCGCCGCCGCAGATGAACAGGATGTTCTTGGTGTCGATCTGCAAGAACTCCTGGTGAGGGTGCTTGCGGCCGCCCTGGGGCGGGACGTTGGCCACAGTACCCTCCAAAATCTTCAGCAGAGCCTGCTGCACGCCCTCGCCGGACACATCCCGGGTGATGGAGGTGTTCTCGCTCTTCCGGGCGATCTTGTCGATCTCATCCACATAGATGATGCCCCGCTGGGCCAGCTCAATATCGTAATCTGCCGCCTGCACCAGCCGCAGCAGAATGTTCTCTACGTCGTCACCCACATAACCGGCCTCGGTGAGGGTGGTGGCATCGGCAATGGCAAAGGGCACCTTCAGCACCCGGGCCAGGGTCTGGGCAAAGAGGGTCTTGCCGCAGCCGGTGGGGCCCACCAGGAGGATGTTGCTCTTTTGCAGCTCCACCGAGTCCCCGCCACCAAAATAAATCCGCTTATAGTGGTTGTAAACAGCCACGGACAGGGCGATTTTCGCCTGCTCCTGGCCGATGATATATTCATCCAGCACATCCCGAATTTCCCGGGGCGTGGGAATCACGTCGGGCATCTCGGGACTGCCCAGCTCCGGCCGCTCTTCCTCGTCCAGAATGCTCAGACAGAGGTGGACACACTCATTGCAGATGTATGCCCCGGGGCCGGCAATGATACGCTCTACCTGCTCCTGGTGCTTGCCGCAAAAGGAACAGCGAACGGTTTTGTACTCATCTCGAGCCATGAATTACCTTCCTTTCGTCAGACGTGCCAAAGAGCGAAGACACCACGGTCTCCGCCCTTTGCACCATCAACGATTATAAATGACCTTATCAATGAGGCCATAGGCCGCTGCTTCTTCGGCGGTCATGAAATTGTCACGCTCACAGTCGGCGGTGACCTGCTCCACACTCTTGCCGCAGTTGTCGGCCAGGATCTGGTTCATCCGCTTCTTGATGACCTCCAGACGCTTGAGGTGGATGGCCATATCGGTGATCTGTCCCTGGGTACCGGCAGAGGGCTGGTGGATCATAATCTCCGCATTGGGCAGAGCCAGACGCTTGCCCTTGGTACCGGCAGAGAGCAAAAATGCGCCCATGGAGGCGGCCATACCCACGCAGATGGTGGACACGTCACACTTGATATACTGCATGGTGTCATAGATGGCCATGCCATCGGTGACGGAGCCGCCGGGGCTGTTGATGTAGAACTGAATGTCTTTGTCCGGGTCCTGAGCCTCCAGGTACAGAAGCTGGGCCACTACCAGGGCAGATGTGGTGGCGTTCACCTCTTCCCCCAGGAAAATAATACGGTCGTTGAGCAGACGGGAAAAGATGTCGTAGGAACGCTCTCCCCGGCTGGTCTGCTCCACAACATAGGGAACTAAACTCATGGAAACCTCTCCTTCGTTACTGGAAATCAGTCCCAGTATACCCAGCAGCAAGGGAGGAATATTCCTCCCTTGCTGGTTTTTGTTGGATGAAATTACTCGGCCTGAGCCTCGGTCTCGCCCTGAGCCTCTTCCTTCTTCTTGGCGGGCTTCTTGGCGGAGGACTTCACCAGCTCCAGAGCCTTCTTGGAGCCCAGGTCCTGCTTCATGTCGCTCTCGTTGGTGACCTCACGGACCTCCTCCTCGGTGACATGGAACTGCTCGGCCAGGCGCTTGACCTCGGCATCCAGCTCCTCCTGGGTGACCTCGATGCCCTCGGCCTTGGCCACGGCATCCAGAGCCAGAGCAGTGCGGACCGCACGGTCAGCAGCGGTCTTAGCCTGGGCACGCACGTCGTCCATGGACAGGCCCATGTACTTCAGGTAGTCCTGGAAGTTCAGGCCGTTCTGCTGCATGCGCATGGCCTGCTCCTCCACCATCTTGTCGGCACGGTACTCCACCATGGCCTCGGGCACGTCGCACACCAGGTTCTCCAGCAGAGTGTCGATGACAGCGGCCTCGTAGTCCCGCTCAGCCTGCTGCTGACGGCGGGCCTTCAGCTTCTCCTTCAGGTCCTTCTTGAACTCGTCCAGGGTGTCAAACTCGGACACGTCCTTGGCGAACTCGTCGTCCAGGGCGGGCTCCTGACGCTCCTTGACCTCGTTGACCTTCACCTTGAAGACCACGGCGGCGCCAGCCAGATCGGCGGTGTAGTTCTCGGGGAAGGTGATGTCCAGGTCCTTCTCCTCGCCGGCCTTCATGCCGATGACCTGCTCCTCGAAGCCGGGGACGAAGGTGCCGGAGCCCAGCTCCAGGGAGTAGTTCTCACCCTTGCCGCCCTCGAAGGCCACGCCGTCCTTGAAGCCCTCGAAGTCGATCACAGCCACGTCGCCCTTCTTGGCCTTGCGGTCCACGCTCACCAGGCGGGAGGCACGGTCGATGTAGGGCTTCATCTCAGCCTTGACGTCGGCAGCGGTGACCTTCACCTCGGGCTTGGCAACCACCAGGCCCTTATACTCCTTCACGGAAGCCTCGGGCTGCACGGTGACCAGAGCCTTGAAGGTGAAGCCGTCCTTGCTGACCTCCACGATCTCCAGCTTGGGGTAGGCCACGGGCACAATGCCAGCCTCCTTCAGAGCGGCATCATAGGCAGCGGGATAGGCCTCCTCCACAGCGTCCTCAAAGAACACCTGCTCGCCGTACATCTTCTCCACCATCTTGCGGGGCACCTTGCCCTTGCGGAAGCCGGGGACCATGATGTTCTTCTTCTGCTTGTTGTACACCTTGTTGATGGCGGCGTCAAACTCAGCAGCGCTGACCTCGATGACCAGCTCGATGGCGCTGTTTTCTTTCTTCTCGTTGCTCTTGATGTTCATGTATACGTTCCTCCAACTTAGCCCCGCCTGAGGCTGGGGCTTTCTTTCTGATAAATCCAATCCATTCTATCAGATTGTCCAGAAGATTTCCACTGTTTTTTTTGTCAATCCAAAATTTTTTTCGGACGGAAACCGATGTAGTCGGCGGCCACCAGCTGATAGGCCACGCTTCCCTGCACTCCCTCCACCGCCAGACGGTGGCTGGGACCGTGGAGATGGCCATAGCAGCACAGCTTCACCTGGTACTGCTCCAGCAGCTGCAAAATCTCCGGGCACTGGTACCCCTTGTACAGGGGCGGATAGTGGAGGAAGCAGTATTTCTCCGCCTCCCCTGCCGCCTTCAGCGAGGTCTCCAGGCGCATCACCTCTCGGCGAAACACCTTCCCCGAGGGGGCATTCTGCTGCTCCTCATAAAACCAGCCCCGGGTGCCGCACAGGGCTACATCCCCGTAAAAGGCACAGTTGTTGTGGAGAATGTGCAGGCGTTCCAAGCCATTTGCCTGGAAAAAGGCATTCATCTTGGAGGCGGTGTTCCACCAGTAGTCGTGGTTTCCCTTTAAAATCCACTTCTCCCCCGGCAGCCGGGAGTTGAGAAACTCCAGGTCCTTTTTTGCCTCCTCCAGGCTCATACCCCAGGACAGGTCCCCGCACAGCACCACCGTGTCATCGTCCGATACGCAGGAAAAGCCTTCCTCCAGCTTCTCCACATAGCCTTCCCAGCTGCCCCCGAACACCTCCATAGACTTGTCGGCGCCCAGAGACAGATGGGTGTCTCCGATGGCATAAAGGGCCATTTCTTCCCTCCTTGTCCCCGGTTAACGCAAGTGCTCCAGCACCTGATCCACCATGTGCTCCTTCTCGGTAACGGTGTCAAACCGGGGCTGCTTGTTTTTCAGTCGGGCCAGAGGCTGGGGCACTTCCACCCCAGTGAGCTGGGACAGCTGGTCCAAAATCTCGGTGCCAGCGGCGTGCTCCTGCACCCCCAGGGCATCCAGCACGCTGGAGCAGAACTTGAAGGGGCTGGCGGTGGACACCACCACCGTGGGAGTCTCGTCCCCGCTCTCCTTGCGGTACTGATCCAGGACGTCAAAGGCCACAGCGGTATGGGGGTCAATGAGGTAGTGCTGCTCCTCCCACATGCGGCGGATGGTCTTTTTGGTCTGGGCGTCATCACAGTACCCGGCGGCAAAGGTCTGATGCAGCTTGGTCTTGATGGGCACGCTCACCTCATAGCTGCCCTTCTCCGCCAACTGCTCCATGTACTCGGTCACCTGCTTGTCATCCCGGCCGGACAGCTCAAAGAGCAGGCGCTCCAGGTTGCTGGAGATGAGGATGTCCATGGAGGGAGACAGGGTATTGTGGAAGGGACGGTTGCGGTCATACACACCCGTGCGGAGGAAATCCGTGAGCACGTTGTTCTCGTTGGATGCGCAGATGAGGGTCTTGATGGGCACCCCCATCATTTTGGCATAGTAGGCAGCGAGAATGTTGCCGAAATTTCCCGTAGGTACACAGACATTGATCTCCTGTCCCTTCTCAATGGCGCCCTCCCGGCGCAGATCGCTGTAGGCGGAGATGTAGTAGACGATCTGAGGCAGCACACGGCCCCAGTTGATGGAGTTGGCGGAGGACAGGAAATAGCCGCGCTCGGCTAGCTGCTGGGCCAGCTCCTCGTCGGCAAACAGCTTTTTGACTCCGGTCTGGGCATCGTCGAAGTTGCCCACCACGGCGCACACGCCCACGTTGCCGCCCTCCTGGGTGACCATTTGCAGCTGCTGGATGTCGGACACGCCGTCCTTGGGATAGAACACCAGGATCTGAGTTTTACTCACATCCTTGAAGCCCTCCAGGGCAGCCTTGCCGGTGTCGCCAGAGGTGGCCACCAGAATGCACACCGTCTTCTTCTCATCGTTCTTCCGCAGAGAGGCCGAGAGAAGATGGGGCAGCATTTGCAGGGCCATATCCTTGAAGGCACATGTGGGGCCGTGCCACAGCTCCAGGCAATAGGTGTTGTCGTCCAGGCGGCGCACCGGGGCCACCTCGGGGTCGGAGAACTTTCCACCGCCATAGGCCGCCCGGGCATATCCCGTCAGCTCAGAGCTGGAGAAGCCCTCCAAAAAGCCGTTCAGCACATACACCGCCCGCTGCTGATAGGACATATCCTTCAGGGACTCCAGCGCATTCCCTGCCAGGCGGGGCAGCACCTGGGGAGTCATCAGACCTCCGTCCGGAGCCAGTCCCTTGGCAATGGCCTGAGCCGCAGTCATACGCAAATTGTTGTTTCTCGTGCTCAGATAATTCATGATTGTCTCACTACCCTCATTAAGTTATTGTAAAACACATCGTGCAGCAGCTCTTCCCCATATCCATAACTCAGTAGATACGAATAGAGCCCGGAAAGCCGGGTGATGTGGGACAGGGGTTCCACGAGCTCCGCCCCGTCCCAGTCGCCCCCCAGGGCCACACATTTGGCCCCACCCAGGGCCAGGATGTGGTCCAGGTGGCGGCGCACCGCCTCCAGGTCCCGGCTGCCGCCTACAAAGTTCTCATAGAAATTTAGTCCAATGACACCTTGATGCTCTATTATGGCAGTTATCTGCTCATCCGTCAAGTTTCTTGTGTGGTCACACACCGCCCGGGCGTTGGAGTGGCTGGCAATCACGCCCCCTTGGCACAGGTCCATCACGTCCCAGAACCCCGCCTCGGACAGGTGGGACACGTCCACCAGCACCTCCAGCTCCCCCATCCGCCGCACAAATTCCCGGCCCAGTGGGGTGAGACCCTGGTGAGGCTGGTCGCTGTGGGAGCCGCTGAGGGCATTCTGGTGATTCCAGGTCAGGTTGATGGCGCACACCCCCTGCCGGGCGGCCCACTCCAAGCCCTCCAGGCTGCACCCCAGCAGCTCTGCCCCCTCCACCGAGAGAAAGGCAGCACACTTTCCTTCTCCGTTGGCCTGACGGGCCTCACAGGCGGTGGTGCAATGGGTCACCAGATGGGAGTAGCAGTCCATCTGATGGCGAAAGTAGCTCAGCTGGCTTTTGCAGGCCGCTTCCGGGCATCCGCCCCCCACATAGCCCGGAGCCGTCCACAGGGCAAACACCTGGGCATAGGCCCCGAAGGTGTCCAGCGCAGCGCACAGCTCCAGGGCCCCGGTGTTGTAGGGCAGTTCCTCCCCCATGGACCAGCAGCGGTACACCGTGTCACAGTGTCCATCCATCACAGAAATTCGGTTCATTCCCACTCACCTCAAAAAGCGTTTTCCAGATAGTTTATGTGGGGATGACGGGTGGCAGTCCCCTGAGGCGCATAGATTTCTGCCACATCGAACCGGGGCTGAAGCTGGGTGGGATGGGCTTGCAGGTAGAGCAGCGCCGCCGCCCGCAGTTTGCGCTGCTTGGAGCGGGTGACCGACTCCCGGGCGGTCATGATATCGTCATTGCGCCGCAGCTTCACCTCTACAAAAGCCAGGTACTTGCGGTTTGTGGCCACCAGGTCCAGCTCTCCCAGACGACAGCGGTAGTTGACGTCCACGATGTTGTACCCCTGTTTGCGCAGATAGTTGGCCACCTGCATTTCTCCCCACTTGCCCAGCAGGCGGGCCTCCGCTCCGCCCCTCATAGCTTTTTCAAAAAACTGCGGCGATGGATGGGACAGGGCCCATACTCCCGCAGCAACTCATAGTGCAGCTTGGTGGGGTACCCCTTGTGCTTGTCAAAGGCGTACTGGGGATAGGCGCTGGCCATCTCCTCCATGTATCGGTCCCGGCTGACCTTGGCCAGGATGGAGGCGGCGGCAATGGAAGCGGAGTGGGCGTCCCCCTTCACCACCAACTGGTGGGGAGCGGTGATAGCGCAGCGGCTGCCGTGATCCCGGTTGCCATCCACCAGCACCAGCTGGGGGGCGGGCTCCAGCCCATCAATGGCCCGCTGCATGGCCAGCATCCGGCAGTTGAGAATGTCCAGCTGGTCAATCTCCTCCGCCTCTGCCCAGGCCACGCTGTAGCTTACCGCCTGCTCCCGAATGAGGCCAAAGAGCAAGTCCCGCCGCCGGGGTGTCACCTTCTTGGAGTCGTTGAGATAGGGCAGTTCCGCCCCCTGGGGGAGAATCACCGCTGCGGCATACACCCGCCCGGCCAGAGGCCCGGCTCCCGCCTCGTCCACCCCAGCCAGGTACTCAATCCCCGCTTGGGAGCGAATTTGGGCGTCCCACTGGTAAAGGTCGATTCGTTCCACGTCGTTATTCATGGATGTCCTCCGGCCGTTCCAGTGTAAAGCGTCCAAGCTTGCCACCTCGGAACTCGTCCAGCAGCACTCGGGACATCCGCTCGGTGTCCACCTCGCCGCCGGAAATCAGCATGCCACGCTTGCGGGCGGCCATCTCCAACAGCTCCCAACCGGCCTTCCCTTCCAGGTCTTTGAGCTTGTACCGCTCCTCCAACACGCCGGGATAGTGGGCGCTCAAAAGGGCCATCAGGCCACAGGCCAGCTCCTCCCCGTCCAGAATCTCGTCTCGCACAGCGCCTGTAAAGGCCAAATACATGCCAGTGGTCTCATCCTCGAATTTGGGCCAGAGAATGCCGGGGGTGTCCAGCAGGTCCAAGCCCTGGTCGATGTTCACCCACTGCTTGCCACGGGTGACGCCGGGGCGGTCCCCCGCCTTGGCGGACTTGCGGCGGGCCACCTTGTTGATGAAGGTGGATTTGCCCACGTTGGGCACCCCCACCACCATCACCCGCACAGGACGGCCCACCTGGCCCTTGGCTCTCCAGGCCTCGATTTTCTCCCGCAGGGCCTGCTTGACCACATTGGAAAACTGGTTGACGCCCTTGCCGCTCTTGGCGTCGGTCTCCAGCACCGCATAGCCCTTCTCACGGAACCAGGCCATCCACTGGGCGGTGACCTTGGGGTCTGCCTGATCGGCCCGGTTGAAGATGATCATGCGGGGGCGGTCCCCCACCATGGAGTCAATGTCCGGGTTACGGCTGGAGATGGGAATGCGGGCATCCACCACCTCCGCCACCATGTCCACGAACTTCACGTCCTCCTCCATTTGGCGGCGGGTCTTGGTCATATGTCCGGGATACCATTGGATGTTCATCGTGCTCCCCTTTCTCTGGGAGCGTTTCTCCCAGTGTGCGTTTTATCTGTTTATTATACTAAATCTCTTCCATTTAGAAAAGTGGAAAACACAAAAAAAGGAGCGGAAATTCCGCTCCTTTTCTCGTGCAAACTGGTGCAATTACAGATCTTCCTTGACCTTAGCAGCCTTACCGACGCGGTTGCGCAGGTAGTACAGCTTGGCGCGGCGAACCTTACCGTGACGGACGGTCTCCACCTTCTCGATGGTGGGAGCGTGCAGGGGGAACACCTTCTCCACGCCTACGCCGTAAGACACACGACGCACGGTGAAGGTCTCCTCGATGCCGCCGTGCTTCTTGGCGATGACGGTACCCTCAAACACCTGGATACGCTCACGGTTGCCTTCCTTAACACGGATGTGCACACGGACGGTGTCACCCACGTTGGCCACGGGGGCCTCGGCCTTCAGATACTTCTGGCTAAATTGCTTCAGCTGTTCCATTGATATTTCCTCCTAGTATTCAGGCGTTCGTGCGTCAACGTGTCATGCGCAGAGGACCACCCTTATTTAAGACCGAGTTATTTTACCACAGAGGCAGAGAGAAAGCAAGTCTTTATTTCCCTTTTTTTCTTCTTTTACTCTGCCACCACCCCAGGGTCTCCCGGCGCACCACTCCCCAGAACAGCCAGGTGGAGGTGAGCAGTAGGGTGAGGTTGGCATAGGTGCCCATGACGATGGCCCCCACACCCACCAGCCCCCCCACCAGCAGCGCAGACAGGCCGGTCTCCCACCGGTCTGCCCGCTCCGGCCCCAACAGAGGTGAGAGGTAATTGCGCAGGATGCGAGCGCCGTCCAGGGGGCGAATGGGCAGGAGATTGAACGCCCCCACACCCACACTGAGAGCGGCCAGCACATAGAGCTGCCCTGCCCATGCCACCCCACCCAACACCAGATTGGCCGCCGGGCCTGCCAGGGCCACCACCGTGTCCTCCCCATAGGACAGGGTGCGGGAATACCCTATGGTCATCTCTGCCCCCACCGCTGTGAGGCTCGCCTGCTCCAGATGTCCGCCCAGGCATTTGGCCGCCCCCAAATGCCCCAGCTCATGGACCAGGCAGGCCAGCAATCCCCAGGGCAGCAGCCCCACTCCCTCGTCCAGGTAGAACAGCACCCCCAGCACCAGCCAGAACCCGGCGCTCACCCGCCACTTGGCCTCAGGACGGGTCCACATAATAGGCCGGGTCCAGGCGGATCTTATCCTTTTCTATGGTAAGGTGCAGGTGTGGTCCGGTGGCCATCCCCGTCTCCCCCACCAGGGCCACGGTCTGCCCACAGGTCACGGTATCCCCCTTTTGAATGAGCAGCTTGCTGCAATGGGCATAAAAGGAACTCACCCCGTTTTTGTGGGTGATCTTGAAATACAGTCCGAAGTCATCGCTGCGTCCAATGTACTCCACCACTCCGTCGGCAAAGGCTTTGATCTCCGTGCCCTCGTCGGCGGCGATGTCCAGGGCCAGATGAAACTCGTTTTTCTGGGTGATGGGGTTGGTGCGATAACCAAAGGTGGAGCTCACCGGCCCGGTCACCGGGCACACCGTCTTCTCCAGCCCCAGCTCATAGTACTCATAGCTGACATTGGAGGGCAGCGCCACCCCATCGGGGCTATACTCCTGGGCCACCGCCGTCACCACCTTCGGCGTAGGGGCGGGCGTGGGAGCCGGGGTAGGTTGAGTGGTAGGCGCTGGAGTGGGAGTCGGTGCAGGGGTCGCCGTTGCCTCTGGTTCCTCCTCGGTGGCCGCACCGTGGCCGCTTATGTAGGACTGCCCCAGATCCTGCTGCTGGCCCAGAAGGGTCACCTTTTGGCCAGCTGCGCTCCCGCTTCCCTGGCCCGTTCCCCCCGCCAGCTCCTCCAGCCACGCCATTCCAGGCACCTTCTCCCCTGCCCAGGCCGCCGCCTGCTGCATCCAGCTTCCCGGATTCCAATCCGCTTGCAGCAGCTGGCGTACCGCCTCCGCCTGGCCGGGAAACACCCCTCGCCCAATAAACACCAACAAAAACAGCATACCGCTGACCACCAGCTGTATCCCCCAGCGGACAGCTCCCGGCGCAGCCGCTGGCTTTCCCCGCCGTGCCCCCGCTGGAGTGGAACGCCGTCTCACCCCTGTGTTCATACGCTCCCTCCCTTGTCCAAATCATCCTATATGCACCCTATGCACCATTGTGTTGGGATATTCCCCGATCTTTTTGTCCGTTTTGTGAACTTTTTGAAAAGCCATTGACAACCTGGGATGCTGTGCTTATAATTCCTTATGTTTCTTAATTATGTTACTTAACCTTTTGATAGGTTGGTATCAAGATGGGAGGTTATAACATTGAAGGATCAGCAACACCCTCGTGCGCTGGAACTGCTGCGGGAGATGGATCTGCTGCGCCGCACCTGGAAGCTGGCCATCCCCAACACCGGAATCAACAAATCGGAGTTTTTCACCCTGTACACCCTGCGCTGTCCCAACGGCCAGGCTCTGTCCTGGGGCGAGGACTGCCCCAAAGAGCCTGCCCCCATGACCCTGTCCACTCTGGCCAAGGCCATGAAACAGAGTATGCCGGCGGTGAGTCAGCGTATCACCAAGCTGGAGGAACTGGGCTACGTCCGGCGGGAGCCGGACCAGCGGGACCGCCGAACCGTGTGGATCTACCTGACGGAGGCGGGCAGCGAACTGCTCCACACCACCGGCTCTGAGATGTTGGGTAAGCTGGAGCGGGTGCTCCACCGCCTGGACACCCAGGACGGGGTCAACGCCCAGCTGCTCATCCAAGCCTTCCACTGCCTGGCCCTGGCAGTGCAAGAGGAGTTTTCCCAGGGCAAACCGTAACTTCTAGGAGGGAACCAGATTTTATGCTGAAACTCAAGCGCTATTTGAAACCCTATGCCGTTCTGTTGCTAATGGGCATCGTGTTCCTCTTTGGCCAGGCCATGCTGGAGCTGTCCCTGCCCAACTACATGAGCGACATCGTCAATGTAGGCCTGCAACAGGGAGGCATCACCTCCCCCGCCCCCCAGGTGATCTCCGCCGATGCCTTTGGCCTTATGGAGCAGTTCATGTCCCAGGAGGACCGGGATGTGGTGGAGGAGGCCTATGTAGCCCTGGCAGAGCACCCGGACTATGAGGACCTGTCCGCCACCTTCCCCCAGGCCGCAGACACCGACCTGGCTCTGAACACCCAGGACACCCAGGCCGTGGAGACCGCCTTTGGCCGGGCCAGCTACGCCTTGACCCAGGTCATGAGCCAGGCCTCTGGCTCCAGCGATGGCGACCAGGCTTCCATGGCTGAGGGATTCCAGGCCCTGGGGCAGATGTTGGCCCAGCCCCAGGCCCAGGCGCTCATCCAGCAGGCCATTGATGTGGCGGCCCAGACCCCGGATACCATGCTGGAGCAGACGGGTGTGGCCATGGTTAAGGCCTTCTATCAGCAGCTGGGCGCTGACACCGACGCCATTCAGACCCGCTATATTCTCACCACTGGCGGACGTATGGCAGTGCTGGCGGTGCTGCTCACCCTGTGTGCTGTGGCCGCCGGCTACTGCATGGCCCGCATGGGCGCCGGTGTGGCCCGAGACCTGCGCCGGGATGTGTTCACCAAAGTCACCTACTTCAACAACGATGAGATGGACCGCTTCTCCGGGGCCACCCTCATCACCCGCTCCACCAACGACATCACCCAGGTGCAGAACTTCCTGAGTATGGGCCTGCGGCTGCTGTGCTTTGCCCCCATCATGGGCATTGGCGGCCTCATCATGGGTCTGTCCACCTGCGTCAATCTGGCCTGGGTGCTGGCCCTGGCCCTTATCGTCATGCTGGGCCTGCTGCTGGTGCTCTTTGCTGTGGCCATGCCCCGCTTTAAGAAGATGCAGACCCTGGTGGACCGGCTCAATCTGGTCAGCCGGGAGGAGATTGGCGGCCTGATGGTGGTTCGTGCCTTCTCCAATCAGAAGTTCATGCAGGACCGGTTTGAGAAAGCCAACGGCGATCTGACCTCCAACACCCTCTTCGTCAACCGGGCCATGGCCACCATGATGCCCGCCATGACCCTGGTAATGAACGGCCTGTCCCTGCTCATTGTGTGGTTCGGCGGCAAGCAGATCGCCGCCAGCAACCTGCAAGTGGGCGACATGATGGCCTTTATCCAGTACGCCATGCACGTCATCATGAGCTTCTTGTTCATCAGCATGATGTTTATCATGGTACCCCGGGCCTCCGTGTCCGCTGAGCGTATCAACGAGATCCTTCAGACCGAGGTCCAGGTCAAGGACAGCGACCACCCCACCCACCTGAGCCAGCCTGTGAAGGGCGTGGTGGAGTTCCGGGACGTGTCCTTCCGCTACCCCGGCGCCGACGCCGATGTGCTGGAGCATGTGAGCTTTGTCGCCCGGCCTGGCCAAACCACCGCCTTCATCGGCTCCACCGGTTCGGGAAAATCCACCCTCATCAACCTCATCCCCCGCTTCCACGATGTCAGCGAGGGCCGTATCACCCTGGACGGGGTGGACATCCGAGATCTGCCCCAGCAGGAACTGCGGGACGCCATCGGCTACGTGCCCCAGAAGGGCCTGCTGCTCCGTGGCACCGTGGAAAGCAACCTGCGGTACGGCAATCCCGATGCCTCCCAGGACACCATCGACACCAGCGCCCGCATCGCCCAGGCCTCCGAGTTCATCTCTCACCTGGACCAGGGGATGCAGACCCCCATCAGCCAGGGCGGCACCAACGTCTCCGGCGGACAGCGGCAGCGTCTGTCCATTGCCCGGGCTCTGGCCAAGGAGGCCCCGGTGTATATCTTCGACGACACCTTCTCCGCCCTGGACTTTAAGACCGATGCCCAGCTCCGGGCCGCCCTAAAAGAGTACACCACCCAGGCCACCGTCCTCATCGTGGCCCAGCGGGTATCCACCATTCTGGACGCCGACCAGATTCTGGTTCTGGACCAGGGCAAAGTGGTGGGCTGCGGCACCCATCAGGAGCTGATGCGCACCTGTAAGACCTATCAGGAGATCGCCCAAAGTCAGCTTTCAAAGGAGGAATTGGCATAATGGCAGGACCTATGAGACATGGCCCCATGGGCCGCAACCCAATGGGAGAAAAGGCAGCCGATTTCAAGGGCACCATGATCAAGCTGCTGGGCTATATCAAGCGCTATCTCCCCATGCTCATCATCGCTTTGGTGTGCGCCATTGCGGGCACCACATTTTCCATCCTCGGCCCCAAGATTCTAGGCAAAGCCACCACCAAGCTGTTTGAGGGCCTCATGGCCATGATCGCTGGCACAGGCTCCATTGACTTTGACGCTCTGGCTCAAATCTTACTCTTTCTGGGCGGCCTGTATCTGTTCAGCGCTCTGCTCAACTACGTCCAGGGCTGGCTCATGTCGGGTATCGCCACCCGTGTCAGCTACACCATGCGCACCGACATCAGCCAGAAGATCGACCGTTTGCCCATGTCCTACTTTGACAAAGTGTCCCACGGCGAGGTACTCAGCCGTATCACCAACGACGTGGACTCGGTGACCCAGACCCTGAACCAGAGCCTGTCCCAGGTGGTCACCCAGGTGACTCTGCTGCTGGGCGTGCTCATCATGATGCTGTCCATCAGCCCCTGGATGACCCTGGTTGCCCTGTGCATCCTCCCGGTGTGCCTGATCATCGTCACCAGCGTCATCCGCCACAGCCAGAAGTTCTTCCGCAGCCAGCAGGAGTATCTGGGCCACGTCAACGGCCATGTGGAGGAGATGTACGGCGCCCATGTAGTGGTCACCGCCTTCAACGGCCAGGAGAACTCCATCCGAGACTTCAACGAGATGAACGAGAAGCTCTACCACAGCGCCTGGAAGAGCCAATTCCTCAGCGGTCTGATGATGCCTCTGATGAACTTTGCCAGCAACCTGGGCTATGTGGCCATCTGTGTGCTGGGCGGCTTCCTGGCTCTGAACCAGACCATCACCGTGGGTGACATTCAGGCTTTCATCCAGTATGTGCGCCAGTTCACCCAGCCCATCAACCAGCTGGCCAACATCTCCAACCAGCTCCAGCTCACCGCTGCCGCTGCTGAACGGGTATTCCTCTTCCTGGAGGAGCCGGAGGAGGAGGCCGACCCGGTGCCCGCCATCGATCCCGAGTCCATCGACGGCTCGGTGCAGTTTGCCCATGTGAACTTCGGCTATCTGCCGGATAAGACCATCATCCACGACTTCTCCGCCTCCATCCAGCCCGGCACCAAGGTGGCCATCGTAGGCCCCACCGGAGCCGGTAAGACCACCATCGTCAAGCTGCTCATGCGCTTCTATGACGTCAACCAGGGAGCCATCCTCCTCAGCAGCTACGATGTGCGCCAGTTCGCCCGGGGCGAGATGCGGGACGCCTTCGGCATGGTGCTCCAGGACACCTGGCTGTACAACGACACCATCATGGAGAACATCCGCTTCGGCCGTCTGTCCGCCACCGATGAAGAGGTGCTCCAGGCCGCCAAAGCCGCCCAGGTGGACCACTTTGTGCGCACCCTCCCCCACGGCTATGACACGGTGCTCAACGAGGACGCCAGCAACATCAGCCAGGGCCAGAAGCAGCTGCTCACCATCGCCCGCACCATCCTCTCGGACCCCAAAATCCTCATTCTGGACGAGGCCACGTCCAGCGTGGACACCCGCACCGAGGTAGCCATCCAGACCGCCATGGACCGCCTTACCCAGGGCCGCACCAGCTTCATCATCGCCCACCGGCTGTCCACCATCCGCAACGCCGACGTCATCCTGGTGATGAAGGACGGTGACATCGTGGAGACTGGTACCCACCAGCAGCTGCTGGAGCAGAACGGCTTCTACGCCAATCTGTACAACAGCCAGTTTGCCACCACCTAACCACAATCAAAAAAGGGCCTGTTGCAAAAAAGTTAGCGAGAACCTTCAAGAAGACGGTTCTCGCTAACTTTTTTAATGCGCAAATTTTCCACTCGGGTCTGAAAACTGCATTTTGCAACAGCCCCTTCGTTTCAGACTGTCAAAAACCTCATATCAATGCAAGGAGGATCATTTTTCTTGCATCGTCAAAAGCCCTCGGCAGAGTTTTCCCATCCGCAGATGGGAAAATAAATTGAAATCCGTTTTTTCGGGGACATGCGCATCGAAAAAACACCTCTCAGCCCGCCAGTGTGGAATCGGGTCGCCCTTTGACCCGATTATGCATGCAGCGGGCTGCATCCCATCTCAAAAATGCAAGCATTTTTGAGAAATATGTTAATATCCCAGTTCCTCGCCCACCAAGATCACCTTGATGCGGCCGGGCACCCGCTGCTGGCGGTGAATCACCGTGGTACAGCAGATGCGGTCCGGGCTGTGGCAGTCCTCACAGCGTCCGGTGACGGTGCAGGGGGTCTTCCTGTGCAGCCGCACGGCGTTGGCCGGAGCGGCCACCTGCTCCACCCGGGCCACTGCCGCCTCCAGATCGGGTACAATCTTGTTGTACCCCACCACACAGATGACGCTCTTGGGGCCATAAGTCATAGCGGCCACCCGGTTGGCGTTGCCGTCCACATTGTACAGTTCCCCCTGCTCGGTCACTGCGTTACAGCTGGTGAGGTAGCAATCGGCAAAAAAGGCCTTGCGCAGAACCAGGTCCACCTCTTCCTGGGGCACGGCCTCCCGGTCATAGAACTCATAGTCGCCGCTGCGCAGAAGGTCCATGATCCCCGCCTCACTCAACGTCATGCTGCCTCCACAGGCAACCGTGCATCCCTTGGGCAACAGCTCCTGCACCAGCTTCCGGGCGTCCTCCAACGTGGGCGCATAGTAGGCGGTCATATGGTTCTCTTCCAGCTTCTTGGCCGTGCGCTCAATGAGCTTCTCCCGCACCAGAGCCATGGGTTGGTGATTGGTCATGGCATCCTCTCTCCTTTTTCATTTGATGACCCCATTGTACTCCATTTTCCCCGAGGTGTACAGGGCCTTTTCTTCTCCGCTCGTCTTCCAAAATTCTTAATAAAACCTTGATGATATCCTCAACCCCCTATGATATACTCAGGGAGAATTTGAAAATAGTACGCTCTTTTTGGAGGTGGCCTCAATGCCCGATTCCTTCACCTTTTCCCTCTCCCCCCTGGACACCGAAGCCCTGCTCCCCCAGCTCTCCGCAGCACTGGAAAAAAGAGTGGAGCTTCACTCCCGTCAGCGACTCCCCGGTCTGTGGCGGGTCACTGACAAGCTCTCCAAGTCCGAGCGTGTCTCACAGCCTGTGGCAAACCATCGCAAACGGCTGCGCCAGGTTTTAGGGCTCCTACTCTGGGTGCTGGGCCTTCTAATGCTGGCCCCGGGGCTCATCGACCCCCAAGAGTTGTTTGTCCCGCTGCTGGCGGGGGCCTGCGCCTTCTTCTTGGGCCAGCTGACCCTCTGGCTCTACCAACGCACCCTGCTGGCCATCCTGGACTTAGTCTGCGGGCTCTTCCTGTGTATGTCTGCCCTGGGCGCTCCCAATCAGATGTTGGGCCTGCTGTGGGCGGCGGTCCCCTGTCTGCTGGTGAGTGTCGCCGTTCTGCCCGCTCGGCGGTGTCAACGCACCACCTCCTTCGAGAAGGAGGCACGGAACATTCTTGCCAAGTACCAGAACCTCAAGCCCCACACTGTCCAAGCCGTGTTTGACCACCAGGGCCTCACCGTGTCCCAGCCAGATGGAGATCCCTGCGTATACCCCTATTCCACTGTGTCTTTCTTTGTGGAGACCCCCGATCTGCTTCTCCCCTTTTTCCAGGATACGGTGCTTTTCCTGCCCAAGTACGATCTGACCACCGGGACCATGGAGCAGCTGCGCACCATGCTGGCCCAGCAGGCCCCCTATGAAATTCTGGAATCAGCCTGAACCCTGTGTTCCATGGAGTTTTTCTCCTTTTCCCCCTCCACAGATTAGGAAACTGTGGTACAATACCTATATCGTGGAACAGAAGGGAACTCAGCGCAATGACAAAGATATTATTTGTATGTCACGGCAACATCTGCCGAAGCCCCATGGCAGAGTTCGTAATGAAATACCTGGTAAAAGAGGCCGGGGTGGCGGACCAGTTCTCCATTGCCTCCGCTGCCACCAGCACCGAAGAGATTGGCAACCCCGTCTATCCCCCCGCCGCCCGCACTTTGGCCGCCCACGGTGTCCCCTGCTCCGGTCACGCTGCACGCCAGCTGCGCAAAGCCGACTATGATACCTATGATCTGCTCATTGGTATGGACAACGCCAACATCCGAAACATGCAGCGCATGTGCGGCGGCGACCCCCAGGGAAAAATCCACCGGCTTCTGGACTACACAGACCGTCCGGGAGAGGTGGCCGATCCCTGGTACACCGGCAACTTCGAGGCCACCTGGCGGGATGTATGGGAGGGCTGCAGCAGTCTTCTGGCACAGCTGCGCCAGCACTAATCTCACCAAGACAACATAAAACTGGCTGCGGAGAGTTCTCCGCAGCCGGTTAAGTTCATCTTATGGGAGTTGTTTAGCCCTCGTCCTCAATGAGGCCGTATCCACCGTCGTTGCGCTGATACACCACGGAGAAAGCACCCGTGTCGTCATTCTTGAAGGCGAAGAAGGTGTGGCCCAGCAGATCCATCTGCAAAATGGCCTCGTCCACCGTCATGGGCTTGATGGGGAACTTCTTGGTGCGAACCACCTCGAACTTGCTCTCCTCCACCACGTCGGGGACAAAGGTGGACTGCTCCTCCTGAGGAATCACACGGGTGAAGGCATCCTGACGCAGACGCTTCTCCAGACGGGTCTTATGCTTGCGCAGCTGACGCTCCATGGACGTAACGGCGGCATCCACCGATGCAAACATATCGGAGGTACTCTCCGCCACACGCAGAATCGTGGCCCCGGAGCGGATGGTCAGCTCTACCTTGTTCCGGTCCTTCTCCACAGAGAAGACCAGATTGGCCTCGCTGTCCGTCTTGAAGTAACGCTCCAGCTTTCCCACCTTTTTCTCTGCATAGTTGTGCAGAGCCTTGGGCAAATGGACCTTCTTTTCTGTAAAGGTAAACTTCATGTGCTTCAGCTCCTTTCGCCCCCCACCAGGAGGGCGTATCATTGGGAGGTTCTCTCCTTGTAGAACATTATAGCACATCCCTTTTCAGGACGCCATACCTTTATGAAAATTTCACAATTTCTTTTTCACGTTACAGTGTCCCACAGGCATGTCGGGTGACATGACAGCCCAGGTTCACCACGCAGGGCAGACCGGCAATGTGGGTGCCGAAGGGCTCGATGGCCACGGTGAGAGCGGTGGTCGTGCCGCCCATACCCTGGGGGCCAATACCCAGACGGTTGATGCGCTCCAGAAGACGCTGCTCCATCTCCCGGTAGAAGGGGTCGGTGTTCCACTCCCCCGCCGGGCGCAGCAGCGCCCGCTTGGCCAGGATGGCGGCCTTCTCCGAGGTGCCGCCCAGGCCCACGCCCACCACCACAGGGGGGCAGGGGTTGGACCCGGCCTGAGACACTGACTCCACGATGAAGTCCTCCACCTGCTCCTGGGTCACCGAGGGGTTGAACATCTTCATTTTTGTCATGTTCTCACTGCCGAAGCCCTTGGGTGCCACGGTGACCTCCACCTGGTCCCCGGGCACCATCTGCACATGGAGGATGGCAGGGGTGTTGTTTTGGGTATTCACCCGGCGCAGGGGATCGCCCACCACGGACAGGCGCAGATGGCCCTGGACGTAGCCCTCCGCCACGCCCTGGTTCACCGCATCTTCCAGGCTTCCACCCGTGAGGTGGCAGTCCTGGCCCCAGTTGACAAACACCACAGCCATGCCAGTGTCCTGGCAGATGGGCAGCCCCTTCTCCTGGGCAAACTCGTAGTTCTCCCGCAGGTCGCCCAGAATGGCCTGTCCCACCGGAGAGGCCTCCGCCTGACACGCCTCACAGATGGCATTGCGCAAATCCTGAGGCAAAATGGTATTGGCCTGAATGCACAGCTCCCGCACCAACTGGGAGACCTGCTGGCTTGTAATTTCTTTCATCATCTCTCCACCTCTCGTCCGTCAATGAATACATGGGTCACCTGGCTGCGCCAGTCCAGCGGATGGCCGTCCAGCACCACCAAATCCGCATCCTTGCCCTGGGTGATAGACCCCATGCGGTGGTCCACCCCAGCAATGCAGGCGGCGTTAATGGTGATGGCTGCCAGGGCCTCCTCTTCCTCCATCCCATACCGGGCGGCCATGGCCGCACACAGCAGCAGTTGGGGGGCTGTGGTCTCCGGGTGGTCGGTACAGATGGCCACCCGCACCCCAGCACGGGTCAGCAGCGCTGCATTTTCCAGGGTCATCTGGCGCAACTCCCCCTTGGAGCGGTCGGTGAGGATGGGACCAGTAATCACAGGAACCTCTTCCTGAGCCAGGTAATCGGCAATGAGATACCCCTCTGTGCCGTGGACGATGGCGTAGTCCAGCCCGAACTCCTTGGCGATGCGCACCGCCGTGGCAATGTCGTCGGCCCGGTGCACATGGAAGTGGGCAGGCACCTCCCCCGCCATCACGGGGCGCAGAGCGTCCAGGCAGGGGTCAAAGTCAGGCATCTCTCCTTCGGCATCTGCCTGTGCAGAATCCCACTTCAGCTGATACTCAGACGCCCGGGCCAGAAGCTGGCGAATCACTGCCGCCGTGCCCATACGGGTGGCTGGCCATCCGTCTCGCCCCTTGGGGTTTTCCCCTAGGGAGAACTTCATAGCCGCCGGGGCCCGTACCACCATCTGGTCTACAATACGTCCCGCCGTCTTCATCAGCAGTGCCTGCCCTGCAACGGGGTTGGTGGAACCGGGATGGACCATCACGCAGGTCACCCCCGCCTCTCTGGCCTCTTTTACATAGGGGTCCATGGGGTTGACCCCATCCAGCACCCGGATGTTGGGGGTACATACCTGGGAAGTCTCATTGAGGTCCTCTCCGTCGCACCCGCACAGCCCCAGGTGGCAGTGGATGTCCATCAGCCCCGGCAGAATATGCCCACCACGGGCATCCACGGTGTCTCCCAGCTCTACTCCGTCAGGCAGTTGGTCCATACGTCCCACCTGTTGGATTTTGCCGTTCTCCACCCGGATGTAGCCGCTGTCTATGGTCTTGCCCTCCATGGTATGGATGACTCCGTTGAGAATCATCACAGCGCATCCCTCCTCTCGACCGATTTTTTCCTCTCAGTTTGCTATACTCTCTTGTGCGGTATCACCGCAGCATGGGAACCCCCATGCAGTCATTCCATTCTCCCGCGCAACAAAACCTCTGGGCTTCCCTTTCGGGGGAAGCCACTTTTTATGCAAAAAAACAGGGCGGGCTTTGGCGCCCGCCCCTGTGAGAGCACGGAATCAGCGGCGGCCTCGGCGGCTGCTGCGCTTTTCATTCATATGCAGCTCAGACAGCTTGCTGTCCGAACTGGCCATAAACTGTTTGAGCTGATCCTCAAAGCTCACGGGCCCCTTGGGCTGAGGCGGTGCTGCCTGGAAGCTGCTCACGCCAGGTCGGCGGCCGGGACGGCGCTCCCCACCGTTCTCATTCCGATAACCCGCAGGACGGGCATTGGGACGGCGCTCCGGACGGGCCGGAGGAGGAAGCACTTGCTTCATCGACAGGTTGATACGATTGTTTTCGTCAATGCCGATGACCTTCACCGTCACAGCCTGCCCCTCACTGAGATGCTCGTGAATGTCGTTGACATAGGTGTAAGCAATCTCAGAAATGTGGACGAGGCCGGAACGGTTCTCCGGCAGCGAAACAAATGCGCCAAACTTGGTGATCCCAGTCACCTTTCCTTCCAGAATGGATCCAACTTCAAACCCCATAAACTTTTCTATTCCCTCTCCCTGTGATTTCAGGACGCAGGTTTGCGCCCCGTTTTTATTTGGACGTGTCCACAAAGCAGATCTCGCCCGGTTCCATCAGCCCCAACATGGCTCTGGCAATGTCCGCCAAGTAATTGGGGTCACTGCTGTGCTGAATGTCGTCGGCCAGTGCGGCGTTTTCCTCTTTCTGCTGCTGAACCTGCTGCGTCAGCTCGTCTTTTTTTGCCTGAGCTGCCATCAGCTGGCTTCTCATGGACAGCAGAGCGATGGCGCCAGCGACCAGGAGCACCAGCACCAACAGTTTTGTACCAATGCCTGCTCGTTTGACTTTCACTATGGTCGGCCTCCTTTTCTGCCTGTGCATCAACGTCATATACGATGTTTATTTTATACCATTTCAACCATTTTTGAAAGCCCTTTTTTTGATTTTTCAAAACTTTTTTTGTTTTCCCAGCCGCACACACGGCAGGTGTCAAAAAAAATCGAACAATCCCGCAAATCCACCGGAAACTTTGAACAAAAATGGGGAGCAACATGCGGCTGGCCGTGGTCAAATACAGGATACCGCCCAGCAAAAACGCCCCGCCGTGGTAGATGCGCACCACTCCGTTGCCCAATACCAGGGCATGGACAAACACCGTCACCGCCGTCCCCACCCAGAATATGACATCCAACAGAAACCACAGCCACCGCCACGAGCAGCACCGACGCACCCCCCGCATGGCGTCATATAACACACCCAGGCCCAGGCCCAGCAAGAAACCTTGTCCGAGCACCTGGGCCTGGGTCATGACATTGATCCCCATACCTTATCGAAGCAGCCGTGAGAAAAAGCCTCCTACATTTCGTTCCGGCCCCTCCTCGTAGCTCAAGGCGTCGATCTTCCCTTCCACCTTCAGATCGCCGCCGTCCAGGGACAGCTTTTCAATGTGCAGCCCCTCTCCGCTGACCACCAGCATGCCTTGGGTGGTGGAGAGCACGATGTTGGTGTCGTCGAACCGCTCCACATCCTCCACCCCGGACACTGTAAGGCCTCTGCGGTCCTCCATCGTCACATGATGGCGGGCCGCTGCCGCTACCTCATATCCCATGCAACCACTCCTCTTTCCTTGGATGGTACATATATATGGGGTTTGTCCCGGGATTATGCATCTTCGGTTTCCTGGGGTTCCTCCGGCTCCTGGGCCTCTTTCCCTGGCAGACGCTGGCGCAGGTCGTACTTTAAAATCGTGTACACCACCGCTGTGAGGGGAACGCTGATGACCAGGCCGATAAAGCCCAGCAGGCTGCTGCCCACCGTCACCGCTGCCAGCACCCAGATGCCGGGCAGGCCAAGAGAGGTGCCCACCACCCGGGGGTAGATGAGGTTGCCCTCCAGCTGCTGGAGCACCGCCAAAAACACCAAAAACCAGAACGCCTTGATGGGGCTGATCATGGCCAGCAGCAGCGCCGCCAGAATGGCCCCGATGTAGGCGCCAGCCACGGGAATCAAAGCGGAGACTCCAATGATCACAGAAATCAGGGGAGCGTAGTCAAACCGGAACACCACCATCCCGATAAAACACAGGCTGCCCAGAATGCACGCCTCAATAAGCTGCCCGGAGACGTACTTGGTAAAGGTATCTGCGGTGAGACGCACCACAGACAACACATGTTGGGCAATGGATTCCGGCAGGTATACCACCACCAGGCGGCGGCACTGGGCGGTGAGTTTTGGGCCCCCGGAGAGCATATACACAGAGAACACAAAGGAGATCACTGTGGTCACCACTGCCGACACCAGAGAGCTGGTGGCAGAAATCAGGTGCGGTACGGTGCCCGTCAGGGTATCCAGCACCTGGTTGAGGGCATCGCCCAGAATATCATTGATCTTATCCGGCAGGTTCAGCTTGGCCAGATTCTCCAGAGAGAGCCGCTGGGTGATGAAATCTACGACCTGCTGTAAATTCTCAGCATAGATATTCATGTTGCCCACAAAGCGCTGGATGCTGCGGGTCAACTCCGGCACCACCAGAGAGATGAGCACACCGATAACCGCAAACAGCATCACATAGGCAGTGGCCACCGCCAACGGCCGGGCCAGCTTCTCTCCCCGCTTGCCCAAACCTTTGGTATAGAGACGGGCAAAGAAATTACAGGGACGGCTGAGGATAAAGGCAATGGCAAAGCCGATGAAAATGGGGCGGAAGGCCAGCAGCACACTGGAACACCAGTCCAGCACCACGTCGATCTTAACGATCACCACCACCAATGCGACCACATAGGTGATGAGCAGCAACAATTTACGAAACGCACCGTTGTCCAACATCAGCACTCCTTTGCTTTCCTTGTTCTCCCTCAGTGTACCATTATACCTCTCCTGCGTCAACGAATACCAGGAGATGCTAATTTTTCCTTAAAACGTGTTGTGTACATCGTCACCACGAGCCTGTTCCAGGTTCATCAGCTTCTTCCGGGCCGCCGAGTGGGTGAGCATGGCAGCCAGAAGCTCGTTGTCCTGGGTCTCAATGGCCCGGCGATAGGCCGCCAGACGGCCCTCCAGCCGCTTCACCGTCCGGCTCAAAGCCTCCCGATTCAGAGAAAACAGCTGGGTCCACAGCCCCACATCCAAGGCCGCCACCCGGGTACAGTCACGGAAGGAGCCGCCCTCAAAGCCCCGGCAGGAGAACAGCTCCTCGTCGTCACACACCGACAGAGCAATGATATGCATCAGCTGGCTGGTGTAGGCGATCATCTCGTCATGGCGCTCCGGGGTGGTGCGGATGACATCCCGAAACTGGCAGAACCGGGCCATGCGCTCCACCAGGTCCACATGCTCCTCCCCTACTCCCTCCGGCGGTGTCATAATAAAGTGGGTGTTGCGGAACAACCCCGCCTCGGCATTGTCAATGCCCGAGACCTCTTTGCCCGCCATGGGGTGACAGCCGATGAAGTCCACATCATCGGGCAGGCATCGGGCTCCATCCACAATGGCCCGCTTCACGCCGCACACATCTACGATCACACTACCCGGTTTAAAGTGGCTGCGGTGCTCCTCCAAAAAGGATACAATGCCCTGGGGATCCTGGGCCAGAATCACCACGTCCGCCCCGGGGAGCTCTTCTGCTGCATTGTAGGTCACCCGGTCCGCTGCGTGCCGCTCCACCGCCTTCTGGTATGTGGAGGTGGAGCGCACCACGCCCACCACCTCATAGTCTTCAAATCCCTGTAACGCCATGGCCATGGACCCGCCAATCAGGCCCAATCCCACCACCACGATCCGTTTGTCTGCCATCGGTACTTCCTTCCCTTCTGATGCGTCCTCCCCATGGTCCCACCACGGGTATTTGCTTTCTATGCAGTTTAGCACTTTCAATCGTAAAAGTCAACCAACAATCTCACTTGCACCCGCCCACTCCCTATGCTACTATATTGATACACGAACTCAAGAGAAAAAGGAGCGTCTTTCATGGCTTTTCACATCACCACACCGGAATTTACTCAAACCATCCAGCATGCCCTGGATACCCTGCACCCCAACTGTGATCCTGAAAAGCCCAATTTACACCTGTGTCCCCGCCTCGTTTCCTGCGACGGCCCCTCCCTCTCGGTGGAGCTGGAGTACGACACCAAGGCCTGGACCTCCAATCCCATGGGAATCGTCCACGGCGGTGTGCTGGCCCTCATGCTGGACAATGCCATGGGCCTGACCTGCTACTGTATCTACGGCCACTTCACCCCCACCATCTCCATGAATCTCACCTATGCCCGGCCTGTGGCCCTCAACGAGACGGTCCGGCTGCGGGTCACCACCACGCTGGCCGGCGGCACCACCGCACAGCTCCAGGCCCAGATTTATCGTCCCGGACAAGAGGAGCGAGTTCTGGTCTCTGCCACGGGGGTATACTGCTCCCGGACTCGGTCCTGACCCACTGGCATAACCTCACAACATTGCACCCCGCACCCGGGCCTGGGCCCAGGTGCGGGGTGCTGTTCTTCCATTATCGTCTTTTTTCCGTTCGGATGCGCTCCACATCATAGGTGCGCACAAACCCCGACACGTCCGCCCCAGTCTCCACACAGCGGAAGAAAATTTCCCCGCAGGCTCTGCTGTCGCTTCCGGCGTGGTGGTGGTCCAGCTCCAGGCCGAAGTAGTCGCACAGGGTATTGAGCTTGTGGTTGTGGGACTGGGGAATGAGGCGACGGCTCATCTGGCAGGTGCAGGCGTAGGGCACCCGCTTGTGCCAGCTCAGGCCATAGTCCCGTAGACACTTGGCCAGCACCGACATGTCAAAGGGTGCATTGTGGGCCACCAAAATCCCCTGCTCCAAAATGGGACGTATGGTCTCCCACAGCTGGGGAAAGGTGGGCTCATGGGCCACCATCTCCGGGGTAATCCCGGTGAGCTCCACGTTGAAGGGCTCAAACTCCTCCTCTGGATTGACCAGGGAATAGAACTCCTCCACCACCTGCCCCCGCTCCATCACAGTGATACCAACAGCGCTCATACGGTCATTGAGGGAGTTGGGGGTCTCTACATCAAAGGCAACAACTCTCTGGGACATCTCTCACAGGCCTCTCTTTATGTTTTTTCACTGTCGGCCATTCTACCACAGATTTCCCGTCCCGTCTACCTCACAGGCGCTCCTGCCACTGGGCCTCCCGGAACCCCACCAGCACAAAGTCGTCCCCGATCACCAGGGGGCGCTTGACCAGCATACCGTCGCTGGCCAGCAGCTGGTACTGCTCCTGCTCAGACATGGTGGGCAGGCGGTCTTTCAGCCCCAGGGCCTTGTAGGCCAGGCCGGAGGTATTGAAAAACTTCTTCAAGGGTAGGCCGCTCTTCTCATGCCACGCCTTCAGCTCCTCCACCGTGGGATTTTCTTCCTTGATGTGGCGGGCCTGATAGTCCACGCCCCGCTCATTCAGCCAGGCCTTAGCCTTCTTGCAGGTGGTACAGGGGGGATATTGCAAAAACAATACGCTCATCCGTCATTCTCCTTTTTACTGGCTCTCCCGTCCCTGATAGGGGGGGCAGAGATATCGCTGTTTGTTCCGGGTGGCCGTTCCGTACTCAATGGCCTCCACCGGGCACTTGGAGATACAGGCCATACAGTGGGTACACTGTTTTCCCCACACGGGCTTTCCATTCTCCAGATGAATGTTGTTGAGGGGGCACACATGCTGACACTTGCCGCAAGAGATACAGGTGTCCTTGGCATAAAACTTCCTGGCCTTGACATAGAAGCGGTAAAACGCCTGATTGACCATCCCGGATTTCAAGCGGTCCCACTTCCCAACGGGAATCGTCGGGAAAGACTTGCCCGCCTCCATCCACTGTTCTCCCTGCTGCAGCGTGGCCACCGCCTTTTGCCGCATGGTCTCAGCTTGGGCTGGGTCAGGAGGCGTGAACATCACCAGATAGTTATCCGGCATCACCACCTGCAAGGTCCCCCGGTACGTCAGGGCCTTTCGCCGGCACAGCTCCTGAAGCTTGGGCTCAGCATTGCCCACCTCGCCGCCGCAGGTCATGACGAAGTAGGCGTCCCGACTGCCGCTGAAGTGGCCGCTGATGATAAAATCCTCCACAATCCTGGGAATCTGCCAGCAGTAGGTGGGCATGACAAACACCCAGGGCTTTTCCGATTGCAGCTCGGCCGCCACACCGTGGCGAATATAGTAGAAGGTGTCCAGCAGATCATCCTTGCGGTGGTCTGCCAGCCACTCCGCACAAAATTGGCTGTTTCCTGTCGCCGAAAAATAAACAATCATATTCTTTCCTCCAAGGGATGCTTCCCTCTCTCCTTACGCACACAGTACTCGAATTTGAGCCCGGTGTCAATGTTTCAAAGAGAAAAAACTACACATAAAACTCCTGTGAAACCATGTGAAATCTGTGCGTATCGGGAGGAATATCTTTAATTTGTTTGCAGCTCATCCTGTATATGGATTTGCAGCACCCCTGCCACCGCCGCCAAGGTGTCGTCGGGCAGCATTCCATATTCCCCATACCGGGCAGCGGCAGCGTCTCCCGCCGCCCCGTGGAGGTAAACCGCCCAGGCCACCAGCTCTCCGGGACAGGAAACACACCCCGTCAACTGTTTTTGGCCCAGCAGCGAGGCAATCATCCCCGCCAGAATGTCCCCACTGCCGCCCTTGGCCATGCCGGGATTCCCGGTGGTGTTGCGCCACACTCTGCCCCGGGGGTCCACCGTGAGGCTCTCATGGCCCTTGAGCACCACCACACAGCCCGTGTCCTGGGCCAGCTCAGCCGCCTGCTCCACCCGGTGGGCGATGGGAAGCGGACACCCCGTCAGGCGGGCAAACTCTCCATCGTGGGGGGTGAGAACCGTGAGCCCCCTGCGAGCCTTGAGCCGTTGGACCTGTCCTTCCAGGGCATTGAGGCCGTCCGCATCCAGCACCAGCGGCCCCTCCACCTCTTCCATCAGGTGGAACATGAGCTGCTGGGCCTGTGGGCTGCGCCCCATACCCGGACCCACTAGAACGACATCGCAGCTGCGGGCTCGCTCCACCAACTGCTCCGGATCATCGGACAGTGGGAAGGGCATGGCGCTGGAACACCGGGCAGCCACAATGGGATATACCTCCCGGGGCACACCCAGATACACCAGGCCCGCTCCGCTGCGCAGCGCTCCCTGGGCGGCAAACACCGGAGCGCCGGTGTACCCTTCACTGCCCGCCACGATCAGGAGCTTTCCATAGTCCCCCTTGTGGCTGTCCCGCTCCCGCCGGGGCAGTCGGACCATCTCATTTGTCACCAACCGTTCTTCTCTCACGGCTTCTCTCCCCCTTCCATCAGCTTGCCCACAATATAGGAATAGTTCTCCCGTCGGTGTGGGAGAAGGCAGGCGCTGCAATCCTTTACACCTCCCGGGGTATAGGTGAAGTTCCCACCGCACTTCTCCCCCATGAGATACAGGGGACAGTAGCAAAACAGGCAGTTGAATTCCTCCGGGTTCTGGGTGGGATGGCAGGGAAAGAACTCACAGCTGGTATGCGAGAAAAACTCATAGTTATGTCCAGGCTTATTATTACTCATTGTAGTCCTCCAAATGTCTCGCCCACCAGCTGCATCTGGTCCTGGGTGGGCTCCCAGCCGAAGGAAATCTGCACCAGGCAAGTGTCATAGCACAGCAGATAGGTCCTCAGACGGCCATGGTCAGTCTCTCGGTACACCTCCCGGGCCAGCCAGGGCGATGGGTCCACCTGCTCATGGTCTGCCCACAGAATCTCATCCCGGCACAGGTCGTAGAACAGCGGCACCTTCACCAACGTGACCGTATACATCACCGTGTCCATGTCCTCCTCCGGCCCGGTCTCTTCCTCCGTAATCTGCCACCCCTGATACTGTCCCAGGACCAAAGATTCCTCCCCGTCCCGGTGGACCCAGAATTCCTGGTCCCCCACATCTCCCCGCAGCCGCTCCACCGTCAGGGGCAGTCCATCGGGGTACTGTTTCCACCAGCTGTCGGAGGCCGTGGGGGAAAATCCGTTCCAGCGGGTGCATACCGCAGCCAGCACACTGATAAACGCCATGACCAGGAAGAAGGATACCGCTGCCGTGACCACCTCATTGAGACCCCGGCGCACCTTTCGCCTTCTCAGTAAGTCCCGCAGCAGCACCACAAGCCACATGCCCGCCACGAATGCAAGACCAGAGACCAGGAAGAACAGGTTGGCACGTCTCACCCACTGGTTCCCCATCAGAGGAAGGGCCATGGCAATCACCCAAAGGACAAGGTAGCCCCAGAGCACCAGGCGGCTGGCCCAACCCCAGGGGCGGGTATCCAACCACTCCCCCTGAGCCGCCCGCTTTCTGGCTCTGTTCCGCCACAGACGATACGCCCCCAGCTCCGTCCCCAGGGCAACCACAAACAGCACATCCACCAGGAAGTAATTCACTTCCCTGGATAAAAATTGCAACGGCGCCTCCCACCAATACCAGAGCTGTACCAACAGGGCCGCCAACGCAAGGCCAAATCCCCCACGATATACCCCCAGCACACTCCGTTTCAGAGCCCGGTGCATCCCTTCCACATGGGCCACCGGATCGGTCTCCATGGGCAGCGGGTCCGTCTCCCAGTTATAAAACACCTGCATGGTGGGGGTATCCACCGTCAGCTTCCACCCCGTGTGCTCCCCCAGATCTGCCAGGTTCTCCAGCTGTTGGCTGGGCTGAGGGTCGTACACATCCTGCTGAAGGTAGGACACCCATACCTGGGCCGGGCGAGGCTCTGCCCGCCGGAAGGTCCACCAAATCCCCAAAACATGCTCCAGCACCCAGCCTTCCCGGGCCTTCTTCTCCAGATACCGTTTCACCTCGGAGAAATCAAAAAAAGCTACATATTTCCAAGTGTGTTTCCTTGTCTTCATGCCTGCCCCTCCTTTCCCATCAGGCGCAGATAGTCCTGCGCTTGGGCGCTGATGCGCTGAAACTCCTGCTCCAACATCTCCTGCCCCTTGGGGGTGATGAGATAGCTGCGCCGCCTCCCCTCCACCCGGGTCTCCACAATGCATTCCGCCTCCAAAAATTGCTCCAACAGATTGTACAGCGTCCCGGACCCCACATGGACCCGCCCCTGGGTCATGGCGGGCACCTGATCCAAAATGTCGATGCCGCACCGCTCTTCCCTCAGGCACAGCAGCACATAGAACATCTGCTCGGACAGGGTCTGAAACTTGGCCCGTGCCATCCTCTCACCTCCTTATCTCGAACATCGAGATTCCTCACCTTCATTGTATTCTCGATGTTCGAGATTGTCAAGAAAAATTCCTCTTGACAGCAAACCGTACTACTCATATAATACAGTTAGAAAGTGTACTACACTATTAATACACTTAGGAAGGAAGTGATACACCATGGTGCGCTTTGATGACCTGCGCCTCCGGGATGGGACCCCCATCTACCTACAGATCATGGAGCATCTGAAGGCGGGCATTGCCGCCGGAGCGGTTCAGGATGGGGACGAGCTGCCCTCCCGGCGCACCCTCTCCGCCCTGCTGGGGGTCAACCCCAACACCATTCAGAAGGCCTTTCGGCTGCTGGAGGAGGAGGGGCTCATCTCTTCCCGAACGGGAAGCAAGAGCTGTGTGTGTCTCTCTGACCAACAGACCCAGGCCATGCAGCAGCAGCTGCCCAGCACCCAGACCTTAGAGTATATTGAAAAAATGCGGGCCATGGGCCTCACCCGCAGCCAGACCGTCGCCCTCATTGAGACCCTGTGGAAGGAGGATGCCCCATGAGAAAAACTTGTTCCCTTCTCTATCTCACCGTTGCCGCCTCATTTGGCCGGGTGTTGATCATTCTGGCGGGAATGGCCGTGGTCCAGCTGGGGGTGGCTGCGGCGATGCCCCGATTTCTGCCCCAAATCTACGGCGCACCCTATGTGTTTTCCCACTGGGCGTTCCGCCTCCCTGCTGCGGCAGCCTTGATCCTGGTGATGTACACCTTGATGCGCTCCCACGGCAGCCGCCCAGCACAGACAGGTTACACCATGCTGCGCCTTCCCGTTGCTCCTGGCCAAGTGTTCCTCAGCTACTTGGTATACGCCGTGGCCGTCTTGTTGTTATGCTGGTTTGCCCAGCTGGCGGTAGTGGTGGCAGCCGCCCGACTGCTGGCCGCCCTATACCCCGCTTTTGACTGGGGAGAACAGCTGCTCTTCCTCACCAGTGTTCAGAGTGGCTATGTTCACGCCCTGCTCCCTCTGCTGGATGGGTGGAGCTGGGCCAACACCACCATTATCTATGTGGGTCTCGGGTTCATCACTGCGGTGGGTATGGTGCGGAGCTGGCAGGGCAAGCTGCTGGTATGGCCTTTTCTCTTTCCCTTGGCCCTATCCATTACTCCTCTGGAGCTGAGAAGTCATTCCTGGTCCACCGTGATGGCAGCGCTGCTCGTTGTGGGCTGCTGTGTGGAAGGAGGCCTTCTGGTTTCGAATCTGCGGAAAGGGGTGGGAGAATGAAATGGAATCGCTATCTCCCTGTGGAGGCCAATCCCACCGCCCTTCGCCGGGGCTTTGTGGCTCTAACTGCATTCTCTCTGGTGTGCAGCCTGTCCTTTTTCAACGCTTACGCCCGCGCCCTTCCAGGCATCGAGCAGATCGCCGCCTCGTTCCCCGATGTCCAAATGCCCCCCTTCTCCCTGCTGCTGGGGCCCAGCCTCTACGGCTTCTGGGTCTCCGCCCTGGCCATGGCGCCCCTGGCCGGGTACTTCTGGGCTCTGCACACCCGTCTGAGCCACAGCGTCTATCTCATGCGGCGGCTCCCAAACCGCTGGGAGCTGGCCCGCCGCTGCCTCACCGTCCCTGTGTTGGCGGCGCTGTTCTTCCTGGGACTGTCCCTGGCGCTGTGGCTGCTGGACTTCGCCATCTACTGGAATGTTACCCCGGACCGTTTTCTCCCCTCCTCCCTCTGGGAGGCCTTGTGGAGCTAAGGAGGTTATCGTCATGCTGCAACTGAACCATGTGAGTAAGACCTATCATCTGACCACCCACGCCCTGCACCAGGTCAGCCTCTCCGTTGCCCCCGGTGAGATTGTAGGGCTGTTGGGAGAAAACGGAGCGGGAAAGACCACCCTGCTCAAGTGTATTCTGGGCCTGTTGTCCTATCAGGGCTCCATCACCCTGGATGGGGTACCCATTGGCCGGGACAACATCGCCCGTCTCAGCTTTGCCACCTGTGAGCACTCCTTTTTCCCCACTCTCACCCCCCAGGAACACCGGGTCTTCTACCGGGAGCACTTCCCCACCTGGCGGGATCAGAGGTTTGAGGCCCTCATGGACTTCTTCCGCCTGCCGGGCAACCGTCCTCTGCGTGCCATGTCGGTGGGCCAGCAAAACCAGGTGGAGGTGATTTTGGCCCTTTGCCAGGGGGCAGACTACATTCTCATGGATGAGCCCTTTGCCGGAAATGATGTGTTCAACCGAGAGGACTTTTACAAGGTGCTGTTGGGGATTCTGGAGCCCACCGAGACGGTCATTCTCTCCACCCACCTGCTAACCGAAATCAACCACTTTGTCAGCCGGGCGGTGCTGCTGTGGGATGGGCAGATCGTGGGAGACGTATCCACCGCCGACCTGGACGAACAGGGTCTAACCGTTCTGGACTATGTGAAAGAGAAGTACCACTATCAGCCCGACCGGGTGAGCAGCGCTCTTTCCCAGCTCAGCGGAGAGGAGGATGACCTATGCGGAAATCGTTAGCGGCTTTTGGCCTGGTATTTGCCCTGTTGGCTGGGTTCTTCGGCTACACGGTAGTGGAGGCCCTGGACGCCCAGGATGCTGTGTCCTTTACCGTGGAGCGGCAGCTGGGGGACCCCGCTGCCGCCCAGGGATTCCAGCTAAACATTCCGACCTTTCAAAACTATAACATGGCCTGGGACACCACGCTAACCTTGGGTTCTACCCCCACATGGAGCACAGACTATCGCTATGACCCCGGAAATATCAGCTGGTATACGCCTCAAGATAGTTCTCCTATGCTGTCCGTTGCAGTGGGAGACACCTCCATGTTCTATATTTCCGGTGACGATTGGTCCACCGACGTCATCGGCCAGGCCTATCGTGAGATCATTGAAGACGTGTCCAGCCGGGCCCCTTCCAAGGGAAGCTACTCTGAAACCGTAGTATTGAGCGACTACCTGGAATATTATCCGGTGATTTTGTCCGACATTCCTCTGCCCGACTCTTACAGCTCCGGCTGGGAGGCCTGGGATTTGACAGAAGCCTTCCACATCCCTGTGGGCCAAGGAGATACCATACAAGTGGATTTAGAGCTAGACCGGGATTACGTTATCTCCTCCATTTACCTCTCCACGCCTCAGGCTCCCTCTCTATTCAGCGAAGCGATCCTATCCAACGGCTATTATTATGTGCTTTTTAACCCTGAACAACTGGATGGCACTCCAGTAGCGGGGGCCTCTCCCTGTGGGCTGTACCGCATCCCCGCCTCTGGCGGGCAGGCTTTGGCCGTTCAAAACTGCACTCTGTGCTACCAAACCAGCGGCCTGCCCCAACGCCTGGCTGTGGCAGACGGCGGATACCACCTTCTTCTCCTGGAAAACCTGGCGGAAAACAATTACAAGCTTCTTTCCCTGGACACCCTCAGCTATCAGCCCGTGCAGGAGATCCCCGTCCAACCCCCAGATGAAAACCATACCTTTATCATCCAAGATTCGTATCTGGGTGTCCTGTCCTTATCCGACGACTATCCCGTCCCGCTGGTGCAATCTCTGGAACTGTGGGCCAGAAATGACATTGGCCTGTATGTACCTGTGTTAAACTGCGACCTGACCCAGGCTCAACTTCCCCTGGGCAGATCGTTCAAAACCTACTACGATGGAGAGCGCCTGGTGATGGCCTCCTACATTCAGACCTCTCCCACAGGCTATATGGTCACTCCATCTGTGTCGGTGGCAGTATGTAACTCGGACGGCCTGGCGTATTCTGCCTGTTTTATCCACAGCCAGAGCATCACTGGCTCTGTTCTGGTCCCGGATGATCGCCTCACTCTGACTCCGGTGTCCTGAAAAAATTTTTCTACACCGCTGTTTTTCTTCGGCAGGACGTGGTATAATAACAGCAGTACCTAAACCACTGAATATAACCGAATCGGAACAGGAGGGTTTCCCATGAACACTCGATTTCTGCGCTGCAAGCACTGCGGCAACATTGTGGGCGTCATCCACGACGCTGGTGTCCCCATTTTCTGCTGCGGACAGCCTATGGAAGAGCTGGTCCCCAACACCGTAGAGGCCAGCGGTGAGAAGCATGTCCCCGTAACCACGGTGGAAAACGGCATTCTCACCGTCCAGGTGGGTTCTGTGGAGCATCCCATGGTCCCTGAGCACTTCATCATGTGGGTCTATGTGAAAACCGAGAACGGCGGCCACCGCATCCAGCTTAAGCCCGGCGACGCCCCCCGCGCTGTGTTCCATCTGGGTGACGAAAAGCCTGTGGCTGTGTACGCCTACTGCAACCTCCACGGCCTGTGGATGACCGAACTGTAACAGATACTCTCCCCCTTAGATAAAAGGAGTGCGGACTGGTTGATTTCCCAGTCCGCACTCCTTTTTATTATTGTCCCGTCATAATGCGCAGGATTTCCCGGTCGGTCTCCCGCATGCCCAAGCGGCCCAGGCGGGCCACCATGTTCAGGGTATTCTCCACTCCTTTTTTCACAATGCCGTCCCCATCGTAAAATTCATGTCCGGCCTTGTACATCTCGTAGCCCATCAGGCCCGCCTCCAGAGCCAGAGAGATTTTGGCCGCACAGGAGGCCTTGGCCCCATCGCACACCATGCCGGACACCACAGCCAAGGAATTGACCAGAGTGTGTGCCACCCCGTCCAGACCCATACCGTCCAGGTAGGCAATGGCAGCGGCAGCGGCACAGGCCGCATTCACCGCCCCGCAAAAGGCGGACAGACGGCCCAGGTTGGTCTTTTGGTGGACGGTGAGCAGATTGGACACCACCATAGCCCGGTACATCCGCTCCTCCCCGATGCCCTTTATGGCTGCATACTCCATCACAGGCAAGGAGGCGGTGAGGCCTTGGTTTCCACTGCCCGATACAATGACCACCGGCAGCTCGCAGCCGCTCATGCGGGCATCAGACCCGGCCGCCGCCCGGGCTCTCAGTCGGGCTTTCCAGTCGTTTCCCGCCTGGGCCATCAGCTCCTTCCCGATCATGGCCCCGTAACTGCCCTCCAGCCCCTCCTGGGAGATGGCCCAGTTCAGCTGGGCCTGCTGCTGGATGGGCTGGATGATGTCCTCCAGGTCCACGCTGTCAGCGAAGTCCAAAATGCCCTCCACCGTGAGCAGCTGCTGCAAGGGGTTTTCCTGCATGGCCTGGGGCACTTCCCGCTCTTGCAGTACCTGGCCGTTGCGGCTGACATGAACCAGGTTGGTGTGCTGGTCCACCATCCGCACCCGGGCCACATCCTCTCCCGCTCGGACCTCCACCAGGATGTCAAAGGGGTGGGTGGTGTCCAGAGGCATGATCTTCACCCGTTCCTGGGCCAGATACTCCTCCACCGCCTCCATATCCCGGTCAGTCACATGGGAAATGCACTCCAGCTGGGCCTGGGCCCGGGCGGCCACGGTCCCCACCGCTGCCGCCACCTCCAAGCCACGCCGGCCCCCTGTGTTGGGCACCACCACACTCTTGACGTTTTTGATGATGTTGCCGCTGACATGGAGTGTCACCTGCTGGGGCAGCTGCCCCAGGGTCTGGCGGGCCACTGCACAGGCATAGGCCACTGCAATGGGCTCGGTACACCCCATGGCGGGCTTTAACTCCTCTCGGAGAATTTGCACATACGCTTGATATCTCTCATCGGTCCGTCGCATGGAGCTTTCTCTCCTTATCTGATGTTTTCCCTATTTTACCACAGGACTCGCTCCACAGGAAGAGGTTTTTCCCGGTCACTTCCCAAGCAGTCCATACTTCTTGCGCATACGCCGAATTTTCTTCAGCATGGGCTTGGCACAGAGCAATAAAAACACCACAGTGGATATCCCGTGGGTGACATTCACGGGAACCCCCGCCACATAGCAGGCCAACGCCGACTGCCAGGTAAGCCCGTCCAACACAAATAGAGCTGTGGAAGTGTCCATCAACAGGCCGTAGATGACCACGGTGGCCAGAAACCCATATATGCACACCCCGATCAGAGGGATGTGCCCTCGCCGCATCCGCTTTTCAAAGAGCAGGCCCGCCAAGAATCCGATGATGCCAAAGGCGAACATCTGCCAGGGGGTCCAGGGCCCCTGCCCAAAGAAAAAGTTGGACACAAACCCGGTCATGGCTCCGGCGAGAAACCCCGCCTCTGCCCCCAGCCCGATGCCTGCCACGATCACCAGAGCGGTCACCGGCTTGAAGTGGGGGAGCATGAAAAACACCGCCCGCCCCGCCGTGGCGATGACCACTAGGGAGGAGATGAGCACCAGTTCCCTGGCCTGGGGACGGCGGTCCTCAAAGGCGGCAAAAAATGGGAGCATGGCCGCCACAATAACGCAGATGGAGATGAAATAGTAGCTGCGCCCCTTCAAAAACACAATGCCAAAGGCGATGAGCAGCGGAATGAGCACCAAAATCACCCCGGCAGCCAATCGGGTCCGCCGCCCCATGCCCCGAACGGTGGGCACCGAGGCCAGCTCCACCCGCTGGGTGTTCAGCAGCCGCCCAGCTCCCAAAAGAAGGGCCACCCCTGCCGCCCCTTGGCCGCAGGCAAACCCGGTCAGCTGCATGTGGCTGAACACCGTCAGGTCCCAAAATGTGTTGCTCTGGCCCAAAGCGGCGTTGAGCTTCCCACTCAGGCGGACAAGCACCACCGCCGCCCCCACCACAGAGAGCAAGGCCAGAAGAGCGGACAGCCGCACCGCCGCCGTGGCGCATTTCTTGCGCCGCCAGGCCAGCCCGGCGGCCAGGAGCAGCGCAGGAATGGACAGCCCCGCTGCAAGCTGGGTGGCCCTCAGCCATACCAGCGTTCCCCCAGACAACTTCAGCAGCTGGGGCGCCTGCACCAGATACATCTGTTGGGCCAAGTCCACACTCTCCCCCACCCGCCACAGGGAAAACTGGTGGGTCAGGCCCTGATAGGCCAGCTCCGGGATGGAAAACCAGGGGGCAACGGCCGCATTGACCGCCATGGCTACACACAGCCACATCGCCGCCATCACCCAGCTGTCTGCCCCAGTGCCCGTTTTCACTTGTCTTGCGTACATGCCCACACCACATCCTCCACCGTCACCGCCTGGGGAAAGACCTCCCGTGCCATCTGATTGGCGGCGGTAGTGTAAAAATGATTGCCCAGGAAGAAATCCCGGGCGGGTTTCTGGCACACCAGCTGGCCCCGGAACAGCAGCCCGCAGGTATGGGCATAGGCGGCACAGAACTCCACGTCGTGGGAGACCATGAACACCGTCTTGCCCTGCCCGGTGAGCGCTCTCAGCACCTGGGCCAGGGTCTGCTTATAGCATCCGTCCAGCCCCTTGGTGGGCTCGTCCAACAGGAGGATCTCCGGGTCCAGCAGCAGCACCTTGGCCAGAGCCGCCCGCTGCTGCTCTCCCCCAGACAAATCATAGGGGTGCTGACCCAGCAGGCCCTCCAGCTGGGTCACACGGATGGCCTGGGCCAGACGGTTCTCCCGTTCCGTTCTGGACAGGGGCAGCTCGTCCAGAAGCTCCTCCAGGTCTGCCCCCACCGTGTCCTGCACAAAGAGGCACTGGGGATTCTGGGGCAGCACCCCCAGCACGCCCCGCTCCAGAGACATGCCCCGCTTTCGCACCTGACCGCCAATGCGGATTTGGCCCCGATAGGGCCGATGTTCGCCAGAGAAGAGGGAGAGGGCCGTGGTCTTGCCCCCTCCGTTGCCGCCCATGAGGGCGTACAGCTGTCCTCTGGGCACCTGGAGGTTGAGCCCCTGGAGCACATCCGCCCCGTGGCGGTCATAGCGGAACCACACCTCTCTGGCCTCCAGGGCAAAGTCCCTGGGTGCGGGCTGGGCGTGGGGCTCCATGGGGGGCTGGGGCTTGTCCCGGTACTGCTCCAGCCAGGTCCGCCCCTCCTTCACTGTCATGGGGCAGGCCTCTCCCCCTTCCACCCGGCTGTAAATTTGCATGGGCACCGGGCAGCACACCCCCAAGGGATGGTGGGCCAGCGCCTGTCCCACTTGCCGGGGGGAGCCGTCACAGAGGACTTTGCCCTCCTCCAGCACCACCACCCGGTCGGCCATGGGGAACACCTGGTCCAGGCGGTGCTCCACCACCACCACGGTCAGCCCCAGCTGCTGGTTGAGCCGCTGGAGGGTGTGGAGAAAGTCGGTGGCCGCCATGGGGTCCAGCTGGGAGGTGGGCTCGTCCAGCACTAGCACCTGGGGGTGCATGGCCATCACCGAGGCCAGGTTGAGAAGCTGCTGTTCTCCCCCGGACAGCTCCTCCACCTTCCGGTCCAACCAGCCCTGGAGACCAAAATAGCTGGCCATCTCCGCCACCCTCAGCCGCATGTCCCCCAGCTCCAACCCCAGATTCTCCAGACCGAAGGCCATCTCATGCCACACTTTGTCGGTGACCAGCTGCTGCTGGGGATTTTGCATCACAAAGCCGATCTCCCCCGCCTGGGTTCGCAGGTCCACCTGGTGCAGCGGGGTCCCCTTGTAGAAAATCTCTCCGGTCCGGGTTCCATGTGGCGTGAGGGTGCTTTTGAACTGGCGGATGAGGGTGGATTTCCCGCACCCGGACCGCCCGCAGATCACCACGAATTCCCCCGGCTCAATGTGAAGGTTCACCTCTCGCAGCGCAGAGGCCGACGAGTCAGGATAGGAGAAGGTCAAATTTTGCACATCCAATAACGCCATTTCAAATCCTCCACCAGATTGAGTATCAAAGGCAGGGCGCACAGCACCCCATAGAGGGCATAGCACACGCAGGCCGGGACAGTGGTCCCGTTCAGCTGCCACACCGGGAAATACAGCATGTTCAGCTGTCCCGTGACCACCCCCGCCGCCACACATCCAAAGCACATGGCCATGCCCGATGCCAAGGCGGTGGAACGTCCGTCCCAACGGAAGGGGTGGTATAGGGTGCGCCCCCGCAGGCCATAGCCCCGGGCCCGCATGGAGTCGGCGGTGTCCACCGAGTGCTCCAGGGACCAAGTGACCAGGATGGACAGCACCCGAACGCCTTTCTTCAGCCGCTGCCATGGGGTGCCCTCCCCCACGTCCCGGCCCACACACCGCTGGGCTGCCATCACCCGCTTGGCCTGGGTCAAAAACAGGGGGAGAAAACGCAGCACCATGGAGAAGATGAGGGCCAGGGCGGGAAAGCCCTTGCCAAAGAGGTACACCACCTTGTCCTCCGTCATCACGTCCTGCCAGGTGGCACACCACAAGATCACCACTCCCATCATCCCCCCGGTGCACAACCCGTACACCACAGACTCCAGGGTCACCGGGTTCCCCGAGGGCAGGTACCCCAGGATGGTGAGGCCCTGGTGGGAAAAGAGGGGATTGATCACCGCCGAAAGCACCACCACCGGGAGGGCCAGCAGGCATACCTGAACAAGCCCCTTCCCGCCCCGCAGGCGGAACAGATAGGCGGCGGCAGTGACTCCCGACAGTACCAACAGCACCGGGTGTATGTAAAAGAGGGTGACCCCCAACACCAGAAGGTAAAAGATGAAATTGATGCCCGGATGACAGCGGGAAAACTCGTCCTTCACGCGCCCTCTCCTCCTCTCTTACAGGTCAAAGCCCAGATCGCAGGTATACTTAAACTCGATGACGTCCCCGTTCTTCACGGTGTACTTGCTCACCCCGTAGTTGGGCTTCACTCCGTTGACATAGTACATCCAGCCGGACCCGGCTCCACAGTCGAACTCATAGAGGTTGTGGATGCCCTCAATGTAGTGGCTACCGAAACCAGGGGTATACTCGTACTCCAAGTGAATGCCGTAGGTCCGGGTGGCTCGGAGGAGCACGTCAAACACCGACTCCCCCTCCTCAAAGGAGATGGCCTTGCGGGACAAAATCACCCCGTCTGAGGGCACCAAGCTCTCCTTCCCCGGCGTTAAATCCTCCATGCGGCCCAAAATGGTCTTGCAGTCAATGGAGAGATAGCAAGTGTTGACCTTGGGGGTGGTGGTCGGTTTGGGTGTGGGAGCGGGCGTGGCCTTCACCGTCGGCTTCTGGGTGGGTTTGGGCGTGGGCGCCGGCGTGGCCGCTGCTGGGGCCGACTCTCCCTGCTCCTGACTCAGGGCGGGCTGCTGGGTCGCCGCCGGGGCCTCACTGGCCTTTGGCTCCCCAGAGGGCTGCTGGCTGGGCGAAAAGGTCTCCTCCACCCCCACGGTTGGGGACACCGTGGGCGTGACCACAGCGCCCTGCTCCCCCGTGTTCCCACAGGCCGCCAAGGTCAGCAGCAGCAACAGGGAAAACAGGCATATCCATCGTTTCAAATGCTTCATAGGCTCTCCTCATACGCCGGAGGCTTTTCAGCCCCGTTTCTTTCTCTTACGGTCGGTCCAAACAGCGGCACACAGACCCGCTGCACTCATACCCAGAATTGCCAGAGCTTCCACCAGAGGGCTGGCATCTCCGGTCTGGGGCACCTGAGGGTCCTCCTCTCCGCTGTCCCCACCCTGACTGGGAGGTGCAGGAGTCCACTGGGTCAGGTCAAAGAGGGTGTTCTCCCCTGCCACAAAGCGGCGGTAGGCCTCCAGGGCGTAGCCGATCTGGGCGGTACCCATGCCGTCTGGCTGGTCACTGCTCATAAAGGTGGTGAAGCCAGACTCCCGCTTGAACTGGTCCAGCTTAGTGACCAAGTTGTAGTTTCCGTGGGTGAACCCGTTGTCCGGGTCCAGGGGGTCGATGCCCGCCACTGCCAAGGCGGTGAGCACCTGGGCGGCGGTACAGCCGTTGTCATCCCCCTCATTAATGTAGCCGCAGTCGCTGGTCATCTGGCTGCGCAGGTACTCCAGCGCCCGGTCAAAGGCCAGGCCCACCTGCTCCATGTCCCGGTAGGGGGCCAGGGCCTGGAGGGTCATGGCGGTGACGTCCACGCTCACGGTGTTTGGAGAGGACAGGCCAAAGCCGCCATTTTCATTTTGGAAGGTGAGGATTTTCTCAATGAGGGTCTCCCGGGTCCACAGGGCATCCTGGGGCACCTCATAGTCCTTGGTGTCCAGGGCCAACAGGGTGTAGCTCATCATGTTGGAGGTCATGCGGTCCAGATTGGGGTAGTTGTACAGGGTCTCAATGAGGTCCACCCCCGCCACATCGGTGGGGTCCTTCCCCATGGCCAGCAATGCCAACACCACCCGGAAGTAGTCGGTGGGCAGCATTCTCCCGCCGCTTTCCAGCTGCTGGGTGACGCTGGCGTAGTAGTGGTCCAGATCGCTTTGGCTGAGGCTGGCCCCAGCCCGGAACAGGGTAAACAGGCTCCACTCGGCCCCATAGGTGTAGTTGCCCTCCAGCTGGCTGTCCAGGTAGGCCAGAGCGTGGCTGATGTTGTCCGTAACATACCGGTCAAAATCCAGGTCCTCTACGGCGTCCGGCTGGGTCACCGTCACCGTGAACTGGATGGGCTTTGCCCCCTTGGTGTCGTCCAGGGGGGTGCCCGTCACCGTCACCGTGCCCTGCTCCAAGGCCGAGAGGGTGTGGGTGGTGGTGATGGTACCGGGGGTGCTGCTGACATAGTCGTTGACCTTCACAATGCCATCCTGGCTATAGGTCCAGGTAAACCGCTGGTTGGTGGCGTTGGCAGGCGTAACCAGAAGATTCAGGTCCATAGACTCATATTGAGCCAGGGTGAAGGCGGTTTTCTCCAGCTCCACCTGCTCCAGAGGATGCTTATACTCAAAGCGAATGGTAATGTCCTGGGTCGCTGCGGGGTTGTCCACGCTGGTGACGGTAAACCGGGCCGAGCCCGCCTTCTTTGGAACAATGCCGTTGCCATAAGTGGCCTGGTATTCCGCCACATCCGGGTCGTGGGACACCCACACCACGTCCTTGATGGTGGCGTTATAGGGCTCAATGTTGATCTCATACCGCCGCTCCGGGTCGGTGTCATGGGAGGTAATGCCCACATACTGGCCTCCCAGGCCGTTCCACCCCTCAATGTAGAACACCTCTGGATAGGTCACCGTCAGGCCGGTCACGTCAATGCGCTGGGCGGTGGCCTGGAAGCTCACCGCAACCTGGGGGTTGTCCGCCAGGGACACGGTAAAGATGTGCATGGACTGGTCCTCAGCAAAGAACTCCAGTCCGTTCTCCTTGTCCTGGGTGTAGATGTAGGAGCCTTCGGTGGAGGTCATCTCCAGAGCCTGGTTGGGGATGGGGATATACACCCCATCCAGGCAGCCCTTCACCGTCAGCTGCTGGGGCTGGGTGCCGCTCAAATGGAGGGGCTCCTCTCCGGTGACAGGCCAGCCATTCTGGAACAACTTCAGGTCGGTGACCTGGGTGGGCACCACCTTCAACGTGAAGGTGGCCAACTCCTGGGCCTCATACCAATCGGGGTTCTTGTCGTAGACATGGGCCTGATACTCGCCCACAGAGGGATAAAACTTACCGCCGGAGGAGATGTAGATGGTGGAGGACTCCGAGCCTCCGTTTTGCTGGCTGCAGCTCCAATAGGTGCTCTGCCCCTCGGCTACGCCCTCCAGCACAAACCGCCCCTCATCCAGAGCAGAGAGGGTGAAGGTATGGGTGTCGTCCCAGGGGGTGATGCGCCCATCCGTATGGTAAAACACCACCGTGGGGGTGGTGGGCACTTCTCGGGGGGTGACGGTGACGGTGCACACGGCGCTGCAATCGCCAGCCGTCACCGTGATCTGGGCGCTGCCCGCCTGGTGGGCCACCACCAGGCCGCTGTCATCCACGCTGACACAGTCGGGGTTGCTGCTCTGCCACACCACAGCGTCGGTGGAGTCGGCCGGAGTCACCGTGGCGGTAAGCCGCACCCCCTGCCCTGCCTCCAGGTCCAGCTGAGTCTCACTCAGGGTAACAGACTGGGCGGCAATGCCCGTCACGGTCACCATCACCGTGGCCTTCACCGCCTCGTTGGCCTGGGCGGTGATGACGGCGGTGCCCGCTCCCACAGCCCGCACCACGCCCTGATCGGTGACCTGGGCCACATGGGTGTCCTCACTGTACCACACCACGGTGTCGTTACTCTCCTCTGGGGTCACCGCAGCGGTGAGGGACTGCGTCTGTCCCACCATCAGGGTCACTTCCCCGGGGGTCACGGTGATGTTGGTGGCGGGGACCTTCTGGGCCAGCAGCTGGGAGATGATCCGGGTCTGCTCATTCACCTGCTCCTGGGTGGCTGTCCCGTCCACCGCCACCTGCAACGCCTGCTCATAGGCCTGGGCGTTGGCGTCAATCTGGGCCTGGGTGAGCTGGGCCAGACTGGACACCAGTTTGTCCTTGTTGATCCCCAGAGCGCCCTGTCCGCCCTCTGCCGCAGGCGGGATGTAGTCGGGGGTGCCCTGGGCGCTGTCCTGAACGTAAATGAGGCGAATCACCTCACCTGCCTGAACCTGGTACTTGTTGCCCACTTTGACACTGTCCACAAAGGGCCACCAGGCTTTTTTGCCCCAGTTCACCTCGCCCACCGCTTCACCCTCGTTGGGGGTGACGGTAAAGCCGTACAGGGTGCTGTAGGTCACGCTGCCCCGTTCCTGATAGCCCCGTTGCAGCACGTCCACCAGGACCTCTCCCTCCTCCAGCTCCACTTGTGTGGGAGGCAGATAGTACATGGTATTCCCGTCCTCATCGGTGTACTCCATGGTCACCGTCACGGTCTGGGCTCCGCTCCGGCTGATATCCAGGGCCAATGCCCCAGATACCAGCGCCCACACCATGGCCAGGGTCAGCACCAGGCTGAGGAGCCGCCGCCCCCTTCTTCTCGATTCTGCTCTCATGTTCTCAAGTCCTTTCCTGGGAAATGAATATCAAAAAGCGGCTGCAACCAGTGGTTGCAGCCGCTTTCAGGCAACACAAAAGGAAGGCCCGCCCATCGCCTTGGGCGCACCTTGGTCCCATCATATGCAGGTCTTCTGGCTCTGGCCTCATCGCCCTGGCCGTCTTCCCAGAAACTTCTGTTTCCAGTGACATATTGGCCAGCACTCTTCCATTACAGCGGCGGCTCCGCACAGGTTTTGCACCTGTTTCCCTTTTCAATCTGCCCGATCACAGATCACACATGTGGTTTATGTAGTTGTCTCTATTATACATGGCCCGCAGGCAAACGAAAAGGGGAATTTTGCACCCAGGCCATTTCTAGTGATTTTATCCCCATCTCCCCCTTCTGTCTGGGCCAAACTGTTCTATTTCCACATAAAATATTTTTCCATGACATTCTCCTTTTTTCTTTTGCAAAATTCCGGTATACTGGTAGCAAGAACCATACATTCACGAGCTACAGAAAGAAGGTCACTGTATGCCATCTTATTTGGCTGACTACCATACCCACACCCACCTGTCCGGCGACTCCAAATCCTATCTGTGGGAGAATCTCAACGCCGCCTGTCAGGCTGGGATTCCCGAGCTGTGCATGACCGAGCACTGGAACCTCTTAAATCAGAGGGGCGAACGCCTGCCCACCCACTACGACTTTCAAGCCGTACTGGATCAGTGGGCAGCGATTAAAGACGACTGGTCCCACCGGGTGGAGGTGCGGGTGGGCATCGAGCTGGGCAACAGCACGGTGGACACCGCCGCCGTCCAGGCCTGTCTGGACTTTCCCGAGCTGGACTTCGTCATTGGCTCCCTCCACTCGGTGAGCCTGGACCTGGGGGGCATCGGTATTTTCACCTATGCCAAGTCCTGCACCGACCCCCAGCGGGCCAACGCCGTTTTGGAGGACTACATCCGGCAGATGGAGGAGTTGGTGGATGCCGGCACCTTTGACGTGCTGGGCCATATCATCTATCCCCTGCGCTACTTCTCCCCGGACCTTCACCTTACCCTGGACCCCTGGCAGGACCGGCTGGACGAGATTCTCCGGCGGGTCATCCACAGCGGCAAGGGAATCGAGCTGAACACCACCCAGGGCTCCACCGTCCGCCAGTGGCTGCCGCTGCTCTCCCGCTACCGCCAGCTGGGGGGCGAAATCCTCACTTTGGGCTCGGACGCCCACCGTCCCCAGTTCATCGGGGCCGGCTTCCAGGAAGCTGCCCAGATGCTCCAACACCTGGGCTACCGCTATGTGTGTACCTATCGCCAGAGAAAGCCCCAATTCCACTCCATCCGCTGACGGCACCCCTACCATCAGACAAAAGGAGGTATCTTCATGGAACTCAAGGAAATCATGGCCCTGTCCCGCTTTGCCGTTTTGGGCGATACCCTCAACCCGGAAAAATACGCCTACAAAATCAAGCACGCCCTTCTGGAAAAGGGCTACACCGTCTATCCTGTGGGCAAGGAGCTGGCCTCCCTCAACGACATCCCGGACGACATTGATGTCATCGACCTGTGCATCCACCCCACCAAGGGCCTGAACCTGCTTCAGGAGTGCAAAAAGCCCTTCCGCTGCGTGCTCATCCAGCCTGGCGCCTCGGACGAAGCCCTGCTGGCCTACCTCCAGCAGCACCACATTCCCTACATGGACGGCTGCGTACTGGTGGGCCTTCGGCTATACACCTGAAATCTCCGAAACTCCGAAACATCCTGATGCCATGGCCGGCATCAGGATGTTTCTCTCATAGTGGAAGCAGCAGATTTCAGGCAAACTTTTCTTTCTTCTCTCATACCATGCTGTGACCGGACCTATGGCCGACGTGCCAGCTGAGAAATTTCGACAGTTTTACAGAACAATTTGGAAGAAATTTGATGGAATAATTGCTTGCAAAAACCTTCTTTTTCTACTATCATTATGTGTATTGAAATTCATTTTTATGGAGGCAATCTTGCATGGACGTAAAAATCCAGGACCTTTTTGACCTGTCACATACCGTTGCCGCCGATTATCTGCGGCAGTTTGAATATCCCTGGGAAGCGCTGGAGGGAATTTCTCAGCTGATTCTCTCCCTGGGCAGCACGCTCTCCCCCGAAGAATACGACCAGCCTCAGCCCCAGGTGTGGGTGCACCGCACCGCCCATGTGATGCCCTCGGCCTATCTGGGCGCCCCCTGTATCATTGGCCCCAACACCGAGGTGCGCCACGGCGCTTTCATCCGTGGCTCCGCTCTGGTGGGCGAGGGCTGCGTGGTGGGCAACTCTGTGGAGCTGAAAAACGTCATTCTCTTTGACGGCGTTCAGGTCCCCCACTACAACTATGTGGGCGACTCCATTCTGGGCTACAAGAGTCACATGGGAGCCGGCTCCATCACCTCCAACGTGAAGTCCGACAAGACTCTGGTGGTCATCAAGGGAGACGAGCTGCTGGAGACTGGCCGGAAAAAGGTAGGCGCCATGCTGGGCGACTATGTGGAAGTGGGCTGCAACTCCGTGCTCAATCCCGGCACCATTCTGGGCCGTCATACCAGCGTCTACCCCACCAGCTGCGTCCGGGGCGTTATCCCTGCGGGCAGCATCTATAAGGACAAGGACCACATCACCCAGCGCCAGGGTTGATGCATTCAGACAAAGAAAGTGAGGATATTCTCATGGGAAGATATTTTGGAACCGACGGTTTCCGGGGTAAGGCCGGCGTAGGTCTTACCGCTGACCACGCCTATCAGATTGGCCGCTTCCTGGGCTATTACTTTGGCCGGGGCCACCGTGCCACCATCGTGGTGGGCAAGGACACCCGCCGCTCCAGCTATGTGCTGGAGTATGCCATCAGCGCCGGTATGGCCGCCTCTGGGGCGGACGTCCACCTGCTGCACGTCACCACCACCCCCTCTGTGTCCTACATGGCTCGCAATGGTGGCTATGACTGCGGCGTGATGATCAGCGCCTCCCACAACCCCTTCTATGACAATGGCATCAAGCTCATCAACCGAGATGGTGAGAAGATGGATGAGGGCGTCATCTCCCTGGTGGAGGATTATCTGGACGGCAAGCTGATGCTGGATGGTGAGATTCTGGACCAGCTGCCCATGGCCAGCGGTGACGCAATTGGCTGCATCATTGACGATGTGGCTAGCCGAGAACACTACGCCCAGCACCTCATCTCCCTGGCCAAGCACTCCTTCCAGGGCAAGCGTGTGGCGCTGGACTGCGCCAACGGCAGCGCCTGGAAACTGGGTCCCCAGATTTTTGAGGCCTTGGGCGCCGAGGTGCACACCATCCATGCCAGTCCCGATGGCTTGAACATCAACCTGGACGCTGGTTCCACCCACATCGGTGCGCTCCAGCGCTATGTGGTGGAGAACCACATGGACGTGGGCTTTGCCTTCGACGGTGACGCAGACCGCTGCCTGGCTGTGGACGAGAACGGCAACGTAGTCACCGGCGACCACATCATGTACCTCTATGGCTGCTACCTCAAGAGCTTGGGACAGCTGGCCAATAACACGGTGGTCACCACTGTCATGTCCAATTTTGGCCTGTACAAGGCTTTGGACGAGGTGGGCATCTCCTATGAGAAGACCGCCGTAGGCGACAAGTACGTCTATGAGAATATGGTCAAGAACGGTCACTGTCTGGGCGGCGAGCAGTCCGGCCACATCATCTTCAGCCAGCACGCCCGCACCGGTGACGGCATTCTCACCGCTCTGATGATTATGGAGGCCATGCTGGCCCAGGGCAAGACCCTGGCTCAGTTGACCGCCCCAGTCACCATCTACCCCCAGGTGCTCATCAACGTCCGGGTCCACGACAAGAAAACCGCCCAGGACGACGCCGACGTGCAGGCTGCGGTGGACGACGTGGCAAAGGCCCTGGGGGACACCGGCCGTATTCTGGTACGGGAATCCGGCACCGAGCCCCTCATCCGGGTGATGGTGGAGGCCCCGGAACACGATCAGTGCCAGGCTCTGGCCCAGCAAGTGGTGGATGTGGTCATTGCCAAGGGCCACGCAGTATAAATTACGATTTACCAACATTCAAAGGAGGGCACAATCATGTCAATTCTAGTCAGCGGCGGCGCAGGGTACATCGGCAGCCATACCTGCGTGGAACTCATTCAGGCCGGTTACGACATTGTGGTCGTGGACAACTTCGTCAATTCCTGCCCCGAGGCCATTCACCGTGTGGAGCAGATCACCGGTACCACCATCCCCTTTGTGGAAGCAGACCTGTGTGACGCTGCCGCAGTGGAGCAGATTTTCAACCAGTACCCCGACATCGATTCGGTCATTCACTTCGCCGGACTCAAGGCCGTGGGTGAGAGCGTAGCCAAGCCCCTGGAGTACTACACCAACAACCTCACCAGCACCCTGGTACTCCTCAACGCCATGCGAGCCCACAACGTGAAGAACTTTGTCTTCTCCTCCTCTGCCACGGTGTACGGCGATCCCGCCACCGTGCCCATCCGGGAGGACTTCCCCACCGGCGGCACCACCAACCCCTATGGCACCACCAAGCTGTTCATCGAGAAGATTCTCATGGACTACTGCAAGGCCGATCCCACCTTGAACGTGGCCCTGCTGCGCTACTTCAACCCCATCGGCGCCCATGAGAGTGGCCTCATCGGCGAAGACCCCAACGGCATCCCCAACAATCTGGTGCCCTACATCGCCCAGGTGGCTGTGGGCAAGCTGGAGAAGCTCCACGTCTTTGGCGGTGACTATCCCACTCCCGACGGCACCGGTGTCCGGGACTACATCCATGTGGTGGACTTGGCCCGGGGCCATGTGGCCGCCATTGAGAAGGTGTCCCAGAACTGTGGCCTCTTTGTGTGCAACCTGGGCACCGGCAAGGGCTACAGCGTGCTGGACATTCTCCACGCCTACGAGAAGGCCTGCGGCAAGGAGCTGCCCTATGTCATGGACCCCCGCCGCCCCGGCGACATTGCCGCCTGCTACGCCGACCCTCAGAAAGCCTGGGAGGAAATGGGCTGGAAGGCCCAGTACGGCATCGAAGAGATGTGTGCTTCCTCCTGGAAGTGGCAGTCCCAGAACCCCAACGGATATAAGGCTTAAGCCCAAATATAAATTACAACCGGAGAGGCCAGCCCTAATGGGCTGGCCTCAGCCTGTCGAAAAAGTCCAGCGAAAGCTGGGCTTTTTCGCGTGTATAAGGTATAATGGAAGTGGTGGTGAGAAAG
>CALWXF010000013.1 GCA_944385445.1 uncultured Oscillospiraceae bacterium
CGCACCGGGGCCAGGGTGATGTTCTTGCGGATGGTCATGTTGGGGAACAGGTTGAAGTGCTGGAACACCATGCCCATGTGCTGCCGCACATGGTCGATGTCGCTCTTGGGGTCGGTGATGTCAGTGCCGTCAAAGGTGATGGTACCGGCGGAAGGGGTCTCCAACAGGTTCAGGCAGCGCAGGAAGGTGGACTTGCCCGAGCCGGAGGGGCCCAGAACCACCACTTTTTCACCGGGATAGATGTGCTGGTTCAAATTGTCCAGCACCAGGTGGTTGCCAAAGGATTTGGATAAGTTTTTAACGTCGATCACTTTGACGCAGCCTCCTTTCCAGTTTGCCCTGGAGCCAGGTGAAGATGAGCACCATGATGAGGTACATCACAGCGGCAATGAGCAGGGGATACATGGCCTCATAGGTCTTGCTGCTGATGGCCTGGGCAAAGTAGATGATCTCTTTGCCGGAGATCACCGAAATGAGGGAGGTATCCTTGAGCAGCACGATAAACTCATTGCCCAGGGCGGGGAGAATGGCCTTAAATGCCTGGGGGATGACAATAAAGCGCATGGTGTCCAGATAGCCCAGGCCCAGAGAACGGCCTGCCTCCATCTGGCCCGGGTCCAAGCTCATCAGACCACCCCGGATGATTTCCGCCACATAGGCGCCCGAGTTGATGCCCAGGGTCAGAGCGCCCACCATGGTGAGGTCACGGCTGGTGGCGAAGATCACCAGACCCATAATCATCAGCTGCACCAGCATGGGGGTGCCGCGAATCACGGTGACATATATCCGGCAGATGACGTTGACCACGCCCAACAGGGGATTGCGGTGACCGGGTCGCTGCTGGTCGTGGGCGGTGCGGATGGTGGCCACCAGAAGGCCCAGAAACACACCGATGCACAGGGCGATGACGGTGAGCTGGATGGTCATGCCCAGGCCCTTGAAATACTGCATCCACCGGTCTTCCATAAACCATGCCCGGTAAAATTTCAGGAAAGCGTCCTGAAAGAAACCAAGGTCTGCTTTGGGGATGTTGACCCAAGTCTCGTACAACTGGTCAATTCCCATACGATCACTCCTCTACCTTTATTTCTCTCAAATGTGGGAAAAGGGGCGGTGGGAACCGCCCCTTTTGGCCTTTGATGGTTTAGTCAGCCTTGATGTGGCTGTTGATGATGGAGTCCACAGTGCCGTCGGCAATCAGCTCGTCCAGAGCCTTTTGGATGGCCTCCTGGAGCTGGGTGTTGCCCTCGGCTACAGCAATGCAGTAGTCCTCGGTGACCCACTCGCCGGGGAGGATGGTCAGACCCTCGTTGGCGGCCACAAACTCCTTGGCGGGGGCCTCGTCAATGATCACGGCGTCCACCTGTCCATTCACCAGAGCCTGCACGGCAGTAGCACCGCTGTCAAAGGCCTTTACAGCGTCCTCGCCATAGCCGCCGTTCTCGGGGGTGTCAGAGGCATAGATGTAGCCGGTGGTGCCACGCTGGGTGCCGATGAGCTTGCCGTCGCCCAGGTTATCCAGGGTCACGTCGGAGCCCTCCTTGATGATGACCACCTGCACGCCGGTGGCGTACTTGGAGGTGAAGTCCATGGTCTCATCCCGCTCCTCGCTGTAGCTCAGACCGGCCAGCACCATGTCGGAACGGCCATTCTGCACCGCCATGAGAGCGGAGTCAAAGTCCATGTCGTCAATGACCAGCTCCAGGTCCAGCTTCTCAGCAATAGCCCAGGCGAGCTCCACGTCGATGCCCTCAAAACCGGTGCCCTCATAGCCCTGTCCGTCAGCCACGGACTCATAGGGGGGGAACTGGGCGTTGGTGGACATGATGAGCTTGCCGCTCTCCGCAGTCTTCAGGCCAGAGTCGTCGCCCTCCTGCTTGCTGCTGCTGTTACCGCAGGCGGCCAGAGAGGCCACCATGCCAATGGCCATAGCCATGGCTGCAATCTTCTTCCAAACTTTCATATTCATCCGTCTCCTCAAATCCATTTCATGTTCTTGTCCCCCGCCCGGGGGAAGTAATTGCCATGATTATACCCCTGGAATGAATATAATGCAAGAGGAAACTGGGATATTCCTGTATTTTATTCAAATTGACCGGATAGATATGAATGTATATTCATTTTTATGCAAGTTTTCTGTATAACCCTCAGTCCAGAGCCAGTCCCAGGTAGCCCCGGCGGGTCTGCTGCCAGAGGGCGGGGGGCTCTTTGAGCCAGCGGATGGCCCCGAAGGGGACTCCTTCCGCCCGGCCTGCGGGGGTGCGCAGCTCGCCGGGGCCCTGGCACAGGTGGGCGACCCGGCGGCCCCCCTCCGCCTCGTCTCCGGGCAGGCATAAAAGCTCCTTGACGATGCGGAACTTCCCCCAGTCCTCCACCACGGCGCAGCCGGGGCCATGGGTCAGCTCCAGGCGGTAGAGCGCCCCGTGGAGCTGGCCCTCAAAGGCCACCTGGCCGGGGGTGTGGACGATGTGGGGGATGCTCCCCAGCAGCTCCTCCCGCAGGGAGACATACTCCTGGGGGGTAATCTCTTGCCATGGCCCCTCCTGGGGAGCGGGGAGGGGAGTGCGCAGGTGGTAAAAGGCAGGCTCAAAGCCGTTTTTGCCGAAAAACTGAAACAGCGAGGGGGCGGCGGGGACGGTGCACACAAAGTCCATCCCCTGGTCGGCCGTCCACTGGGCGGCGGCGTCCATGAGTTGGGCGGCGTACCCCTTGCCCCGGCTGTGGGGGTTGGTGGCCAGGGCGTACAGATAGGTGCCCGGACAGGGGGCGGCGGCGGGACAGGCCAGAGATACGGGGGTGAGCACCAACATGCTCTCCACCTGTCCATTCTCCACCAGCACCAGGGGGCCCTGGGGGGCGCACAGGTCATAGAAGGCCTCCTGGGCCTGGGGCTCGTCCCCAAATACGGTGCGCCACAGCTGGTGGGTCTGTTCCCGCTCCTGGGGCCGGGCGTGTCTGCACTCAGCCATGGCTTGCCTCCCGCACGGTGTACTTCTCCAGGAGCAGCTCGGGGTAGTAGGACAGCTTGGCACGGCGCAGCCCTTCCAGGCCTAAGTCGTCTTCCCGGTTGAGCCACTTCACCTGAGGGTGGCGCTCCCGCACCATCCGGGCCATCTCCCGGGCAATGGTGGGGTAGGAGCCCTGGATGTCGGCAAAGGCCTTTTCAAAGTGGACGTTGAAGCACTCGGGGGTGGTGAGGCTGCCCAGGGAGAAGGCCACGGGGCGGCCTCCGGCGGTGATGACCCCGCCCTCCATCTCCAGAGCGTCCATCTGGTACAGGGCCTCGATGATGGCCACCGTCTCGGCGCTGAGGCTCTTGTCCTCCCCCGCATCCTTGAGGTTGGCCCACTCCTTTTCCATCTCCAGACACAGGTGCATGTTGTCCTTGGTGATGGGGTGGAACATCCAGTCCGGGTTGTTGTCGTCAAAGCGGCGGATGTGGTTGCGCTTCTGGTGCAGCTTCTTGCCGGGCAGGTCCGCCATCTTGTTGATGTCATACAGGTAGTCGAAGCTGTCCCGGTCCTCCTCAAAGGTGAAGCGGCCGGGGAACTCCGCCTCCAGCTGCTCTTTTTGGTCGGGGGTGACGCACACCATCACCAGGGATACCCCCAGGGATTTGGCGTTGTCCTCCATCACCTCCAGGGCAGGGGCCAGAGGGCCTGTCCCAGGGGGGAAGAGGAAGCTCTCACCCAGGCCGCCCAGCAGGCGCACCACCACCCGGTCCCCCACCCGGCAATACTGCTGGGGATAGGCGCCGCTCCACAGATACATGCTGTTGAAGTTGTACTGACAGCCCATGCTGCCGGTGTTCTGAAACAGAGGGGCCGCCCACTGGCGGTCCTCCAGTTTCGGTGCCACAAATTTACACTCGCAACTCATACAAAAATTACCTCGTTTGTCCGCTTTCCTGCGGAGATTTTAACTTATTTTATATCATAGCATATTTCTAGGAAAAACGCAACCCTGCTGTGCTGCTTCCTTCCCAACGGTGCAGCCCGTCCGGGTCGGTCCAGGCCGAATGCCTCCCTTGTGTAAAGGGAGGTGGCCCGGCATGATGGGGCCCCCGCCAAAGCCCAGCGCAAGCGGGTTTGGTGGGGAGAGGAGGTGCGACGGCGTGAGCGAGACTTGCCCCGTCTCTCAGGGGCAAGGCGAGGGATACACAGTCCGCACCGACGAGTCGGAGGGATTGTTCTTCTCCGATTTCTCAGGCGCAGACCAGCGCCCCCGGTGGGGACGCTCCGCTGGGGTGACTTTCTGCCGCCAGAAAGTCACCAAAGACCGCCAAAGGCGGGGCCTTCCCCCGCCTTGTGGAATCCACCCCGCCGGTACTGGTCGGAGCGTGCACCTTTCTCTGTTCGGCCCTTGGCCCGTTTGGGTCACATGGATGAAATGGAAATTCCATTGCATGTGCCTGCTTCTATGAAACATTGTGCTTCTACCCCCAGGGCCTTATCCTGGTGCAACGCTGTTCCCAGCTAACGGGAGCATGGCTTCCGGCGGCGGGAACACCGCTTCTCCAGGGTAGGCCCGGACATGGAAACCGCCTGGTGATAGGGCCAGCTGCCCAGGATGCCTGGTATGGTGGCAGTAACAGGAACCACAGCAAGGGTCACGGGCCGAATTTAGACTTGACGCATGGACAGCCTCGTACCCCAGGGAGGTCCTTAGGGGGGAACGCCCTAAGCGGGTTTTGGTTCCTTTTGACCGGGCAAAAGGAACCCCCAGCGGGGAGCGTCCCCACCAGGCTGGCAAGCCTGAGCCCTGGGTGGTTAGACGGACAACCCCTCAGTCAGCCCTGCGGGCTGCCAGCTCCCCTTACACAGGGGAGCCTTTGGGGTTGGAGCGCAAAAAAGCCGCCGCAGCCATACGCTGCGGCGGCAAATGGGTCCATATTATTTTGCGTACTCGATGGCCTTGGTCTCCCGGATCAGGTTGACCTTGATCTGGCCGGGGTACTCCAGCTCGTCCTCGATCTTCTTGGCGATCTCCCGGGCGAGAATGACCATGCGGTCCTCGGAGACTTCCTCGGGCTTGATCATCACCCGCACCTCACGTCCGGCCTGGATGGCGTAGGCCTTGTCCACTCCAGCGAAGGAGGAGGACAGCTCTTCCAGCTTCTCCAGACGCTTGATGTAGTACTCCACATTCTCTTTCCGGGCGCCGGGACGGGCGGCGGAGATGGCGTCGGCCGCCTGCACCAGGCAGGCCACGATGGTCTTGGCCTCCACGTCACCGTGGTGGGCCTCGATGGCGTGAATGACGGCCTCGCTCTCCCGGTACTTCCGGGCCAGCTCCACGCCGATCTGCACATGGGAGCCCTCCACCTCGTGGTCAATGGACTTGCCCAGGTCGTGGAGCAGTCCGGCCCGCTTGGCCTGGTTGACGTCGGCGCCGATCTCGGCAGCCAGCAGACCAGCCAGCAGAGCCACCTCGATGGAGTGGTTGAGCACGTTCTGGCCGTAGCTGGTGCGGTAGCGCTGGCGGCCCAGCAGCTTCACCAGCTCGGGGGACAGGCCGTGGACGTTGGTCTCGAACACGGCACGCTCGCCCTCGGCCTTGATGGTGGCGTCCACCTCTCGCTTGGCCTTCTCCACCATCTCCTCGATGCGAGTGGGGTGGATACGGCCGTCCAGAATCAGCTTCTCCAGGGCCAGCCGGGCAATCTCCCGGCGCACCGGGTCGAAGCAGGACACAGTGATGGCCTCGGGGGTGTCGTCGATGATGAGGTCCACCCCGGTCATGGTCTCCAGGGTACGGATGTTGCGGCCCTCACGGCCGATGATACGGCCCTTCATCTCGTCGTTGGGCAGGGGCACCACGGACACGGTGGCCTCCGCCACATGGTCAGCGGCGCAGCGCTGGATGGCCAGGGCGATCTGCTCCCGGGCGTAGGTGTCGGCCTCCTCCTTGAAGCGGGCCTGAATCTCCTTGATCTTCAGGGCCTCCTCGTGGGTGACCTCCTCCTCCAGCTGTTCAATGAGGTAGCGCTTGGCCTCCTCGCACGTCAGGCCGGAGATCTGCTCCAGCAGCTGGGTCTGACGCTCCTTGATGGTGTCCAGTTCCGCACGGTCCCGGTCCAGCTCGGCGCTGCGAGCGGCCAGCACGTCCTCCTTGCGCTCCAGGTTCTCCATCTTGCGGTCCAGATTCTCCTCTTTCTGGTTGACCCGGTTCTCCTGGCGCTGGAGCTCATTGCGGCGGTCCTTGACTTCCTGCTCAAACTCGTTGCGGGCCTTGAGGATCTCCTCTTTGGCCTCCACGGTAGCCTCACGCTTCTTGCTTTCCGCGCTCTTGATGGCCTCGTTGATGACACGACGGGCTTCCTCCTCCGCAGAGCCGATCTCACGCTCGGCCACGGCCTTGCGTCGGTGATAGCCCACAGCTGCGCCCACACCCCCGCCGATGACCAGGGCGATGAGCGCCGCAATAACTGCAATGATAATTTCGTTCATGAATGTTCCCACACCTCCTTGATTGTTAGATTTTTTCGTACAAAAGCCAAAATAAGACGCGATGCACCCACAGGGCACACCGCGATAATCGAAAAACCGCCCACCCAATTTGGGCGCAGTATTTGAGTGTCATATAGCTTGCCAACGTACATATATGAAAGCACCCACATACAACAGGGTGCAGCAATTCCTCAAACAGGCGATGACTCGCCCGGTCTTCCAAAATTATCTCCTGTTATTGTAAATGGAACTGTGCAATCTGTCAAGAGGAATTCTGTCGCTTCCTGGTGGACACAGGACAACCCCTCAGTCTGCCTGACGGCAGACAGCTCCCCTTACACAGGGGAGCCTTTGGAAATTGCCGAACCAAAAGCCTCCCTTGAGTCCCGGGAGGTGGCCCGGCGTAAGCCGGGTCGGAGGGATTGACTGCCACCATGTGTCCTGTTTTTGACTGGCTTTGTTCGGTGGTCTGTCCCGTCAATCCCTCAGTCTGCCCTGCGGGCAGCCAGCTCCCTTTACACAAGGGAGCCTTTGGCTCGCCGGAGGGGAACCATCGTGGACCCTTATTCCTCGTCCAACTTGAGTACTGCCATGAAAGCTTCGGAAGGCATCTGGACCGTACCCAAACTGCGCATCTTCTTCTTGCCTGCCCCATGAAACCACGGTTTCATGGGGACCCCGGATTTCACTCCGGCAGGGGCAAGTGAATTGCCCCTGCCCCAAGGTTTTGCCACGGGCAAAACGCTTGTACGGCGCACAGCGCCGCCCCACGGTGTGGGGCCCCGGAAGGCAAAAAGAAAATGTCGTTATTCCTCGTCCAACTTGAGCACCGCCATGAAAGCTTCGGAAGGCATCTGGACCGTACCCAGGCTCCGCATTTTCTTTTTGCCTTCCTTCTGCTTCTCCAGCAGCTTCTTCTTTCGGGTGATATCGCCGCCGTAGCACTTGGCCAGCACGTCCTTGCGCAGGGCCTTGATGGTCTCACGGGCGATGACCTTGCCGCCGATGGCGGCCTGGATGGGAATCTCGAACATCTGGCGGGGGATGTTCTCCTTGAGCTTCTCGCAGATCCGACGGGCCCGCTTATAGGCCTTCTCCCGGTGGGCGATGAAGGACAGGGCGTCCACCTGGTCGCCGTTTAACAGCAGGTCCACCTTCACCAGGTCGGAGGGCCGGTAGTCGGCCAGCTCGTAATCCAGGGAGGCGTAGCCCTTGGTGCGGGCCTTGAGGGTGTCGAAGAAGTCGTAGATGATCTCGTTGAGGGGCATCAGGTAGTGGATCTCCACCAGGTTGGTGTCCAGATACTGCATGTCCTTGTACTCGCCCCGGCGGTCCTGGCACAGGGGCATGATGTTGCCCACATAGTCGGGGGGCGCAATGATAGACACGTTGACATAGGGCTCCCGGGCCTCGGAAATGGTGCCGGGGTTGGGGTAGTTGTGGGGATTATCCACCCGCACCACGGTGCCGTCGGTCTTGGTGACCTCGTAGATGACGGAGGGGAGGGTGGTGATGAGGTCCAGGTCAAACTCCCGCTCCAGCCGCTCCTGGATGATCTCCATGTGGAGCATACCCAAAAAGCCGCAGCGGAAGCCAAAGCCCAGGGCGATGGAGGACTCCGGCTCAAAGGACAGGGAGGCGTCGTTGAGCTGCAGCTTGTCCAGGGCGTCCCGGAGGTCGGGGTACTTGGAGCCGTCCTCGGTGTACACGCCGCAGTACACCATGGGCTGCACCGGGCGGTAGCCGGGCAGGGCCTCAGGGGTGGGGTTGGCCACCTCGGTGATGGTGTCGCCCACCCGGGTGTCCTTCACGTTCTTGATGGAGGCGGTGAAGTAGCCTACCTCGCCGGCGGACAGCTCTCGGGCAGCCTCCATCCCCAGGGGGCGCAGGTAGCCGCACTCCAGCACGGTGTGCTCCACCCCGGAGGCCATCAGGCGCACCTTCATGCCCGGGCGGATGGTGCCCTCCATGACACGGAAGTACACGATGACGCCCAGATAGGGGTCATACTGGCTGTCGAAGATGAGGGCCTTCAGAGGGGCCTTGGGGTCTCCGGTGGGGGCGGGGACATTGTGGACAATGTCCTCCAGCACGGAGCGGATGTTGATGCCCATCTTGGCGGAGATTTCGGGGGCGTCCAGGGCAGGCAGGCCGATGATGTCCTCGATCTCGTGCTTGACCCGCTGGGGGTCGGCGGCGGGCAGGTCGATTTTGTTGAGCACCGGGCGAATCTCCAGGTCGTGGTCCAGGGCCAGATAGGTGTTGGCCAGGGTCTGGGCCTCCACGCCCTGGGCGGCATCCACCACCAGCACCGCACCTTCACAGGCGGCCAGAGAGCGGGAGACCTCGTAGTTGAAGTCCACATGGCCCGGGGTGTCAATGAGGTTGAGGCAGTAGGTCTCCCCATTGTCGGCGGTGTAGTCCATGCGCACGGCACGGGCCTTGATGGTGATGCCCCGCTCCCGCTCCAGGTCCATGTTGTCCAGCAGCTGGGACTCCATCTGCCGCTGCTCCACAGCGCCGCAGATCTCGATCATACGGTCCGACAGGGTGGATTTGCCGTGGTCAATGTGGGCGATGATGGAAAAATTGCGAATGTGATCTTGTTTGGTCATATTGGTATCGCTCCTCCCTGGGATTACACGCCGCCCCGGTGGGCGGTGCTGACAAAACGAATTATTTTACCCGCTCTTGGTGGCTCTTCATGTCGCCGTTGAGCCGTTCGCCACAGGCGTGGATGATTTGCAGCAGGGACTGGTAGGTGCCCGGATAGTTGTCCATCATCTGGTCGTGGGACATGTCCGGGAACTTCTGCTTGCTCTGGGTCAGGGACTCCAGATAATCCGCCTCATTGAGAATGAGGTCCACTCGGGGCAGACCGGCCATGAACTGCTCCTTGGGCACCGAGAAAAAGCTGTCTCCATTGTCCATGCCCGCCCGCCGCAGGTGGCGGAAGAGGATATACACGGAGGTGGACAGAAAGTTGGTGGCCGCCCGAATGGCCTTCTTGTTGTCCAGCTTGCCCAGCAGGTCAAAGAGGACCCCCACCGAGTTCACCACCAGCTTTTTGGACAGGGTGGCCATCACCGAGCCCTTGAGCAGATTGTCGGGTTGGGCGGAGGCGTCAAAGAGGGTATCCACGTCCAGAATGGTGGTGCCGTCCCGGCTCAGGGTACGGCCCAGCAAAAAGTCGGCGGACACATTGTAAAAATCACAGGCTTTCACCACAAAGGCCAAACCCGGCTCCCGCACCCCGTTTTCGTAGTGGGACAGCAGGGCCTGGGAGATGCCCAGCGCTCCGGCTGCCTGTCGCTGGGAGATGCCCTTTTCCTGCCGCAACAGGGACAAAGAACGTGCAAAATCAGCATGGATCATGTTATACCCTCTCTTTTCGTTCTCCAATCGCATTGTTTATAGTATACCCAAGTGATTACAAGATGTAAATAAGGTGTTCCCACGGAAGGAGGAAAATTGCACAGAGTATTTTTGTGCCTTTCCACCATATGGATGGTGGAGGGACAAATTTCGTTGTTTGAGATTTTTTTAACAATGATTGTCAGAATATCCGGGCAAAACCCTGCAAATGCTTGCCTTTTCTCTTTCCAGACCCTTGCAATCTGGCTGGGATGGTGCTACATTAATAGGCGATATGACTCGGAACACACTATGTACATTATGGAGGGAACCCAACTCATGTTTGGTCAATTGATTGAAAAACTGAAAGCCAGCCCCAAGACCATCGTCTTCACCGAGGGCACCGATGCCCGTATTCTGGAGGCCTCTGCCCGTCTGCTGTCCTCCACCTTCCTCAAGCCCATTCTCATTGGCAACAAGGAAGAGGTGCAGGCTGCCGCTGAGAAGACCGGTTTCAACATCAACGGTGCTATCATCATGGACCCCACCAAGTATGACAAGATGGAGGAAATGGTGGCTGCCATGGTGGAACTGCGCCGTGGTAAGATGACCCCCGAGCAGTGTCGGGAGCTGCTGCTCCAGGGCAACTACTTCGGCACCATGCTGGTGAAGATGGGCGTGGCCGACTGCCTGCTGGGCGGCGCCACCTACTCCACCGCCGACACCGTGCGCCCCGCGCTTCAGCTGATTAAGACCAAGCCCGGCAACAAGATTGTGTCCTCCTGCTTTATTATGGTGCGTGCTGCCGCCACCGGCTCCAACGAGGTGCTGGCCATGGGCGACTGCGCCATCAACATCGACCCCAGCGAGGACGACCTGGTGGAGATCGCCCAGGAGTGCGCCCAGTGCGCTCGGGTGTTCGGCATCGACCCCAAGGTGGCTCTGCTGAGCTATTCCACCAAGGGCTCCGGCAAGGGCCCCGACGTGGACAAGATGCGCAACGCCACCGAGAAGCTGCTGGCCACCAACCCCGACTTCGCCGTGGACGGCGAGCTGCAGTTTGACGCCGCCGTGTCCCCCGCCGTGGGCGGCCTGAAGTGCCCCAGCTCCCCCGTGGCCGGCCACGCCAACACCTTCATCTTCCCCAACATCTCCGCCGGCAATATCGGCTACAAGATGGTGCAGCGCCTTGGGAATTTCGACGCCTACGGCCCCATCCTGCTGGGCCTGAACGCCCCCATCAACGACCTGTCCCGTGGCTGCAACGCCATGGAGGTCTATTCCATGGCCATCATCACCGCCGCTCTGGCCTAACCCAGATACATAAAAATCCCCTCGATGTGCATGCATCGAGGGGATTTTTTTGTCTTACAGCCCCTCCAAATCCGCCGTCAACTGCGCCACCTGCTCGTCGGTGGTACACCAGCTGGTGCAAAAGCGCACGGCGGTGTGTCCTTCGTCCACCTTCTCCCAAAAGGACCAGGCGTGTTTGCCCGCCAAACGCTCCAAATGAGCGTCGGGGAGGACGGGGAAGAGCTGGTTGGTGGGGGAGTCGTAGCGCATTTGGTAGCCCTTGGCCTGGAAGGCCTGGGACAGCTTGCGGGCCTGCTCCACGCCGTTTTCCCCCAGGCGGAAGTAGAGGCCGTCCTCCAGCAGAGCCTCGAACTGCACCCCCAGCAGACGGCCCTTGGCCAGCATCCCGCCCCGCTGCTTGATGAGGTAGCGGAAGTCCCGGGCCAGAGCGGGGTTGGAGATCACCACCGCCTCTCCGAACAGCGCCCCCACCTTGGTGCCGCCCAGGTAGAACACGTCGCACAGCTCATAGAGCAGAGGGAGGGTGACGCTCTTCTCGGCGGCCAGGCCGTAGGCCAGCCGGGCCCCGTCCACAAAGAGGGGGAGGCCAAACTCCCGGCACACCTGGGAGATGGCGGTGAGCTCCTGGGCGGTATACACCGTGCCCTGCTCGGTGGGGTGGGAGAGGTACACCATGCCCGGCTGCACCAGGTGCTCGTGGGTGGAGTCCTGCCAGTGGGCCTCCACAGCTTCCCGCACCTGCCGGGCGGTGATTTTGCCATCCGAGGAGGGGAGGGGGAGCACCTTGTGTCCGGTGGACTCGATGGCGCCGGTCTCGTGGCAGTTGATGTGGCCGGTGTGGGCGCACAGCACCCCCTGGTGGGGCCGCAGGGCGGCGGCGATGACGGTGGTGTTGGTCTGGGTGCCCCCCACCAAAAACTCCACGGTGGCGTCGGGAGCCTGGCACAGGTCCCGGATCAGCGCTCTGGCCCGGTCACAGTGCCCGTCCACCCCGTAGCCGGGGGTCTGCTCCATATTGGTGCGGGTCAGGGCGGCCAGAAGGTCGGGATGGCACCCTTCGGCGTAGTCACATTCCCATCGAATCACGGAAAACACTCCTTTTGACAAAAAATAAAAGCCGTCTGCTCGGCAGACGGCTTTTTGTGCTTTGGTTTCAGCGATCAGACGCCACTTGCTCAGGCCAGCTTGTTGAGCTTCACAGTCATGGCGCTCTTCTTGTGAGCGGCATTGTTCTTGTGCAGCAGACCCTTGGCAGCAGCCTGATCCACGGCCTTAACGGCCACCTTATAAGCGGCATCGGCCTCGCTGCGGTTGCCTTCGGCCACCGCGGCCTCAAACTTCTTCAGGTCGGTCTTCAGCGCGGACTTCTGAGCCTTGTTCTGAGCCGCCTTGGTAGCATTCACCAGAACACGCTTTTTGGCAGACTTGATATTGGGCAAACCAAACACCTCCTCCGATGTGATTTTATGTTTTTGCGCAGTTTCCCGTCGCAGATATGTATTCTAGCATGAAACTCCGAAAAAAGCAACACTTAATTTACTATTTGTATAAAATTTTTTTCCAGGGCAAAAAATAGGGAGACAATTTCCCATTTTGCACAACATGTAGTGGAAGGAGAGCGGGGCATGAGGAGCATTCGCACGGATTTGGCCCAGGAGGCCCACCAGTTCTATGGGGAGATCCAGGGGGTGGACAGCCGGGAGATGACCTGTGAGGGGTATGAGGCCCACATGGTGCAGGTACGCACCCCCCAGGCGGCCCAGGCGTTGGGCAAGCCGGTGGGCACCTATGTGACGGTGGAGCTGGACGGGCTGCTGAGAAGGGAGGAGGCGGGGTTTTCCCGGGCGGTGGAGGCGGTGGCCGGGCTTTTAGCCACCATGCTGCCGGAGACGGGGCTGGCCCTGGTGGTGGGGCTGGGCAACCGGGCCATGACCCCGGACCTGGTGGGGCCCCGGGCGGTGGATTTCACCCTGGTGACCCGGCACCTGGTGGAGGCGTTGCCCCAGTTTTCCCACCTGCGTGCGGTGGCGGCTCTGGCCGCCGGGGTGCTGGGCACCACGGGGGTGGAGAGCGGGATGCTGGTCCAGGCGGTGGTGGACAAGCTCCACCCCAGCTGTGTCATCGCCGTGGATGCCCTGGCCTCCCGGTCGGTGGAGCGGCTGTGCCGCACGGTGCAGCTGGCCGACACGGGCATCGTCCCCGGCTCCGGGGTGGGCAACCACCGCTATGCCCTCAGCCGGGACACCCTGGGGGTGCCGGTGGTGAGCCTGGGGGTGCCCACAGTGGTGGACGGGGCCACCCTCATCCAGGACCTGCTGGGGGAGAACGCCCCAGAGGAGACGCCGGGGCGGGAGCTGTTTGTCACCCCCCGGGAGGTGGACAGCCGGGTGGCGGATTTGGCCCGGGTGCTGGGGTATGCCATCAGCCGGGCGCTGAATCCCTCCCTGAGTGTGGAGGAGCTGAATATGCTCATTGAGTAAAAAAGGTTTCCCTATACAGAGAAGATTGGAAGCCCTTACAGGCAGTAACGAAAGGATGGTCCTTCGCCTGTGTCTCAGGCGCAGACCGGCGCCCCTCCAGGGACGCTCCGCTGGGTGACTTTCTGCCGCCAGAAAGTCACCAAAGACCGCCAAAGGAGGGGTCTTTCCCCTCCTTGTGGAATCCACCCTGCGGTACTGGGAGCCCCTGCGTTCTTCTCTTCCCGGCCCTTGGACTGGTGTGGTCACATGGATGGCTTTCCGTTCTAGGGTTGCCGCCTACTCCTCTGCTGGTGCATCCTTCTTCCCCCAGGGCCTTACCCTGGTGAGCCACTGTTCCCAGCGGTTGGTGGCCTGGCTTCCGGCGGCGGGAACGCCGCACACTAGGGTAAGGCCCTGGAAGGAGAGGCACCGTCTCACAGAGAAGGGGGCACTTCCCATAGACTTGCCAGGCCATCCATGTGACCCCACCGGGACCAGGGCCGACGATGGGCTTGACGCAGGGACAGCCTCGTACCCCAGGGGGGTCCTTAGGGGGGAACGCCCTAAGTGGCTTTTCGCCCATTTTGGCCAGTCAAAATGGGCCCCAGCGGAGCGTCCCTGGAAGGGCGCTGGGTTCTGCCCAGAAAATTGGAGAAGGCCAATCCCTCCGACTCGTCGGTGCGGACTGTGTATCCCTCGCCTTGCCCCTGAGAGACGGGGCAAGTCTCGCTCACGCCGTCGCACCTCCTCTCCCCACCAAACCCGCTTGCGCTGGGCTTTGGCGGGGGCCCCATCATGCCGGGCCACCTCCCTTTGCACAAGGGAGGCTTTGAGTCTGGCAGTCACCGGAAGCCGGACTTCCGGCGGCGGGAACGCCGCACACTAGGGTAAGGCCCTGGGGATAGAAGCATTGTTTTTCAGAGAAACAGGTACTTTCTGTAGAAGTTCCACGCCATCCATGTGACCCCACCGGGACCAGGGCCGACGATGGGCTTGACGCAGGGACAGCCTCGTACCCCAGGGGGGTCCTTAGGGGGGAACGCCCTAAGCGGGTTTTGGTACCTTTTGCCCGCTCAAAAGGTACCCCCAGCGGGCAGCGTCCCCACCAGGCTGGCAAGCCGAAACCATGGGCGGTTAGAACGTCAACCCCTCAGTCTGCTTCGCAGACAGCTCCCCTTGCACAGGGGAGGCTTTGGTCGGTCAGCGTCTGAGACAAAATTCCCGTTGTCCTGCTTTTTCATCTCTGGTATACTGAGAAGTAGTTTTTTCGGTACAAAAGGAGGTGACTTGCCGTGAAACGCCTGTGGGAGAATGCCCGGCAGGTTCCGCCCGTGGGGTTTGTGGCAGACGTGGTGGAGCTGTACTTTGTCCACCGGGTCAGCCGCTCGGCTGCCGAGCTGGCCTATTTTCTGCTTCTGACCTTTTTCCCCATTCTCATCTGTATCTCCGCCTTCGTCTCCAAGCTAAACCTGGAGATGTCCGCCCTGCTGGAGGAGGCCAGCTATGTGCTGCCCCAGGAGGTTTTGGCCATCTTCCAGGACTATTTGCACTATATCGACACCCACCAGTCCGATGCCATGCTGGTGGCCGGGGTATTCATGTCCGCCCTGTTTGCCTCCGCCGCCGTGCGGGGGCTGATGAACATCATGCACGAAATCTACGGCAGAGCCACCTTCCAGGGGCTCCGCCAGCTCATCGCCAGCCTGATCTTTGCCGTGCTGCTGCTCATTACCATCTACCTGTCCATCACCGTGGTGGTCACGGGCAACTGGTTTTTCCACATGCTCAGCCAACTGCTCCGGCTGGAGAACCTGGTGGCCCAGGTGAGCACCTGGCAGTGGTGCAAGTACCTGCTGCTCACCGCCCTGGTGTTCCTCTTCATCCTCCTGCTCTACCGCTTCGCCACCCCCCTGGACAAGCCCCGGCCCCCGGTGATCCCCGGCTCTCTGGTGGCGGCGGTGGCCCTCACGGCAGCCTCCATGGTGTTCTCCTACTTCATGGAGAACTCCACCAAGTACTCCCTGGTGTACGGCTCCTTGACCTCCATGATCATCCTCCTGGTGTGGCTGTACCTGTGCGGTAACGTCCTCATTGTGGGCAGCCTCATCAACTACGTCATCTACCAGAGAAAACGCCGGAAAAGCGTATAATTTCCCCCTCCTCGGCCACCCTAAGGGCAGAACTGCGGGGAGGTGGCGGACATGTGGCAAGTGGGCGTGTGGGAGCCGGAGGAGCCGGTGAGTCCCCTGCTGGCGGCGCTGGCCAGAGAGGCAGACTGCCTCATTCGGGCCTGCTGCGCCCCCCATCCCACCTGGAACACCCCCCTGGACCTGCTGGTGGTGGCCCCCCACGGGCCCCGGGCGGTGTGTCTGCCCCCCTGCCGGGCCGCCCTGGTGCCCGGGGATGTGGCCCCGCCAACGTGCGCCGCCCCGCCCCCCATCTGGGTCAGCTACGGCTGCGCCAGCTGCAATACCCTCACCCTGTCCAGCCTCACCGGCCACTCCGCCGCCGTGGCGGTGCAGCGGGAATTTCCACACCTGGGGAGCGGTATTGTGGAACGTCAGGAGCTGGTGCTCCCCTATTCCGGCCCCGCTCCGCTGCCTTTTTTGGCCCAGGTGGGGACGGCGCTGCTATTGGGTCTGCTGCCCTGAGAGGGGGAGCATTTTTTCTCCCGGGCTTTACGTCTCCAAAATCATGTGATATAATTTTCAGCATAAGATTGGAGCTGATACTGCCATGGAAGAACTGGTAGAATTAAAGGAAAATATCGCATCCCAACGTCCGGACAGCTGGGACCGGCTGCCGGATATCCCTTTGTATATGGACCAGGTGGTGTCCTACCTCACCCGTCAGATGGTGTGTTTCAAGGAGGGGGACGGTCTGACCTCCGCCATGATCAACAACTACATCAAGGACGGCCTGCTGGCCCGGGCCAACGGCAAGAAGTACGGCAAGGAGCACCTGGCCTACCTCACCGCCATCAGCGACCTCAAGCAGGTGCTCAGCGTGCGGGAGATGCGCACCCTGGTGGCCATTGGCAAGAATGTGGGCACCAGCCAGGAGCAGTACGACTATTTTTGCCGGGTGCTGGACCAGGCCCTGGACCAGGCCGCCGGACAGCTCAATGAAGAGGCGGCGGAGGAGAAGCTGCCCGGCATGGTGCTCACCTACGCCTTGCAGAGCTACGCCCACGGGCTGGTGTGTCGGCGGCTGCTGGAGATCATGGCCCAGAAATCTGGGTGTGCCGACCTGCTGAAGGGCGGGAAAAAGAAGTAAACCACATCAAAGGAGGAGCTTTCCCATGTCAAACTACGTCATTGTCACCGATTCGTCCTGCGACCTGCCCGCCCGCCTGGTGGAGGCGCTGGAATTACATACCGTGCCTCTGGCCTTCCTCTTTGGGGAGAAGACCTACTACAACTACCCCGACAACCGGGAGATGAGCCCCAAGGCCTTCTATGACCGCCTGCGGGCGGGGGAGATAGCCACCACCAACGCCATCAACGTGGGTCAGGTGACGGATTTCCTCACCCCCTTCCTGGAGGAGGGCAAGGACATCCTGATTCTGAGCTTCTCCTCCGGCCTGTCCACCTCCTTTAATTCCTACACCATCTCTGCCCAGGACCTGGCCGAGCAGTACCCTGAGCGCACCATCCGGGTCATCGACACCCTGTGCGCCTCCCTGGGCCAGGGCATGCTGGTGTACCAGGCAGCCCAGCTGCGCCAGGCAGGGAAGAGCCTGGACGAGGTGGCCCAGTGGGTGGAGGACAACAAGCTGCGCCAGTGCCACTGGTTCACCGTGGACGACCTGTTCTTCCTCAAGCGGGGTGGCCGGGTGTCTGCCGCCATCGCCGTGGTGGGCACCATGCTGCAAATTAAGCCCGTGCTCCATGTGGACAACGAGGGACACCTCATCAGCGTGGCCAAGGCCCGGGGCCGCAAGGCATCCTTGCAGGCTCTGGTGGACAAGGTGGGCCAGCTGGGGGAGGACGTGGCCAATCAGACCATGTTCATCAGCCACAGCGACTGCGAGGCGGACGCCCAGTTCGTGGCCGACCAGATCAAGGCAAAGTATGGCACAAAGGAAATTATCCTCAACGATATCGGGCCCGTCATCGGCGCCCACACCGGCCCCGGCTGTGTGGCCCTGTTCTTCATGGGCAAGCACCGCTGAGCAAACGAAAAAAACCGGCGCATCTGCGCCGGTTTTTTGTACTCCCCACAGGCAAAAGCCCCCTCCATTTCCCCCGCCAAACCGGAATTTCTGGGCACAAAAACAGTTGACAAACCCCCGCCAACTGGATAAGATATAGAGGTTAAATGCGTGGAACAGGACGAGTACCCAACTCACCCCCCCACCAGAGAGCCGCTGATATGGTGGAACAGCGGCGGGACCGGGCCTTGGGGAATATCACCTGGGAGCTGCAAACCCAACGGGCAGGTGCTGCCCCAGTAGGCTTTGCCGGGTTGGTCTCCGTTATTGGGACCCGTCGAGGGGTCTGTGCGTGGCACAGGCAACGAGAGTGGTACCGCAGAGGTTATTCACACCTTTGTCTCTCAAACATCTTGAGGGACAAAGGTGTTTTTTGTCCCCAAAAACTCAAACACAGGAGGAATCCCACCATGGATTACAACAAGACCGTACACCTCCCCCAGACCGACTTCCCCATGCGGGCGGGCCTTCCCAAGCGGGAACCCGAGCTGCTCAACGGCAAGTGGGAGGTGGAGACCTATCACAAGCTGATGAAGAAGAACGAGGGCAAGCCCAAGTTTGTCCTCCACGACGGCCCTCCCTACGCCAACGGCCACATCCACATCGGCACCGCCCTGAACAAGATTCTCAAGGACATCATCATCCGCTACAAGAACATGACCGGCTTCCAGGCCCCCTATGTCCCCGGCTGGGACACCCACGGCCTGCCCATCGAGTCCGCCATCTTGAAGGACAAGAAGATCAAGCGGGACGAGCTCACCGACTCCGAGTTCCGGGACAAGTGCCGGGACTTCGCCCTGAACTTCGTGGACATCCAGCGCAGCGAGTTCCAGCGCCTGGGCGTCATCGGCGACTGGGAGAACCCCTACCTCACCCTCAAGCCCGAGTTTGAGGCCAAGCAGGTGGAGATCTTCGGCAAGATGGCGGAGAAGGGCTACATCTACAAGGGCATGAAGCCCGTGTACTGGTGCCCCCACGACCAGACCGCTCTGGCTGAGGCCGAGATCGAGTATGCCGACGACCCCTGCACCACCATCTTCGTGAAGTTCCCCGTAAAGGACGACCAGGGCAAGCTGGCCTCGGTCACCGACCTCAGCAAGACCTACTTCGTCATCTGGACCACCACCCCCTGGACCATCCCCGGCAACTACGCCATTTCCGTCAACCCGGTCTTCGACTATGTGCTGCTGCAGGCTCCCAACGGCGAGGTGTATATCCTGGCCGAGGGCCTGGTGGAGTCCGTGTGCAAGGCCGCTGGCCTGGACCAGGCCGCCTGCACCGTGCTGGCCACCTTCAAGGGCAGCGACTTCGAGCTGATGACCGCCAAGCACCCCCTGTTCGACCGGGAGAGCGTCATCCTCTGCGGCGACCACGTGACCCTGGATGCCGGTACCGGCTGCGTTCACACCGCCCCCGGCTTCGGCGCCGACGACTTTAACATCTGCAAGGCCTACGACGATGCGGGCAAGACCCACATCGGCACCCCCGTGCCCGTCAACGCCAAGGGCGTCATGACCGACGAGCGGTACAACGGCCAGTTCTACGCCAAGGGCAACGACCTGGTGGTGGCTGACCTGGAGGCCGAGGGCTTCCTGCTGGCCAAGGAGAACATCGTCCACTCCTACCCCCACTGCTGGCGCTGCAAGAACCCCATCATCTACCGTGCCACCGAGCAGTGGTTCTGCTCCGTGGACGCCATCAAGGATACCGCAGTGAAGAGCTGCGACAACATCTCCTGGCACCCCTCCTGGGGCAAGGACCGCATGACCTCCATGATCAGCGAGCGCAACGACTGGTGCATCTCCCGTCAGCGCAAGTGGGGCGTGCCCATCCCCATCTTCTACTGCGACCAGTGCGGGGCCGACATTGTCACTCCCGAGACCATCCAGCGTGTCTCCGAGCTGTTCCGGGAGCACGGCTCTAACATCTGGTTTGAGAAGACCGCCGACGAGCTGGTGGAAGGTCTGGGCCTGAAGTGCCCCCACTGCGGCGGCGTCCACTTCTCCAAGGAGTCCGACATCATGGACGTGTGGTTCGACTCCGGCTCCACCCACGCCGCTGTGCTGGATGAGCGAGACGACCTGGCCTTCCCCGCCGACGTGTACCTGGAGGGCGGCGACCAGTACCGTGGTTGGTTCCAGTCCTCCATGCTCACCTCCATTGCCGCCAAGGGCGTGGCCCCCTACAAGCAGATCATCACCCACGGCTGGACCGTGGACGGCGAGGGCAAGGCCATGCACAAGTCTCTGGGCAATGCCGTGTCCCCCGACGAGGTGATCAAGGACTACGGCGCTGACATGCTGCGTCTGTGGGTGGCCTCCGCTGACTACACCCAGGACATGCGCATCTCCCCCGAGATTTTGAAGCAGCTCAGCCAGGCCTACCTGAAGATCCGCAACACCGCCCGCTACATGCTGGGCAACCTGGCCGGCTTCGACCCCAACGCCCCTGTGGCCGTGGCCGATATGATGGAGCTGGACCGCTGGGCCGTGCACCAGTTCAACAACCTGGTGGCCGCCTGCCGCGCCGCCTATGAGCGCTACGAGTTCCACGCCGCCTACCGTGCCATCTACAACTTCTGCGTGGTGGAGATGTCCAACTTCTACCTGGATATCATCAAGGACCGCCTGTACTGTGGTGATGAAGCTGGCCGCCGCTCCGCTCAGACCGCCCTGTATATCATCGTGGACGGCATGACCCGGCTGCTGGCCCCCATCCTGGCCTTCACCAGCCAGGAGATCTGGTCTGCCATGCCCCACGCCGACAGCGACGACACCGAGTGCGTGCTGTTCAACGACATTCCCGCCGTCAACCCCGCCTACGCCATGACCGAGGCCGAGGACGAGAAGTGGAACCGCATCATTGCCCTGCGGGACGACGTGAACAAGGCTCTGGAGCTGGCCCGCAGTGAGCAGGGCATCAAGAAGAGCACCGACGCCGCTCTGTCCCTCACCTTCACCGCCTCCGCCTGGGAGCAGTTCCAGGCCATGAACCTCACCGAGGCCGATCTGGCCACCCTGTGCATTGTCTCCCAGGTCACCGTGGCCCAGGGCGAAGGCCAGGGCTACCAGGGCGAGGAGTTCGAGGGCCTCACCGTGGCGGTCTCTCTGGCCGAGGGCGCCAAGTGCCCCCGCTGCTGGAACCACGACACCAGCATCGGCACCAGTGAGGGCCATGCCGAGCTGTGCGCCCGCTGCGCCGCTGTGCTGGGCGAATAATCTATTGCAATGCCAAAACACCCGGGAAATGATACCATTTCCCGGGTGTTTTTATGCCACAGGGCAGATACCCGCTAGGAACGCCGGGTATAGAAACCCGCCGTGACAATGTCTGGCATCTGTGGTATGCTCATTGTAAAAGAGACGGTCAAAGAGAGAGGCTGGTGAAGAAGACGTGGAGCGACAGGAGCTCTTTGAAACGCTGTATTTGGAGATGTATCACAAGCTGGTGGGCTACGCCGCACGAGGTCTGGAGGGCAACCTGGACCTGGCGGAGGAGGCGGTGCAGGACACCTTCCGCATTTTCTGGGTCAAGTACGACCAGGCAGCCGCTTCCCCCAATGTACGGGGGTGGATTGTAAATACCCTCAAGGGAGAAATTCTCAACATTCGGAGGACCCGAGCCAGGATGGCCAATCTGGTGGCCCAGCTCTCCGCCACCCCGCAGGTGGTAACAGTGGCCCGGGATGAGCACGGGCTGGATGTGGAATACGGCGACCTCGGGAAAGACCCCGACTATCAACTGCTCTGTGAGTTCGCCCTGGAACAGCGGACGGTGAAGGAACTGGCCCAGAGCCGGGGTATTACCATTCCCGCCTGCAAAAAGCGGTTGGAGCGGGCCCGAAAACGGCTGAGAAAATATTTTGAAGAAATGGACGGAAGCGGTCACCTTTCCGTCACATCCGAACGTACTATGAAAGAAAGGGGGTCATGACAATGGGCGATTCCAAAACCACATGGAATCCAAATTACCGCTGCTTTGACGCCATGACCACAGAGCAGCTGGAGCAGCTGCTCCGGGCAGACCTGGACTGTCCTGAAGTGGATGCCCTGGCCCCTGAGACCATCCTGTATATTCTGGACGTACTGGGACGCAGGAAGGGGGAGGACCCCCAGGGGGAGGAGACGGCCCGGGAGAAGCTGGCCCAATGCCGGGCCCTCTATCTTCCCTGTGATGACCCGGCTTCCCTCTATGATTGGGAGGAGAAGGAGGCTTCTCCTCCCGCTGAGGTCCCCCGTCGCAAACCCCGTCTGCGGGTCATACGCCGCTTGGGCCTGGTGGCCGCTGTTATTTCCGTTCTGTTTGCCACGTTGCTGGCAGCACAAGCCGCTGGGGTGGATCTGTGGGGCATGATCGTCCGGTGGTCGGACGAGACCTTCCACTTCAGCTACCAGGGCGAAGGTCCCTCCTCCAGCTGGATGAATGGACAAGAGGAGTTGGAGGGGTTGGAGATGACAGACCATCTGCCCAGCTGGATTCCAGAGGGGTATACGGTACAGAAAATACAGACCTTTGAGTTTGACGATTGGTCCACGGTTGCAATCTCATTTTGTGGGGATGACATGCCTACATTCCGTTTCAGTGCGTACATCTATGATGATCTGGAGCAGATGCAACATCTTACATTCGAGAAGGACGGTACTCCTGTCCAGGAACAGAAACTGTCCAATGGGAACACAGTCTACTTTTACGAAAATTCTGGATATAAAAAATCAGTATATCAGGACAAAAACATTATTTATTCTATTTCTGGGGATTTAACCGAAGAATCTGTAATAAACATACTGGACTCTGTTTGATGGAGGTTGTCATATGAAGCAGCGGAAGTTATGGCTGGTGTTATTTGTATCCGTTTTTCTGGTATGTGCCATAGGTACGCAAGCCTATGCTCAAACTCGTGCAAGTAGTTATGTAGAAGCTTATTCCGTTTCAGCTCAACGAGGTACTCATCGGGGAGAAGTGGATATTGAGGCCATGATAACATCTAATTACACAGTACCCAAAATTGGCGTTTTAAAAATTGAGATTTATCAATCCAATGGCACACACATAACCACCATACAGGGAAGTACATCCAACGGCTTGCTGGCCTCCAAAAGTAGCTTTATCCATGGATTAACGTATACATATACGGGCGTTCCAGGTACTTCCTACTATGCAAAGGTCACTTTGTGTGCAGGCACAGCCAGCGATTATGATACAAGACTGGTAAGAACTCAGACCGTGAAAGCCCCAAGCTGAACTTTATTCTAATAACCTAGTACCGGTGTCTCACAAGTCCTGTCGATGTTCCCAGACGGGACTTGTGACGCTATGGGGGAAACATGGATCACATCCTATCAGCCGTACAAGCGGAAGAGGAGGGAACCGATATGCATGCATTGGAACTTTGTAACGTCAGCTACACCTACCAAACCCAGTATCAAAAGGTGGAGGCCCTTCGGTCCATTTCCACCTCCTTTGACCAGGGGAAGGTCTACGCCATTGTGGGAAAATCAGGCAGTGGTAAGACTACCCTGCTCTCCCTGCTGGCCGGGCTGGACCTGCCCAGTCAGGGAGAGGTTCTCTGCCAGGGCACGCCCACCAGCCAGGTGAAGCTAGAGACCTACCGCCGGGAACAGGTGGCCGTCATCTACCAGAATTTCCGTCTTTTCCCCCTGCTCACCGTGGAGGAAAACGTGATGTATCCCATGGAACTGCGGGGGATGAAATCCAAAGAGGCCCGGACCAAAGCCCAGGCTCTGATTGAGCGGGTGGGCCTGCCGGAGGCGGTGTCTCAGCGGTTCCCCACCATGCTCTCAGGAGGAGAGCAGCAGCGGGTGGCCATTGCCCGTGCCCTGGGCATGGACACCCACATCCTGTTGGCCGACGAGCCCACCGGAAACTTGGACACCTCCAACAGTGAAAATATCTTCTCTCTTCTCCAGGGTCTGGCCCATCAGGAAGGATACTGCGTGATTCTGGTCACCCATGACCGGGTTCTGGCAGGAAAGGCAGACCAGGTACTGGAGCTCCACGACGGACAGCTGGTTTTCTAGAAAGGGGGAGCGGGACGTATGTTCATTCGCAACGGAATCTATTCCACTCTGCGAGCCAAGGGGCGCACAGCGCTGTTCTCTCTGCTCCTGGCGCTGCTCACCGTCTCTCTGGCTCTGGGCCTGGGGCTGTGGAGCTACTGCGCCCAGACCCTGGCTGCCATTGACCAAACCTATACCTCCATCGCCCTGTTGGAATACATCGGGGAGGACTATCCCCAGGAGTATGCAGCGGACGAGGCCGCCCGGACAGCTCTGGACCAGCTGCCCGACCTGTCCGAGATGTCTGGCGTCACCTTGTGGGAGCCCACCCGTCGGGTGATGGCCCTGGCCCAGGGCTATCAACGTCAGGGCGGCGTCATCCCCTATGAGGACCAGATGGTGGTGACGGTGTACAACCTGGTAGCCCAGGAGGACTCCGGCTGGGGCATCGTTTCCCCCAAAGATCTGCCGGAGGAATACCTGATGGAGTACCGTGACGGCACTGCCACAGTGAAACTGGACCAGGGGATGTGGGAGAACATCCCGGAGTTTTTCGGCCAGCTCCCCCAGGAGCTCCCCGATGTCTACTGTATGGTGTCGGGGGACACCGGCACCCTGGTGGACACCACCCAGGGCCTGTCTGTGGACATCAGCGACCTGTTGAAAAACGACCAGGTCTACCTGGCCGCTGCCACCGATGTGGTGGACCCCATCACCGGGGTCACCCGCACCGAGGAGCGGATCAGCGGCACGGTCTCGTCTGCCACGACCTATAGTGCCATCCTCGGTCAAGTTCTCTATGCCCAGCAGGCAAAGGCGGGACTGTTGCTCACCATTGACCCGGGAGAGAGCGGATTTGTCCCCCAGCCCGGCCAACGCTACCTCCTCCACGGGCAGCTGTTTGAGAGCAGGAATTCTAATCTGGCCATGATCGTCACATCGTTTTCCGACGCTGACGGTCAACCGCCCTATCAGGAAATCGAGGATTACCAGGACCCGGCTCTGGACCAGGGGCCTTTCTATGACTGCGCTCAGCGCTATCAGACCGGCAACAATTACATCCAGGTGGAGGCCAGCGACCAGATCCAGGCTCTGGACCCCTTCCAGCAGGGGGTCCTCTATTTGGAGCAGGGGCGGTTTCCTGACCCCGGGGAGCCTGGCGTGTGTGTCGTCACCCAAGACATCGCCCAGCAGCTGGAGCTGTCTGTGGGAGACACGCTCCCTGTGTCCCTGATGCAGTCCACCTCCTCGGACCCCTTCTCCCTGGAGCTCATGGACGGTTCCCGCAGCTGGACGGTGGTAGGACTGGTCAACAGCAGCCAGGACTACCAGGGGCGTGTCTGGGTCTCCCAGGGCACCGACCTGCCTGACACCCCTCTGTTTGGTTACCAGCTGGGCAGAGCGGTGCTGGACAATGCCCAGGCCACCCAGACCGTGGCGGAAATGGCCCAACAGCTCCCTCAGGGTGTCCGAGTCACTCTGCTGGACCAGGGGTATGCCTCTGCCTCTGAGCCCCTACAGGCCATGGAATCCACCGCCCAGGGAATCACCGCCGCCGCCCTTGTGGGTATGCTGGCTGTACTGTGCCTCTTCGCCTTTCTGTTTGTGGGACGGCAGCAACAGGCCGTGGATGTGATGGTCTCTCTGGGCACTCCCCGGAGCAAAATCGCCCTGTGGCTGCTCTCCGGTGCCGTCGTGGTATCCGGTGCAGCGGTGGTGGTGGGCGGCATCCTGGCAACGGTATGTATGAACGCCCTCATCCAGCTGGCTCTCCATGTGGTGCAGGGGCTGTACCAGACCAATTTGAGGTATAGCGACCAGGTGCTGGGCGCCGTACGGGAGACCCCTCTGCTCCAGCATGCTCCCCTATGGCCCGGACCCACAGCTGCGGGTCTGGTCTTTCTGGTGTCTGTGGTCCTCTGCCTTGCCTTTTTGCGCCAGGCGTACCGGAAAAACACCCGCCACCAAGGAAAATTCCAGGTACGGGTCCCTCGGGGCCGCACCAGTACCGCAGGGCGTGGCGCGCTTCGCTTTGCCCTTTTGTCCGCCCGGCGTGGCGGCTGGCGATCCGTCGTGGTGCCGGTGGTGTCCCTGGTCCTCTCCGGCGTGCTGTGTCTGCTGATGGTCATCGCTCAGGGATGGGGCGCTCAGCGGGATAGACTGTACCACAACAGCACCATTACCGGGGTCTTTACCTCCACCAACGGCAGACAGTACACCGATCTGCAAATTGCAAATCCCTGGGCCCTGCGGGAGTCCGGGATGGTGTCTGACATCCAGACCAGCTTTTCCAGCCACTACTGGCTGGCGGAGGATATGCCCACCTTTGCAGACACGGAGTTCGGCCAATCCCGGGAGCGTGCCTGGATCGGCCAGCAAGACCAGGTGGTGTTCCTCAACGCCCTGGATGCCGCTCCCGCCTTCCTCTACAGTGGCACCCCCCCGGTGACCTGGCTGGAGGGCTGGGACGAGCACTTCCTGGCCGATCCCAACTACTATGACTCCCGCACTCAGACCCCCTGGCCCTGTGTCGCCAGCCAGGGATGGATGGATGCCCACGGGGTGTCTTTGGGCGGTGAAATTGACATTTCCATGGAAATGACCGTCCAAAAACCGGGCGGAAAACAACAGGCCGTGGGTGTAGTGCCCATCCAGGTGGTGGGAGCCTACGATGCCCCCCAGGGACAGAACACCTGCTACATGCCCCTATCCTATTGGGTCTTGCCCCCCTGGAGCGCCCAGGAGGACCAGCGCAGTGATGCCCCCAGCGGGTCTTTTGGAACCTGCCGCTTCACACTCTCGGACGCCAGCCAGCTGGAGCAATTCCGCAGCTGGCTGGAGCAGGAGGGCTACTCCACGCCCTTGGAGCTGGACGGGACCCGCACCACGGTGGTGCTCAAAGACGGGGCCTTTGTCCAGACCGCCCAGGCCCTGGAGCGATACCTCACCCTGAGTCAGTTTCTCTTCCCCGTTCTATTTTTGCTGCTGGGCGTCATGGGCTTTGTGGTGTCCTGGCTGATGGTCCAGGGGCGGCGGAGCGAGTTTGCCATTATGGGCGGCCTGGGGGCCTCCAAGGGCCGCATGTTCGCCTCCTTCTTCCTGGAACAGCTGCTGCTGTGTCTGGCCGGAGGCCTGGCGTGCGGACTCCTCTTTACCCTGGCCGCTGGAACTGCTGTGGTATGGCTGGCCGTGCTGGGTTTCGTGGCGTGCTATCTAGCGGGCTGCTCCCTGGCCGTGGCAGCGGTGGGTCGCACCAAGATCGCAGCGTTGCTGTCCTAATATCTGTCTAAGGCAAATTAAAAAGCAACACCCGGGAAATGATACAATTTTCCGGGTGTTTTTATGCCACAGGGCAGATACCCGCTAGGAACGCCGGGTATAGAAACCCGCCGTGACAATGTCTGGCATCTGTGGTATGCTCATTGTAAAAGAGACGGTCAAAGAGAGAGGCTGGTGAAGAAGACGTGGAGCGACAGGAGCTCTTTGAAACGCTGTATTTGGAGATGTATCACAAGCTGGTGGGCTACGCCGCACGAGGTCTGGAGGGCAACCTGGACCTGGCGGAGGAGGCGGTGCAGGACACCTTCCGCATTTTCTGGGTCAAGTACGACCAGGCAGCCGCTTCCCCCAATGTACGGGGGTGGATTGTAAATACCCTCAAGGGAGAAATTCTCAACATTCGGAGGACCCGAGCCAGGATGGCCAATCTGGTGGCCCAGCTCTCCGCCACCCCGCAGGTGGTAACAGTGGCCCGGGATGAGCACGGGCTGGATGTGGAATACGGCGACCTCGGGAAAGACCCCGACTATCAACTGCTCTGTGAGTTCGCCCTGGAACAGCGGACGGTGAAGGAACTGGCCCAGAGCCGGGGTATTACCATTCCCGCCTGCAAAAAGCGGTTGGAGCGGGCCCGAAAACGGCTGAGAAAATATTTTGAAGAAATGGACGGAAGCGGTCACCTTTCCGTCACATCCGAACGTACTATGAAAGAAAGGGGGTCATGACAATGGGCGATTCCAAAACCACATGGAATCCAAATTACCGCTGCTTTGACGCCATGACCACAGAGCAGCTGGAGCAGCTGCTCCGGGCAGACCTGGACTGTCCTGAAGTGGATGCCCTGGCCCCTGAGACCATCCTGTATATTCTGGACGTACTGGGACGCAGGAAGGGGGAGGACCCCCAGGGGGAGGAGACGGCCCGGGAGAAGCTGGCCCAATGCCGGGCCCTCTATCTTCCCTGTGATGACCCGGCTTCCCTCTATGATTGGGAGGAGAAGGAGGCTTCTCCTCCCGCTGAGGTCCCCCGTCGCAAACCCCGTCTGCGGGTCATACGCCGCTTGGGCCTGGTGGCCGCTGTTATTTCCGTTCTGTTTGCCACGTTGCTGGCAGCACAAGCCGCTGGGGTGGATCTGTGGGGCATGATCGTCCGGTGGTCGGACGAGACCTTCCACTTCAGCTACCAGGGGGACGGCCCCTCCTCCAGCTGGATAGACGGGCAGGAGGAGCTGGAGGGCCTGGCGCTGAAAGAGTATCTGCCCCGCTGGATTCCTAAGGGGTATGCCGTGGAGGAAATTCAGACCTACGAGTTGAACGACCAGTCTACTGCTATCATCACGTTTAGCGGTGAGAACTTGCCCACCTTATATCTGTCTGTCGATGTCTATGAGGACTTGGAGCAGATGCAGCATATGACCTTTGAGAAGGACGATGCCCCCGTTCAAGAGCGACGGCTATCCGGGGGGACTGTCTACTTTTATACAAATGGTGGATATGAACATTCGATCTATCAATGCCAGAATGTGGTTTACTCCATGTCCGGCGATATCACGCAGGAGACAGCAATAAAGGTATATGAATCCACTGAGGGAGGGATGTATACTACAACACATGTTGGCGGAGTATCGTCCATCCCAGGTGTCCAGATGTATTCTAAATAATCTGAGTCCTTAGTTGCTGGAAAAGCATGAGATTGACAAGGAGGTAATTGGACTATGAAGAAAATCGTAGGCATCCTGTCATTGGCTGTGGTTTTGCTGACGTTATATGCCTGTCAAATTTCTGTTGCCCCCTCTCAGTCTCCTACAGACACGCCACCCCAGGTAACCCAGCCAGACCAGTACCAATACAGCACCTTTATGCAGAATATTAAGGTCTATAACGTGGAGGATACCAGCTTAACGCCAGAAGCAGCGGCCCAACAGCTCATGACACTATTTCTGGACGATTTAAGTAGGCCTTCCCAGGTGCGAACATTCCAGATTACTCAATATAAAAACCTGCGGGTGGAGGTGCTGCCCACCACGGAGCTGAAAGCCACCGCTGTGCTGGGATACGGCCTGACCGCAGAGGAAGTGGGCGAGATGTTCTGGATTGTGCTGCCGGAATATGAGTTCCAGTATACCGGCACTCTCAGTCCCATCGGAGAATGTCCATCGGGCAAGTGGTTGAATCAGGAAGATCAGGGAAATGTGCGTGGCTTTTTGTTAAAACAGACCGAGCACGGCTATTCTCTGCAATCACGGTATCAATAACGGGTGTGATTTCGCTGGCTTGTGGTCTGTTTGGGACCGGCAAACTCCTGACGTAAATGAACCCGTTCATGCGTTTGTGACCGCTGGTAGTACCAATTCTACTGTGACAATCTACGAAGGAAATGCGGACGGCCACTGCCAGGTAATGTTGAATACATACACATTTGCACAGTTTCGGGCAATCTACGATTATGTTTCTAAAAGTGTAGCCCACAAATTTACGGGGACTGCACAGAGATATTCTGCCTCTTACCACAAAGTACCTTGCAGCTACGGTGGGTGTTCTGGATATATTTTGCAGCGGCACTACGCTCAGACTCCCGGAACAAACGTCCGGTGTCTTGGGTGTGGATATGTGGGTAATATTAGCGGTGGAATTATGTCTGTAGGAAACAATGCCAATGAAAATGAATAGTATATTGATTCGATTTTTCCTTCTAAATCACATCAGTAGTTCTTAGCTTGATGAAGGGGCAATTTATGATTTGAAAAGTGCGGTGAGAAACATGAAAAAGAAGAAGTTTGCCAGTGTATTTCTGGCCCTCTCCTCTGGATGACGGAACGATCACCCAGAGCTTTATCCTTATCAAAGAGGGCGAAGTCTGGTGTGTGGGGGGTAGCTACTTCCCGGTCTAATCTAGCCCTGCATCAAGGAAAACACATTGCCCCAGAGAATGGTTGGAATCCAAACGCCTGTGAGCTGCACAAGTAAGGAGGGGTATGAGATGAAGCACACGGCAAACACGTGGAAAAAGCCACTGGGAATTGTGGCGGTGTTGGTGGTCCTGGTCGCTGTGGCCGCCGCCGCATTCTTTCGCTCCAAACCCATGGTGGACCCCGCCGACACCCTCCAGGTGCGCTCCATCAGCGCCGACTACTGGAATAGCGGGGAGACCTATCACTGTGACATCTCCCAGGAGAATATTCCCCAGAAATTGAGCCGTGATCTGGTGTCCCTCTTTCAGGGGATCACCATCCGAAACACCCTCTTTCCCCGCCAGAACACCTACACCGTGGAGCCGGACTCAGTGTACATCAGCATTCAGGTGGGGCTGTCTGAGGGGTCCATGCGGGTGAACCTGAGCACCAATTCCGCCTACACATCCGCCCAATTTGGGGACACCCACTGCTCCATTGTGGACGGTCAGGCCTTGTACCAGAAGGTATATGATCGGCTGTCCCCCCTCCTGGTGGCCCATGGTTCCCCCGGGGACCCAGAGGGAGAGCCCAGTCCCACCCCGAGCCAGCTGCCCCAGACGGTGCCCTGGGAGGTACCTGAGCAGCCGTCGGTGTCCTACGAGGAGTATTTTGAGCAGGAGCGGGAGTATGACTTTGAGGACCTGGATTATGCTTGGTTTTACGACCAGTGCGACTTTGAGTATCGAGACGGCGCTCTGTATCTGGTGGACAGCCAAAAAACCGGGGAGGCGCTGTGGAAGGTCTGCGACATGGACAACTTAGAGGTCAAGGCGGTGGACCCGGCGTGGATCTACGGCATCGTAGACGGCAAGACCCTCATCCGCATGGACTACAAAGGGAACCACCAGGAGACCCTATTTGTAGATGACAGCGGCCTCATTTCCACTATGAACCGGGATAGTTCCAACCCCATATCTGTGGCGTATACCTATCGCTATGATGGAACGATGGAACCCATGTGCATTCAGAATCCCCTGCCTCTGGCGGACCGCTCGGTGATGTACTTCTGGGCTGGAGCGGAAGATGGGGACGGGGCGGCCCTGTACCGCCTGTATGTGCACGACGGACACACCGACGTGGTGTACCAGTACACCCAGAAGGAGTTGGAGCAGTACCGCTTCCCCGACTACCCGGAGCTGGAGGGCACCGGGCCCTACTACCGCATTTCTGCGCCGAACCCAGTGTCCAATGTGGAAGTTCGCTGGTCTGTTGGGAACCCGGAGTTCTTCCAGCGGTTTGAAGCGGAGGTGCAGGGGGACTTTGGCAAGCTCACCGACACGGAGCTAATCCACTATAATACCATTGGCTACCATCTGCATAGCCAGCTGAACTGCACCAAAAATACCTTCACAGGCGCTTTCCAACAGGTAGAGCCGGAGTGGTAACAAATCAGGAATGCAGACCCCCAGGAACTCGCCATTTGGCGGGCTCCTGGGGGTCTTTTTTATCGGTGGGTCACCCCGGCGATGAGGTCGTCGGTACGCCTCGCCATGTCCTGGGGGGACTCGGGGCAACCCCGGGACAGCCAGTCTTTGATGAGGCCCACGCCCCCCGCCACGCAGAAGGTGTAGCGATAGGCCACATCCGGCTGGGTGCGCTGCAAGGGGGTGAGAATGTAGTGGGAGAGCATCTCCTCAATGTGGTGGAGAAAGCCAATGTCCCCCCGGGGGCCCAGCAGAGCGGCGCAGATGTCCCGGTTGGCAAAGAGGATGGAGAACACATCCTCCAAAAAGGCCAGGGTGCCCCCCTGGAGCTGCCCGGTGAGGGTCTGCTCCATGGCGTGGCCGATCTGGTCATACAGCTCCTGCTCCACACACTCCAGCATGTGGGGAATGTCCCGGTAGTGGAGGTAGAAGGTGGAGCGGTTGATATCCACCAAATCCACCAGTTCGGTGACCGTCACCTCGTTGACGCTCTTCTCCCCCATCAGCCGGGCCAGCCCCTGGCGCAGCTGGGCCCGGGTGCGCCGCACCCGTCGGTCTGGTTTCCGCTCCATTGTAAGCCCCTCCTGTCTTGTAAATCTTTTTTGAACAATGGACATTCTGTCGTCACTCTGTCCATTAATCCACAGAACGCCGACCAATTGTCGGTTGTGTTGTCTGATCCCCTCCAGTATAATGCCCTTTGTAAAAAATCACAATACCGAGATGTATAGTAGACACTATGTCTACAAGACCTGGAAGGAAGGGTTTGACGTTGAAACGACAAGAATGGAAGCGTTTGCTCCGCAATCCGCTGCTGTTGGTGGTGATGGTGGCCATTATCGCCATTCCCACCATCTACACCACCCTGTTTTTGGGCTCCATGTGGGACCCCTACGGGAACGTGGAGCATTTGCCGGTGGCGGTGGTGAATCTGGACCAGTCGGTGACAGTGGAGGGGGAGACCTATGACATTGGGCAGTCCCTGGTGGACAACCTGAAAGAGGAGCCTGCTCTGGACTTCCACTTCATGGGCCAGGAGGAGGCCCAGGAGGGGCTGGCGGACGGCACCTACTACATGGTCATCACCATCCCGGAGGACTTCTCCCAGCGGGCCGCCTCCATCACGGCGGAACACCCCCAGACCATGGAGTTGAAGTACGAGACCAACCCCGGCACCAACTACATCGCCTCCAAGCTGGGGGAGAGCGCCATGAAGGAGATGGAGCTGGGGGTGCGGGAGGAAGTGACCCGCACCTACGCCGCCACCATGCTGGAGCAGATTGGCGTGGTGGGAGACGGCATGGCCCAGGCCGCTGACGGCAGCGGCGAGCTGAAAGACGGGGCAAACACCCTCACCCAGGGGGCAGCGTCCCTCACTGACTATCTGGGTCAGCTGTCCCAGAGCTCTCTCACCTTTGTGGACGGCTCCCAGCGGCTGAGCCAGGGCCTGGGCGAGTATCTGGCAGGGGTGACCCAGGTGGCAGAGGGCAGCGGAGCCCTCAACGACGGCGCCAAACAGCTGGAGGACGGGCTGGGCCAGCTCCAGCAGGCCACCCAGCCCCTCACCCAGGGGGTGGAGCAGCTGCAAGAGGGGGCCCAGAATTTGGCCCAGGGAGCCGGACAGGCGGCCAATAGCAGCGGCACCCTGTCCCTGGGCGCTGCCCAGGTGGATGAGAGCCTGGGGGCCCTCCTGGCGGGCCTCCAGACCCTGCAAAGCCAGACCGCCAACCTGCCCCAGAACGCCCAGGAGCTGGCCGATGGGGCCAAGCAGTTGGAGCAGGGCCTACAGGGGCTGTCCCTGGCCATCCAGAGCGGGCAGGTGAGTGGGGCGCAGCTGCAAGCCCTGGTGGGTCAGCTGCAACAGGGGGCGGACCAGCTGTCCCAGGGGCTGGGCCAGCTCAGCCAGCAGGCCCCCGCCCTCACCCAGGGCATCTCTCAGGCCGCCCAGGGGGCCGGACAGCTGAAAGACCAGGGCACCGCTCCCCTGCGCTCCGGCGCTGCCCAGCTGCAACAGGGCCTCAACACCCTGGCCCAGGGCAGTGAGACCCTATCTCAAGGCGTGACCCAGATGCAGGGCCAGCTCCCCGCCCTCACCCAGGGGGTGGATAAGCTGTACCAGGGCGCCGCCCAGCTCCACCAGGGCACCCAGAGTCTGGTGGACGGCGCAGGTCAGCTCCTGGACAACCAGGCCCAGCTGACCCAGGGCATGGACGCCCTCACCCAGGGCTCGGTGCAGATTCAGGACGCCGCCGGGCAGCTGCACCAGGGGGCCCAGACCCTCACCGACGGGGCCCAGGCTCTGGCCGACGGAGCGGCCACCCTCCAGGACAAGCTGGCAGAGGGCGCCCAGGAGATCGCCGACACCAACACGGGAGACGAGGTGGCGGACATGATGGCCGCTCCGGTGGACACCCAGGAGCGCCAGCTCACCCAGGTGCCCAACAACGGCCACGGCATGGCCCCCTACATGATGTCGGTGGCTCTGTGGGTGGGCTGCATCGCCTTTAGCCTGATGTACCCCCTGACCCAGTACAGCGGGGAGTTGAAAAGCGGCTTTGCCTGGTGGCGGAGCAAGGCCTCGGTGCTGTACACCGTGGCCATCCTGGAGGCCCTGGTGATGCTGGGCAGCCTCCACCTGTTCAATGGGTTCCAGCCCGTGGACTGGGGCCGCACGGTGCTGGTGGCCCTGGTGGCCGCCCTCACCTTCATGTCGGTGATGTACTTCTTCACCTGCCTGATGGGCAAGGTGGGCAGCTTCTTAATGCTCATCTTCATGGTACTCCAGCTGGCGGGCTCGGTGGGCACCTATCCCCTGGAACTGTCCGGCTCCTTCGTCCCCGCCCTCAACGGCTGGGTGCCCTTCACCTACACCGTGCGGGCCTTCCGCAGCGCCATTGCCGGAGGCCAGGACCTCACGGGATGCCTGTTGTATCTGGCGGTGTGGCTGGTGGTGTTCACCGCCCTGACGCTGGTGGTGTTCCAGGTGCGTACCCGCAGAATTCGCAAAGGTCAGCCCACCCTGATGGTGTGGCTGGAAGAGCACAGCCTGGCATAATTGAACCGATTAAAAGCCCCGGGATAGAAATCCCGGGGCTTTTTGGCGTATTCTGACTTTCTAATCATCTGCGGTGCAGGCTTTCCAGCCTGGTTTTACGCTCCGCTGGGGCCCCTCTAGCCCTCCCAGAGGTGCGCTGGCAGACAGGCTCCAAACCGCTTGTGGAAGTCTTGTTCTCCTGTGGTTCCTTACGCAGGCTTGCCAGCCTGGTGGGGACGCTCCCCGCTGGGGGTTCCTTTTGCTCGGTCAAAAGGAACCAAAACCCGCTTAGGGCGTTCCCCCCTAAGGACCCCCCTGGGGTACGAGGCTGCCCCTGCGTCAGGCCTAAGTTCGGCCCGTCACCCTTGCTGTGGCCCCTGTTTGTGCCACCACACCAGGCCCCCTGGGCAGCTGGCCCTATGGCTGGGTGGTTTCCACCTCCGGGCCTCCTCTGGTGGAGCGGTGTTGCCACCGCCGTCAGCCAGGCTACCGATCGCTGGGAACAGCGGCTCACCAGGGTAAGGCCCTGGCGGTAGAAGCACAATTGTTCCACAGAAGTATGCGCTTTCTGTGGAAGTTCCATGCAGCCCATGTGCCCCCACCGGGCCAAGGGCCGAACAGAGAAAGGCGCACTCTCCACCCAGTACCGCGGGGTGGATTCCACAAGGCGGGGGAAGGCCCCGCCTTTGGCGATTCTTTCCCCTCTTTCTCATCGCTGAGAAAGGGGGCCCAGCGGAGCGTCCCACCCGGCTGGCAAGCCTGAATCAGGTCGTTCAGAAGAACACCTCTTCCGTCTGCCTAACGACAGACAGACCCCCTGACTCAGGAGAGCCTTTGGGCTGCAAAAGCGCAAAAAAAGGGCTCTGCTTAAAGCAGAGCCCTTTGAAATGGTTTTCTTACTTGTGGTCCACGGAGTACATGTGCTTGATGAGCTCCAGAACCTTGTTGGAGTAACCCATCTCGTTGTCGTACCAGGACACGACCTTCACGAAGGTGTCGGTCAGAGCGATACCAGCCTTGGCATCGAAGATGGAGGTGCGGGAATCGCCCAGGAAGTCGCTGGACACCACGTCCTCGTCGGTGTAGCCCAGAACGCCCTTCAGCTCGCCCTCAGAAGCGGCCTTCATGGCGTCGCAGATCTGAGCGTAGGTGGCGGGCTTCTCCAGGTTGACAGTCAGGTCAACCACGGACACGTCCAGGGTGGGAACACGCATGGACATACCGGTCAGCTTGCCGTTCAGAGCGGGGATGACCTTGCCCACGGCCTTAGCAGCGCCAGTGGAGGAGGGGATGATGTTGCCGGTAGCAGCACGGCCGCCGCGCCAATCCTTCAGAGAGGGACCGTCAACGGTCTTCTGGGTAGCGGTGACAGAGTGCACGGTGGTCATCAGGCCGTCCTTGATGCCGAAGTTGTCGTTCAGCACCTTGGCGATGGGGGCCAGGCAGTTGGTGGTGCAGGAAGCGTTGGACACGAAGGTCATGTCGGAGGTGTAAGCGTCCAGGTTGACGCCGCACACGAACATGGGGGTGTCGTCCTTGGAAGGAGCGGACATGATGACCTTCTTGGCGCCGGCGTCGATGTGAGCCTGAGCCTTCTCCTTGGTCAGGAACAGGCCGGTGGACTCCACAACGTACTCAGCCTCCAGCTTGCCCCAGGGAATGTCAGCGGGGTTACGCTCGGCGAAGACAGGGATCTCCTTGCCGTTGACAACGATGCCGGTCTCGGTGGCGGAAACCTCGCCCTCGAAGTGGCCGTGCATGGTGTCATACTTCAGCATATAGGCCAGGTAATCAGCGGGACACAGATCGTTGATACCCACGATCTCGATCTCGGGATGATTGATGCTGGCGCGGAAAACCATTCGGCCGATACGGCCAAAACCGTTAATACCTACTTTAATGCTCATTGGTATCACTCCTTATAAAATTGGATGATCGCGTTTGCGCAAGGCTATTATACATCACATTCCAGCCAAATGGAAGGGGGTTGTGAAAAATTTTTCAAAGTTTCTTTCTCCTGGGCACTCATGGAACATCTGGCTTGAGAAAGCCGAGAAAAATCCGACATTTCAACAAAAACACCGTCTGAAATCAGTGGCTTTCTTGCGCCGCAAAAGAGAGAAAACGGCAAAAAATGGGGATATCATCCAGGCCAAACACGTCAAATAGTCCAAAAAATTTGTAGCATCCCGGGATGTGGTTGCAAAATTTGTGCACCCGCTCCCCCTGGCCCACCAGCCCCGGCCGCCCTTGACAGTGCAGGGAGTGGGGGAATATAATCGAATCCACCAATGAAACCGTAAAGGGCGGGAGGATATGAGAGAAAAAGTGAGGAATTTCTGGGGCAGAGTCCGCCCCACGGCGGGGGCCTGGGTCCACTGGACCGTGTTGGCGGCGCTCACGGGGGTGGTATGCGGGGCGGCGGGGTCCGCCTTTTCTCATGCCATCACTCTGGTGACCGCATGGCGGGGGCAGCACCCCTGGCTGCTCTTTTGTATGCCCCTGGCGGGCCTGGCCATTGTGTGGCTCTACCAGGTCTGCGGCATGGAAAATGACAGCGGCACCAACCAGATCATCGCCAGCGTGCGCTCCGGCCAGCGGCCGCCCCTGCGCCTGGCCCCCCTCATCTTCATCGGCTCGGTGCTCACCCACCTCACCGGCGGCAGTGCGGGCCGGGAGGGAGCGGCCCTGCAAATCGGCGGCAGTCTGGCCTGCCAGGTGGGCCAGCGGCTCCACCTGGGGGAGCGTCAGATGAACGTGGAGGTGATGTGCGGCATGAGCGGCCTGTTTGCCGCCCTGTTTGGCACCCCCCTCACCGCCACCGTGTTTGCCATGGAGGTGGTGAGCGTGGGTATCGTCCACTACTCCGCCTTTTTCCCCTGTCTGCTCACCGCCTTGGTGTCCACGGGGGTCACCGTCCTGCTGGGGGTGGAGGGGGAGCACTACACCCTGTCCGCCATTCCCACCCTGGAGGCGGCATCCCTGGCCCAGATCGGGGTGCTGGGAGTGGGATGCGCCCTGCTGGCCATCACCTTCTGCGTGGTGGTGCACCAGACCGGGCACTGGTACGCCCACACCTTCCCCAATCCCTATCTGCGGGCCGTGGTGGGCGGCGTGCTGGTGGTGGCCATCAGCCTGCTGGAGGGCAGCGGCGACTACAACGGGGCAGGGGGGCACATCATCGCCCTGGCGGTGGATGCGGGCACCGTCCACGTCCCCTGGGCCTTTGCGTTGAAGCTGCTGCTCACCGCCCTCACCCTGGGGGCGGGCTACCGGGGCGGCGAGATCGTGCCCACCTTCTTTGTGGGTGCCACCTTTGGCTGTGCCGTGGCCCCGCTGCTGGGGGTGGACCCGGGCTTCGGGGCGGCGGTGTGTATGATCGCCCTGTTCTGCGGGGTGGTGAACTGCCCTCTGGCCAGCATCTTTTTGAGCGTGGAGCTGTTCGGCAGTGAGGGCCTTCTGTTCTTTGCCCTGGCCTGTGCCCTCAGCTACCTGCTCAGCGGCAAGTTCTCCCTGTACTCCAGCCAGAAAATTGTCTATTCCAAGCTGGAGCCCCGGTTTATTGACGAACACGCACACTAAAAAAACTCCCTGGAAGCGGTGCTTCCAGGGAGTTTTTCTCACTTTTGGTACTCGAATTCCAGGTTGTACAGGCACACCAGGTCGCCGTCGGTGACGCCTTTGGCCTCCATCTGGTCGAAGACGCCCGCTTCCCGCAGCCGCTTGTCGAACCAGTTGCGGCTCTCGTAGTCGGAGAAGTTGACGTTGGCCATAAGCTGGCGCAGCCAGGGCCCGTCCACCAGCCAGGTGCCGTCCTCGTCCCGGGTGATCTCCAGGGGGGCGGAGGTGTCCACCTCGGGGGGACGCTCCACAAAGGTGGGCTCGAAGACCAGGATGGGGGGCAGGTGAGCCAGCTCGTCGGCGGCAGCGTACATCAGCTCTTTGGTGCCCTGGTGGGTGGCAGCGGACATCTCAAAGAGTCGGCAGCCCTTGGCCTCCACATGGGCCCGCAGCCGCTCCAGCAGCTCGGGGTCCTCCATCACGTCCACCTTGTTGGCAGCCACCAGCATTTTGCGGCTGGCCAGCTCGGGGGACCACTGCTCCAGCTCGGTGCAGATGGTGTCGAAGTCCTCCACTGGGTCCCGGCCCTCGCTGCCGGACACGTCCACCACATGGATGAGCAGGCGGCAGCGGTCAATGTGGCGCAAAAAGTCGTGGCCCAAGCCGGCGCCCTCTGCGGCGCCCTCGATGATGCCGGGGATGTCGGCCAGCACGAAGGAGCGGCCCTCCTCCATGGGCACCACGCCCAGGTTGGGGAAGAGGGTGGTGAAGTGGTAGTTGGCGATCTTGGGCTGGGCACGGGTGACCACGCTCAAGAGGGTGGACTTGCCCACGTTGGGGAAGCCCACCAGGCCCACATCGGCCAGCAGCTTCAGCTCCAGGATGACGTCCCGCTCCTGCCCGGGCAGGCCGGCCTTGGCAAACCGGGGCACCTGGCGGGTGGGGGTGGCAAAGTGCTGGTTGCCCCAGCCGCCCTTGCCGCCACGGGCCAGCACAAAGGGCTTGTCGTCGGACATGTCGCAGATGATCTCTTTGGTCTCGGCGTCCCGCACCACGGTGCCACGAGGCACCTTGATGACCAGGTCCGCCCCGTCCTTGCCGGTGCAGCGCTTGCCGCTGCCGTTCATGCCGGTTTCAGCCACATACTTGCGCTTGTAGCGGAAGTCCATGAGGGTGGACATGTGGGGGTCCACGGTGAGGACGATGTTGCCGCCCCGTCCGCCGTCGCCGCCGTCGGGACCGCCAGCGGCCACGTATTTCTCCCGGTGGAAGGAGACGGCGCCGCCGCCGCCCGCCCCGGCCCGCACCAGGATTCGGGCGGTATCAATGAATTGATTGGCCATGGTAGGCACCTCCATTCGATATGGGCCGAAAAAGGCCGAAGGCCTTTTCCGACCGGATTTGCATGGGAGCCGAGGTCTAAAAAGCCCTCGGCAGAGTTTCCCCGCCTCCAGGCGGGGAAATAAATTAAAATCATGTCTTTTCCCAGGACATGCGCATGGGAAAAGACACTTCTCAGCCCGCCAGTGTGGAATTGGGTCGTCCTTTGACCCAATTATGCATGCAGCGGGCTGCAAACCCTCGATGGAAATGCTGGCATTTCCATCGACTAAAAAACGTCCCGGACAAGAGCTATGTCCGGGACGTTTTAACAGCATTACTGAGCGATCTCGTACACGGAGACCTTCTTGCGGTCCTTGCCCATGCGCTCGAACTTCACCTTGCCGTCCACCAGGGCGAACAGGGTGTCGTCGGAGCCCTTACCCACGTTGTTACCGGGGTGGATGTGGCTGCCGCGCTGACGAACCAGAATGTTGCCGGCCAGAACGAACTGACCGTCGGCACGCTTCACGCCCAGGCGCTTGGACTCGGAGTCACGGCCGTTCTTGGTGGAGCCGCCGCCCTTCTTGTGAGCGAAGAGCTGGATGTTGATCTTCAGCATAAGTCGTTACCGTCCTTTCTAAAAGGTGATTGGGGACTTAGTCCTCGTCATCATCGTCCAGCAGAACGATGAGATTGTCGGGGTATTCCTGGCTGAGCGCCTGGAGATAGACCATCAAGCCAACCATCAGATTCTGGCTGGTGTGCTCATTTCCCTCGCTCAGGCCGGTGGGAAGCCGCAGGGACAGGTGGGCTTCCTCCTCCTTGACCTTTACCGGCGCTCCCAGACCCAGCACCTCATTCAAAGTGCACTCCAGAAGTCCCACGGTAGAGGAGATGGCGGCGCAGACGATGTCGGACCCGGCATCGGCGTAGCCGCTGTGTCCATCCACCACAACGCCGTCCATACGGCCATTGCTTGCGTGGAATGTGACGGTGGTCATATGGCGCCTCCTAAATTAGGCGTTGACCTTGGTGATCTCCACCTTGGTGTAGGGCTGACGATGACCCTGACGACGGCGGTAGTTCTTCTTGGGCTTGTACTTGAAGACCAGCACCTTCTTGCCCTTGCCGTTCTTCACCACGTTGGCGGTGACGGAGGCACCCTCCACAACGGGAGCGCCGAAGGTAGCGCTGTCGCCGTTCAGGACAGCCAGAACCTTGTCGAAGGTGATGGAGCTACCGGCCTCGGCATCCAGCTTCTCGATGTAGAGGACGTCGCCCTCGGTCACCTTGTACTGCTTGCCGCCGGTCTCGATGATTGCGTGCATACTTTGCACCTGCCTTTCCTTTATTACGGGCTCGCTGTCGGGGGAGGAAGCGAACGCTTCACTTATGTCCCATTCAAAGCGGCTTTGACATTATATCAACGCCTGGGGGCGTTGTCAATGGTTTTCTCTCAATTTCTGAAAGAAAAGCATTGTCTTTTTTCTCTTTCTCTGGAGGCCTGTCCTTCGACCATTTCTCAGGCACAGACTAGCGCCCCCGCCGGGGACGCTCCCGGCCAAAGGCTCCCCCTGAGTCAGGGGTTGTCCGTCTAACCGTCCCTGTTTCCGGCTTGCCAGCCTGGTGGGGACGCTTCCCGCTGGGGGTTCCTTTTGACTGGCCAAAAGGAACGAAAAGCCACTTAGGGCGTTCCCCCCTAAGGACCTCCCTTAGGGTACGAGGCTGCCCCTGCGTCAAGGCTATGTTCGGCCCGTCACCCTTGCTGTGGCGCCTGGTCATGCCACCACACCAGGCTACCTTGGGCAGCCGGCCCTACAACCAGGCAGTTTCCACATCCGGGCCTACCCTGGAAGAGCGGCGTTCCCGCCGCCGGAAGCCGGGCCCCCGATAGCTGGGAACAGCGGCACACCAGGGTAAGGCCCTGGGGGCAGAAGGATTATGTTTCAGAAAAGTAGGTATGTTTGGTAGAAGTTCCATGCTATCTATGTGACCCCACCAGTCCAAGGGCCGAAAATAGGAAGGTGCATACTCCACCCAGTACCGCGGGGTGGATTCCACAAGGCGGGGGAAGGCCCCGCCTTTGGTGGTCTTTGGTTCCTTTCTGGCAGCAGAAAGGAACCCCCAGCGGGGAGCGCGTTCCCCAGGCTTACAAGCCTGAAAAAGCCCCCCAAAGCCAATACAGCTTTGAGGGACTCCATTCAAAGGTTTGTCTGAAACTGTGCCGTCTGGGCCTTATGCTGGCAGATTTTCTCCCAGCTGTCCAGGTACTCCCTGGGGTACTTGGGGTTGGACAGGCGGTCAATCTTCCCGGTGGCGGGGTTGACCAGCTTGGTGATGCCGCCAGCGCCCAGGGAGAGCACCGACTGCAACTCCTCCATCATGATGATGTTATAGGCGCATACGGCACCAGGCTTGGCCCAGCCCACATTTTCAAAGGAGCCGGACATGTACTTTTGCCGATACAGGTAGTAGGGCACATATCCCGCTCCCCGCAGGGTGTTCTCGGCATAGGCCAGCATGTCCGCCACTTCCTGGGGTGTGCACAGCTTGCCCTGCTCCTCCATGAGCTTGGCCCCCTTTTTCAGGGCCAGGGTGTGGACGGTGATGTTGGCGGGGTCCATGGCCACCACCTGCTCCAGGGTGCGGGCAAAGCCCTCCACCGTGTCGGTGGGCAGGCCTGCAATCAAATCCATATTCACCATGCCGCCGTAGGCGTCACGGGCCAGGTCCATGGCATCCACGATCTGAGCGGCGGTGTGTGCCCGGCCCATCTCCCGCAGCACCGAGTCCTCCATGGTCTGGGGGTTGATGGAGATGCGATGGATGTGGTGGGCCTTCAAGACCTCCAACTTTTCCCGGGTAATGGTGTCGGGGCGGCCCGCCTCCACCGTGAACTCCACGCACCCCTCCAGGGGCAGGTGCTCCTCCATGTGGGTGAGCACCCGGTCCATTTGCTCAGCCGACAGGGTGGTTGGGGTGCCGCCTCCCATGTAGGCGGTCTTAATGGTCACGCCGTGTTGGCGCAGCTGGTTTCCGGCCTCCTCAATCTCCCGGCACAGGGCGTCCACATAGGGCTCCACCAGGGCCAGCGCCCCCTTTACATCGGCGGAGATGAAGGAGCAGTAGGCGCACCGGGTGGGGCAGAAGGGAATGCCCACATAGAGGGAGAGCTGTCTGGACTCCAGGCTGCGGATGACAGACAGGGCAGCGTGGGCACAGTCCATGGCCAGGTCCGCCCGGGAGGGGCTGACCCGGTAGAGGCTTGTGAGGGTGTCCCGGGCCTGCTCTGGGGTGTCCCCCGCCACCATCTGGCGGGTGGGCAGCTTCACCGGGCGCACCCCGGTGAGGGCCCCCCAGGGGGGCTCCTGGCCCAGAGCGGCCACTCCGGCGTCGTAGAAAGCCAGGCGAACAATGCGCTGGCGCACCCGGTCATCCTCCAGCCCGCCGGTGAGGTGGGAGAGCGGCTCGCTGCGCTGGGCCTCGTACACACCTCCGTCCCACCACAGCTTGGCATGGGCCACCACGTCATGCCCCCGGGTGAACAGTTCCACCTGGGCCATGGACTGGTCCCAGGTGGGTGGTGTGTCGGGATATTCGGGTTTTTGGCCGGGGAACAGGGTCATCATCATCTGTTCCACGGCATACTGGTACTGGTGGCCCACCAAATACAGCTTCATCCCCGTCTCACGGCCTCCAGCATACAGAAGTTGGTGGTGCGCTCCCGCTCCAGCGTCGAGGCCCCCTCATGGCCGGGGTAGACCCGGAAGTCCCCCGAGAGGTTGTAAAGACGCTTGAGGGAGTGCAGCAGTTCCTCCTCGCTGCCCCCCTCCAGGTCGGTGCGGCCCATGGAGCCCTCAAAGAGGGTGTCTCCGGTGAACAGGGCGTCCTCCACCTGGAGCACCACGCCACCGGGGGTGTGGCCGGGGGTGTGGAGCACCTTCACGGTGAGACCCCCCACGGGCACGGTGTCCCCCTCCTGGTAGGGCAGCACGTTCCCAAAGGAGCTGACACTGGGGAAGGTGGTGCCGAACAGGGAGGTGGTGGTCTGGTTGGGGTTCACGTCCGCCGGGTGGCAGTACACGGGCAGGTTGGGCCACTGAGAACGCAGGCCGGGGATGCCCAGGATGTGGTCAAAGTGGCTGTGGGTGAGGAGGATGGCCACGGGATTCAGGCCCCGGCCCTGGATAAAAGCGGCCACCTGCTCCCCGTCGTCGCCGGGGTCCACCACGGCGCAGTCCAGGGTATTCTCGTCCCAGAAGATATAACAATTGGTTTGAATCATGCCCAATTGCATCCGTTTGATTTCCATATTATCACCTCGAACAGTTCCCCCGCAAAGGCGGGAGAAGGTCATAAATTGTCGGTAACATCATACCTTGTTTTGTACAAAATGTAAAGATGTAACCGTTCGAGCCCCTTCACCGCACTTCGACATGGTCCACATAGGGGCGCATCTGGGCGGCAAAGCCCGCCATGGTCTCCCCGTCCCAGGAAGACAGGCCGGGGCGCAGCACCGTGTCCCGGTGGGTGTAGGTCTGGAGGTAATACCGCTTGGCCCCGGCAATCCAGGGCCCCATGTCTGCAAAGGACTGGGCATCGTGGAACTGGCGCACCACGGTTGTGCGGAATTCGTAGTCCACCCGACCCTCCAGCAGCCAGGACACGCTCTCCCGGATGGGGGCCAAATCCAGCCCCGGAACCCCCACGGTCTGGCCGTACCGGGCGGGGCTGTTTTTGATGTCCATGGCCACATAGTCCACCAGGCCAGACTTCCACAATTCCACAAGCCGCTGTGGAAAACTCCCGTTGGTGTCCACCTTTACCAGATAGCCCAGGGTTTTGATGGTGTCCAGCAGCTCCTCCGCCTGGGGATTCCGCAGGGGCTCGCCGCCGCTGACGCACACCCCGTCCAGCAGCCCCTGCCGCCGGGTGAGGAAGGAGCGAAATTCCTCCAGGGTCATGGCAGGGGCGGGGCGCTCCCCCTCCACCAGAGGGCCGTTGTGGCAGAAGGGACAGCGGAAATTGCAGCCCCCCAAAAACACCGTACACCCCACCTTGCCTGGCCAGTCCAGGAGGGTGAGGGGCTGTAAGCCGTCAATGTGCATGTCCATTCCCCCTCTTTTGTTCTTGTCTTCATGGTAGACGGGTGGGGCGGCAATGTCAAGGGAATTGCCATAGACAGCTGTCTGCCGTCGGGCAGACGGAGGGGTTGTCCGTCTAACCGCCCAAAGTTTAGGCTTGCCAGCCAGGGTTTGCTCCGCAGGGTGACTTTCTGCCGCCAGAAAGTCACCAAAGACCGCCAAAGGCGGGGCCTTCCCCCGCCTTGTGGAATCCACCCCGCCGGTACTGGGTGGAGGGTGCGTCTTTCTCTGTTCGGCCCTTGACTCGGTAGGGTCACTTAGATGGATTAGAAATTCTACAGGTCATGCCTGCTTCTCTGGCCATGTGTACTTCTACCCCCAGGGCCTTACCCTGGTGCACCGCTGTTCCCAGCGGGCGGGGGATTGGCTTCCAGTGACTGCCAGACGCAAAGCCTCCCTTGTGTAAAGGGAGGTGGCATGGCATGATGGGGCCCCCGCCAAAGCCCAGCGCAAGCGGGTTTGGTGGGGAGAGGAGGTGCAACGGCGTGAGCGAGACTTGCCCCGTCTCTCAGGGGCAAGGCGAGGGATACACAGTCCGCACCGACGAGTCGGAGGGATTGTCTGCCACCTGGGTAACGTCAACCCCTCAGTCTGCCCCACGGGCAGACAGCTCCCCTTACACAGGGGAGCCTTTGAGCCGGGCAGTCACCGAGAGCCTGGCTCCCGGCGGCGGGAACGCCGCTGCTCCAGGGTAGGCCCGGACATGAAAACCGCCAGGCCGTAGGGCCAGCTGCCCAGGGTGGCCTGGTGTGGTGGCAGTACCAGGAGCCACAACAAGGGTCACAGGCCGAACTGAGACTTGACGCATGGACAGCCTGATACCCCAGGGGGATCCTTAGGGGGGAACGCCCTAAGTGGCTTTTCGTCCATTTTGGCCAGTCAAAATGGACCCCAGCGGAGCGTCCCCACCAGGCTGGCAAGCCGGAACCCTGGGTGGTTAGACGGACAACCCCTCAGTCTGCCCCACGGGCAGACAGCTCCCCTTACACAGGGGAGCCTTTGGCCGGAAGTGACCCGGAACATTGCCGCATTTCTTGGGTTGCTGAGTGCTTGCCCCTCCCGAATCCCCCAGAGCAAGGCCAGGGCAGCCACGGGCCGGGCAAGCCACGGCCCCTACCACAGCAACACAGGAAGTGCGGCAAAAGCCTCCGGCGGCGGGAACGCCGCTGCTCCAGGGTAGGCCCGGACATGGAAACCGTCCAGCCATAGGGCCAGCTGACCAGGGTGGCCTGGTGTGGTGGCAGTGACAGGAGCCACAGCAAGGGTACCGGGCCGAATTTAGGCTTGACGCAGGCCCAGCCTCGTACCCCAAGGGGGTACTTAGGGGGGAACGCCCTAAGCGGGTTTTGGTTTCTTTTGCCCGCTCAAAAGAAACCCCCAGCGGGGAGCGTCCCCACCAGGCTGGCAAGCCTAAGAAGGGGAGCATAGAAGGACCAGGCTTTGACAAAAGGAAAAGCCCGGAGGAAGCGGCTGCTTCCTCCGGGCTCTCGTCTTATTTTGGCTGGTTCCTCAGTCTAGGAACAACTTAGTTGCCACGGCGGCGGCGCACCACAGTAGCGGTGCTCAGCACCACCACAGCGGCGCCCAGAACCACCACATACAGCATCAGCTGGGCGGAGTCGCCGGTCTGAGCGGGCTTCTCACCCTCGGGCTTCTCAGTGGCGTCGGGCTTGTCGGTGCCCTCAGGCTTGTCGGTGGCGTTGGGAGTCTCGCCGCTCTCGGTGGTCAGGCCACGGATGGCGGTGTCCAGCTGGGTCACAGCGGCGTCCACCGTCTTCTGGTCGTCCTCAGACAGGGTGGCGTCAGCCATCACAGCCTGGGCATTGGCCAGAGCGGTGCGGAAGGTGGCCACGGACTGGGCGGTGTAGCCGGTGAGGTCCATGCCCTCGGCCTTGCCGATGAGGCCTTCCAGGATGTCCTTGTTGGCCTTGAAGCGCTGGGCCAGGATGGCATTGAGCAGGGCCTCGGTGGCGCTGTCCACGTCCTCCTGCATGGCGTCGCCGTCACCGGCCACGTCCTGAGCGGTCTTGAGAGCGTCCACCAGCTGCTGCCAGTTGGCCTCCACATACTTGTCGGCCTCGTCCATCATGGCCTCAGCACGGTCGATGACCAGGTTGAGCATGGTCTTGTCGCCCTGAGTCAGACCCAGACCCCAGATACCGTTGAGCAGGTTGTCCCAAGCGGTGTTCACATCCTCCTGGGTGGCGTCGGCGTCAGCCAGAACGGTCTTGGCGTTGGCCAGAGCGTCCTCGAAGGCCTTCTTGGCGGTGTCGGTAACACCCTCGGTGGACAGATTCTCGGCATAGGCGATGGTCTTCTCCAGCAGCTCCTTGTTCACTTCGCTGGGCTCGGGAGTGGGCTCAGGAGTGGGCTCGGGAGTGGGCTCAGGAGTGGGCTCGGGAGTAGGCTCGGGAGTGGGCTCAGGAGTGGGCTCGGGAGTAGGCTCGGGAGTGGGCTCGGGAGTGGGCTCCACGGGAGGCTCAGCGGCCTCCTTGAGCTCGATGACCAGCTTGTCCAGCTGGGGAGACTTCTTGTCGGGACCGGTGAACACCAGAGTGCCGGCGCCGGCCTTGGTGATCTCGATCTCGAAGGTGACGGTGTGGGTCTGAGTGGCGCTGTCGCCAGCACCGGCAGTGACGGTGCCGGACTCCACCTTGCCGTCGGGCTCGCTCCAGGCCAGGGAGTTGTTGGGATCGCCGCTGCGATAGGTAGCGGTGACGGTGTAGATACCAGCAGTCTCAGCCTCATAGGGGAAGGAAATGGTATCCTGCTGGTTCAGGCAGTTGATGAACTCGCCGTGGCTGGCCCAGTCGGCCTTGGCAATCTGGAGGGGCCAAGCCTCGTTCTCGCCAGTATTCTTCAGAATGGCAAACTCAGCTTCCAGAGTCACGGACACGCCCTTCTCGTTGGGGAAGTAGAAGGGATCTTCGGTGGTGTACTGCTCACGCTCCACCAGAGCGGCCAGAGCGGTCTCAATGGCGGTCTTAGCCTCAGCCATGGCGGCCACGGAGGGGTTCTCCTCCTTCAGCAGCTCGGCGGCATCAGCGATGGCCTGGGCATAGGCATCCCAGCCGCTGGTGTACCACTCGCCCAGCTTGCCGTCGGCGGCGTCCACCAGAGCCTGGAGGTCGTCGCGGCTCACTTCGGGAGCGAAGGTCACTTCAATGGTGGTCTCGCTGGTGACGCTGTCCAGGGTGTAGGTGTTGTCGGTGACGGTGACGGTCTCACCGTTGACCACCACGGACTCCACACGGTAGCCAGCATCAGGGGTGATGGTGAGGGTGAAGGACTCGCCCTCGGTGACAGCGGTGGTGCCAGCGGGGGAGACGGTGCCGCCCTCGTTGGCAGTCACGGTGACGTTGCAGGTCTGGTAGTCGATGTTCTTGGGGGTGATGACCAGCTTGTCCAGCTGGGGAGACTTCTTGGCGGGGCCGGTGAACACCAGGGTGCCAGCGCCAGCCTCGGTGACCTCGATGTCAAAGGTGACGGTGTGGGTGGCGGTGGCGCTGTCCCCGGCGCCAGCGGAGACGGTGCCGGAGGTGATCTTACCGTCCACCTCGCTCCAAGCCAGGGAGTTGTTGGTGTCGCCGCTGCGATAGGTGGCGGTGACGGTGTAGGTGCCGGTGCGGTCGGCCACATAGGGGAAGGAGATGGTGTCGTTCTGGTTCAGGCAGTTGACGAACTCGCCGTGGCTGGCCCAGTCGGCCTTGGCGATCTGGAGGGGCCAAGCCTCGTTCTCGCCGGTGTTCTTGAGAATGGCGAACTCAGCTTCCACGGTGTAGGTGGAGTTGGGCTGCCAGGGGAAGGGCACGGGGTCGTCGGCGGAGTACTGCTCACGCTCCACCAGAGCGCCCTTGGCGGCCTGGATGGCGGCCACAGCCTGGGCCATAGCCTCCTGGTCGGCGTCGGTGGCAGCCAGCAGCTCCTTGCCCTGAGCCACGGCCTGGGCGTAGGCGTCCCAGCCGGAGGCGTACCACTCGCCCAGAGTGCCCTCGGCCTCATTCACCAGGGCCTCCAGCTGCTCACGAGAGGCGGAGTCCATATCCTTGATGGTGACGGTGGCGATGGGGTTGAAGCCCAGAATGACGTCCTTGTCGGCGGAGGACAGCTCGATGGTGAACTCCAGGTCGCCGGTGATGTTGGTGTTGCGGCGGGTCTCCACAGGAGCGGTTTTCTCGGTCTCGCCGGGCTGGAAGGTGACCTCAGTCACCAGGTCAGAGTTGAAGTCGCCCTGAACGGCGGAGCCGGGGTTGGGGGACAGCTTCACGGTGACAGGCTCTTCACTGGTGCCGCCCACGCGGACCAGCTTGACGTCCATGCGCTGCTCCTCGTTCATGGTGTAGCGGCTCTCCTCGATGCCGATCATGCCCTTGCCGCCGTTGTTGATGGTGTAGGCGGACTCAATGCCGATGGCCTTGGAGGTCACTCGCAGCTCCAGGGTGTGCTCGCCATCTTTCAGGTCTTCGGAGACGAAGATGTACTGACCCAGGGCACGGGCGGAGGCGTTGGTGTCAATGGTGGACACCTTCTCGCCGTCGATGTAGATGTCAGCCTTGCCGTGGTTGGGGTCCTTGGTACCCAGCAGGTAGATCTTGGAGCCGGTGAAGTTGACGGTGAAGGTGGCACCGGCGTTGGCCCACTTGTTGGTGCCGCCGATGAACTGGGAGCCGGTCTCGTCGGTCCAGCCGCTGGAGAACCGGAAGGCCCCATTCTTGATGTCGATGACGTCCATGCCGTCGGGGGCAGCGCCGGAGAGCTCAAAGCCCTCGCTGGCCTTGTACACGCCCACCTCGCTGATCATGGGCACCTTGCCGTCGGGGGTGGACACGGTGATGCGCACCTGGTCGCCCCGGACAGCGCCGGTGCGCACCAGACGCTTGGCGCCGATGGTCTGGCCGGACTGCATCTCGTGCCACTCGCCGCTGGCATCGCGATACTCCACTTTGTAGGAGTTGATGCGCTGGCCGTTCTGGATGGCCTCTTCCACGCTCACCACGTCGAAGCTCTTCACGCCGCCCAGGTCGATGAGCAGGGTGCCCTCGTTGGTGCCGTCCTGGGTGGTCCAGTAGGTGGCGTCGTTGCCGTCGATGGTGTTGCCGGGCTTGTAGGCCACGTCATTGCCACGGACGTTGGTGGCCTGCACGGAGGCGGCCAGGTTCTTCTTAAAGGTCTCCTGGACGTTCTGGCCGAACTCGGTCACACGGTCCAGAATGGCCTGATCCACGGTGCCCTGGTTGTTGGGGGGCACGTTGAGCAGCAGCGTGCCGTTGTGGCCCACGGAGCGGAAGTACATCTCGCCCAGGGCGGCAATGGTCTTGGGGGTGTTCTTCTGAGTGCCCCAGAACCAGCCGGAGGTGATGCGGGCATCACACTCAGGCACGGTCCACTGGTTGCCGTTTTCCAGGCCCACGGTGTAGCCGCCCTGAGAGCCGCTGTTGATGGTGTTGTTGTCGTAGTTCACCATGGACTTGGACCAGGTGTCATCGGCGGCGTAGCCGTTCTCGTTGCCGATCCAGCGCACGGTGGTGTAGGCCTCGGCGCCGAAGAGCATACAGTCGGCCTCATAGCCGGCCTTCTTGCCCTCGTTGCTCTGAATGGTGTTAAACCACTTCTGGAAGTCGTACTCCTGGGCGTTGGCGCCGGAGCCCTTGGCGCCGTCCATCCACACCTCGACGAAGTGGCCGTCGTTGCCGTACTTGTCGTTGCCCAGGATCTCCTGGAGCTGGTTGTTGTAGTACTCGTTGTAGTCCAGCACGTCGTTTTCCTTGCTGGTGGGGTTGCCGTTGGCGTCATAGTAGCCGTAGCTGTCGTCGTGGATATCCCAGGGGGACAGATACAGGCCCATGTTCATGTCGTACTTGGTGCAGGCCTCGGACAGCTCAGCCAGAATGTCGCCCTGGCCGTTTTTGTAGCTGGTGTTGGCCACATCGTACTCGGTGTAGGCGCTGTTCCAGATACAGAAGCCGTCGTGGTGCTTGGCGGTGACGATGAGCATCTGGAAGCCGGCGTCCTTCAGAGTCTTGACCATGGTGTCAGCATCGAAGTCGGTCTCCAGCTTGAAGATCTCGTCGGGGGTCTTGTCCCCGTAGTGCTCACCCCACTCGATCTCGTTGAAGGTGTTGGGGCCGAAGTGGCAGAATGCGGACAGCTCTGCCTTCTGATACCAATACTGATTGGCGTTGGGCAAAACCTCGTCCGGGGTGGGTGCTGGGGTGGCGTTGTCGGTGAGAGACTCATCCCCGATGTAGGTGGGCTCTGCGGCCCAGGCTGCCGGGAAACTGGCGCCTACCATGGTAGAGGCCAGCATGGTCCCCGCCAAAGCCAGAGCCAAACCGCGCTTAGCAGGACGTTTTCCTTTCATGTATATTCCTTCCTTTCCTTTGTGCGGTGCATTGTGAGATACGCACCGTTTTTCACTTATATCATACCATACCCCACCCACCATCGGTACATCTTCTTGTGCGAAATCCCAATTTTGTGAGGTTTGGCAGATTGGGACCTAATTTTTTGTAAAAATTACACAACTTTTCTTTGAATAACAGGATTTTCCTTTGCCCGGATAAATTTTTGCATTCTGCACAACGCCCCGGTCCACCTTTTTATAAGGTGGACCGGGGCCAGCCGACGAACGTTTCTATGTCCCTTTCACATGCTTGACACATGTTCTCACGCCGTGTATACTGATAGTAGAAAAGGGGTGCTGCCAGCGACGGCTGTCCCCCCGGGTTAAATCAGAGAAGTAACCGCATGGTTGGGAGCCGGGCGGTTACTTCCTTTTATTGAGCTGAAACAGCCCGATAATACCCACGATCAGCAGTCCAATCTGCACCAGGTCAGAAAACGTGACATACTCCATGAGTGCCCCCCCTTTCAACCAGGGGGCAAGGAAGCACCCCCTTATGTAGATGAAGGGGGAACAACCGCCAAATGTGTGGCAGCACCTTACCTGGAGTATAGCAGACCTTGCCGCCTGTTGCAAGACAGCGCCCGTACCTGCCCCAATGTGAGGCAGGTACGGGCGTTTTTTATCCCACTTGATACACTTGTCGGTCGTGGAACTCCTGGGTCTTGCCGTCGTTCCAATTCTGCACCGGGCGGTAGTAGCCGGTGATGCGGCTGTACACCTCGGCGGGCTTGCCGCAGTGGGGGCAGGTGAATTGCTCCCCGGGCAGGTATCCGTGGTCGGCGCACACCGAGTAGGTGGGGGAAATGGTGTAGTAGGGCAGCTTGTAGTTCTGGGCGATCTTGCGCACCAGGGCGGCAGCGGACTGCCAGCCGGGCAGCTTCTCCCCCAGGAAGGCGTGGAACACCGTGCCGGAGGTGTAGAGCACCTGGAGCTGGTCCTGGACGTCCAGGGCGGCAAACAGGTCGTCGGTACACCCCACGGGGAGGTGGGAGGAGTTGGTGTAGTAGGGGGTGCCGTGGTCGTTGGCGGTGCGGATGAGGGGATATTTCTCCTTGTCGTGGCGGGCGAAGCGGTAGGTGGTGGACTCCGCCGGGGTGGCCTCCAGGTTGAAGAGGTCTCCGTACTCCTCCTGGTAGTCGGAGAGGCGCTCCCGCATGTGGGTGAGCACCTCCACGGCGAAGGCCTGGGTGTCCGGGTGGGTGAGGTCGTGGCGCAGCCAGGGGGCGTTGAGACCCACCTCGTTCATCCCCACCAGGCCGATGGTGGAGAAATGGTTGCGGAAGGTGCCCAGGTAATGCTTGGTGTAGGGGTACAGGCCGTTTTCCATCAGCTGGGTGATGACGGTGCGCTTGGTGTGCAGGGAGCGGGCGGCCAGGTCCATGAGGTGGTCCAGCCGCTGATAGAATTCCTCTGGGTCCTTGGACAGATAGGCGATGCGGGGCAGGTTGATGGTCACCACCCCCACGCTGCCCGTGGACTCCCCGGAGCCGAAGTAGCCCCCGGACTTCTTGCGCAGCTCCCGCAGGTCCAGCCGCAGACGGCAGCACATGGAGCGCACATCGGAGGGCTCCATGTCCGAGTTGATGTAGTTGGAGAAGTAGGGAGTGCCGTACTTGGCGGTCATCTCAAAGAGCAGCTGGTTGTTCTCCGTCTCCGACCAGTCGAAGTCCCGGGTGATGGAGTAGGTGGGGATGGGGTACTGGAAGCCCCGGCCGTTGGCATCCCCCTCGATCATGATCTCCAAAAAGGCCCGGTTGACCATGTCCATCTCTTTTTTGCAGTCCCCATAGGTGAAGTCCATGAACTTCCCGCCCACAATGGCGGGCTGGCCCGCCAGGTCGGGGGGCACGGTCCAGTCCAAAGTGATGTTGGTAAAGGGGGCCTGGGTGCCCCAGCGGCTGGGGGTGTTCACCCCGTAGACAAAGGACTGGATGCACTGCTTCACCTCGTCCTGGCTCAGGTGATCCACCCGGACGAAGGGGGCCAGATAGGTGTCGAAGGAGGAGAAAGCCTGGGCCCCCGCCCACTCGTTTTGCATGATGCCCAGGAAGTTCACCATCTGGTTGCACAGGGTGGACAGGTGACGGGCGGGGGAGGAGGTGATCTTCCCCGGCACGCCCCCCAGCCCCTGGTAGATGAGCTGTTTCAGGGACCACCCGGCACAGTACCCGGTGAGCATGGACAGGTCGTGGAGATGCAGGTCTCCGTCCCGGTGGGCATTCGCCACCTCCTGGTCGTAGATCTCACTGAGCCAGTAGTTGGCGGTGATGGCCCCGGAGTTGGACAGAATGAGGCCGCCCACCGAGTAGGTGACGGTGGAGTTCTCCTTCACCCGCCAGTCGTTGATGCGCAGGTAGTTGTCCACCAGCTCCTTGTAGTTGAGGAGGGTGGAGGAGGCGTGGCGCACGTTCTCCCGCTGCTTGCGGTAGAGAATGTAGGCCTTGGCCACCTCGGCATATCCCGCCTGGATGAGCACCACTTCCACGCTGTCCTGGATGTCCTCCACGGCAATGAGGCCGCTGCGAATCTTGGGCTGAAAGTCCGCCGTCACCCGCAGCGCCAGCAGCTCCACCACCTCCGGGTGGGCCTGCTGCCCCTGGGCCTGAAAGGCCTTGGTCATGGCGGCAATGATCTTGTTTAATTGAAAGGGAACGGTGGAGCCGTCCCGCTTGGTCACTTGGTACATAGGCCACGCTCCTCTCTGTGTATCTGCGCTGGCCGCCCGGTGGGCGGTGCTCTTCTATGATACCACTGGCATGGAGCAAATTCAATATATATTGTATCTATATTTTATCGACACAATATATTGTGCGTTATAGTGGCAAAACACAGCCATGGCCAAAGGCTCCCCTGTGTAAGGGGAGCTGTCTGCGAAGCAGACTGAGGGGTTGTCCGTCTAACCACCCCTGTTTCAGGCTTGCCAGCCTGGTGGGGACGCTCCGCTGGGGGCCATGGTTCCGCCATGCCCAAAGGCTCCCCTGTGTAAGGGGAGCTGTCTGCGAAGCAGACTGAGGGGTTGTCCGTCTAACCACCCCTGTATCCGGCTTGCCAGCCTGGTGGGGACGCTACCCGCTGGGGGTGCCTTTTGAGCGGGCAAAAGGCACCAAAACCCGCTTAGGGCGTTCCCCCCTAAGAACCCCCCTGGGGTACCAGGCTGGCCTTGCGTCAAGTCTAGGTTCGGCCCTGGTCCCGGTGGGGTCACATAGATGGCCTGGCAAGTTTATGGGAAGTGCCCCCTTCTCTGTGAGTCGGTGCCTCTTCTTCCAGGGCCTTACCCTGGTGTGCGGCGTTCCCGCCGCCGGGGGCCTGGCTATCAGCAACTGAAATCAGTTGCATACCAGGGTGAGGTCCTGGCGGTAGAAGAATGTACCAACAGAGGAGTAGATACAAACCATAGAACAACAAGCCATCTATGTGACCCCACCAGGCCAAGGACCGAAAAGAGGAAAACGCACACCCACCCAGTACTGCGGGGTGGATTCCACAAGGCGGGGGAAGGCCCCGCCTTTGGCGATTCTTTCCCCGATTTCTCATCGGGGAGAAATCGGGCCCAGCGGAGCGTCCCCGGCTGGGGCGCTGGTTTCCGCCAAGGAAATCGGAGGAGTGTAATCCCTCCATCAGCCCGGCGGCTGACAAGCCTGAGAAGGGGACCATAGAAGGATAAGCCTTTGACAAAAGGAAAAGCCCGGAGGAAGCAGTGAACCGCTCCCCGTCAAGAGGACAGTGAAAAAATATAAAGTTTTCCCGGCCAGTAGCCTATGTGTGCTGCTGGC
>CALWXF010000014.1 GCA_944385445.1 uncultured Oscillospiraceae bacterium
CTTCACTCCGGGATTGGATACCACATCCCAAATGATTTTTTCACTGTTTTATCTGTCCACAATTCTTGACAAGTTTCACAATTTGCATCGCTGTTGCTGAGCGGAGCCATGCTGTTGAGTTTTGCACCCATGTCTCTCAGGGCAGTTGCGTTATCAGCAGATAGTATAGGTCAGACCTTGGTGATGTCAGGAGAAAGGGATGGCGGGGTGGAAACCACCAACATCAACCTGGCAGAGGGCTGCCCTGTTACGGCCAGCGGTGCGTATAACGGAATGCCTGCCTCCAACCTGACAGACGGCAGCACTGGCACCCGGTGGGCCTCTCCATCGGGTAATAATGATGATGTATATAACAGTTGGTTTTACATTGACCTGGGAGAAGAGCCGGTCCGATACAATAAAATTGAACTGGCTTTTGAGAATACGCCCCAGAAATACCGTGTGGAGATTTCGGACAATGGCCAGGACTGGCAGGTGGTAGAGGAAGTGGTCCATGAGGACAGCGCCACCCTGCCCAAGGGTCAGCCGGACACCCTGGTGTTCGACCAGCCCATGACGGCCCGGTATGTGAAGTTCCAGGGCGTGGAACCCCGGCACAATGCGGACAGCTCCATCAATGTGTGGGGTTACTCTCTGTATGAGTTCCGGGTCTTCCAGGCCCCCGCCCCGGACGATGAGTGTGTGGCCCAGGCCAAGGAGGAGACCACCCTGCCCCAGCGGGCCAAACGGGACTTCTCTCTGCCCCAGACTCATGATAACGGCACCGCCATCACCTGGGCGTCCAACAGCGAGTGGATTACCGTAAAGGGCGGTACCGCTGTGGTGAAGCGGGACACCGTGGACCAGAGCGTGATCCTCACCGCCATCTTCACCAAGGGCGACGTGTCAGACACCCGGGACTACACCGTGGTGGTGCCCGCCGACCAGCAGGTGGAAGGGGCCTATGACCTCTATCCCATCGTCCACCGGGCCACCTACCAGGACACCGCCCTGTCCATGACCGACGAGGTGAATCTGGTGCTGGAGGAGGGCCTGGACGAGGCCACTCGCACCAAGGCTCAGAAGGTGCTGGAGGAGGACGGCATTCAGGTATCTGTCTCTTCCGGTATCGTAGAGGGCAAGACCAACGTGTTGGTGGGCATTGACAACGATGCCGGCGTGGACAACGAGTGGTTTGATGGGAAGTATGACCCCACCCTGTCCACCGATAACAACGATGGATATGCTCTGGCCGTGGATGACGCCACAGACACCATCGCCATCATGGGTTGGGACAGCAACGCCGCCTTCTACGGCGTGACCACCCTGGACCAGATTTTGGAGCAGACTCAGGCGGACAGCATCCGGGACGTTCTCATTGAGGACTATGCTGAGGTGCAGTTCCGTGGCTTCATTGAGGGCTTCTATGGCACCCCCTGGTCCCATGAAAACCGCATGAGCCTGATGGAGTTCGGCGGGGACTACAAGATGAACTCCTACCTGTACGGCCCCAAGAATGACCCCTACCATGCCGGACAGTGGCGGGACCCCTATCCGGCGGACAAGCTGGCGGAGTTGCAGGAGCTGGTGGAAAAGGGCCATGAGACCAAGGTGCAGTTTGTGTGGGCCGCCCACATCGGCGGCAAGATCGACCTGGCCTCCGAGGAGGACTTCCAGGCCCTGTGCGACAAGTTCGACCAGATGTACGAGATTGGTGTGCGGCAGTTTGCACTCTTCTTCGATGACTCCGCCACCAACAACACCGATCTGGTGAACTTCGTCACCCGTCTGGACAAGGAGTACATCAAGGCCAAGGGAGATGTGGCTCCCATCATCTTCTGTCCCCAGTACTACCGCAAGGACAGCGGAAGCCAGAGCACCATCAACTACTTAAAGCAAATCAGCCAGTTCCCCAAGGATGTACAGATCATGTGGACCGGCGACAACGTGGTGTCTGCCATCAAGCAGAGCACCGTGGACTGGGTCACCCAGTACATTGATCGTCCGGTGTACATCTGGTGGAACTACCCGGTCAACGACCTGGGGCGGGCCAGCTACGTCCACATGGGCCCCTCTCAGGGCCTGTATCCCGGCGTGACCAACATCTCCGGCTTTACCTCCAACCCCATGAACCAGGCCCAGGCCTCCAAGATCTCTCTGTTCAGCGTGGCCGACTATACCTGGAACACTGAGGACTATGACAGCCAAAAGAGCTGGCAGGCCTCCTTTACCCGTGTGATTCGGGACGACCCTGAGGCGGCGGAAGCGCTGAGAATTTTCTCCGCCCACTCCTCTGCGGGCAACAACCCCTTTGGGGTACAAGAGTCTGTGTACATGAGAGAGCATCTGGACGCCTTCCAGAATGCCCTGATGAATGGCGAGGACCTGACCCAGGCAGCGGCGGACCTGGAGGCGGACTTTGACGAGATCATCGCTGCCGTGGACACCCTGAAGGCCTACAAGGGCACCGGCAACATCTCCGGGGAGATCTCCCGCTGGACGGACAAGCTCCAGAAGGTGGCAGTGGCCCTCAAGCAGCTGGTGATAGATGCGGCCACCAGTGATCCCGCCTCTCCCGATGACCCCGCCTCTGTGACGGCGGCCATGGAGATTATCCAGCGCAATCGCACCGCCTTCCAGCAGGCCAAGAACGCCTCGGGTACCGTGGCCTCTCAGGTGCTCATTCCCTTCGGCGACAACCTGCTGGCCTCTCTGGAAGCTCGGCTGATGGCGGACGTCCATCTCACCCCCGCCCCTCAGGGCTTTGGCTCCATGGATATGCTGGACTATACCAAGATCGTGGACGGTGACCGTGGTTCTTCTACCGCCACCGGAAGCTACTTCCCGGTGAACGTGGGGGCCTACTTCGGGGTGAACCTGGGCCGTGTCACCGACATTGACAACTTGACCATCTATATGACAGAGAACGCCTACTTCAAGGAGGGCGTGGTGGAGGTCTCCACTGACAACAAGACCTGGACAGAGCTGGGCACCTTTGACGGCAGCACCGTCCATCTGGATGGGCTGGATGTCAAGGCCCAATTCATCCGCTACAGGGCTACCGATGAGTTTGTAGACCCCAACACTGGATCTCCCAACGGCATGCTGGGTATCCAGGAGTTTGTAGTCAATGAACCCACCAGCGCCACCCTGTACACCAATGTGGAGGGCCTGGACGCTGCGGTGAATTACGAGAGCGGCCGGGTGAGCCTGGAGAATGTCTCCGGCGTGACCCTCCAGCCCGGTGACTATCTGGGTTTCCGGTTCAACACCCTGAAAAATGCCCACACGGTGGTGGTGGACGAGGCGCTGCAGGACCTGCAGGCCGAGTACTCTCTGGACGGAAAGACCTGGAAGCCCATGGACTGGGCCTCCACCGACTGCATGACCGCCCTGTATGTCCGCCTGGTCAACCAGGGCAGTGAGGCCCGCACCTTCGATTTGGGCAAGCTGGAGGTGCGCCTGGGCGGCGTTCATCCCAACATGACGGCAGAGGCCAAGAACATCGTCACTTGGTCCGGTTCTGCCTCCAACATGGTGGACGGCAATCGGGACACCACCCTGTGGCTCAAGCCCAGCGAGAACCGCACCTTTATCCTGGATTTGGGCAAGACTGTGCCGGTCTATGACGTGAAAATCTACTGCGTGAAGGATGCCCTGTCCTCTGGCCAGATTCGGCTGAGTACGGACAAGGAGAACTGGAGCGAACCCATCTCCTTCAGCAACGCCGGGCTGGAAAACCTGGTGGAGTGCGGCGCTGTGGAGGCTCGGTACATTGAAATCACCGATAACATTCCCTCCAAGTGGATTCAGGTGGGTGAAATTGAAGTGAACACCACCGTGCCCGAGGACGTGCTGCGGGTCAGCGGCACCGTGGGCGATGTGGACAAGCTGGTGGACAGCAACCTGTTTACCTCTGTCTCTGCTGGCCAAGGGGCTGGTGAAGTGATCTGGAGCAACGCCGGTCTGGATATCACCAACTTTATTCTGGTGAAAAATGAGGGTAGCGCTGTCACTCTGTGGGCAGAGACAGCAGAGGGCACATGGGAAGAGGTGGCCACCACCACCGAGGCCTATGCTGACATCGCTCTGGGCCAGTACGCCAACGCCGCCAATCTCAAGCTGACCTGGGCGGAGAATTCCGGCCTGGAGCTCCACGAGTTGGCCGTCTATCAGACGGAACAGGCCCCTGAGCAGGCCAACAAGACCCTGCTGCAAAAGACCTACGACTACGCCCTGACTCTCTCCACTGAGGGCGTCACCGACGCAGCCAAGGCCGCCTTTGAGGAGGCTCTCACCAATGCCAAGGCCGTTCTGGACAACACCAACGCCACCCAGGCTGAGGTGAACGCCGCCTGGGATGCCCTGCTGGAGGGTATCTGGGGTCTGGGCCTCACCCAAGGCGACAAGACCATGCTGGAGCAGCTCATTGCTAAGGCTGACAGTATGATTCCCGACCAGGATAAGTACGTCCAGGATCACTGGCAGGAGCTGGTGGATGCTCTGGCCAAGGCCAAGAAGGTCATGGCCGACGGCAACGCCATGGATGAGGACGTGCAGCCTGCCGCCCAGGCTCTGCTGGACGCCATCCTGGCTCAGCGCTTCAAGGCGGACAAGTCCATCCTGGAGGACCTCATCAACAAGGCCGAGAGCATGGATCTGTCCGGCTATACCGCCGCTTCCGTGGCCACCTTCCGCACGGCTCTGGCCAATGCCCAGGCTGTGATGGCTGACAACAGCCTCACCGAGGACGACCAGAACACCGTGGACGCCGCTGTGGACAAGCTTACTGCCGCTATGGACGGCCTCACTGCTGAGGGCGAGGCTCAGCCCAGCGACAAGCCCCAGACTTCTCAGAAACCCGAGGCCACCCAGAAGCCGGAGAACAACGTGCCCCAGACCGGAGACAACAGTGGCCTGATGCTGTGGCTGACAGTTGGCCTGGCCTCCCTGGGCGGAGCTATGAGCGTTTGGTTTAAGAGAAAAAGACAGTGATGCGTCAGCAGTAAGACGCTTTCTGTAAAAAGCAGTTGAATATGGGCGGTACACACCCCCACAGAAATTGGTCAAGGGTTTGTGTGTGGGGTGTACCGCCCTGAGTCGGGTATCCGATGCAACGTAAGAATGGAAGGTGATAGGGAAAGGAAAGGTTTTGAGAGAATGCTGCAATTTCTTATGACATGGGAGGTAAGAACATGAAAAAGCATGGTCGTTGGCCTGCCCTGATGCTGGCAGGCGCAATGATGGTAAGCAGTGTGGCAAATGTGGGATTGATGCCAAATGCTCGGGCAGCGGGTGATTCGGAATACCCCAACCTGGCGTTGAGCAAGCCCGCAACATCCAAGAACGACGAGGGCTATGGGCTGGTGGCCTCCAATGCCGTGGATGGCTCTTGTACCGGCGATAACGCCAATTCCCGTTGGTCCAGCGCCATGAGCGCAGGCGAGACCTGGCTGATGGTGGATTTGGAGAACTATGCCACCATTCACAGCTTCCAGGTGGTGTGGGTGGAGCCCCACGCCAACCCCTACAAGATCCAGTTCAGTGCCAACGGCACCGACTGGGTGGATGCGTACTCCGATGAAGACGGAGTCAATGTGGACGAGTATACCGAGCACACCAAGGATGTCAACGGTGGCCAGCGGTTTGATCCACACACCTTGACCTACACCTTGGACAAGCCCCTGGAGGGTATGCGCTATGCCCGCATGTGGGCCAATAAGCAGGGCGGAGGCTATCCCTGCATTGGCATCTATGAGTTCCGGGTGTTTGGCGAGGAAGGCGAAGTGGTGCAGGAACTGCTCAACAAAGACCCTGCCAACCTGGCCCTGGGGAAGACAGCCAGTGCCTACGCCTCTCCCATCTCCTATTGGGGACCGGACAAGATGACAGATGGCATCGTCAACCGCACCGCTTCCAAGGGCGACCAGTCTCGCTGGTCCAGCGAGGCAGGCGCTCCCGGCTGGGTGCAGATCGACCTGCGTCAGCCTCAGGAGTTCCAGATCATCAATCTGGAGTGGGAGCAGCCCGTGGTGGAGGACTACCACATTCAGGTCTCTGACAACGGCACCGACTGGACCACGGTCTACACCGCTGAGAAGAACACCGAAGGGTATCCGGTGTCCGACCGGGTCACTCTGGACGCCCCTGTGACGGCTCGGTATGTGAAGGTGGTTATTGATAAGCTCAAGGAGGGCGCTTATCCCAGCCTGTCCCTGTACGAGGTGGAGATTTACACCCCCGACGTGAGCGGCACCGACAAGACCACCAATAAGGACATCAGTGTCTCCAACGGGGCAGACGCCACCGCAGTCACCGACGACAACCTGGAGACCGTGTGGCAGGGCGCCAGCGGCGATTCCTTCACCGTGGACCTGGGCGCTTCCCTGAAGTATAACCGCTATCAGATCCAGTGGGATACCGCAGCGGCCTATCATGTGGAGGTCTCCAGCGATGGTAAGAGCTGGGAGGGCGTGTACACCACCAGCGAAACCCCGGATGTCGCTACCGAAGTAGCTCTGGACCTGGCATACAACCAGCGCTATGTCCGGGTGACCCTGGATGGGGACGGCGCTGTCAAGGAGTTCTCCTTGCACCAGGACCTGGACTTTGTCAACGTCTTTGACCAGGCCAAGCAGCTGCTGGACGGCATGACCATCGACGAGGATGACACCAGCCTGACACTGCCTGAGAAGTTCCCCCAGTCCATTGCGGTTACCTATCTGGGCACCGACTACGAGCAGGTCATTGACGCCGACCGCAACATCATCCGTCCCATTGTGGACACCACCGTGTCGGTAGGCTTCCGTCTGGAGAGCAAGAACCAGCCCGACAACTACCAGCTCTATGAGGTGAGCGTGGAGGTTCCCGGCCTGCACAGCGCCGACGAGTCTCAGAATGCAAAGCCTAAGGTCATCCCTGAGCTGCAGCAGTGGTTCGGTACCACCGGCGACTTCACCATTCGGGACGGCGCCCGCATCCTGGTGGACCCCGCTCTGAGTGAAGAGTACGTCACCATGGCCAATCGCTTTGCCGATGACTATGAGGACATCGTGGGCAAGACGATTGCCGTGGAGCGGGGCAGCAATCCCACGGCTGGCGACTTCTACTTTGTCTCCAGCGACATCCCCTTCGACGAGGAGACCTATGATCTGCACATTGGGGAATACATCACCATCGAGGCCAGCCACCAGACCGGCGCCTACTGGTCTACCCGGTCCATCCTCCAGATCCTCAAGCAGACCGGGGATACCATCCCTCAGGGCGATGTGCGTGACTATCCCAAGTACAAGGTCCGTGGCCTGAGCATGGACATTGCACGCCGCTATGTGCCTTTGTACTTCCTGGAGGACTGGATTTCCCAGATGTCCTGGTACAAGATGAACGACTTCAATGCGCATATGAGCGACAACACCTTTGACCTCTCCTTTGGCGGCTTCCCCCTGGAGTCTGATGTGCCCAACCTCACCAACCCCGAGGGCATGTACTACACAAAGGACGAGTTCCGTCAGTTCCAGGTGGACGCCAAGGAGCAGGGTGTGATGGTGGTGCCTGAGTTCGACACTCCCGGACACTCTCTGCCCTTCACCGAGGCCCGCCCCGACCTGGCCCGCCCCGGCAAGGAAGAGTATCTGGACGTGCAGAACCCCGAGACCGCTCCCTTTGTCCAGAGCGTCTTTGATGAGTACCTGGACGGTGAGGACCCCGTGTTCCTGGAGGACGCTGTCATCAACATCGGTACCGATGAGTACAAGGGCAGCGGCCAGGAGGAGAAGGAAGCCTTCCGCGCCTACCAGGACACCATGCTCAAGTACATCCTGGAGAAGGGCCACACACCTCGCGCCTGGGGTTCCCAGACTGAGAACCACGGCACCACCCCCGTGCAGGTGGAGGGCGTGCAGCTGTACATGTGGTACACCGGTTACGCCAATGCCAAGGAGATGTATGACCTGGGCTACCAGATGATCAACATCAACGACGGCGACACCTACATCGTGCCCGGCGCTGGCTACTACTACGACTACCTGAACAAGGGTCACATCTACAACAACTTTGATCCCAGCAACATCTATCGTTCCTTCAAGGTTCCCGCAGGCGATCCTCAGATTCTGGGCGGCTCCTACGCTCTGTGGAACGACTGCACCGGCGGCAATGACAACGGCACTGCTGACATGGAGACCCTGGATCGTCTCTTTGACGCTCTGCCCGTTGTGGCGGCCAAGACCTGGGGCGATGGCAAGGACAACACCCTGGCCGAGCTGGAGGCCATTGTGGACGAGACCGGCTACGCTCCCAATACCAACCCCACCTATGAAGTGGAGACCAAGAACGACACCGTTCTGTCCTACGACTTTGACGAGGATGCCAAGACTCAGGACAACTCCATGAACCACTACGACCTGGTATCCGAAGGTGAGAATGTGGCCTATGAAGAGGGCCATGACGGCACGGCTCTGACTCTGAAGGGCGGCTCCAGCTATGTGGAGACTCCTCTGGAGGATAAGGGCCTGAATACCACTCTGGACTTCTGGGTCAAGCGGGACGCCAACAGCGGCGACGAGGAGCAGATCCTCTTCGAGTCCGAGATCGGTCAGATCAAGGCCGTGCAGAAGGAGACCGGAAACCTGGGCTTCTCCCGTGAGGCCAGAGACTACTCCTTCAACTATGCTCTGCCCAAGGGCGAGTGGGTGCACATCACCATGGTGATGGAGTTCACCAAGACTACCTTGTACGTCAATGGCGAGAAGATCCAGACGCTGGAGCGCACCGAGGAAGGCGGCAACAAGTGGGCTTCTCTGGTCACTCCTCTCATGCGCATCGGTAGCCAGACCAAGGCCTTCCAGGGCCAGATCGACAGCCTGAGACTGTACGACTTTGCCGCCACCGCCGACCAGGTGGGCAACCTGTCTGTGGATCTGTATGACGAGGCCAGCGGCGTGCGTGTCCACGGCGACGTGGGCGTGCTGCCCTCTGACACCGTGCTCCAGGTGACCGACCAGTCCAGCAACGAGAAGTTCCTGGAGATGGCCGAGTCCATCCTCAAGGGCTCCTCCATCAACGCCCAGTCCGTTAGCCTGACCAGCGGGGAAGAGACTGTGACTCCTTCCGGGGAGATCATGATCTCCATGCCCGTGGGCGAGATGGACCTGGATACCCTGGCCCTGTATGAGTTCCGCCAGGATGGCACCTATGAGGAAGTGACCTTCACCGTGGACAATGGCATGGTCTGCTGGACCAGCGATCACACCAACGGTGCTGACACCGCCTTTGTGCTGCTGGCCAAGGCGGAGGACACCAAGCCCGCCAACAAGACCCTGCTGCAAAAGACCTATGAGTACGCTCTGACCCTCTCCACGGAGGGTGTCACCGACACCGCCAAGGCGGCCTTCGAGAAGGCTCTGGCCAATGCCAAGGTGGTTCTGGACAACCAGAAGGCCACCCAGGAAGAGGTCAACAGCGCCTGGGACGCCCTGCTGAAGGGTATCTGGGGTCTGGGCCTCACCCAGGGCGACAAGACCATGCTGGAGCAGCTGATTGCCAAGGCTGAGAGCATGATTGCCGACCAGGATAAGTACGTCCAGGATAACTGGCAGATGTTGGTGGATGCCTTGGCCGCTGCCAAGGACGTGATGGACGACGGCGATGCCATGGATGAAGATGTCCAGCCCGCCGCTGAGGCTCTGCTGAATGCCATCCTGGCTCAGCGCTTCAAGGCGGACAAGTCCATCCTGGAAGACCTCATCAACAAGGCCGAGAGCATGGATCTGTCCGGCTATACCGCCGCTTCCGTGGCCACCTTCCGCACCGCTCTGGCCAATGCCCAGGCTGTGATGGCTGACAACAGCCTCACCGAGGACGACCAGGCTGCTGTGGATGCCGCTGTGGAGAAGCTGTCCAAGGCTATGGACGGACTCACCGCTGGTGGTGCTCCTGAGACCACCGATAAGCCTGAAGTTACCAATAAGCCTGAGGCCACGGAGAAACCGGAAAATCAGGTGCCTCAGACCGGGGACAACGCCGCCCTGATGCTGTGGAGCATGGCGGGTGCCATCTCCCTGGTGGGCATGGCCTGTCTCGTGTATCGAAAGAACAAGCTGGGAGAGAAGTAACACGCTCCACAAAAAACGGAGCCAGGGGAAACCTTGGCTCCGTTTTTGATAGTGCATGGAAAAGATACTTGGAGTGTGGTATACTCTTGCCCAGCGATTTTTATGGAAGGGGGAACTGGATATGAATCAGTACGACATCCGTCCGGGCAAATACCGCCACTACAAGGGCAACGACTATGAGGTTCTGGGACTGGCCACCCACTCGGAGACCCTGGAGCCCATGGTGGTGTACCGGGCTCTGTACGGGGAATGCGGCCTGTGGGTACGTCCGGCGAAGATGTGGAGTGAGCTGGTAGAGGTGTCGGGCCAGCAGGTGCCCCGGTTTCGCTATGTGGGGGAGGAGTGACCCTCACACGTCAAAGCGGTGGTAGGGGTGGGCACAGTCCAGGCACACCAGCTTCCCGTTTTCCAGCCGCAGCATGGACTCGGCGGTGAGTTCCCCGCAACAACTGCAAGGCTTTGAGACAAAGAGACGGGCGCACTCCGGCAGGGAGAGCACCGTCTCTTTTACATCGAACAGCTCCGCTGGGGCTTTGCTCTGTAGATAGTGGAACTTCTCCTCTTTCGTGAGGTTGTCCGGGGTGGGGCGGAGCACCAGGCGCACAGACCGCCCGCTGATGCGCTCATAGAAGGAGAAGGCCTGCTTGCCCCGCAGGTGGAATAGAAGGTTTCCCTTGCCGATGCTGCACCCCAGAATGACCTGGATGGCGTCCACGCCACAGGCGTCGTTTTCCGTGATACACACCACAGACTCGTCTTCGGAGCGGGACAGGCCCAGCAGTTCCATGGCGTAGAGGGCGGCTTTGTAGCCAATGGTGAGGCCGCCGCAGGCATGGCCGTGGAAGGACACACAGTCCTCCCAAAGTTTTTGTTCATTCATAGGGGTGTTCCTCCTTGTGGGTAAAGATGGAAGTGAAATCCGTGTGTAGAACCTGATCGGGGTTCACTGGGTGCAGGGTGCCTCCATCCAGCAGATAGATGTGGTCGGAGATTTTACAGGCGCTGTATAGGTCGTGGGTGATCATCAGCATGGAGAAGCCTCGGCGGTATTGCAGGCCTTTGAGCATGCGCAGCAGGTTTGCCTTGGCGGAGGGGTCCAACATGGAGGTGGGTTCGTCAGCCAGCAGCACCGCAGGCTCCATGGTGAGGGCCCGGGCCAGGGCCAGGCGCTGTTTTTGGCCCCCGGATAGAGCGCCCACCTTGCGACGGTAGAAGTTGTCGCAGGTGTACAGGCCCACATCCTCCAGGGCCCGAGAAAGTCGCTGAGGGTCATAGGCCTTGGCCAGTCGCATGGGTTCGGACACCGCCTCCTCCACCGTCAGGTGAGGGTTGAGGGCGGCTTGGCTGTCTTGGAGGACCATCTGGATACCGCCCAGCTGCCGGTGGAGGGGGAGCAAAGCCTGTTCCTGCCCCTGAAAACGGATGGAGCTGTGGGCGGAGCAGGGGAGCAGACCAGACAGCAGGCGGGCCAAGGTGGTTTTGCCCGCCCCGGAGCGGCCCACCAGGGACACGATCTCTCCGGCATACAGGGTAAGGTCTATGTGGTGCAGGACGGGAGTGGCTCCGTAGCTGTGGGACAGGTCGTGACAGGAGAGCATGGGTACAATACCGCCCCGGTGGCAGGCCAGAGCCCGCCCATCCGGCTGAGGCTCCAAGCTTGGGGCGCTCTCACCGCACAGCGGAATGCTCTGGGTGCACCGCCCGTAAAAGGGACAGCAGTGGTGCCCGGGCTGCTCCTGGGTGGTATTGGGGCGGATGCCCCACAGGTCCCGCAGAGGATTGAGGGTGACGGCAGACTGAAGCAGGCCCCGGGTGTAGGGGTGACGGGGACGGTCCAGAATGGGTCCTGTGGGACCTGTCTCCTCTACATGTCCCTGGTAGAGCACCATGGTGCGCCCACCCAGGGTACGGGCCAGCCCCATGTCGTGGGTGACCACCAGAAAGGCGGTGCCCAGGTTGTCCCGCAGCGTCTCTATGACCGAGCGCACGGCGGCGCAGGACTCTGGGTCCAGGCTGGCGGTGGGTTCGTCCAACAGCACCAACTCCGGGTCTAGGGCCACGGCGTTGGCCAATAAAAATTTCTGTACCATGCCCCCGGACAGCTGGTGGGGACGGAGGGACAGGTGGTCCGGCGACAATCCCACCAGTTCCATGAGGGCGTGGGCTTTTTGTGTGCATTGATCCGGGGGATAGGCCTGAACCAGCACCTCGTGGAGGTGTTGGCCCAAGGTCAGCTTGGGATTGAGCCACTCCACCGAGTTTTGAAAGGCCACAGAGAGGGACTTCATGCGCAGTTTGCGCCGCTGGGGTTCCTTCATCTTGAGAAAATCCACCCCATGGAGGAGCACCTGGCCCCCTGCTTTTCCCTCTGGGGGGAGCAAACAGGAGATGGCCTGGACCAGTGAGGTCTTCCCGCTGCCGGACTCTCCGATGACCGAGAGAATTTCTCCCCGGTCCAGCTGGAAGCTAAGTGGGTGTAGGTGAAATTGTGGGTAGGACACAGAGAGTTCTTGAACTTGGAGCAGCACGGTACCCCTCCTAGGATTTGGGTAATTGAATGGCCTGCACCATCAGGCGCAGTAGCAGGGTGGACACCACCATGGCCACAACGGGGGCCAGCAGCCACCAGAGCCAGAATGGGGTGCGGTAAATGCCGGGGAACTGGGTGGCCCGGGCGACCATCAGCCCCCAGGACCGGGCCAGGGGGTCGGACAGGCCCAGAAAGGCCAGGGAGGACTCCTGAAGGATGGACTTTCCCACCACCCCCAGGGCGTTCAGCGACAACAGGGGGAGCAGGTCCCTGGCTAAGTGGGTGCGGATGAGGTACCAGAGTCCGCCGCCGTACACACGGGCCATGGCCACATAGGGGCGGTGACACACCGAACGGGTTTTGGCTCGCATCACCTTGGCCACCGGGGCCCAGGAGAACAGGCAGAGAATCCAGATGATGTTCCAGGTGTTCTGGCCCAGAAAGGCCCCCAGCACAATCATCACAGGCAGTTGGGGAATGGAGAGAAAAATCTGAATGAGCAGCCCGATGGCGTGGTCCACCCAGCCGCCCAGCAGTCCCGCAGCCGTGCCCAATCCGCCTCCCAGCAGAAAGGTGCACAGGGCGGTCATGATGCCAATTCCCATACTGCGGAAGAAGCCGGCGGAGATTTGGGCAAACACATCCACCCCCAGGTTGTCAGTGCCCAGCCAGTGGGAGGCAGAGGGAGGCTGAAGGGAGTCCCCAGAGGGGAGAGAGGCGTCCCAGGGATAGAAGGTGACGCCCCAGAGAAAGACCATGACCAGCACGAGAAAGAGGGTGAGAGGGATGAGCAGGCTCTTTTTCATGGCTCCACCTCCCGCTCCACGGCGTGGTTGCACAGGTCTGCCAGGGTGAGACTCACCAGCACCAGCAGGGCCGAGAGGAGAAAGACCCCCTGAATCATGGGGTAGTCCCGGTAGGTCACTGCTTCTCGCAGAACGGTACCCAGACCCGGATAGGCAAAGACGTTTTCCACCAGAATGGTGCCCCCTACGGCGGAGCCCACGGAGAGAAAAAGCCGGGCCACAATGGGGGTGATGCTGTTGGCCAGCAGATAGAAGGGCCACACCCGACGCCGCCTCAGACCTTTGGCTCTGGCGCTCACCATGTAGGGCTGTTGGAGCACGGAGGAGAAGCTGGCCCAGGCGGTGAAGAAGAACTTGGGGCAGGTTACCAGCGTGAGGGCGGCAATGGGCATGAGGCTGTGGAGCAGAATGTCACCCAGCTGTTGCCAAAGAGAGGCGTACTGGGCGAAGGGGGTTACCGCTCCCGACAGAGGAATCCAGGACACCCGGGCAGCCACCAGAAACAGCAGGAGCACACCTGTGAGAAAGGGTGGAAATTCTGCTAGGGCAGAGAGGGCGGGGGCCAAAATGCGGTGCCCATGCCGGGTGCCCACACAGACCAGGGCCAGCCCCACCCCCAGGAGGAGGCTCAACAGCAGGGAAGCCCCCATCATCCACAGGCTCCAGGGCAGACGCTCCAGGAGAAGGTCTGCCACCGGGCGCTTGTAGTGGATGCTCTGGCCCAGGTCTCCGTGGAGATTGCGTACCACGGTGTCCGCCAGCTGCTGAGGCCAAGGCTTATCCAGGCCGTAGTATTCCCGCAGCTGTTCCTTCTGCTCCTGGGTGTAGACCACGGCCACATCCTCCCCGGACCCAGAGGCGGTGTAGTCAAAGGGGTCTCCCGGCATGAGCCGGGGGATGAAGAAGTTGAGCAGGTAAATGGCCACACAGGAGAGCAGGAGCAGCAGGATGCGGCGGGCCATGGGGACGGTCAGCGCTCCATGTAGGAGAGTCGGTTTTGTTCGGCCTGTTGGTAGGCGTAGGTTTTCATCCATCCGTCGTAGTAGTCCTTTCGATACATGGAATAGGTGGATTGGTTGGCAATGACAAGAATGGGAATCTCCTGACTCACCAGCAGCTCCAGCTCCTGGAACATGGCCAAGCGCTGGTCAAAGTCGGTCTCGTACTGCTGTCCCTCGGCCAGACGGGTCATTTCCGCATTGGAGTAGCCGATGGCCCCCATGGAGTGGGGATTGGTGCCGGAGAACTTGGAGACATCGGAGAAGAGGGTGCGCATGTAGGTGGGGGGATTGTTGCCCCAGCCGCCGTTGCCCACCAGAGCGAACTCGTAGGTGCCCCGGTTGATGGTATCATCCCGGGTGGCAGAGTCGTAGGCGGTGACGGACACGGTCATTCCCGCCTGGGTGAGACCGTTTTTGATGATTTCGGCTATGGCCAGGTCGTCGGCGCTGTTGCCGCAGAGAAGGGTGACAGACAGATGTTCATCGCCCAACACCTCCTGTGCCTTTTGAGGGTCATAGTCGTACTGCACCACATTCTCATTGTAGAAGATATTTCCCTGGGGGACATAGCCCGCACTGCCCACGGTACCCGCCCCCCGGAACACGTTGTCCACCACACTCTGGCGGTCGATGGCGGCATACACCGCTTGGCGGAAGCTCAAATCCAGAAATTCCGGGCATTTCTCGTAGTTGATGAGCAGCTTATACCCCATGTCGTTGGCCTTGTCTACCAGGCCGATGTTGGGGTCACTGAGGTAGCTGTCTTTCAGGTCGGCGGGAAGGGAGGTGATGTCCAGCTCTCCGGCGTCAAAGGCCAGCAGAGGGTCGCTGACGGGGATAAACTGGATTTTCTCCGTTCCCTGCGTTCCATTGCACCATCCCTCGTAGGCGGTGAACTCATAGAGCCCGGTGGCACCGTCGTACTGAGTGCAGGAGAAGGCCCCACTGCCCACCAGATAGCCCTCCCCGGTGTAGGAGTAGGGGTCCTCCACCTTTGACCAGATGTGCTGGGGGAGGATGACAAAGCTGCCCAGATTGGACAGGGTGTCGGCATCGGGCTCGTCCACCGTCAGGGTAATGGTGTGGTCGTCCACCACCGTGTAGTGGTCCACCAGGAAGTCCTCACCCACGCCCAGAGAATTGGATACCGGGGGGTGCTCCCGGTAGTAGTCCAGAGTAAAGGCTACGTCCTGGGCGGTGAGGGGATTTCCATCTTGGAAGGAGGCGTTATCAAAGAGAGTGAAGGTGTAGTCGCTGCCGTCCACCGTCCAGCTCTCAGCCAGCCAGGGCACGTCTCCCTCCTCGTCTTTTTCCAGCAGGCTGCCGTACACCAGCTTCATTTTGGCGGTGCCGGGGCCCCGGGACTGGCAGAGAAACGGGTTGGGAGCGCCCCAGTCTGTGCCACCTTCCAACTTGAGGGTAGACACGGAATAGTCGGAGTTGGAAGGCGTGGACAAGGGGGGAGAGGCCGTACATCCCATGCATAGGGCGAGAGTGGTGGAGCATAGAAGGGTGAGAATCGTTTTTTTGTTCATAGTTGCTCCTTCCAGAATGAGAAAGAAGTTCATCAAGAGCACCCTGTGGTGCGCCCGATGAACTTCTCGTTCATCCATTCCTGTTGTATGGCGGGGGCTGCTTATTTGCAGCTCATCATTTTATCAGAGTGATCGGCCTGTGTCAACGTCACAGGGGATCTTCCATGCCGTCGTGGGTATGGGCAGCCAGCAACTCCTGGGATTGGGGGGTGTCGTTTTCGTAAATTTCAAACAGGTCCTCGTCCTGAAGGGTGGGACGGCGGTGGCGGAACAGGGAGGTGATCACCGGATAGAGCACCAGGGCCACCAGACCCGCAGAAAAGCCGTTATTGTACAGGTTCATGCCCTCCAGGGGCAGCCCGGCCTGAAGTACCACTGCCGAGTGGATGAGTCCGGCCACCACTCCAAAGGGCCAGCCAAACACCCCGGAGAAGGGGGCCAGGGCGGTGCCAAACAGGGAGGCCAGCTGGAGCGACTCATGGCTGGCGGAGACGTGGAGGAAGGTGCTGCCCAGCAGCACTCCAATCATCACCGGGGCAATGTTGCGCAGGTGCTTTCCGTAGGCGGAAAAGCCCATGATGGTGAAGATACCACCTAGGGTGGGTCCGTTCAAGTCTCCGCCTGTGACCAAAATGTACACCATGGCAAACAGTCCGTTGACCCCCATGTTCACCAGCACGGGGCCGTGGCCGAACACACGCAAGTAGTCGCTGGGGGCCCGGCCGGAGGATTGGAGCAACCGCCAGTAGCCCAGCAAGGTGGTGCGAGGGTTGGGAATGAGCCCAGCCACAATGAGGGCGACACAGACAGCGGCCAGGAAAATACCGAAGGTGAGGTTGTTTCCCGCAGACCAGATCAGGTGGGAGGCGGGGTTCAGGCCCAAGGCTTTGAAGATGGGGACAAAGATCATGGCCACCAGCCCACAGGCAAAGCCGGTGGAATACAAGTTCATGCCGTTTTGAATGCGGAAGGCGTACTCAGATACCGGGGCAATGAGAAAGCCAATGAGTAGGCCCACAACAGCCCCCAGCCAGGGGGACACATCACAGCCCATAAAGCTGACCATGGGGGCAAGAGAAGTGCCCAACATGGCCACATTGACGTACTTGGAAAAGGGCTCCCTCCGCCAGAGAGCGTAGAGGGCCGTGCCAAAGAGGATGGGCCAGATGTTGAGAATGTTTTTGCCAAACAGGGAAAAGCCCGCCATGAGGCTGATGGTCACCAGAGTGGAGCCGTTGGGCGTCTCACCCACCAGATAGAAGATGCCTACGGCGATGAGAGTGACCAGCCCTGCGTTGACAAACGCAGGGCCGATCCCGCACAGGGCAACATAGTCAGTGATGAGGACATCCTCATGGCTGAGAAGGGTCCATAGACCCTGAAAAAGATTTTGGGAATGAAACAGGCCAAACACCAACAGAAGTGCGCCGAACCCAGCGGCAGCTGGGAGCAGGGCGGCATTCCGGCGGTGTACATGGGGTAAGTGCATAGAGTTTCTCGTCTCCTTACATACTGGAGTGCATCAACGGTCCCATTTGTCAATGAGGGCCCGAATCTGGTCGGCAAACTTGCCCAGGTCCTTGTTGGAGCCGCCCTTGTTGTGGGCGATGACCTCCATCAGCCGCTTACCCACATCCTCCAGACGGCGGTAGGCGGGGGAGGCGGGGGCGGGTAGGGCTGTGGCGGGCTTCCGTTCCAGAATGACACCGGGGGCCAGCATCCGGTTGTGCAGCAGGTCGTAGACCTCCTCGTAGTTAGGGGAGTGGGCCTGGAAGCCCAGGTCCCGGAGGGTCTGGGCGTAGTGCTCGGTGACGCTGCTCTCGCCGTGGACCACAAAGACGTGCTGGGGCTTGGGAGAATAGGCCTCCATCCAGGCGATAAGGTCGTTTTTATCGGCGTGGGAGGAGAGACCGGGGAAATTGACGATACGGGCCCGCACCGAGATCTCCTCGCCGAAGAGCTTGACGTGGGTCACCCCGTCCAGAAGCCGCCGACCCAAGCTGCCCTCGGCCTGGTAGCCTACGAACACGATGGCGCACTCCTCTCGCCACAGATTGTGCTTGAGGTGGTGGCGGATACGTCCGGCATCGCACATGCCAGAGGCGGAGATGATGACCTTGGGGTTGGGATCGGCATTGAGAGCCATGGACTCCTGGGTGGATTCGGTGATGTTCAGGCCGGGGAAGCGGAACAGGGCTCCGCCTTTTAAGGCCTCAATGGCCTCCTCATCCAGATAGCCGTGGAGATCGCCGGAGAAAATCCGGGTGGCGGCCCCGGCCAGAGGGGAGTCCACATACACCTGAAAATCGGGGACACTGCGCACCAGGCCCTGCTCCTTCATCTCACGCATAAAGTACAGAAGCTCCTGGGTGCGGCCCACAGCAAAGGAGGGGATGATGACATTTCCGCCTTTGGAGAGGGTCTCGTCAATGAGGGCGGCCAAATCTCCGGTGTAGTCCGGGTCCACATCCATGTCGTGGAGGCGGTCGCCGTAGGTACTCTCTGTGACTACATAGTCTGCTTCCGAGATGAACTGGGGGTCCCGGATGATGGGCTGCTCCCGGTTTCCGATATCCCCGGAGAAGACAATCTTTTTGGTCTCGCCGTCCTCGGTCAGCCATAGTTCAGCACTGGCAGAGCCCAGCAGGTGTCCGGCATCGATAAAGCGCAGCTTGATGTTTTCGCTGATTTGCAATTCCTGGCCGTACTCGCACACCACCAGGTGGCGGAGGGTACGCTCTACATCCGCCAGCGTGTACAGGGGCTCCACCGGGGGACGGCCGGCCCGTTGGCCCTTCTGGTTTTCCCACTTGGCATCGCTCTCTTGGATGTGGGCGGAGTCCCGCAGCATGATGTCCAGCAGTTGGGCGGTGAGGCGGGTGCAGTAGATGTTGCCGCCAAATCCCTGCTTGATGAGCAACGGGATGCGGCCGGAGTGGTCAATGTGGGCGTGGGTGACAATGACGTCCTGAATGTAGCTGGGCATAAAGTCCAGCTGGGTGTTGTCGATTTCATCCCGGCCCTGCTGCAGGCCGCAGTCAATGAGCACCTTGTATCCGTTACACTCTACACAGTGGCAGCTGCCGGTGACGGCCTTGGCTGCACCAAAAAATGTGAGCTTCATCCAAAGCACCTCCTATGCAAAACTTCTAAGAACATTGTAATCCATTCCCGCTGATTTGTAAAGAACCACCTAAAGGTATGGCGTGGCGGGGGTTAGAAATTGAAAGAGGGGCAGTCCTGATATTTTTGGGGTAACGGAGTATCAAAGCCGATCCAGCCCAAGTTTTGCACCAGGGTAGAGGGGGTGTCGGGGAATTTGTACCGATTTAAGTACTCGATAAAGTCCTCTTCGTTATAGACCAGTCCCCCTCGGGTTCGGTATTTTTTTGCGTCTGGGCTGCTGACCAGCCATTGGCAGCAAAATTCCTCACAGTATTCCTCCAGATTGTCTGCCACCACATCGGGCACGGCGTATACTTTTCGCTCTCCGTCAGCACTGATAATGACAGGTTTCATGAATCAACCACCTCCGTAAGAAAAAAGGGGATGCAGGCGGTGAAACCTGCATCCCCGAAAAAGGTTGGCAAATAAAATTACTTAGCCAGCTGCTTGGCGATCTCCTCAGCGAAGTTCTCCTGCTTCTTCTCGATGCCCTCGCCCTTCTCGAAGCGCACGGCGTCACGGAAGGTGACGGTACCGCCCAGAGCCTTGGCAGCGGAAGCGATATACTTCTCCACGGTCAGGTCGCCGTCCTTGACGAACTCCTGCTGGAGCAGGCAGTTCTCGGAGTAGAACTTGTTGAGCTTGCCGTCCACGATCTTCTCCTTGACCTGGTCAGGCTTGTTGGCCATCTTGGGATCGTTGGCCATCTGCACCAGCATGATCTTCTTCTCCTCAGCCAGCACGTCCTCGGTGACCTGGCTCTTGTCCCAGAAGCGGGGGTTCAGAGCGGCGATCTGCATGGCCACGTCCTTGCCGATCTCGGTGGCGTCGATGTCGCCCTCTACGTTCAGGGAGACCAGCACGCCGATCTTGCCGCCGGCGTGGATGTAGGGCACGCAGAAGCCCTCAGCGAAGCGGGCAAAGCGGCGAACCTTGATGTTCTCGCCGATGACCAGAACCATCTCCTGCTGCTGCTCCTGAACGGTCAGGTCGGTGCCGTCGTACTTGCAGGCCATCAGAGCGTCCAGGTCGGCGGGGTTGCAGGCAGCCACAGTGGCGGCCACGCCCTTGACGAAGTTGACGAACTTCTCGTTCTTGCCCACGAAGTCGGTCTCGGCATTGACCTCCACCACCACGCCCACGCCGTCGATGACAGCGGCGTAAGCCATACCCTCGGCGGCAATGCGGCCAGCCTTCTTGGCGGAAGCAGCCAGACCCTTCTCACGCAGGATCTCGATGGCCTTGTCCATGTCGCCCTCGGCCTCGGTGAGAGCCTTCTTGCAGTCCATCATGCCCACGCCGGTCATTTCGCGCAGCTTCTGTACGTCCTTAGCGGTAATACCCATAGTATATTCCCTCCAAATTTGTAAATAAACGAATTGGCGCCCGCCCGACGGGACGGGCGCCAACCAATCACTGATTACTCAGCAGCGGGAGCCTCAGCAGCCTCAGCGGCGGGAGCAGCGTCCACACCCTGGCGGCCCTCCTGCACGGCGTTGGCCATGACAGAGGAGATGAGCTTGATGGCGCGGATGGCGTCATCGTTGCCGGGAATCACATAGTCGATCTCGTCGGGATCGCAGTTGGTGTCCACGATGGCCACGATGGGGATGTTCAGCTTGCGGGCCTCGTTGATGGCGTTGCGCTCCTTGCGGGGGTCAACCACGAACAGGGCACCGGGGAGCTTCTTCATCTCCACGACGCCGCCCAGGTACTTCTCCAGCTTCTCGATCTCGCCCAGCAGCTTCATGACTTCCTTCTTGGGGAGCATGTCGAAGGTGCCGTCCTCCTGCATCTTCTTGAGCTGGTTCAGACGGTCCACACGGGTACGCATGGTCTTGAAGTTGGTCATCATGCCGCCCAGCCAACGGGCGTTGACGTAGTACATACCGCAGCGGGAAGCCTCTTCCTTGATGGCCTCCTGAGCCTGCTTCTTGGTGCCCACGAAGAGCAGGGACTGGCCGTTGGCGGCGATGTCACGCACGAAGGAGTAGGCCTCCTCCAGCTTCTTCACGGTCTTCTGCAGGTCAATGATATAAATACCATTGCGCTCGGTGTAGATGTAGGTGGCCATCTTGGGGTTCCACCGACGGGTCTGGTGGCCGAAGTGCACGCCGGCCTCCAGCAGCTGCTTCATAGATACGACTGCCATTGTTTAGTTCCTCCTAAAATTTAGTTACTACCTCCGGGAGCCTCATCTCTTGCGCCAACCTTCCTGAGGAAAGCACATGACGAAAAATCCGCCCCCGTGCGGAATGCCCTGAAATTCTATCATAGAATTCCCGGATATGCAAGTGGTTTTTTCTTCTTTTTACGATAAAATTATGGATGCCGGGACTTGGCGTCGGGGTTTGCCTCCTGACGCCGCTGCCGACCGTCCACCAAAATGAGGTCCTCGCCGAATCGGGTGATGGAGGACCAGGGAAACACGGTGTCCGGGTCCCGGCCCAGCAGGCCGAACCACCGGGGTTTTCCCGAGATGATGACGCTTTCAATTGTGCCGTTTTGGGCGTCGATTTCCACATCCCCGATGTATCCGTACCGTGTTCCATCGGCAATATCAATGACTTCCTTATATTGCAGCTCAGAAATGTTGCAGATCATAGTATTCCCTCCTGTCTTCTATATGTATCCCCCTGAGTTTAGAGGTATGCAGGGGAGAGACCAGGGGATTTGGGAAAAAATTAATTTTCCCACTAGGCAAGAAGGAGATTCTGTATTAAAATAGGGCTGATAACAGAATTCGGAGGTATTACCCCATGAATGAATGGAAGTATAAACGTGTGCTGCTGAAGGTCAGTGGTGAAGCTCTGGCCGGGGATGCTGGCCGTGGGCTGGATTTTGATGTGATTGACCGTGTGTGCGACGCCATTGCCCGGTGCAACAAGGCTGGTCTGGAGGTCGGCATCGTAGTGGGTGGCGGCAACTTCTGGCGTGGCCTGAAGGACGGCAAGGGTATGCACGAGCGCACCCGTGCCGACCACATGGGCATGTTGGCCACCACCATCAACTGTCTGGCCCTGGCTGATATCCTGGAGCAGAAGGGCGTGGACGTGCGGGTGCAGACCGCCATTGAGATGCGGGCCATGGCCGAGCCCTACATCCGTTCCCGTGCCATCCGCCACCTGGAGAAGGGCCGTGTGGTGATTTTCGGCTGCGGCACCGGCAACCCCTTCTTCTCCACCGATACCGCCGCTGTGCTGCGGGCCGCTGAGATTGACGCTGACGTCATTCTGCTGGCAAAGAATGTGGATGGCGTGTACTCTGCTGATCCCAATCTGGACCCCAATGCGGTGAAGTACGACACCATTACCTATGATGATATTCTGGCCCAGCACCTGCAGGTGATGGACTCCACAGCCACCTCTCTGTCCATGGACAACAAGATCCCTGTGATTCTGTTTGCCCTGAAGGACCCGGAGAACATTCTCCGCGTGGCCCGTGGTGAGAAAATTGGTACCATTGTAAAGGATTAAGGAGGAAAAACCATGACGGAACTGTGTAAGCCCTTTGACGGAAAGATGGTCAAGACCATTGAGGTGGTCAAGAGTGATTTTGCCGGTGTCCGTGCCGGCCGTGCCAACGCTGGTGTTCTGGACCGCATTCAGGTGGAATACTATGGTACTCCCACCCCCATTCAGCAGGTAGCCAGCATTTCCACCCCCGATCCCCGCACCCTGGCCATCCAGCCCTGGGACAGCTCTCTGCTGCGTGACATTGAGCGGGCGATTCTGAGCTCCGATCTGGGTATCAATCCCCAGAACGATGGCCGTGTGATCCGCCTGGCTTTCCCCCAGCTCACGGAGGAGCGCCGTATGGAGCTGACGAAGCAGGTGCGCAAGTATGGCGAGAGCGGCAAGGTTGCCATCCGCAACATCCGCCGGGACGCCATGGAGCACTTCAAGGATTTGAAGAAGAAGTCTGAGATCACCGAGGACCAGTTCAAGGACTACGAGGATGAGATTCAGACCATCACCGACAAGCGGTGCAAGGAGATCGATGCACTCACCGCTGAGAAGGAAAAGGAGCTCATGGCGGTGTAATCCACACCATTGTACCATGCAATACCAGCGGGGCGAAGGTACGCCCCGCTTGTGTTGTATTTTTGGGATGGAATGTCCATACTTTGAAATAGATTAGGATGGGTGAACATGGCGTTATTTAATCGTAAAACCCAGACACCCCAGGTAGATATGAGCCGTTTGCCCCGGCATATTGCCATCATCATGGATGGCAATGGCCGGTGGGCCAAAAAACGGGGTCTGCCCCGCAAGGCGGGACACGCCGCTGGGGCGGAGACCTTCCGCACCATTGCCACCTATGCCAAGGAGCTGGGGCTGGAGTACCTGACGGTGTATGCCTTTTCCACGGAGAACTGGAAGCGGCCGGAGGATGAGGTGTCCTCCATCATGGGCCTGTTGGAGCGGTACCTGAAAGAGGCCATTGAGACCATGGCCAAGGATAAGGTGAAGATGGCCTTTTTCGGAGACCTGTCTCCCCTGAGTTCCAAGCTCCAGGAGCTGTGCCATCAGACCGAGGAGATTTCCAAGGGCTACGACGGCTGCCAGGTGAACATCTGCTTCAACTACGGCGGCCGGGCGGAGATCATCCGGGCGGCAGCGGAGTTTGCCCGCCGGTGCCAGCAGGGACAGATGAGTCCCGAGGACCTCACCGAGGAGGCCCTGGGTGACCTGCTCTACTCCGCCGGTGTACCGGACCCGGACCTGGTGATTCGTCCCAGCGGCGAGGTGCGCATCTCCAACTTCCTGCTGTGGCAGTCTGCCTACTCTGAGTTTTACTTTACCGATGTGCTCTGGCCCGACTTTACCAAAGAGGAACTGCTGCGGGCAATTGCCGATTTTCAGAATCGCTCCCGGCGATTTGGAGGGGTGTAAGGGATGTTGGTACGAATTGCGGTTGCAGTGGTGTTTGTCCCTCTGCTGTTGCTGGCTATGCTGCCCAGCTCGCCCCTGATTTGGTCCATTGTGGTGGCAGCCATTGCCGCTGCCGCCTCCTTTGAACTGCTGCGTGCGGCGGGGGAAAACAAAGTTTCCCCCTGGATGACCTGTGTTGCAGTACTTTCTGCCGCCCTGATCCCCCTGGGTTGCTGGATGGGGAAGGGAACCACCACGGTAAGCGTATGTACCTTTGTGGTGATGGCTGTGTCCTTTTGGTGCGCCATCCGGGCCTATGACGAGGGGACGGCACCCATCGGCTTTTACCATGTGATGCTCACCCTGTTCTCCGGCGTGCTCATTCCCCTGGGGCTGTCCGCTCTGGTCTTGCTGAAACTGATGGACCATGGAGAGTATTGGGTGCTCTTTGCGGTGCTCATGGCCTTTGTCACCGATGCGGGGGCCTATTTTGTGGGCGTGTTCCTGGGAAAGCATCGTGGCATCACCAAGGTCAGCCCCAATAAGAGCCTGGAGGGCTATATCGGTGGTTTCGTCTTTGGTGTGCTCTATGCGCTGGCCTACGGCGGCGTCATTCAGGCCATCAGCCACAATCCGGTCAACTTCCTGCCTTTGGTGCTCTCGGGACTGGTGGGCGCTCTGGCCACCGAGCTGGGCGACCTGTCCTTCTCCTTCATCAAGCGGGAATTCGGCGTGAAGGACTATGGGCATCTCCTCCCCGGACATGGGGGGATGCTGGACCGCTTTGACAGCATGATTTTCTGTGCCCCTGTGGTGCTCTTCATCCTCCAGGCCATCCCTGTGCTGTGACCATGGCCTGGACCAGATATAGAAATTGAGGGATAACATGAAACGAACCTTATCCATTTTAGGCTCCACCGGCTCCATCGGTCGGCAGACCCTGGACGTGGCCCAGGCCTGCGGCCACCAGGTGGCGGCCCTGACGGTAAACCGCAGCGTGGAGCTGGCCGAGGAGCAGGCCCGGCAGTTCCAGCCCCAGCTGGTGGTGGCGGTGGACGAAGCTGCTGCACGGGATTTGAAACAGCGCCTTTCCGACACCTCCATCCGAGTGGTGGGGGGCCGGGAGGGCCTGATGGAGGCCGCTACGCTGCCCCAGGCGGACACCGTGGTCACTGCCGTGGTGGGGATCGCCGGACTGGAGCCCACCCTGGCCGCCATTGACCAGGGCAAACGCATTGCCTTGGCCAATAAGGAGACCCTGGTGTGCGCCGGGGACCTGGTGATGCGCCGGGCAGAGGAGAAGGGGGCGGAGATCGTCCCTGTGGATTCCGAGCACTCCGCAATCTTCCAGTGCCTCCAGGGCTGCAAGGACCGGGGCGAGGTAAAACGCCTCATCATCACCGCCTCCGGCGGTCCCTTCTTTGGCAAAACCAAGGAGGAGCTGGAGCATGTGACCCGTGCCCAGGCCCTGCGCCATCCCAACTGGGCCATGGGAGCCAAAATCACCATCGACTCCGCCACTTTGATGAACAAGGGCCTGGAGTTTATCGAGGCCATGCGGCTCTACCACATGCCACCCCAGCAGATTCAGGTGGTGGTACATCGTGAGAGCATCATCCACTCCCTGGTGGAGTTCAACGACGGGGCCATTCTGGCCCAGCTGGGCACCGCTGACATGCGGGTGCCCATCCAGTACGCCTTGACCTGGCCGGAGCGCACGCCCGGCCCAGCCACCCCGCTGGACCTGCTCACTTGTCCGCCCCTGACCTTTGCCAAGCCCGACCCGGACACCTTCCGGTGCCTGGGATTGGCTCTGGAGTGCGCCCAGAAGGGCGGCACCTCCACGGCCATCCTCAACGGGGCCAACGAGGTGGCGGTGGAGCTGTTCCTGGAGGAGAAAATCTCCTTCCTGGACATTGCCCGACTGGTGGAGGGCGCTTTGGAGCGGGTGGCATCCAAACCCGCCGACACCCTGGAGGACGTGCTGGAGGCAGACCGGGAGGCCCGGCAGGCAGTCCGTGACTTGTTAATCTGAGGTGAACATCTTTGGAGCGAATCTTCTTTATTCTCTTGGCAATTCTCATCTTCGGCGTGATGATTGCCATTCACGAGTTCGGGCACTTCATCACCGCCAAGCTGTTGGGAATCCGAGTGAATGAATTTGCCATCGGTATGGGTCCGGCGCTGTGGAGCCGTACCCGTGGCGAGACCCAGTACTCCCTGCGGGCCTTCCCCATCGGCGGCTACTGCGCCATGGAAGGGGAGGACGAGGACACCGGGGACGAGCGAGCCTTCAGCATCCAGCCCGCCTGGAAGAAAATCATCGTCCTGTGCGCCGGTTCCTTTATGAACTTTCTCATGGGCCTGGTCATCGTCCTGGTGCTGTATATGGGAGTGACCCAAGTGCGGGTGCCGGTGATCACCCAGCTGGCCGACGGCTTCCAGCTGGAAGGGGAGTCGGGGCTCATGGTGGGGGATGAAATCCTCTCCGTGGATGGCCACGGCATCTGGGTCTATGAGGATGTGCTCACCTTCCTCTCCCGCAACGACGGCAACGGCATGGACCTGACGGTACGGCGTGACGGGGAAAAGGTGGTGCTTAAAGATCTGCCCATGGAGCGCTTTGAGTATGAGTACCAGGGACAGACCTCCTACGGCTTCGGCCTGATTTTTGAGCGGGTAGACGATCTTTCCATCTGGGGCAGGGTGGAGTTGGCCACCGCCCAGACCTTTGACTTTGTGCGCACCGTCTGGATGACCCTGGGCGACCTGGTCACCGGCCGGGTGGGCGTGGACCAGATGTCCGGCGTCATCGGTGTGGTGGACGTGGTCAGCGAGGTGGGCACTCAGTCCGACTCCATCCTGGTGGGCGTTCAGAATGTGTTCTATATCATGGCTTTGATTGCTGTCAACCTGGCCGTGATGAACATGCTGCCCATTCCCGCTCTGGACGGAGGCCGGGTGTTCTTCGTCCTGCTCAACGCCATTTCGTACCTCTTTTTCCGGCGGCACATCCCCCAGCGGCTGGAGGGGTATATCCACGCTGTGGCCCTGGTGCTGCTGCTGGTGGTGATGCTCCTCATCGCCTTCCAGGATGTGTGGAAAATCGTGGTGTAAATACTGGAAAGGAAGTGACCTTGCATGACTCGACAAATTCATGTGGGGAACGTCGCCATCGGAGGCGGCGCCCCCGTCTCCATTCAATCCATGACCAACACCCCCACCCATGACGTGGAGGCCACCTTGGCCCAGATCCGGGCTCTGGCGGCGGCTGGCTGTGAGATCGTCCGGGTGGCCGTTCCCGATGAGCGGGCCGCCCAGGCGGTGGCCGCTTTGAAGGCGGGCAGCCCGCTGCCCCTGGTGGCGGACATCCACTTCGACTATCGCCTGGCCCTCACCGCTGTGGAGGGGGGCATTGATAAAATCCGCATCAACCCCGGCAACATCGGTTCGGAGGACCGGGTGGAAGCGGTGGCCAAGGCCTGTAAGGAACGGGGCATCCCCATCCGCATCGGTGTCAACGGCGGCTCTCTGGAGAAGCCCCTGTTGGAGAAGTACGGCGGACCCACCCCGGAGGCCTTGGTGGAGAGCGCCCTGGGCCATGTGGCCCTGCTGGAGAAGTACGGGTTTGAGGACATCTGCATCTCCATGAAGTCCTCCTCGGTGCCCACCACCATGCGGGCCTATCAGCTCATGGCCCAGAAGTATGACTTTCCTCTGCACCTGGGGGTCACCGAGGCGGGCACTGCCGACATTGGCTCCATCAAGTCCGCCGCTGGCATCGGCGGCCTGCTGGGCCTGGGCATCGGCGACACCTTCCGGGTCACCCTCACCGCCGACCCGGTGGAGGAGATCGTGCTGGCCAAGAAGATTCTCAAGGCGGTGGGCCTGCGCAAGGACGGCCCCGAGCTGATCTCCTGTCCCACCTGTGGCCGCACCCAGATCGACCTCATCCCCATGGCCCACAAGGTGGAGGAGCTTTTGAAGGGCGTGGACAAGCCCATCACCGTGGCTGTGATGGGGTGCGTGGTCAACGGCCCCGGAGAGGCCCGCCATGCCGATGTGGGCATCGCCGGAGGCAAGGGAGAGGGCGTGCTCTTCCTCCACGGGGAGATCGTGGACAAGGCCCCGGAGGACCAACTCATTCCCCGTCTTATGGCCCTCATTGATACCCTGTGACAAGGAGTACATCACATGTCAGACAAGCAAGTGACATTTCAAGAGACCTTTGGTCAATACCCCTTCCCCGAAGGGGTATTGACTTCTTTTGCCGCCTATCCCACCCGGGTGAAGGTGAACCGTCAGGCCCGCACCATGACGGTGGAGCTGGAGGGGGAGCGTCTGGCTCCCAACCTGGTGGACCAGGTCCAGCAGAGCCTGGCCCGGGCCTTCCACCTGCACCAGGCTGCGGTGGAGTTTCATGCTGCCCAGGCAGAGGTGCCCCCGACCCCAGTGGCGGTGGAGACACCCCCAGCGACACCTCAGCCTGCCCCAGTGGCAGTTGAGACGCCCCCAGCGGTATCTCAGCCCGCTCCTGGTGGGGACCTGTACGCCCAACTGGAGGCCATGCGCCGGAAAGTGCTGGACCAGGGGATGCCAGGCGGCGGCCACGGCAAGCCCAAGGTCAAACAGCTCTACGGCAAGATCAACGGCAAGAAAAAGCCGGTGCCCCTGGGCGAGCTGCAATTGGATATGGGCAGCGTGCTGGTGGAGGGCACCGTGTTCAACGTAGAGCACCGGGAATTGCCCAAGCGCAAGGCGTGGGTGATCTGCTTTGATATCACCGACAACACCGGCTCCATCCGGGTCAATCAGTTCCTGGAGGGAGAGGTGGCCAACCCCATCGTCAAGGGCATCAAAAAGGGCCAGCGGGTCCAGGTCCAGGGGCGGCTGAACGTGAGCCGCTTTGAAAACGACATGGTGCTGGAGCCCTATGGCATCAACGAGGTGCCCATGCCCGAGGGGCGCAAGGACACCGCAGAGGAGAAGCGCATTGAGCTCCACCTCCACACTAAGATGTCCATGATGGACGCTCTGTGTGACGGCAAGGCCATCGTCAAGCGAGCCATCGAGTGGGGCCACCCCGCCATCGCCATCACGGACCACGGGGTGGTGCAGTCCTTCCCGGATGCCTACAACGCCTCGGGCCGAGGGGAGAAAATCAAAGTACTCTACGGCGTGGAGGCCTACTATCAAAACGATGTGGACGAGCGGGTGTCTGTACACGGTCCTGGAGATATGCCTATGGATGGAGAGTTCATCGCTTTCGACCTGGAGACCACCGGACTGGACCCCAACACGGATGCCATCATTGAAATTGGTGCGGTGCGCATGCGGGGGGACCAGGTGCTGGAACACTACTCCACCTTTGCAGACCCCGGCCATCCGCTGAGCCCGAAGACCGTGTCCCTGACCAGCATTACCGACGAGATGGTGCGGGGAGCCCCAGAGCCCGCCCAGGCAGTGGCGGATTTTCTGGACTGGGTGGGAGACACCCCGCTGGTGGCCCACAATGCGGAGTTTGACACCGGTTTTGTCCGGGCCTACTGCCAGAGAGCGGGCCGGGACTTTGATCCTCTCTATTTTGATACCCTCATTCTGGCCCAGTACCTGTGCCCTCAGCTGAACAACCACAAGCTGGACACCGTGTCCACCCACCTGGGACTGCCTCCTTTCCACCACCACCGGGCAGACGACGACGCCGCCATCTGCGGCCAGATTTTCGCCGCCATGATTCCCATGCTGAAAGAGCTGGGTGTGGAGCGGGTGTCTCAAATCAACGGAGTACTGGGCGGGAAGAAACGGGGAGGAAGAGGACGCCGCAGCGCCAACCATTTGATTCTGCTGGCCAAGAACCAGACTGGCCTGCGCAACCTGTATAAACTGGTGTCCTTTTCTCACTTGGAACACTTCAACCGCTTCCCCATCATGCCTAAGTCCATCATCAACGAAAACCGAGAAGGGCTTATCATCGGTTCTGCCTGTGAGGCGGGCGAGCTGTTTCGGGCAGTGGTGGACGGTAAGGACGACCGGGAGCTGGAGCGCATCGCCGCCTGGTATGACTACTTAGAGATTCAGCCCCTGTCCAACAATGCCTACATGCTCCGCCCGGATAAAGAGGGGCGGCGCATTGCCCAGAGCCTGGAGGATCTGCGCAACTTCAACCGGAAGATTGTGGAGTTGGGCCATAAGCTGGGCAAGCCGGTGTGCGCCACCGGAGACGTCCACTTTACCGACCCGGAGGAGGAAATCTACCGCCACATCCTCCTGGCCGCCAAGGAGTTTGACGACGCCGACAGCGAGAATCCCTTGTACTTCCGCACCACCGACGAGATGCTGAAGGAATTTGCCTACCTGGGGGAGGAGACCGCCCATGAGGTGGTCATTGACAGCCCGGCTCTGGTGGCCTCCTGGTGTGACAACGTGCGGCCTCTGCCCGACGGCCTGTTTACCCCCAAGCTGGAAAACTCGGAGGGCGAGCTGAAGGACCTGGTGTGGGGCAAGGCCCACGCCCTGTATGGAGAAAACCCGCCTCAGATCGTGGTGGACCGCATCAACGCCGAGCTGAAAGACATCATCGGCTGTCACTACGACGTTATCTACATGTCCGCCCAGAAGCTGGTGCAGAACTCCCTGGAGCACGGCTATCTGGTGGGCTCCCGTGGTTCGGTGGGCTCCTCCCTGGTGGCTTTCATGTCGGGCATCACCGAGGTAAACTCTCTGCCCGCCCACTACCGCTGCCCCAACTGCAAGCATTCTGACTTCGACTATGCTGTGGAGCACGGCTACGGTTGCGGCGCCGACATGCCGGACATGAAGTGCCCGGTGTGCGGGGCGGACTATGCCAAGGACGGCTTCAACATCCCCTTTGAGACCTTCCTGGGCTTTGGCGGCGACAAGGTACCGGATATCGACCTGAACTTCTCCGGCGAATACCAGTCCAGCGCCCACAAGTACACCTTTGAGCTCTTTGGCAGCAACCATGTATTCCGGGCAGGCACCATCGGCACGGTGGCGGAGAAGACCGCCATCGGCTATGTGCGCAAGTACCTGGAGCGGGTGGGCCGCAACAACGTGCCCTTTGCCGAGGTGTTGCGCCTGGCCCGTGGCTGTATGGGAGTCAAGCGTACCACGGGCCAGCACCCCGGCGGTATGGTGGTTATCCCTCAGGACAAGGAGATTTACGACTTCTGCCCGGTGCAGCACCCGGCCGACGATAAGGATTCCGATATTATCACCACCCATTTCGAATATCACTCCATGGAGTCCAACCTCTTGAAGCTGGACATGCTGGGCCACGATGACCCGTCCATGATTCGAATGCTCCAGGACATTACCGGAGTGGATCCCCAGAAAATCCCCCTGGACGATCCGGACACTATGAGCCTGTTTACCACCTCTGAGAAGCTGGGCTTTACGGATGACCCCATCCTGGGCCCCACCGGAGCGGTGGCCATTCCCGAATTCGGTACCTCCTTTGTACGAGGCATGCTGGAGGACACCACCCCCAACCAGTTCGATATCCTGGTGCGTCTGTCCGGCTTCTCCCACGGCACCGACGTGTGGCTGGGTAATGCCAAGGACCTCATCACCTCCGGCACAGCCAAGGTTAACGAGGCCATCGGCTGCCGTGACGATATCATGATCTTCCTCATCTCCAAGGGCTTCAAAGACACCCGAGCCTTTAAAATCATGGAGGCTGTGCGAAAGGGCAGAGGTCTGCCCGATGGAGCCGAGGACGAGATGAAGGAACACGGGGTGCCCCAGTGGTACATTGACTCCTGTAAGAAAATTGCCTACCTGTTCCCCAAGGCCCACGCCGTGGCCTATGTGATGATGGCCTTCCGCATCGCCTGGTATAAGGTGCATCGGCCCCTGGCGTTCTACGCCGCTTACTTCTCCATCCGGGCCAAGGCCTTTGATGAGAAGTACATGTGCCGGGGCATTGAGGTGGTCAAGCAGAAGATGAAGGAGATCCAGGCCAAGAAAAACGCCAAGGATAAGGCGGACCGCCCCTCTGCGGTGGAGGAGGACATGCTGGTGACCTTGGAGGTGTGCTATGAGTTCTATCTCCGTGGCCTCACCTTCGCCCGCATGGATATCTCCCGCTCCCACGCCATCAACTTCCTGGTGGACGAGGAGCGTAACGCCCTTATCCCGCCCTTTACCTCGGTGGCTGGCCTGGGTGAAACCGTGGGCTGGGACATCATGGAGAAGCGGAAGGGGAAGAACTTTATCTCCATTGAGGAGTTCTCCCTGGCCTGTACTAAGGTGTCCAACACCCATCTGCAACAGCTGAAAGAGGCGGGGGCCTTTGGCGACCTGCCGGACAGCAGCCAGTTCTCTTTCTTTTGATTCCCGCTGAAAGCCCCCTGCACAAGGGGGCTTTCAGCGTGTCGAAAAAGTTCGACACGCTTCTCAAAAATGCCAGCATTTTTTCGAGGAGTTGCAGCCCGCTGCATGCATAATCGGGTCAAAGGGCGACCCGATTCCACACTGGCGGGCTGAGAAGTGTTTTTTCCGATGCACATGTCCCCGGAAAAAACAATTTTAATTTATTTTCCCGCCCCCGGGCGGGAAAACTCTGCCGAGGGCTTTTGGGATGAAGCAAGAAACTATATCCTTCTTGCATCCACATGTGGTTTTTGACAGTCTGAAAGCCCCTGCACAAGGGGGTTTTGCCATACTACCGTTGACAATCTGTCAAATCTGTGGTATATTCACTACACTAGCGAGCTAAAGAAAGGCTGGAAACACCATGAACATTCACTTCAATACCCCTGAGGGGACCCGGGATCGGCTCTATGCCGAGTGCCTGGAGCGGCGTCAGGTACAGGGCGCTCTGGTAGACCTGTTCCGCCGCCGGGGCTATGCGGAGGTCATCACTCCCGAGGTGGAGTTTTACGACCTGTTTGTCCACTCGGGCAGTCCCTTGCCCCAGGAGACCATGCTGAAAATCATTGACCGTTCGGGAAAGATCATGGTCATGCGGCCGGACACCACCACCCCCATCGCCCGGCTGGCGGCTACCAAGCTGAAGACTTTGCCGCTACCTCAGCGGCTCTATTACGATCAGACGGTGTTCCGCTCTGGAAACGCCCACGAGGGTGGCAGCAGCGAAATTGCCCAGTGCGGCGTGGAGATGCTGGGTGCCACGGGGATGAAAGCGGACCTGGAGATGATCACCCTGGCGGTGGACGCCCTGCGGGCCTGTGGCCTCAGCGGGTTCCACATCGAGGTGGGCCATGTGGGCTTTTATCAGGACCTGGCCAGCCGCATGAATATGCCCCAGGAGGAGCAGGAGCGGATGCGGCTGCTCATTGAGGGCAAGAACTACGCCGTGCTCAACGACTTCCTGGAGCCCTATTCCGCCCAACCTGACTGTGCCGCTCTCCGCCGCCTGCCGTACCTGTTCGGCGGGGCAGAGGTGCTGGAGGAGGCCCGGACGCTGGCCGGGGCGTGTCCCAGCCTGGACTATCTGGAGCTTCTGTACCGGGAGCTGTGTCAGGCGGGCTATGGCGACTGGGTGCAATTTGATCTGGGCCTGGTCCATCAGATTGACTACTATACGGGCGTGGTGTTCCGAGGCTACGCCAACGGGGCAGGGGCCCCGGTGATGTCCGGCGGCCGATACGACAACCTGGTGGAGCTGTTCGGCAGACGGGCAGAGGCCACAGGCTTTGCCGTGGATGTGGACGCTGTGGGCGGTTGCCTGGAGGTGGAGGTGCCCCAGCTGCGCACTGTCATCCACTATGAGAGCGGCATGCTGGGACGGGCGCTGGAGGTCATGGACCGCCTGCCCGCTGGCACCTGTGAGCTGTCCCCCTGCCGCACCCTGTCCAGCACCATGAATTTGGCCCGGGAGAAAGGGGCCTTGCAAGTGCTGTGCCTGGACAATTCCGGAGAGAGGTGGTTGGAGGTATGAGTCAGCGACTGAGAATCGCCCTGACCAAGGGGCGGCTGCAAGATAAATCTGTGGAGCTGTTTGAGAAGATGGGGCTGGACTGCACCCCCATCTGCCACCCCGGGCGGCGGCTCATCCACTCGGTACCCAACTACCCCTTGGATGCGGTGCTGGCCAAGGCCCCCGATGTCATCACTTATGTGGAGCACGGGGTGTGCGATTTGGGTATCGTGGGCAAGGACACCATTTTGGAAAAGGGCGGCGCCTTCTACGAGGTGCTGGACCTGGGCTTTGGGCGGTGTCGGTTTGCTCTGGCGGTAAAAGAGGGCACCGACTTCTACGCCACTTATAAGACCCGCCGGGTGGCCTCCAAGTACCCCGCTGTCACCCGAGCCTTCTTTGGGCGCAAGGGGATGGACGTGGACATCATTAAAATTGAGGGCAGCGTGGAGCTGGCTCCCATCTTGGGGCTGGCCGACGGCATCGTGGATATCGTGGAGACCGGGGCCACCTTGAAGGAGAACGGCCTTACCCCCATCGAGGATGTGGCCCAGGTGTCTGCCCGGCTCATTGTGAATACCGCCAGCATGAAGCTGCACAAACAGGAGATTTTAGACTTCATCCAGCAGTGCCAGGCCAACCTGTCCGGCACTTGAGAGAAAAGAGGAGACGGATATGTTGGAATTGGTGGTGGCCGGAGAAGGCCGTGAACAGGAAAAATTGGCGTCCATGCGCTCCCGTGCCGCCCAGACTGGGGCGGAGATTCAGCGCAGTGTGGCAGCCATCATGGAAGATGTGCGGGCCCGGGGCTATGAGGCGGTGGAGGAGTACTCCGTGAAATTTGACCGAAACCCGCCCCGAGAGGTGTCCATGGAGGAGCTGGAGCAGGCGGCGGGACGGATTGCCCCAGACCTGCTGGCCGCCCTGAAGCGCAGCGCCCAGCACATCCGGGCCTATCAGCAGGAGCTTTTGAGCGAGGTACAGATGGGCCTTCGACTGTGGGACAGCCCCAGCGGGGGCAAGGTGGGGCGGCTGGTCCGCCCCTTGCAGCGGGTGGGGGTATATGTCCCCGGCGGCCGTGCCGCCTACCCCAGCTCGGTGCTCATGAACGTGATTCCCGCCAAGGTGGCGGGGGTGGAAGAGGTCATCATGGTCACCCCGCCCACGGAAAACCTCAGCGATGTGGTGCTGACCGCCGCCTGGGTGGCGGGGGTGGACCGATGCATCGCCGTAGGCGGCGCTCAGGCTGTGGCCGCTCTCACCTATGGGGCGGGCTTCATCCCCCGGGTGGATAAGCTGGTGGGCCCGGGCAACGCCTTTGTGGCGGAGGCCAAGCGCATGGCCTACGGCAACCTGGACATTGACATGGTGGCGGGCCCCTCTGAGGTGCTGGTCATTGCCGATCAAACCGCCAACCCCTGCCACATGGCCGCCGACCTGCTCAGTCAGGCTGAGCATGACCCCCTGGCCTCGGCGGTGCTCCTCACCGACAGCATGGAGCTGGCCCAGGCGGTGCAGCAAGAGATCACCCGCCAGCTGAGTTACTTGAGCCGCCGGGAGATCATGGAGCAGTCCCTGCGGGACTTCGGCTGTGCCATTGTCTGCCCGGACCTGGAGACCTGTGCCAAACTGGCCGACCAGGTGGCCCCGGAGCACATGGAGATTGTCACGGAGAATCCCCGCCAAGTGCTGGAACTGGTACACAATGCCGGAGCCATCTTCCTGGGCGGCAACACCCCGGAGCCTCTGGGGGACTACATGGCAGGGCCGGACCATGTGCTGCCCACCAGCGGCACCGCCCGGTTCTTCTCCCCCTTGTCGGTGGACTCCTTTGTGAAAAAGACCAGCGTGCTGGAGTATGGCCGGGAGGACCTGGAGCGGGTGAAGGAGGAAATCATCACTTTGGCCCAGTCCGAGCACCTCACCGCCCACGCCAACTCCATCCAGGTGCGCTTTGAGAAGGAGGGCTGACCATGAGAAACGCAGACATCAACCGGAAAACCAAGGAGACAGACATTTCTCTCTCCCTCTGTCTGGAGGGGGGAGAAGTGTCTGTGTCCACAGGCATCGGATTTTTTGACCATATGCTCACCGCCCTGGCCTTTTACGCCGGGTGGGGGCTCACCCTCCGGGTGGAAGGGGACTTGTATGTGGACGGGCACCACACGGTGGAGGACACGGGCATCGTGCTGGGCCAGGCCTTCCGCCAGGCCCTGGGGGATAAGGTGGGCATCCGCCGGTTTGGCACCGCCTATGTGCCCATGGACGAGGCCCTTTGCCGCACGGTGCTGGACTGCTCCAACCGCCCCTATCTGGTGTTCCAGGCAGACATGCCCCAGCCCATGATCGGGGGCTATGACAGCTGTCTGACGAAGGAATTTATGCAGGCCTTCGCCGTCCACGGCGGGATCACCCTCCACCAGACCTGTGAGTACGGGGACAACGCCCACCACATCACCGAGGCCCTGTACAAATCCCTGGGAATGGCCTTAAAGGAGGCCGCCCAGGTGGTGGGCAGCGGTGTGACCTCCACCAAAGGGGTACTCTAGAGAAACGAGGAAACGCTATGAGCTATACCGCCATTGTAGACTACGGGGTGGGGAACCTGAAAAGCGTCTCCAACGCCCTGACCTATGTGGGCCTCAATAACCGCATCACCGGAGACCCCCAGGAGCTGGAGCGGGCCAATTCCATTCTGCTCCCCGGCGTGGGGGCCTTCCCGGACGCTGCCCGCAAGCTGCGCCAGACCGGGCTGGACCAGGCCATCCTTCGCATGGGACAGGACAAGCCGGTGCTGGGCATTTGCCTGGGGATGCAGCTGCTCTTTGCCCAGGGAGAGGAAGGGGAGACCTGTTCCGGCCTGGGGGTCATTCCCGGCACGGTCCAGCGTATGGAGACCCAATACAAGCTGCCCCACATCGGCTGGAACAGCCTGTCCTTTCCCAACCAATCACCCCTGTTCCGGGGCCTGAACGAAGGGGCTTGGGTGTATTTTGTCCACTCCTTTTCCGGGCGGACAGCCGACCCCAGCCAGGTTATCGCCACCACCAATTACGGCATGGAGGTAGTGGCCGCCGTGCAAAACGGCAACTTTTTCGGCACCCAGTTCCACCCGGAGAAGAGCGGGGATGTGGGCCTGGAAATTCTAAAGAATTTTGGAGCGATGAACCCATGATCATTTTACCAGCCATTGATTTAAAGGACGGGGCCGTGGTACGGCTCTACAAAGGCAGCTTTGATACGGTGCACCAGGTGGCCACCGACCCAGTGACGGTGGCCCGGGCCTTTCAGGAGGCAGGGGCTACCTGGATTCACATGGTGGACCTGGACGGCGCCAGGGATGGAGTGCGCCGCAATGGCCAGCTGGTGCAGGCGGTGGCAGCCCTGGGGCTCCAGGTGGAGCTGGGGGGCGGTATTCGCTCCATGGAAGACCTGGAAGCTGTGTTTGCCCTGGGGGTGACCCGGGCAGTGATTGGCTCTGCTGCTGTCTCCAACCCGGAGCTGGTGGCCCAGGCCATTGCCGCCTATGGGGCCGACCGCATCGCCGTGGGCATTGATGCCCGGGATGGCAAGGTGAAAACTGCCGGCTGGGAGGTGGATTCCGGGCTGGATTACCTGGACTTTGCCCGACAGATGGAGGGCCTGGGGGTCAAGATCATCATTTTCACGGACATTGAGACGGATGGTATGCTGTCCGGCCCCTCCTTTGACCGCCTGCAACAGCTACAGAAAGCGGTGTCCTGCCAGATTATCGCTTCTGGAGGCGTGTCCTGCAACCAGGACATTGTGGACCTGGAGCATATGGGGGTGTACGGAGCCATCATCGGCAAAGCCTATTACGCCGGAGCCATCGACTTGGCTCAGGCAGTGAAGGACGGTGGAGCCCAATGCTAGCCAAACGTATCATCCCTTGCTTGGACGTGCGGGACGGACGGGTGGTGAAGGGGGTCAACTTCGTCAACATCCGGGACGCCGGGGACCCGGTGGAGCTGGCCCGGTACTACTCCGACCAGGGGGCGGATGAGATCGTCTTTCTGGACATCACCGCCACCAGCGACGCCCGGGACACCGTGGAGGACGTGGTGGAGCGCACCGCCAGCCAGGTGTTTGTCCCCCTCACGGTGGGGGGCGGCATCCGCACGGTGGAGGATTTCCGCCGCCTGCTGCGGGCGGGGGCGGATAAGATTTCCGTCAACTCCTCGGCGGTGAAGAATCCCCAGCTCATTGCCGACGCCGCTCAGCTCTTCGGTTCTCAGTGCGTGGTACTGGCCATTGACGCCAAGCGCCGGGAGGAGGGCTGGTTTGAGGTGGTGGTGGCAGGTGGCCGCATTCCCACTGGGCTGGACGCTGTGGAGTGGGCCAAGCGGGGCCAGGAGCTGGGAGCGGGCGAAATCCTCCTCACCTCCATGGACGCCGATGGAACCAAGGCGGGGTTCGACCTGGAGCTGACCCGGGCGGTGACCAACGCCGTGACCATCCCGGTGATTGCATCGGGGGGCTGTGGGGAGCTGAGCCACTTCGCCCAGGTCTTTGAGGAGACCGGGTGCGACGCTGCCCTGGCTGCCAGCCTGTTCCACTTTGGGGAGCTTACAGTCCCCCAGGTGAAAGAATACCTCCGGGAGCAGAATATCCCGGTACGAGAGAGGGGAGAGGGCCATGTTTGATCTGGATTTGCTCTTTCAAAAGTCAGACCTCATCCCGGTGATCATCCAGGATTCGGACACCCGCCAGGTGCTGATGCTGGGCTTTACCAACCGTGAGGCGGTGGAGAAGACTCTGGAGACCAAAACCGCCTGGTTCTGGAGCCGCAGCCGTCAGAAGCTGTGGAACAAGGGGGAGAGCAGCGGGCATTTTCTCTATGTCAACGAGATCTTTACCGACTGTGATACCGATACCCTGCTGTATCTGTGTACCCCCAAAGGTCCCACCTGTCACACCGGGGCCACCAGCTGCTTTTTCCGGGAAATCGAAGTATAATGGATAAGGAGAGGATTCCCATGAACGATACCATGCAGAGCCTGTACTCGGTGGTTTTGGACCGCAAGGCCAATCCCCAGGAGGGCTCCTACACCTGCTACCTGTTTGACAAGGGCCTGGACAAGATTCTCAAAAAGGTGGGAGAGGAGTGTGCAGAGACCATCATCGCTGCCAAAAATGGGGTCAAAGAGGATACCGTGGGCGAGATTTCCGACCTCATCTATCACCTGATGGTGATGATGGCCCAGCAGAACATCCCGCTGGAGGATGTGATGGCGGAGCTGGACCGCCGCAGTCTGAAAATTGGAAACCTGAAGACCATGAAACAGGTAGACCGGGAGACCTGATTTGCAATGGATCGAGATAAAAGGGAAGGGCCCGCCGCAGAACGCTTCCATTCTGCGGCGGGCCCTTCCTGGTTCATTTATTATGATGCTTTCTCTACTTTAGCTTCGTAATCTTGAAGCAGGGTGTTCCAGCTGGCATATTTGCTGTCGCCCCGGCGGTCCGAGAACATCTGTGTCCCTTCCAGGTACTTGGCCAGGAATTGAGAGACTTTCCTGGAGCCGGAGTAGTTCAGGTGGTCGCCCCGGTCATAGGTATCGGTGGACCAGTCGATGGGGACCTCCTGGGGCTTGGTGTTCAGGTCGATGTACTCAAGGTCCAGCTCGTCCGCCAGCTCCTGAATACCGTTGTGGCGCTGGTAGTTCCAGTTGACGGTGCTGGGGGTGCTCAGCAGCAGCAGTTTGGCGCCGTTTGCCTCACACAGTTCCTGAATCTGCTTCACCAGCAGGCGGTTGACCAGCGGAATGGAGGCGATTTTCTCCGTTTGAGCCATGTAGTTTGAGGTGTCTGCTCCACTGACTTTGTTGTTATGTCGATAGCCCTTGTAGGGGGTGGTGTAGCTGTTCCCGTCGGTGGGACTGAAGTCCTCTCTTGTCATGACCTTCCAGCGGTCGTGGTAGCGGAGGATGGGCAGATACCGGGATACCTCATCCATCACCACAGTTTTGGCCGGAATCTGACGATAAATGCACAAAGTCTCCAAAATCACCAGCTTGGGGGACTGGGTCTCAAAGGCTCGCTCCAGAAGGGTCTTGCTGTAGGAGAGGTACTGGCGGCCACTGCCGCACACATAACTGGTATATCCGGTGGTTTTCCAGATGTGCAGGGGGGAGATGGAGGAATAGGACTCGCTGTCTCCCACCACCACCACGTCGATGGAGTTGGGGGGCTCACCTTGGATGCCGTTGGCGTAGATCTCTTCCATACCGGCGTCCTTGGTGTTGTTCTTGGGGACGAAGAGAAAGGACAGGCCGTAGAGGATCACCAGAAGCCCCATAGCAAAGGCAGCCAGCCCCAACAGGGTTTTTGCGATTTTTACCATGAGATTACCTCCGATTAAAAGCCTGCATAGATGGGGTCAACAGGGATGTAGCCGATGCCGTAGGCACCGAAGATGACCAGGAAGCAAGTGGCCGCATAGTATACGGCGATGCGCACCGGCCAAGACTTGGACACCAGAGCCTCTCCCAACTTCACGCCCCGCTCCTGCAGAATTCCCACAACCAGCAGGAGCACCAGGAAGAGCACCACCAGAACGGTGTCGGGTCCGTCGATGCCATAGGCAAAGAGGTTGCCCTTGAGAATGGGGGTGAAGGACCAGTCGGTCACCATGCGCCAGGCCATTTTCAGGCCATTTTTCAGGCCTTCCGCCCGGAAGAACAGCTCACCAATGCACACCAGTATGCAGGTCCTCAGGGTCTGCATGAGGCGATAGGCGATGTGGTTGCGATTGATGTGGAGCCGCTCGGTGACGGTGAGGACCAGAGGCTGCACCAGATTACCGGCAAAAATCAGGGCGAAGTGGTACAGGCCGAAGAAGATGTAGTTCCAGGCTGAACCGTGCCACAGGCCGTTGCACAGCCACACACACAACAGCGCCACGCTGCTGGTGAGGATGGGGCCGTAGCGAGGCCCGAAGCGCTTTCTGGCCTTGGAGGTGAGCTTTTTCATGGGCTTGGACATGCTCACCGGGTAGAAGATGTAGTCCTTGAACCAGGTGCCCAGGGTGATGTGCCACCGCTGCCAGAATTCAGAGATGGTACGGGAGAAGAAGGGGCGCTGGAAGTTTTCCGGCAGAGCTACCCCGAAGAGCTGGGCGCTGCCCAGGGCCACGTCGATGGTGCCGGAGAAGTCCATGTACAGCTGGATGGTGTAGCAGATGGCGGCCACGGCGATGATGGAGCCGTTGTACTGGTCATAGTCGGAAAAGACGTTGAGAATGAAGATATTCAGTCGGTCCGCCACCACCATCTTCTTGATGATGCCCCACAGGATACGCTGGCCACCCAGCAGGAAGTTGTTCCAGCACATGGGGGGCGCCTCCCACAGCCGCTGGGCGGTCTGCTCATAGCGGCAGATGGGGCCCTCCATCATCTGGGGGAAAAAGCCCAGGAACAGAGCCAGGCGGAAGAGGTTGTGGTCGGCCGGAATCTTGCCCCGGTACACGTCGATCAGGTAGGATACCGCCTGAAGGGTGTAGAAGGAGATGCCAATGGGGAGCAGGAAGGAGGGCACCGGAAGGATGGCGGGCATGTGGAGGAAGCGCAGCAGGGCGTTTCCGTTGCTGAGAAAGAAGTGGCTGTACTTGAGGGTAAGGAGCAGGCCAATGTGAATGACCACCGCCAGCAGGATGATGCCCCGCTGCTGACGCTGAATGCCAGCACGGATGGCCTTGCGCTGGTCCGACTCCGCCAGCGCCAGCTTTTCCTTTCCGTTGCGTGCGGTCAGTTCCAGCCACAGCCCCAGGTGGTGGATGGACAGGGTGGAAAAGAGCAAATAGACAATCAGCGACCCGCTCACCGCCCAGAAAAACACATAGCTGGCCAGCAGCAAGATCACACGGCGTGCCCGGTGCGGTGTGATGGCGTAGAGCCCTACCGTAGCAGGGAGCAGGAGGGCCAGGTACTGGGGGGAGAAGTAGGAGGCCATGTCAACCCTCCTCTTGGAGACGTTGAATCATGGCCCAGAGATTCTGAGCGGAGTTGAAGTTGTGGGGAATCACCTCTACGGTGGGAACGGTAACATCAAAGGCGTCCTCGATCTCGGCCACGATGGAGATGATGTCCAGAGAATTCAGATGGTGCCCGTCAATGAGGTCCTGGCAGCCCACAAAGTCCAGATCAGGACGAATTTCTTCCAAGATTTCCAGCAGTTGTTCCATGATGATTACCTCATTTCTTTTGATTTGGTGTATTGAGATGGTAGGTTTCAAAGTGGGGGCGCAGCTCGTCCATCTGTCCGTCCGGGTGGCGGTACAGCACGGCGGGCAGGTCCCGGCTGAGGAACAGAGAAATGCCCTCTGTCATGCAGTAGGCCCCCGTGCGCTCAAAGGCCAGCACATCTCCCACATGGAGAGAGGGAAGGGGCAGCTGCTTGACCAGAATGTCGTTGATGGTGCATAGAGACCCGCAGATGTTCCACGGCTCCACATTTCCCGGGGAATGGTGGGTGTAGTGGCGGATGGGGGGCAGCTTCATGGCCATGGACTGGCCGTAGTACACCAGCTGGTGCATGCCGCCGTCTACGATGGCGTAGTTCTGCTTGTGGTTGCACTTGGCGTCCACCACCCGGGTAAAATAGGTGCCACAGTGGGCGGCCAGGCTCCGGCCCAGCTCCAGGGTAATGGTGCCGGAAAAGGTCATCGTTTGCAGCAGCTGGGCGAATTGCTCCAGATACTCGTCCTCCGGGAACTCGTCCTCGGCGTAATAGCTCACCGGGAAGCCGGGGCCAAACTCCAACTCCTCCATGGGGTAGCCCAGCAGCTGCTCCAGCGTCTGCAAGAACTCGTCCACCGTGGACAGCTCCCGGGTCAGACGCTTCACCGAGGTCTTCTGGGTGCCGGAGAAGTACTGAATGCCCTTGAAGTGGAGCAGCGGGTCATTCTGGTGCTGGGTGAGGATGTCTGTGATCTCGTCCTTTTCCAGACCAAATTGGTTTCCGCTGGTCAGCCGCAGCAGCAGAGACACCGGGGAACCGCTGTCCTGGGCGGTGCGGTGGATGAGGTGAAACTGCTCCATGGACTCCACCGTGAAGATGGCGGGGGAGTGTGGCAGGATTTCCTGGATGAACTCCGGGGTCTTGTACACCCCAGACACCACAAACTGGGACAGGGGCAGGCCCTGTTCTGCACAGATGCGGTACTCGCCGGGGGAGCACAGCTCCAACCGCTCCACCAGAGGGGAGAGGTACCCGGCCAGGAACGGATTTGCCTTGATGGCGTAGCACAGGCCTACCCCGTCGGGCAGTTTGGAGCGCAGGTAGGAAACCCGCTGTTGCAGGGTTTCACCATCGAAGAGGTACAGGGGGGTGGCATATTTTGTGAGCAGGGTTTGCACAGCGATCTCATCCACGGCTACCAGCTCCTTTCATCAGTAGTGTGCGGTCTATTTTTCCGTTTTTGTTCAGGGGGAACTGGTCCACCTGACGGAACACATTGGGAATCATGTAGGGGGGAAGGGTGGGGAGCAGCTGTAGACGCAGCTCCTTGGGGGTAAGGTCTCCCTGATAGAAGGCATACAGCCGGTGCTTTTCACTGTGGAACACACAGCAGCACCGATGCACACCCGGGAGATTGGACACTGCCCGTTCAATTTCCTCCAGCTCGATGCGGTGGCCCATGTGCTTGATCTGGAAGTCCTTGCGGCCGCAGAAGTGCAGCTCTCCCAGGGTGGAGTACCGGGCCAGGTCGCCGGTGCGGTAGATGCGCTGGGGATAACATGGGTTGAGGGGATTGTTGGGGAAGGCGGCAGCGGTCTGTTCCGGGTTGCGGTAGTAGCCCAAAGCCAGAGCCGAGCCTCGCACACACACCTCGCCTACCACGTTGGGAGCAGTGACCAGCTGGTCGTCTCCATCCAGCAGGAACACGTCCTCGTTAGGGAACGCTTGTCCCATGGGAATGCCGTCGGGATAGGACCGCTCCCGGTCGATGATATGGTATGTACAGTTGCAGGTGATCTCAGTGGGGCCGTACAGATTGACAAATTGAGCACGGGGCAGGTGCTCCATCCAAATCTTCAGGTGCTTGGCGGGCATCACCTCGCCACTGAACAGCACCTTATTCACCGTCTCCGGTGTTCGATAGTCCAGACCATGGACCGTGGAAATCAGGCACAGAGCGGATACCGCCCAGATGAGGGTGGTGGCCCGGTGTTCGCACAGGAAATCCAGCAGCTGCTGGGGCTGAGAGAACAGGGGGCGGGGTACCAACACCAGGGTGGCGCCCGTGGCCAGGGCGGAGTAGATGTCCTTCACCGATACATCGAAGTCAAAAGGAGCCTGGTTGGCAATGATGTCCTTCTGGGTGATGGAGAAGATGGGGCAGAAGTGGTCAATGAAATCTAAGGTGGAGCGGTGTCCCACCACCACGGCCTTGGGCACCCCGGTGGAGCCGGAGGTGAAGTTGGCGTAGAGCGGGTCGGTGTCCACATGGCGCTGCCGGATTTGCGTCAGCAGGGCACGGTCCACAGCGCTTTTCACCAAATCCCGATAGATCAGAATGCGGTGGGGTGGAAACACCTCTTCCAGCTCTGCCCGGTGCTCCTCGTCGGTGATGACAAAGGGAGCCTGTAACACCGACTGCATCTGCTGGAGCCGGGAGGTGGGCAGCTGGGTATTAAAGGACACATAAAAGCCGCCGGCGTACACGATACCCCAGAAGGCGCAGAGATTTTCCACGCTCTTTTCCATGTAGACAGCCACAGGCTGTCCCTTGGTCAGGGACAGGGCCAGAGAGGAGCCCACCCGTCGGCTGTTCTCCAGCGCTTGGGCGAAGGTAATCGACTGCTGCTCGTCCACCAGAGCTGGTTTTTCAGGGTACAGCTGTGCGCTGCGTTCCAGGTATTCCAAAATATTCGTCATAGCGTATCTGTCTCCTATGAGGTGTCAGGGGGAACAGCCCCCTACATGTGTCATAGTATGGGGGATAAATCTTAATACTGCCATGGGTCTTTTCTTAAGAATTCTTAAGGATGTGGAAACAAATTGTAGTAATTACACCCGCTGGTTGCAGCCCTTACAGGGATGTGGTATAATGTGTGGAAAACAGCGGAGGGCCGGAATTTGGCCCATTTATGCCCGATACGGGCGGCTGATTGGGAAAAATAGCAAAGGTTGTGAAGCATATGCAGCAGCAAACGGAAAAGAAAGTGATGCTCTCCGGCATTAAGCCCAGCGGAGACCTGACTCTGGGCTCCTATCTGGGTGCCATTAAGAATTGGGCGGCCCGGGCTGAGGAATATGATTGTTACTACTTCATGGCGGACCTGCACTCCATCACGGTGCGGCAGAATCCCGCCGATCTGCGCCGCCGGACCCTGGAGCAGCTGGCCCAGTATATCGCCTGTGGTCTGGACCCGGAGAAGAACACCCTGTTCATCCAGTCCCATGTCCACCAGCATGCGGAACTGGGCTGGGTGCTCAACTGCTATGCCATGTTTGGCGAGCTGTCCCGTATGACCCAGTTTAAGGATAAGTCTGCCAAGAATGCGGACAATATCAACGGAGGCCTGTTCACCTATCCCTCTCTCATGGCCGCCGATATCCTCCTCTATCAGCCCGACTATGTGCCTGTGGGAGAGGACCAGAAGCAGCATGTGGAGCTGACCCGCAACATTGTCCAGCGCTTCAATGGCATTTACGGGGACGTGTTTAAGATGCCCGAGCCCTACATTCCCAAGGTGGGCGCCCGCATCATGTCCCTGACCAATCCTGAGGCCAAGATGTCCAAATCGGAGAACGAGGACACCGGACGGGTGTGCCTGATGGATGACCCCACCGTCATCATGAAGCAGTTCAAGCGGGCCATCACCGACAGCGATCGGGAGCACTGCGTGCGCTATGACCCGGAGCACAAGCCCGGTGTGGCCAATCTGATGACCATCTACTCCGCCGTCACGGGTAAGACCTTCCAGGAGATCGAGCAGGAGTTTGACGGCCAGGGCTACGGCGTCTTTAAGCCCGCCGTGGGTGAGGCCGTGGTGGAGTGCCTGCGTCCCATCCGGGAGGAGGCCACCCGCATCATGAAGGATAAGGCCTATCTGGAGAGCGTCTATCGCAACGGCGCAGAAAAAGCCTCCCGTGTGGCCCAGAAGACCCTACGGAAGGTGTATAAAAAGGTGGGCTTTGTGGCCCCCTAAAGGCTTACGTTTTTTCCTCGTCACCCCCAAGGCCCAGCAGAAGCATGAGTCCTAAGGTGATGACCAGCTCCAGGTTATCCCCCTCCAAAAAGAGAAACAGCAGGATGAGCACCAGGAGAATGTCGCCGGTGTCGATGTTTTCCAGAGAAAAATGCTTGCCAAGCCCGTCTAATAGCTGTGTCAGGCCCCCGGACACCTCCCGAAAGAGGGCGTTGTTGGCCGGGGGTGTTGGCTGGCTGTGGGGCCGCTCCCGGTGGGACGGCTCCTGGTCGGGCTGGTCGTCCAACACCATCCAATCGTCATCGTGTAAGTAGTGGCTATACATGGTCATCCTCCTTTGCCCGGAACAGCTCCAGTCCGCTGCGGATGAGCACCGAGAGTTTGGCGATTTGGATGGCACGGTCCAGCTTGGCGTACCGCTCAGGTTTCACAAAGGGCCGCAGGGCCTGGAGCAGAGCGGTGCGCCGATCGTCCTGTCTGCCCATTTGAGAGAAGAGCTTGGCCGCTGTGGACAACATTTTAGGGTCCAGCTGACCCACACTCCCCAAGAGCCCGGACAGATCGGAGGGGGCAGAGGTCGGGGAAGGGGCCGGAGCGGAAGAGGACGAGGGGGCGGAATGATCTCCCCCCTCCAGAGATTTGGCCAGAGACATGATCTGTTCCATGGCCTGGGGATTGGACAAAATCCCCTCCAGTTTTTCTTCCCACTCCGCCATTGGCTTCCCCTCCTGTTTTTGTGGCTATTGGTTGAGATGCTGTTTCATTTTCTCCATGAGTTTGGCCCCTTCCGGGTCCCGCATCAGCTTGCGGATGGCGGAGACCAGGGAAGCGGAGTCCCCTTGAGCGGCATGGTTGGCCGCCTGTTCCAGGTCGCCGCCGGTGCTCTTTTGCAGCATGGAGAACAGCTGCTGCGTCTCCGGGGCGTTACGCAGCTCTTCCAGCTTTTTTTGGTCGGACAGCAGCTGTGCGGCCTGCGGATTGTGGAGCAGACCATTCAAGTTTGCCATGGCAATTCCTCCTCTACGGCAGGAGAGCCCTTCTGGCTCGCCTGCTCTATTATATGAGTAAACAAAGAAAAGGTGACTACCATGAAAATACTTGTATTCTCCGACTCCCACGGTGCCATGGGCAAGATGGTGGAGGCTATGGAGCATGAGCGGCCCCACCATGTCTTCTTTCTGGGCGACCACTACCGGGACGGCATCGAGCTGTCCGAGCTGTACCCGGATATCCCCATGGACATTGTGCGGGGAAACTGCGACTGGGGCAAGGGCCCAGACCTGCGGGTGGTGGAGCTGGAGGGTGTGCGGTTCCTCCTCACCCACGGACACCTGCAGTATGTGAAAAGCGGGCTGGACGAGCTGCTCCAGGAGGCCAAAAACCGCCAGGTGCAGGTGGCCTGCTTTGGACACACCCACCTGGCCAAGGTGGTATACCGGGATGGGATCTACCTGATGAACCCCGGCTCTGCGGGAGGCTGCCACGCCCGGGAAGGGTACGGCGTCATTGAGGCCCTGGGCGGTTCCGTGAATTTGTTGTTAAAATGATATGCAGATAAAAAATCCCCGACTTTTCTAAGTCGGGGATTTTTTACGGAGTTATCCGTGATAGGTCTGTCGGTTGTCATGGTGTTCCATGGGACGGAACAGCAGGGTGATGCACCACACGGCGGCCAGGCCCACCAGCGCATAAATGGTGCGGGCCAGCCAGTTTCCGGAGCCACCACAGATCAGGGCCACCAGGTCAAAGTTGAACAAACCGATGGCGCCCCAGTTCAGACCACCGATAATGGCCAGGGACAAGGCTAATTTGTCTAAAAACACGTGAAAAACCTCCTTTTCTCTGCCACTGGTAGTATGAGCAGGGAAAAGGAGGTTTATGCATCAAACATTGGGGAGCTGGTTTGGGCCAAAGCCGTGGGGCATCAACTGCGCCAAGGTCACTTCCTGATAGCTCAGGTCTCCTCTGGCCACTAAAATACGCAAATTAGGCTGAAATTCATACAGCATTTGACGACATGCACCGCAGGGCCAGCAGAAATCCTCTCCCCGGGAGATGACAGCCAGGGTTTCCCAGTCATGGGTGTGCCCTTCGCTGACGGCCTTCACCAGCGCCGTGCGCTCAGCGCACAAGCACTGTCCGTAGGCGGCATTTTCCACATTGCATCCGGTAAACACGGTCCCGTCAGAGCACAGCAACGCTGCCCCCACCGGGAAGTGGGAATAAGGCGCATAGGCCCGGTCCAGCATGGAGTGGGCCAGAGATACCAGTTCACAGTCCGTCATGGTTTTACCGCCTTTCCGGTTTAGTGGGGATGTACATGGATGTGCAGATGGCTGGAGATGAGCAACAGACCCAGGGCAAAGCCGATGATGGTGGCCAGAATGGCCCACTTGGACCGCCACTGCTGGTAGGCCTCAGGGAGCAATTCAAAGAACACCACATACAGCATGGCGCCGCCTGCGATGCTCATGGCCACAGACAGGGCCATAGGAGTCTGATTGCCGATAAAGTAGCCCAGCAGAGCACCCAGCACCGTGGGAGCGCCGCTGAGGGCGGCCACGCCAATGGCAGACCAGGGCTTGGTGCCGTCGTGGAGGAGGGGCACTGCAATGCTCATGCCCTCGGGGATGTTGTGAAAGGCGATGGTGACAGCGGTGAGCAGGCTGGCATAGCAGATGCCCTGTACTGCCACGGTGGTACCCACCGCCATACCCACCGGCATGTTGTGCAGGGCCACGGCGGCGGCCAGTACAAACCCGGCGGTTTTCAAATCATGGTGGCCACAGGCACAGTGGTGGGGGTGGTGGTGATCTTCGTGGTGCATGCTCTTGTCAATCCAGGCGTTGAGAGCGAAGGTGATGAGAAAGCCCAATACCAGGCATGCGGGGGGAATGATGAGTTGGTCCACTTGTTCCATGGCCTCGGGAATCATGTCAAAGCAGACGATACACAGCATCAGGCCAGCAGTGAAGCTCAAAAGCAGGCTGGTACCCTTGGGGGACTCCCGCTTGAGCAGCAGTGCCAGCAGGCCACCCAGGGCCAGACCGCCCACACCGGTGGCTGCAGAGAGAAGAATGAGATAGATCAGTTGGGAATGCATGGTGAAACTCCTTTGCAGTTTGGTTGCGCTAACGCCAATGGTATCACTGGACGGAGACTTCGTCAAGGGGACGTTGACAGTTGCTGTGAAGTTGCTGACAGATCTCCCGGTATTCCTGGGCGAAACAGCTGTTTTTGCTCCAGATGAAGGTGAACTCGTGGTGCATCTGGAAATCGGAGATGGGAATTACCTTCACTTTCCCCTCTTTCAATAGATCTTGTACAGCGGCCTGATAGACGAAGGCGATGCCGCAGTCCTGGAGCAGCAGCCCCACAATGCTGTGCATGTTCTCCACCTGGGCATAGTGGGAGAAGTCGGACACACTCAGATTGAAGGCCGAGAGGTATTTCTCCAGAATCTCCCGGGTGCCCGACCCCTTCTCTCGGATGAGCAGGCGCTCCCCCAGCAGGTCCCGCAGAGAAGACACCGGCTTTTGAAAGACGTGGCCTTTGGCACATACCGGAAGATATGGCTCCACCCGGTCCACCAGGACGTCGAAGTCGTCCAGGGAGACATAGCCCTCCACCAGGGCAAAGTCAATCTCCCCGGCGTGGAGCAGGTCCACCAGCATTTGGGTGTTGCCATACCGCACCTGGACGTTCACGTCTGGGTGCTGTTTGAGATACTGGGACAGAGCGGGGAGAATGGCGTACTCTCCGATGGTACGGGTGGCGCCGAACACCAGAGTTTTCCCCTGGGACCCAGCCTCTTGCATCCGACGCACCAGAGCCTTCTCGTCGTTGCGCAGAGACCCCATGGTGCGCAGCAGCACCTTACCGGCCGGGGTGAGGGCAATTCGTTTGCCATCCCGGAGAAAGAGAGGACAGCCATAGGTCTTCTCCAGAAATCGAATGTGTTGGGAGACGGCGGGCTGGGTGATGTGCAGCTCTTCCGAGGCAGCGGTGAAGCTCATATGCCGACATACACTTAAAAAGGTTTCAATGCGAAAGTCCAGCATGGGGAGACCTCCTCGTCAATCATCCCCTATATCATAACGGAAATTTATCTATATATCAATATAAATAATTTTATTTTTTGGAAGAGCCGTATTATAATGCACTTGAACAACAAGAGAGACCAGAATCAGAGAAAGGTGGAATAACGTTGCAGTTTGTGAAAAAGAATGGATATGGAATTTTGCTGTGCCTGGCTATTGCGGTTCCATCCTGGTTTGCAGGGAAAGCGTTCCCGATTATTGGTGGGGCGGTCATCGCCATTTTGGCCGGCATGGTGATCACCTTGGTTTGGAAGTGGCGGGAGCCCGTGGACAGCGGCATCAAGTTCGTCTCCAAGAAGGTGCTGCAGTGGGCGGTGGTGCTCCTGGGATTTGGAATGGACCTGAACGTGGTCATTCAGACCGGACGCCAATCGCTGCCCGTCATCGTGTGTACCATTACGGTGTCCCTGGTGGTGGCGGTTCTCCTCAGCCGATGGATGAACATCCCCGGGAAAGTGGCCACCTTGGTGGGAGTGGGGTCTTCCATCTGCGGCGGCTCTGCCATTGCTGCCACTGCCCCCGTCATTGACGCCGACGAAAACGAAGTGGCCCAGGCCATCTCGGTGATTTTCTTCTTCAATGTTTTGGCCGCTTTGCTTTTCCCTGCGCTGGGCCAGCTGGTGGGCTTTGACACCACCTCCGGTGAGGCCTTCGGTATCTTTGCCGGGACGGCGGTGAATGATACCTCTTCGGTCACTGCCACTGCCGCCACCTGGGACAGCATGTGGAATCTGGGTACCCAGACCCTGGACAAGGCGGTGACTGTGAAGCTGACCCGTACCTTGGCCATCATTCCCATCACGCTGGTGCTGGCACTGATGCGCACCCGGAAGGAGCGGGGCAACGGCGAGACCAAACTTCAGATGTCCAAAATTTTTCCCTTCTTCATTCTGTTTTTCATCGCCGCATCGGTGATCACCACCGTGTCCGTGAGCAATGGAATTCCCGCTGCGGTCTTTGATCCCCTGAAGGAGCTGAGCAAGTTCATGATCGTGTTGGCCATGGCTGCCATCGGTCTGAACACGAATATTATCAAATTGGTCAAAAGCGGTGGCAAGCCCATTGCCATGGGGGCCTGCTGCTGGGTGGCCATCACCGTTGTGAGTTTGGTCCTGCAATTTGCCCTGGGCCTGATGTAAAAAGAGAGGAGTATGCGATATGTATGACATCATTGTGGTGGGGGCTGGCCCCGCCGGGATTAGTGCTGGGATTTACGGCGTCAGCCGTGGTAAGAAGGTTTTGATTCTGGAGAAGGGCGAGGTAGGCGGTCTCATCGGGAAGGTCTCTACGGTCACCCATTATGCAGGTATTGTCCCTGGAGAGACGGGAGACTCCTTTGCCACCCGGATGCGGGAGCAGGCGGAGAGCGCCGGAGTGGAAATCCGTCCGGAGACGGTGGAGCAGGTCCAGATGCAGGGGGACGTGAAGACGGTGGTCACAGACCAGGGCCGCTATACCTGCAAGAAGCTCATCCTGGCCAATGGCACCACCGGGCGTAAGCTGGGGATTCCAGGAGAAACGGAGCTTGCCGGGAAGGGCATGGGCATGAATGCAGCCAAGCACGGGGCCAATTATGCAGGAAAGCATGTGTATGTGGTGGGCGGTGCTGACGGCGCAGTGAAAGAGGCTCTGTATCTGGCCAGCCTGGCAGAGGAGGTGACCATCATCCACTTCGAGCCCCAGCTGGGCTGCATTGCGGAGTTCCGAGACAAGGTGAAGAAGACCCGCAACATCCGGTTGATGCTCAACACTCGACTGCACGCCGTCCGCGGTGAGGGCCAGGTGGAGCAGCTGGACCTTCGCAGCGAGGTGGATGGCTCCATCAGCACTGTGGATGACCCCGGATGCGGCATCTTCGTCTATGCCGGGACGGTGCCCAATACCCAGCTGTACACGGAGTTGGAGCTGCAAAACGGTTACATCCCCGTCAACGACTGGATGGAAACCAGCATTCCCGGCGTCTACGCTGTGGGAGACATTCGGGTCAAGCAGGTCCGTCAGGTGGCCACAGCTGTGGCAGACGGTGCCACGGCTGCGGTGCACGCCTGCATTGGATAAAATAGAACGGTGAAAAAGCGGTGAATGTAGCCAGGATCATGGTTACATTCACCGCTTTTCTCGGATTTGGGAGATAACCAGGCGAGCTTCAAAGCCTGTGCTCCAGCTCTCGCATGGGATTCCCAGACCAAGAAGTCATGGACTAATTTACGCTATTGTGCTAAACTGTCTCATAGGGAAATTAGAGAAACGTCGAGGTTGCATTGTTGCCGCCTCGGGAACCGAGAAATGAAGGAGGCCAATGCCATGCCTGTACTGTCCATTCAACATGTCAATTATACATATCAGACGCAATATCAGAGCGTAGAAGCCCTGCGGGATATCTCGGCAGACTTTGATGCCGGAAAGGTATATGCCATCGTGGGTAAATCGGGAAGCGGTAAGACGACCCTGCTCTCCCTGATGGCTGGATTGGATTTGCCCACTCAGGGTGAGGTGCTCTGTCACGATGTGGCCACCAGCCAGATGCAGTTGGAGACGTACCGTCGGGAAAAGGTGGCGGTAATCTACCAGAATTTCCGGCTGTTTCCCCTGCTCACCGTGGCGGAAAACGTGATGTACCCCATGGAGCTGCGGGGGATGCGCCCCAAAGAGGCGCTGGAAAAGGCGAAAGTCCTGATCGAGCGGGTGGGACTGCCTGCGACGGTATTGGACCGCTATCCCACCATGCTGTCCGGCGGCGAGCAGCAGCGGGTGGCCATTGCCCGTGCCCTGGGGATGGAGACGAAGATCATGCTGGCCGATGAGCCTACCGGAAATCTGGATACGGTAAACGGTGAGAATATCTTCTCTATCCTGCAATCCCTAGCCCATGAGGATGGATACTGTGTCATCATAGTCACCCATGACCGCACTTTGGCCCAGAAAGCGGATGACGTCCTGGAGCTGCGGGACGGTCAGGTCGTGGGCTGAAGGAGGATGCCAGATGATCATTCGCAACGGAATTCTCAGCACGGTGCGCTCCAAAGGGAAAACGGTGCTGTTTACCCTGCTGATTTTTGTCCTGACGTTATCCTTGGGGCTGGGGTTAGGGCTATGGAGCTACTGCACACTGACGTTACAGAGCATGGATGAGACCTACACATCCATTGCTGTGGTGGAATATATGGGAGAACAGTACCCCGAGGAATATGTGGCCGATGAGGCAGCCCGGGAGGCATTGCATGGGCTGGGGGATATCGCTCAGGTCCCAGGCGTGGAATTGTGGGAGACCAGCAGCTGGGGAATGGCCCTCGCAGACGGGTATCAGCGGCGTGGCAGTACAGTGCCCTACGAGGATCAGATGGTGGTGGCGGTGTTTAACCTGATTGCCAAGCAAGAAAAGGTGTGGGGTGTGCTGCCATCCAAGGACTTGCCGGACAGCTATCTGCTTTTTCTGAATGCAAGTAACACCGCTGTCACAGTGAAGCTGGGAAATCAAACCTGGGAAAACATTCCTTTTCTGGACGTTTCCTCTGGAAAAGTGGATACCGAACATCTGCCGGACGCCTACTGCACCATGGGCAGCAGAGTGATGTTGGTCGATGAGACCAAAGGGATGAATCAAGACATCTCCTATCTCTTTGCTTATGTGTGATAAAGAAGCAATAGAAGTGCAAAAAATTTTGCCGTTCCTATCCGACACTTGGCCATTGT
>CALWXF010000015.1 GCA_944385445.1 uncultured Oscillospiraceae bacterium
CAGTAGGTCTTGAAGGCGGTGTACTCGTCGGGGAACATCTGCACCCAGGAGTGGGCCATGGTGCCGGTGGCGGGGGTGGCAAACATCTGGTCGGCCATGGCGCAGGCGGTGCCGGAGGCCCCGGCGATATAGCTGGCCCGGGCGCCCAGCAGCGCCCCGTCCGCACCCTGGGCCCGGCGGGAGCCGAACTCCGCCACGGGCTTGCCCTGGGCAGCCCGGACGATGCGGTTGGACTTGGTGGCGATGAGGGACTGGTGGTTCAGGGTCAGCAGCAGATAGGTCTCCACGAACTGGGCCTCAATGGCAGGGGCCCGCACGGTGAGAATGGGCTCCCGGGGGAAGATGGGGGTGCCCTCCGGCACGGCCCAGATGTCCCCGGTGAAGTGGAAGGTGCGCAGATACTCCAAAAACTCCTTCGAGAAGGTATTCTTGGAGCGCAGGTAGGCAATGTCCTCCTCGTCGAAGTGGAGGTCCCGGATGTAGGAGATCACCTGCTCCAGTCCGGCGGCAATGGCGAAGCCGCCGCCGTCGGGGACGCTGCGGAAGAAGATATCGAAATAGCAGATTTGATCGGCCACGCCGGTCTGAAAATAGCCGTTGCCCATGGTCAGCTCGTAGAAGTCGGTGAGCATGGTGTAGTTGACGTGATGTTGCACAGGGATGTCCCCCTTTAACTAAAATCGTAGCCTCTATTATAAGCTGTCTTGACACAAATTGCAATCATTCCTTCCGTACTTCTTCCAGATGTCACCACCCGGAAGGAGGGGAATACACTGGGATGAGGGCGGTGCCGGAAGGCAAACGGCCCCGGAGAGGAGCATGGGAAGGAACATGGAACGAACGCACATCTGGGTCATTGGAGGAGATCGGCGGCAGAGCATATTAGCCGGGCTGCTGCGAGACGACGGCCACAGGGTACATACCTTGGGGCTGGGGGAGGAGGAGGCGGAGGGGCCGGACCTGGACGGCATCGGGGAGGCCCACTGCGTCATTCTCCCCCTGCCGGCGCAGCAGCCGGAGGGGTGGGTGTACACCCCACTGAGCACCCTTCGTCTGTCGGTGGAGCAGGTGTTGGAGCACATGCAGCCGGGGCAACTGGTGTGCGGCGGGCTGCTCACCCCCAGCTTCACCCACCAGGCCCAGGCGTTGAACCTGCGGGTCATAGACTATTATGCCCGGGAAGAGCTGACGTTGCTCAACGCCATTCCCACCGCAGAAGGGGCCATTGGTCTGGCCATGGAGCGCATGCCCACCACCATCCACAATGCTCGCATCTGGATTTTGGGCTTTGGACGGGTGGGGCAGGCCCTGGGGATTCGCCTCCACGCTCTGGGGGCCAAGGTGTGCATTTTGGCCCGAAACCCCGCCCAGCGGGCCCTGGCCAAGAGCTTGGGCCTGGAGGCCGAGCCCATCCGGGGCATGGGGGAGTGGCTGCACTGTCCCCATCTGGTGGTGAACACCGTGCCCGCCCCCCTGATGGGGGTGGAGGAGCTGTCCGCTCTGCGGGAAGGGGCCTGGGTGATGGACCTGGCCTCGGAGCCAGGGGGCGTGGACCATCAGGCGGCCCAGGCACTGGGGGTGCCCGTGGTGTGGGCCAGAGGCCTGCCGGGTAAGGTGGCTCCCCACACGGCGGCGGAGTACCTCAAAGACACCGTCTATCACATTATGGAGGAGTTGGGAGTGTAAGAATGGAAGCGAAAAACATTGGGTTTGCCTTTTGTGGCTCCTTTTGTACCATGGCCAGAGCTCTGGATACCCTGGAGCAGCTGGCAGGAAAATACACCCAAATCTGGCCCATTGTCTCCGAGACCGTGGCCAGCACCGATACCCGCTTTGGCAACAGCCATGATTTTATGCGGGAGATGGAGCGGATATGCGGGCGGAGGGTCATCCATACCGTGGCGGAGGCTGAGCCCATCGGGCCCCGGAAGCTGCTGGACGCCCTGGTCATCTGTCCCTGTACGGGCAACACCCTGGCCAAGCTGGCCCACGGCGTCACTGACGGCACGGTGACCATGGCCGCCAAGGCCCATCTGCGCAATGGCCGGCCCCTGGTCCTGGCCCTGGCCACCAACGACGGCCTGGCGGCCTCCGCCCCCAATGTGGGCACCATGCTGGGGCGGAAAGGGGTGTTTTTTGTCCCCTTCCGCCAGGATGACTGCTACGAGAAGCCCACGTCTCTGGTGTCGGATTTTTCCCTCACCGGGGACACCCTGGCCCTGGCCATGCAGGGCAAACAGTATCAGCCTCTCTTGTTGGGGGCAAAGTGACGAAAAACAGCCTCCGGTGGCGGGATTTTTAGGGTTGCAAACCACCGGGGGCTGTCATATAATGATATTTACCTGGGCAAATCATGGACTGGCCCGGTAGAAACTGCCTAAAATGGAAAGGATGTGACATGCGCCGTGGCAGGTGACCCATCTAGTCGAAGTTGGAAAATATGTTTGCGGCGTATGGATTGAGGGGGATGTCCCGACATCCTTTCTGTCTTCGTGCGCCCGCGGCCTGTGGACAACAGGATAAAATCAGCGGAAGCGGCACGGGGACAAACCACCCCTTTGCCTGCTCGGGAAAGGTGTGAACCAATGTGATTAGCATTTACAAGACCATTGACGGAAAAATGACCAAGCTGGATACGGTGGAGGACGGCTGCTGGATCAACCTCATCTACCCCAGCGAGGACGAGCTGAAGACCATCTCGGTGACCTTGGGGGTAGAGCTGCCCTTCTTGAAGGCTGCCCTGGACGAGGAGGAGACCTCCCGTATTGACAGCGAGGACGGCCAGACCCTCATCATTGTGGACACCCCCGCCATGGAGCGGGATGAGACCGGCGTGGTGTACTCCACCCTGCCTATGGGCATCATCGTCACCGAAAAGCACATCGTCACCGTCTGTTTGAAGGAGACCTCGGTGGTGCGGGACTTGCAGGACGGCCTGGTCAAGGACGTGCGCACCCAGCAGCGCACCCGGTTTATCCTCAACATCCTGCTGCTGGTGGCCAAGCGCTACCTGCAATATCTGAAGCAGATCGACAAGACCTACAACTACATGGAGCGGCAGCTGTACAAGTCCCAGCGCAACAAGGAGCTCATTCAGCTGCTGGATTTGGAGAAGTCCCTGGTCTACTTCAACACCTCTTTGAAGGCCAACGAGGTGACCCTGGAGAAGATCCTCCGGGGCCGCATCGTCACCCTCTACGAGGAGGACCATGACCTGCTGGAGGACGTGCTCATTGAGGTGCGTCAGGCCATCGAGATGGCCCAGATTTACTCCTCCATCATCTCCGGCATGATGGACGCCTTCGCCTCGGTGATCTCCAACAACCTGAACGTGATCATGAAGGTGCTCACCTCCATCACCATCCTCATGACAGTGCCCAATATCATTTTCGGCTACTTCGGTATGAACATCACCGGTGGCCTGCCCCTGGACCAGTTCTGGTGGGTGCCTCTGCTGATGAGCGTGGCCATCATTGTGGTGCTGGCCATCATCCTCAAAAAGAAGGATTTGTTTTAACGACAAACGCCCTGGAAAGTGGAACCTTTCCAGGGCGTTTTATTGAGCCAGGCTCCAGAAATTTGCCAAGCCATAGGCTCCCTTGTGTAAAGGGAGCTGTCAGCCGTAAGGCTGACTGAGGGATTGTCTGTGCTGGGAGGCCAAAAGGGCAAGCAACAATAGGAGAGCCTGTCCCGTCAATCCCTCCGTCACGGCTCACGCCGTGCCACCTCCCTTTGTACAAGGGAGGCTTTTACGAAAGCAAATGCAGGTCCGAAACGGCGGAAACGCCCTCAGGACCTGCATTTTTCATTTTTCATTCTTCGTTATTCATTGGATGCGTAGGCCTGCCGCAGGAGTTCACTGGCCTGAGCCAGCTGGCGCTGGAGGCTGGCGGGGGAGAGCACCTCCACGCCGCCGCCGAAGGACAGCAGATAGCTGGCCAGCCAACCTCCGTCGGGGAAGACGGTGGACACCAGCAGGGAGCCGTCGGGCTGGGGGGTGACACAGCGGCGGTCAAACTCGTCATACACCCGGTGGGCCAGGCTGGGGGCAAAGCGCAGCTCGGCCTCCACCCGGAACAGAGGGGGGATCTCCCCGGACAGCTCCGGGGCGGGGGGATTCATCAGCCGGTGGAAGGGCTGGTCGGTGATGGTCAAATCCAGCATCCGGGTCAGTCGGAAGGTGCGGTAGCACTCCTGGAAGGGGCAATAGGCCTGGAGATACCAGCCGTTGCCCTGGAACACCAGCCGCACCGGCTGCACCAGGTAGGGCATCTGCTCCCCCTGGGAGCTGGCATAGGTAAACTGCACCGCACGGCGCTGTAAAATGGCCTCTCGCAGCAGCTTGAAGTCCTCGGTGTCCCCGGCAGAGGCACCCCAGTGGGTGAGGTATACCTGCAGCCAGTCCTCCTCGGGTCGGCGGAACAGGGCGGAGAGCTTGGCCAGGGTGGCCTCCCGCTGGGCATCCTGGTCGTCGTCCAGGGCGGCCAGCAGCTGCTGCTGTTCCCCGGGGGTGAACAGGTTGGGGTCGGGGGCGCAGCCCGCCATGAGGGTGACGCCGCCGTTTTTGCCCGGAGCGGTGCACACCGGCACCCCGGCGGCCGACAGAGCGTCAATTTCCCGGTAGATGGTACTCACCGATACCTGGAGCATTTGAGCCAGCTGAGGGGCGGTGATGCGGTCGTGCTCCAGCAGCAGGGAGAGAATTTGAATGAGTCGATTGGCGGACATAGTTTCACCTCCTAGGGGTGTCCCCAGTATATCAGAATGGGGGATTTCTGTAAAGGAAAACGCCGAATTGAGGCGGAAATGTGGACATAGCCCGGTAGAGGCCTTGCCGGAACGGGGTCCCCGTTCCAGGGACAACAAACGCCCGATTCCTGGGGAATCGGGCGTTTTCAAACTAAATTAGGCCAGCTTGCTCTTGGCCAGCTCGGTGAGCTGGGTGAAAGCGGCCTTGTCGTTGACGGCCAGCTCGGAGAGCATCTTGCGGTTGATCTCCACGCCAGCCAGCTTCAGGCCGTGCATAAAGGTGGAGTAGTTCATGCCGTTGGTCTTGCAAGCGGCGTTGATGCGGGCGATCCACAGCTGACGGAAGTCACGCTTCTTCAGCTTGCGGCCGGTGTAGGCGTACTGCAGGGACTTCATCACCTGCTCGTTGGCCATCTTGAAGTGCTTGCTCTTGGCACCCCAGTAGCCCTTGGCCAGCTTCAGGATCTTATTTCTTCTCTTACGGGTCATCATTGCGCCCTTAACTCTTGCCATTGTCGTTCAGCCTCCTATATGTGAGTGTATCAGGTTATCTTATTTGTAGGGGATCAAGCGCTTGACGGTGGCCTGGTTGGTCACGTCAGCGTAGGCACCCTTGCGGAGGCCTCTCTTGAGCTTGGTGGTCTTGCCGTGGCCGTTGAGCAGGTGACGGCGCTTGGTGCAGGCACGCTTCACACGGCCGCTCTTGGTCAGCGAAAAGCGCTTCTTGGCGCCGCTGTGGGTCTTGATCTTAGGCATGGTGGTTATCTCCTTTACTCTTTGAATGGTGGGCAGCGTGTGCCCGGAGGATATTACTTGTTGGTCTTGCTGCTTTTAGCGGAGAGGAAAATGCTCATGTGCCGGCCCTCCAGCTTGGGCTCCTTGTCCAGGTTGGCCAGCTCGGCGCACTGCTGGGCAAAGTCCATGAGCAGATTGCGGCCGATTTCGGTGTGAGCCATCTCACGGCCACGGAATCGCACGGTTACCTTCACCCGGTTGCCGTCAGCCAGGAACTTCTGGGCGTTGCGCAGCTTGGTGTTGAAGTCACCGATGTCGATGCCGGGGGACATGCGCACTTCCTTGATCTCAACGACGTGCTGGTTCTTCTTGGCCTCTTTCTCCCGCTTGGCCTGCTCGAACTTGAACTTGCCATAGTCCATGAGCTTGCACACAGGGGGGACGGCGTTGGGAGAGATTTTTACCAGGTCCAAACCGGCCTCGTCGGCGTGACGCTGGGCCTGAGCCGCAGACATGACGCCCAGCTGGCTGCCGTCGGCGCCAATCAGGCGAACCTCACGGTCACGAATCTCCTCGTTGATCTGATGGGTTGGGTTAGCTATGGCAAAGCACCTCCTGAGAAACAAAAAATGTGAGTGCAGAACAAGCACCCACATCCACAACAAAAAACGACAACCGAATTCGATTGCGTGTTTTTTACCATGTAAACCTCTTTGCCTTGCGCTGGAGGTGAGGACGGCGGTGCCATACCTGCTTTGTTTTGCTCTGGTATTATATCAAGTGGATATGGGATTGTCAAGCGATTTTTTCAATGATGTTGCATCCCGGCGCCGGAGCACCAAAAAGTACCCCAGGCACAGGGTGAGGTTGACCAGGGCCGAGGCGGGGACGGCCAGGCCGATGAGGAACATAGAGGTATCCGGCAGGCGGCTGAGGAAGTAAGACAGGGGGATGCGCACCAAAAAGGCGGCGGCCAGGCCCTGGGCCATGACAAAGCTGGTGCGCTCCCGGCCATTGAAGTAGCCCAAAAAGCAGAACACCACCGACACCATCAGGTATTCCAGAGAGCTGCCCCGCAGGTATCCGGCGGCGGCGTCCAGCACCGCCGGGTCGTTGTCAAAGGCGGAGGCCAGAATGCGGCCGCAGAAGAAGGTGAGCAGGAACATCACCACCCCCACGCACAGGGAGATGCGGGCGGCCAGAAACAGGGCTCGGTTGGCCCGCTTGGGGTTGCCCGCCCCCATGTTCTGGGCCACAAAGGTGGACAGGGCGGACATAAAGGACATGGGAACCAGGGCCAGGAAGATAAACAGCTTTTCCGCAATGCCCACCCCGGCGGAGGCGATGACACCCAGGGCGTTGACAATGCTGGTGATGATGAGGAAGGACAGGTTGGTGAGAAAGTCCTGGAGGGCGATGGGGGAGCCCACCTTTAGGATGTCCCCGGCGGCCCGGCCTCCCTTGCGCCAGGGGGCGGGGATGGTGAAGGGGAGGGGATTGCGGCGGATGTAGGCCAGGGAGAAGGCCACGCTGGTGGCCTGGGCGATGATGGTGGCCAGGGCGGCCCCGGCGGCGTTGAGGCGGAACACCCCCACAAAGAGCACATCCAGCACCACATTCACCAGGCAGGCGATGAACACAAAGAGGAAGGGAGAGCGGGAGTTGCCCACCCCCCGGAAGATGCCGCTGATGCCGTTGTAGGCGGTGATGAACACGATGCCCGCCGAGCAGATGCGAATGTAGGCCACCGCCTCGCTCATGGCGGCCTCAGGCACATTCATCAGCCGGGCGGCCTGGGGGGCCAGAACCAGCATGATTCCGGTGAGCACCGCCGCCACCAGGGTAAACAGGCGAACCTGGCTGCATACCACCTGGCCCGCCCGCTGGGGCTCTCTGGAGCCCATGGCCTTGCCCACCAGCACGGTGACGCCCATGGTCAGACCCGTGAGGATGGAGGTGATGGACTGCATCACCTGGCTGCCCGTGGCCACGGCGGACACCGAGGCGGTGGGGGAGAACTTGCCTACCACGGCCAGGTCCACGCCCCCGTAAAAGGCCTGGAGCAGCAGGGAGAGCATCAGGGGCAGGGCGAAGCGGATGAGGGGGGACAGGATGGGCCCCGACAGAAAGGACGATTGAGAAGATGGGGTTTCCATAGATATGACCTCCGGCACAGAATTTGGGAGCAAGAAAAAACGCCAACAAGCATACACTTGTTGGCGATAATGTATCAAACGAAGTACGGCTCCCGTACCAGCACACTGTACCATACAACCGGGAGAAAGTCAACGGGAAACCGGAACAATCAGGGCACCAGATGGGTGGGAGGCAGGTGGGGGTGGTTGAGGTCAAAGAGGTAGATGGCCAATCGGTGCTCCATGGCATAGTTTAAGGTGTACTGGGTACCCCCACGGGTGCCGTTGAACACGGCCAGAATGGCGGAGGACTGGTCCACCATGTATCGGTCTCGACGCAGCATACAGTAGCGGTCGTAGTGCTCCTGGAGCAGAGTGTAAGAGTCGCACTGGCGCACCAGCTGGGTCCAGCGGCTGCGGTCGTCGGGGCTCCACTTCTTGGCCTGGCCGGCGCAGGGCAGCGCCGCCTCCAGGGTCACATCCGGGTGAGCCTGCCGCAGGGCCAGCACTGCCTCGGCAAAGTAGAAATCCGCCCCCCGGGCCATGCCGCAGATAAAATGGCGATATCCCAGGGCGTACATCTCTTCCAGCTGGGCGGCCATGCGCTCTTTCAGGGCCACACAGTGGGGGTGGGTCTCCTGGTCCCCCCAGGGCAGCTTTTCCGGGCGGTGCCCGGTGAAACAGCAGGTGTGCCGTGCATCCATGGTAACTCCCTCCAATGGTACGTTTGTTCTATTTTACCGGAGGCGGCGGGCTGCGTCAATGGATTCTGGCAAAAAATATCTTGCAATTTTTTCTTCGGGTGCTATAATAGCGGGCAGAGACAAGTGAATACCATGTCTTCAGGGCGGGGTGAAATTCCCCACTGGCGGTACAGTCCGCGACCCGCAGAGCAGTTGCTCTGTGGCTGACCCGGTGAAACTCCGGGACCAACGGTTATAGTCCGGATGGAAGAGGATGTGCAAGGGCTCCAAATGGGGTTGTTGCGCCTGAACGGCATTGGCGTTTGGGCGTCTCAATATCATTTGGAGGTTTTTTATTATGTGGAACAATCTGACGAACCTGTGGGCCAGCGCACAGGACAATGTGGTGTATCTTCTGGTATGCCTGGGGGTCTTTGTGGCCCTGTTTGTGGTGGCCATGCTGGTGGAACGGGTGTGGCTGAAGGTACCCCGGCAGCAGGGCGCCCGGCGGGCGGCGTACATCGGTATCTTTGCCGCCATGGCCGCCATCCTCATGTACCTGGAGTTTCCCCTGCCCTTCGCCCCCAGCTTCTATGAAATTGACCTCAGCGAGGTGCCCGTGCTCATCTGCTCCTTCTCCCTGGGCCCTGTGGCGGGTGTGGTGTGCGAGCTGGTGAAGATCATCCTCAAGCTGCTGCTCAAGGGCACCACCACCGCCTTTGTGGGCGACTTCGCCAACTTCGTGGTGGGCTGCTCCTTCATTCTCCCCGCCACCATCGTCTACCACCGCTTCAAGACCAAGAAGGGGGCCATCGCAGGCATGGCCACCGGTACCGTGGTGATGGCCGCTTTTGGCAGCTTCTTCAACGCCGTGTATTTGCTCCCCGCCTTCTCCGCCCTCTACGGGGTGCCCCTGGACCAGCTGGTGGCCATGGGCACGGCGGTCAACGGCATGATCAACAGCGTGTCCACCCTGGTGCTCTTTGCCGTGGTGCCCTTTAACCTGCTCAAGGGCGCGGTGGTGTCGGTGCTCACCACCCTGCTCTACAAGCGCATTGAGCGGCTGCTGCGGATGCGGTGAGATTGGGAATACCTGAGTGATGAAGTTCAGAAAAGGCAGAGAACGAATTTCCTCGTTCTCTGCCTTTTGTCATAGGGTTATTGTCCGATGAGCTGTTTGGCTCTGGCGTAGTCCCGGCGGCGGACGTAGATGACGTACACATAGTGGACGGCATCTGCCATGGAGGAGTGGGGCATACCGCCGTGGACGCTGTTCATGGCCATGGAGGACTGCACGTTGCGGCGCAGAGAGCCCATGCTGTTCACCGTCTTCATCTGATAGGGGATGCCATGCTGTTTCAGCGTGCCCCACACCTGGGCTGCTGCCTCAGCGGAGCTGTCGGTAAAGAGCATTTTCCGGTTCAGTAGGTGAATCATAGGGACCCCTCCTCACAGAATTTTCTAGATGATACCACCGGGAAAGTGAGGGGTCAAGACTCCTTGTGGAAAATCTGTTTCAGGGTGATCTTGTGCTCCCGGGCGATGCGGGCCATGTCCTCATACTCCGGCTTTGAGCGGGAGACCCCATAGCCCTGGGCCCTCTTCACCCGCACCGGGCCGTAGGGGGTGTCCCGGGTGGTCATGGTGTAGTTCAGAACGTGCTTTTCACAGGTGCGCACCCGCAGCCCGGTGGTGGAGGTGAGGGCGAATACCTGACGGATCAGGTGCTCTTTGTGGGACCCATCGCACAGGGCCACCAGCTGCCAGCCGGGGCGGCCCTTCTTCATGCAGCCGGGCAGGGTGTACACGTCCAGGGCCCCCTCCTCTAAAAGCCGCTGGCAGGCAAAGGACAGGGCCTCGGGGGTCATGTCGTCCAGGTTGCACACCAGCTCCAAAATCTCGCCCCCAGAGGCCTGGGTGTGGCCCAGCATGGCCCGGACACAGTTGGCGGCGGAAAATTCCTTTTTACCCATGCCGTACCCGGTTTTCTCCAGCACCATGGGGGGCATGGGGCCGAAGCGGGTGGCAAAGGTGGTCAGCAGCGCCGCCCCCGTGGGGGTACACAGCTCTCCCTGGATGTCTCCGCCGTAGCAGGGCACCCCCTCCAGCAGATGGGCGGTGGCAGGGGCGGGGACGGGTACCAGCCCATGGGCGCAGCGGACCATGCCGCTGCCCACATGGACGGGGGAGACCACCACCTCGTCCGGGTGGAGCAGGTACAGGGCGTAGCAGGCTGCTGCCACGTCCGCCACTGCGTCCAGGGCCCCCACCTCGTGGAAGTGCACCAGGCCCACCTCCACCCCGTGGGCCTTGGACTCCGCCTGGGCCAGGCGGTGATACACCGCCCGGGCCTGTTCCAGCACCGGGGCGGGGAGGTTTAAGTGGGAGATGAGGTGCTCCACATTGTGGAGGGTGGTGTGGTGGTGATGATGATGCTCATGGTCGTGCTCATGCTCATGGTCGTGCTCATGTTCATGGTGGTGATGATGCTCGTGGTCATGTCCATGCTCGTGGTGATGGTCCACGCTCTCCTCCCGCTCACCGTGCACCACCACGTCCATATGGGTGCCGGAGATGCCACAGGACTGGGCGGGGACGGCGTGGAACTCCACCCCAGGCAGCCCCATGTGGTTGAGGGTGTGCAAGAATTCCTCCCGGTTGGGGAGCAGCTCATAGAGCGCGGCGGTGAGCATGTCCCCGGCGGCGCCCATGTTACATTGTAAATATAAGGTGTTCATTGGGGCAGACCCTCCATTTGATTGATGCGGCTGGCCAGAAATCCGGCTCCGAAGCCGTTGTCGATGTTTACCACGCTGCACCCGGAGGCGCAGGAGTTGAGCATGGCCAGCAGGGCGGACAGGCCCCCGAAGCTGGCCCCATAGCCCACGCTGGTGGGCACGGCGATGACGGGACAGTCCACCAGACCGCCCACCACCGAGGCCAGCGCCCCCTCCATGCCTGCCACGGCGATGACCACCCGGGCCTGCATCAGCTCGTCCAGGGAGGCCAGCAGGCGGTGCAGGCCCGCCACCCCCACGTCGTAGAGGCGGGTGACCCGGTTGCCCAGCACCTCGGCAGTGAGGGCGGCCTCCTCCGCCACGGGCATGTCGCTGGTGCCCCCGGTGGCCACCACGATGGAGCCCACCTGGGGGTGAGGCTGGGGGCTCACCACCCCGATGCGGGGGAGCGGGTGGTAGTCCATGGGCAGCTCCTGGGCCACCAAGTCCGCCTTGTCCTGGTCCAGGCGGGTGACCAGGATGTTGTGGCTGCCGTTTTTCATCATGGCGGCGGCAATGCCCGCAATTTGCCGGGGGGTCTTGCCCGCCCCGTAGATGACCTCCGAGGTACCCTGGCGCACGGTGCGGTGGGTGTCCACCCGGGCATAGCCCAGGTTGTCAAAGGGGGAGCGTTTCAGCTCCAGCACGGCCTGCTCCGGTGTGACGGACCCGTCCGCCACGCCCCGCAGCAGGGCCAGCACATCTTGTTTATTGTCCATGGAATTCCTCCTTTTTCCGGGGGTTCAAGTCCAGAAAGACCTGGGAAAAGTGGGGGGAGAGGGCGTCCAAAATGGCCCCGTGCTGGGCCACTGCTCGGTCCATCTGGTCCTGGGGCAGCTGAATGAGGGCGGCGTCCCCCCGCAGCCGAATGCGAAAATCGGTGAAGCCCAGGGCGAAGAGGGCGTCCTCGCCCCTCTCCACCCGGGCCAGGTCGGAGGCGGTGATGGGGGTGCCGGTGGGAATGCGGGTGGCCAGACAGGCATAGGCGGGTTTGTCCCAGGTAAACAGTCCCGCTTCCCGGCTCAAGGCCCGCAGCTGGGCCTTGGTGATCCCGCACTCCCGGAGGGGGGAGCGCACCTCCAGCTCCGAGAGGGCCCTCATACCCGGGCGGTCCTGGGCGTCATCCGAGGCGTTGGTGCCGTCCAGCAGCAGGGAAAAGCCGTCGGCCCGGACCCGCTGCCACAGGGCGGAAAAGAGGGCCTTTTTGCAGAAATAGCAGCGATTGGACGGGTTGGCGGCCACCTCTGGGCAGGCCAGCACGTCCAGTTCCACCACCGTCAGGGGCACTCCCAGCTCACGGGCCAGGCGCTGGGCGTCCTCCCGCTCCCAGGCGGGCTGGAAGGGGGTGGAGACGTAGTAGGGCCGCACGTCCTGGCCAAAGGTGCGCCCCGCCCAGAGAAGGTAGGCGGAGTCGGAGCCCCCGGAGAAGGCCAGGGCGGCCTTGGGGTGCTGGGTAAAAAATTGCTGTAATGTCATGGGATTCTCCTAAAAGAAAAAGACATGCTCCAACAGCATGCCTTTTTGAACAAAATAACGGCTCCAGGTGGAGACAGGTGGCTGATATACCATCCATAGTATGCATGGTACAGGAAAGGGGGGGAGAAGTCAAGCCCTCCCTTACCCCAAAATCCGCCTGTTGGTGGCGATGGCCTGTTGGTGTGGTGATTTTGATGGCAGGGCACCACAGCGGGCCGGGAATGTCTGTTGTAGTTCCAACAAAACCGCAGGTTTTCTTTATGATGGCTTGCCAAGGGAAACTGGGAGGTATATACTAATCAGACACAAAATGAGAGATAGAGAAAGGAAATGGACATGGCACATACCACAGAACCCATGACACAAGGGCCCATTTGGAAGCGAATTACCTACTTTGCCCTCCCCATTTTGCTGGGCAACCTGTTCCAGCAGATGTACAACACCGCTGACTCCCTGATCGTAGGAAACTTCCTGGGAAAGAATGCCCTGGCTGCGGTGAGCTCCACCGGCAGCCTCATTTTTATGCTCATCGGCTTTTTGAGCGGCATCGCCATCGGCGCCGGCGTGGTCATCTCCCGCTATTTCGGCGGCAACAAGCTGGAGGAGATGAGCCAGGCAGTGCACACCACCGTGGCCTTCGGCCTGGTGGCCGGTGTGGTGATGACAGCGGTGGGCGTAGGGCTCTCCCCCCAGATTCTCCGGTGGATGGACACCCCGGAAAACGTCATGTACAACTCCCAGCTGTACCTGAGCATCTACTTCATGGGCTCTCTGGGCTCGGTGATGTACAACGTGTGCGTGGGTATCATGCAGGCGGTGGGAGACAGCCGCCACCCCCTGTACTACCTCATTGTCTCATCGGTGGTCAACGTGGTGCTGGACCTGTTCTTCATCGCCGTGCTGGGCATGGGGGTGGACGGAGCGGCCTGGGCCACCATTATCGCCCAGTATGTCAGCGCCATCATGTGTCTGTGGCGGCTGCTGCGGGTCAAGGACAGCTACCGGGTGGAGCTGCGGCGCATCCGCTTCCACTGGGACATGCTCAAGCGGGTGGTGCGCTTCGGCCTGCCCTCCGGCGTCCAGAACTCCATCATCGCCATTGCCAACGTGGTGGTCCAGTCCAACATCAACCACTTCGGCGACGCCGCCATGGCCGGCGTGGGCGCCTACTCCAAAATTGAGGGCTTCGGCTTCCTCCCCATCACCAGCTTTACCATGGCCATGACAACCTTTGTGGGCCAGAACCTGGGGGCCGCCCAGATCGAGCGCACCAAACGGGGCGCCCGGTTCGGCACCATCACCTCGGTGCTGCTGGCTGAGCTCATCGGTGTGGCGGTCTTCATCTTCGCCCCCCAGCTCATCGCCACCTTCGACACCTCCCCCGACGTCATCGCCTACGGCGTGGACAAGGCCCGCACCTCGGTGCTCTTCTACTGTCTTCTGGCCTTCTCCCACGCCATGGCCTCCATCCTCAGAGGTGCAGGCAAGGCCGTGGTGCCCATGTTTGTCATGATGATCTGCTGGTGCATCATCCGGGTATCCTTCCTGGCCATCGCCGTGCCCCTCACCGGCAGCATTCAGATGGTCTACTGGGTCTACCCCCTCACCTGGTTTTTGAGCTCGGTGACCTTCCTGTGGTACTATCGGCGCATAGATTGGAACCGAAATATGGCATAAATACTGCAATTTTCAAAGGACGGGAAATTTTCCCGTCCTTTCGACTTTTTTCGACCTGATTCGACTGTTTTTTATGTTATCATACAAAAGTCCCATAGAAAGGACAATTTTAGGGAAATTGTGGGAGCCAGATACTTGAAATGGTACATATGTTCGATTATAATGGGGACAGGACATCGTGGAGCGATGGGATGGCACCCACGTCCCCAGCGCAGGGAGGAAGAGAAATGGAGCGTAACTGGATCAAAGCGGCAATCATAGAGTTGTTGAATGGAGCGGACGAGGCCCAGCTACGAGCCATTTTCCAGTTCATTTCCCATTATTTGAATCGATAAACGGGAAAAATCCCCGGGCATTTCACCGAAATGGTGGAATGCCCGGGGATTTTTTATGTCTCGGGGTCGGTAAGCTCTCGGGCCAGCCGCTCCAGCACCGCCCAGTCCTCGTCGTTGAGCCGGGACAGAGCGGTGAGTAGCCGGGTGCGGAAGCTGTTTTCCGCCATCACCTGCCCCAGAAAGGAAGCCAGATGTTCGTCCGGGGCGTTGGGTGGAAACATCTCTCCCTCTCCGGTGCGCAGCCACCCCTCGTCCACATGAAAGGTTTCACAGATGGACAGCAGGGTGCGGTTGCTGGGGACCGTTTTATCGATTTCGTAGGTGGCAATGGTATTTTGCTTTAACTTTAGCTGGTCGGCAAAGGCCTGCTGCGTCAGGCCGCAAGCTTTGCGGACCTGTTTGATGCGCGCTCCAACACTCATACATGATCCTCCATTCCGTCAAAAGACACGGGGGTACACCTCCGTATTTTACCACGCCCCACCGCTGAGCACAAGAAGAAGTATTGACCAAATCAATAAAAGGGCCTTGACAAGTATCGATGAATGATATATTATTATCGAGAAATCAATAAAAGGGGGGAGACTATGGCATGGAGCGTATGGTCCCTATGCGTCAGCCTGCCCCAGCTGGGGCGGCGTGAGAGGGCCTTTTGGCTGGGCGTGGCCCAGGGGCTGGCGTGGAGACACCAAGAGGAGAAAAAGGAGGAGCGAGCAGGGATGCAGCGGGAAGAGATGGTCTACCACGGGGGGAAGCGCACCCAGGGAGAGCGGGTGAAGCTGGAGGTGCGCAAAGAGGAGGGCAGCGACGGATTCTGTCAGGTCATTGAGGCCTCCAGCACCGCCGCCGCCATGGATGCTCTGGAGGCCCTCATCCGGGGGTATGAGCAGTTTTTGGGGGTGCCCGCCCACCATGTGCTGGCGGTGCTGGCCACGGTGATGACGGTACCCGGCGGAGGGCACATGGAGGGAGCAGGGAGGTGACGGGGGCGTGACAGGGTTTACACCCCAGGAGCTGGAGGAGATGGCCCGGGCGGACGCCGAGATCGACCGGGAGTTTGAGGCGGATTGGGACATGGAGCCGCCGCCTCCCATCTCCCAGCTGGTGTGGGTGTCCCGGCTGGCCCGGCAGCACCACACCACCTATGGAAGATTTGTCTCCACCCACACCGAGGAGGAAATCCGGGAGCTGGTGGAGGAGTTGAAAGGAGAAACGGTATGAAATTTCGCTATAAACGGGGGATTCCTGTCCCCTATGACCGACAGGGGTACATCTACTTTAAGTCTCTGCGCTTTTCCGGCCTGCCTGTGGGGGAGCAGGAGCGGATTCGCCGCCTGTGCGACTGCGTGGGGGGCTACAACGGCCAGGCGCTGCTGGAGCACGTCACCACCGGGGAGGCGGTGAAGTCCGTGTGTCAGAGACACTACATTGCCTCCCCCACCACCCTGTATCGGGCGCTGAAACGCTATTATGTACGCTTTCCCCAGGATTTATAAGGAGAAATGTGGAGATTGGACACGGAATGTGTAATCACGAGGGGAGTCTGGTTGCTACAATGGAACAAGAAGAACACAAGGGAGGGAAATCTGTGGCTGCCAGACAGCGACAAACCAGCACATCCAAGGCCCTGATGCGTCAGGTGCGCCAATACCTGGACTCCATCAGCCGCACCGTGGATGTCACCGAGCTGCAACCCACCGGAGAGGTGGACAAGAAGGGGAATCCCATCTGTGAGAAAAAGCCGGTGTACAACGACCGGGGGGAGATCATCCGCACCCGGGAATATGTGATTCCGCCCACCCTCACCGGCATCTGCCTCCACCTGGGCATCACCCCGGGGAAGTGGAAGCAGTGGTGCGACCACCAGGCCTACCCGGAGCTGGAGGAGGCCACCGAGTGGGTCACTGGCATCTTGCAGGCGTGGAGCGAGGAGCAGCTGCTCACCCGCAAGGACGTGAAGGGGGTGGTGTTCCACCTGCAAAACAACTATGGCTATGCCCAGAAGGTGGAGGTGGAGGCGGGGCCCCAGACCCGGGCGGCCCAGTCCCTCACCACCCAGGAGAAGCTGGCCCTGCTCCAGGAGCTGTGGGAGGAGGGGCAGGGGGAGCTGCCGGAGCACCATGAACCATGACCGACAGGAGGAGGCTCTGCTGTGGTACAAGGGCCTGAAGGAGACCAACAACGACACCTTTCTCCCCCTCTTCTTTGACAAGCACCGGTTTCTGGTGCTGAAAGGGGGCGGCGGCAGCGGCAAGAGCATTTTCGCCGGGCGCAAGGTGTTGGAGCGGGTGACCAGCGAGCCGGGGCACCGGTGGCTGGTGTGCCGCAAGGTGGCCCGCACCCTGCGGGAGAGCTGCTGGGCCCAGCTGGTGGGCCAGATTTCCGACTTCTACCCCGACGCCGGGGCCAAGACCAACAAGTCCGCCATGACCATCACCTTTTCCAATGGAAGCGTCATCCTCTTTGCCGGGCTGGACGATGTGGAGAAGCTGAAATCCATCTTCAACATCACCGGCATCTGGATTGAGGAGGCCTCCGAGCTGGAGGAGGGGGACTTCAACCAGCTGGACATCCGTCTGAGAACGGATTTCAACCAGTATCTCCAGATGATTCTCACCTTCAACCCCATCAGCATCACCCACTGGCTGAAAAAGCGGTTTTTCGACCGGAAGGACCCCCGGGCCACGGTACACGAGAGCACCTACAAGGACAACCGCTTTCTCACCCCTGAGGCGGTGGCCACCCTGGAGAGCTTCAAAGAGACCGATGAGTACTACTACATGGTCTACTGTCTGGGGCAGTGGGGGGTGACGGGCAAGACCGTGTTCAACGGCAAGGCGGTGGGGGAGCGGCTGCAACACCTGGAGCCCCCGGCGAAGGAGGGCCTCTTCGAGTACGACCTGGCCGACGACGGCATCCATCTCACCAACATCCACTGGGTGGAGGAGAAGGGGGGGCCCATTCGCATCTACACCCCGCCCCAGGAGGGGCGGCCCTACGTCATCGGCGGGGACACCGCCGGGGACGGCTCAGACTGGTTTGTGGCCCAGGTGCTGGACAACGTCAGCGGGGTGCAGGTGTGCACCCTGCGCCACCAGTACGACGAGGACACTTACACCCGGCAGCTGTACTGTCTGGGGCTGCACTATAACAAGGCCCTGTTGGCCCCCGAGTGCAACTTCTCCACCTATCCGGTGAAGCTGCTGGGGCTCATGGGCTACCCGAAACTCTACGTCCGGGAGGTGGAGGACTCCTTCGACGGACAAATCCACCACGCCTACGGCTTCCGCACCGACCGCCTCACCCGCCCGGTGATTTTGGCGGAGCTGGTGCGGGTGATGCGGGACCACCTGGACACCATCCACGACCGGGCCACCCTGGAGGAGATGCTCACCTTTGTGCGCAACGAGCAGATGCGCCCGGAGGCGGAGCCGGGGGCCCACGACGACTGTGTGATGGCCCTGGCCATCGCCCACTATGTGCGCCCCCAGCAGTCTATGCGCCTGACCACCCCTCAGCCCCAGGGCGGGGCGGCGTGGACTTCAGACATGTGGGAGGACTGGAACCGGGCCAGCCCCGGGGACCGGGAGATGCTGCTGCGGCTGTGGGGCAGGCCCGGTGACAACAAAGGAGGATGAAGATGAAGGCCAAACACCAGAAACAAGCGGGGGAGAAGCTGAAGCTGTGGCAACAGCGGCTGGCCCTGAGCAATGCCGCCTACTCCGCCGAGTACGCCCGCATGGACCAGCGGGAGCGCATCTACAACGGAGACCATCAGCTGCGGCCCCTGGTGCCCGGGGACACCCGGAGAGACGGGGGCGTGCGCAGCACCAGCCATGTGCGCAACATCGTCTTTGAAAACGTGGAGACCCAGGTGTCCAGCGCCATTCCCCAGCCCAAGGTCACCCCCCGCCGCAGAGAGGACGAGGGGCTGGCCCAGCTGCTGGAGCACTTCTTGCGCAATGAATTGGAGCGGCTTCCCTTTGCCCAGCTCAACGACTTGGCCGAACGTACCGTCCCCATCCAGGGGGGCGTGGCCTACCTGGTGGAGTGGGACAACCGGGAGCGCACCCACGACACGGTGGGCACCCAGGTGGTGCGCATGCTCCACCCCAAGCAGCTGGCCCCCCAGCCCGGGGTGTTCACCTCCATTCAGGACATGGACTGGGTCATCGTGAAGATCCCCACCACCCGGGACGCCATCTTCCGGGAGTACGGCATCTGGGTGGAGGAGGACGGGGAGTCCGAGCCGGAGGTGCGGGGGGTGGACGGCGTGAGCGCCGTGGAGGACGCCCTCACCCGGTATGTGGGCTATGAGAAGAACCCGGCGGGGGGCGTGAATCGGTACTGCTGGGTCAACGACACCCCGTTGGAGGACCTGGAGGACTACCAGGCCCGGCGTCAGCCCGTGTGCCGCCAGTGCGGCCGGGTGCGGCCCCTGCCGGGACAGCTCATCCAGCAGCCCGCCCAGGCGCCCCACCAAGAGGAGGGGGAGCTGCTGCGCCAGGAGGCGGGGCAGATGCTGGCCCAGAACCTGGCTCAGGAGACCATGGCCGGGGGCGGCGGCCTGGACAGCTTGCCCGTGGAGCCGGACCCCAGCCAGGCCCCCCGGGAGTACCAGGGGGGAGCGTGCCCCTGGTGCGGCTGTGAGGAGTTTGAAGATCAGGTGCAGGAGTATGAGCAGGTGCTGCTGCCCATCACCACCGGGAAGGGGCTGTCCATCCCCGGGGCCACCCCCGATCTGGACCAGGAGGGCAACCCGGTGATGCGCCCCACCCTCATCCCCTTCTACAAGCCGGGGGTGTTTCCCATCGTCTTGCAGCGCAGCGTGTCTGTCTACGGCCAGCTGCTGGGCAACTCGGATGTGGACATGATCGCCGACCAGCAAAACACCATCAACCGCCTGGAGCAGAAGATCATTGACCGCCTGGTAAAGGCGGGCACCCGTATCACCCTGCCCGACAACGCCTCGCTGCGGGTGGACAGCCAGGACGGAGAGCGGTGGTACATCGGCTCGGCGGCGGACAAGGCCATGATCGGGGTGTACGACTTCAAGGGGGACCTGGAGTACGAGCTGTTGTACCTCTCCAACGTCTACGAGGAGGCCCGGCAGATTCTGGGCATCACCGACTCCTACCAGGGCCGGGCAGACTCCACCGCCACCAGCGGCAAGGCCAAGGAGTTTTCAGCGGCCCAGGCCGCCGGACGGCTGGAGAGCAAGCGGGTGATGAAAAACAAGGCCTATGCCGACCTCTTCCGCATGATGTTCGAGTTCTGGCTGGCCTACGGGGATGAGCCCCGGCCCGTCACCTACCAGGACGCCCAGGGCCACACCCAGTATGAGCAGTTCAACCGCTACGACTTCTTAGAGCAGGACTCCGACGGCCAGTACTACTGGAACGACCAGTTCCTCTTCTCGGTGGACACCACCGACACCCTGGCCAGCAACCGGGAGGCCATGTGGCAGGAGACGAGGCAGAACCTGCAAAACGGGGCCTTCGGCGACCCGGCGGCCACCGAGACCCTCATCCTGTTCTGGACCAAGATGGAGCAGCTGCACTACCCCGGCGCCGGGGACACCAAGCAGGCCCTGGAACAGCGGGCACAGCGGGAGGCCCAGACGGCACAACAACAAGCACTGACGCAAGGCGACAGCGGGAACATGCCAGACCAGATGAGAAGGGAGGGAACGGCATGAAGGAGCAGAAGGGCTACATTGGCCGGATTCAGAACACCGGCACCCAGGTGGTGAAGGCGCCCTGTCAGACCACCGCCACCAAGACCGGCACCGTGCACACCGGCAAGGACCTGAGACAGGGCAAGGAGTAACGCCACCAAACCAATACGCAGGGATAGCGGGAACATCCAACGGCCCCACGGGGTCAGGAAGGAACGAGATATGGAAGTCAACGAGCAGCAAGTGTATGAGGCCCTGGGGGTGGAGCAGCCCGCCCAGGAGCAGCCCGCCCAGGAGCAGGCACCTCAGGAGATGGAGCAGCCCCAGGCCCAGCCCCCTCAGGGGGAGATGAGCCTGGAGCAGCGGCGGGAGAACGCCGCCCGGCGGCGTCGGGCGGAGACCCGGGCTGCCATCCAGGAGGCGGTGGAGGCAGAGCGCACCCACGCCCGAAGGGATGTGGAGCAGGTGCTCCGAGATGCGGCCCTGAGAAGCCCCGCCGACGGCACCCCCATCACCAATCTGGAGCAGTACCGGGCCTTCAAGGAGGCCCAGCAGGCCCAGCCCGCCCCCCGGCCCCAGGCCGACCCGGCCATGGAGGCCCAGGTGGCTTCGGAGCTGGCCCAGATTCGCCAGCTCAACCCCAACATCCGCTCGGTGGGCGATTTGCTCACCATGCCCCGGGCGAAGGAGTTTTACCAGCTGGTGAAGCGGGGCAACTCCTTTGTGGACGCCTACAAGCTGGCCCACTACGACCAGCTCACCCAGCAGGCAGCAGCCGCCGCCCGCCAGCAGGCCCAGAACCTGGCACGCAGCAAGGGCCACCTCATCGCCGCCGCCCAGCGGGGCAAAGGGGCCGCCACCGTGCCCGCCCCGGAGATGGACCTGTTCCGGGCCTTCAACCCCCAGGCCAGTGAAGCGGCCATTCAGGCCTATTACAACAAATATCAGGGAGGAAAATAAATGTTTGTACCCGTGAAAAGCAACACCGGGGCCATGCTGCCCTGGGAATACCTGGGCGCTGCCGCCGACACCTACCAGGCGGGCCAGATGCTCACCGTTACCGGGGGCAAGCTGGCCAAGCTCAGCGGCGCCTCCACTACCACGCCCCCCTACCTGTGCATGGCGGACGTCACCGCCGCCGAGGGCCAGGTCATCCCCGTCACCCGGGTGGAGGGGACCTTCCTCTACGAGACCACCCTGTCCGCCCTCTACGCCGACGCCAAGCCCGGCGTGAAGGTGCAGGTGGGCGAGGACGGCCTCACCGTGGCCCAGGGCTCCGGCACCTTTGAGCTGGTGGACGTGGAGGGCACCCAGGCCGGTGACACCGTCCGGGGCAGATTTGTGTAAAGGAGGACAACCAACCCCATGAAAATCATTTTCTCTGAAGGCTCCGGCCTCAATGACAGCATTTACGGCAAGTGTCAGGCCCCCATCCGCATGTTCCTGGAGCAGCGGGGGGAACAGTTTGAGCGCCAGTCCGTGTTGAAGGACCTGTTCCTCATGGGCAAGAGCGAGAACTACGGCGATCTGATGACCACCATGACCGCCATGAGCGGCTTTGAGCCCGTGGGCGAAAACGGCGCCTATCCTCTGGACGGCATGCAGGAGGGCTATCAGAAGCTGCTGGTGTACGACACCTGGAAGGACTCCTTCTCCATCTCCGCCGAGATGATGGAGGACTCCAAGGTGATGGACATGAAGAAGCAGCCCGCCGCCTTCATCACCAGCTACAACCGCACCCGGGAGCTGTTCGGAGCCGCCCTGTACGGCGGCGCCATCTCCGGCAAGGACAAGATCACCTACAAGGGCCGGGAGTTTGACATCAAGAGCGCCGACGGCGTGTCCATGTTCCACACCGCCCACCCCGCCAAGGTCTCCGGCGACACTCAGGCCAACAAGTTCAGCGATGCCTTCTCCGCCGACGCCCTGGGCAAGATGGAGACCGCCATGCACCTGTTCCGGGGTGACAACGACGAGATTCTGGACGTGGCCCCCGACACCATCCTCATCCCCGAGGTGGGTGGGCTGAAAAAGGAGGTCTTTGCCGCCATCGGCGCAGACAAGGAGCCCACCACCTCCAACAACGCCTTCAACTACCAGTATGGCCGTTGGAACGTCATCGTCTGGAGCTACCTCAACCAGTTTGTGGACCTGTCTGGCGGCAAGGCCCCCTGGATTTTGCTGGACAGCAAGTACAACCAGACCTATGGCGGCGCTGTGTGGAATGACCGGGTGCAGCTGGCGGTACGCTCCACCGTGGACGAGAACACCGACGCCAACGTCTGGCGTGGCCGCAGCCGCTTCAACGCCACCTTCAACGACTGGCGCTTTGCCGCTGTGGGCGGCATTGACAGCGGCACTACCCTGCCCGAATAAAAGGGAACCCCCCGCCCCGGCCTTTGTGCCGGGGCGGGGGGAGAAGAGAGGAGGTTTGACCATGGCAGACGCCCATCGGTTTCCTACCGCCCAGGAGGTGGTGGACCAGGCGGACCTGCTCAGCCCCAACCAGTACAGCCAGGAGCAGAAGCTCCAGTGGCTGGGCGAGCTGGAGGGGCGCATCCATCTGGACGTGAAGCTGGCCTCGGAGCAGGAGCTGGAACAGGTGTGGCAGAGCTGGCCGGGGACCCTCACGGTGGGCTGGCCCCACAGCGACATATACCTGCACTGGCTGCTGGCCAAGCTCCACCAGGCCAACGGAGAGCTGGAGCTGTACCAAAACCGCATGGAGAGCTTCAACGCCAGCTATCAAAATTACGTCAACTGGTACATCCGCACCTACGACCCCGCCCACACCCCTGGCACCCAGGGGGATGCAGCGGGTGTATGAGCGGCTGGGCCAGATGTACAGGAGTGACTGGGTATGAGCGGGGAGGAAGTGCTGGGGGTGGTGTTGGCTGCCCTGGCGGGGGGCAGCGGCATCACGGGATTGGCGGTGGGCTACCTCAAGCGGTATCTGGACCGACGGCTGGAACAGGGGGAGCAGGAGGCCCAGCAGCGCCAGGAGCACCGCCAGCGGCGGCAGGAGGTGGAGGACCAGCTGCACCATGCCTATGGCCGGTGCATATTCTGGCTTAACCACGCTGTGACCAAACCGCCCCCCAACGGAGAGTTGGCCCAGGCCATGGAGGAGCTGACCCAGGCGGAAGAGGCCAAGAAAAAGCTGGATCGGGAGATCCTGGCTGCATACGAGAAGGAGTGAAGCAGTGAAAACGGTATTGCAAAAGCTGTCCAGCCGCAAGCTGTGGACTGCTCTGGCGGGCATTGCCGCCGGACTGGCCCTGGCCTTCGGACTGGACCAGGAGGCGGTGGCCAGCACAGCGGGGGCTGTGGTGTCGGTGGTGTCGGTGGTGACGTACATCGTCACCGAGGGCCGCATTGACGCCGCAGCGGTGAAAACAGCCATTGAAGATGTGCAAGAAGCTGTGGAGGAGGTAACCACCATTGAGACTGATTAAGTGTATCCTGACCGCCAACGACTGCTACAAGGCCGGGCGGACCATCACCCCAAAGGGCGTGATGGTCCACTCCACCGGGGCCAACAACCCCCTGGTGGCCCGGTATGTGCAGCCGTTGGAGGGACAGAAGGATGAGACCCAGCTGAAGGCGGAGATCGGCACCAACCGCAACGCCAACGACTGGAACAACCCGGGCCTGGATGTGTGCACCCACGCCTTTGTGGGCAAGCTGGCCGACGGCGGCGTGGGCACTGTCCAGACCCTGCCCTGGAACCACCGGGGCTGGCACGCCGGCACCGGCACCTCCGGGGGCAGCGCCAACAACACCCACATCGCCTTTGAGATCTGTGAGGACGACCTCACCGACCAGGGCTATTTCCGCAAGGTCTACCAGGAGGCGGTGGAGCTCACCGCCATGCTGTGCAAGACCTACGACCTCAACCCCCTGGCCGACGGGGTGGTGATCTGCCACTCCGAGGGCTACCAGCGTGGGGTGGCCAGCAATCACGCCGATGTGATGCACTGGTTCCCCAAGTTCGGCAAGTCCATGGACACCTTCCGAACCGATGTGTCCAAGGCCATGGGGTCCGGCTCCACCGACACCCAGGAGAAAGACCTGACCGCCATTGCCCAAGAGGTGATCGCCGGGAAGTGGGGCAACGGCACCGACCGGGCCCAGCGGCTCACCGCCGCCGGGTATGACGCCCAGGCGGTGCAGAACCGGGTCAACCAGCTGTTGGGCAGCGGCTCTGCACCTTCCCAGCCTGCAAAGCCCGCCCAGAAGACGGTGGAGCAGATTGCCCAAGAGGTCATTCAGGGCAAGTGGGGCAACGGCGCAGACCGGGCCCAGCGGCTCACCGCCGCCGGGTATGATGCCCAGGCGGTGCAGAACCGGGTCAACCAGCTGTTGAGCGGCGGCTCTGCGCCCGCAAAGCCCCCCCGGAAGACGGTGGAGCAGATTGCCCAAGAGGTCATTCAGGGCAAGTGGGGCAATGGCACCGACCGGGCCCAGCGGCTCGCCGCTGCCGGGTATGATGCCCAGGCGGTGCAGAACAAGGTCAATCAGCTGTTGGGGTGATGTGCCCGGCTGGGACACATGGAACTATGCACAACGACAGGGCATCACTGCTCCATGCGGTGGTGCCCTGTTTGAGAAAGGAGGCGTGAAAACATGCCAGCCAACTGGCTGTACATGGACGCCAAATTCCCCGACTTTGGCGGGGACATATCCACAGAGGACAAGCTGGCCCAGGTGCAAAACTACCTCTATCTGCTGGTGGAACAGATGCGCTACACCATGCAGAATCTGGACACCACCAACCTCAACCAGACCGCCCTCAACGTCTGGGAGGAGGCCCTCACCACTCCCCTCTATCTGCTGCTGGAGGGGGAGGGGGAGCGGCTGACCCAGCTGTCCGTCACCGCCGACGGCCTCACCGCCCTGGTGCAGTCCCAGCAGCAGCAGGTCCAGGAGGTGAAGGACGCCCAATCGGACACCCAGGAGGCGGTGGATGGCCTGGAGGAGTCCCTGGCCCAGGTCTCCAGCCGGGTGGAGCTGGCCCTGACCTCGGACCAGGTGGAGATCGCCATTGAGAAAAAGCTGGCCCAAGGGGTGGACAGCGTGACCACCAAAACCGGGTTCACCTTTGACGACGAGGGGCTGACGGTGAGCAAGACGGGCAGTGAGATGACCACTCAGGTCACCGAGGACGGCATGACGGTCAGCCGCAGCGGCACCCAGGTGCTGGTGGTGGACAACCAGGGGGTGGAGGCCACCAACCTCCACGCCAAGACCTTCCTCATCCTGGCGGGGAAGGCCCGATTGGAACCCTACGGAGTGGACCGCATGGGCTGCTTCTGGATTGGAGGATAGCGCACATGGCACTACAGACGAAAACCTATACCCAGAGCTCCAACACCTTCACCCTGGAGCTCACCCTGGTGGAGCAGTCCACCAGCACCGGGGCGAACGCCTCCACCCTCTCCTACACCCTCAAGCTCAAGTCCACCACCAAAAACTTCGCCCAGTACGGGGTGGGGGCGGCGGTGAAGCTGGACAACCAGACGGTGGCGGTGCGGGACCGGGGGTCTGCTCCCAAAATCACCCTGGGGACCTACTCGGAGGTGACGCTGCTGTCCGGAACTCGCACCGTGGCCCACCAGAGCGACGGCTCCAAGTCCATGGCCCTGGCCTACTCCCTGGACATGGCCTCGGCCAGCTACACCCCCGGGCCCATGAGCGGGTCGGGCACCATGACCCTCACCCAAATCCCCCGGGGGGCCACCATCACCAGCGCCCCCAACTTCACCGATGAGGATAACCCGGTGGTGAAGTTCAGCAACCCGGCGGGGATGTCCATGGAGCTGTGCATCAAGTCGGGGGATGAGTCCAAAATCCTGGTGCCCTACCGGAAGGTGTCCGGCAGTAGCCACACCCTTTCCCTGACCCAGGGGGAGCGGGAGACTTTGCGGGCCTATGCCACCAAAAACACCGCCACGGTGGTCTTTGTGCTCCGGTCCAACGGCTCCTTTTTCTCCACCTCGGCCAAGACCCTCACCATCAAAAATCCCGCCCCCACCCTGGACCCCACGGTGGAGGACGTGAACCCCGCAACCCTGGCCCTCACGGGAGGGAGCGGGAATCTGGTGAAATACCACTCCCAGGTGGCGGTGAAAACCGGGGCAAAGGCGGTGAAGGGAGCCACCCTGGTTCGGCAGTCCGTCACCTGCGGCAGCCGCACCCTCACTGGGGACGGCACCCTGGAGGGGGTGGAGTCGGGGACCATCGTGGTCTCTGCCACCGACAGCCGGGGCAACACCACCACAAAGACGATGGAGCGCAAGCTTGTTGGGTATGTGCGTCTGTCCTGCACCCTGGGCCAGGGGACCCCGGACGCCTCGGGCCGCTATGACCTGACTCTCACCGGGGCCTGCTACTACGGCTCCTTTGGCGGGCAGGACAATACCCTGACGGTGGAGTACCGCTACCGGGCCCAGGGAGCGGAGGAGTGGGGGGCATGGACGGCGGTGGACCGGACCACGCCCATGGGCTTTACCTATGTGGCCCATGCCACGGTGGAGGGGCTGGACTATCAGACCGCCTACGAGTTCCAGGCCCGGGCTGCCGACGCCCTGGAACAGGTGGAGAGCCAGGTGCAGGTGGTAAAGGCCAGCCCCGGCTTCGACTGGGGCAGGGACGACTTCGCCTTTCACATCCCGGTGTACATCCAGGGGGTGAAGGTCACCCCGGACGTGGGCCAGAACCTGCTCATTAACCCATATTTCACCGTAAACCAGAGGGGGAAAACCTCCTACGCCATCACTAAGCCGGAATACGCCCTGGACTGCTGGAAGACCAGCGGCGACACCACCGCCGGGGAGGTGGTGGTGGGCCAGAACTACGCCAAGCTCACCAATTCTGCGGGTACTTTCGGCCTGGGCCAGTTTGTGGAGGACTACGGAGCCCTGGCCGGGGAGACGGTGACCCTGTCCATGGCGGTGGACATCCTCTCGGGCAGCTATCACCTGGAAATGGACCACGGCCAGGCGGTGGAGGGGGAGGCGGTGGCCGCTGCGGGCTTGCATGTGCTCACCCTCACCGCCACGCTGCCCAAAAATCCTGACCGGCTGTGGTGCCAGCTCATCAGCCAGGAGGCCGCCTCCTGCCGCATCTTCGGAGCCAAGCTGGAGGTGGGGGATCACCAGACCCTGGCCATTCTGGGGGAGGATGGCGCCTGGCAGCTGACCCAGCAGCCCGACCCCATGGAGTACCTGAAATGCTGCCGCTATCAATTTGTGCCGTGGATTGGCGACAACGCCTTTCCCATGGGTGTTGGGTTTGCGTTTGGTTCCACTTCAGCCCGGATCATGGTGCCATGCCCGGTGCGGATGCGTCTGGAAGCGCCCAGTCTGAAGTTCTTAGACGGATCGAGTTGGTCCGGGTTATCCGTTTTCAATAACGGCGCAGCCAAGATCCCCACAGGAGTCTCCAGCATCAAATCTACCCCCACGGGGATTGGCGTCAACTTTACCACCACTGGCCTGGTGGGCAACCACTCCTGTGTCCTGCGCAGAACCGATGGAAAAATCATATTTGATGCAAATTTGTGAGGTGAACCATGGAAGAACAATATACCGTATATGTACAAGTCAACGAGGGAGACTGTGTGGTGGCGGTAACTTCATCCGCCTTTCTCACCCAGACGGAGGGGTGGGTGGAGGTGGAACGGGGGACCGGAGACCCATACCACCACGCCCAGGGCAACTATCTGCCCGGGGCCCTGTGCACCGAGGAGGGAGTGCCCCGCTATAAGCTGGCGGATGGGGCCATTGTGGAGCGCAGTCAGGAGGAGCTGGAGGCAGACCTGGCGGGCCTGGTGGAGCCCGTGACCCCGCTGGAGCAGCTGCGGGCAGACGTGGACTTTCTGGCCGCCCTGCAGGGGGTGGTGCTATGACCATCCTGGATCTGGCCCGCCGCTACTACCCCAGGCTGTGGGATGACCGCCGCCTGGAGATGCTGGTGATGGCGGGACAGCTGACCCGGCAAGAGGTGGAGGAAGTGAAGGAGGGAGCCCATGAGACTGCCGGCAATGGCCTATGACATCGGCATGACCGCCACCAGCCAGACCGCCTTTGGGGGCCTGGACCACACCCCGGGAGCGGGGGACGGGGCGGTGTATCACATGAAAAATCTCACCGGGGCGGCTTTTCCCCTCCTCTCCAGCCGCCCGCCCCGGTGGAAGGTGGCCACTTTGGAGCAGCCCGGGGGCCTCTTTGCCCGGGGGGCGCTGTGCTGGGTGGCCCAGGGTGGGTTTTGGTACCGGGGGGAGCGAAAAGGGGATGTGAGCGAAGGAGAGAAGACCTTTGCCGCCCTGGGGGCCTATCTGCTCATCTTCCCCGACAAGGCCTATTACAACACCCAGACCGGGGTGTTCGGCTCCCTGGAGTCCACCTGGACGGGGGAAGGGCTCAGCTTCCAAAATGGCACCCTCTATGGGCAGGAGGCCCAGGCCAACACCATCCAGGCCCAGGGGGTCAACTGGACCGACTACTTCCAAAAGGGGGACGCCGTGACCATCTCCGGCTGTGCCACCCACGCCGAAAACAACAAAAGCCTCATCATCCGGGACATACAGGACGACAAGCTGGTGTTTTACGAGTACTCCTTCGCTCTGGACGGGGAGAAGGGGGACCAGGCCTACACGGAAGCGGGGGAGGTGACCCTCACCCGCACCGTCCCCGACCTGGACTATGTGTGTGAAAACGAGAACCGGGTGTGGGGGTGCAAGGGGAACACCATCTACTGCTCCAAGCTGGGAGACCCCTTCAACTGGAATGTGTTTGACGGCCTGGCCACCGACGCCTACGCCGTGGACACGGGCTCGGCGGGGAACTTCACCGGGTGCATCTCCTACTTGGGATATCCCGTCTTTTTCAAGGAGGACCACATCTACAAGGTCTACGGCACCATGCCCTCCAACTTCCAGGTCATGGGTACCGAGACCCTGGGGGTGATGGAGGGGTGTGGCAAGAGCCTGGCTGCGGCGGGGGAGGTGCTGTTCTACCTGTCCCGGGGCGGGGTGATGGCCTACTCCGGCAGTGTGCCCCAGTACATCAGCCGCACTCTGGGGGACCTGGCGGTGGGCAGCGCCGTGGCAGGGACCGACGGGCTGCGCTACTACCTCTCCGCCCAGGGAGTGGGGGAGGGGTGGAGCCTGCTGGTGTACGACACCCAGACCAAGCTGTGGCACCGGGAGGATGATACCCACGCCACCCACTTTGCCGCCGGCGGCGGGACTCTGTATCTGCTCAACGAGGCCGGAGAGATCTGGACGGTGGGAGAGACCGCCCAGCCCTCGGAGGAGGCCCAGCAGGAGGGGGCGGTGCAGTGGGAGGCGGAGTTTGCCGACTTTACCGACGGAAGCCCGGACAAAAAGGGCCTCTTCCGGCTGAACCTCCGCCTGGAGGTGGAGGAAGGGGGCCAGGTCCAGGCCTGGGTGCAGGTGGACAGCGACGGGATCTGGCTGCCCATGGGCCAGCCCATTGGCCCCACCCCCAAGCGCAGCTTCCAGCTGCCCATGGTGCCACGCCGTGGGGACCACTACCGGCTCCGCCTCACCGGCACCGGGAGGTGCCGCATTTACAGCATCACCAGAGAGCGGTACGGCGGCGGAGGTTACAACGCCACCCCCGGCCGTACCTGATGGAGGGAGAGAACATGGCATACAGCTATACCGACTTTTTGAAAAAGGCCCGGGCCACCAATACCCTGAAGGACTTTGACCCCGACGAGCTGCGGCTGGCCGAGCCCTACCCGGAGTACGGCATTGCGGCGGCCAGCCTGAAGGCGGAGGCCAACTCCGCTGCCACCAGTGCCCAGCGGGCCATTGCCAACCAGGCGGCGGCCCAGCTCAAGGCCAGTTATAACGGCTTTACCGGGAGCAAACAGGACGAGATCGACGATATTCTGGACCAGCTGGACAAGTACCCGGACTTTTCCTGGGACCAGGAGGCCCCGGAGTACGACAACAAGTACGAGGAGGAGCAGGACGCCATTCTGGACCAGATCGGGAAGTACCCCGATTTCTCCTGGGACCAGGAGGCCCCCACCTACACCAACCCCTATGAGCAGCTGCAAAAGGAGCTGCTGGACAAGCTGCTCAACCGGCCCGACTTCTCCTGGGACAAGGACTCGGATCCGGTGTTCGGGGAGTATCAGAAGCAGTACCTGCGGGAGGGGGAGCGGGCCACCGCCAACGCCCTGGCCCAGGCGGCGGCTGCCTCGGGGGGCCAGGCCTCCAGCTACGCCGCCACCGCAGCGTCCCAGGCTGGGAACTACTACGCCTCCCAGCTCAGCGACAAAATCCCCGAGCTGTACAACCAGGCTTACCAGCGGTATTTGAGCGAGTATGAGCAGCTGGCCAACGACCTGGGGGTGGTGAACACCCAGCAGCAGCTGGACTACAAGGAGTATCTGGACCGGCTGGGCCAGTACAACACAGACAAAAACTTTGCCTATCAGCAGTATCTGGACGACTATAACATGCTCTTGAGCTACCTGGACGCCGTCAATGGCCAGGAGCAGATGGACTACCAGGAGTACAAGGACAAGCTGGGCCAGTTCAATGTGGACAAGGAGTTTGCCTACCAGCAGTATTTGGACAACTACAACAAGCTGCAAAGCTACCTGGAGGGGCTGCAAAAGGCCAACGACTCCGAGTACCAGCAGTATGTGGACCAGAAGGATTGGGAGCGGGAGCAGCAGCAGCAGGCCCAGAAGGCGGCCCAGACCCAGGTGGACGGCATTTTGCAGGCGGGGGTGATGCCCTCGGCCGACCTCATCGCCAAGTCCGGGTATACCCAGGAGTATGTCAACGCCATGCTCCAGTACTACCGCCAGAAGGCCGCTGCGGCCTACCGCAGCAGCGGCCGAGGCAGCAGCGGTAGCGGCAGCAGTGGCAGCTCCAGTTCCACCGCCTCCCAGGGCGGCGGCACCAAGCCGGGCCCCAACTCCAGGACCAACAACTTGGTGACGGTGCCCCAGTACGGCGAGATGTCGGTGGCAGACGCCGAGCGGCTGGTGAAGGAGGGACTGCTCCGCCGCACCGGATTCGACAAAAACGGAAAACCCACCTATATTGCAACAGCCAAAAAGCCCGATCGGTACATCCCCATGACCCGATGAGAGCCACGAGAAAAGCCCTCTTCCAGGCAAATTTGCCTGGAAGAGGGCTTTTTGTTATGCACTTAGGCTCGGCGCTTATCCTTGGTGGACAGGGCAAGAAGGGCCACAGCGGCGGCAGAGAACAGGAGCACTGCCACCGTCAGCGGGGCGGAGTCCCCGGTCTGGGGCACGTTGTTCTCCGGCTTCTGGGTGGCCTCGGGCTTCTGAGAAGTCTCGGGCTTGTCGCTGGGCTGGGTCTCGCTGCCAGCGGTGAGGCCGTCCATGGCACCGGCCAGCTTCTCCACAGCGGCGTCCACGGTGTTCTGGTCGTCCTCGGTGAGGCTATCATCAGCCATCACGGCCTGAGCCTCGGCCAGAGCGGAGCGGAACACGGCCATGCTCTCGGCGGTGCAGCCCTCCAGGTCGAGGTTTTCGGCCCGGTTGACCAGGTCTTCCAGGATGGACTTGTCTGCCTTGAACCGCTGGGCCAGAATAGCGCTCAGCAGAGCGTCGGCGGCGGACTGCACATCTTCTTCCATGGCGTTGCCGTCGTCCATGACCTCCTTGGCCTTGGCCAGAGCGTCCTCAAAGGCGGCCTTGGCGGCGTCGGTGACGCCCTCGGTGGACAGGGTGACGGCGTAGTCGTAGGTCTTTTGCAGCAGGGTCTTGTTGGCCTCCGGCTGGGGCTCCCCGTCGTCCACATAGAACAGCTGGAACTCGTAGATGGAGGGCCGGGAGGCGTCGGTGAGGTTGAGGCGGATTTTGGAGGCGGTGATGGTGTCAAAGCCCACGGACTGGAAGGGCAGGGAGAGGTAGGAATCCCCCTGGAAGGCCACGGCGTTGCCGTCCTTGCCGGCCTGAATATTGGCATCGGTGAGGGTGGCAGAGTAGCCGTTTTCGCTGCGGTCGGGGACCTGGTTGCTCTGGACATTTTCAAAGTCGTAGCGGACCACGGTGTCCTCCACGCTGGCCACTTCCCGGGCGGGGTTGCTGGCGGGGGTGGCCTGGAGCAGCTGCTGGCTGCGGGCGTCAAAGTCCTCATAGGTCTGACCGTCCGTCTTTTCTCCGTACCAGGTGCGCTCGGCGATGATGGGGGACGCTGGAACAGCAGGAGCGACAGATTCGGGCCAGGCGGATGGCGTTGGAGCAGTCGGTGGACACCTGCGTGGAGGGAGCTAAGTGCCAGTACGGCGTGCTGGAGATTCGCCAGATGCCGGAGCAATACCTGATTGCCACCCCCACCCGGTACACCAAAATGCCGGATGAAGAGACCTTTTTGTATACTTTTCGCAGCCATTTGAAGTACTGTGAGCAGAAAAATTGAACATCCGGCTGCAGGCCGGGGAGATCATTCCGATGGAGCGGGCCAAGCGCCGTTGTTTTGTGGAGAACTACTACTTCAATCCGGTGCAGGAACTGCAGGAGGATGAGCGGATGCTCATCAAACCTGCTGGGGAATATGCGGTATGCTATTACCAGGGGGAGCTGGAGGATCTGGAACTGGCCTTCCGCCATTTTTTGGATGAAGTGGAGCGACAGGGATATGAACTGTGTGGAGATGTGTACGAAGATGATATGGTGGAGGATTTGCTGTTGTCCCAAACGGCCCTCAGTGTGGCCCGTTTGACCGCCCGAGTGGAGAAGGCGGAGCGGTGATAGGAGTGGGCGGTTTTATTTGACCTGTGCCCGGCAGGCGGGTATAATAACAGGGTAAGAATACCTGCTGCCAAGGCAGAGAACAGGGAGGACGACCATATGTGGTTTGACCAATCAGTCATCTATCAGATCTACCCGCTGGGGCTGTGTGGCGCGCCGGAGGACAACGACGGCGTGGGGGAGAGCCGAATTTTGCGCCTGCTGGACTGGGTGGAGCACATCAAAAAGCTGGGGGCGGACACCGTACTCTTCAACCCGGTGTTTGGCAGCGACCGCCACGGCTACGACACCCGGGATTATTTCCAGCTGGACTGCCGTCTGGGCACCAACGAGGACTTCGCCCAGGTGTGCCAGGCCTTCCACCAGGCGGGCATCCGGGTGATGCTGGACGGAGTGTTCAACCATGTGGGCCGTGGGTTCTGGGCCTTCCGGGACGTGCAGGAAAAGCGGTGGGACAGCCCCTATAAGGACTGGTTCCGCATCGACTTCAACGGCAACTCCCACTACAACGACGGCTTCTGGTACGCCGACTGGGAGGGCCACGGGGAGCTGGTGAAGCTGAACCTGGACAACCCGGCGGTGGTGGAGCACCAGTTTGAGGCCATCCGCAGCTGGGTGGACCAGTTTGACATTGACGGACTGCGCCTGGACGTGGCCTACTGCTTGCCCCAGCACTACCTGCGCCGCCTGCGGGAGTTTACCTCCTCCCTGAAGCCGGACTTTGCCCTCATGGGTGAGACCCTCCACGGGGACTACAAGCAGTGGATGGCCCCGGACATGTGCCACTCGGTGACCAACTACGAGTGTTACAAGGGGCTATGGTCCAGCTTCAACTCCATGAATCTCTTTGAAATTGGCCACTCTCTGGCCCGCCAGTTCGGCCCCGAGCCCTGGACCATGTACAAGGGTGCCCATCTGCTCTCCTTCCTGGACAACCACGACGTCACCCGCATTGCCAGCCAGCTCACCAACAAGGAGCACCTGGCCCCCGCCTATGCCCTGATGTTCGGCATGCCCGGGGTACCTGCGGTGTACTACGGCAGTGAGTGGGGCCTGGAGGGCAAGAAGGAGTCCTGGGGCGACGCCCCTCTGCGTCCCGCCCTGGAGAAGCCGGAGTGGAACGACCTCACCGATTGGATTTCCAAGCTGGCGAAGGCCAAGCGGGAGAGTCAGGCCCTGTGCTACGGCGGCTACCGCAACGTGGTGCTCACCAACCGCCAGCTCATCTTTGAGCGGGCCGTGGAGGGGGAGCGGGTGCTGGTGGCACTCAACGCCGACGACCAGCCCTACACCGCCCACTTTGACGCCGGATGCGGCCAGGCCGTGGACCTCATCACAGGCCAGCTCCACGACTTCGGCGGCGGCAGCCAGCTGCCTCCCTACTCCGCCTACTTCTGGAAGATGGAGCGATAACAAACGGATTGCTAGGAATGCGCTGATTGCCCAACCGCATAGGCGAACAATCCCCCAGTCACCTGCGGTGACAGCCCCCTTTACACAAGGGGGCCTAAGGGCTGCACCCATCCCAACGCCTCCCTTGTGTAAAGGGAGGTGGCACGGCGTCAGCCGTGACGGAGGGATTGACAAAAGCTGAAAGGGCCTGTTGCAAAATGGCGATTTTGCAACAGGCCCGGTTCTTTTTGATTGCGCAGGACCATACACTGGGGTGAAACAGCCGTGGAAAGGGGAGCGCCTTATGAGAATCTTGGTGTTGCGCCGCCGCATTCTGGCGGGGGTGGGTCTGGTGCTGGCGGCGGTGGCCATCCTGCGCCTGGTCAGCCACCCCAAGGTGGTGGGAGCCTCGGCCACCACCCGACAGCTGCCCGTGTACTGTGTCCAGGCGGACTATCCGGTGGTGTCCCTGTCCTTTGATGCGGCCTGGGGCAACGAGGACACCCAGACCCTCATTGACATCCTGGACAAATACCAGGTGAAAGCCACCTTCTTCGTGGTGGGGGAGTGGGTGGACAAATACCCGGAGTCGGTAAAGGCCCTCCACGAGGCGGGGCATGAGATCATGAGCCATTCCGACGACCACGCCCACTTCAACAGCCTCACTCCAGAGCAGATCAAGGAGAATCTCACCACCTGTGGGGAGAAAATTGAGGCCATCACCGGGGAATTTCCCACCCTGTTCCGCTGTCCCTACGGGGAGTACGACGACCATGTGATCACCACCGTGCGCAGCATGGGTATCCAGCCCATACAGTGGGATGTGGACAGCCTGGACTGGAAGGATATCTCCGCCGCGGAGATCACCCAGCGGGTCACCAGCCGGGTGGGGCCGGGGAGCATCGTCCTCTTCCACAATGCCGCCCTCCATACTCCCGAGGCTCTGCCCACCATCATTGAGACCCTGCTCCAGGAGGGGTATACCTTCCTGCCCATCTCCCAGCTGGTCCTCCCTGGGGAGTACGGGGAGGACTACACCATCGACCACGCCGGGCGGCAGTGTCCCGTCTCCTGACTGCGGTTGTACCATTCCAACCCTTTGTGGTAGAAGGAAGGGCCCGTTGCAAAATCACCATTTTGCAACAGGCCCTTTTCGCTGTATATGGGATGGGTCAGGGGCGGCGGGTCATGTAGTCCACCAGTTGATCTACCAGTTCCAGCTCTTGCTGGCTCAGGGAAACCATCTTCTCTGTCACGGCATCCAGTTGGGTGTTGTGGTTGGAGCCAGTGAGTACAAAATCTGCACTCAAATCTAGGACTGCACAGACATGGGCCAGATTTTCCGGGCGGATGGCCTTTTTCCCCAACTCAAGATTGGAAATCATTTGCGGAGAGACATCCAGTTTTTCTGCCAGCGCCTCCTGTGTCATGCCCAGAGCTTTTCTGCGGGCACCGATTCGCTGTCCCATGGCCTTTAAAAATTCCTGCTCACCCATGTGATATCCCCTTATCTGGTTTACTTTAACGTCATTATAATATCCATGGATGATATATAAATAATCTATAGAATTGATAATATTGACTATCATCGCCTATAGATGTTACAATGGCGAAAAAGGAGGCGGTGAAATGGAAAAGAGAGTTGTCGTTGGAGGCAGTCGAACATTTCAGGATTATTCCTTTCTAAGTCATGCATTGGACCGTTGCCTGTCACGGATTATGAAAGAATATCAAATTATTATTCTGTCCGGCCATTGCAGAGGTACGGATGCCTTGGCGGAGCGGTATGCCAAGGAGCGGGGGTTATCTCTGGAAATTTACCCCGCAGATTGGAGTCTGGGGCGAAAGGCGGGTCCGCTCCGCAATCAGAAGATGATCGATCTTGCAGATTATGTAGTGGCGTTTCCTGGGGGCGGGCCGGGGACGAAATCACTGATTCGTCTGGCAGAGAAAAAGGGCCTTCCCATGCGGATTTATCCTGTAGAAGAAAGAAATTCCTAAAAAATATTCTAAAAACGGGTGAGTTACATAAAAAAGGTGGAAGCAGCTGCTTCCACCTTTTTTGATGTAAGAGGTTTCACTTGTTGAGAATGTACCGCTCAATGGCAATGGCGGCCCCGTCCTGGTCATAGGGCAGGGTGACAGCGTCCGCCGCTGCCTGGATGTGCGGGGCGGCGTTGCCCATGGCCACGGAGAACCCGGCAGCCTGGAGCATGGACAGGTCGTTGCCGCTGTCCCCGATGGCCATGACGTGGGCGGGGTCGATGCCCAGCAGCCCGCACACGTCCTGTAAGGCGTTGCCCTTGGTGCTCTGGGTGTGGGCGATCTCAATGGTGTGGGGCCCGGACCAGAAGTGATTGAGGGGCAGGGTGCCCAGCCGGGCGCAGACCTGGTCCCGGAGGGGATCGGGGATGTGGGGGAGGTTGATCTTGTCGATGTTCAGACCCGGCGTGTGGGCGGTGCGGACGAGGTCGTCCACCACCACGCCCCGCTTGCCCAGCACCACATCCAGGTGGTAGCCGATGAATTCCCGGAAGGGCTGCTCCATGTCCCAGCTCTCCTGGGTCAGGTACATGTGGCCCTGGGCGGACAGCTCCACGGGGAAGCGGAATTCTCCCGCCAGCTCTACCACCGCCTGGGCCACTTCGGGGGGAATGTAGTGGCCCCGCAGCAGTTCTCCGGTGGGAATGCGGCGAATCTCGCCGCCGTTACACAAAATGCACAGGTTTTCCCATGCCGCCCCAGTCTGTACCGGGGGCGGGAGGAGAAAGTGCTGCCGTCCGGTGGTGGGTACGATGGCCACCCCTTTGGCGTGGGCCTCCGCCAGAGCCTGGTGGAGGCGGGGGGTGAAGCTCTGGTGATCGGCTTGCAGGGATGTGCCGTCCAAATCCATGGCGAGAAGTTGAATGTCCATTGGTCAAACCTCCTTACAACGGGGAAAGGGCCATAGACCCCCAGCGGGGGCCCATGACCAAGGTGTCAGGGTAAAGGCGCTGCCGTTTTTCACGCAATGAGCCAGGGGCAGATAGCCGGGGGCAATCTGGCCGATGACATTGACTTTGGAGTCCGCCGAAAAGGGGCGGCGCAGCAGCTGTACTTCACCAGAATAACGTCCGTATTCCTGGTTGTCAACGGTGATACAGCCAGCTCTTCGTTCCACACAGTTCCAGGGTGCGATGCGGGGGCCGAAGCAGGAATATTCCCGGGACTCGGCAAAGCGGATGAGCCAGGCCGGGGAACTTGGTCCGCTTGAAGGATGGAGCCTGTTTGCAGCACGGAAAAGATGCAATAAAATTGGTTAGGAGCAGATTGCATACAGCGGGAAAAAGTGATACTATTTTGAGAGAAAATCATGAGGCGGTGAAACTATGAGTGAGTATCGAGTGGTACGTTTGTTGAGAAATCAGCTCTATCCCACGTTTCAGCTCTATGCCAGAATGCTGTCGGAGAAAACCAAGCCCATGGAAGGGCTTCGCCTAGCCGCATTGATTACCATGGATTGGCTGCGGCAGCGTATGGGAGAGAATGTCCCGCCTCAGCTACAGGAAGCGCCTAGGCCAGAGGCGTGGAAGAATGTTGGAAATGATTGCCTGTTCTCACTGCGCATCAATGCCGGCTATGTGGTGGATATCGTCCATTTGCCGGAGAAAGGGGTATGGAGCCTCCAAATTACAGAGCCGGATTTGGGCTCAGACCCGGGAAATGAACAACAGGGGCGCACAGCTGTGCCTGGACGGGTGATCGAGACCAACATCGGATTTCATGTAAAGGGAAAAATGCTGGAATGTGGCTTTCAAACCATAATTTCCGATTTGGAGGGGACAGAGGGAAAGGCAGAGGTGTACCGTCTGTCTCCGGTGCGCCGACTATTGGAGCACCCCGATTTTGGACTGTGGCAGGGGCTGCCCCTGGAGATTCGTGAGATTCCACTGGAGTCAGGGTCTCGGCTGCGTGAGGTGTGGAAGCAGTGGAAAGACCAGGGGAACCAGCTGCCTGTGGTTATTTTCACCCAGCTGCTTCCACAGAAACAACCCATGATGGAACTGGACTTCACAGGAAGTGGATGCCAGCTCATGCTCCCCGGACTTAATTTTACACAGAAGGACGGGAAAGAGGACTGCGAATTACCCTATGCTGTGAGTGATTTTGCCAGAAAAACGGCGGGAATTTGTCGAACTTACCGAATGTCAGCGGAATTGCTGGGGACCTTGAATGAGCTGGCAGGTCAGGTGGTCAATCCGGGAGATATTGTTGTGGTGGAGCCTTCTCGCTTCGGCGGAACACTGACGGTGTTGCCCTGGAAAAAGAACAAACACAGACAGGAAGAGTATTTTCAGAAGTTGAGTATGTGGATGCACCAATACCCTCGGGAGAAAAGCTATGATTTTGGACAGGTGGTCTTTCCCTCTGAAGCTCGAAAAGGGCAGGAGGATACCTGGGAGCAGTTATTGCAAGAGGCGCATGAGCAGAGCGGATATTGGAGCGAGCGGCTTGACCAGGTCAATGAGGAGTGGAAGTCGCATCTGCACCAGGAAAAGGAACGGGTGGAGCAGCTGAGGGAGCAATTAGAGCGGCAGCGAGAGTACACCACCTCTCTGGAACGGGACAAAAAAGAACTGCTTGGTGAGGTAGAGCGGCTGAAGAGAGATTTGGACATCGCCAGGGAGGAGTGCCGGGAGGAGATGGACTTTCTTCGAAGACGGCAGGATCGCCCCAGCAATCACGAGGATATTCCTGCCTGGGTCTCACGACATTTTGGCGGGAGGCTTCTGCTTCACAGCAAGGCGGTGGGCCTGCTTCAGGATCGAAGCGCCAAAGGCGTGGATATGAATCTGATTTGTGACGCCATTGATTATTTAGCCACGGACTATCGTGACTGCCGTTATCGAAAGATTACTCAGGAGGAGGCAGATTTGCGCTGTTCCCAGAAATATGGGCGTCGCTTTGACATTAGACCGGTGGGGGTCACTACCATTGAATACACGCCGGTACAGTATAAAATCAAATATTTTCCTGGGGCAAAGGGAAAGTTGGTGGAGAGTCCTCTGGACTGGCACCTGTGTGTGGGCAGTGACCCAGAGACCCTGCTGCGCATCTATTTTCTCCACGATGATGATAAGAAGCTGATCGTTGTCGGTTCGCTGCCACGTCACTTAAAATCGGTGACCATTCAGTAAAAAGATAGATAAAGGTCGGGAAATATAACGGACCTGATGCAAAAACTGCATCAGGTCCGTTTTTTGATTATCCGGGATTACAGAGACAGCAGGTGCTGACCGTACTCGGTCATGGACAGCTCCTGGCCCAGCTGTTGCAGCTGGTCGTGGGAGATCCAGCCCTCCCGGTAGGCGATTTCCTCAATGACGCCCACATAGTGCTCCTGGCCCTGCAGGTCGTGGATGGTCTGGGCGGCCTGGAGCATGCTGCCGGCGTTGCCGGCGTCCAGCCAGACGTAGTTGTCCTCCATGGGCACCACCTGGAGCTGGCCCCGGTGGAGGTACTCCAGGTTCACGTCGGTGATCTCCAGCTCGCCCCGGGCGGAGGGGGTGAGGTTGGCGGCGATGTCCATGGCCTGTCCGTCGTAGAAGTACAGGCCGGGCACGATGTAGTTGGACTTGGGGTTCTGGGGCTTCTCCTCGATGGAGATGGCTTTGCCGTCCTGGTCAAACTCCACCACGCCGAAGGGGCGGGGGTCGTCCACATAGCAGCCAAAGACGGTGGCGCCCTGATTGTTGTCAGCGGCCTGCTTCAAAAGCTGCTGGAAGTTGGGGGACCAGAAGATGTTGTCGCCCAGCACCAGGCACACGTCGTCCCCGTCCACGAAGTCCCGGCCAATGAGCAGGGCGTCGGCAATGCCCCGGGCCACGGGCTGCACGGTGTACTGGATGTTCATGCCCAGCTGGGAGCCGTCGCCCAGCAGAGCGGCGAAGGTGTCCACCTCTCCGGGGGGCACGATCACCAGCACCTCACGGATGCCGGCCTGCATCAGCACGGCCAGGGGATAGTAGATCAGCGGCTTGTCGTAGACAGGCAGCAGGGGTTTGCAGACGGGTCGGGTCATCGGATAGAGACGGGTGCCCCGTCCGGCAGCCAAGATAATACCCTTCATAATAAATACCTCCATGCCCTGTGGGCGTAATCAGTGAAATTCTAGTCGCAAGAGTCGGGTATAGTATACCCAATACCGGGCAAAAAGTCAATGAAGGGGGCGGAATGTCGAAGAACGAAGATTTCCCAGTATGTGTTAAATATATCTTAATACTTTGAGTGGTTGCAACTTAAGGGGAAGATTGGTAGTATAGAGGCAGACTAGAAACAGCGGGAGGCCATGGAGGATGTACAAGATTCTGATCTGTGATGATGACCGTGATATTGTATCTGCGTTGAAAATTTACCTCACCAGTGAGGGGTATCAGACGGTGGAGGCGTACAACGGACAGGAGGCCCTGGATGCGGTGGAAGCCGGCGGCATTGACCTGGTGCTCATGGACGTGATGATGCCCCAAATGGACGGCATTCGCGCCACCGCCCGGATGCGGGAGGAGGGGAATATCCCCATCATCCTCCTCACCGCCAAGGGGGAGGACAGCGACAAGGTGCTGGGGCTGAACATCGGGGCGGACGACTATATCACCAAGCCCTTCAACCCCATTGAGGTGCTGGCCCGGGTCAAGAGCCAGCTGCGCCGCTACACCACTCTGGGCGGCAAGCAGAACGGTGAGGAGCAGGGGGTGCTGCGCAACGGGGCCCTGGTGCTGGACGATGCGGCCAAGATGGTGCGGGTGGACGGCGAGGTCATCAACCTCACCCCCATTGAGTACAACATTCTCCACCTGCTGATGAAGAATCCCGGGCGGGTGTACTCCACCGCCCAGATCTACCAGCTGGTGTGGAACGACCCGGTTTTGGGGTCGGAGAACACCGTAGCGGTGCACATTCGTCACCTGCGGGAGAAAATCGAAATCGACCCGGCCAACCCCCACTATCTGAAAGTGGTGTGGGGCCTGGGTTATAAAATGGAGAAGATGGTATGAGGGCACGGGAAAACCCGGTGCTGAAGCTGGGAGCGTTCCTGCTGGCGGTGGTGACTTTCTCCATTGCAGCCATGATGGCCTGCTATCAGATGGTGAATATGAATGTGATCTGGGGCCAGACCTCGGCAGCGGGGGGCTACACCACCCGATACCTGGAAAGCCAGGACCTGCAGCAGATCAGCTACCTGTTGGACCTGACCTACACCGAGCAGGAGCTGGGATCTCTGAGCAGCTATGAGCAGCAGATGAAGTCCGACCTGGAGGAGCAGTACAAGTGGTACAAGACCAACCTGCGCTGGCAGCTGCTGGACCCGGAGGGGGGTGTCCTCCAGGGAAATTCAACCCAAGCCCGCCCCACCCAGCCCGAGGGCATCTACTGGGGGGAATACTACGTCTCCAACCTGGAGATGGATGTGCGCAACGATGTGGGTACCCGGTGGGCGGATGTGGTGGATACCATCCGTAACCCGCCTGCCAGCACTCAGCGTGTGGAGAGCGATACCTGGACTCAAGAGCTGAGTGCGGCGGTGCAGCAGTACCGGGAGGACCCCAACAGCGTGGACCGAAATGCGGTGTACTTGGACGGGGAAGGTAAGGGCGATCTACTGCGCATTGCCACCCAATTCGGGGTGTTTGTCTATGCTCCGTCGGTGGAAAATGTCATCAGCCCCAACGCCTTCGGCTATCAGTACGACCTGGATGCCGGGGGCTGGACTACCAATGCAGAGGATGGCTGGACTGAGGGGGCCGTGGCCCTGGACCTGGTGCTGTGGCTGCACGAGTCCCTGGGGGTGGAAGGCGATGCATACTCCAAGGCCTATCTGGGTCTGAACTGGTGGAAAAACCACAACGTGGCCATGCTGGTGGTAAACCTGGCGTGCGTGGCAGTGGGCATTGTCATGCTGGCGTTCCTCTGTGTGGGCGCCGGGTGCCGCAAAGGCACCGAAGGGGTTTATTTGAATTGGTTCCATCGGCTGCCCGGTGAGCTGATCCTGGTGGCCCTGTTTTTTCTGGCCGGTTACCCGGTGAGCTGGCTGGTGGAGGGGTCGCTGGCGGATATGGTCTATGTTCAGATGCCCATGCAGATGCAGATGTTGATGGTGGGCGGAGGAATGGCAGCTATGACCGCCTTGATTGCCGTGCTGCTGATCACCGTCAGCGCCCGGCTCAAAAGCCATACCCTGGTCTGCAGCACCCTGCTGTGGTGGGCCTGGGGATGGGTGAAGAAGATTCTGGGGATGGCCCGACGTACCATTCCTCTGGTTTGGCGTGTGGGAATGGGAGGTGGACTCTATATGCTCTTGTCGCTGGTGCTGCTGATGAGCAACGCCGTGTTTCTCTGGGTGGTGGTCAGCGTGGTGCTGGTGGTGTACCTGTGCAGCTGGGCCCACTGCTGGAAGCAGATCCGCCGCTGTACCGGGGAGCTGCTCCGGGGCAACCTGAACGTGCAGATCTCCTGCCACCACATGCCCCACGACCTGCGGGAGCACGCCCAGCAGCTGAACAACCTGGGCAAGTCCATTTCCGATGCGGTGGCCGAGCAGATGCGCAGCGAGCACTTCAAAGCCGAGCTCATCACCAACGTCTCCCACGACCTGAAAACCCCCCTCACCTCCATCATCAACTATGTGGACCTGCTGAAAAAGGAGCCCATGCCCAACGAGCGGGTGGAGGAGTATATCAACGTGCTGGAGCGCAAGAGCAACCGCCTGAAAAAGCTCACCGAGGACTTGGTGGAGGCATCCAAGGCATCCACCGGTGTGCTGTCGGTGGAGCTGAGGCGGCTGGACCTGGGAGAGATCGCAGACCAGGCCCTGGGCGAGTACGAGGAACGGCTCCAGGCCGCAGGGCTGGCGGTGGTGCGCACCCTGCCCGATCACCCAGTGTGGGTGATGGCGGACGGACGGAGACTGTGGCGGGTGCTGGACAACCTGCTGGGCAACTGCGCCAAGTACGCCCTGGAGGGCTCCCGGGTGTATGTGGAGCTGCACTACGACGACAAGAGCGCCACCCTGTCCATGAAGAACATCTCCCGGGAGGCCCTGAACGTGCCGGTGGAGCGGCTCATGGAGCGGTTTGTCCGGGGCGACGAGTCCCGGTCCACCGATGGCAGCGGCCTAGGCCTGTCCATTGCCCAGTCCATGACCGAGCTGCAAAAGGGTACCTTCCAGATTGAGATTGACGGAGACCTGTTCAAGGCTATGGTCACGCTGCCTCTGGCCCCCAGCGAAGAGCTGGCGGAAATGAAAGGCTAAAAAAATGAAGAATGATAAATGAATAATGGAAAATGCAGGCCCTAGACATTGCCGTATTTCTTGGGTTGCTGGGCGTAGGGGAGGGGCTTGCTCCTCCCGAATCTCCCAGGACAAGGCCAGGGCACCAATGGGCCGGGTAAGCCACGGCCCCTACCGGGGAACGCCAAAGAAGTACATATAAAGCAGAAAAAACGGAGAAAGCCACGGCTTTCTCCGTTTTTTGCTAGATTATTCAGCTACCACGTCGCGGGAGGTGGGTGCAATGCACACAAAGCTCTTGCCCACCCCCAGGGTCAGGGGCTTGCCGTCCTGGGTATAGTAGCGCAGCTGGTTGTAGTGGACTCCCTTCTCCCAGGTGATGGGAATCATCTTGCCGCCGCAGGCAAAGTAGCCTGTGCCGGAGGTGAGGGAGACATCGCTGTAATAGCCGTCATCCATGGTGGAGTAGTCGGTCTGGAGCACCAGCACGTTGGTGGTGGAGAGCTGGGAGCCGTCGTTGCCGTCGATGAAGGGGCTGTCGTACTGCTCCACCAGGTAGACCTGTTTGTCCTCGTTGTACTGGAAGACGGTGTTTTTGTAGTTGGAGTAGGTGACGGTGATGGTGTTGGCCGCCTGTCCATCCTGAGGAGTGCCGTCTTCGGTGAAGCTCATCTCGTACTCATACCCCTCCGAGTGGGGGCCCAGCAGGCCGTTGGCGGTGAGCTTTTCCACCATGGCCTCGCCGTCCGCCATCAGGGTGTGCTCCCAGGCGTAGGACACCCCCGGCGTGCGGTCCGGGTCCCGGAAGAAGATGCCCGAGGCGTTGGTGCCCTTCACCCCGTCCACATCATTGACCCCCAGCTGGGCGATGGTGTCGTAGACGTAGTGGCTGCCTCCGGCGTGGACGAACACCCCGTCATGGCCCAGGGCCAGGTCCAAGAAGCAGTCCCGGGCCGAGCGCACCGAGCCGATGGTGCCCAGATCGGCAGGGTCCTGGTAGACGGCCAGCATCCGGGTGATGCCGCCCTCGGCAATGGCCTCATAGATGATGTCGGCGGTGGAGTTGCCCTGTTGGGGCATGGCCGCCCGGATGTTGTTGAGCACCACGGTGACGGGCTTTTGCCCGCTGAGGTCGGTTTCAGTGGCCTCTCCGGTGAGGGGGTTGGTATACAGGGGAGGCGTGGGAGTGGGCTCCACCGTGGGCGTGGCTGGGGCGGGGGAAGAGGCCGGGGAGCCAGAGCATGCGCACAGGGTGAGGAGCATGGCGCCGGCTGTGAGAAGACAAGCGAGCTGTTTCATGGAAACCCTCCTTAGAATCTGTGGTTTTTGCTTTTTTCCAGTATAGCAAGGGTGGGCGAGTTTGTAAAGAAAGCCCGTTGCCACTCCCCAGTGGGGAGGGTATAATGGTGTGTAAAACGAAAATGAGGTAGATGCGAATGCGAAAGGTAGCGGCCATACACGATCTGTCCTGCTATGGGCGGTGTTCCCTGGCGGTGATTCTCCCGGTGCTGTCGGTGATAGGTGTGCAGTGCTGCCCCCTGCCGGGGACGGTGCTCTCCACTCATACGGGCGGGTTTGGCCCCGTCCAGCGCACCGACCTCACTGGGCAAGTGGACGGCACTCTGCGCCACTGGCAGGAGCTGGGCCTGTGCTTTGACGGCATTTACACCGGATACATGGCCAGCGCCGCCCAGATCCACCAGGCCATAGAGGCGGTGGAGCGGCTGTCCGGGGCCAACACCCAGGTGGTGGTGGACCCGGTGCTGGGAGACCACGGCAGGCTGTACACCTCCATCACCCCCCAGATGGCCAGGGCCATGGGGCAGCTGTGCCAGAAGGCCCAGGTCATCACCCCCAACCTCACCGAGGCGGCCATTCTCCTGGGGCTGGACCCGGAGACGCTGCTGGACCAGCGGCGGGAGGACCTGGCCATGGAGCTGTCCGGCCAGGGGCAGCGGTCGGTGGTGGTCACGGGAGTGACGCCCGAGCCGGGGTATACCGGGGCGGTGTGGTATGACCACACCACCGGAACCAGCGGCACCACCGTGGCGGTGCGGGCTCCCGGGGAGTACCCGGGCACCGGGGACCTGTTTGCCGCCGTGCTCACCGGCAGCCTGATGATGGGGGAGAGCCTGGAGCGGGGGGTGAGCCGAGCGGCCCACTTCATCACCCGCTGTGCCTCCTACACTGCCGCTCTGGGCACCGACGTGCGGGAGGGTGTCTTGTTCGAGCCTCTGCTCCCCCTTTTGTTGGGGGACGCCCTTGCCATGGACGACAGAATTTGATATACTACCCCCTTAGAAAGACTGTGCAAACAACATTGAGACCCAACAAGTATGAAGGAGTACAACATGGAACACATGGATGCAGCGGTTCCCATATTTCAGCGGCGTGTCGGCCCTCTGGGGCTGGACGTGCCTCCCGCCGGAGAGGCGGAATTTGACCACCTGGTAGAGGAGTACCGCACCCAGCTGGGGGCGGGACAGGGCCCTGTACACATCAACTGCATGGTCGGCATGGCCGAGTGCCGGGCCGCCATTCTGGCCGCCCGGGAGCTGGGCTACGGCCCCCTGTGGGTGTCCTGGTCCTGCAACGAGGAGGGCGAGTCCGCCACCCGGGTGCACATGCTGGCCGCCCTGTTTGTGGCCGAGGGCATGGGCGCCGCCGCCTTTGGCCTCAACTGTCCCAAGGAGCTGGCCCTGGAGCAGCTGGAAGAGCTGTCCCGCTATGCCAGCGTGCCGCTGTTTTATGTGGTGGACGGGGACGTGGTGACCTACCCCTATGTGGTGCAGGAAAAGGACCCCGACGTCATCCCCTGTGCTACCGGTACCTCTCCCTGCTTTGTCACCCGCACGGTGGACGTGGGAGAGGAGCTGGAGTGCACCCCCAAGCTGCTGGAGGACATCATCGAGGCGGAGGATGACCCGGTGGGCGCTGTGAAGATCTCCATTCTGGAGCAGGACGACGTGGACATCTTCGCCGAGCACCAGTACGCCGTCAACAAGGCCCTGTGCCTGTGGTCAGACGTGCCTCAGCTGTTGGAGCAGGCCCTGCGCTACTACCAGGGCCGGGCCTTTTATGACGGCACCGGCGACTTGGACGCCGAGGAGCTGCGGGAACTGAGCAACCGCTATGGCCTGATCGTTCTGTGACCTGAGGGCGATCTGAAAAGCCGGAATCCTTGACTTTTCCAACCATCAACGCCAGCTACTGCGTTAAAAATCCTGGGAATCCATCCAGGATTCCTGCGTTTTTTGCCTTGTATCTGTCTGTTGCTAGTGGAAAATTCGTCGATTCCTTTGTTTTCAGATACGCCCTAGACAAGCCTATGCACCAGGAAGGAGAATATGACTATGAAAACCATTCACTATATCCCCCGGGGCGTCTGCTCCCGTGAGATGGAAATTGACGTGGACAACGACGTCATCAAGGCCGTGCGCGTGGTGGGCGGCTGCAACGGAAACCTCCAGGGGATTTCCTCCCTGCTGGTGGGCATGACCTGTGAGGAGGCCATCTCCCGCATGGAGGGTATCCGCTGCGGCTCCAAGCCCACCTCCTGCCCCGACCAGCTGGCCCAGGCCCTGAAGCAGGGCTAAAGCACGAAAATTTGGTCCAAACGCCCAGAAAATACCGCCCGTCAGAGGAGCTCTGACGGGCGATTTTTATAGACAAACCAACTGGGCTATGGTATGCTGAGGGCAAGAGAAAGGAGAGATCCACATGAGTCAAAACAGAAGCATCGCCAAGTGCATTGTCCTGTCCATCATCACCTGCGGCATCTACGGGATGTACTGGTGGGTGGTGGCCACCGACGACGTCAACCGAGTCACCAACCGTCCCGGTACCTCCGGCGGGTTGTCCCTGGTGTTCAGCCTCATCACCTGCGGCATCTACGGCCTGTACTGGGCCTGGAGCATGGGAGATAAGCTGGATAGCGCCAGAAGGGACCACGGCGTGGCTCCCGGTTCCTTCCCCATCATCTTCCTGGTACTCAACATCCTTGGATTGAGCCTGGTCACCCTGGCCCTCATCCAAAATGAGCTGAACAAGTACACCCCCAACTTCTAACGATGGCACCTAGGCAGCGTTTGCGCCGTCTGCTCACCGGGCTGTTGGGGATGGCGGCGGTAGGGGCGGGCTATACCCTGTGGGTCAACCTGACTCACCTGTCCATTCCCTGTCCCTTCCACGCCGTCACGGGGCTTTGGTGTCCCGGTTGTGGCGTGACCCGCATGTGCCTGGCTCTGCTGCGGCTGGATATTGCCGGAGCCTGGCAGGCCAATCCGGTCCTGCTCCTCCTGCTGCCCCTCCTGGGGGGGCTGCTGGGCTATCGTGCCGTGGTGTATGTCCGCCGGGGCAGCGTCCCCACCGCCCGGTGGGAGACCCTGGTGTGGAGCGGCATGGCCGTGGTGCTGGTGATTTGGGGCATTTGGCGAAATATCGTGTAAAAGGCTGCAACAGACACCCGGAAGGTGCCTGTTGCAGCCTTTTTGCGAGGAACGTCCATTGACAGAGAGATACCCCAAGGGGTATACTATACTCAGGAAGAACAAGGAAACACAGGGCGAAAAAAACCGTATATTTTGCAATAGATTCGTATAGCTACTGTGGCGAAGGAGGTTTACCATGACGCATTCTAATCCCTATACGCCAGGGGCCGGATTCATGCCCTCGTATTTGGCGGGGCGTGAGGGGCTAATCTCCCATGCGGAGCAGAGCTTGCTGGCGCTTCAAAAAAGATATCCCCAGCAGTCCATGATTTATTATGGATTACGTGGAGTGGGAAAAACCGTTCTCCTCAACACCATCGAGAACAGTGCGGAGGGCTATGGGATTTTATTTGACCACATCGAGGCGGATTCGGATGGGAAATTCACCCAGAACCTGCTGGTCTCTCTACAACGCATTGCCCATGAGGTGAGCTTTCAGACCACGGCAAAGGATTTTGCACGCAGGTTTCTTGCCCTCCTGAAGGCGTTTCGCATCCAGTATAAGCTGGAGGAGGGGGAAGTCTCCTTTGGGGTGGACCCCGAGGCGGGGTTTGTCAGTGGGGTGTATTCCAACGACCTGACCGATCTGATGACCCAGCTGGGCAAGGCCGCTCAGAGTTCCGGAGACACCATCTGTCTGTTTATTGACGAGATGCAATATCTGAGACGAGAGGAGATTGCGGGTCTCATCGTAGCCCTACACCGCTGCAATCAGCTGCGACTGCCCATTATGGCCTTTTGTGCGGGCCTTCCTAAGATTTTACAGGAGGTGGGGGAGGCGTGCTCCTATGCCGAGCGGCTGTTTCAGTATGAAGTAGTGGGACCGCTGAAGCCGGAGGAGGCTGCCGCAGCGATCACAGTGCCTGCGGAGGACTTTGAGGTGGCGTATGACAGCGCCGCTGTGGAGCATATCATAGCCCAGACAGGGGGCTATCCGTATTTCATCCAGCAGATGTGCAGTTCTGTGTGGCAAATCACCCCGGACAAGCCCACCATTACCTTGGAGGATGTCCAAGAGGCTGAGCCGAAGTTCTGGGAGCTGCTGGACAAGGGATTTTTCGCTGTGCGCTATCAGCGGTGTACCCCACGGGAAAAGGCGTTTATCGCTGCTATGGTCAAGTGCGGCAAACTCCCCTGTACCATTGCCAATGTGGCGAAACTAATGAACAAGTCGGTGTCCTCCATCTCCCCCATCCGGGCACAGCTCATCAGCAAGGGCATGATTTATCCCACGTCCCATGGAGAAATTGATTTTACTGTCCCCAAATTTCATGAATATATCAAGCGAATCAATCCTGACCTGCAATTGGGGTAAAAAGGAGCTTAAAACGGCAAGTTATCATGGAACACGAGAGGCCAACCGTGGAAGGGTTGGCCTCTCGTTTTGATTAGAATATCTCTTGGATGAGCTGCTCCAACTCCTCCACAAAGCGGCAGACGTGGAACCCGTCGCACACCCCGTGGTGGACCTGGATGGACAGGGGCAGCAGCGTCCGCCCGTCTTGGGAAAAGGTGCGGCCCATGGTGAAAATGGGCACAAAATAGTGGTTGCTTTTGGGAAGGTAGAGCTCAAACCCCTGGAAGGTGCGCCAGGGCAGCATGGACACCGGGAAATGATTCTCCGGCACGTCGGGCTTGCCCATCAGCCCCTGACAGTTGCCATAGGTGGCCAAATCGGCCTCATAGGCGGCTAAAAAGTCGGGGAAAGAGGGGTGATACTCCGTCCAGATGGAGGAGAAGGTCTCCGTGTCCTTGTGAAACACCGTGTAGCAGGGGAGCATGGAGGCGTATACCCCCAGCTGCCCGTCCTCCCGCTGGGCGGTGCGGAACTCCTCGTGGCGGTTGACGATAGTGGTCAGGGCATAGAGCATGGCCGGGTAGAGCCGCACGCCGTGGGCGGCAATGGGAGTCACGTCCACCTGTACCGTGATGGCATAGGTGCAGGGGACGTGGGCGGTGTAGTGCTCAAAATACTCCTTCCGGGGCCAGTGCTCCAAATCAATGGGGGTAAACGGCACCATGTGCGCTTACTCCAGCACAGCACCCCGGCTGGCGGAGGTAACCAGTTTGGCGTACCGGGCCAGGTAGCCGTGAGTCACCTTGGGAGGCGGGCACACCCAGGCGGCACGGCGGGCACACAGGGTTTCCTCATCCACATGGAGGGTGATGGCGCAATTGGTGATGTCCACGGTGATGAGGTCGCCGTCCTCCACCAAGGCGATGGGGCCGCCCTGAGCGGCCTCGGGACACACATGGCCGATGGCAGCGCCACGGGTGGCGCCGGAGAAGCGGCCGTCGGTGATCAGGGCCACCGAGGAGCCCAGGCCCATGCCCACAATGGCGGAGGTGGGGTTGAGCATCTCCCGCATACCGGGGCCGCCCTTGGGGCCCTCGTAGCGGATGACCACCACGTCTCCGGGGACGATCTTCCCGGCGTAGATGGCCTCGATGGCGTCGTCCTCGCAGTCGAAGACCCGGGCGGGGCCCTGGTGGGTCATCATCTCAGGGGCCACGGCGGAGCGCTTCACCACGCAGCCCTCGGGGGCCAGGTTGCCCTTCAGAACGGCGATGCCGCCGTCGGCGGAGTAGGGGTGGTCGATGGGGCGGATGGTCTCCGGGTCCCGATTCACCACGCCCTCCAGGTTCTCGCCCATGGTCTTTCCAGTGACGGTCATCACGTCGGTGTTGAGAAGGCCCTTCTTGGTCAGCTCGGCCATGACGGCGTACACGCCGCCCGCCTGCTCCAGGTCCTCCATGTAGCTCTCCCCGGCGGGGGCCAGGTGGCACAGGTTGGGGGTGTTGGCGGAAATCTGGTTGGACATGTCCAGGTCCAGCTCAATGCCGCACTCGTGGGCGATGGCGGGCAGGTGGAGCATGGTGTTGGTGGAGCAGCCCAGGGCCATGTCCACGGTCTCGGCGTTGTGGAAGGCCTCGGGGGTCATGATGTCCCGGGGCTTGATGTCTCGCTTCACCAGTTCCATCACTTGCATACCGGCGTGCTTGGCCAGGCGCAGACGGGCAGACCACACGGCGGGGATGGTGCCGTTGCCTCTGAGACCCATGCCGATGGCCTCGGTGAGGCAGTTCATGGAGTTGGCGGTGTACATGCCGGAGCAGGAGCCGCAGG
>CALWXF010000016.1 GCA_944385445.1 uncultured Oscillospiraceae bacterium
GAAAATGCCGACCGCCATCTCATTGCCTGTGCACTGAGATGGCGGCCTTTTTATACGCCGGGAGATTTGACGGTTACGAAATCAAGACGCTTTATGATAGTTGCAATGAGGAAATCAAAAAATCCAAGAAAAAGGGCATCATAAAGTGGGGCCTTATGCTTGGCTGGATCCCAATTTTTTTGATTTCGCTGATTGTATTAAACTTTGTTGAAGAGCCTAAAGAAATCAACCGTTTAGAGGCCATTGTAGTCGAAGTACAAGAAGCCATAGCAGCTGGTGAATACAAGCTCGCCCTAAATCTCGCAGATTCTATTGATTATCAAAGGTTTGATGTCGAGATGGAGCGAAAATGGGATATTGAACGGGAATATTGGGTAGAAAAGGTACTTGAAGAAGCTACAGCAAATGGAATAGATTTAGAGTACACACCCACTCCAGATATTGATAGGGCGAATGACGAACCATCTGATAGCGAAGATGGTACTGGTGGATTTGTCGAGGGTTTCAAAGACGGTTTGCAGCCAGGGTTGGATGCGGCACAAGAAAGTATTGATGAATTTAACCGTATCCTGAATGGCGAAGAATCAAGTGATAGCGATACAAAAGAGTAGGAGGGCTTCTGATATGGGATTATTCGACAGAAATAATCGCAAAGGCGGTTTCATGGATGAAATCCGCTGTGATGAACCGTCATATCTTATCTGGAAATGGCATCCGTCCGGTGTTCGGCAGGGCGAAACTGTCAGAGAAAATTCTATTCGCTGGGGGTCTTCCTTGCGGGTTAAAGACGGTGAGGTTGCAGTCTTTGTTTACAAACAGAAAAATGGTACGATGCAGGATTTCATTGTCGGCCCTTTCGATCAAACAATTAAAACAGCTAACTTCCCTGTTTTATCAAGTATCATCGGTCTGGCCTATGATGGAGGCACACCATTTCAGGCCGAGGTCTACTTTATCAATCTCGCCCGTGTTGTTCAGGTGAAGTTCGGCGTTCCGTTTTTCGATATCTATGACCCACGGCTCGCAGACTTTGGAGTGCCTGTTTCGGTCAGAGGTACTGTTAGTTTCTGTATTGCCGATTATAGAGAATTTATCAAGCTGCACAGGTTGACCAATTTTAGCCTTGGTGACTTTCAGCGGCAAATTCGAGATGCGGTCAGCCGGTATGTGAAAGATGCGGTCGCCAATGCTCCCGCTGCCAACAATATTCCGGTCATTCAGATTGAAACAAAAACCGCACAAATCAACGATGCTGTGGAGTACGACATCGGCGAACGCCTGAAAGAATCTTTCGGTGTTTTGGTATCCGGGGTGGATATTGCCGCCATTGAGATCGACAAAACCAGCGAAGGTTACCGCCATCTGATGGCTGTTACCAGGGATATTGCTGCAACGAGGGTTGAGGCTGAAACGCAGGATTATGTAGAGCGTCTCCGTATCCAGCGTGAAGAAGGCCAGTATGCTATGCACAAGCAGACACAAACTGCCAACATTGGTGCTTTCCAAGTTGAAAAACAGGCAGAGGTTGGCGTTGCTGGCGCACAGGCTCTCGGTCAGATGGGGGTGAACGGAGCTGGTGATGTAAGTTTAGGCGGCAGTGGAGAAGGCTTCAATATGGCCGCTATGATGGCGAGCATGGCTGTCGGTGGCGCTGTCGGTCAGAACATTGCCGGTGCTATGAATAATATGATGGGTGGTATCAATCAGCAGACAACGCCCGGCGCTGTACCTCCTCCTATTCCCGCTGTGGCATATCATGTGGCAGTCAACGGACAAGCCACAGGACCGTTTGATATTTCTGTGTTGACACAGATGGCAGCCGCAGGACAACTTACCGCTGATAGTTTGGTTTGGAAAAATGGAATGGCACAATGGGCAAAGGCGGGAATGGTTGACGAACTGAAAAATCTATTTGCAGACACTATGCCGCCTATCCCTCCAATTGAGTGAGGTTTGATTATGGCTATTGATGGACTTTACATATCAGGATATTTCTCTGATAATGATAATTCTATGTTATCCGCCTACGCTGATGAACTCAAAGAAAAAGGATTTCGTTTTTATGTAAGAAATCTTTCTGGCGCTATGATGCAATCGGCGTTTGATTTTGCAGACTTCGAGTTAATTGCCGTTGCATACGAGGTGTTACAACAGTTCATCCTTAATGGTGGATATGATGTGACAAAATACTTTTTCAAAAAGCTGTGGCTGAATATTACCAAAAGTCGCGAGGATAAAATACCTTTTACAATTTCTATTGAGGGGATACCAACTATAAACGGCGCTGAGACAATAAAATGCAAAATACAAGGTCAACTGTCGGATGAGCAGAAAGAAAAGGTACTCGATAAAGTTTTTTCTTTGGCACATCAAGTTGAAAATCATCAATATCAGTTGATGGAAAAGAATCAATATTATAACGCTCTGAATGGGCATCTGTTCAGATATGATTTATCAGATGATACTCTGCATGAAATAGACATTGTAGCAGAAGTAAAAAAGAACTCACAGAAACAATAACACCCGTAGTGCTCAGCCAATTATCCCAAAATTGTTCAAGTGTGTGGGGTTTTCCCCAACAAGAAAGCGCACGAATGGGTACCGCCATGCGCTGTTTGCCAGATATGAAAATCGCAGTGTGTACATACACCTGCTGTGCTTGCTATTCTCCGCTTCCCCATAATAGCAAGTGCCATTTTCAAGTGGAAATTGGCGGCAACCGCCGCCTTGACTGCCAAAAAGCGAAATGGACGAGCGCTGTCAACGGCGGCGTAAGCCGTTCATCTTAACCATTGATGGCGGCCGGCTGTTTTGCTATCCGCAGGGTTTGAATGGAATCGAATGAAAGAAAAGGAGGCGCAGCCTAATGAGCAAAAAGGGTAATGATGATGAAATCATTGAGCTGACCGAGGATGAGCTTTCCGAGATTTTAGGGGACGATGATTTTGACAGTGAAGGCGGATTTGACGAAATCCCAACTTTCCAATTTTCCAATTCAGACCCTTACGCCAAAGTTACGCCCCGATCCGAGGATGCACCTAAGCGTGATTTTTCCTTTGATGAAAACGGAAATATCGTGGTTAAGAATCCGTCGGCGTTTTGGCTTCCCGATGTAAAAATCGTAGAGGTTATCGGCGGTACTGAATACACGGTGACAGGCAGCTATGACGGTGAGGAAAGGCTCAACCGAAAGCTCAAACGCATTATGGAGCAGAACGCTGCCGATGATGAAAATGATATCACGGAGGATGGCGAATGACAAACGGCACCTCTTTTGATATAACCCAAGAATCCAATCCTGTTCAGACAGTTGCCCCTACCGACAAGGAGGCTAATGATATGTTGAGGGCAACAGAAAAAATTACCGCGTTGTATTGCAGACTTTCACAGGAGGATGCGCTGAATGGGGAGAGTAACTCCATAACCAATCAAAGGCGTATCCTCGAAGCATACGCCCGTGAGCACCGCTTCACAAACCTCGCGTTTTTCGTGGATGATGGATATAGTGGGACCGATTTCAACCGTCCCGGCATACAGAAATTGCTGGCGGAAGTGGAGGCAGACAGGGTGTCCACCATCATTGTCAAAGACCTCAGCCGCTTTTCACGAAACTCCGCTATGGCGGGTATGTTTATCAATTTCACTTTTGCCGAGCATGGCGTCCGCTTCATTGCCATCAATGATAACTACGACACGATCGATCCCAACAGCATCGACAACGATTTTGCTGGAATCCGGAACTGGTTCAACGAGTTTTATGCGCGGGATACCAGCCGCAAAATCCGTGCAGTCAACAAGGCAAAAGGCGAGCGAGGCGAACGACTGACAACGAATGTCCCGTATGGATACAAAAAGAATCCCGATGACCCGAAGAAGTGGATTGTGGACGAGGAAGCGGCACGGGTTGTCAAAAGGATTTTTGCGCTCTGCATGGAGGGCAAAGGTCCGAGCCAAATTGCCGCACAGCTTGAAAAAGAGCAGGTACTCAACCCCACTGCCTACAAACAGCGGCAGGGGCGCAAAACACCGCATCAGACACCAGAGAACGAATATCGCTGGCATGAGAGCACCGTCGCTTATATTCTCGAATACAGGGAATATACCGGCTGCACGGTCAACTTCAAGACCTACACCAACTCCATTTGGGACAAGAAGCAGCGGGACACCCCAGAGGAAAACAGGAAGGTTTTTGAAAACACCCATCCGGCGATCATTCCTCTGGAAATGTTTGATAAGGTGCAGGAAATCCGGCAGCAACGCCATCGCAGAACGGCAACGGGCAAGAGCAATATGTTCTCCGGTCTCGTGTTCTGCAATGACTGCAAACAGAAGCTGTACTACTCTACCACAAGCTACTTTGAAAAGCGGCAGGACTTCTTTATCTGTTCCACCCATCGGGCAAACAAGGACAAGTGCAGTGGGCACTATATCCGCGCCGTTGTGCTGGAACAGCAGGTCTGGAAACACATCCAGGAGGTTATCTCGGTAGTCACCCGCTACGAGGCTTACTTCCGTGCAGAGATGGAACAGAGGCTCCGTGTCCAGAGTGAAGAAACGATACGGATACATAAAAAGCGGTTAGCGCAGGCTGAGAAACGCATCAGCGAGTTAGACCGCCTTTTCATCCGTATTTACGAGGATAATGTAGCTGGACGGCTCGATGACGAGAAATTTGCCATGATGAGCACGAACTACACCCAGGAGCAAGCCGACCTCAAAACAGAAGCTAAAAGTCTGCAACAGGAAATTCAGGAACAGGAACGACAGGCAGAGAACTTAGAGCAGTTTATCTATCGAGTACACAAAAACAGCACCCTCACGGAGCTGACCCCATATGCGCTTAGAGAGCTTGTGAAAGCGATTTATGTGGAGGCACCGGATAAGTCCAGTGGGAAAAGAAAACAGAAGATTCACATCTCGTATGACCTTATCGGCTTCATCCCCGTGGATGTGCTGTTAAAAGCGGAACAGGCATGACCGAAATCATGCCTGTTCCAACAAGTTTGGATATTACTGTCTTACCAGCAGGGGGCTTTTAGCGTGTCTTTTTCATTGGAGCGGGTGAGGGGAATCGAACCCCCGTGTTCAGCTTGGGAAGCTGACATTCTACCATTGAACTACACCCGCATATTTCAACTCGGTGAAGCTTATTATAATACACCCCATGGGAAATTGCAAGCATTTTTTCTCTCCCATCTTCCCCGTTATCCCTCCACTTTTCTACACCTTGCCCAAAACTTTATCTGTATTTTACAATTCCGTCCTTTACTTTTCCGGTGCATGTTGCTATAATGTACAACAAAGCAAGAGAAAAGAGGTGAAACTTGTGAAAGAATATCCCCGCAAGCCTGATGTGGATGATATGATTTTCGGTGATGATCGCACCGTGCCCAGCCAGCGCTGATCTCCCATCAGCCCGCAATGCTGCATATTTTTGGACTCACCCCAGTAATCAGCAATACTGTGGTGAGTTTTTGTCTTTCTCAGAACAACCCCGAAAGGAGCTTTTCATGACATACTCACTCTCCCAACTGGCCTGGTTCTCTCTCATCTATTCCATTCTGGGCTGGTGCATCAGCGTGGCATTCTGTGCCGTCAAAAAACATTCCTTTGTCAACCCGGGCTTTCTCAACCTTCCTGTCAGCCCCATTTACGGCATTGGAGCGGTACTCTCCACGGTGTTCCTCTCAGAACTGACCCACCACCCCCTGTTCTTTATTCTGGGTTCCTGCGTTCTGTCCGGCATTCTGGTCATTACCACCGGTGTCGCTCTGGAGCGCATCCTCCACCGCAGATGGTGGGACTTCTCCGACCACAAATTCCACTTCCACGGGTACATCTCCCTGCCCCTACTGCTGGTGCTGGGTGTGGGCGCATGGCTGTGTGTGAGTTTTCTCAACCCCCTTCTAGCTTTGGTGTTGGGTGACCTCCCTCCCCTGCTGTCCCGCATCTTAGTTCTGGTGGGGTTGGGCCTGATCGCCCTGGACCTGGCCCTCTCTCTGGGCATCACGGTGCAGATGGGGGTGCGTATCCGCCGTCTGGAACAGCTGTCCCGAGACTTCCAGGAGCTCACCTCCCTCTTCGGCCACGCCATCACCCGGCGAGTCCAGACCCGTATGCTCCACGCCTTCCCCAATCTGGAGCAGGCCGCCCCCTCCCAAAAGCCCAAGCCCACCGTGTTCGCCCAAGGCTGTTCTCCCACCAAGCTGATTTGGATTTTCTTCATTGCCGCCCTGCTGGGCGATATCATCGAGACGCTGTTCTGCCGGGCCACCATGGGCATCTGGATGAGCCGCAGCAGTCTCATCTACGGCCCCTTTAGTATTGTGTGGGGTCTGGGCGCTGTGATGTTCACCGCCCTGCTCTATCGGTACAAAGACAAGAGCGAGGGCTACCTCTTCTTGGCCGGCACCATTGTGGGCGGTGCGTATGAATATGTGTGCAGCGTGTTCACCGAGCTGGTCTTCGGCACCGTGTTTTGGGATTACAGCCACATCCCCTTCAATCTGGCCGGACGCATCAATCTGCTCTACTGCTTCTTCTGGGGCATTGCCGCCGCCGTGTGGATGAAGGTCCTCTATCCCCGCCTGTCCCGACTCATTGAGCGCATCCCTATGAAGGCGGGCAAAGTGCTCACCTTGGTGATTGTGGTGTTTATGGTCTTCAATATGGCCATCTCCGCCCTGGCTCTGGGACGGTATCAGCAACGCCAAGCGGCTCCTGACGCCCCCACCAACGGCTTCACCGAATTCTTGGACCACTATTATCCCGATGAACGGATTCAGCAGGTCTATCCCAACATGAAACAGGTCACGGACTGACCGAGAAAAACGTCCGATGCAGACCCCTGCATCGGACGTTTCATATATCTTCGAACGAAAGAAAAAGGCAAGTTCCTTTCGGAACTTGCCTTTTGGTACGGCTGGAGGGATTCGAACCCCCGACCTTTTGGTTCGTAGCCAAACACTCTATCCAGCTGAGCTACAGCCGCTTGTCGCTGTCGTTTCCTGGCGACTCGTATATACTAGCACAGCTGAAATGAAATTGCAAGTGTTTTTTTCGCTTTTTTGAAAAAATTTTTGAGAGGTCTATTTAGTCCTCAGAAATCATATAACTCAGCGTTAGCAGACTGTCTGCAAAGTGCACGTTCTCCACTTTCACGTCGGGCATCTCCTGCTCCGGCAACTCCACGTTGGTGAAGTTCCAGATTCCGTCCACCCCCAGCTTGCTCAGGCGGCGAGCGGTGGCCACAGCCACAGACCCAGGCACCGTCAGAACCGCCACGCTCACCCGGTGCTCCCGCACGAAGGTGTCCAGACCATCCACATGGTAGACGGGGACACCGCCCAGCTTGGTGTCCACCAGGTCCGGGTTGACATCAAAGGCGGCCACTAACCGGAAGCCGTTGGCACGGAAGGGGAAATTCTCAATGAGAGCACGTCCCAGGTTACCGGCTCCCAGGATGAGCACGGTATGGCCCCGGTTCATCCCCAGGATTTCCGCCACCTCGCCCCGCAGCCGCTCCACGTTGTAGCCATACCCCTGCTGACCGAACCCCCCGAAACAGGACAGATCCTGGCGAATTTGGGAGGCCGTCAGGCCCATGGACTGAGCTAAGGCCCCGGAAGAGATTCGAATGGTACCGGCACGATATAAATCATCCAAATGGCGATAATAGCGGGGCAAACGCCGGATCACCGCCGAAGAAATCTTATCTTTTTTCATATGTCACCCTCACATTCCGTCAGAGTTTTCGGCATTTCATCTTTCTTTTGACCATCATACGCAATTCATTTTATCTCATTGTCATAAGTTTGTCAATTTCCATATGCAAGTTCTTGCAACATTTCTCAAGGAGGTCATCCCATTGGCACAAAACGGTTCTCTCATCGTCCACGTCTATGCATCCCGGGCCCAGCTTCCCATACAAGGGGCCACGGTACTGGTCTCCCAGCCGGATGGACAGGGCAGGCATCAGCTTTTATCCGTGCTCATCACAGACGAGAGCGGCGTGGCCGGCCCCATCTCCCTGCCCGCTCCCGACGCCGCCTTCAGCCAGAGTCCCGGCTCTCCCCTGCCCTTCTCCTCTTACTCTCTGGTGGTGGAACACCCGGGCTATCAGGTAGCCGTATTTGAAAATCTACAGATCTTCTCTGGGGTAGAGACCACCCAGAGTGTGCCCCTCATCCCCCTGGCCATCCCCGAGTCCTCCACCCCTCGGCCTCAGTTCACCAACGTCACACCACAACCGCTGTAAGGAGGCTTCTATGTCTGTATCCGTCATTCCCTACATTCCCCAGTACATCACCGTCCACCTGGGTCAACCCAGCCAGGCGGCGGAGAACGTCACAGTGACCTTCCCCGACTACATCAAAAATGTGGCCTCCAGTGAGGTGTACCCCACCTGGTCGGAAGAGGCACTGAAGGCCAACATTCTGGCCCAGATTTCCTTTGCCCTCAACCGGGTGTACACCGAGTTCTACCCCAGCCGGGGCTATGACTTCGACATCACCAGCGAGACCCAAAACGACCAGAAATTTATCAAAGGCCGGAGCACCTTTGAAAATATTGACCGACTGGTGGATGACATGTTCACCACCTACATCCGCCGGGTGGGCTTTGTGGAGCCCCTGGCGGCCAAGTTCTGCAACGGCACCACCTCCACCTGTGACGGCCTGTCTCAGTGGGGCAGCGAGGCCATGGCCCAGGAGGGGGCGGACTACATGTCCATTCTGCGAAACTACTATGGGGATGATATCGAACTGGTCAATGATGCCCCCATCCGGGATGTGCCCAACTCCTACCCCGGCTATCCCCTGCGCCAAGGCTCCTCCGGGGAGGACGTGGTGGTGCTTCAGGCCATGCTCAACCGCATTGGACAGAATTACCCCGCCATCCCCCGCCTGGCTCAGGTGGACGGCATCTTTGGGCCACGCACGGAGGAAGCGGTGCGGGTGTTCCAGTCCGTCTTTGGTCTGGCCGTGGACGGCATTGTGGGACGGGGCACCTGGTATAAGCTGGTGTTCCTCTATGTGGCTGTCACCAAGCTCTCCGAACTGGTCAGCGAGGGCCAGAGCTTCACCCAGGTCCAGGGCCCCTCGGGCATCCAGGTACTGCGCCAGGGCGACCGAGGCCCCGCCGTCTCCGCCCTCCAGTATTTTCTCTCCCTCATCGGGCAATACTCCTTCAATCTGCCCACTCTGGCCATTGACGGTATTTTCGGCCCCAAGACCAAACAGGCAGTGCAGGATTTCCAGAAAGCCTACAATCTGCCTACCACAGGCGTGGTGGATAACGCCACATGGTTGAAGCTCTACGACGAATATGTGGGCATCGCCACCACCTCTCTGGCCAACGCCAACCTGCCCATCTCCCCCTCGGAGATTGAAAATCAATTCCAAGCCGGGCAATTCCCCGGCTATCCGCTCTCCTACGGAAGCAATGATTAAGGAGGTATCTCAACCATGGAACTCAATCTCACCGGCGCTCCGGTCCGAGACATTCAGCACATGCTCAACGTCATCTCCGCCACCCATCCCGCCCTGCCCCGCCTAGTGGAGGACGGGGTGTTCGGGGAGCGGACTCTGGAAGGGGTGATGATCTTTCAGCGGGACTTTGGCCTGCCCGTGACCGGGGTGGTGGACTACGACACTTGGCTAGCCCTGCGGGTGCAGTCGGAGCTGATCCAGAAGCGGGACGGGATTCCCCCCTCCCTGCAAATCATCTCCCCTCAGTTCGAGCCCTCTTCCTCCGGCACACCGGAATGGGCGTTTGTGGACACTGTTGTGACGGCTCTCTCCCCCATACTCACCAATTTCCCCTCTACCTCCACCCCCACCGACCATATCCGTCACTTGCAGGGGCTGGGACAGCTGCCTGTCACCGGAGTTCTGGATCGCCCCACCTGGAGTTTGCTGGTTCGTCTGTACCATGCCTTAGTGGTTCGAAACGCCCTGGCCGCCCTGTGAGCCTCCAGGTTTCCCTTGTAAGCCTGGGCCTTTTTCGGTATAATATAGGAGTGGCCCACGGGGCCACCTTATCCCAGGAAAGGCAGGAACAAGACCATGGCTCGTTTTGGATTCATCCACAGCAAATTGGACACCAAATTGCTCATTCTCTATATTCTCACCCGTGTGGCGGGCCCCATTGACTTCGCCACCCTCACCGATCTGGTGATGTGCGACGACGGCGTGGACTACTTTGAATTTGCTGAGGCCCTGTCGGAGCTGCTGGAGAGCGGACACCTGGTGCGTGAGGGGGACTACTACTCCCCCACCGACAAGGGCCGCCGTAACTGCGCCGACGGCGAGAGCAGCCTCTCCCCCGTCATCCGCAAGCGCTGTGACCAGCGCCTGGCCCCCTTCAACGCCGCTTTGAAGCGGAAGGCCCAGGTGCGCAGCCGGGTGGACCCCTCCCCCGACGGCACCTTCTACACCGTGCGTCTGATGCTGGACGACGACCGGGACAACCTCTTTACCCTCTCACTGCTCACCGCTACCCGGGAGGAGGGAGAGGACATCGCCCAGCGCTTCACCCAACACCCCGACCGCATCTATAACGGTGTGCTGGGTATCCTACTGTCCGACCCAGAAAAGAGAGGTGAAACCCATTGACCATCCTGGGCTATCCCATTCAGGCACTATTTCTCTACTTTATCTTTTACTCATTTCTAGGATGGTTGATGGAAACCTGCTACTGTTCCATTCTGGAGCACCGTCTGGTGGACCGGGGCTTTCTCTACGGCCCCATCTGCCCCATCTACGGCGCCGGCGTTCTGTTAATGGTCCTCTTTTTCACCCCGCTGAAACACAACCTGTTTGTGTTCTATCTCACCGCCGTGGTGGTGATGACCTCGTGGGAGTATTTCGTGGCGTGGCTTCTGGAAACCACCACCCACGTGCGCTACTGGGACTACTCCCGGTTCCGCTTCAACATCAAGGGCCGGGTATGCCTGTGGGTGGCCCTGGTGTGGGGTGCGCTGTCCTATGTGGTGATCTTCTGGATTCACCCCGCCGTGGACGGCATCTACCAGACTATCCCCGGCTGGCTGGTGAACACCCTGTGCGTGGTCTTACTGGTCATTCTGCTGGTGGATGCCACCCTCACCATCCGGCACCTGGCGTTGGTGTCTCAGCTGGTGGTAAAGCTGGCCGCCGCCCGGGACGAGGCACAGGTCCAGTTCTCCCTGGGCAAGGCTGAGCTGGGTCAAATGCTGGAAAACCAGTCCGCCGCCCTGCGCAGCAACTACAGCCAGCAAGTGGCCCGGTTGGAACGGTATTCCCGCTCCTTCCGCCGCAAATACTCCAACATGCGTCTGACCAGCCGCTATGCCAGCCTCAGCGATGATCTCCGGGCATCGGCTGCCGCCGCCCGCAAGGAGATTCTGAAAAAGCGGGAGAATCGCAAAAAGAAACAATAATCTCAGCAACAGAACAGCAGGCCGCCTTTTTTAGGCGGCCTGCTTGTTCTATTTATTCAAATACCAGGGTGCCGAAATCGCCTCGGCGGTGGAAATCCGGCTTCTCGCTGGTCACCGGGGACCAGGCCAGATAGTGGGGATGCTCCGTCTCATCGCCGCACTTGTAGACGTTGGCACAGCAAGTGCCGGAATAGGTGAAGCCGGGGAAGTAACGGCCCACAAACTCGGCGGGGATGCGGAAGGTAATGCCCCAGTTATTCTCCTCCTGCCAGCTCTGGGGGCAGAACAGCTCCTCCATCTTCTTGACGATCTGGCGCACCCGGGTGGGGCGAGTGCCGCCAAAGCCCAGGTTCAGGGACTTGAGGGGGTTCCACTCAAAGTTGAAGTACCGGGCATCCTCCTCCACGGGGGCAAAGAAAAATTCCATGCAGCTGTCGTTGCACACCTGGTCCAAGGTCCCGGTGAGGGTGGCACGGATAGGGCTCTCCTGGGCCTCCAGGCGCACATACAGGTTCTCCCCGTCGTGGCACAGCTGCATCCAGGCCTTCACCCCGGCAGGCTCCAGCCAGCCGGTCTCCTTCAGTTCTGCATGGGGAATGTTATCCCAATGGGCCCCGTCTCCCCGGGGCACACGGTAGGTCTCTTTCATAGATTTGTCAACTCCAGTCTTGTTCTCAGTCATCAAAGGCCCCGTTGGCCTCCATGTAATAGCAAATAATATCCACAAATTCGCCTGTGGTGGGCTTGACACGGATGGGGAATCCCGCCATCTCTCTCAGTCGCTCCTGGTCTCCCTTGTTCCACTGGTGGTCCCGAATCAGCCGCAGATTCCGTTCTACCGTCGCCGGGGTGGCCTGGTCAAAGTGGGCGGCCACAGCCGGATACAGTCCCTTGGTAATGCGGCGCAGCAATTCCGGCTCCGCGTGGGCCAGCTCCACCGCACACACCAGCTGTCGCAGGGACAAAGACTCGCCAATCAATCCCATGGAGCGCAGGACCTCTCGAATCGCCCGTTGTTGATTCAATGTCATCCCGCCTTCCCTCGTTTTTCTCAGGACTATTTTACTATAACTCCCAGAAAAACGAAAGAAGTTTCATTCTGATTTTTCGACGTGATTCGACACCGCCATTTAGCCCTTCACCAAGGCCACAATGCGGGAGGTGCCCAGTCGGGCAGCCCCCAGGTCCAGGAAGGTCTGGGCATCTTCCAGGGATGCGATCCCTCCGGCGGCTTTCACCTGCACCTGCGCTCCCACATGGGCACGCAGCAGGGCCACGTCTTCCGCCGTGGCGCCCCCAGAGGAAAATCCGGTGGAGGTCTTGATAAAGTCCGCCCCACTCTCGGTCACCAGCTCACACAGCTTCACTTTCTCCTCTTGGGTCAGCTGGCAGGTCTCCACGATCACCTTGAGGATATGTTCCCCACAGGCCGCTTTCACCGCCCGCAGCTCCGCCAGCACATCTGACCAGCGGCCATCCTTCACCCAGCCCAGATTGACCACCATGTCGATCTCACTGGCTCCGTTTGCAATGGCGTCCTGAGCTTCCAACGCCTTCACCGCCGTGGTGGCGTAGCCATTGGGAAAGCCAATGACGGTACACACAGGGAGTTTACCTGCCAGATATTCCGCAGCTTGCCGGACATGGCTGGGCGGAATGCACACCGAGGCACAGCCATAGGCCACCCCGTCGTCGCAAATCTGGCGGATCTCCTCCCAGGTGGCAGTGGGGCGCAGCAGGGTGTGGTCCACCGCCGCTAAGATGCGCCCTTCGTCCAATTCTTTCACCTCCCCCACGTTCGTTTCTCCCTACCATCATACCCTCCCTTTCTCCCCATTGCAAGAGGTTTTCCCTTTCCGCTTAACCATTGGTTGAATTTGCTCAAGATTTCCTCCATTGCACTCAACCGCCATTTTCCCTATAATACAACCATCAAGCGAATGGAGGAATTTCCATGAACCAGTCTTTGAGTGCCACCATCACCCGCCTGCGCAAAGAGCGGGGGCTGACCCAGGAGCAGTTGGGGCAGTTGGTGGGTGTATCCGCCCAGGCAGTGAGCAAATGGGAAAAAGGCGGAGCCCCAGATGTGGAGCTGCTGCCCGTGCTGGCCGACCGTCTTGGGGTGAGCATCGATGCTCTCTTTGGCCGGGCAGAGCCGTCCACCGCAGATATGACCACCCAGTTTCAACAGTGGCTGCTGTCCATGCCCATCGAGAAACGGTTTTCCGCCCTGTTTGAGATGCTGGCGGTGTCCTCACCTTACCTAGGCAGTAATTTAATGGGTTCCGGCATCATCCCAGCCATTTCGGTGCAATCCACCTGTTACATCGACAACATTGTTCCCACTCCTTCAACGGAACGCCCCACTTGTTGGCTTCGTGCCTACGTCTCCTCAGAGGAAGGGTTAGCTCTGGGTGTATTAGCGGAAGACTTCCCCCTCTTTTTGCTGATGCCGGAGCCCCCAAACGGATACCGGAGCAATCTTCCCGACCCAGAGCGGTGCCGGAAGCTGTTTGCCGCCCTGGCCCTACCCGGCGCTTTGGAGATTCTCCTGCACCTTCACGGGCGGGACTCCAGTTTCTATCATCCCTCTGCCATTGCCAAGCAAACCGGGCTCCCTCTGGATGTGGTCCTGGCTGCACTGCCCCAGATGGCGGACTGTGAACTGCTGAAGAAAAAGGATTTGGAACTGGAGGACGGTCCCACCCAGGTCTACACTCTCCACAATAACTTTTCCTTGGTCCCCTTCCTGTTCCTGGCCCGTTGGATCATGCAGCCGGAGGATGCCTATGTGTTTGCCTGTGACACCCGTGATCGTCCCATCCTCACCCCGCCCTCAGAGAAAAAGGAGAACCAATCATGAAACAACCACTTGACCGCACCCTCTACACCCGTGCCATCTTCCGGGGCAATCGGTTATGCTTTGTCATCGCCCTCCTATTCACCTGTGCAGGCACCATGTGGAATCTCATCGTCTCCTATCTACTGGGGTACATCTTAGACATCATGACCACCGGGAATCTAGCCCAGCTGGCCCATACCACTCTGTTCTGCTTGGGGTTATCCGCTGTGATTTTCCTCTCCCAGTTGGCCCTGTACCGAGCCAAAACCCGGTTCATCCACCGGGGGCTGGCCCAGTACAAGGACCTCGCCTTCTCCCACCTATCCCAAAAGAGCATCCGGGCCTTTTCCCAGGAAAACACCGGGCGATACCTCTCCGCCCTCACCAACGACACCAACTCCATCGAAGAAAATTATCTCAACCAGTCCTTTCTTATGGTGTCCCAAGTGCTTCTCTTTTTTGGCTCGCTGGGCATGATGCTCTGGTATAGCTGGAAGCTGGCCTTGGCTACCATCCTGCTCAGCCTCATCCCCATTGCCGTCACCCTGGCCACCGGAGGCAAGCTGGCAGCCAGGGAGAAAAAAGTCAGTGAGGAAAACGAGAGCTATGTGTCCATGCTCAAAGACCTGCTCAGCGGGTTCTCTGTCATCAAAAGCTTCAAGGCAGAGGATCAGGTACGCTCCCGCTTCGCCCAGGCCAACGCCTGGTTGGAACACATCAAGGCCCGTCGGCGGTGGTTATACTTTCTCATCTCCGCTATGTCCACCTGTCTGAGCTTCCTGGTCCAGTTTGGCATCTTCCTCTTCGGGGCCTATCTGGCCATCCGTGGGGAAATCACCCCGGGCACCGTGCTCATCATGGTCAACCTGTGCGGCCTGCTCCTCAGCCCCATCCAGACCGTGCCCCAGTACTGGGCCAGCCGCAAGGCCGCTCTGGCCCTCATGGACAAGCTGGCAGAGCTCACGGCCCAGAATCAGCAGGAGAGTGGCGTATCCATCCCCGCCACTCTGAGCCAGGCCATCTCCCTGGACCATGTGTCCTTCGGCTACGAGCCGGACAAGCCGGTGCTGCAAGACCTCACCGCCCAGTTCCAGGCCGGAAAGACCTACGCCATCGTGGGCGGCTCCGGTTCTGGCAAGTCCACCCTGCTGCACCTGCTCATGGGAGCCAGCGGGGCCTATACCGGCTCCATCGCCGTGGATGGGGTGGAGCTGCGGGAGGTGGACGCCCACAGCCTCTACGACCTGATGAGCCTCATGGGGCAGGATGTATTCCTCTTTGACGACACCATCCGCAACAACCTCACCATGTTCCGCTCCTTCCCTCCAGAGGAGGTGGCAGATGCCGTAGAGCGGTCCGGGCTGTCCCAGCTGCTCCAAGCGCGGGGTGAGGACTACCGCTGTGGAGAAAACGGTGTGAACCTGTCCGGCGGCGAGGGCCAGCGCATCTCCATCGCCCGGTGCCTGCTGCGCCGCACCCCGGTGCTGCTGCTGGACGAGGCCACCGCTGCCCTGGACAATGCCACCGCCGCCGCTGTCACCCAGTCCATTCTGGACTTGACGGGTACCACCCGCATTGTAGTCACCCACCGCCTGGAGCCCCAGCTCATGGCCCAGTACGATGGGATTCTGGTCATGCGGGACGGACGCATCCAGGAACAGGGCTCCTTCTCCGATCTCATGGACCGGAAGGGATATTTCTACTCCCTGTTCACCCTGGCACAGCCTGCCTAACGAAAACGGCCTGACGTGTGAAGTCAGGCCGTTTTTTCATCGTTCCAGCAGTCTGGCCACCCAGGTGCGGTGGACCACCATGGCGCTTTTGGGGCAGAACTCCTGGCAGCAGAAGCAGCGGATGCACTTGTCCCGATGGACCACCGCCTTCCCCTTCTCGATAGTGATGGTCTTGGCCGGGCAGATGTTGGCGCACACGCCGCAGCCCACACAGTGCTGTTTCACCACCTTGGGCTTCTGGCTGAACACCTTGGCCATGAACGCACCCCGCAGCCGCTTGGACAGGTGCTTTCCGTCCCCCTCAAAGAGGTGGCCGTTGCCCGTCTCAATGCGCTGGAAGTCGGGTACCACAAAGTCCTCTACATTTCCATGGATGTCCAGCTCCTCCAGGGTCTGGGGAATCAGCCCCCGCTCCAGCGCCGCCTCCAGGGTGGGCACCTCCTCCCGGCGCAGACCCAACAGCTGGGCGCACACCAGGTCCGCCTTGTGAGGGCTCTCAGAGGCCGCCAGAAGGCCCACATGGCGTGGGGTACCTCCGGTAGGCCCGTTACCCTCCATGCACGTCACAGCGTCTACAATGGTCAAGCGTGGCTTAAAATACTCGTCCAGGTCCACGATCATCCGGGCGAAGTCCCGAGGGTCAGGAAACCGGAAGTGATACTCCGGCTTCATGGCGCCGGGGATGGACCCGAACATGTTCTTGGCTCCACAGGTCATGGCCATCATGCCGTGGGTCTTTAGCTTGCAGAAATTGATGATGGCATCCGCCTTTGAGAGGTAGGCGGTATAGGTGAACTGGCGGCACACCTTGCCCTGGGGGTACTCCCCCTGGGCGTGGCTGAAATCCCAGTTCAGACGTCCCCCTGCCTGCTCCACCTGCTCCATCCCGGTAGCCTGGTACACCCGCTTGACATAGGCGGCGTTGTACAGTCCGCCGGGGCTGTCCCCCACCACCACGTCCGCTCCACGCTGGGAGAGCATGCGCACCAGGGCGCACAGCAACGACGGGTGGGTGGTGGCCGCCCGTTCCGGCTTGAGAAAGGTCACCAGGTTGGCCTTGATGGCGATTCTCATTCCCGGCTTGACCCAAGAAAGGCCCCCCAGGGGCTCCAGCACCCGTGCCAGGGCGGACTCCACCTCCCCCTGAGAATAGTCCTTGCAGGGGGTGAGCACCACATCCGGTTTCATATGATTCCTCCTTTGGACAAAAAACTCCCCCGGCTTATGCAGCCGGGGGAGTTGGTACAGCGATTTGAGAAACTTAGGCTTCCTCGGACTCCTCGGTCTCCTCCACGTCGTTGCCCTCCAGCAGAGCACGGATGGACAGGGACACCTTCTTGTTCTCCTCGTCGATGGCGATGATCTTGGCGTCCACCATCTGGCCCTCAGTCAGCTCGTCGCCGGGCTTCTCCACACGGTGATCGGCGATCTGGGAGATGTGGATCAGGCCGTCCACGCCGGGAACGATCTCGGCGAAGGCGCCGAAGGTCATCAGCTTGACGATGCGCACGTTGGCCACATCGCCCACGGAGTACTTGCTGGTGAACACAGTCCAGGGCTCCTGGCTGCGGTCCTTCATGCCCAGAGAGATCTTCTTCTTCTCGGGGTCGAAGCCGATGACGTACACGTCCACCTCGTCGCCCACGGAGACAACCTCAGCGGGGTTCTTGATGCGGGACCAGGACAGCTCAGAGACGTGGACCATGCCGTCCACACCGCCAATGTCCACGAAAGCGCCGTAAGAGGTCAGGCTCTTCACGGTGCCGGTGTAGTGCTTGCCCACCTCGATGTTGTTCCAGATCTCGGCAGCGGCAGCGGCACGGGCCTCAGCGGCCACGGCACGGATGGAACCCACCACACGGCGGCGGGCACGGTTGACCTCGGTGATGCGCAGCTGCACACGGGTCTTCACCATGCCGGACAGGTCAGCGCCACGGGGCTGGCCAGACTGAGAGGCGGGGATGAACACACGGATGCCCTTGACGTTGGCCACCAGGCCGCCCTTGTTCTCCTCGGTGATGATGCCTTCCAGCACGTCCTTGCTCTCCACGGCGTTCTCGATGGTCTCCCAGTTCTTGGCAGCATCCAGACGCTTCTTGGACAGCTTCACCATGCAGTCACGGTCGCTGACCAGCATGACGTAGGTCTCGATCTCCTCACCAACCTTGGCGATGTCCTCCACCTTCACGTCGGGATCGTCGCTCAGCTCGGACACGGGGATGTAACCGGGATACTTGATGCCCAGCTCCACCTGTACCTCGGTGGGTGTGATGGCAACGACAGTACCAGTGACCTTATCCCCCGTATTCAAAGTTTTGAACGATTCCTCCAGCATTTCAGCAAAGGACTGTTCAATCTCCATAATTTCGTCGCTCATTTTGTTGTAGACCTCCTTTATTATCCACTCCGGTGTGGATGCACCGGCAGTGATGCCAAGCGTCTGGACAGAGCAAAAGTCCTCCAGGGACAAATCGTCTCCTTGCTCCACCTGCACCACATGGGCACAGGACTCCTGGCAAATCTGGGTCAGACGCCGGGTATTGGAGCTTTTGGGGTCTCCGATGACGATCATACTGTCACACCTGCCGGCCAATTGAGCCGCCTCAGTTTGACGCTTAGACGTAGCACCACATATTGTATCAAAGTATTCCGCATTTGTACACACTTTTTTTGCGTTTTCAACGGAATTTTCCCAATTCGCCCGAATGGCCGTGGTTTGGGAGACAAACGTCAGGGGTTGATGGACCAATTCCGGGTGATTTTGGAAGATTTTTTCCAATTCTGCCCAGTTTTCCGCCACCACAGAATTCTCCGCACATCCGGCGATGCCCACGATCTCCGGGTGGTCCGGGTCGCCCACAATCACAGGCACCCGACCCTGGGCGGCGGCATTGCGCACAATATCGTGGATGTGGGTGACGTTGGGACAGGTGGCATCCACCACCTGGCAGCCCTTCTCCTGAAGCTGGGCGTACACCCGGTCCGGCTCTCCATGGGCTCGGATGAGCACCGTGGCCCCCTGAGGGACCTCCTCCAAGCTGTGGACGGTCACGGCCCCCAGTTCTTCCAGCTTAGCAATCACATGGGCGTTGTGGGTGATCTCCCCCAGCAGGTAGATGTTCTGGGTCTGGGCCAGCTGTTGAGCTTGCTCCACGGCCCGGCGCACACCGTAGCAGAAGCCTGCGGACTTGGCAAGGAGAACTTCCTTCATACGCTACCTCCCAAATGATGAATCCGGTCCATGAGATCATCGGCAATACGCTGATAGTCCTCCGGGCCCGGTTTTCTTCCCTCGTAGGCCGGCGCATAGGGCTTGCCGAACACCACCCGGGTCTTGCGGAACAGCTTCTTCTTGGGGGAGATGTACACCGGGAGAAGCATGGTCCCGGTCCGTGTGGCAAACATGGCGGCTCCGGTGTGGGCCGCAGCGTTCTCCCCCTCCTTCACACGGGTTCCCTCAGGGAAGAGCAGCAGCTTCTCCCCGTTGCGCAGCACCCGCATGGCCTCCTTGATGGCGGCCACATCCGCCTTGCCACGCTTGATGCCGATAATGCCCGCCTTCTCCAGTAAAAAGCCCAAGACGGGGATTTTCATCAGCTCTTCCTTGGCTATCACTCTGGTCTGGCATTTCCAGCCCAAGGCGCACACCACATACACCGGGTCTCCCATGGTGGTGTGGTTGCCGCACATCACCACAGCCCCCACGGGCACGTTCTCTCGTCCCTCCACCTTCCAAGGGTGGAAGATTCGCATGAAAATCCAAATCAGGGGATACAACACCGCATACAGTCGATTCATTGGTGCACACCCTCCCTTCCCAGCTTGGCCATAATGGTCTCCAGCAGCAGCTTGTGACTCTCCTCCAGGTTCTTGCCGGTGGTGTCCACCTCGGTGGCGTCCTCCGCCTTCTTCAGGGGGGCAATGGCCCGCTCCATATCCTGTCGGTCACGCTCCACCACGTCAGCCAAAATCTGCTCCAGGTCCGCCTGCTGGCCTCGCTCCAGAAGCTCCAGATAGCGGCGGTGAGCCCGGTCCTTGGCGTCGGCCGTGAGGAAGATCTTCACATCCGCCTGGGGCAGCACCACCGTGCCGATGTCCCGGCCGTCCATGATGACATTGTGGTTGTCAGCCAGGTGCCGCTGCTTATTAAGCAGAAAAGCCCGCACAGGGGCCAGAGCTGCCACCTTGGAGGCGTAGCCGGAGATCACATGCTGGCGGATGGCCTGGGAGACGTCCTCCCCGTCCAGATACATCCGCTGCTGTCCATCCTCCCCGTGGCCCATGGTGATATCCACCTGGCCCAGGACCTGCTCCACCGCCTGGGGATCGCTGGGGTCCACGCCTCGGCGCTGGACCGCCAATCCCACTGTGCGGTAGATGGCCCCGGTGTCCACATAGAGATAGCCCATCTCCTGGGCCAAAGCCCGGGCCAGGGTGGATTTTCCCGCCCCGGACGGGCCGTCGATGGCTATGCTGTAATACTTCATTGTGCTGCGCCGTCCTTTTTCTCTAAATATTCTGTGACTGCCTGTCCCGCCACCCAGCCGGTGGCCCAGGCAATTTGTAGGTTAAATCCGCCGGTGTAGGCGTCCACGTCCAACAGCTCTCCGGCAAAGAAGAGCCCCTGCACCTTCTTGGACTGCATGGTCTTGGGGTCTACCTCTCCCACCTTCACGCCTCCGGCCGTGACGATGGCCTCTTCCACTGGACGGGGCCCAGACACCTCCACGGAGAAGTCCTTCAATGTCTCCAGCAGGTTGCGCCGCTGCTCCCGGCGCAAATCGTGAGCCTTAGTATCCAAGGGAATGCCCGCTCGGCCGGCCACCACCGGAATCATGGACTGGGGCAACAGCCCTCCCAGGGCGTTGCCCATGTTCTGGTTGGCCCGATCGGTGAAGTCCCGCACCAGCCGGGCATCCAGCTTGCCCTCGTCCAGGGCAGGCTTGAGGTCAATGTGCAGGGTGTAGTGGTCCCGCTGGAAATTCATATGGGCAGAGGCGGAGAGCACCAGGGGCCCGGACAGGCCGAAGTGGGTGAAGAGCATCTCCCCCAGCTCCTGGTAGACCACCTTCCCCTTTTTGTTTTTCGCCCGCACCTCCACGTTGCGCAGGGACAGCCCCTGCATCTGCTTACAGCAGGGGTCGGAGGACTCCAGGGGAACCAGAGAGCCCCGCACCGGGACGATCTCATGCCCCGCCTGCTGGGCCAGTCGATAGCCGTCCCCGGTGGAGCCGGTACGGGGATAGGAAGCCCCTCCGGTGGCCAGGATGACGCAGCCCGCCTCCAGGCCCTGGGGGCTGTGCTGGGTGGTCACCCCCACCACCTGGCCGTCTTGGAGCTTCAAGCCCGTGACCCGGTCCCGGCGCAGCTCCACACCCAGGCGACGCAGCTCAAAAAACAGGGCGTCGATGATGTCGGCGGCCTTGTCCGAAACGGGAAAGACCCGGTTGCCCCGCTCCACCTTCAGCTTGACCCCCAGGCCCTGGAAAAAGTCCATGGTGGCCTGGGCATCAAACCGGGACAGGGCGCTATACAAGAACTTGCCGTTGCGGGGAATGGAGGCCATCAGCTCTTCCGTGGAACAGTGGTTGGTGACGTTGCACCGCCCCTTTCCGGTGATGTACAGCTTGCGCCCTACTTTCTCATTGGGCTCCACCAGCACCACCTGGGCCCCGCCTCTGGCGGCGGAAATGGCCGCCATCATTCCGGCAGCTCCCGCCCCCACCACAATTACGTTTTCTCTGCTCACCGTCGTTCCATTCCTCTCCCGGGCATATCCATTACTTCCCGTCATACTCCACCTTCTCATACACCTGATACTCGTCCCAGATGTTCTCCAGCCGCTCAAAGGTGGCGGTGACCTCCGCCTCCTTCTTCCGTCCCACCGCTGCAATCAGGGCGTTGAGAATGGACAGCGGAGCCACCAGGGAGTCTACAAAGGAGGCCATGTCGCTCTTGGCCAACAGGCGGAGGTTGGCCGTATCGTACAGAGGTGACAGGGCGCTGTCGGTGAGGGCCACCACCGTGGCCCCCTGGTCCCGGGCAAACTCCATGGCCCGCACGGTGCGGGTGGAGTAGCGGGGAAAGCTGATGCCGATGACCACGTCCCCCTCTCCCACCCGGAGCATCTGCTCAAACATCTCACTGGCCAAGGTGGTGTGCACCTGGCGCACGTTGTCAAAAATCAGGTTGAAATAAAAGGCCAGAAAATCGGACAGAGCTGCCGCAGAGCGCACCCCCAGGATGTAGATGTGACGAGCCTTGACAATGGCCTCCACAATGGCCGAGAACTCCTCCCGGCTCAGCTCCTCCAGAGAAGTGCGGATCTTCTCAATATCCGACTGTACCACCTTTTCCAGCAGGTCGTGGTCTCCCAGGCGGTCATTGGACACCTCGATGCGCTGCACGGTGGTGAGCTTGCTGCGAATCATCTCCTGCAAGGCCCGCTGCATGGCGGGGTAGCCGTCAAAGCCCAGTTCGGCGGCAAACCGCACCACCGTGGACTCGCTGATGCGCACTGTCTGCCCCAGCTTGGCCGCCGTCATAAATGCCGCCTTGTCGTAATTCTCCAAAATAAAACGGCCAATCAATTTCTGGCCCTTGGAAAATGTACCCATATTGTTCTGAATGAGCGTCAAAATATCCCGACTCACAGCGGTTCCCCCTCACTGGCTCCTTGCCCAAGAAAATCGGCGCACCACCAAGGGCCGCCGATTTTCATCATTGTATCTCTTTCATATCATACTCGCTCTTCTGAAAAAATGCAAGAGGTTTTGCAGGAAGTTTACCGTCACTTGCAAATTTCATGAAGTAATTCCTGCATTTCCCCCTGGGTCAGGGGCCGCCAGGTACCCCGTTTCAGGTTCCCCAGGCGGAGATTTCCCTCCCGCACCCGCACCAGACGGGTGACCGTGACCCCGGCGGCGGCACACATCCGCCGCACTTGTCGGTTTTTTCCCTGGTGGATGACGATTTTCAGCTTCTGAGGCCCCAGAGGCTCCACCTCGTCGGCCACCATGTCCTCCCCGTCCACCACCATTGGCTTGGAGAGAACGGGCAGGGCAGCCGCCACGTCTCCGGTGACCTGGACGTGATACTCCTTGCGCACCTCGTGGGAGGGGTGGGTGAGCTTGTGGGTGAGGTCTCCGTCGTCGGTGAGCAGCAGCAACCCCTCCGAGTCCATGTCCAGCCGTCCCACCGGCCACACCCGCACCCCGCAGTCTGCCACCAGCTGGGCCACCGTCTTGCGCCCCTTCTCGTCCGAGAGGGTGGTGACGTACCCTCTGGGCTTGTGGAGCATGAGATATGTATGGCGGCGGGGCTGGGTCAATGCCACCCCGTCCACCTGGATGTGGTCCCGCTGGAGGTCCGCCTTCTCTCCCAGGGCGGCCACCCGTCCGTTGACCTGCACCCGCCCTGCGTTCAAATACTCCTCCGCCTTGCGCCGGGAACAGATCCCGGCCCCGGAGAGAATCTTCTGTATCCGTTCCTCCATGCGCTCACGCTCCTTGTCTAAATCAGTCCCATGCCGGGCACGGTGGTCTCCCAGCTCTTTCCCCACAGGCCCATCCACCAGCGCACCAGGGCGTTGGGTTTCCATCGGTCGTCTTTCACCCCGGTCCCCGTCTCCACGGGCATCTCCGCTACCACTTCCCCGTCCAGAATCCAGCGGGCGGTGCCTACCTGGGTTCCGGCGGGAATGGGAGCAGACAAGGGGGAGTATACGTCCAGCTGCATGTCCAGCTGTTCTCCCTCCGCCAGGGGATACCAGCAGTCCCCCTGGGCCACCAGGGACACCGTGGGCTGCACACTGCCCGCCACCGCCGCCTGGCCCACCGCTGCCCCCTCCCCGCACAGCTGGGTGACGGGGTAGGTATCAAAGCCGTAGTGGAGCAGGGCCTGGTGGTCGTCCCAGTCGTCGGGATCGTTGAGGGTGACGCACACCAGAGTCTGCGCCCCCCTGGTAGCCGCCGACACCAGCGTGCGGCCGGAGGCCTCCGTGTACCCGGTCTTCATGCCCACGCAGTCCTCCTCCAGCCACAAGAGCTTATTGTGGTTGACGAAGGTGCGCCCCTCCAGGGAGATATTCTGGGTGGCACAGATGTTTGCCACCGTGGGGTTTTCCAGGCAGGCGCAGGCCAGAAGGACCATGTCATAGGCGGAAGAGTAGTGCTCCTCCTCGTTGAGGCCGCTGGGGTTGGTAAAGTGGGTATTGGTCATGCCAAGCTGGCGGGCCTTCTCATTCATCAGCTGGGCAAACCCCTCCAGGTCCTCCCCGATCCAGCAGGCGATGACCTGGGCGGCATCGTTGCCTGACTGGAGCAGGAGCCCGTAAAGCAGGGTCTCCAGGGTCAGCTGGTCCCCCGCCTTGAGATAGAGAGAAGAGCCCTCCACCCCCTCCAGCCATTCCGGTTCCACGGTGATGACCTGGGACAGGTCGGAGGCCTCCTCCACCGCCACCAGGGCGGTCATCAGCTTGGTGATGCTGGCAATGGGGCGGGGGGTGTGCATGTCCTCCTCAAAGAGCACACGCCCGGACCCTACATCCATGAGCACCGCCGACGAGGCGGAGGTGGACACCGCCCCCGCCGGGGCAGAGGTACCAAACAATAGAGTTAAGGCCATCAACAGGGCCGCAATCTTCCTCAAAAAAGGTCACTCCCATCCAATGTATCAGATGGGAGTAGTATCACCTTTATTCTCCGCTCTTATCCGTGCCGGTCTTTTTGTCGATATATCCGGTGACCTTTTCAAACATCTCAGGCACCAGGTCCACCACCCGGCCCACCGAGTCCCCAGCGGGAGGCGCCACGGGCAGCAGCCGCACGCTGCCATCCTTGACAATGAGGAAGGCCACAGGAGTGACGTTGACCCCGGCCCCGGCCCCGCCGCCGAAGTTCTTTTCCACGTTGGGGGTCTTGCCAAAGTCGGAGCCGCCAGTGGCAAAGCCAAAGGACAGCTTGGACACGGGGATGATGGTCACGCCGTCGGCGGTGACAATGGGCTGGCCCACCACCGTGTTGGCGTCCACCATCTCACGAATCCGGCTCATGGTTGTCTGTAACACTTCATTAATGGGATGCTTTTGTTCGCTCATGACTGTTTACCTCCTTGGAGTGCTGGGTTGTTCTGCGTTCTTCGGCCCTGATGGCCGCTAGTTTTTTGGTATATCGAAGTGCAAAGCTGAGGCACTGGCCCACGGTGAGGGAGAGCTCCGCCTGGGCCGACACCTGGGGCTCCTGTTTGTCGTAGTCCAGGTCCACCACAAATTTGTGATCCTTCACCCGAAAGCTGCCGTCGATGAGGTTCCAGATGCCGCCGATGACCCCGTTGATCATTCCGTAGCCGATGGCAGCGGAGGCCGGGTCCTTCCCTGCCCAGATCAGGTGCATCTTCAGCTTGCGCACGATGATCTTCCGCCGCAGCTCCCCCGCTGCCTCACAGATGAGAGGAAGATAGCGGCGGAACTTCTTCCATGAGCCGGGGGCCAACAGGGTTTTTAACAGATTCTGGTTTTTCTCTTTCTCCGGCTGGGGTGTTTTTTTCTGTGCCTTGGGCTGCTTTTTCTTTTTCTTGGCCCGTTTTGGGGGCCTGGGCACCACCGGGATGGTGATGGGACCCAGAGCCAGTGCCAGACGAACCCCCTCCTGGCTGTAGCTGGCCTTGGCCCGCACAGGTACCAGCAGAAGCAGCGCCAGGGCCAGGACCACACAGCCCAATACGATCCAAATCATCATGCCTCACCCGAGGGTTCTTCCCCCTCGCCCTCCTGCATCTTGGCCATGGCCGACTCCAAATCCAGGGTCAGCTGGGTGCCCTCCTGGCTGGCCGAGGGCAACTCGGGCAGCTCGTCCAGGCTGGTCAGGCCAAAGGTGCGCAAAAAGTGGTGGGTGGTGCGAAACTGCATGGGACGGCCCGGGACCGCCAGCCGCCCTGCCTCCTCGATGAGCTTCCGCTCCAGCAGGATGCCCACGGTGTAGGAGCTGTCCACACCCCGAATCTGCTCAATGTACGCCCGGGTCACTGGCTGGAAGTAGGCCACAATGGCCAGCACCTCCAGGGCGGTCTGGGACAGCTTGGGGGGCTTGCGGTGCTCCAAGGTCTTACGGATGGGGTCTGCGTACTCCGGGGCGGTGCACATCTGCCAGCTGTGCTCGGTGCGCACCAGGCAGATGCCCCGGCGCTGGTAACGGTACTCGTCGGCCAGACGCCGGCACACGCTGTCCACCGTCTCCACATCCTGCTCCAGGGTGGCGGCCATGCGCTCCACCGGTACCGGGTCCCCGGCTGCAAATAGGATGCCCTCTACGGTGCATTCCAACTCCTTCAATTCCATGCTCAGGCTCCTCCGTCCTCCGCCGCCTGGGGCTCCGGGTGGGTACAGGTCAAGGTGCTGTCCTCCCCGGTGCCAGCCAGATAAATTTGATTGGATTTACACAGCTCCAGCACTGCCAGAAAGGTGGCCACAATTTCCGAGCGGCTTTTACTGCCCCGAAACAGGGCCCGGAAGTGGGTGACCCCCAAGGTGGTCAGCTGGTCCAGAATCCACCGGGCCTTGGTCTCTACCGGGTAGGGCTCCCGGCCCACAATGCCGTGAAAGGCTCGGGTGGGCGGCGGGACATTCCCCTCTCCCCGCTGAAACAGCCGCTGTAAGGCCTCGGTGAGGTCCGAAGGTGTGTGCTGATAGCGGTAGATCTTCTCCTGGGGCAGCGGCTGGGGCTGGCCCACCAGATAGTCCCGCCCGAACTCGTACCGCCCCGCCAACACACTGGTGATACCCTTGATGCGCTCATAACTCTCCTTGTGCTGGTGCTCCTCCAGGGCCGCCATGAGCTGCTCCATCTCGCTCAAAGCCTCTTCATCGTCGATGGAGAGGAGCATGCGGGTCTTGATGTACACCAGATGGGCGGCCATGATGACAAACTCACTGGCCACCTCCAGGTTCAGCCGCTCCCGCTGTTCCATCCAATCCAGGTACTGGTCCAGAAGCAGGGTGATGGAGATGTCCCGGATTTCGATTTTGTTTTTGCTCAGCAGGTGGAGAATGAGGTCCAGAGGCCCGTCAAAGTCCTCCATGCCCTCCTGTCTTACTTTTACCACCTTGTCCAGATGGTATACCGGGACATCCATACTTCTCCCCCTTCCTGTGGTGAAATTGAGATTATTATATCGAATTTCACTCAAAAATACAAGGGCGCTGTCGGGATTCTCCCGCCAGCGCCCACTTGGGGTCCATCAGGCTTTTGGTCCGGCCAGCTTTTCCAGGGCGGCTCGGGCCGCCATCTGTTCCGCCTCTTTCTTGGTGTGGCCCTTACCCTGTCCGGCGGGGACGCCGTCCACGGCGGCCTCCATGACGAAAATCCGGGCATGATCCGGCCCAATTTCCCGCACCAGGCGATAGCTCACGCTCACTCCGGGCTTGCGCTGCACCAGCTCCTGCAAGGCGGTCTTGTAGTCCCGGTCCACCGCCTTCTCCCGCTCCTTGTCCAGGATAAAGGTGCGGATGATGCTCTCGGCGGCGGCCATGCCGCCGTCCAGATACACCGCCGCCAACGTGGCCTCGGTGGCATCGGCCAGAATGGAGGGACGGGTGCGCCCGCCTCCGGCGGCCTCGCCCTTGCCCAGCTTCAAATAGGCGCCCAAATCCAGGGCCTTGGCCACCTCGTATAAGCTTTCCTCACACACCAACGCTGCACGGGTCCGGGTCAGCTCCCCCTCCGGCATGTTGGGATGCGAGGAAAACAAATGCTGTGCCACCACAAGGCCCAGGACCGAATCCCCCAAAAACTCCAGCCGCTCGTTGCTGGTCACGCCCTCCGAGCGGTGCTCGTTGGCGTAGGAGCTATGGGTCATAGCGTGCTCCAGCAGCGATAGGTTCTTAAACTGATACCCCAACTTCTCTTCCAAACTTTTCATACTACCCTCCACGAAAAAAGCCCCGCCAGTGGCAGGGCTTTCCCCAAATCAAATGACTTCTTACAGATCCAGATGCTCCTGCATGTACTTGTACAGGTCGCCCACGGTGACGATGGAGCTGATCTCCTCTTCCTCCATCTCCTCCATGCCGAACTCCTCCTCCAGAGCCATGGAGAGGTCCACCAGGTCCACAGAATCCGCACCCAGCTCGTCCACAAAGGCGGTATCCTTGGTGATGGCGTCAGCGTCCACGCCAAACTGCTCGGCAATCAAGGCACACAATTTTTCAAACATACTTTTCTCAAGCTCCTTTTATGTTGCTTTGGTAACAACATAATAGGGGCTTGCTGCCTCCCTGTCAAGTGTCTTTTTGACAGTTTTTACTCCGCAGTCCCGTCTGTCTCCTGCTTTTTTGCCAAGCCCTTCACGGGCAGGCGCATGTACTCCACGTTTTCCGTGATATCCTCGATGATGCCGGACTTACTGTACTCCATGGCCTGACGGATGGCGTTCTTCATGGCATAGCCGTCCGAGGAGCCGTGGGCCTTGATCACCGGGTGGGAAATGCCCATCAGGGGCGTGCCGCCCACCTCGCCGGAATCCATCTTCTTTTTGAACTCCCGCAGGCCGTCCTTCACCAGCAGGGCGGCAATCTTGGTCTTGAGGCTGGACAAGAACATCTTCTTAATCTCCCGGGCCATGTAGATGCCCACGCCCTCCATGGTCTTGAGGAAGATGTTGCCGGAGTAGCCATCGGAGACGATGACATCCACCGAACCGGACACCGCCTCCCGGGCCTCCACGTTGCCCACGAAGTTGATGCGGCCCTCATCCGAGGCCTTTTGCAGCAGACCGTAGGCCTCCCGCTGCAAGTCGGTGCCCTTGGAGGGCTCCGCTCCGATGTTCAGAAGGCCCACCTTGGGCTCGGGCCGACCCAACACCCGCTCAGCGTAGTAGCTGCCCATAAAGGCAAACTGGAGCAGGAACTCCGGGGTGCACTCGGCGGTGGCGCCGCAGTCGATGAGCACCGCCCCGCCGTTGCCCGTGGGCACCACGGGGGCCAGAGCAGCCCGGCGAATGCCCTTGATGCGCTTGGTCATCAGGGTGGCGGCAGACAGCAGGGCTCCGGTGGAACCGGCGGAGACAAAGGCGTCTCCGGTGCCGTCCTTGAGCAGGTTCAGGCCCACGGTGAGGGAGGAGTCCTTCTTCTCCTTGAAGGCGGTGGCGGGGTTGTCACACATCTCCACCACCTGGTCGGCGTGGGTAATCTCCAGGCCCTGGGGCACCTCATTGACCCCCTCCTTGTGCAGGGCCTCCAGAATCTCCTCTCCACGGCCCACCAGTACCACTTCTACCCCGTACTCAGCAATGGCGTCCAAGGCACCTCGCACTGGTGCCTGAGGGGCGTTGTCACCGCCCATGGCGTCTACAATGATCTTCATCTCCGGCCCTCCTCTGTTATAGCTTCTCTCGCAGGGCGTCCACCAGCTCCAGAGAGCGGCGGGACAGCTCTGCGTTTTTGTTCCGCTTGCCCTTGACCTTGTGGTCCAGGGGCGGCATGATTCCAAAATTGATGTTCATGGGCTGGAAGTCCACCACGCTCTCGTTGCTCACATACTGAGCCAGAGCGCCCAGGGCGGTCTCCCGGGGGAAGTCCACAGGGGGCTTACCCAGCAGGCGGTGGGCAAGCTCCACCCCGGCCACAAAGCCGGAGGCGGTGGACTCCACATACCCCTCTACGCCGGTGATCTGTCCGGCAAAGCAGATGCGCTCCTGGCCCCGCACCCGGTAGTAGGAATCCAGCAGGCGGGGGGAATCCAGGTAGGTGTTGCGGTGCATCACCCCGTAGCGCACATATTCCGCATGGGCCAGGGCGGGAATCATGGAGAACACCCGTTTCTGCTCTCCCCACTTCAAATGGGTCTGGAAGCCCACGATGTTGTACAGAGTGCCCTGGGCATTGTCCCGGCGCAGCTGCACCACGGCGTAGGGCTCCTTCCCCGTCTTGGGGTCGGGCAGGCCCTTGGGCTTGAGGGGGCCAAAACACAAGGTCTGTTCCCCCCGCCGGGCCATGACCTCCACGGGCATACAGCCCTCAAACACCCGGCCGTCCTCAAAGCCGTGGACAGGGGCCTCTTCGGCCTGGCACAGCTCCTTCCAGAAGTCTAGGTACTCCTCCCGGCTCATGGCGCAGTTGATGTAATCCGCCGTGCCCCGGTCATACCGGGAGGCAAACCAGGCGTGATCCATGTCGATGCTCTCATAGGTTACAATGGGAGCGGCGGCATCGTAGAAATTCAAATACCCGCTGTTGGGGAAGAGCTTGGCAATCTCCTCCGACAGCCCTTCCGAAGTGAGGGGTCCGCTGGCAAGGATGACCTCCCCCTCCGGGATGTGGGTGACCTCCCCCTCCACCACGGTGATGTTGGGGTGGCTGCGCACGGCGTCGGTGACCGCCTGGGAGAAGGCCTCCCGGTCCACGGCCAGAGCGCCCCCCGCCTCCACACGGGTTTGGTCGGCGCAGCGCAGGATGAGAGAGCCACAGCGGCGCAGCTCCTCCTTCAGCAGCCCCACCGCATTCTCCAGCTGGTCGGAGCGGAGGGAGTTGGAGCACACCAGCTCCGCAAAGCCAGCACTGTGGTGGGCGGGGGTCATCTTGTGGGGCTTCATCTCGTGCAGGGTCACCCCAATCCCCCGCTGGGCCAGCTGCCAGGCGGCTTCACAGCCGGCCAGGCCTGCGCCAATGATGGTTACATTCATAGCTCTTCCTTTATCGTTTCTCAGGCCTCTTCCGCCTCTTTGGCGGCTTTGGCCGTGGTTTTCTTGGTGGTCGTCTTCTTGGTGGTGGCCTTTTTGGCCGTGCTCTTCTTGGTGGCAGTCTTTTTGGCCGTGGTCTTCTTCTTGGTCTCGCCCTGGGCCTGCTCCTGACCTTCCACTTGCTGGGCTGCCTCGCCCTCTTCAGTCTTCTTGCGGAAGCCGCCCCGCTTCTCCTCCGGCAGGAAGTTGGGGCACTTCTCATTGATGCAGAAGGGGCGCTTGTAGCCCCGGCCCGCCTTTTTGAACATGGTGTGGCCGCACTCGGGGCAACAGTCCTTCACGGGCACGTCCCAGGTGCGGAACTCACAGCGGCGGCTCTCATCCTTGCTGTTGAGGTGCTCACAGCAGTAGTAGGTATACTGCTTGTGGGTCTTCTTGCTGGTGCCGGTGCGCTTGACCAGGCGGCCACCGCACAGGGGGCACTTGCCCGGCATCTCCACCACCAGAGGCATGGTGAAGTTGCACTCCGGCCAGCCGGGACAGGCCAGGAAGCGGCCAAACCGCCCGGACTTCACCACCAGGTTCCGCCCGCACTCGGGGCAGATCTCCTCGGAGACCTCGTCGGGAACCTTGATGCGCTCCCCGTCCAGCTCGCTCTCCGCCTTCTTCATCTCCTGGTCAAAGTCGGTGTAGAAGTCGGACAGCACCTGCTTCCAGTTCACCTCACCCGTCTCCACCTTGTCCAGACGCTCCTCCATCTGGGCGGTAAAGGCGGGGTCCACAATGTCGGAGAATTTATCCTTCATAAGCCCCGTGACCACTTCTCCCAGGGGGGTGGGCCGCAGATGTTTGCCCTCCTTGACCACATACTCCCGGTCGGTGATGGTGGAGATGGTGGGGGCATAGGTGGAGGGTCGGCCAATGCCCTTCTCCTCCAGGGCCCGGATGAGGGTGGCCTCGGTGAACCGGGCGGGGGGCTGTGTGAAGTGCTGAGAGGGGCTCAGGTCGTCCAGACGCAGGGCCTCCCCCTCCTTCAAGTCAGGCAGCGGGGACTGAGGCGCCTCGTCCTCGTCGTCCCGGCTCTCCTCATACACGGCGGTGAAGCCGGAGAACTTGATGGAGGAGTGGCTGGCCCGGAACTGGTACCCGGCGCTCTCCACCTCAATGGACACGCTGTCATAGACGGCCTGGGCCATCTGGCAGGCCAGGAACCGGCTCCAGATGAGCTTGTACAGCCGATACTGCTCACTGGTCAGGTCCTTCTTCAGCTGCTCCGGGGTGAGGTTTACATCCGAGGGACGGATGGCCTCGTGGGCGTCCTGGGCAGAGTCCTTGGCCTTGAAGCGGCGGGTCTTTTCGGGATAGTACTCCTTGCCGTACCGAGCCTCGATGAAGGTCTTGGCAGAGGCCAGAGCCTCCTCAGACAGGCGCAGAGAGTCGGTTCTCATGTAGGTGATGAGACCCACGGTGCCCTCTCCGGCAATGTCCACGCCCTCATACAGCTGCTGGGCCACGGACATGGTGCGCCGAGGGGTCATGTTCAGCTTTCGAGAGGCCTCCTGCTGCAAGGTGGAGGTGATAAAGGGCGGGGCGGGGTTGCGCTTTTTGTCCTGGCGCTTCACCGCCCGCACTGTAAAGGTGTCCGCCTTCACGGCGTCCATGACCTCCTGCACCTCCTGGGCGTTGCCCAGCTCCATCTTCTTGTCCCGGCCGTAGAACTCCGCCCGGAAGGCGCCGATGTTGGGGGCGATGCGGCCCAGGTCGGCGGTGATGGACCAGTACTCCTTGGGGACGAAGGCGCGAATCTCCTCCTCCCGCTCCACCACCAGGCGGGTGGCCACGGACTGCACCCGGCCCGCAGACAGGCCACGGCGGATCTTCTTCCACAGCAAAGGGGAGAGCTGATAGCCCACGATGCGGTCCAGAATGCGCCGGGCCTGCTGGGCGTCCACCAGGTTCTGGTCAATCTCCCGGGGCGAAGCGATGGACTCGGTGACCACCTTGCGGGTGATCTCATTGAAGGTGACCCGGCAGGTCTTCTCCTTGGGCACGCCCAGCACCGACTGCAAGTGCCAGGAGATAGCCTCTCCCTCTCGGTCAGGGTCGGTGGCCAGATAGACACGCTGGCTGTCCTTGGCGGCTTTTCTCAGCTCGGAAATGGTCTCTTCCTTATACTTAATATCCTGATAGTCCGGCTCGAAGGTGGTCACGTCCACGCCCAGCTTGCTCTTGGGCAGGTCCCGCACATGGCCCATGGACGCCTTCACCTGATAGTCCGGCCCCAAATATTTTCCAATGGTTTTAGCCTTAGCTGGTGACTCTACAATCACCAAATTCGTATTTCCCATAGATTCTTACTCCATTTTCAGTTTCACCGCTGCCCGGAATCGCTTGTCCTTTCCCTGGATCACAAACCCTTGCAGCTGCAACATGGTCAGAGCGGCCAGAACCTGTCTGGCAGAGCGCTGGGTGTGCTCCACCAGTCCGTCCACTCCCTTGGCTCCCTCTTGCAGAGCCAGGAGCACCACCTGCTCGTCGTCGGTCAGGTTTTTTCGGCACTCCTTCCAGTCAATATATTCCATGCTTTCGGGATTGTCAACCTCTTTTTCCGCAGCGGGGGCCGTTTTGGGGGAAACAGGAGCCGATTGTGCCTGCTCCAACTGCTGCAATCTCTGCTCCACCACCTGGGGATTCAGAGGGGGCTGTACCCCTAATTTTTCCGGGAAACGATCCCGCCATTCACACAGGATATCCTCCCCACAGGTCACCAGTTTGGCGGCTCCCTCCTGGATGAGGCGGTTGGTGCCCTCGCTGGCCGGGGCATCAATGGCACCGGGCACGGCGTATACGTCCCGGTTCTGGTCCAGGGCGTGGCTGGCTGTGATGAGAGCACCGCCCCGCCGGGGGCTCTCCACCACCACAACGCCCAGGGCCAGGCCGCTGATGATGCGGTTGCGCACCGGAAAGTGGCTGCCCTTATGCTCCGTGCCCGGGGGATATTCCGAGAGGAGGAGCCCGGAAGCTGCCACATCCTCATAGAGGAAGCGGTGGTACCGGGGATAAATGACGTCCAGTCCTCCGGCCAACACACTCACCACCGTGCCCCCGGCCATGAGGGCTCCCCGGATGGAGGCTGCATCAATGCCCTGGGCCATCCCGGATACCACCAGGGCTCCGCCGTGGGTCAGCTCCATGGCCAGCTTCCCCGCCACCCGCTCCCCATAGGGGGTGCAGCTGCGAGTACCCACCATGGCAATGGCCACCTGGTCGTCCAGGGAGATGGGCCGTCCCTTGGCGTAGAGCACCAGGGGCGGCTGGGGGATGTTCTCCAGCCGCTGGGGATACACGGCATCCTGACGGGTCATCACCCGGATGCCCAGCTGGTCGCAGCGGTCCAAAATCCGCTCCACCTCTCCCATGGACTTGTCCTTGAGAGAGGCCCGGGCCAGGCCGCTGAGCCCGGTCAGCTCGTCCACGTCCTTGGCATGGGCGTAATACACCCGCTCCGGTCCGCCGAAGTGGTCCAGCACCCGCTGCATGGTCACACCTGCCAGGCCCTTCCTGGTGGACAACCACACCCAATATTTTAAGTGGGACACCGTTCCCCGCCCCCTTCTCTCTCCTTTATCATTGGTCTCTGGCCATCTCCCAGAGCACCACCGACGCCGCCACGGCGGCGTTGAGGGATTCACATCGCTCCACCATGGGAATTTTCACCGTCTTCTCGCACAGCTGCAAGCTCAGCTGGGACACGCCCCGGCCCTCGCTGCCGATGATCACGCCGCTGCGGGCCAGAAACACCTGCCGCACGTCCACGGTGTCCTCCCGCAGGGCGGTGGCATACAGAGGAATGTCCGCTGCCCGGAGCCGTGCCGCCGCCTGCTCCAGGGTGCACTCCCACACAGGCAGGCGGAAAGCCGCCCCCATGGTGGACCGCACCGTCTTGGGGCTCCAGGGGTCGGCACAGCCGGAGCACAGGATCAGGCCGTCCGCCCCGAAGGCGTCAGCGGTGCGCCAAATGGTGCCCACGTTGCCTGGGTCCTGCACCCCGTCCAAAATGAGGTATCGGTTCCCCGTCAACTGCTCCGGCAGCTCCAAAGCGGGGGTGCGACAGACAAACACCACCCCCTGGGGGGTCTGGGTCTGGGCCACCGCCTCCAGCAGGGAGTCCGGGACCTCCACCACCCGCACGTCGTCAGGCAGCTGGGGCAGGGTGACGCCGGAGGCGTACACCACCGTCTCCAGGGGAATACGCCAACGCACCGCCTCCTGGAGCAGCTTGGGCCCCTCCCCCACGAATACCCCCTCGTCCCGTCGGGCACTGCGCTTGCTGCCCAGCTTGCGCAGCCGGGTGACCAGGGGGTTGGAGCGGCTGGATATCACTTCATGTCTCATTTGTCGCATATCTTGGCAATATCCTCGTCCCGACCCAGTACCATTAACTTATCATTGGGGAAAAGCACATAGTCTGCCCCCGGGGAGACGTTGACCTCCTGGCCCCGGCGCACGGCGATGACGTTCAGGGCGTACTTGGCCCGGATGTCCAGGTCCCGGATGGTCTTACCCTGCCATGCGGCGGGCAGGTCCACCTCCACGATGCCGTAGTCCTCAGACAGTTCGATGTAGTTGAGGATGTTGGAGCGGGCCAGGCCCTGGGCCACCTTGATGCCCATCTCGTGCTCGGGGAACACCACATGGTCCGCCCCCACCTTCTCCAACAGGCGCTGGTGGACGTGGCTCATGGCCTTGCACACCACCCGGGGCACCCCGGCCTCTTTCAAGCGCATGGTGATGAGGGCGCTGCTGCCCACGTCGTTGCCCACAGCCACCACGGCACAGTCGTACTCGCCAATGCCCAGGGCATTGAGCACCGCCGGGTCTCGGGCGTCGCCCACCACGGCGTGGGTCACCAGGTCGGCTACACTCTGCACCCGGTCCCGGTCCGTGTCCACGGCCAACACGTCATGGCCCACCTCAAACAACTCTCTGGCCACCGCCGTTCCAAACCGGCCCAGGCCAAACACTGCAAAATTCTTCACGTTAATTCCTCCATTAACCAATCATAACGTCACTTTCAGGATAGCTAATGCGGCTCTGCCGTCCCCCCTGGGACAGGAATGCCACAGACAGGGAGAGCACACCCACACGGCCCAAATACATCATGGCCACCAGCAACAGGTGGGAGAAGGTGGACAGGTTTGGGGTGATGCCGGTGGTCAGACCCACCGTGCCCAGGGCGGAGGCTGTCTCATAGGCGGCAGCCAGATAGGGTACCTCGTCCACCACCGAAATGGCGATGGAGGAGAACAGGAACATCACAGATACCACCAGCACCAAGGTCACGGCGGAGAGCACCTTGGTCAGCGGGATGGTTCGGCCCCGGATGGTCACTTCGCTGCGGCCATGGAGCCCTGCCCGCATGGCCAGAACCAGTACGCCCAAGGTCACGGTCTTAATACCGCCAGCGGTGGACCCGGCAGAACCGCCCACCAGCATGAACAAGACGCACACAAACTGGGATACCTCCCGCAGGCCACCCTGAGAGATGCTCAAAAATCCGGCGGTACGCAGGGTGATGGACTGGAACAGGGCGTTGAGCCCCTGCTGCCACCAGGGCATTCCCCCCAGGGTCTCGGGGTTATCATGCTCCACCAACAGGAAAAACAGCATGCCTCCCACAATGAGGGATGCCGTGATGACAATCACCATCTGGCTGTATAGGGACAGGCGGTGGAAGGATTTTTTGTGTATGATCTCCTCCCACACAAAAAAGCCCAGGCCGCCGCACACAATGAGGCAGGCCACCGTGAGCAGCACCACCGGATGATCGGAATAGGTGGACAGGCTCCCCAAGCCGTCAGGGCCCAGCAGGTCAAAGCCCGCATTACAGAAGGCGGACACGGCGGTGAACACGCCCTTCCAAATGGCCCCCAGCCCGTAGCGGGGCCAGAAACACGCTGTGAGCACAATGGCGCCCATCCCCTCCACCAGGAAGGTCAGGCGGAACGCCCCTCCCACCAATCGAGCCACGTCGTGCATGTCGTTGAGGTTAAAGGCGGACACCATCATCAGCCGCTGACTCAGCGACATGCGCTTTTTTACCAGGCTGGCTAACAGAAAGATCACACTCATAAAGCCCAAGCCGCCCAGCTGAATCAAAGCCAAAATGACCACCTGACCAAACAGGGTAAACTGAGTCAGGGTGTCCACCACGATTAGGCCCGTCACACAGGTGGCGGACGTGGCCGTGAACAGGGCCGTGATGGGCCCACAGCTCACCCCGGACCGGGACGCAATGGGGAGCATCAACAGCAACGCCCCCGTCAAAATGACTCCAGCAAATGATAAGGCGATGACTCTGGTGGAATTGACCACCCGTCTCCGCCGCACTCTACCACTCATCTTTATGCACCTCTCCATCCCACAGGAAAGGCATACCGTCAGAGCATTCCGCAGGTATGCCTTTGCGCAGGTCTATGGGACAAGGGACAGACACGTTTATCCTGTTTTTTCATGTTCCTCGCCCTCCTCGCTTTAAATTGGGAAACCCTGCGGGCTTCCCCTCTCTTTTCCGTTCTCGCCCACTTTCTCGCAGACGATCCTCTACATTGTACAAATAACCTTGAGAAATTTCAACCCCTTTGTGCCCATCTCATCCAGCTTCTTCCTTTTTTGGACTCTCCTCGCTGTCCTCCCATCATCTCATATCTTGCGCAATGTAAGTTTTCAGAGGTTTTCGCATCATTTCACAGTACATAATTCAAGACAATAGCGGCTATTTTCCACACAAAACCGCAAAGTTACTGATATTTTCGTATTTCCCCCGTCATGTACTGCATCCGATTTAATCTCTCTGCTCAGACCATCTCATTATCATAAAATGCCCCGAGAAATCCTGTTTGATCTCTCGGGGCATAGGTCATTTAGTTGATCTCAGCAGGCACCAGTCGGGCATGCAGGACAAAGCGGGCATTTTCAAAGGCGGAACTACAGGTGGACAGGGTGATCACCCGGTCCTCCTCCCGCAGCTTTACATCGGAGGTAAACGCAGAGCGGCCCTGGATATCCTCCAGCCAGCTGGTAAAGCTGCCCTCCTCGGTGAAGTTCAGCTGCCAGGCGTTGGTGTCCACGCTGCTGACATAGCCGGAGAAGAATTGCAGCAGATAGGTCTGGTCTGGGGTCATCAGATAGCCCACCGTGTGCTGCTCATAGAAACTCTGGTCGGCGTAGTGGCGCAGGTCGTTGAACATGGTCTTATTGTTCATCTGATGGCCGTAGATGATGGTGTGGGCATCGCTGAGGTCTGCCTCGTTGCGGTAGTCCATGAAAATGGCTCCGGCGCTGTTCCACTTTCCTGTAAACAGGCGGTTGAGGTAATACTCGTTGTCCTCGCCCTGCACCACCGGATAGTTGACGTGGGTGCCGGGGATATAGATCCAGGCCATCACGTCCGGGTTGATCCCCTTCAAGGAATTAAAATCCACCACCGGGAACTGATTCAAATTCTCAGTAGCCTGGGGGGCCGGAGTGCTGTCCGGGTCCTCTTCCTGGGCGGACTCGGTGGGGATCACCGGAAGTTCACTGGGGATGCTCACATACTGCTCCAGCTCTCCGTAGGCGTCCTCGCCCTCCTTATATTCCGACATAATGCTCCAAATCTTATACCCTGACACCGCCATCACAACAATGAGGATGGCGCAAATGATTCGATACAACCACTTCATGCGTACCCTTCTTTCCCTGTGGTAAAATTGAACGTATTTACCATACCATAACTATAGACAAATTTCAATGCTGTGTCACACCACCAGCTCCACCCGGCTTCCGCCGATGCGGTCCTTGCGCACCACGATCTGCTTGTCGATTTTCTCCTTAAGCTCGGATACATGGGAGATGATGCCCACCAAGCGGTTCCCCTGGGCCAAATCTCCCAGCGCTCCCATGGCCTTTGCCAGAGACTCCTCATCCAGAGAACCAAAGCCCTCGTCCACAAACATGGTGTCCAGGCGGATGCCCCCGGCGGAAGACTGGATTTCATCCGAAAGCCCCAGAGCCAAGGCCAGGGAGGCCTGGAAAGACTCGCCCCCGGACAGGGACTTGACACTGCGCTGGGTGCCGTTGTAGTGGTCGATGACATCCATCTCCAAACCACTCTGACTCCGGTTGCCCGCCGCCTCCCGGCGGCGTTTCAGTTCGTACTGGCCCCCAGTCATCACCAGAAGCCGCAGATTGGCCCGGCGGAGGATGCGGTCGAAAAAGGTCATCTGCACATAGGTCTCCAGGGCAATTTTCTCCTTGCCCTGCAACGTGCCGTTGACCGTGTTGGACAACGTGCGCATCCAGGTATACCGCTGCTCCAACTGGGTGACCTGGGCGGTCTTCCCCTGGATTTGCTCCAAGGCAGTGCAGTTGGTGGTCAAGCGGGTGTGGAGCTCCCGCTGCTCGGCGGTCAGCTGTGCCCGCCGCTGTGCCAAGTCTAGGCTGCGGGCCTGCTGGGTCTCCACATCCACCGGCTGGCTCTGCTCCACCAGCTGGGTCAACTGCTTCACCGCCTCCTCCGCCCCCGTCAGGGCCAGCTGGGCGGCATTGGCCCGTTTCTGAGCCTCGGTTTGGGCCTCCTCCAACCGCTGGAGCTCCTCTTTCAGGGTTCTCTGCGCCTGTCTGGCCTGTTCCGCCTGGGGATAACGCAGTTGCCCTTCCAGGGCATGAATCTGACCCTCCAGCTCTTCCCGGCGGCTGTTTTCTCCTGCCAGCTGCTCCCGGGCAGCGGCTATGGCCTGCTCCAGCTCTCCCAACCGCTGCTCCTGCTGGGGAATTTGGGTGTCCAGCTGATTTTTGCGTTTCAGGTCGGCCTCCACCTGACGCAGCTGTACCTCCACCTGCTTCCATGTCTCTCCGGCCTGTCTCTGGGCCTCCCGGATGAATTGGGCCACCTGGTCCAAGGGCTGGTCTGCCCCACACTCTGGCAGCACTTGGGCCATTTGGCTGCGCAGGCGCTGCTCCCGCTCCTCCAGGGCTGTGCGGGCCTTTCCCGCCTCTACACTCCAGGTGCTGGCAGTCTGCTGGGCCTTCTCCCAGGCCCGCTTGGCCTGGTTCAACTTCTCCTCAGTGGGTGCCCCTGGAGAGAGGCGGGCGGGGTCTGGGTGGGTCCGAGATCCGCACACAGGACAGGGCTGGCCCTCTGCCAGCTCCTGGGCCAAAATTCCCGCCTGCTCATCTAAAAACGCCCGGTTTTTCCCGGTGTAGTCCTCTTGGGCCTCCTGGGCCTTTTGCCGAGCCACAATATAGCGGTTCTGGGCATTTCCCAGCTCTAAATGAGCCTGACGGCACTCTTCCAACAGGGTGTTGAGCTCCTCCAGACGCTGGCTCTGTTCTTGGCCCCGGGTCTTCTGCCCCAGCAGACGCTCCCGCTGGGCCCCTGCCTCTTCCAGGGCCGCCCGTTCCTGCCGTCCGTGCTCCAGTTCCGTCTCCCGCCGTTTTTGCTCGCTCTCCTGCTCCTCCAGCCGGGTACTCTGCCGCCGGATGTTCTGAGTCAAGGCAGTGAGACTCTGACTCAGACGGTCCAGCTCCTGATATCGGGGCAGCTCCGCCTCCAGGTCCGCCAGCTGAGCCCGCAGGCCCTCCAACCGAGGGGCCTGCGCCGTCTGGACCTCCAGCTGCTGCTGCGCCGCCTCCCACTGGGCGGCGCAAGCCTCCCGCCGTGCTTGGGCCGCCTTGAGCTGGCCCCGAGCCTTTTCCAACTCCTCCGCCTTGGCCAGCAGAGCAGTAACGGCGTTCAGTTCCCCATCCAGCTGCTCCAGTGCCTGGCTGCGCCGGGTCTCCCGCTCCCGGTCCTGCTCCAAGAGGGTCTCCAGAAGTGCCACGGTCTCCTGGTTGGGCAGTTCTCCCGCCCAGGCTCGCTCCCACTGAGGGTACAGCGGGTCCTCCTGGGGGCAGAGCACCCCTTCTATGTACTGCTGAACACTGGCCTTGGCCGCCTCGCACTGTCTGTGCAGGGCGCCGCTCTCGCTTTTCACCCTCTCTTGGAATACCATATACCCCCGGGTAGGAAAGAGCTTACGGAAAATCTCCTGTCTGCTGCGGGTGTCCGCCAGCAGCAGCTTGAGAAAGTCCCCCTGAGCGATCATGGCGATCTGGGCAAACTGGCTGCGGTCCAGTCCGATGATGTTCACAATCTCACCGGTGACCTCCCGGGTCTTGGTGACCAAACGGCCATCGGGGAGGTGCAGCTCCGCCTCCGCCCGCTGGATGGTGGTACCGCCCCCTCGCTTGGCGGGGCGCTCATACTCCGGTGAGCGCCGGACGGTGTAGGTTTTCCCGCCGTAGGAGAACACCAGCTCCACCCAGGTAGGGGTATCCGGCTGGGCGTACTTGGAGCGGAACATGGAGGGGTCCCGGTTGTCCCCGCTGGGTTCCCCGTACAACGCATAGGTAATGGCATCAAAGATAGTGGTCTTCCCCGCCCCGGTATCCCCGGTGATGAGGTACAGCCCTCGCTCCCCCAGCTGCTCCAGGGGAATCTCCACCTGCCCGGCGTAAGGGCCGAAGGCGGACAGGGTCAAGTGTAGTGGTCTCATCTCTCATCCTCCCAAATGGATTCCAACAATTGCTGGGCAAAGGCCCGCTGCTCCTCTCCCATGGGCTGCCCATTTTGCAGGGCATAAAACTGGTCCAGCAGCTCCAGCGGGGACTTCTGCTCCTGGTCTTCCTGGATTTCAATGGAATGTTCTGCCCGGGTGCGGCAGTTGTCATAGTCCAGCTTCATCAAGTGGGGATAGATGATCCGCAGCTTGGCCATGCCGTCGGGGATATCCTCCTCGTCGGTGAGGGTGATGTGCACATAGTCCTGGGGATAGCGGGAGCCCTGGTAGAAGTCCCGGAGGGTAAGCTGCTCGTAGCTGCCTCGCAGCTCCACCATATCCCGGAGCGGGGTGAGGGGTACGGTGCGCACCGCCACAGTCCCCTTCTCCCCCAGCTCCACCACCGTCACAGACTTGTGGTGTCCTGCCTCGGAAAAGGAGTATTTCAAGGGGGTTCCACAGTAGCGCACCGTCTCCCGCCCCACCGTCTGGGGCCCGTGTAGGTGGCCCAGGGCCACATAGTCAAAGGGGGCAAAGGCGGACACGTCCACTTGGTCGCTGCCCCCCACCGACACCTCTTCCGAGTCACACCGGGCAGCCCCGGTGACAAACTGGTGGGTCACCAGGATGTTCCGCTCCCTCCGGTCCACCTCCATGGCCTGGACGGCGGTGGTCACAGCGTCGGTGTAGCTGGAAATCTCCCGGTCGGTGAAATAGCGCCGCACATGGGCAGGCTTGACAAAGGGGAGCAGATGGATGTGCACCGGGCCGTACGCATCGGTGAGGGTGTACACCGCGGCCGTGCCGTCATACACCGGGGTGATGTGGATACCGCTTTGCTCCATCAGCCGCCCGCCAAAGGCCAAGCGTTCCGGGGAGTCATGGTTGCCGCTGATGAGATAGACCTGGAGCCCCCGCCGGGACAGCTGGACCAGAAAGTCATCCAGCAGAGCCACCGCCTCCGCCGTAGGCACTGACTTGTCGTACACGTCTCCGGCGATGAGCACCCCCTGGGGCTGCTCCAGGTCTACAATTCGTAGAATTTCCTTCAAAATATACTGCTGGTCTTCCAGCATCGAATACTCGTTGACCCGCTTTCCCAGGTGCAGGTCGGACAAATGGATGAATCTCATACGTTTGAGGCTCTCCTTTATGATCAGGTTTCTTCCTCCAGCATGCCCCCGTGGAGATGGAGCATCTTGTGAGCCATGCGCACCGTGGAGGGGTGGAGGATGTGAGATACGGCGATGACTGTCAGGTGTGGGATAGAGAAAATCAGGGTCTCAATCTCCTGTGCGGTGGCCGGGTCCAAGTGGGAGGTGCCCTCGTCCACCAGCAAAATCTCCGGGTTGGAGAGCAGGGCCCGGGCAATGGCCAGCCGCTGCTTTTCTCCGCCGGAGAGGAAAGAGGCGTTTTCTCCGATGGGGGTGTGGACTCCCTGGGGCAGACGGGCCACCATCTGGGCAAGGCCCGCTTGGTTCAGGGCCTCCATCACCTGCTCCTGGGTGTAGTCCCGGTAGAGGCGCACATTTTCCAGAATGGTGTCGTCAAAGAGGAAGGGCTCTTGGGGAATGCAGCACAGTTTGGCTGCATAGGCCCTCCGGTCCACCTGCTCCACCTCCACCCCGTCCAAGGTCACTGCCCCGGCCTGGGGCAGCAGCAGCCGCTGCAAGAGCTTCAGCAGGGTGGATTTTCCGCAGCCGGACTCCCCGTGGATGATATACTTTTTCCCCTTTTCAAAGGCGTAGCTCTGGCCGTTGAGCAGGATGCGAGTTCCATAGGAGAACGTCACATGGTCCAAAGCCAGGCTGTGGGCAAAAGGTCCGGGTTGGACGCCCCCTTGGACAGGCTGGGGCCCTGTCACCAACTGCACATACTGCCCCACCACCTTCAGGGCCGATTTCAGCTCTGCAATGTCCCCGCTGATGGTGGTCAGCGGAGAGGCAATATACACCATCAGCTGGGCGGCGGCGATGATGGCAGGCACCCCCAGGTGTCCGGTGAGGGTGAGAAAGGCACCGATGACATAGATGCCCAGGTACATCACGTTGCCGATGGCAAAGGACACCTCGTAGGACATGGCGTTGACCAGCTTGGAGTTGCTGCGGGCCCCCTCGGTCTCCATGCTCTTCTTCCGGTGCCGCCCGGTGAGAACGTCCAGAATCTGATACAATGTGGAGGTCTCATAGGACAGCAGGTCCTCCTTGGCGGTGACCATATATCCCTCATTGCACCGGGCATAATCACGTCCCTTCTCCGTGATTTTCTTGGAGAAAATGGCGGGCACCGCCATCTGCACCCCCGCCAGCAGCAGCACATACAGGCCCAGCCAGGGACTCAGCCACACCATGGCCACGGTAGCCACCACAAACTTCAACACCTCGGGATAGAGGCGTAGCAAGGCAGTGAAATAGGACTCCCGGACGATCTCCATGTTGCTGGTCAGCTCTGCCAGATATTCCGCAGAATTGTTCTCCCGAAACCGGGGATAGGGCAGGTACATCACATGCTCATAGACGTCCTGCTTCAAGGCAGCAATCACCCGGCCCAACAGCAAAATCCGGGCCCGCTTCACGCCGTAACCCACTCCGAAGCCCAGCAGCACATAGAGGGCGTACAGGCCCACATACCGCCCCATGTCCTCCACCTGGCCGGACATGGCATAGTCCACAGCAGCAGCCATAGCCGCCGCCAGGCCGATCTCCACCAGGGCGTTGAGGGGGGCCAACAGGAGATACAGTGCCAAGTGTCCCTTCCCCTGTCTGAGATAGGTAAAAAATAGCCACAGGGGGCGTTTTCTCTCGTTCATCTTGTTCCTCTCTTTCTCGCAAGGGCCTCACACGCAGATACCGTTTGATTATAGCACATCTGTCCCCATCCATGAAGTGCCAGTTTTCCCCCGACACTGCCCCGTGCTCGCCGTGAATCTGGCAGAACCCCTCCCTTAAAAAAGCATAAATAGCAGAAGTCCGGCACAGAACGTCACATTCTGCACCGGACTTCTCATAATAATCGAAGTAGATCGTGTTCTTACCACAGAAACGCAATGGCATAGAGTGCCGACACGCCAAATAGAGACAACACGGCCAGCACCACCAGAGCCACTGCTCCGCCGAACATCTGGCGAATCAGCCCCTGGCCCTGATGGGCCGCCAGGGGTGCCAATACCGTCAGATAACCGCCCCACAGCATCAGGCAGGATATCCCTGCGGGGTACCAGGCCTGGCGTATCACCAGCTTGGCAAACTCCAGCACGGGAGGCCGCTGGGCCAAGCTCTCCACCAGCCATCGCTCCCAGGGTACGGGTGGCGCATGGAGGATGAATTGCTGCACTGTCCCCGGTAGCCACTGCCACATGCTCTCGTCCATCCGGGCCAGCAGGGACACAGCTCCGCTCTTGTACAGCACCACCGCCATCAGCCCCAGGCCAAACAGCATCCGTGCCACACACAGCACCGTGGCCCATAGGGGATGCCCGTCCTTCTCCTTCTTATTCTTTTTGGAAGTTTTGCGTTTGAAGGAAGGAAGGGAGATGGACCGGGAGGGTGCACATCTCCGCTGCTGGGTGCTCTGCTGTTTGGTGGGAGCGCTGGGGCTGGGACGGCGGCGCTCCACCACCCGCCAGTTGACACGGCACACCCACTCTGCGGCTGACCGCTGGGGTGTGCCCACGTGAGCCAAGCGGTCCGCCGCAGCTCGGACTGCAGCGTCCTTCCCCCTGCCCTGTTCCACATGGTCCAGGTACTTTGCATACAGGCCCGCTCGGGCAAAGGCCTCCAACATCGCTCCATAGGGGGCCAGGGCCGGATTGGACCGGGCCAGCTGTCCAATTTTCGGGTCGTCCAACACTTTCGTTCCGTGGTGACGCACCAGCTCCCGCAGCGCATACCAGGCCTCGCCCTGCCCGTTGCGCTGTATACCACTCTCTCTTGACTCCTCTCTGGGCTGCAACCCATGATTTGGATTCAATTCTAATTTCACCACTTTCGCCTTCTTGATCGGTGTCTCTCACGCCGCCTCTGGAATCGGCCCTTATCATACCACAGCTCCAGAAATAAAGTCAAATGACAAGAGACGGTTTCCCCTCATAGGAGAAACCGTCTCTATTGTACGAATCAGTGGGCCAAAAGTGCCTGTACGCCGAAGAACAAAAGTACCAGCGCACCCAGCACGATTCGATACCAGCCAAAAATCTTGAAGTCGTGCTTTTTCACAAAGTTCATGAGGAATCGGATGCACAGCACCGACACCACAAAGGACACCACAAAGCCCACGGCCAGAATGGCAGCCTCTTCCCCGGTGAAGAAGGGTTCCCCTGCCATCAGCTTCTCGGCAAAGAATTTTCCCAGCTTCAGAACGCTCACGCCCACCATGGTGGGGATAGCCAGGAAGAAGGAGAACTCAGCGGCTGCGGGTCGGGCGCAGCCAATGAGGATGGCGCCCAGAATGGTGGCACCGGAACGGGAGGTGCCAGGGATGATGGACAGTGTCTGGAACAGGCCGATGAGCAAAGCAGTCTTCCATGTAATGTCTCCGGTGCTGCGGATGGAGGGGGTCCGGTGCAGATTTTCCAGATAGAGGAACCCAAGGCCGTAGAGGATCAGGGCGGCGGCCACCACCCACGGGGTCATGAGGTTTTCATCCATCCAGTCGTTCAGGGGCAGGCCCACCGCCGCAGAGGGGATGCAGGCCAGCACCACCTTGCCCCACAGGTTCCAAGTGTCCCGCTTCTGGCGGACGGACTTGCGGGGAGAAAATGGATTGAGCCGATGGAAAAACAGCAGCAGCACCGCCAGAATGGCGCCCAGCTGGATCACATAGCGGTACATATCCATAAATTCCGTGGTGACGTTGAGCTTGATGAACTCATCCACCAAAATGAGGTGTCCCGTAGAGCTGATGGGCAGCCACTCCGTAATGCCCTCCACCACGCCTAGGAACAGAGACTTCAACAGTTCCAGCACTAGCATAGCAAAACTCCCTTGTATGTCAGATTTCCAACACGTTCGCCGTGTTTTTGCCCACAGGTATCATGGGTACACATCCCCACAATGTTCCTGCACAACGGCTGAGCCTATCTTTGACATCATACCATTTGGCGGGCCATTAATCCAGTGTAAATCGAAATCTTAAGAAATTTCTTAGGCTGGTCCTTTGGTTTCTTTATCTGTGGCTCAACCACGCTGGCAGCCATCTCATGAAGAAATACATAACAACGGTCGCAAGCACAGAAAAAGCAATGATACCGAGAAGAAAGCGCCCAATGACTCCTAAAGTGCGCAGAATGCTGTGAAGCACCGTCTGCTTTTGTCCAGGCCTGGGCCTGTATGCAGGGATACTCTTCCCCTGGATGTCGTACTTCTTCACATAGTATGCCTTCCAGAGATTGCTGCCAGCTATGCCCAATAGCATGCCAAGAAAAATAAAAATGCAGACTGCCGAACTAACGATAACCTCTTGGCTGGCATTAGAAAAGAACATCTTAGCAAAACTCATACCCAAGATTCCAGCCAATCCTCCAATCCCGCAAATAGCCATTGCAGGGCCTCTGCTCATACCCTTCTTCTGTGTTTTCTTGTGCTTCTCCTGTTCCTTCCTTCGCTCTTGTGCGGCGTAAAATCGTCCGCTTCTGATGCGCCACCATACAGTGCCAAAATCCAAAACGTTGAGAAACAGCCACACTCCAAACACAAAAAAAATAGTACTGAGACCGTATATTCCTGTGACTTCAATCAGTGATAACGCTATCAATAAAAACATCAATCTGGCAAACGCTCCGCTGGCGCCAATGTTGAGGAACTTCTGAAAGTAGTTGAACTCACAATACTTCTGTTTCAAAGCCGCAGTTAAAATGCAGTGTCCCAAAAACAAGACAATATAAATATACGGAAATATAACTTGTCGCACGACAAGTGCAAAAACCAACAAAGGAAACGCAAAAACTGCGTAGATAACCCCCATTCCCGTCCACATGTCCAGGTCAATCAAATTGGTATCCGCCCACCTGACATAGGCCTCTGCGTATTCTCTCTTCAAACATCATCCCTCCGCTCTACACGTGCATCTATCATACACCGTTCTCCATACACAGGCAAGAGCCCCGTGAACCAGATCGTTCACGGGGCTCTCTAACATCTTAAATTCGGTTGGGATGCTTAGTACAGCTTAGCACCGGCAGGAATGTGGTCATCCACCATCAGCAGATGCAGCTTCTCTACGCCCTCCTCGTGGTGGACCGCAGAGATGAGCATGCCGCAGGAGTCGATGCCCATCATGGGACGGGGAGGCAGGTTGGTGATGGCGATGCAGGTCTTGCCCACCAGCTCCTCGGGCTCATAATACTCATGAATGCCGCTCAGAATCACCCGGTCCGTGCCGGTTCCGTCGTCCAGAGTGAACTTCAGCAGCTTCTTGGACTTCTTCACGGCCTCGCAGGAGAGCACCTTCACGGCACGGAAATCAGACTTGGAGAAGGTCTCAAAGTCCACGAAATCAGAGAACAGAGGCTCGATCTCCACCTTAGAGAAGTCAATGACCTCCTCCACCTTCTCAGGGGCAGCAGGAGCGGCCACAGCGGCGCTCTCAGACTTCTTGGGCATGTCCAGGGGTTTCATTGTGGGGAAAAGTTTTCCCAACAATTCGTACATCGTCATATTCATTCAAATCCTTTGTTTTGCTTACTTTCCCGAACTTCATACTCATTCATATTACATCAGGTCCTTGCGAATGCTTCTGCTTTCTCAGGATCATCCATAACAGCGAGTAATCGCTGACGAGGTTCCTCGTTGGCCAATTGGAAGGGGTATGATGGAACCGTTTCCTGCTTATTATTTTGATCGGCAAGTTTTTCAATTGCCTTGGTAAGTCTCGGCAAGCAGACGTTGCCTGAATGCTTCTACATCCTTCTGCTCGACAGTACAGGGATTGGCATACTGGGTTTGAATTTTC
>CALWXF010000017.1 GCA_944385445.1 uncultured Oscillospiraceae bacterium
CATGACAATACCCCCTGATGTAGTCTATTTTCCTACATCAGGGGGTATTTTGTCACTGTCCGTTTTTACTGGACCTGTTCACAGCCTCCCTGGTGGCCGGTATTTTTCTTTCTCAACTTTCGTTCGCACAGCCGTGCATCGGGATGGCTCACGGGTTCAAAGGCTGTCCATTCTCATCCGTGCAGCTCCCCCACTGCCTGAGACGGGTGGGCCAGATCCTCCAGGCCCACCCAAGCGGAATGGGCCAGCAGCGCAGCGCTCAAAGGCAAGGCCGCATCGTCGGTGCGAAAGCTCTCATTGTGCCAACAGGGGTTGAAACAGTTGGGAAAGCCAGAGCCCACCCAGTAGAAGAAGGACGGGATGTGCTGCCCCAAAACAGCAAAGTCCTCCGACCCCATGTCCGGTGCAGGGGTCACAATGTGCGCCCGGTCCACCAGCGCTGTGGCCGCCTCCATCGCCAGGCGAGTCATCCGGGGAGAATTGATGGTAGGAGGAACACCGGGCTGAAAGGCCACCGATGCCGTGCAGCCCAGGGCACCAGCCACGGCCTGGGTGATGTCCTGAATGCGCTGCTGGGCATATGCCTGGGTGTCCTGGGAGAGGAAGCGGATGCTCCCGGTCATAGTCAGGGTATCGGGAACAAAGTTGTCGGGCGTACCAGCGTGGATGGAAAGGACGGAACAGACCAGGCTGTCCAAGGGGTCGGTGTTGCGGCTGACCACCGTCTGGAGGGCATTGACGATCCCGGCACCTGCCACAATGACATCTGCGCACTTGTGGGGGGAGCCTCCGTGGCCGGAACGGCCGTGGAGGGTCAGTGTAAAGTGGCTTTTCCCCGCCATGATGGCGCCTTCCCGGACGGCAATGGTCCCGGCAGGCAGCTCAGGCCGATTGTGCAGGCCGAAGAGGCGCTGGGGCACCTGGGGAAGCCGCTCCAGCAGGCCGTGCTCCACCAGGGCCTGTGCGCCCTGGGTGATCTCCTCCGCAGGTTGAAAGAGAAAGACCACGGTGCCGGGCAACTGCTGTCGGCGTTGGGACAACAGGATGGCCGCTCCATATAGGGCCGCTGTGTGGAAATCGTGGCCACAGCCGTGCATGACGCCAGGCGTGAGGGACATGACGCCCGGGTGGGTAGCCTCCTGCTGGGGGATAGCGTCGATATCCGCCCGCAGGGCCACAGTGCCGCCGGGAAGGGCTCCGTGGAGCACCGCCACAACTCCACTTTCCATGCCCAGATCCACCAACTCCAGGCCCAGCTCCGTCAGCCGCTGCCTCAGTACCCCCGTGGTGCGGTACTCCTGAAAGCTCAGCTCAGGGTGACGGTGCAAGTCGTCCTTCAACTCCTGAAGGGTATGGGATATTTCATGGGCCTGAGAGAGAAAATGGTTCATAGGATCGCTTCCTTTCCGTAACTGAGGGCCCCTCCATGCAGAGGGTGCCGTAAGGTGTGGGGAATTGTCCAGGCCAGAGCCTGCCCCCAAAGAGAAAACTGCTGCGGCCAATCCCAGCCGCAGCAGTTTGATGCTTATTCCACCAGGATGCTCTGACCCCGCTTGAGGTATTGGCCTGCGCCCTTCTGGCCCAGAAACTTCTGCTTTTCCACGATGACACGGCCATGGGACAACACGCAATCAATGGAGCCGCACAGCTGCATCCCCTCGTAGCAGGTGTAGTCTGCGGCGGAATGGAGGTCGCTGTGGGTCAGGGTGTGGGTGCCGTTGGGGTCGAAGATGACCACATCTCCATCCGAGCCAGGCTGCAAGATTCCCTTTTTAGGATACAGCCCGTACATTTTGCTGGGGTTTGCACACAGCAGACGCACCAGGTCGCAGATGCTCAGACGGCCCTGAGCCACGCCGTAGGTGTACATCACAGCCAGGCGCTCCTCTACGCCGGGAGCTCCGTTGGGACAGGCGGTAAAATCCCCCAGCCCCGCCTGCTTCTCCACGGCAAAGCGGAACGGGCAGTGGTCGGTAGCCACCACGTCGATGCTGCCGTCCTGCAGCCCGGCCCACAGGGCCTCGTTGTCCTGCTGGGTGCGCAGCGGCGGGGACATAATGGCCTTGAGGCCCTCCTGGGGATCTGCATACGCCTGCTCCGTAAGGACCAGGTACTGGGGACACGTCTCCACTCCCAGCCCCTTCTGGTGCCGTTGCCGGGCGGCGCACACCTCCCGCAGTCCCTCCTGGCTAGACAGATGCACAATGTAGAGAGGAGCGTCTCCAGCCATGGCCGCCAGGTGGATCATACGGTTGACCGCTTCCGCCTCACAGCGTGCCGGACGGCTCCGGGCGTGGTAAATGGGCTGACCCAATCCCTGCTGTCGATACCAGCTGCGGAGATAGTTGATGACCCCGTCGTTTTCACAGTGGACCGGGATGACAATGCCATCTTTCTTGGCCTGCTGGAGCACACGCAGCAGCTCCTCATCCCGGAGCTTTCCGTCGTAGGTCATGTACACCTTGCAACTGGTGATGCCCTCACGCTGGGCCAATTCCCCCATTTCCCTCAGGATGGTGTCATCCACATGCTGGATCACGCCGTGGAAGCCGTAGTCGATGACGGCCTTTCCATCTGCCAGGCGGTGATACTCCTCCACCTGGTGCCACAGACTGCACCCGGCAGGGCCAAAGGCCATGTGATCGACAATGGTGGTGGTCCCGCCGCAGGCCGCTGCCACGGTGCCGGTATAAAAGTCGTCCACCGCCCGGTAAGGGCCTGCCTGGAGGTCCATGTGGGTGTGTACATCCACAGCGCCGGGGAGGACATACTTTCCGGCGGCATCCAGAACCACCGCCCCCGGGGCGTGCAGCTGGGTGCCGATGGCCTTGACCACCCCATCCTGGATGAGGAGATCGCCGTGGACTACGTCGCTCTCACTGACGATTTGACCGTTGCGAATCAGAGTATACATAGATGATTCTCCTCGTAGACACATGGGACGGGCTGGGGCTGGACGGGACCCATTCAGACAGGCACCCAGATCCCCCGGCCCGGTTTGAAGAAAATTTTTTAGCTCAAACTAATTGTTATACTACGCCAAGAACGCTGTGTTGTAAATACTATCGCAAGAGAAAAGAACCGCTGTGATATGTGGATTATGCACAAAACATGCTGAAAAAAAACGGCGCCGTCCAGGAAGGACGACGCCGTTTGGCCATATGGGAATTATCTGTGATACTCCGTATCGCAGTACGCACAGCAGTAGGTGCGCTGCTCCGGGTTGGTCAGGACAAACTCAGACTTCAGGTGAGGCTCGGCGGTGGTGATGCACCGGGGGTTTTTGCAGGTGAGCACGTTGACCAGCTTGGAGGGCAGGGACAGGTGCCGTTTCTCGCTGCGCTCCCCGTTGCGGATGATGTCCACCGTGATGCCGGGGTCCACATAGCCCAGCACATCCAGATTCAGGTCAATGATCTCATCGATCTTGATGATGTCCTTGCGTCCCAGCTTGGAGGACTTGGCGTTTTTGATGATGGCTACGGAGCAATCCAGCTTGTGCAGGCCCAGCAGCTGGTAAATTTCCATGCTGGCCCCGGCCTTGATGTGGTCCAGAACAATGCCGTTTTGAATGCTGTCGATTTTCATGTTCTCTCCTCCATTTACAGATGAATGCCCAGCATATCCAAAATGAGGGCCATGCGAATATACTTGCCGTACGCCACCTGCTGGAAGTAACGGGCACGGGGGTCCTGGTCCACCTCAGGGGTGATCTCGTTGACACGGGGAAGGGGATGCATGATGACCAGGGAGGACTTGGCGTGGATCAGCTTGTCGGGGTCCACGATGTAGGTGTCCTTCAGGCGGATATAGTCGGCCTCGTTAAAGAAGCGCTCCCGCTGCACCCGGGTGACATAGAGGATGTCCAGCTGGGGCATGGCCTCCTCCAGGCTCTCCGTCTGCACATAGCTGATGCCGGCAGGCTCCAGCACGTTGGTGATGATGTAGTCGGGGATGCGCAGCTCGGGGGGAGAGATGAACACCATCTTCACGCCCTGATAGCGGCTCAGAGCAGCCACCAGAGAGTGGACGGTACGGCCGAACTTCAAATCACCGCACAGACCGATGGTGAAGTTCTCCAGAGAGCCCCGCTCCCGGTGAATGGTGAGCAGGTCGGTGAGGGTCTGAGTGGGGTGGTTGTGACCGCCGTCGCCGGCGTTGATCACAGGGACCTGGGCCGTCTGAATGGCGGCGTAGGGGGCACCCTCCTTGGGGTGTCTCATGGCGATGATATCGGCATAGCAGCTGACGGTGCGCACGGTGTCTCCCACGCTCTCACCCTTTGCCGTGGAGCTGCTGTTTGCCTCGGAGAAGCCCAGGACGTTTCCGCCCAGCTCCATCATGGCGGACTCAAAGCTCAGGCGGGTACGGGTGGAGGGCTCGAAGAAGAGGGTGGCCAGCTTTTTGTAACGGCAGGCATCCCGGTACTTTTCCGGGTTTTGCATGATGTCCTCGGCAGTGGCAATCAGCCGATCAATATCCTGGGTGGACAAATCGGTAATGTTGAGTAGATGCTGCATGTGTCTTCACCTCATGTCGTGTATTTACATTAAAAAGAATCATTGGGAAAAGTGTAGCATGTTTTGGGGAAAAGGTCCAGCGTTTTTCCGAAAAGAAGTGGTGTTGTCCCCCGCCGAAGTGGGCCTACCGGGAACAAACGGTGGGAAAACAGCGGATACCTGGGGCTGTGGCGTAAGGACATCCACCCCAAACACAGGGTCTTGTGTCCCTTTGGAAAACAAAAAATAATTTTAACAAAAATTTTTATGAGCCAAAAATTATTTTTGTTGACTTTAGAGATAGGAAGGATTATACTGGAGATACAGACAGAAATCGAACAATATGACCCCCTGTGTTTTATCAAATGTGCATAATACCAGCCTCAGTCAGTGCACGGGCTGGGGCAACGGTGTTGGCGCTCACTGGGGGAAATATGGCGTTTCTGTGCAGCATCCGGCAATGAGATTGAAAAACGGGAAAAGAATTGAAGAAAAGGAGAGAGCCCTGGTGAAACAACAAGTGAAATCCAAGGCCGTGGAGCAGGATAGTGAGTTCTCACTGTGCGCTGTTCCTGAAAGTGAGCGAAAATCCTACATCAGCCTGACCATTGTGTGGACCGGATTCATCTTTGCCATCATCAGCCTGATGGCAGGCGGAACGCTTGCCCTGGGCCTGAGCTTCCGGGAGATCCTGATTGCCAGTTTTGTGGGAAATATCTTTTTGTGTGCCATTGCGGTGGCCGTCAGCGTCATTGCCAGCCGCACCGGTTTGACCTTTGCGCTGCTGACCCGCTATAGCTTCGGCTCCAGCGGTTCCAGAATCGCCTCCCTGTTTGTACCCGTGGTCAACGTAGGGTGGTATACCATCCAATCTGCATCCTACGGGCACTTTGTGGCCAGTATTTTTGGCTTCGGCGACGTGGGCGAGGCCATCTGCATGGTGGCCAGCGCCGCTTTGATGGGCATCTTCGCCTTCTACGGGGTGAAGGCCATCGCCATTTTGGGCTATGTGGCCATCCCTGCCATCATTTTCCTCACCGTGGCCACCACCATTCGCTCCGTGGGCGTGATGGGTTCCCTGGAGGCCCTGATGGCTTACCGTCCCTCCGCCCCCATCTCTCTGGCTGCTGGCATCACCGTGGTAATCGGGGCGTGGATCTTGTCCACGGCCACCTGTCTGGCGGACATCATGCGGTATGCCAAATCCACCAAGTCGGCAGTGGCGGCAGCCCTCACCGGACTGCTGGGCGGCAACATTCTCATGCTCATCTGCGGTGCAATCGCCACCATTGCCATGGACGAGTATGATCTGACCGCCATTTTGCTGGGCTTCGGTCTGGTGGTCCCCTCTCTGATTCTGATGACCACCAACATTTTCACCACCAATGCCGCCAATCTGTATTCCACTGGCCTGAACCTGGCCAACTCCTTTAAAATCGGTCGGACCAAGATGATGCTGATCCTCATCGGAATCTCTTCGGTGGCCACCCTGCTCAAGCCCCACGAGGCGGATTTCTACTACACCTTCCTCAACGCACTGGGCAATGTGATTCCTCCCCTGGCGGGCATCATTCTGGCTGATTACTTTATCGTCAACAAGGGACGCTATCTGGCTCTGGAGAAGAGCAAGTTCATCCGTTGGAATCCTGTGCCCTGGATCAGCTGGCTGGTCAGCGTGATCATCGTGTTTGCACTGGTGTCTCTGCTGCCCGCCGTGGTGGCCAATATTCCCGCTCCCTTTATCGGAATCGTGCTGGGCGCTGTATTCCACACGGTACTGATGAAGGTCACAGGTATTCGTGTCAATCTCAAAGAGACGGAGGGATGATTCCATGAAGAAGAGTAAGAATTTGACGCTCCACAAAACAGCGGCCCTGGTTGGCACCGTGATCATGGCCATCGGCTCTTTCATGGCCTGTCTGAGCACCAATGTGGTGGCAACCCAGGTAGGGAATGTCCTGCTGGTGGCGAGTATCCTCGTGATGTTCTACGGATATTCTGCCTGGCAACCCTGATTTTAACACCAAACCGACGCAGAGCCATAGACTGCGTCGGTTTGGTGCGCTCAGTCTGCCTTGCTGGCATCCATGTAACTGTATAGGGTGTACTTGCTGATGTTGAATTGGCGGCTGATCTTATCCCCGCTCTTGGTGATGAGAAAGGCACCTGCGTTGTTGAGAAACTGGATGGCCTTGATCTTGTCCTCTTTGTTCATCATGGCTACCGGCTTGCCCACCAGCTGAATGGACTGGTTGATCAGCTCATCCAGCAGATCGTTGACGTTGAGGGGGATGTTTTCCGGCTGGCTCTGAGTGTCCCCCTCTGGGGTGGTGACAGATACCAGAGAGCGGATGGAACCCTCAATGGCCAGCAGGGCGGTGATGTCATGGTTGATGGAGAAAATAGCAGCGACCTCCCCCTCTTCGTCCCGGATGTACATGGTGCTGCTTTTCAGGATACGGCCGTCATGGGTCCGTGTGAGGTAGCACAGCTTGTCCTCCAGGGTCTCGGGGTTGTGCTTCATCGCCTCCAATACGATGTGGCTGGGGCCGTCCCCCACCTTGCGGCTACTAACATGGCCGTTTTCGATGAAAATGATGCTGTTGTCCAGCTGACCATGCCGCAAATCGTGGATGACCACCTCGCAGTTGTTGCCGAATTGCTGGCTGACACCATGGGCGATCTGGCGAAGAGTTTGTAATGTGGCACGACTAAGCAATCTAAACGCTCCTTTATTGACAGATATGCAAGGTTCGCACGAGGTTTTTCTAATAGTATCACAAAATAATTGAGAGGACAAGCATGGGAATAGACCGGGCCGCACCGGGCCCTCAGCCCATGAGATAACAAAAGTATCGTAATATTAATATAAGGAGGAATACAGCTATGATCCTAGTGGGGAATGGAACTGTTGTGACCCGTGACCCGGAAAATCCGTTTATTTTCCAGGGCGCCGTGGTGACAAATGAGCAGGGGCTCATCGAAAAGGTGGGCACCTGGGAGCAGCTGAAGGCAGAGTATCCCCAGGCGGAGTTTGTGGATGCCCATGGCGGCGTGATCATGCCGGGCCTGATCAACATGCACCACCACATTTACTCCGCCTTTGCCCGGGGGCTCTCCCTGACCAACTACAATCCCAAGGGCTTTATGGACATTCTGGAGGGGATGTGGTGGCGTCTGGACCGGACACTGGACCTGGCGGACACCTATCACAGCGCCACCTCCACCTATCTGGACTGCATTCGCAACGGTGTTACCACCGTGTTTGACCACCATGCCAGCTACGGAGCCATCACCGGCAGCCTCCACGAGATCAGCCGGGCGGCAGACCTTATGGGAATCCGCACCTGCCTGTGCTACGAGGTCAGCGATCGGGACGGAGCGGACAAGTGCCGGGAATCCATTGAAGAAAACCTCTCCTTTATTCACACGGCCGCCGGTCGAGACGACGACATGCAGCACGCCATGATGGGAATGCATGCGGCCTTTACCCTCAGCGACAAGACGCTGGAGGCGTGTCTGAAGGACCTGCCCCAGGGCGTGGGATGCCACGTCCATGTGGCCGAGGGCATGGACGACGCCACCCACAGCCTGAGGACCTACGGCTGCTCGGTGGTGCGCCGCCTCATGGACCGTGGCGTCCTGGGGCCCCAGTCCATTGCAGCCCACAGCATCCACCTCAACTGGGAGGACATGCAGCTGCTCAAGGAGAGCCAGACCATGGTGGTGCACAACCCGGAGAGCAACATGGGCAATGCGGTGGGATGCGCCAACATCCCCTCCTATTATCAGGCTGGTCTCTGTCTGGGCCTGGGCACGGACGGCTATACCAGCGACATGCTGGAGAGCTACAAGGCCGCCAATGCCCTGGCCAAGCACAACGCCAAGGACCCCACGGTGGGATGGACCGAGATTCCCTCCATGCTCTTTGAGGGCAACCCCGCCCTGGCCGGCCGATACTTCCGCACCCCTCTGGGCGTGCTCAAGGAGCAGGCAGCGGCAGACATTATCATTTTGGACTATGATCCCCTGACCCCCATGACGGCGGACAACATCAACGGACACCTGCTGTTCGGCACCAACGGACGCAGCGTGATCACCACCATGGTGGCAGGCAAGGTGCTGATGAAGGACCGGGTGTTCCAGCATGTAGACGAGGCAAAAATACTGGCCGATGCCAGACAGCAGGCCGCTCAGCTCTGGAGCCGAGTGAACCGCTGAATATGAGATGACATTGAGGAGGAGCGTTATCATGAGTGATCGTATGCATCCCATCCCCTTTTCCAGTCTGGTGGACTGGGCCCTGACCGAGTGGAGCCAGCAGGGCACCGTGTTTGGCTGTCAGAAGACCTACCACGCCACCGCTCAGCAGAGCATCCCCTACGCAGGCCGGCAGCTGGAGCTGCCCCTGGGCGTTGCGGCTGGCCCCCACACCCAGCTGGCCCAAAACCTGGCGGCGGCCTATGTGTGCGGCGGGCGTGTCTTCGAACTGAAGACCGTGCAAATCTTGGACGGCGAGGACCTCCATGTGTCCAAGCCCTGCATTCTGGCAGAGGACGAGGGGTACAACTGTGAGTGGTCCACCGAGCTCACCGTGCCCCAGGCCATGGAGGAGTATGTCAAGGGCTGGTGCCTGCTCCATCTGCTGGCCAAGGAGCTGCAGCTGGGCGAGCAGGACGGCTTCGTCTTTAATATGAGCGTGGGCTATGACCTGGCCGGCATTCAAAGCGAGAAAATCGACCGCTTTATCCGGGGCCTGAAGGACGCCTCCCAGACCGACATTTTCCAGCGCTGCAAGGAGGAGCTGCGGGCCGTGCTGCCCCGGTGCCGCTACATGACGGCGGAGGATGTGGACAACATCTCTCCCCACATCTGCAACAGCGTGACCATGTCCACCATGCACGGGTGTCCCGCAGCCCAGATCGAGGAGATCGCCAACTACCTGCTGGAGGAAAAAAACCTGGACCTGTACCTGAAGTGCAACCCCACGCTGCTGGGCTATGACCGGGTACGAGAGGCTCTGGACGGGCTGGGCTTTCACTACATCCAGTTTGACCGGGAGCAGTTTGCATCCGACCTGCAGTATGAGGACGCCGTGCCCATGATCCGCCGTCTGTGGGAAAAGGCCCAGAAGCTGGGCCGGTTCTTTGGGGTAAAGCTGACCAACACCTTCCCCGTACAGGTGCACAACCACGAGCTGCCCGATGAGACCATGTACATGAGCGGACGCACCCTGCTCCCCCTGAGCCTGGGTGTGGCCCAGCTGCTGGGCCAGGAATTCCAGGGCAAGCTGCCCATCTCCTACTGCGGAGGCATCAATGCCCAGAATGTGGCGTCGGTGTACGCCACGGGCATCTCCCCCATCACCGTGTGCACCGACCTGCTCAAGCCGGGCGGGTATCACCGGCTCCACTCCACGGCCATCAATCTGGAGTCCGCCCAGCTCTCCCCCCGCCAAGAGGTGGACGTGGAGGCAGTGGGAAGACTGGCCCGCACCCTCTGCGGACCCGCCGGAGCCACTCACGACGTACGGCGCAAGCCGGTGCCGGAGACGCCGGTGTGCACCCACGCCTGCAAGACCACCTGCGGCTGCTGCGTCACCCTGTGTCCCAACCGTGCCAACGTGGTCATCACCGTGGCGGGCCAGCGCCAGATGCTCCATCTGGACGGCCTGTGCAACGAGTGCGGCAACTGCGCCAGCTTCTGCCCCGAGAAGTTCGCCCCCTATCTGGAGAAATTCACGGTGTTCTGCTCCCCGGAGGAGATGGAAAACAGCCGCAACAGCGGCTTCGCCCCCCTGGACCAACAGAGATACCGCTTTGCCGTGCGCCTCAACGGCCAGCGCTGGGAGCTGGACCTGACCCAGCCCGATCCAGCCATTCCCCGGGATCTGGTGGACATCATCCTCACAGTGGTGGATGTGTACCCCTACCTGCTCTACTGCTGAGCTCAGCCGCCTGAAGCGAGGGGGCAGAGAGAATCCCCTGATTTTTCCATTTAAGTGGCGACGCAAATGAAATTCTCACAAATTTTTCTCTCCACCCTCTTGATTTTTTTACGTTCTGTGCTATGATAAGCATGTAAGCTAAAAAAGATTTTGGCAGTATTAAAATAATTTAGTTTTAGGAGGCGGACCAAATGGACGCGATCAAATGGGTGGCCAACCGGATGCCCAAAACCGAGGACACACAGCTGTCTGTGATGTCCCTGGACCATGTCAAGAAAGCGCGTGCGTTTCACCAGAGTTTCCCCCAATATAATCAGACTCCCCTGGCTCAGCTGGATGGCATGGCCAAAGAGTTGGGTCTGGGCGGCTTGTTTGTCAAGGACGAGAGCTACCGGTTCGGCCTGAATGCCTTTAAGGTGCTGGGCGGTTCCTTTGCCATGGCCAACTACATCGCTGAGGCGCTGGGCCGGGACGTGTCGGAGATGACCTATGACTATCTCACCAGCCAGCAGCTGAAGGATGAGTTTGGACAGGCCACCTTCTTCACCGCCACCGATGGCAACCATGGCCGTGGCGTGGCTTGGGCCGCCAATAAGCTGGGTCAGAAGTCCGTGGTGCTCATGCCCAAGGGGAGCACCAAGACCCGCTTTGACAACATCGCCAAGGAGGGCGCCAAAGTCACCATCGAGGAAGTCAACTACGACGAGTGCGTGCGCCGTGCCAACGCCATGGCCGAGCAGACCGAGCATGGTGTGATGGTGCAGGACACTGCCTGGGATGGCTACGAGAAGATCCCCGCCTGGATCATGCAGGGCTACGGGACCATGGCCAGCGAGGCCAGCGAGCAGCTGCAGGCCGCCGGCGTCAAGCGTCCCACCCACATCTTTGTGCAGGCGGGCGTAGGCAGCCTGGCCGGCGCCGTCCAGGGGTATTTTGCCAACCTGTACCCGGACTGCTGCCCCACCACGGTGATTATGGAGGCCCAGGTGGCCGACTGTCTGTACCGCAGCGCTGCGGCAGCGGACGGAGATATCCGCTTTGCCACCGGCGATTTGCAGACCATCATGGCCGGCCTGGCCTGCGGCGAGCCCAACACCATCAGCTTTGACATCCTCAAGAACCACAGCTCCTTCTTTGTCTCCTGCCCGGACTGGGTGGCAGCCAAGGGTATGCGCATGCTGGGCGCTCCCGTCAAGGGGGACCCCCAGGTGGTGTCCGGCGAGTCCGGCGCTGTGGGCATGGGCCTGATCGCCACCCTGATGACCGATCCCGCCTATCAGGAGCTAAGGGAGGCCATCGGCCTGGACGAGAACAGCGTGGTGCTGATGTTCTCCACCGAGGGCGATACCGATCCCGAGAACTATCGTGCCATCGTCTGGGAAGGCAAGCAGGTCTGAGGACCAACGGAACTGTATGTGATAAATGATATGATATAAGGAGGAACTTACCATGGATTTTGAGCAGATCAAAAAGGCAGCGGAGGGCTACCGTGCCGACATGACCAGCTTCCTGCGTGCCATGATCTCCCACCCCAGCGAGAGCTGCGAGGAGAAGGAAGTGGTGGCCTGCATCAAGGCCGAGATGGAGAAGCTGAACTTCGACAAGGTCGAGGTGGACGGCCTGGGCAACGTCATCGGTTGGATGGGCCAGGGCGATAAGATCATCGCCATCGACTCCCACATCGACACCGTGGGCGTGGGCAACATCGACAACTGGACCCATGACCCCTACCAGGGCTATGAGGACGACCAGGTCATCTATGGCCGCGGCGGCTCCGACCAGGAGGGCGGCATGGCTTCCGCGGTGTACGGCGCCAAGATCATGAAGGACATGGGCCTGATTCCCCAGGGCTACAAGATCATGGTTGTGGGCTCCGTCCAGGAAGAGGACTGCGACGGCATGTGCTGGCAGTACATCGTCAACAAGTACTTCCCCGCCAACGGCATCCAGAAGGAGCAGGTGGAGTTCGTCATCTCCACCGAGCCCACCGACGGCGGTATCTACCGTGGCCACCGTGGCCGCATGGAGATCCGTGTGGACGTCAAGGGCGTCTCCTGCCATGGCTCCGCCCCCGAGCGTGGTGACAACGCCATTTACAAGATGGCTGACATTCTCCAGGACGTGCGTGCCCTCAACGAGAACCCCGCCGATGACTCCGTGGAGATCAAGGGCCTGGTCAAGATGCTGGACCCCAAGTACAATCCCGACCACTACGAGGACGCCCGCTTCCTGGGCCGCGGCACCTGCACCACCTCTCAGATCTTCTATACCTCTCCCAGCCGCTGCGCTGTGGCTGACTCCTGCTCCATCTCCATTGACCGCCGCATGACCGCCGGCGAGACCTGGGACTCCTGCCTGCAGGAGATCCGTGACCTGCCCAGCGTCAAGAAGTACGGCGACGACGTGAAGGTCTCCATGTACATGTATGACCGTCCCTCCTGGACCGGCGAGGTCTACGAGACCGAGTGCTACTTCCCCACCTGGATCAACAAGGAAAACGCCGCCCACGTCCAGGCTCTGGTGGACGCCCACCACGCCCTGTTCGGGGACAAGCGTGTGGGTCCCGAGGGCGCCATGCACCTGCGCAACCGTCCGCTCACCGACAAGTGGACCTTCTCCACCAACGGCGTGGCCATTCAGGGCCGCTACGGCATCCCCTGCGTGGGCTTCGGCCCCGGCGCTGAGAGCCAGGCTCACGCCCCCAACGAGATCACCTGGAAGGACGATCTGGTGGCCTGCGCCGCTCTGTACGCCGCCGTTCCCGGCCTGTACAAGGAAGAGAACAAGACCGCCGACGTCTCTCAGTTCCGTGCCGGCAAGACCGACAACGACATCCGCTGATGGACCCTGACGGTGTTCCACAGTGCCTGAACCATCAAATATAAAGGAGTACGATAAATCATGGATAAGACTTTGCAGATGTATATTGACAAGCTCAATGCCCTGAACTTCAAGGAGATGTACGAGGGCGACTTCTTCCTGACCTGGGACAAGACCGACGATGAGCTGGAGGCCGTCTTCACCGTGGCCGACGCCCTGCGCTACATGCGTGAGAACAACATCTCCACCAAGATCTTCGAGTCCGGTCTGGGCATTTCCCTGTTCCGTGACAACTCCACCCGTACCCGTTTCTCCTTCGCCTCCGCCTGCAACCTGCTGGGCCTGGAGGTCCAGGACCTGGACGAGGGCAAGAGCCAGATCGCTCACGGCGAGACTGTGCGTGAGACTGCCAACATGATCTCCTTCATGGCTGATGTCATCGGCATCCGTGACGACATGTACATCGGCAAGGGCCACACCTACATGAAAGAGGTGGTGGAGGCCGTTACCCAGGGCCACGAGGACGGCGTGCTGGAGCAGAAGCCCACTCTGGTGAACCTGCAGTGCGACATCGACCACCCCACCCAGTGCATGGCTGATATGCTGCACATCATCCACGAGTTCGGTGGCGTGGAGAACCTGAAGGGCAAGAAGGTCGCCATGACCTGGGCCTACTCCCCCAGCTATGGCAAGCCCCTGAGCGTGCCCCAGGGCGTCATCGGTCTGATGACCCGCTTCGGCATGGACGTGGTTCTGGCCCATCCCGAGGGCTATGAGGTCATGCCCGAGGTGGAGGAAGTGGCCAAGAAGAACGCCGAAGCTTCCGGCGGCACCTTCCGCCGCACCAACTCCATGGCCGATGCCTTCAAGGACGCCGACATCGTCTACCCCAAGAGCTGGGCTCCCTTCGCCGCCATGGAGAAGCGCACCGAGCTGTACGGCAACGGCGATACCGACGGCATCAAGGCTCTGGAGAAGGAGCTGCTGGCTCAGAACGCCGAGCACAAGGATTGGTGCTGCACCGAGGAGCTGATGGCCACCACCAAGGACGGAAAGGCCCTGTATCTGCACTGCCTGCCCGCCGACATCAACGATGTCTCCTGTGTGGACGGCGAGGTGGAGGCCTCTGTGTTTGACCGCTATCGCACCCCCCTGTACAAGGAGGCCAGCTACAAGCCCTATGTGATTGCCGCCATGATCCTGCTGGCTAAGGTGAAGGATCCTGCCGAGGCCCTCAAGGCTCTGGAGGAGCGGGGCACTGCTCGCAAGTTCCGCTGAGTTTTCGCTGCATCCCAGAAACATATCGGCCGCCTCTTCCATTGCCTGGTGAGGTGGCCGGCATGTTTTCAAGGCTGCCAGCTGACATGTTTCATTGAACCAACATGATTTTTGGAGGTAATTATGGGTAAGCGTATTGTCGTTGCCCTGGGGGGCAATGCTCTAGGAAACAATCTGCCCGAGCAGATGCTTGCCGTGAAGGAGACTGCCCGTGCCATTGCGGATCTGATTGAAGGGGGCAACGAGGTCATCGTGGCCCACGGAAACGGTCCCCAGGTGGGCATGATTCAAAAGGCCATGGCGGAGCTCACCCGCTCCGACCCTGAGAAGTACATCCCCTGTCCCTTGTCGGTGTGTGTGGCCATGAGCCAGGGGTACATCGGATACGACCTGCAAAATGCACTCCGGGAGGAGTTGCTGGACCGGGGCATCGACAAGGGTGTGGCCACCGTGCTCACCCAGGTGGAGGTGGACCCCGAGGACCCCGCATTCAACAACCCCAACAAGCCCATCGGCGCCTTTATGACCAAGGAAGAGGCGGATAAGCTGGTGGCAGAGCGGGGCTATCAGGTGATGGAGGACGCTGGCAGAGGGTACCGCCGTGTGGTGGCCTCTCCCCGCCCCCAGAACGTGGTGGAGCTGGGGACCATCCGGGCCCTGGTGGACACCGACCATGTGGTGGTGGCCTGCGGCGGCGGCGGCATTCCCGTATTCGCCACAGAGGGCAACCACCTCAAGGGCGCCGCAGCCGTGATCGACAAGGACTTTGCCAGCGAGAAGCTGGCGGAGCTGTTGGATGCGGACTATCTCATCATCCTCACCGCCGTGGAGAAGGCCGCCATCAACTTCGGCAAGCCCAACCAGAAATGGCTGGATACCATCTCGGTGGCAGAGGCCGAGCAGTACTGCCAGGAGGGCCACTTCGCCCCCGGCTCCATGCTGCCCAAGGTGCAGGCTGCCATGACGTTTGCCCAGTCTAAGCCCGGCCGTCGTGCCCTGATCACCCTGCTGGAAAAGGCACGGGATGGCATTGAGGGCCGCACCGGAACCGTGATCGTCAACTCTTGACCCACGGCATCAACATTGAAAAAGGAAGTGCTGCATATGAATAAGGCAATTGCCACTGTGAACGCTCCTGGAGCCATTGGCCCCTACTCCCAGGCCGTGCAGGCCGGGAACACCGTCTATGTCTCCGGCCAGCTGCCCATCGACCCCGCCACCGGCGCCTTTGCCGCCGAGGACATCGCCGGACAGACTGAGCAGAGCCTGAAGAACATCGGCGCCATCCTGGCTGAGGCCGGGTATGGCTTTGAGGATGTGGTCAAGACCACCGTGCTCCTGGCGGACATCAACGATTTTGCCGCCATGAACGAGGTGTACGGCCGGTACTTCACCGGCACCTGCCCCGCCCGTGCCGCCTTTGCAGTCAAGGATCTGCCCAAGGGCGCCCGTGTGGAGATCGAGGCCATTGCCGTAAAGTAATCGCCTCAGACAACTTGATTTAGGCCGACAGAGGAGAATCACCTGCGCCCGTGTGTTGGCCAGGTGATTCCTTTTTACCACCCGGAGGAGATGACAGCAGGACTCCTGTCTCCTCCACAGCAGTAGCACAAGGACAGCGGCTGAGCCCCATGGCCGGGTATGGCGTTGGACGGCGCCATGCTCTGCCACAGCATGGGAGCAAACACGAAAGGAGCAGTCATATGTACACGTTGTATGTCAACGGTGTGGAGCACACCACACAGGAAAACAAAAAACTGCTGGACTATCTGCGAGAGGACCTGCGCATCACCAGCGCAAAAAATGGCTGCGGTGAAGGGGCCTGCGGGACCTGCACCGTATTGGTGGACGGAAAAAAGACCAAGGCGTGTATTTTTACCACGGAAAAGCTCAACGGAAAGCACATCACCACCGTGGAAGGGCTAACGGAGCGGGAGCGGGAGGTATATGTCTATGCCTTCGGACAGACGGGCGCCGTACAGTGCGGCTTCTGCATTCCCGGCATGGTCATCAGCGCCAAGAGCCTGTTGGATGAAAACGTAAACCCCACCCGGGAGGACGTGAAAAAGGCCATCCGGGGAAATATCTGCCGCTGCACTGGATATGTCAAGATCGAGGAGGCCATTTTGCTGGCGGCCAAGATGTTCCGTGAGAATTTGCCTGTACCCCACGATGACAGCGAGGCCCGCATCGGGCACCACTTCCCCCGGGTGGATGTGGCGGAAAAGGTGTTGGGCACCGGCCTGTTCGTGGACGATATCAAGGTGCCCGGCATGATCTATGCCAAGGCGCTGCGCTCCAAGTATCCCCGGGCCCGGGTGGAAAAAATTGACCTGACCCGTGCCCTGGCCCACCCGGACGTGGTGAAGATTCTCACCGCCAAGGATGTACCCTTCAATAAGACCGGACACATCATCCCGGACTGGGACGTGCTCATCGCCGAGGGGGATTGTACCCGGTATGTGGGAGACGCCATTGTGCTGGTGGCCACCCAGCACCAGGAGACCCTGGATGAAGTGCTGGCTCTGGTGGATGTGACCTACACCGAGCTGGAGCCCATCACCGACCCCCAGCAGGCCATGCAGCCGGATGCCCCCAAGCTCCATGAAAAAGGAAACATCCTGGCCGAAGAGCATTTGAAGCGGGGCAACGCCGATGAGGTCATCGCCAACGCCCCCTTTGTGGTCACAAACCACTACTCCACCCCCATGACTGACCACGCCTTCATGGAGCCGGAATGCGCCATTGGCATCCCCGACGGCGAGGGCGGCCTGCTGATGTACACCGCCAGCCAATCGGTGTACGATGAGCAGAGGGAAATTTCCCGGATGCTGTGTCTGGAGCCCGAGAAAGTGCGCTGCCAGACCAAGCTGGTGGGCGGCGGCTTTGGCGGCAAGGAGGACATGAGTGTCCAGCACCATGCGGCCCTGATGGCCTGGGCCACGGGCCGGCCGGTGAAGGTGAAGTTCAGCCGCCAGGAGAGCCTGAACATCCACACCAAGCGCCATGCCATGGAGATGGATGTGACCACGGCCTGTGACGAGAAGGGCCGACTGCTGGCCATGAAGGCCACCCTGATCTCCGACTGCGGCGCCTACGCCAGCCTGGGCGGGCCGGTGCTCCAGCGTGCTTGCACCCACTGCGGCGGCCCCTACAATTTCCAGAACATTGACATCACCGGCATCTGTGTATACACCAACAACGTCCCCGGCGGCGCCTTCCGTGGCTTTGGCGTGACCCAGAGCTGCTTTGCCGCAGAGCTGAACCTGGACATGCTGGCGGAGAAGGTGGGGATCAGCCCCTGGGAGATTCGCTATCTCAACGCCATCCGCCCCGGTCAGGTGCTGCCCAACGGCCAGATCGCCAGCCCGGATACCGGCTACGCCGAATGTCTGGAGGCGGTGAAGGAGGCCTATGAGAGCAGCCCCTATGCGGGCATCGCCGGGTGCATGAAAAACAGCGGCATTGGCGTGGGACTGCCGGACATCGGCCGCTGTGAGCTGGCCGTGGTGGACGGTGTGGTGCATATCCGCACCAGCGCCGCCTGCATGGGCCAGGGCGTGGCCACCGTGTGTACCCAGGTGGTCCACGAGGTCAGCGGCGTGACCCCCGACCACATCTTCCACGAGCGGGCAGACACCGCCATCACCCCCAACTCCGGCACCTCCACCGCCTCCCGCCAGACCGTCTTCTGCGGAGAGGCCACCCGCCGGGCCGCCGGGCTGCTGGCCCAGGCCCTGGAGGGAAAGACCCTGCGTGATTTGGAGGGCCAGACCTTCTACGGAGAGTACAGCGGCATCACCGACCGTATGGGCAGCGACAAGCCCAACCCCGTCAGCCATGTGGCCTACGGCTATGGCGCCCAGGTGGTCATCATGGACGAGAATAAGCGGGTGGTGAAGGTGGTGGCCGCCCACGATGTGGGCCGAGTGGTCAACCCTGCCGCCTGTGAGGGCCAGATCGAGGGCGGCGTGGCCATGGGCCTGGGCTTCGCCCTCACCGAGAACTTCAAGATGGAGGGCGGATACGTCAAGAGCAAGTACGGCACCCTGGGCCTGCTGCGTGCCACCGATGTGCCGCCCATCGAGGTACACCTGGTGGAGAAGGGCACCAGCGATCAGAACACCTTCGGCGCCAAGGGCATCGGAGAGATCTGCGCGGTGCCCACCGCTCCGGCCGCCGCTCATGCCGCCTACCGGGTGGACGGCAAGTTCCGAACCAAGCTGCCCCTGTGTGACACCTTCTACAAGAAAGCCTAAGAGCTGACCATCGTCTCTGCTATACACAATGCGCTCCGAATCCCACGAGGTTCGGAGCGCATTGTCATACGGTTTTCATTCCTCCCCTGGCGTTGCCAACGCCAGACTTTTCCCCACAGACATGAATAGTCCGCCCCCCTCCCTCATAGGCTGGTATTACCATACAGGAAATGAGGGATTGACACCATGAAAGCCGTACTTGCCCTGTCTCTGGTACTGCTGTGCCTGCTGCCCACCCACGCCCGGGCCGCTGAGGTGGACCTCACGGCCCCTTCCGCCATTCTCATGGAGAAAAGCACCGGAGAGGTGCTCTTTGAGCAGGAGTCCCACGCCGTCTACGAGCCCGCCTCGGTGACCAAGGTGATGACCCTGCTGCTGGTGATGGAGGCCATTGACGCCGGGACACTCTCCTGGGACGACGTGATCACCGCCTCTCCCTACGCCTGCTCCATGGGCGGCTCCCAGATCTGGCTGAAGGAGGGGGAACAGCTCACCGTCAGCGAGATGGTGAAGGCAGTGGCTGTGGCGTCCGCCAACGACTGCGCCGTGGCACTGGCGGAGGCGGTATCCGGCAGCGAGACTGCCTTCGTCCAGCGCATGAACGAGCGGGCCAAGGAGCTGGGCATGGAGTCCACGGTCTTTTGCAACTGCACCGGACTGCCCGCCGAGGGGCATGTGTCCTCCGCCTATGACATCGCCCTCATGAGCCGGGAGCTGATTTTGAACCATCCCCAACTGCGGGAGTACACCACCATCTGGATGGACACCCTTCGGGACGGTGCATTTCAGCTGACCAATACCAACCGGCTCATCTACTCCTATCCCGGGGCCACAGGACTGAAAACCGGCTCTACAGATACCGCCCTCTACTGCCTGTCCGCCACCGCAGAGCGGGACGGCATGGAGCTCATTACCGTGGTGATGCACGCCGCCACCCCCTCCGACCGCTTCGACAGCGCCGCCGCACTGCTCAACTACGGCTTTGCCAACTACTCCCTCACCCAGGTCTATCCGGAGCAGGTACTCCCCCCCATCTCGGTGCTGCTGGGGGAGCAGGACACGGTACAGCCTGTGCTGGACCACGACTGCACCATCCTCACCCACCAGAGCCAGAGCGCCGCTGTCACCACCCAGGTCCATCTGCCGGAAGAGGTCTCCGCCCCAGTGGAGGAGGGGCAGAAGCTGGGAGAGATGATCGTGTATCTGGACGGCGAAGAACATGAGCGGGTGGATCTGGTGGCCTCCGCTGGAGTGGCCCGCCTCACCGTGTGGGGCATCTTCCAGCAGCTGCTGGACACCTTACTTTTTCTCCCTACTAACGCATAGTTAAAACGGCGTAGGAAGCCTTCAAACGCTTCCTACGCCGTTTCCTATTTCTATTACTTCTCGGTTGCCACCAGCATCTCACCGGCCCGGTAGATGTCGCCAGCGCCTACGGTGAGAATCAGGTCGCCAGGCTGGGCCAGCTTCCGGAGCTTGGCGGTCACGTCCTCCAGGGTGGGGCAGAAGATACTGCCGGGAATCTGGGCAGCCAGATCTGCCGAGGAGATGCCCAGGTCGTTGGTCTCCCGGGCGGCATAGATCTCCGCCAGCAGGGTGACATCTGGCTTTTTCAGCACCCGCACAAAGTCGTCAAAGAGCTCGTGGGTGCGGGTATAGGTATGGGGCTGGAAGGCACAGATGACCCGCTTGTGCCCCAGGCTCTTGGCCGAGTCCAGCAGCACCTCCAGCTCGCCGGGGTGGTGGGCGTAGTCGTCGCACACCTCTGCCCCGTTGTAGTCCCCCTTATACTCAAAGCGGCGTCCAGGCAGGCGGAAGTCCCGCATCCCCTGCTCCACCGCCCAGCCGGGAACCCCCAGCACGGCGGCGGCGGCAGAGGCCGCCAGCACGTTTTTCACGTTGTGCATACCGGGAATGGACAGCTCCACATGGGCGTACACCTGGCCCCGATACACCACGTCAAAGGTGGCAAAGCCGTGGCTCATCTCCAGGTTCTCGGCGTGCACATCGCCCTTCTCCACGCCGAAGGTGATCATGGGGCGCTTCTCCCCCTCCAACGCCTTCATGGTGTTGGCATCCTCGCAGTTGGCCACGATGCAACCGCTGTCCGGCACCAGATCGGCAAAGGCCCGGAAGGAGTGCTCCACGTCCTCCAGGTCCTTGAAGAAGTCCAGGTGGTCCGCCTCAATGTTCAGAATCACCGCCACCGTGGGACGGAAGGAGAGGAAGGAGTTGCAGTACTCGCAGGACTCCAGAATGATGGTGTCACCCTGGCCCACCCGGTGCCCGGCCTTCAGCAGGGGCAGGGTGCCGCCGATCATCACGGTGGGGTCCAGCTGGGCGGCCATGAAGATGTGGGTACAAATGGAGGTGGTGGTGGTCTTGCCGTGGGTGCCGGAGATGCACAGGGCGTTCTTATACCCCGTCATGATGGCGCCCCAGGCCTGGGCCCGCTCGAACACAGGGATGCCAGCGGACAGAGCGGCAGCGATCTCCGGGTTGTCGTTGTGTACGGCGGCGGTGCGCACCACGCAGTCCGCCCCCTCCACGCTCTCAGGCAGATGGCCAATGGTCACCGGGATACCCAGGCTGCGCAGGTGGGCCACAGTGGCGCTCTCCTGCCGATCCGAACCCGTGATGATGACCCCGTTGCCCAGCAGCACCTCGGCCAGAGAGGCCATGGAAACACCGCCAATGCCCACCAGATGGGCCCGCTTTCCCGGTTTGATATACTCATGGATGTTATTGACTGACATATGCACACCCCATATAATAAAATTATCCTCATTCTTCTGGTACTATAAACTCAAAACCACTATATTATACTATGCGCCATGGAGAATGGCAACCGGATTCTTCCCTTTTTTCCGTTTTTCCACAAGGAAAGGAGCACACCATGGATCACCCCAACTCCCTCCCCCCTGCCGTCACCCACTGCTGCCGCACCCTGTGGCAGGACGGGTTTGAAGCCTATCCCGTGGGCGGCTGCGTCCGGGACTTGCTGCTGGCCCGCACCCCCCAGGACTGGGATATCTGCACCTCTGCCCTCCCCCAACAAGTACAGAATCTTTTCCCCCACACCGTCCCCACGGGAATCGACTACGGCACCGTGACGGTGGTGCTGGACAGGCAGGGGCTGGAGGTGACCACCTTCCGGTGTGAGGGCAGCTATCGGGACGGCCGCCGCCCCGACACCGTGTCCTTCGTCTCCTCTCTCACCCACGACCTGTCCCGCCGGGACTTCACCGTCAATGCCATGGCGCTGGCCCCGGACGGCACGGTCATGGACCCCTTTGGCGGACAGGCAGACCTGGAGGGCCGGGTCATCCGCTGCGTGGGGGCCCCCATGCAGCGGTTCCAGGAGGATCGGCTGCGCATGTTCCGGGCCATCCGCTTCGCCGCCCAGCTGGACTTTACCCTTGCCCCAGACCTGGTCCACGCCCTGAAGGAGCTGGGCCCCCAGCCCCACCACCTGCCCCCGGAGCGCATCCGCCCCGAGGTGGAGAAAACCCTGTGCGCCCCCGCTCCCCACTGGGCCAAGCTATTCTTCTCCTCTGGGCTACTCCACGGCCCGGAGATGGACACTTCGATTCTCACACGCCTTTCCAATGCGCCGCTGCCCCGCTGGGCCGGGTTGGCCTCCTTGATGGCAGAGAGTGGCTACGACCCGCTCCCCCTGCTCCAGACTCTCATCCGGGACAAAAAGCTCATCGTACCACTGTCTCGTGGTCTCGCCCTATTTCGGGAGGATCTGCCTCAAGACGCCTCTGGCTGGCGGCACGCCCTGGCCCGGTATGGTGTTCCTGCCTGTGAAGCAGGGGCTGCCATGGCTCAGGTACAGGGCCATGAGGCCCCCAGGGAACTGCTGGACCAGGTATTGGCCCAAAGGCCCTGTCTCAGTGCCAAGGAACTGGCCCTATCCGGGCGAGAGCTGGCAGCCATGGGGTTGTCAGGTCCGGACATTGGCCGAGTCCAGGGGATGCTGCTGGGCCACGTGCTAGACTGCCCGGAGGACAACACCCCGGACAAGCTCCGCCAACAAATCACCACTCACATAAAAGACGGAGGCTGTTGATTGCCTCCGTCTTTTTAGCATTCTCTTTTACTGACAAGCAGCTAAGACTGCATCAAATAGCTCGCCAGGCATTTTGACAAATACCCAACCAAGGCTTTCACTTCCCACATACCCACCGTCCAGGAGCCTAAGTTCCACCACCGTTCCATCTTTCATATTCAAGTACAGGTGCCCCTGTGTCTCGGCACGCTCATAAAACCCCGGGTCACGCTCAGGATCGATTCGCACAAAGGGGCTGCTGCAAAGCTCACGGAAGAACTCATTCATATCCTCTTCTGACACACCGGTGAATGGTTTCTCGCTGTTCTGTTTTTCCCAATCTCCATGGGTTCGATAGGTCACGCTTTCCACATTCCCCGTGATGTGGAGGCGTTCTTCAAAGAGATCGGCCCCAGTATTCAGTCCAATGCCGTCATAGTTGTCTAGGATTTGCAACCACTCCTCCTGACCTTGGTTTACATAAATGCAAAGCCGAAACTCCTCACTATATCCCTTCACCTTGTATACAGGACCGGAATACGTGGAGGCAAATTCTGTCGCCCAATCCTCTTGTGAGGACCAACAATCTAATGTTCCTTTGGCCTCGCCCACATATTCCCCCACTAACTGCTGGGCTGTCGCTGCGTCATACTGGTAAAAGTCCGCAGATTGGGTGTAAACCTTGCCCTTATAAACCAGACAGCCTATCATGTCTACCGCTATCCCCGAGTTGTTTTCCGGGAGATGGACAGAATCGGTATAAACCGCATACGCGGTATTATCCGTTGTGTCAGCAATGGAACTTCCTCCCTGACTGGATGTATCTCCCGGAATGGGAGCATTGTACCGTCCCAACATGCCGGATTGCCAAATACCAACCCCAAGCATTGCCACCAGACAAAGTCCCATAACAGGCGTCAAAACCTTTGTCACGGCTCGTTTCCTTTTTCTCCGAGCCTCCGTCTCTCCCTCAATGCGTTTGAGCGCGCTGCGTGCTTTTTCTTCATAGGTTTTCATACACAAAGCCCTCCTCGTTTAATTTGGTTCTCAGCGATTGTCTGGCTCTGGACGCAAGGGATTCTGTGGCATGGACGGATTTTCTCATAATCTTTGCAACTTCCTTGTGGCTAAATCCTTCAAAATAAATCAGCCATAAAACCTGTCTGTACTCGGGTTTCAGATGGTTCATCGCTCTGTGGAGAATAATTTTCTTCTCCTCCTGTATGTAGCGGCTTTCCAGCAATTCTTCATCCGCATGCTCCGCACAATCATCCAGAGGAATGGTTTTCTCCTTGGCCTTTTTTCTGATATAATCAATGGCAACATTTCGACCGATGGCATACAACCAGGTCTTGAAGGATGATCTACCCGTGTACCGAGGCTTTTTGACGCCCAGCTTTACAAACGCATCTTCCGCAAGCTCATCTGCAACCGAGATATTATTGACGAAGCTGTTCAGATACAAAATCAAGCCGTCATTATAACCCCTCACGATTTCTACAAAACCGTCGTCATCCCCATCAAGGAAACGGCGATAGCTCGCTGCACCATGATCCATGGACTCGCTCCTTTCCGAAAGGCGCTTCGACCTCTTTTCACTTATTAGACGAGAGGACCGACCAAAACCTCACAGTCGTTTGAAACATTCTCTTCTCCATAACAAAAGCCCCCGCATCCGATGACGTTTCACCAGATACGGGGGCTTCCAATTGAACAGACGAAAGCGGACAGCTCACAGTGAGCTGTCCGCTTCAAACCGTCAAAAGGCCTCACAATGACGCCAGAAAAGAACAAAATCTTGCAGAGCTTCAAAGCCCTCGGCAGAGTTTTCCCATCCTCAGATGGGAAAATAAATTGAAATCTGTTTTTTCCGAGGACATGTGCATCGGGAAAAACTCCTCTCAGCCCGCCAGTGTGGAATCGGGTCGTCCTTTGACCCGATTCTGCATACAGCGGGCTGTACCCCCTCCAAAAAATGCAAGCATTTTTTGGACGTTTAAAGCATCTGACGGCTGCGGGAGATGTTCATGGTGCCGTCCTGCATCTCGCCCACCCAGTCCAGGCTGCGGCCGGTACCCAGGGCCACGCAGGAAATGGCGTCGTCGGCCACATAGGTCTCGATGCCGGTGTGGGATTCGATGAGCTTGTCAAAGCCCCACACCAGAGAGCCGCCGCCGGTCATGACAATGCCGTTGGTGGAGATGTCCGCCACCAACTCGGGGGGCGTACGCTCCAGCACCCCGTGCACCGCCTCCAGAATGCGGGCGCAGGGCTCCTCGAAGGCCTCGATCATCTCGCTGGAGGTGACGGTGAACACCCGGGGCAGGCCGGTCATCAGGCAACGGCCCTTGATCTCCATGCTGACCTCCTCAGGCCGGGGGAAGACACAGCCGATCTTCATCTTCAGCTCCTCAGCGGTACGGTCGCCGATGAGCACGTTGTGGCGCTTGCGAATGTACTTCACCACCGCCTCACTGAAGGAGTCGCCAGCCACCTTGATGGAGGCGGACTCCACAATGCCGGACAAGGAGATGACGGCGATGTCAGCGGTACCGCCGCCGATGTCCACCACCATGTGGCCGTCGGGCTGAGTGATGTCGATGCCAGCGCCGATGGCAGCGGCCAGAGGCTCCTCAATGAGGTACACCCGGCGGGCGCCAGCCTGGATGCCGGCGTCGATGACGGCGCGCTCCTCTACCTCGGTGATGCCGGAGGGCACGCAGATCACCACACGGGGCTTGAACAGACGGATGGGGGCCACCTTGCGGATGAACTCCCGGAGCATCCGCTCGGTCATATCGTAGTCGGAGATGACGCCCTCCCGCAGGGGACGGATGGCCACAATGTTGCCGGGGGTACGGCCCAGCATGTTCTGAGCGTCGGTACCCACCTTCAACAGCTTCCCAGTATTCTTGTCCAGGGCCACCACGGAGGGCTCCCGCAGCACGATGCCCTTATCTTTGATATATACCAACACACTGGCTGTACCCAGGTCAATTCCAATATCCTTTGCAAACATGTTATCACCTCATAGCACTTTCCACACAATACAATGCATACTATGAAATAGTATACTGGAATACAGCCATTTTTGCAATGCACATTGCTCCACAAACTTCGACATCATTCGCCCCCTGGATTTATCTGAATTTCTCTCCAAAATACACCAAGCCCCCAGCTGTCCCAAATCGCAGCTGGGGGCTTACTTCTGGCTAGAAATTTCCAATGGACGCTACCTACTCTTTCTTTGGATTTTTTGACCTTGGATTCCGAAGAGAAATGACGAACTCATGGTTTCTGCAAACGCTCACACCTTGGTTTCCGCCTTGTCTGCCACTGGCATCAGGGGATTCTCCTACGTGTCTTCTGCTTACTCAAGCCTGTTTGGAACTTTCCGAGTTTCACTTCACTTTGCGCAACCCAATCATCGAAGTCTGGATGTGTGTTACCTTCTTCCTTCATATTTTTCATATCGCGATATGTTTACTGAAGTAGTCGGTTTCCGGTTAGTACATCGGACTCACCTTTCCTTTCTTCTTGTCTGTATTGTACTATGACCATCCCGTTTTGTCAACAGTTTTTTATGAAATTTTTCTAAGAAATTTGAAGCAAAAACCGTGCGGCCTCAAGGCCGCACGGCGCAAACACGCAAACACTCCATGCCAATGCAAGAAAAATCGCTTATCATTGTATAAAAAAGCTCTGAAACAGAATTTTCCCGCCCTCAAGGCGGGAAAATCAATCAAAATTCGTTTTTCCCGGGGACATGCGCATCGGGAAAAACACCTCTGGAGCCCGCCAGTGTGGCCTTGGGTCGCCCTTTGACCCAAGGATGCATGCAGCGGGCTGTAATCCTCTCAAAAATGCTAGCATTTTTGAGAAGTTATTTATGGTATCCAGACCCCTCTTGGATCTTAAATGCCCGGTAAATCTGCTCCAGCAGCATCACCCGAGCCAGGTGGTGAGGGAAAGTCATGGGGGACATGGACAGGCGCAGATGGGCCTTGTCCTTCACCGTCTGGCTCATGCCGAAGGAACCGCCCACCAGGAAGGTGAGGTCAGAGGCCCCCTCCACCATCCAGCGGCTTACCTGCTGTGCCAGCTGTGGGCTGTCCATGGTCTTGCCCTCAATGCACATGGCCACCACCTTGCCGCCCTTGGGCAGTTTAGCAAGAATCGCCGCCCCCTCTCGCTCCAAAGCGGCTTGGATTTGGGCCTGGGTGGGGCGGTCCGGCAGCCGCTCCTCGGGCAGCTCGGTGACGGTGAGGCGGCAGTATCCGCCCAGACGCTTGGCATATTCCGCCGCTGCCTCCAGGTAAAACTTCTCCTTCATCTTGCCCACGCAGATGATATGTACACTCACCATGTCCTCACACCTCCATCCACGCCGAGGCCTCGCTGCGGGGCGCTACGCACAGCTCCACGCTCTGCTCCCGCTCTCCAATCCCCGCCTGGGCCGCCAGTTTGGCGGTGGCGGGCTGGTTGTTCTCCTTGGACAGATGGGCCAGCACCACTTGCCGGGTGCCTCGCTCCACCGCCCAGCGGGTGAGCTGGGCTCCCACCTGATTGGACAGGTGGCCCCGCTGCCCTGCAATGCGGCTCTTTAAGTATTCCGGGTAGGGGCCTGTGCGCAGCATCTCCGGGTCGTAGTTATACTCCGCCACCAGGGTGCTGGCCCCCTGTACCGCCTCCAACACTGGCTGGGTCACCACACCCAGGTCGGTACAGAAGGTGAGCTTCCGGTCCCCACGGGTCACCGTGTAGCCCACGGGGCTGACACAGTCGTGGCTGACGGGGAAGCTGCCCACCACCAGGTCCCCCAGAGCAAAGCGCTCCCCGGGGTCAAAGACCCGAAACCGGGGCTGCAACTCCGGATTCTTTCGGCATATCTCCCGGGCCGTCCCCTCGGCGGTGTACAGCTCCACATCCAGCTGACGGCACAGCACCGGGATGCCGCTGATGTGGTCGCTGTGCTCGTGGGTGATGAGAATAGCGGACAACTCCCCCGGCTGAATGCCCAGGCTCTTGAGCCCAGTGGTGATGCGCCGGGCGGATACCCCGGCGTCAATGAGGATATGGGTGCTGCCGTCGGTGATGACCGAGCAGTTGCCAGAGGAGCCGCTGGCCACGGTGGCAAACTTCAACAAACTTCTCTCCCTCCCCACAAAAAGCGGCAGCCCCTTGTCGGGACTGCCGCAGTCCATGTGTATCTTTGATGTTTAGCCCGCTGCGTTGGCGTTCTCCACCTGGGGATCAGGCAGGTCCACCACTTCGATCTGGGCTCCAATGCCGGTGAGCTTGGCCACGATGTCCTCATAGCCCCGCTCCACATGGCGGATGTTGCCCACCTCAGAGACACCCTGAGCGGCCAGAGCGGCCACCACCAGAGCGGCGCCGGCCCGCAGGTCACAGGCCTCCACCGGGGCTGCCATAAGCTGGGGCACGCCCTCAATGATGGCGATCTTGCCGTCCACCTGAATCTTGGCACCCATGCGGCGGAACTCCTCGGTATAGCGGAATCGGTTATCCCACACACCCTCGGTGATGACGCTGGTGCCCTCTGCCAGACAGAGGACTGCGGCAATCTGGGGCTGCATATCAGTGGGGAAGCCGGGATAGGGCATGGTCTTGATGTTGGCCCGGTGCAGAGGGCCATTGCGGCGGACAATGAGGCTGTCGCCGTCCTCTTCCACCTCGACGCCCATCTCCAGCAGCTTGGCGGTGATGCACTCCATGTGCTTGGGGATGATGTTATTCACCCGCACCTCGCCGCCTGCGGCGGCCACAGCGGCCATATAGGTGCCCGCCTCGATCTGGTCGGGAATGATGGAGTATTCGCCCCCGTGGAGGTGCTCCACGCCCCGCACCTTGATGACGTCGGTGCCAGCACCGGTGATCTGAGCGCCCATGGAGTTGAGGAAGTTGGCCAGGTCCACGATGTGAGGCTCCTTGGCGGCGTTTTCGATGACCGTGAGCCCATCGGCCAAAGTGGCGGCCAGCATCACGTTCATGGTGGCGCCCACGGTAACCACGTCCAGGTAGATGTGGCTGCCCTTGAGCCGTCCGTCGGGCACCTTGGCGCACATAAAGCCGTTTTTCACTTCCACGTCCGCCCCCAGGGCCCGCAGACCCTTCAGGTGCTGGTCGATGGGTCGGCCACCGAAGTCACAGCCGCCGGGCAGAGGCACTTCTGCCTGGCCAAAACGCCCCAAAAGCGCGCCAAGCAGGTAATAGCTGGCACGGATTTTACGCCCGGATTCGTAGGCCACCGGGCAGTTATGGATGGCGGTGCAGTCCACCTCCACCGTAGAACGGTTGATGGTGCGCACGTTGGCCCCCAGTTCCTGGAGGATATTGAGCATCAGGGTCACATCGCTGATCTGAGGCAGGTTGCCAATGCGGCACACGCCATTGACCAGCAGAGCAGCGGGAATAATACCGACAGCGGCATTCTTGGCTCCGCTGATCTCGACTTTACCATACAGCGGTCTACCGCCGTGAATGAAATATTTTTTCAAAAAAGACACCTCATAGCGTCCCCGGCCTGGCCGGGTTGGTAATTGCTCCCTGAATGGGGGCTATCTATATGGAAGAATTCTACCACTGGGATAGAACTACACCTTTACTTTAATGCGCATATATTATAGCATTGCCCCCATGCCATGGCAACCTCAATTTTGATTCTGGTGCATTTTCTCCCCTTTGCCCATAGTCTCTCCATTTCAGGGGCTACTATTCTGATAAAGTTTGTGAATTTTTTGTTACACCCCTTGCAAAACATGGGAGTAAGTATTATAGTACAGTTAGCACTCAACATGTGAGAGTGCTAAAACATGCAATTCGAGGTGTACCACTCATGGAGAAAAAACAGTTTCAGGCCGAGTCCAAACGGCTGATGGATCTGATGATCAATTCCATTTATACCCACAAAGAGATTTTCCTGCGGGAGATCATTTCCAACGCCAGCGACGCCATTGACAAGCTGGCCTATCTGGCCCTCAGCGACGGCAGCATTGATGTAAAGTCTTCTGACTTTACCATCACTGTGACGCCGGACAAAGAGCAGCGCACCCTCACCGTCACCGATAACGGCATCGGCATGACCCAGGAGGAGCTGGAGAACAACCTGGGCACCATCGCCCGCAGCGGCTCTCTGCAGTTCAAGCAGGAGATGGGCAAGGACAACGCCGCCGACATCATCGGCCAGTTCGGCGTGGGCTTCTACTCCGCCTTCATGGTGGCCAAGCAAGTCACGGTGCTCACCCGCCGCTTTGGCGACCAGCAGGCCTACCGCTGGGAGTCCTCCGGTGTGGACGGCTACACCATCACCCCCTGTGAGATGGAGGGCTGGGGCACCCAGGTCATCATGACCATCAAGGACAACACCGAGGAAGAGAATTACGATGAGTATCTGGACAGCAACCATCTTCAGAGCCTCATCAAGAAGTACTCCGACTACATCCGTCACCCCATCCGCATGGTGGTGGAGGACTACCGCATGAAGGAGAAGCCCGCCGACGCCCCCGAGGACTACAAGCCCGAGTGGGAGACGGTGCAGGAGGAGAAGACCATCAACTCCATGGTGCCTCTGTGGCAGCGCCCCCGCTCCAAGGTGGAGCAGGAGGAGTACGACCGCTTCTATCAGGAGAAGTTCATGGACTGGCAGGCCCCCCTGGCCACCATCACCACCTCCTCCGAGGGTACCGTCACCTACAAGGCCCTGCTCTTTGTCCCCGGCCAGACTCCCTTTGACTTCTACACCCGGGAGTATGAGAAGGGCTTGCAGCTGTACTCCTCCGGCGTGCTCATCATGGACAAGTGCGCCGATCTGCTCCCCGACTGCTTCCGCTTCGTCAAGGGCGTGGTGGACTCCCCCGACTTCTCTCTGAACATCTCCCGTGAGATGCTCCAGCACACCCGTCAGCTGAAGATCATCGCCAACGCCCTGGAGAAGAAGATCAAGAACGAGCTTTCTAAGATGATGAAGGACGACCGGGAGACCTATGAAAAGTTCTGGGCCGCCTTTGGCCGCCAGCTCAAGTACAGCGTGGTGGACCAGTACGGTGCCAAGAAGGACCTGCTGCGGGATCTGCTGCTGTTCGGCTCCACCGCTTCGGACAAGCTCACCTCTCTGGCGGAGTATGTGGAGCGGATGAAGGAGGGCCAGGAGTATGTCTACTACGTCTGCGCCGACTCCGCCGCTCAGGCCGCCTCCCTGCCCCAGGTGGAGCGGGTGGCCGACCGTGGCTACGAGATCCTCTGCCTCACCGAAGAGGTAGACGAGTTTGTCATGCAGGCCCTGGCTGAGGTGGACGGCAAGAAGATCAAGTCTGTGTCCGACCCCGACGCCCTGCCCGAGACCGACGAGGAGAAGGCCCAGCAGGAGAAGCAGGCCGAGGAGAGCAAGTCTGTGCTGGACTTTGTGAAGGAGACCCTGGGGGACAAGATCAAGGAAGCCCGCATCTCCAAAATCCTTAAAACCGCTCCCGTGTGCATGACCGCCGATGGCCCCATGACCCTGGAGATGGAGAAGTACTTCTCCCGCATGGAGGGCAACCAGGCGGGCATGATGAAAGCGGAGCGAGTGCTGGAACTCAACCCCAACTCCGATGCCTTTGCCGCTCTGCGTGCCGCCGTGGACAACGGCGACAAAGAGAAGGCCGCCACCTATGTGCAGGTGCTCTACCACCAGGCCCTGCTCATTGCAGGCCTGCCCATTGAGGATGCCGCCGCCTACACCCAGCTGGTGTGCTCCCTGATGAAGTAAAACTCAACTTCTTGAAAGCCCCCGCCTGATTTTCCCAGGCGGGGGCTTTCTGTAACCACTGTAACCATTGGTAACCGCATTGTAGCCCCTTTGCATCCCCTCTGTAACGACTTCCCCCCAGCGCCATGGTATCATGAGAGCGTAGACCACCATGCCGTTTGTTTTTTACGAGGAGGTACGTTATGAAGGCTGTGAAATCCGCCGCCATGCTGTCTATGGCGCTGCTGTTTACCCTCTCCGCCTGCAAAAGCCCCACCGGAGAGGTCACTCCATCCTCTGACCCCGCCCCCCAGGAGCTCACCTTCACCCGGAAGAACTTTCCCCGGCTGGATGGCTCCGCCGACGCCGTCCCCCTGGCCCAGAACCTGGCCGCCGTGCTGCTGGGGGAGTTCCAGCAGCAGACCAGCGATCTGACCAAGTTCAACGGCGCCGAGAGCGCCCTCCGGCGGCTGAGGATGGGAAAGAATGACCTGATTCTCCTCTCAGACCCGCCCCAGGCCATGCTGGACCAGCTGGAGCAGGATGGGTTCGAGGTACAGATGGAGGAGCTGGCCACCGACGGGCTGGTCTTTGTGGTCCACGCCGACAACCCGGTGGACTCCCTCACCGTGGAGCAGCTCCGGGACATCTACACCGGGGACATCACCAACTGGAAGGAGGTAGGCGGCAAGGATGCGGAGATTCTCCCCTTCCAGCACACCGACGACACGGGCAGCCAGGCCCTGATGGACCGCCTGGTGATGGATGGGGAAACACGGATAGAGCCCCTGGAGGGCTACTCCATGATCGGCCTCTGGGACTTCAGCGGGCTGCCGTACACCTATGACAACTCCCCCAACGCCATCGGCTACACCTTCTACCGCCACACCCAGGACCTGGAGGGGACCCAGAACATGAAGCTGCTGAAGGTGGAAGGGGTGACCCCCTCCACCCAGACTGTCAGCGACCACACCTATCCCCTGACCACCACCTACTATGTGGCCATGGGGGCGCAGCAGGACCCCAACTCCCCCACCGCCGCCCTCTTCTCCTGGCTGCTGAGCCCCACCGGGCGGCAGCTGCTGGAGGGCTACCCCTCCACCGCCCAGGGCAGTGACACGGCGCTCACCACCACCGTCACCGCCCACTGGGACATGCTGGAGCCCATCCACACCCCCAAGTCCCAGCGGTGGTATGAGGAATACACCGATCACCTGATCCCCTCCAAGGAATATGGTCCCCTCATTCCCTACATCGGCGGCTCCCTCGCCACCACTCCAGACCCGTTATGGATTTATGGTCTGGCCACCCAGGATGGCGTGATGGTCACAGACCCAGTCTTTTATGAGGTCTCCTATTTGGAGGACACAGACACCCCCATGCTGGTACTGACCACATATGAAACGGATGCCAACGGCAACGCCCAGCAGCAGCTGGGCCTGGCTGCCGCCGATGGCAGCTGGTACAGCGGACAAGATTACACCCGCCTTTTGGGGGTCTGGCAGCAAGGTGTCATCATGGTCACCCCAGAGGAAACACTGGAGATCGTTGCCCCGGACGGTACAGCCACCCCCTTCCACACCAGCCGTAAGGTTGACCTTCCTGCCCTGCCCTCCGGCGTGATTTGGCCCTACCTGCACTGGCCCACCGACGACACCATGCTCAACTATTTGTACATTGACCTGCGAGACGGCACCGTCTCCACCCAGACCCCCGCCGACTTCCACCCCTCCACCTACACGGAGGGCAAGGGCACCTTCGCCGACGGCTGGTTCCAGCTGGAGGGCACCACCCTCACCATCCACACCACCGCCGACGCCACCCACACCCTGGATGTAGGTGAAAACTGCAGCCGGGCCGATGTGAACGGGGACCGGGTGCTGCTGGTGTACGACACCGACCACACCTCCTTCCGGGTCACCGACTGGGAGGGCAACACCATCTTCTCCGGGGAGGGCTATGCCCCCGCCTTCCTCACTCCCACCCACAGCGACACCCCCGCCCTGCTGTCCTACCACACCGTCTCCTCTGGTGTCCCCACCAGCTATGTGGTGATGAGCCGGGACGGCAAGTCCCCCTTCGCCGCCCAGGGGTTTGTGCACCAGCACGGCAATCGGCTGATCTATGTCACCCAGAGCCACTACATCCTCAGCAATCTGGCGGGAGACCCTCTGCTGTGTCTGCCCCGGCTGGGCGGCTGAATCCACCTGCTTTTCCTTGACAACGCTCCCGATTTTGCATATACTGTTACGGTACAATGGCTGTGATGGGAAGGAGTACCCACCCGCTTCTGGTTCAGAGAGATGCCGGTTTGGTGCAAGGCATGGCAGAGAGTGTGGGGAAGGTGGTCCCGGAGCTGCGGCGTTGAACACAAGGAGTAAATGCCGCCGTGTCCCTACGTCAGTGGGAAAAGAGTGCGGGCCGAGGCTTTCGGCTCGAATTCAGGTGGTACCGCGGACATGTTTCGTTCGCCCTGAGTCTACGACTTGGGGCGAACTTTTTTTGCCCCATGACAAATAAGGAGTGTTGTTATGAAGAAAGAACTGCCCAAGGTCTATGAACCCCAGGAGGTGGAGGGCCGCATCTACGAGATGTGGGAGAAGAACGGCTGCTTTGCCGGGCACCGTGACCCGGACAAGAAGCCCTTCACCATCGTCATGCCGCCCCCCAACGTCACCGGACAGCTGCACATGGGCCACGCCATGGACTGCACCCTCCAGGACATCCTGATCCGCTTCAAGCGGATGCAGGGCTACGCCGCTTTGTGGGTGCCCGGCACCGACCACGCCGGCATCGCCACCCAGATCAAGGTGGAGGAAGAACTGCGCAAGAAGGAGGGCCTGTCCCGCCACGACCTGGGCCGTGAGAAGTTCCTGGAGCGGGTGTGGGACTGGAAGCACCAGTACGGCAACCGCATCGTGGCCCAGCAGAAAAAGATGGGCGCCTCCTGTGACTGGGACCGCTCCCGGTTCACCATGGACGAGGGCCTGTCCAAGGCCGTGCGCCATGTGTTTGTCTCCCTGTACAAGAAGGGCCTCATCTATAAGGGCAGCCGCATCGTCAACTGGTGCCCCCACTGCGTCACCGCCCTGTCCGACGCCGAGGTGGAGTACCAGGACAAGCCCGGCCACCTGTGGCACCTGCGCTACCCCATCGTGGGGGAGGAGGGCCGCTATGTCATCGTGGCCACCACCCGTCCTGAGACCATGCTGGGCGACACCGGCGTGGCCGTCAACCCCAACGACGAGCGGTACAAGGACCTCATCGGCAAGAAGTGCCTGCTGCCCCTGGTCAACCGGGAGATCCCCATTGTGGCCGACGAGTATGTGGACATGGAGTTCGGCACCGGCTGCGTGAAGATGACCCCCGCCCACGACCCCAACGACTTCGAGGTGGGTCTGCGGTGCAACCTGGAGTCCATCCGGGTGCTGGATGACCACGGCGTGGTGAATGAAAACGGCGGTAAGTATCAGGGCATGGAGCGCTACGAGGCCCGGAAAGCCATTGTGGCTGACCTGGACGAGCTGGGCCTGCTGGAGAAGATCGAGGACCACCAGCACAACGTGGGCACCTGCTACCGCTGCGGCACCGACGTGGAGCCCATCATCTCCGCCCAGTGGTTTGTCAAAATGGGCCCCCTGGCCGAGGAGGCCCTGCGGGTGGTGAAGGAGGGCGAGACCAAGTTCGTCCCCGAGCGGTTCACCAAGACCTACACCAACTGGATGGAGAACGTCCATGACTGGTGTATCTCCCGTCAGCTGTGGTGGGGCCACCAGATCCCCGCCTGGACCTGCTCCGAGTGCGGCCACATCACTGTGTCCGAGACCGACCCCACCGAGTGCGAGCACTGCCACTCCCACAACATCACCCAGGAGGAGGACGTGCTGGACACCTGGTTCTCCTCTGCCCTGTGGCCCTTCTCCACCCTGGGCTGGCCGGACGAGAACAGCGAGGACTTCAAGTACTTCTACCCCACCGATGTACTGGTCACCGGCTACGACATCATCTTCTTCTGGGTGGCCCGGATGATCTTCTCCGGCTGCGCCCACACCGGCAAGACACCCTTCCACACCGTGTTCATCCACGGTCTGGTGCGGGACGACAAGGGCCGCAAGATGTCCAAGAGCCTGGGCAACGGCATTGACCCCCTGGAGATGGCGGAGAAGTACGGCGCCGACGCCCTGCGCTTCAACCTTATCACCGGCAACAGCCCCGGCAACGACATGCGCTTCTATGTGGAGAAGTGCGAGGCCATGCGCAACTTTGCCAACAAGATTTGGAACGCCAGCCGCTTCGTGATGATGAACCTGACCATCACCGAGAACAAGCTGCCCGACACCCTGGAGCCGGAGGACAAGTGGATCCTCTGCCGCCTGGGCGAGGTCATCCATGAGGTCACCGAGAATATGGAGGCCTATGAGCTGGGCGTGGCCTCCGCCAAGGTCTACGACTTCATCTGGAGCGACTACTGCGACTGGTATATCGAGCTGACCAAGGCCCGCCTCCAGGGCGAGGACGAGGCTGCCAAGGTGCAGGCCCAGCAGGTGCTGGTGTACGTCCTCACCGAGACCCTCAAGCTTCTCCACCCCTTCATGCCCTTCATCAGCGAGGAGATCTGGCAGGCTCTGCCCCATGAGGGTGACTTCCTCATGCTCCAGTCCTGGCCCAAGGCCGCCCCCGCCTGGAGCGATGTGGAGGCCAAGGAGTCCATGGAGGCCGTCATGGACGTCATCCGTGCCATTCGTGCCCGCCGCTCCGAGATGAACGTGCCCCCCTCCAAGAAGGCCGCTCTCACCATCGTCACCAACGAGCCGGGCATCTTCGCCTCCGGTGAGGCCCATCTCAAGCGTCTGGCCTGGTGTGCCAGCGTGGAGGTGCGCAGCGAAGACCTCACCGACACCGCCGGCATGGTGTGCGACATCACCCACATGGCCAAGCTGTATATGCCTCTGGCCGAGCTGGTGGACCTGGCCAAGGAAAAGGCCCGCCTGGAGAAGGACCTGGGCAAGAAGCAGGGCGAGCTCAAGGGCCTGGAAGGCAAGCTGTCCAACCCCGGCTTCCTGAGCAAGGCCCCCGAGCATGTGGTGGCCGCCGAGAAGGACCGGGCCGAGAAGCTGAAGGTGCTCATTGCCAAGATCGAAGAGCAGCTCAGCGCCATGAACTAAAAATTTTCTTCCCCATTCCGGGGTGTGCGTGGCACACCCCGGAATTTTTTTGCTTTTTGGCAGACTTCGCCACGGTTCCCGTCCCACGCCGGATATAATGAGAGCAATCTCACTTCAGGAGGACAAGCCATGCCCATTACCATTGACAAGCAAAACGGGGCCACCGTCATCTCCGTGCGTGGAGAGATCGACCACCACAGCGCCCGTACCATTATGGAAAACATCGACAACACCATCTCTTCCACCCTGCCCATGCGCCTGGTGCTGGATTTGTCCAGCGTCACCTTCATGGACAGCTCCGGCATCGCCGTCCTGCTCCGGGCCCTGAGACAGATGGACCAGCTGGGTGGAAATCTGCGGGTGGTGGGGATTCCGTCCCAGCCCCGCCGGGTACTGGACGCCGCCGGCATCGGACGGCTCATCACACTGGAATAAGGAGGGCTACATAGTGAAAGCTTTGGATCAGACCACCGTGGTGTTCACCTCCCGGTCCGCCAATGAGGGCTTTGCCCGGGCGGTGGCGGCCTGCTTTGCCACCCAGCTGGACCCCACTTTAGACGAAATCGCCGACATCAAAACCGCTGTATCTGAGGCGGTGACCAACGCCATCGTCCACGCCTACCCCAACACCCTGGGAAAGATCACCATGCGCCTGCGGCTACTGGAGGACCTGCAGCTGGAAATCCAAATCAAGGACGGCGGCGTAGGCATCCCCGACGTGGAGCAAGCCCGCACCCCCCTGTTCACCACCGGAAACGAGGAGCGCTCCGGCATGGGCTTTACCATTATGGAGAGCTTCATGGACACAGTGAAGGTGCGCTCCACCGTGGGCAAGGGTACCACCGTGACCATGCGCCGCCGCATCGCCCGCCGGGTGGGTGGGGGGCAATGAACACCCTGGACACCCTCTCTCTGCTGGACGCCGCCCGGGGCGGGGACAACGACGCCTGTGAGCGGCTGCTGCTGGAAAACAGCGGCCTCATCTGGTCGGTGGCCCGCCGCTACTATGGCCGAGGGGTGGACCCGGAGGACCTGTATCAGCTGGGCTGCCTGGGGTTTCTCAAGGCGGTGCGGGGGTTTGACACCAGCTACGGCACCCAGTTCTCCACCTATGCCGTCCCCAAAATCGCCGGAGAGATCCGCCGCTTTCTCCGGGATGACGGCTCGGTGAAGGTCAGCCGTGGCATCAAGGAGCGGGCCATGGCCCTGCGCCAGTGCCGCCAGGATCTGTACCACCGCCTGGGCCGGGACCCCACCGTGGGGGAGCTGGCCCAGGCCACCGGGCTGGAGCCGGAGGACATCGCCGCCGCCGAGACCGCCACCCTGTCCGTGGCCTCCCTCCAGAGCCAGACGGGAGAGGACGGCTTTACCCTGGAGTCCATTCTGGGCTGCGACGGCATGGAGGAGGAAGTGGTGGAGCGGCTGGCCCTGCGCCAGGCCATTGACGCCCTGCCGGACCGGGAGCGAAAGGTCATCCTGCTGCGCTTCTACAAAAATCTCACCCAGGAGCGCACCGCCCGGATTTTGGGGGTCAGCCAGGTACAGATCTCCCGCATGGAGCGGCGGGCCATCGGACACCTCAGGGAATGGCTCACCGAAGAGTCCTTGCCAACCACCGTGGGATAGATTATAATAATTGCAGTATATCCCAAGGAAAGGGTGTGGGTTCCCATGCAAAATACCCTCTATGTGGTGGTCCCCTGCTACAATGAGCAGGAAGTACTGCCTGAAACCGCCCGGCGGCTGCGGGACAAGCTGCAATACCTGATGAATCGTGGCCGCATCAGCCGCAAAAGCCGCATTCTCTTTGTCAACGACGGCTCCCGGGACGGCACCTGGGAGATCATTGAGCGCCTGCACATCGGCAATCATCTCTTTTCCGGCCTCAACCTCAGCCGCAACCGGGGCCACCAGAACGCCCTGCTGGCGGGGCTGATGTACGCCAAGGACCGGGCGGACATGGCCATCTCCATGGACGCCGACCTGCAAGACGACATAGACGCCGTGGACGAGATGGTGGACAAGTATCTGGAAGGGGTGGATATCGTCTACGGCGTGCGCTCCAGCCGGGAGCGGGACACTTTCTTTAAGCGCACCACCGCCGAAGCCTTCTACCGCCTCATGAACGCCCTGGGGGCGGAGACGGTGTTCAACCACGCCGACTACCGCCTCATGTCCCGGCGGGCCCTGGAAGGGCTGTCCCAGTTCCGGGAAGTGAACCTGTTTTTGCGGGGCATCGTCCCCATGATCGGCTACCGCACCGACGTGGTCACCTACGAGCGGGGGGAACGATTTGCCGGCGAGAGCAAGTACCCGCTGAAAAAAATGCTGGCCTTCGCCCTGGAGGGCATCACCTCCCTGTCGGTGAAGCCCCTGCGCCTCATCACCGGGCTGGGCTTTTTCGTCTTTCTCGTCTCCCTGTTTATGATCCTCTACAACGTCATCCGCTGGGTTACGGGCAACACTGTCACCGGCTGGGCCAGCCTTTCCTGCTCGGTGTGGCTCATCGGCGGGCTCATCTTGCTGGCTCTGGGGGTAATCGGCGAATATGTGGGCAAGCTATACATGGAGGCCAAAGGCCGCCCCCGTTTCCTGGTTTCCGATGTGGTGGACGAACAGGACTAAGCGCAGCCTAGAAAGTCCTTGCTTTTTCGTCCAACTCAGCATAAAATAGCCTCAAAGAGACTATGGGAACCATCCCCGATAAGGAGGCACCGTTATGAATATCAACATTGATCTCAACGACCTGAAGGAGCGTGCCAAGGACCTGGCCCAGACTGGCGTGGCCAAGGCGCTGGAGCTCACCGACACCGGCGTGTCCAAGGCCAAGCAGCTGGCCGAAATCAGCAAGCTCAAGGTGCTCAACCTCAGCGAGCAGGACGCCATTCGCCGGGCCTATATGGACCTGGGCCGCCTGTACTACGCCGAGCGGGGCTCCGCTCCCGAGGCCGCCTATGCGGATCTGTGCGATAAGATCACCCGCTCCAAGGCCCAGATTCAGGTCAACGAGCAGCGCATTGCCGATCTCAAGTCCTCCGGCAACCTCACCGACGAGGAAGTGGAGCACGCCTGTGAGTCCGACTTTGAGGACGCCGACTGGGAGTATGTGGGCAACACCCCCACCGAGGACACCGCTCCCCAGGCAGACGCTGACGCAGAGGCCGAAGCAGATGCCGCCGACTTTGAAGAGCCTGAGGTCAAGACCGACGACCAGGTGTAATCACCCAAACACGCAAAAAGACCGTTGCAGAGAGACGTTCTGCAACGGTCTTTTTCTTCTCACATTTCCCGGCGGCCCTCCATGGCCCGCATCAACGTGGCGTCGTCGGCAAACTCCAGGTGGCTGCCCACGGGGATGCCGTAGGCCAGACGGCTGACCTTCACCCCGAAGGGCTTGAGCAGCCGGGAGAGGTACATGGCGGTGGCCTCCCCCTCCGTATCCGGATTGGTGGCCATGATGACCTCCTCCACCTCTCCACCAGACACCCGCTCCACCAGCTGGGCAATGCGCAGATCGTCGGGGCCCACATGGTTCATGGGCGAGATGACTCCGTGGAGCACATGGTACACCCCCTGGTACTCGTGGGCCCGCTCCAGGGCGATGACGTCCTTGGGGTCTGCCACCACGCACACGGTGTGCTGGTCCCGCCGAGGGGAACTGCACAGGGAGCACAGCCCCTCCCCCTGGGTGAGGTTCTGGCACTTGGGGCAGTAGCCGATGCTCCCCTTGGCCTGGAGGATGGCGTCGGCAAAGGCCTTTGCCTCCTCCTCCGGGCGGCCCAACAGGTACAGGGCCAGCCGCTGGGCGCTCTTACGCCCCACGCCGGGCAGCTTTGCAAATTGTTCCACTAGGTTTTCCAATGCCGGGGGAAAATAATCCATGCTCTTGCCTCCAGATGTTGTACGTCTTACTCTGCCGCCCGCAGCGCTGCAATGGCGGCGGAAATGTCAGGGGCTCCGTACACCGCAGAGCCCGCCACCAGCACGTTGGCGCCCGCCTCCACCACACGCCGTGCCGTGGACGGGCTGATGCCGCCGTCCACCTCCAGGTCACAGCTGGGGTTGTGGGCCTGGATGATCTCCCGTACCCGGGCGATGGTCTTGAGCTGGTGCTCCATAAAGGCCTGACCGCCGAAGCCCGGCTCCACCGTCATCACCAGCACCATGTCCAGCTGGTCAATGTAGGGCAGGATGGCCTCCGGGGAGGTGATGGGCCGCAGGGCAACTGCCTTTTTCACTCCGTGGTCCCCGATGATATCCAGGGCCTGCTGGATGCGGGTGGGGTGGTCTGCCTCCAGGTGGATGCTCACCAAATCCGCCCCCGCCTTACAGAAGTCCTCCACATACCGCACCGGCTTGTCAATCATCAGGTGGACATCCAAAAACATATCCGTATGGCTGCGAATGGACTTCACCACCGGGATGCCAATGGTGATGTTAGGCACAAAGGCCCCATCCATCACATCCACATGGAGCAGGTCGGCGGTGTGGACCCGCTGAATGTCCCGCCCCAAATTACAAAAATCTGCTGATAAAATGGATGGCGCAATCTTTATCATGTTCTCTTCCACCTTTGTCTTTCTTCTTTTGATTGTTTTCCCCTCTCTCAGGGGCTGGGGAGGGCACACCGCCCACGGGGCATCCTCATAGGATACCACAAGCGGATACCGCTGCCGGCTGCCCGGGCGCTCTCCCCCCGATCTCCCACGCTCGCCCGGTCTCCAAGCCGACCGTGTGCCGCATTGGCATAGCCGTCCGGCAAAGGAGTCCCCTTTGCCGGACGGCAATTGGAACTTATTCGTACACGCAGGAGGTGGCCACTTCGCTCACCTGATAACCTGCCTTGGCCAGGGAGGACAACATCTCCTCCTTGTGCTGGTGGCCAAAGGCCTCCAAAGTCACCTTCAGCTCCACCCCGGCCTGACGGTTGATGTTGACAAACTGGTTGTGGTCCAGCTTGATGATGTTGCCGTTTTCTCGGGCCACCAGCTCCGCCACACGGAGCAGCTCGCCGGGCCGGTCGGGCAGCTGCACCGAGAAGGTAAAGATGCGGCCCCGGTTGATGAGCCCATGCTGCACCAGAGAGGAGATGGTGATCACGTCCATATTGCCCCCGGAGAGCACCGACACCACATTCTTGCCCTTGCACTCCAGGTGGCGCAGGGCGGCGATGGTGAGCAGGCCCGCATTTTCCACCACCATTTTGTGCTTCTCCATCACATCCAGGAAGGCGTCCACCAGCTCTCCATCTCCGATGGTTAGGATGTCGTCCACGTTCTTCTGAATGTAGGGGAACACCAGGTCGCCGGGGGTCTTCACCGCCACGCCGTCGGCAATGGTATTCACGGCGGACAGCGTGACCACATGTCCGGCCTCCAGGCTGGCCTTCATGGACGCCGCACCTGTGGGCTCCACGCCGATGACCTGCACCGAGGGGTTGAGCAGCTTGGCCAGAGTGGCCACGCCAGCGGCCAGCCCGCCGCCGCCGATGGGCACCAGAATCACATCCACATCCGGCAGATCCTTGAAAATCTCATAGGCAATGGTGCCCTGGCCCGTGGACACAGTGAGGTCGTTGAAGGGGTGTACATAGGTGTACCCCTCCTCCTGGCTCATCAGGGCCGCCATGGACGCTGCATCATCAAAGGTCTCGCCGTGCAAAATAACACGGGCCCCGTAGTCCTTGGTGTTGTTGACCTTCACCAGCGGGGTGGTGGTGGGCATGATGATGGTGGCGGGAATGCCGGCGGCCTGGGCCGCATAGGCCACGCCCTGGGCGTGGTTGCCCGCCGAGGCGGTAATGAGCCCCCGCTCCTTCTCCTCCTGGGTGAGAGTGGAGCACTTAAAGTAAGCGCCCCGGATTTTGTAGGCCCCGGTCACCTGCATGTTCTCCGGCTTGATGTAGACATGGTTGCCGGTGGACTTGGAGAAGAAGGTGCTGTAAATCAGGTCCGTGGGGTGGAGCACACCTTCCAGAACCTTTCTGGCCTGTTTGAAATTTTCTAGGGTCATCATGGCTGTACACCTGCCTGTTTTATGGTCTAGAGTTTCATTCTACCCCACAAAATAGGGAAAGTCAATGCCTTGCCCCGGGCCTCATTTTCTTGACACCCCCACTTTAGTGCGTTACAATAAAGCAAATATCCATGCTGGAAGAAAGGAGCGTGCGCTGTGGCTTTCGTTCGCAAAAAAAGCGTCCTCCCCATTTATCTGGTGGGAGGCACCTGGCTGGTGTGGTCTCTGGCCGCCCCTCTGTATAAACCCACCCACTATATTATGGCCGGTCTGGCCTCTGCAGTGGTGTACTATCTGGGCAAGATCATCCTCCCCGACCGAGGCTATGAAATCGACGACCTGGAAGAGGACGACAACGAGTCTGAGCCTCAACCCCAGAAGCCCCAGGCCGAGCCCGTCTCCCCTGAGGTCCAGCAGCTGCTCCAAGAGCGGGACCGGGCCCTATCCGAGATGCGCCGCCTCAACGACGCCATCCAAGACCCGACCCTCTCCCAGCAGATCGACCGACTGGAGCACACCACCCAGAAGATCATGGACGCCGTGGTCAAGAGCCCGGACAAGCTGCCCCAGATCCGCCGATTCCTCAACTACTACCTCCCCACCACCCTGAAGCTGCTCAACGCCTATGACCGCATGGACGCCACCGGGGTGGAGGGAGCCAACATCGACGGCACCAAGGGTCGCATTGAGGACATCATGTCCACCATCTGCACCGCCTTTGACCGCCAACTGGACGCCCTGTATGGCCAGGAGGCCATGGACATCAGCACCGACATTGACGTACTGGAACAGATGCTGGCCCGGGAAGGCCTGGGCTCCATGAATCTGTCCACCGACGACATTCAAAAATGACCCGTAGGAGGAATGTACCATGAATGACAATCAGGATTTCACCCCCACTCTCACCTTGAATCCCACTCTGGACACCTCTGCCCCCGCTGCGCCTGTGGCGCCCACTCCTGCCCCCCAGGAGGCCGTGGCTGAGATTCAGCTCTCCCCCCAGGAGCAGCAGATGGTGGAGGATTTCGCCCAGAAAATCGACCTCACCGACACCGCCATGGTGCTTCAATACGGCGCTGCCGCCCAGAAGAACATCGCTGACTTCTCGGAAAATGCCCTGAACAACGTGCGCACCAAGGACCTGGGCCAGGTGGGGCAGGCCCTGTCCTCCCTGGTGGTGGAGCTGAAAACCTTTGGTGAGGAGGAGAAAAGCGGCATCTTCGGCTTCTTCCAGAAGAAGAAAAAGGAGGCCATGGCCCTGAAGGCCAGCTACGACAAGGCCGAGGCCAATGTGGATAAAATCGTGGCGGTGCTGGAGAACCACCAGCTGACCCTGATGAAGGACATCGCCATGCTGGACCAGATGTACGATCTGAACACCAAATATTATAAGGAGCTGACCATGTATATCCTGGCGGGCAAGAAGGCCCTGGACAAGGCCCGCAGCGAGACCCTGGCCCAGCTCCAGCAGACCGCCACCCAGACCAAAACCCAGGAGGCGGCCCAGAAGTACAACGACTACGCCAACCTGTGCAACCGCTTTGAAAAGAAGCTCCACGACCTGGAACTGACCCGCATGGTGTCCATCCAGATGGGCCCCCAGACCCGGATGATTCAGAACAACGACGCCTTGATGCTGGAGAAGATTCAGTCCTCTCTGGTCAACACCATTCCTCTTTGGAAGAGCCAGATGGTGCTGGCCTTAGGGTTAGAGCACTCCCGTCAGGCCGCCGCAGCCCAGAGCGCTGTGTCGGATATGACCAACCAGCTGCTGCAAAAGAATGCAGAGATGCTCCACATGGGCACCGTGGAGGCCGCCCGGGAGTCCGAGCGGGGCATTGTGGACCTGGAGACCCTTCAACACACCAACCAGCAGCTCATCGCCACCCTGGACGAGGTCATGGACATCCAGACCCAGGGCGCACAGAAGCGCCGGGAGGCAGAGGCGGAGCTTCAGCGCATCGAGGGCGAGCTGAAGCAGAAGCTGCTGGAGCTGCGGGGCTGATCCCCGGGGTGAGCTCCTATGAAACTATTCAAACGAACCGGCGTGGCCGTTCTGCTCACCGCCATGATGATCATCCTGGCGGTGGGAATCGGACTGGCCCGCCGACCAGGCAGCGGCGGACACGTTGCCACCTCCCAAGATGCCCCGTGGTTCGTCTCGGACCAGGCGGAAGTCCTCACCTCCTCCTGCATCAAGCAGTTGGAGAGCAATAACCGCTCTCTGGACAGCTCCATGGGGGTAGTCATCGGCTTTCTGACCTGCAACTACGGAAAAGACGACCTGGACAACTACGCCATGGAACAGGCAGAACAGATGGGTCTGGGCGCCAACGACTTCATGGTGGTGCTGGACATCTCGGGGGAGAACTACTGGCTCATTCAGGGCAGCAGTCTCATGGACGTGTTCACCGACGATGACTGTGCCGCCTATGCCTACGAGTATATGGAAAAGTCCTTTGCCAAGGGGGACTACACCCAGGCCCTGCTCTCCCTCTCCGACGCTTTGACCCAGTGGTATCAGACCCACTACCTGGCCTGACTTGGGAGGAACTATGGATATTCTGATGATTTTCCTGTTGGTAGTTGTGGTGCTCTCCCTGATGGAGGGCTCCCGGTACCGTCGGTATCGGGGCGGCTACTACGGCCCCAACTACACATATCGCCCCTTCTGGATGTTCCCCCCTCGCCCCCACCACCATCATCACCACCACCCTCACCCGCCCATGGGCGGGCGTCCTATGGGGGGACGGCCTGGGCATGGCCCCACCACCTCCTTCCGTGGTCCCCGTCCTGGCGGCGGGTTCGGCGGCGGACGACCCAACCGCCCCGGCAGCTTCGGAGGCGGTCGCTCCTTCGGGGGCGGCGGGCGTTCGTTTGGCGGTGGCCGCTCCTTTGGCGGCGGTGGCCGAGGAGGTCCCCGGGGCGGCGGACGGCGCTGACCCTTCCGGGCCTGTTGCAAAATACGTAGATTGCCTAACTCCCCACCAGAGACAATCCCCCAGTCACCTACGGTGACAGCCCCC
>CALWXF010000018.1 GCA_944385445.1 uncultured Oscillospiraceae bacterium
GCCAGCAGCACACATAGGCTACTGGCCGGGAAAACTTTATATTTTTTCACTGTCCTCTTGACGGGGAGCGGTTCACTTTCCGGGATACCCAGTCTGTCTTTTGCTTGGCCTGTTTTGCAACAAACCCTTTCATATTCCCATTTGTTTATGGCGGAGACAGTGAGCCTTCAACCTTTGCTCAGTATCCGCCGCAGTTTCTGTGCCAAATACGGCGCTGCCAGCTACGGAGCGCTGCGAGGGACAATGGGCCGACTGCTTGGGATTAGCCCTGGGATACCAGGGACTTGGTTACCTCCACAATGTGGTCGGCGCACAGCCCAAACTCCTTGAGCAGGGCAGCGGCGGGGCCGGAGTAGCCGAACTCGTCGTTGACGCCGATGCGGCGGATGAGGGTGGGCTGGCGCTCGCTGAGCAGGCTGCTCACTGCCTCGCCCAGGCCGCCCACAATGGAGTGCTCCTCCACGGTGACGATCTTGCCGCAGTCCTTTGCGGCCTTGAGCACCAGCTCCTCGTCCAGAGGCTTGATGGTGGCCATGTTGATGACTCGGGCGGAGATGCCAGCCTCGTGAAGGGCCTTACCGGCCTCAATGGCCTCAGGCACCATGATGCCGGTGGCGATGATGGCCACATCGGTGCCGTCCTGAATCACTTCGCCCTTGCCGATCTGGAAGTCGAAGTCCTCGTCGTGGAACACGGGAGTGGCAGAGCGTCCGAAGCGCATATACACGGGACCCTCCATAGCATAGGCGGCCTTTACCATCTTACGGGCCTCCACTTCATCGGAGGGACACATGACAGTCATGCCGGGGATGGTGCGCATGAGGGCGAAGTCCTCACAGCACTGGTGGGAAGCGCCGTCCTCGCCCACGGAGATGCCGCCGTGGGTGGCGCCGATCTTGACGTTCAGATGGGGATAGCCGACGGTATTGCGCACCTGTTCATAGGCCCGTCCGGCGGCGAACATGGCGAAGGAAGAGACGAAGGGGACCAGACCCATGGTGGACAGACCGGCGGCCACATTGACCATGTTGGCCTCGGCAATGCCACAGTTGAAATGCCGGTCGGGGAACGCCTTTTTGAAGACAGCGGTCTTGGTGGCTCCGGCCAGGTCGGCGTCCAGCACCACCAGGTTGGGGTGCACCTCGCCCAGCTCCGTCAGAGCTTTGCCGTAACCTTCACGGGTCGCAATTTTCTTTACTTCTGCCATAATTACACCTCCAGGGCAGCCCGAGCGGCTGCCAGTTCTGCCATAGCCTGTGCGTACTCCTCATCGTTGGGAGCCTTGCCGTGCCAGCTGGCCTGATCCTCCATGTAGGACACACCCTTGCCCTTGGTGGTGGCCATGAGGATGGCGGTGGGCTTGCCGGTGCCTCGGTTGGCGTGGAACTTGGCGAAGGCGGTCTCCATCTCGTTGAAGTCGTGGCCGTTGATTTTCACCACATCGCAGCCGAAGGCGGCGAACTTCTCGTCCACGGGCTCGGTGTTCATGACATCGCAGGTGCGGCCATCAATTTGCAGGCCGTTGATGTCCACGATGATGCACAGGTTGTCCAGCTTGTAGTGGGCGGCGAACATGGTGGCCTCCCAGATCTGGCCCTCGGCCAGCTCGCCGTCTCCCAGCAGGCTGTAGACGTTCACGTCCTTGCCCAGGAACTTGGCGCCCTTGGCCATGCCGGCGGCGGCGGACAGACCCTGGCCCAGAGAGCCGGTGGACATGTCCACGCCGGGGGTGGAGTTCATGTTGGGGTGGCCCTGGAGGTGGCTGCCGATGTGGCGCAGGGTGAGCAGGTCCTCCACGGGGAAGAAGCCCCGGTGGGCCATAGCGGCATACATACCGGGGGCAGTGTGGCCCTTGGAGAGGACGAAACGGTCCCGATCTTCCCAAGTGGGATTCTTAGGGTCAATGCGCAGCTCTTTGAAGTAGAGATAGGTGAACAGGTCGGCGGCGGACAGAGAGCCGCCGGGATGTCCAGCCTTGGCGGCGTGGGTGCCGGTGAGCACGCCCTCCCGCACGGAGACGGCGGTGAGCTTTAGGGATTTTTCTTCCGCAGAAGTCATGCAAACTTCCTCCTTCTTGGTGTTGGCTGGTGGCCAGCTCTTGCTTGTTGGCTTGACCGTAGTAGGCGTTGGGGCCGTGGGTGTGGACGATGCCGCTGACGTTGCCCCAGGTGTAGGTCACAGGACCCCGGCGAGACAGTTCCATATGGGACATATGCACGGTTTGATCGGTTTTTTTCAGCATAGATAACCCATCAAATGGATGCAAATATGGACGTATCTCGGTGCACCAGCTCCATAGCCCGCAGGGGGGCTGGTGCGGCTTTTTATTCTATCATAAAAAAATAGAATGGACCAGATGTGAATTACAGATTTCTAAAAAATATAGTGATTATGGAGGGTGAACGCTACTTAACCATGGAAAATTTGTACGCTTCATCCACCCACCCCATCACCGTCTCATCCAAATCGGCCGGAGAAGTGAGGAGCACATGGTGGGTCCAGCGGTTGGGATAGGGCTCCACCGCCAGGGCGATGCGGGGATGCTCCTTGCGGCAGGACAGGCCGAAGGAGAGCAGCAGATACTCTTCCGGCCACCCCTTGACCTTGCGCCAGGGCAGGGACACGGTGGCAAAGACATACCGGTTGCGCAGGGAAATCTGGGTTTTTCCCACTTTGACGGTGATGTCCGGGTGAAGTCGGTCCAGCTGTTCCCGCAGCGCTGTGTAAAGAGGAAGCATCTGGGGCATAGAAGTGAAAAACATCAGTTCATCGTTGGACATGCTGGAGCACCTCCCAAAATCGGCCCGCCGTGTGCGGGGGGTGAATTTACCTGTTACGGGGATAAAAATAGTATAGCGGAGCGGAGAGATAATTTCTACCTGTTGTGGTGACATTTTTGAGGGGTTTGCGGGGAAATTTTAGGGCAAGAGTCTGAAAACGAATATCTTTGTTGTGTGGAACTGACAAATGGTACGGGCAGAAATATGGAAAAACAGGAGAAAATCACGAATTCTTACCAAAAGGTCATTGCCAACAGGCTGGAACAATGATAAAATAATTTTTACCGAAATAGAAAGGGGGCGAAGCCCATGGCAACGCTGAAAGAAATCTCCCAGCGCACCGGCTACTCGCCTGCCACCATCTCCCGGATCTTGTCCGGGGACCCACAGCTTTCCGTGACCCCCGAGGCACGCCGGAAGGTATTGGAGGAGGCGGGACGGCTGAATTATACCCAGACCAAGAGCAGACGGGGACGCACCCCCAAGGGCGTGCTGCGGGTGGGTATTGCGGAGATGCTCTCACCGGTGCAGCAGTTGGACGACCCTTATTACCTGTATTTGAGTGGATTTGTGCGCCAGCGCTGTCTGGATAAGCGGTATACCGCTGTGCCTTTGGAGAATCGGGGCAGTGAGTTTGTGGTGCCCACCGGAGGGGAGAAGCTGGACGGCATCGTGGCCATTGGCCTGTTTGAGCCCGACCAGATCCGTTCCCTGGCGGGGCTGTGCCCCAACCTGGTGTTTGTGGACTCCTCCCCCTGGGAGAGCCAGCATGATTCGGTGGTTCTCAACTACTCTTTGGGCATCTCTCTGGCTCTGGAGCACCTGGAGAAGCTGGGACACCGGAAAATCGGCTTCATCGGCCCGGAGTGGAAGTATGACGATCTGCGCCAGCGGGCCCTGGAGACCCGGCGCAAACTGTTTGTGGAGCAGATGGAGCGCCGGGGCGCTCTGCATCCTGAGTGGCTGCTGGAGTGTCCCATGCAGACTGACGAGGCCGCCCTGGCGGTGGAACAGTTCCTGGCCCGGGGAGGAGACCGCCCCACCGCCTTCATCGCCGCCAACGAAGAGGTGGCCATCGGTGCGGTGCGGGCCATGCGGGAGCTGAATATCTCGGTGCCGGAACAGATTTCGGTGGTGTCCTTTAACAACACCCCCCGGTCCGCCCTGCTGGACCCACCCCTGACGTCCATCTCTGCCCATGTGGAGCAGATGGCTGCCACCGCTCTGGACCTGCTGCGCACCCGGGTACCCCTGCCCGGCCGGGAGGCGGAGCGCACCCTGCCCTTGAAAGTGGTGGTTCCCCCCACCATGATTGAGCGAAAGAGCACAACCAGCCCCCCGGAATTTGTGCAAGACTCCAAAGAATAATTTAACCGGAAGAAAAGGTTGAATTTTTAGTAAAATAAAAGTATACTTTTATCAACAACAAAAAATGGAGAGGTGAAAGGACATGCACGATTGCAACAAGCTCCTGGAGGAGCTGAAAGCGGGACAGTTGGATGAGTCTCTGGCCCGTGTGTACGACCTGCACGACGGCGGCAAGGCCCTGGAGCAGGGACGTGAGCGCAGCATTCATGTCACAGAAGAATTTATCAAGCTGTTTGGGAACCAGGCGGGCGCTGGGCTGTATACCGGCCCCGGCCGCACCGAGATCTGCGGCAACCACACCGACCACCAGCGGGGCCGTGTGCTGGCCGCTGCGGTGGACCTGGACTTCCTGGTGTGCGCCGCCCCCAATGGCACCAATACCATCCGGTTTATGTCTGAGGGCTGGCATATGGTGGAGGTGAACCTGGACAACCTGGAGCCTGTGGAAGAGGAGAAGGAGGGCACTGCCGCCCTGGTGCGTGGCGTGGCCGCTGGCATTGCCCAGCGGGGCTACACCCCTGTGGGCTTCGACGCCTACGCCACCAGCAAGGTGCTGCCCGGTTCCGGCCTGTCCTCCTCCGCCGCCTGTGAGGTGACCATCGGGGTCATCCTCAACCACCTGGTGTGCGGGGATGCGCTGGACGCCGTGACCATCGCCCAGATCGGCCAGTATGCCGAGAACGTGTTCTTCGGCAAGCCCTGCGGCCTGATGGACCAGACCGCCTCCTCTGTGGGCGGCGCTGTGGCCATCGATTTTGCCGACACCGCCAACCCTGTGGTGCGTCCCATCCAGGTGGACCTGGCTGGCTACGGCCACGCCCTGTGCATCATCGACTCCGGCGCTGACCACGCTGACCTCACCGCTGAGTACGCCGCCATTCCCCAGGAGATGAAGGCGGTAGCCAACTATTTTGGCTGCGAGGTGCTGCGAGAGGTGGATGAGAGCCGCATCTGGGCGGATATGCCCGGCCTGCGGAAGGCTGTGGGCGACCGGGCGGTGCTCCGTGCCATGCACTTCTTCGCCGACGACCAGCGGGTGGCCCTGGAGGCCGACGCCCTGGAGCGGGGCGACTTTGACGCCTTCCTGAAGGTGGTGCAGCAGTCCGGGGAGTCCTCCTGGATGTACCTGCAAAACATTGCCCCCACCGGCGCTGTGGCCGAGCAGGCTATGGCGGTGGCTCTGGCCACGGCTGGCCACGCCCTCAAGGGCCGGGGCGCTTACCGGGTCCACGGCGGCGGCTTTGCCGGCACCATCCAGGCCTTCGTGCCCCTGGATATGCTGGACGAGTTCAAGACCACTGTGGAGTCTGTGCTGGGAACTGGCAGCTGCCATGTGCTCACCGTCCGGGCTGTGGGCGGCGCCGTGGTGTGCTAAGAAAATAGAATCGAAAGGGAGCGAACTGTAATGGCTATTTTGGTTTTGGGTGGAGCCGGATACATCGGTTCTCACACCGTTTATGAGCTCATCGACGCAGGACGTGACGTGGTGGTGGCAGACAACCTGCTCACCGGCTTCAAGGAGGCCGTGCACCCCAAGGCCCGGTTCTATCAGTTGGACATCCGGGACCGGGGCGCTCTGGACACCCTGTTCCAGGCGGAAAACATCGAGGGCGTCATCCACTTTGCCGCCTCTTCTCAGGTGGGCGAGTCCATGTCCAACCCCCTGAAGTACTATGACAACAACCTCTACGGCACCATGGTGCTCCTCCAGTCCATGGTGGCCCACGGGGTGGATAAGATCGTGTTCTCCTCCACCGCCGCCACCTACGGCGAGCCCGAGTCTGTGCCCATTCTGGAGACCGACCGCACTCAGCCCACCAACTGCTACGGCGAGACCAAGCTGTCCATGGAGCACATGATGAGCTGGGTGTCCAAGGCCCACGGCCTGCGCTATGTGGCCCTGCGCTACTTCAACGCCTGCGGCGCTCACGCCTCCGGCAAGATCGGCGAGGCCCACAACCCCGAGACCCACCTCATCCCCCTGATTCTCCAGGTGCCCAACGGACAGCGGGAGAAGATATCCATCTTCGGCGACGACTATCCCACCCCCGACGGCACCTGCATCCGGGACTACATCCACGTCACCGACCTGGCCCAGGCCCACATCCTGGCTCTGGACTACCTGATGCGCGGCGGCGACAACAACGTCTTCAACCTGGGCAACGGCGTGGGCTTCTCCGTCAACGAGGTCATCGAGGTGGCCCGTGCCGTCACCGGACACCCCATCCCCGCTGAGGTCTCTCCCCGCCGGGCTGGCGACCCTGCCCAGCTCATCGCCTCCTCCGAGAAGGCCAAGACCGTGCTGGGCTGGAAGCCCCAGTATGACGACCTGAACACCATCGTCTCCTCCGCCTGGAACTGGCACAAGGCCCATCCCCACGGCTACGAGAAGTAAGGGAGGATACAAGAGATGAACGAAGCCATTTCCAAGCTGATTACTTACGCTGTCCGCACCGGGCTCATTGAGCCCTGCGAGACCACCTGGGCCACCAATGCGGTGCTGGAGGTGCTGAAGCTGGACAGCTACACCGACCCCGGACAGGAATGGGGCGACATCGACCTGGCCGCCGTGCTGGATGAGCTGCTGGACGATGCCTATGCCCGTGGCGTCCTCACCGAGAACTCCGTGGTGTACCGGGACCTCTTCGACACCGCCATCATGGGCGCCCTCACCCCCCGGCCCAGCCAGGTGCGGGCCAAGTTCCAGGCCCTGTACAACGAGGACCCGGAGAAGGCCACCGACTGGTACTACACCTTCTCCCAGGACACCAACTACATCCGCCGGGACCGCATTGCCCGTGACGTGCGGTGGAAGGCAGACACCGAGTACGGGGAGATGGACATCACCATCAACCTCTCCAAGCCGGAGAAGGACCCCAAGGCCATTGCCGCTGCCCGCAACCTCCCCGCCTCCAACTATCCCCGCTGCCAGCTGTGTGCGGAGAATGAGGGCTATGCCGGACGGGTGAACCACCCCGCCCGCCAGAACCACCGCATTGTGCCCATCACCATTAACAACTCCCCCTGGTATTTGCAGTACTCCCCCTATGTGTACTACAATGAGCACTGCATCTGCTTCAACCAGGAGCACACCCCCATGAAGATCGACCGGGCCTGCTTCGGCAAGCTGCTGGACTTCGTGCGCCAGTACCCCCACTACTTCGTGGGCTCCAACGCCGACTTGCCCATCGTGGGCGGCTCCATCCTGGCCCACGACCACTTCCAGGGCGGCCGGTACACCTTCGCCATGGCCACCGCTCCCGTGGAGACTCCCGTCACCTTTGCCGGGTATGAGGATGTGGCCGCTGGCATCGTCAAGTGGCCCATGTCCGTCATCCGCATTTCCAGTGAGGACCCCCAGCGGCTGGTGGACCTGGCCGACAAGATCCTGCTCAGCTGGAGAGGGTACACCGACGAGGACGCCTTCATCTATGCCGAGACCGATGGGGAGCCCCACAACACCATCACCCCCATCGCCCGCATGCGGGACGGCAAGTATGAGCTGGACCTGGTGCTGCGCAACAACATCACCACCGAGGAGTACCCCCTGGGTGTGTATCATCCCCACCAGGAGCTCCACCACATCAAGAAGGAGAACATCGGCCTCATCGAGGTCATGGGCCTGGCCGTGCTGCCCGCCCGCCTGAAGGAGGAGCTGGCCCAGGTGGCCGACTGCCTGGCCAACGGCGGCGACCTGCGTGCCCAGGAGACCACCGCCAAGCACGCCGACTGGGCGGAGGGCTTCAAGACCAAGTACGAGTCCATCACCAAGGACAACGCCTGGGACATCGTCCAGTACGAGACCGGCCTGGTGTTTGCCAAGGTGCTGGAGCACGCCGGCGTGTATAAGCGCACTGCTGAGGGCAAAGAGCAGTTCCTCAAGTTCATTGCACAGGTGTAATTGACAAGAAATGACCCCGGAGCTACGGCTCCGGGGTTTTGTTTGTCTATTGCAAGGCTGAGGGGAGCAGTCTGTGACGTAGACTGAGAGGTTATCCGTCTAACCGCCCAAGATTCCGGCTTGCCAGCCTGGTGGGGACGCTCCGCTGGGGCCCATTTTGACTGGCCAAAATGGGCGAAAAGCCACTTAGGGCGTTCCCCCCTAAGGACCTCCCTTGGGGTACCAGACTGGAACTGCGTCAATCCTATGGCCGACCCTGGCCCTGGTGGGGTCACATAGATGGCTTGGCAAGTCTATAGAAAGTATTCCCTTCTCTGTGAGACTGTGCCTCTGTTTCCAGGGCCTCACCCGGGTGTGCGGCGTTTCCGCCGCCGGGAGCCTGGCCCCCGATCGCTGGGAACAGCGGCTCACCAGAGTAAGGCCCTGGGGGTAGAAGGAGTAACTGCCAGATAAGCAGGCACTTCACATGGATGTTCCACGCCACCCATGTGACATGAACTAGAACCAGGGCCGTAGAACGAACGGCGGAAAACCCAGCCCCGTACCGGCGGGGTGGATTCCACAAGGCGGGGGAAGACCCCGCCTTTGGCGGCCTTTGGTGACTTTCTGGCGGCAGAAAGTCACCCCAGCGGAGCGTCCCCCATCGGGACGCAGGTTTGTGCCGAGACATGGATAAAAAATTGCCCACTCCAGTGTTTGCCCTTACCGCATTAAAAGGGCAAACACATATCCCAGCCCCATGCAGGCGGGGAAGGTGAGCACCCACACCAGCAGCAGCTGGGCCACCACCCCCGCCTTGGGATGGGGAGACGCCCCGCAGATGGCGGCCACCTTGGCGTGGCTGGTGGACACGGGCAGGCCTAGTGCCGAGCACATTCCCAGCACCACCCCGGTGGCCAGATCGGCGGCCAGCCCCTGGGTGGGGGTGAGGTGGGCCAGCTCATGGCCGATTTTCTCCACAATCCGCCGCCCCCCCAGCCCAGTGCCCAGGGCCATGGTGCAGGCAGTGAGGAGCAGCAGGGTGAGGGGCGGCCGGGCGGCGCTCACCCCCTGGGCCATGAGGAGCAGAGCCAGAAACTTCTGCCCGTCCTGGGCCCCGTGGAGAAAGGCGGTGAGGGCGGCAGCCCACCGCTGCCCCGCCATGGGGTTGTGGGGGATGCGGCCCAACCCACGGCACACCCCCCGGCCTGCCACCACCCCGGCGGGGAGGGAGAGCACCAGTCCCATCCCCACCGCCACCCAGGCGGAGGGCTGGATGTCTGCCCCCAGAGCCAGAGCAGCCCCGGATAGCCCCGCCAGCAGCGCATGGCTCTCGCTGGTGGGCAGGCCGAATCGCCATGCCGCTACCCCCCACAAGATGACCGCCAGCAACGCCCCGCACAGTCCCGCCTGGGTGTCCTGGGGGGAGGAGAAGCGCACCAGATTCTCCATGGTGGCAGCCACGGCGGGAAAGCACAGACAGGCCAGGGCCACCCCGGCAAAGTTGCACACCGCCGCCAGAGCCACAGCGGGGCGGAAGGACAGGGCCCCGGAGCCCACGGCGGTGGCAATGGCGTTGGGGGCGTCGGTCCAGCCGTTGACCAGAATGACGCACAGCACCAGCAGAGGTAATAGGGCGGTGTGGATGGGCATGAGACATTCCTCCTTGCCATACCCTATGGAGGGGACAAGAGGGGTATGAAAAAAGTTTTCAAAAAATTTTGAAAAAAAGAAGGGTTCCCGCCAGATATGGAGTATATAGTGATAGGAAATATCGGATAGGAGGGGTGCTAATGGAAATTCGTACCTACACCGAGGAGTTGGAGCGACAGATTCTCTCTCCCCGGGCCTGCCTGGCTGCCCAGTCCAAAGGGCGGGCGGTGGACATCCCTCCCTGTCCTATGCGCACCTGTTTCCAGCGGGATGTGGACCGGGTGGTGCATTCCAAGGCCTTTCGGCGGCTGATGCACAAGACCCAGGTATTCCTCCAGCCGGAGGGGGACCACTACCGCACCCGTATGACCCACACCCTGGAGGTGTCGGGAATTGCCCGGAGCATGGCCCGGGCGCTGCGCCTGAACCAGGACCTCACCGAGGCCGCCGCCCTGGCCCACGATTTGGGCCACACCCCCTTCGGCCACGCCGGAGAGCGGGCGCTGAGCCGGATGGTGGAGGGGGGCTTCCGCCACTATGAGCAGTCCCTGCGGGTGGTGGACCGCCTGGAGCGGGACGGCGCCGGGCTGAACCTGTGCTATGAGGTGCGGGACGGCATCCTCCGCCACACCACCGGACCCATGGCTCAGACTCTGGAGGGGCAGCTGGTGCGCTACGCCGACAAAATCGCCTACATCAACCACGACATTGACGACGCCATGCGGGGCGGCATCATCTATCCCACCGACATCCCGGTGCACATCTCTCAGGTGCTGGGCTTCACCCACGGGGAGCGCATTGAGCGGCTGGTGTTGGACATTGTGGCCAATAGCCAGGAGGGGATGGAGATCCACCAGTCCCCGGAGGTGGCTCAGGCCATGGCAGAGCTGAAAAACTTCATGTTTGAGGCGGTGTACTTCAATCCCCGTGCCAAGGGGGAAGAGTCCAAGGCGGAGGACATGATCTGCCACATGTTTGAATACTACTGCCGTCACAACGACAAGCTCCCCTGTGAGTACCAGGACATTCTGGTGCGGGAGGGCGTGGAGCGGGCGGTCACCGACTACATCGCCGGCATGAGCGACGCCTACGCCGTGGAGAAATTTGAAGAGCTTTTTATTCCCATGCGGTGGATGATTAAATAACAGGGCAACACCGAACAATGTCGTCTGCGCACCTTTGCGGAAATTTTGCACCCATATTTCGTTGTGATTTTTTGCAATACACCAAGTATTGCTGCAAAACCACGCCTCATCTGGATGTAAAATTTACTCGCAAATCCGTCTTGCCGAATTGTGCGGTGTTACCCGGATAAAATATGGCTAGAATGGGGAGGTGAAACCATGGCCATACCCGAACAATTTTTGGACGAGCTGAGCAGTCGGCTCAACATTGTGGACGTGGTGTCCGCCTACGTCCCCCTTACCCGGAAGGGTGGCAACTACTGGGGCCTGTGTCCCTTCCACCGGGAAAAGACCCCCTCCTTCTCCGTCAACGAGAGCAAGCAGATTTTCCACTGCTTCGGCTGCGGCAAGGGGGGCGGTGCGGTGCGCTTTGTCATGGAGATGGAGAATCTCCCCTTCCCCGAGGCGGTGCGCAAGCTGGCCGCCCAGGCTGGCATGGAGGTGCCCGAGGACAACAGCAATGGGGCGTGGCGGGAAAAACGCCAGCGTATCCTGGAACTGAATAAAGAGGCCGCCCGGTTCTACCGCTCTATGCTCTCCCAGCCCGAAGGTGCCCAAGTGGCGGAGTATATCGCAAAAAAGCGGCGCATCAGCCCCAAGTTTTCCGCTCGCTTCGGCCTGGGGGCCGCCCCCAACGCCTGGGATCGGCTCATTTTGGCCATGCGGGAGAAGGGGTACGACAAGGCCGACCTCATCGAGGCGGGCCTGGCCGTGGCGGGAAAAAACGGCGGCATCTATGACAAGTACCGAAACCGCCTCATGCTCCCGGTCATCGACGTGCGGGGCAACGTCATCGGCTTTACCAGCCGGGTGATGGACGACTCCACCCCCAAGTATTTGAACACCCCGGAGACTGCCATCTTCAAAAAGCGGTCCATTTTATATGGCCTCAACTACGCCAAGAACACCAAACGGCCCAACATGATTCTGGTGGAGGGCAACATTGACGTCATCACCTTGCATCAGGCGGGCTTTGACAACACCATCGCCACCATGGGCACGGCCCTGACGGAAGAGCACATCCGCATTCTGGAAAAATACACCCAGGAGCTGGTGCTGTGCTACGACAACGACAACGCCGGCGTGGACGCCACCCAGCGGGCCATCGCTCTGCTGAAAGGCTCCCAGTTGCAAGTGAAGGTGCTCCAGCTGCCCCGTCGGCGGGACGACAGCGGCCAGCTGGTGAAGCAGGATGCGGACGATTTCATCAAGCACCAGGGACCCGAGGTATTTGAAGGACTGCTCCAGGGCTGCGCCAACTCGGTGGAGTACCGCCTGGAGGAGGTGCGCCAGGGCTTTGACTTGAGCCAGGACGACCAGAAGGCCCAGTACTTACAGGCGGCGGCGGGTCTGGTAGCAGGGCTCAACAGCCCGGTGGAGCGGGAGATCTACGGAAACCGAGCCGCCGACGCCGCAGGCATCAGCCGGGAGGCCATGGCCCAGGAGGTGGAGCAGCAGCGCCGCCAAAAGGGGCGACAGGCCCGGCGTCAGGAGGAGCGGCGCAGCCTCACCCCCACCCAGACGCTACAGCCCAAGCAGCGGGAGCTGCGCTACACCAATGTGCGTTCGGCCCTGGCGGAGGAGGGCGTGCTGCGGGTGGTGCTGCTGGATGGCAGCTACTTCAAGCAGCTCACGGACTTACAGGAGTCTGACTTCTCTGCCCCTCTGCTGGGGCGGGCCTATGGCCTGTTGCGGCAACGGTGGCAGGAGGGCAAGACAGTGAGCTTGGCGGCCCTGGACGGGGTGTTTACCCCCGAGGAGATGGACCACCTGTCCGCCGTGGTGCAGCAGCCCCAGCCCATGCACACGGCCCAGGCGGCCTTAGACGATTACAAGCAGACCATCCTTGCGCAACACCGCAAGGCAGACATACACAGCGGCCAGGACTTGGCCCAACTCAGAGACCTACTCAAACAGAAAAAAAGCTACGGAGGATGAAAACCATGAGTGAAAAGAAGAAAAACGGCAAGAAGCCCGAGGTGGCTTCCGGCATTAGCATGGTCAGCAAGGAGAAGTTCGAGAGCGCCAAGGCCGAGCTGGTGAAGCTGGTGGAGGGCATCCAGGGCGGTGAACGCCTGGTGGAGCTGGTGGACGCCGGCTACAAGAAGGGCAAGCTGTCCTCCGGTGAGATGATGGAAGTGCTGGAGTCCATGAACCTGGAGAGCGAGCAGATGGACAAGATGTACGACATCATGGAGAACCTGGGCGTGGACGCCGCCGGGGAGGAGGACCTGATGCCCATCCTCAGCGAGGAGGACCTGCTGCCCCCCGCCGAGGAGATGGAGGACTTCAACGAGGAGGAGCTGGTGGACCCCAACACCCTGGTGGACTCCTTCGCCATCGACGACCCCGTGCGCATGTACCTCAAGGAGATCGGTAAGGTAGACCTGCTCTCTCCCGACCAGGAGATCGAGCTGGCCCAGGCCATGGCCGCCGGCAACCTGGCCAAGGAGCAGAAGGCTGAGCTGGAGAAGACCGGGGAGGAGCTGCCCGCCGAGGTGCTCCAGGAGCTCAGCAAGAGCATCAAGGCCGGGGAGCGGGCCAAGCAGAAGCTGGCCGAGGCCAACCTGCGTCTGGTGGTGTCCATCGCCAAGCGGTATGTGGGCCGTGGTATGCTGTTCCTGGATCTGATTCAGGAGGGTAACCTGGGCCTCATTAAGGCCGTGGAGAAGTTCGACTACACCAAGGGCTACAAGTTCTCTACCTACGCCACCTGGTGGATTCGTCAGGCCATCACCCGTGCCATCGCCGACCAGGCCCGTACCATCCGCATCCCCGTGCACATGGTGGAGACCATCAACAAGGTCATCCGGGTCAACCGTCAGCTGCTCCAGGAGCTGGGACACGATCCCACCCCCGAGGAGACCGCCGCTGAGATGAACATGCCTGTGGAGAAGGTGCGGGAGATCTTGAAGATTGCCCAGGAGCCCGTCTCCCTGGAGACCCCCATCGGCGAGGAGGAGGACAGCCACCTGGGCGACTTCATCCCCGACGAGGATGCCTCCGAGCCCTCCGAGGCCGCCTCTTTCACCCTGCTGAAGGAGCAGCTGGTGGACGTGCTGTCCACCCTCACCCCCCGAGAGGAGAAGGTGCTCAAGCTGCGCTTCGGCATTGAGGACGGCCGCACCCGCACCCTGGAGGAAGTGGGCAAGGAGTTCAACGTCACCCGGGAACGTATCCGTCAGATCGAGGCCAAGGCCCTGCGCAAGCTGCGCCACCCCAGCCGCTCCAAGAAGCTCAAGGACTTTTTGAGCTAATTCAAATTACAAAAAGCCCCGCCGTCTCCGCCCAAGTTTTGGGCAGAGATGGCGGGGTTTTTGTATGCTATGGGGCTGTGACACCGGGGACATAGGAGAGAATGAGTTTCTTTTTCTGCCTGGCATAGCGTAGGGTAGCGGCAGCTCCGCCCCAGTTGTGGAGAACGTAAGACACCACCACCTGGGAGGCGTCCACCATCCACTGGTTGCGCTTGGGAATGGCAAGGTGAGGTGGAACCGACTCCAGAGGCGGATAGACGCTATAGTCATAGCCGGAGCCGTCCATGTTCCGGTTGAGATAGGGCCGAACCAGCACCAGCTTTATGTCTGGATGGGTCTCTTTCTGTTTGCGCAGGACCTGGGCCGCCAACTCGTCGAACGCGCCGTACCCGCCCAGATAAAAGGTGGTGGCGCCCTGCTCAATTAGGGCCTGTGAGACTTCAAACAGCCAGTCTTGCACAGATTTCGGATCTGAAATTTTGGCATGTCCACAAAAGGTTACGTTCATATAAATCACCTCCTCATTATAGTGATTATAATCACTATAATGAAAAGTTTCAAGCCCCATATAATAGCCGCAGTGGGGTGATAAAATGCCAATTTCATTTAGGCCTATGCGGCAATTCATGGAGGACAATCACATATCCTATTATCGTTTGGCCAATGCTGGCATGGATGCCCAGACGTTACAGAGAATTCGACACGACAAGCCGATTACCACCGAGACTCTGGGAAAGTTGTGTTTCCTGTTGCAGTGTCAGCCGGGGGACTTGATGGAGTATATTCGGGATGAATCGGATGCACCCAAGTAGAATATGGTTGATGATGAGCCACACATGTGAATTGCATGGTGGCTCTTTTTCTTGGAATAGGCTTGCCAGCCTGGCGGGGACGCTCCCCGCTGGGGGTTCCTTTTGCTCGGTCAAAAGGAACCAAAACCCGCTTAGGGCGTTCCCCCCTAAGTACCCCCCTGGGGTACTTGGCTGGGAATGCGTCAAGTTTGTGTTCGGCCCGTGACCCTTGCTGTGGCTCCTGTCACTACCACCATACCAGACTACCATGGCAGCTGGCCCTATAGCTGGGTGATTTCCATATCCGGGCCTACCCCGGAGAAGCGGCGTTCCCGCCGCCGGGAGCCAGGCCTCCGGCAACTGGGAACAGTTGCACACCAGGGTAAGGTCCTGGGGGTAGAAGAACATGCTAACATAGAAGTAAGTGCCGTCCATAGGACTGGTAAGCCATCTTATGTGACCCCACCGGGCCAAGGGCCGAAAAGCGGACGGCGCACACTCCACCCCGTATTGGCGGGGTGGATTCCAAAGGCGGGGAAAGGCCCCGCCTTTGGCGGGTTTTCGTCCATTTTGCCCGGTCAAAATGGACCCCAGCGGAGCGCGTCCCCCTTGCCAGGCTGGCATATTGAAAAGTCATGATGAATCAAAAAGACAGACGGTGGAACCCTTCCACTGTCTGTCTTTGTATCTTATTCTTCGTCCCAGTCCTCTTCTTCTTCCAACTCAGGGTGGAAGGAGCGGAACTTGGAGAGCATGTACTCCACCGCTTCATCGTCTATGAGGTTGTAGAAGAAGCGGACGGGAGGCTGGCCCGGTAGCTGATAGTAAAAGTACAGGGCGTTGGTTCCTCCGCTAAAAGCGGTCCAGGCCTTTTCCAGCTCACTGTAGCGGTGATAACGCCCATTTCCTGGTTTGGTCTGATGATAAAAGCCGTTTTCGCCCACCAGGAACTTTACGATGAACCGCCGATACAGCCCCATCAACGTCATCACCAGCATGAACAGAGCGAACAGGCCCACAAAGAACACCGCTGGATTTTTGGCCAAAGCCAGCGCAATGGCAACGCCGCCAGACACGGCCAGGCCAATCAGGGGGAATATTACACTCAAGCTGTCTTTCCCAATTTGATATACCCACTTGTCTTCTTGCATCTCGATTCCTCCCTCAAACGTTCCACATTATCGGAACACCCGGTTGAAGTCCCGGGGCATCTTGGCCTTGAAGGTGGTGGGCTGTCCGGTGGCGGGGTGGTTGAAGGACAGCTCATTGGCGTGGAGGCACAGCCGCCCGATGGGGTTGGTGCGGGCGTCGTACTGCTTGTCCCCGGCGATGGGGCAGCCTCGCTCCTTCATGTGGACACGAATCTGGTTTTTTCGGCCGGTGTCAATGGAGATATCCAGCAGGGAGTACCCGGAACCGGACTTGAGAAGCTCATAGTTGGTGATGGCCTCCTTGGCCCCGGGGCCGGGGTCGCCGGAGAAGATCATGTGGGTCTTGGTCTCCACCAGGAAGGAGCGGATGGTGTCCCGTTCCGGGCGGGGGGTGCCCTCCACCACCGCCAGATAGCCCCGGCGGGTGACAATATCGTTCCAGCGGGACTGGAACAGCTCTTTGGTGGCCTCGTCCTTGGCGAACATCAACACGCCGGAGGTGTCCCGGTCCAGACGGTGGATGACAAAAATCCGGTTGTCGATGTGCTGGCTCTTCACATAGTCGGTGACCATGTGGTAGGCCGTGCGCACCTTCTCCTTCTCGTTGCCCACGCTCAAAAGCTTGGCGGGCTTGTTGACCACAATGAGGTGCTCGTCCTCAAAGAGGATGGGGAAGGGGAGGGTATCCTGCTTGGGGGCGGACACGGACAGGATGGTCACCACCTGGCCGGGGGTCAGGGGGGTGTCGAACTGGGAGGTGGGGCGTCCGTCCACCGTTACCAGCTTGCGGGAGAGCAGGGACTTGACGTTGTTGCGGCTCTTCCCCTTGAGGGTGCAGAGCAGAAAGGGAAGGAGGGTGGTGGGCTCGGCCACGGTGTAGCTGGGCTCCCGGCTCTTATCCCGGTATTTGGGGCTGTTTGGTTGCATGGATGTTGTACCGCCTTTTCTTCACATTTTTCTCTACTCTATCACAACCTGGGGCAAATGTCCACGCAAAATCCCATTGGGACAGGCAAGTGGCGGGCGGGTTGTTCATAGAGTTTCCAGAGGTGATGGACATGGAGAAAAAGCAGAGCCTGTTGGAGCGGGCCTCTCGGCTGCTGGATGTGCCGGGGGATGTGTTGGCGGGGCTGCCCCGGCTGGAGCTCATCGGAGACGGGGAGCTGCGCATGGAGCCACACCGGGGCATTTTGGCCTATGGACCGGAGGAGATCCACATCTCTGCGGGCAAACTGCTGGTGATGGTGAAGGGGGAGGGGCTGGAGCTGCGGGCCATGAACCCCACTCAGCTGCTCATTACCGGACGGATCACAGCGGTGGAGCTGACGAGGTGAGGGTATGAAAAAATGGTTCAACCTGCTGTTTGGCTACGCCGTCATCCAAGTGACAGGGGCCTATCCTGAGCGGTTTCTCAATCTCTGCGCCCAGAACCGCCGGGGCTTTTGGCGGCTCAGGTGGCCCGATGCCCACACCGTCCAGGTGCGGGTGCACCTGTCCGACCTGGAGGAGCTCAAGGAGCTGGCAGGGCGGTGCGGGTGCACTCTGGAGGTGCACGCCCGGCGGGGCGGCGTGGCCCAGGCCCAGCGGCTGTCCAAGCGGTGGGGGTTTGTGCTGGGCCTGGGCCTGTGCCTGGCGGCGGTGAGCATTCTGAGCCAGTTTGTGCTGGTGGTGGAGGTGGTGGGCAATGAGACGGTGCCCTCTGCGGTGATTCTCACCCAGCTGGAGCGGCTGGGGGTGCGTCCGGGGGTGTACGCCCCCTCCATCCCTCAGCGGGAGGTGGCCAACGAGGCGCTCATGTCCCTGCCCGAGCTGTCCTTCATGGCCATCAACATCTACGGCACCCGGGTGGTGGTGCAGGTGGAGGAGGCGGAAGACAAGCCGGAACTGCTGGACCAGTCCACCCCGGCGGACATTGTGGCCGCTGCCGACGGCATCATTGAGGACATCCAGACTTCCGCAGGTCAGGCGCAATTTGTGGATGGAGACATCGTGGCCAAGGGCGAAGTGCTCATCAGCGGCACCATTCCCCTCTACCAGCAAAACCCGGAAAAGCCCTATGCCGGGGACCTGGTGGTCCACGCCACTGGCACCGTCACCGCCCGCACCTGGCGCACCCTGGAGGAGCGTCTGCCCCTCACGGTGCCCACCAAAGTGTATGAGGAGGACACCCACACCGGGTACCGCCTGGGAACTTTGGGGCTGGAACTGGATTTTTTCGAAAAGAGTAGCATTTTCCCCGAAGGATATGATAAAATAACCAACACGGAGTTCCTGAAGCTGGGCGGCTATACCTGGCCGGTGTGGTGGCAGACCACCACCTGCCGGGGGTATACCATCCAGGAGCAGCAGGTGGACCCACAGCAGGGGGAAGCGCTGTTGAAGGAATTGTTGCAGCAGCGGCTGGAGCGGCTGCTGGAGGTGGGAGACGGGGAGATTCTCCACCAGGACTTTGTCACCCGGGTAGAGGGGGACACCCTGGTGGTGTCCATGGTGGCCGAGTGCCGGGAACAGATCGGCCGCACCGTGGAGCGCCCGGGCACCACCGGACATGTAGAACCGGAAACCCAGAGTGGGGAGGAATCTTAACAAATGACAGAGCAGTGCATCAGCATTGAGCGTATGGAGGAGGCCATCAACCTGTTCGGCCTCTTTGACGAAAATATCCGCATCATCGAGCAGGAGCTGGGGGTCACAGTGGTAAACCGGGAGTCCAACCTGAAAATCTCCGGCGACGGGGAGGCGGTGATGTGGGCGGTGAAGGCGGTGCAGGGCCTTCTCTCCCTGTCTGCCAAGGGGGAGCCCATCAACCAGCAGAATGTGCGCTACATCATTGAGTTGGTGCGGGCGGGCAACGAGGGCAAGATCGCCCAGCTGGCGGGGGACGTGGTGTGCGTCACCGCCAAGGGCAAGCCCATCAAGGCCAAGACCGTGGGCCAGAAGAAGTATATCGACTCCATCAAAAACAACACCGTGACCCTGGGCGTGGGCCCTGCCGGTACCGGTAAGACCTACCTGGCGGTGGCCGCTGCGGTGGCCGCCTTCCGGGAGAAGCAGATCAACCGCATCATCCTCACCCGTCCGGCGGTGGAGGCGGGAGAGCGGCTGGGCTTTTTGCCCGGCGATTTGCAGTCCAAGGTGGACCCCTACCTGCGCCCCCTGTACGACGCCCTCTTTGACATGCTGGGGGCGGAGACCTACCAGAAGTACCTGGAGCGGGGCAACATCGAGGTGGCCCCTCTGGCCTACATGCGTGGCCGCACCCTGGACGACAGCTTTATCATCCTGGACGAGGCCCAGAACACCAGCCGGGAGCAGATGAAAATGTTCCTCACCCGTATGGGCTTCGGCTCCAAGGTGGTCATCACCGGCGATGTGACCCAGATCGACCTGCCCGCCGACAAGACCAGCGGCCTGAAAGAGGCCATGCGGGTGCTGCGTGGGGTGGAGGACATTGCCATCTGCCAGCTCACCGACCAGGACGTGGTGCGCCACGTCATTGTCCAGCGCATCATCAAAGCCTATGACGACTACTATCACGCCAACCAGCCCCCCAAGGATAAGGCGGGCGACAAGCAGGGGAGGAGGAAGACCCATGGCTGACAAGCACCAGATCTCCATCTCCACCGAGGTGGAGGGGGCGGACACCGAGGAAACCTGTGCTCTCATCCGCTCCACCATTGCCACCGCTCTGGCCGCCCAGGGGGTGGAGGTGCCCTGCGAAATTGACGTGCTGCTCAGCGACGATGCGGGCATTCACGCCATCAACCTGGACATGCGGGGGGTGGACCGCCCCACCGATGTCTTGTCCTTCCCCATGTTTGAGCTCACCCCCGGGGAGAAGCCCCAGGCGGAGTGGGCCGACCCGGACAGCGGCTGTGTCCCTCTGGGGGATATGGTGCTGTCTCTGGAGCGGGTGGAGGCTCAGGCCCAGGAGTACGGCCACAGCCGGGAGCGGGAGCTGTCCTACCTGGTGGTGCACTCGGTGCTCCACCTGCTGGGCTACGACCACCTGGACGAGGGACCTCAGAAGGCCCAGATGCGGGCACGAGAGGACGCCATCATGGAGAAAATCGGACTGACCCGATAACCAACGTATGAAAAGGAGGCTGTACCATGAAGAAGTTGCTGATGTTATCCGCTGCCACCCTGTGCGCCGGGCTGCTTCTCACCGGGTGCACAGCCTTTATCAACAAAACCGAAGTGACCACGGAGGAGAAGGTCACCACCCTAAAGCCCGTTCAGACCCCAGAACCCGTGGGACAAACAGAGGTGTTTGACGCCCTGGCGGGAGAGAGCATTCTGGGTGTGGTGATTCTAAATCCCACCCAGGCGGAGCTGGACCTGGTTCAAAACGTAGATCAGGTGTACCCCGCTCAGGAGTACGGGGAGTATATGCTGGTGGTGCCCCGGCTGCCGGGGAGCACCATCACCTTGCAGGAGATCTCCTACGATATGAACACCGGAGAGATCACCGATATCCAGGACGTGCACACCACCAGCGGCCCTGAGCCCGTGTCCATGCTGGTGCAGCAGGACATTCCCGAGGGCTTCCCCACCCTGCGGGTGGTGATTGAAGCCGACGGCCGCACCGGAACCTATGATTTGAGCTATTATGGCAAAGGGGACGGACGGCGGGACTTCTATGTCATGTGGGATCGGGAACCGTGAGTTCCCTTCCAATATAAAACGGCCATTGTTCAATGCCGATACCAAAGAAAGTTGAGGATCATCTACTATGTCTCAGATCAAGAAAAGCGGAATTATCACCATTGTGGGCCGCCCCAACGTGGGCAAGTCCACCCTGACCAACACCCTGGTGGGGGAGAAGATCGCCATTGTCTCCTCCAAGCCCCAGACCACCCGCAACCGCATCTGTGCGGTGCTCAACCGGGGTGACACCCAGTTCGTCTTTGTGGACACTCCCGGCCTGCACAAGGCCCGCACCCGCCTGGGCGACTATATGGTGAAGGTGGTGCGCCAGTCCGTGGCGGATGTGGACGGGGTGATGCTGCTGGTGGAGCCGGTGGACCGCATCGGTCCCGCCGAAGAGGAGCTCATCGGCCGCATCAAGGCCCTGGGCGCTCCCGCCGTGCTGGTCATCAATAAGATTGACACCATCGAGAAGGAGAAGCTGCTGTCTGTGATGGCCGTGTATGGCGCCGCCCACAACTGGGACGCCGTCATGCCCATTTCGGCCAAAACCGGGGAGGGTGTGGAAGAACTGCTGGACCTGCTGGCCAAGTGGATTCCCGAGGGGCCCCAGCTGTTCCCCGACGATGTGGTCACCGACCAGCCCGAGCGGCAGATCATGGCGGAGATCGTCCGGGAGAAGCTGCTGCGCAACCTGGACCAGGAGATTCCCCACGGCACCGCTGTGGAGGTGACCCGATTCACCCAGCGGGACGACGATATCATCGACTGTCACGTCACCATCTACTGTGAGAAGGACTCCCACAAGGGCATCATCATCGGCAAGAAGGGCTCCATGCTCAAGAAGATCTCCACCCAGGCCAGGGAGGACATGGAGGCCTTTATGGGGGCCAAGGTGTACCTGGAAACTTGGGTGAAGGTGAAAGAAAACTGGCGAGATAATGTGAATCTGATTCACAATTTCGGATATACCGAGGACTAAAGGTTTCCAATCATTCGACTGCCACCGGTGTCAATCCCTCCGCCATGGCTTCGCCATGCCACCTCCCTTTACACAAGGGAGGCTTTGGGGTGAAGCGCAGGACGTAGGCCCCCTTGTGTAAAGGGGGCTGTCACCGCAGGTGACTGGGGGATTGTTTTGGCCGGTGACGGACTTCAACCCAATTTTTGAAGGATTTTCCACACATAACCCCACACATCCCCTCTCACCCTAAGGGGTAGAAAGGGGATGTGAAGCGTGAAGCCATTGGGGAACTGGGACCTGTTTTGGAAGACCGGGCTGCCCGAGGCGTGGCTCATGACCCGCTGGGAGCGCCCGGAGACGGAGAAAGAAGGAAAGACCAATGCTCAAACGTGTCACCCAGGTGGAGCCGGAGACGGTGCGCCGTCTGGTGGAGCTCTACCGGGAGTCCATGGACCAACTGGCACGCAATTTTGAATCGCCCCAGGCCATGGAACAGGCCTATGAAGAATTTTTGAAAGAATTTGTCACCCACCACCGCCAGATGGTGCTGGTGGAAGAGGTGGACGGCGTGTGGGTCAGCGGCCTGCGCTGCGTGGAGAGCGCCCCGGGGGTGTGGTTCCTGGAGGCCCTGGAGACCGCACCCCAGGCCCGGGGCAAGGGCTGGGCCAAGCAGCTGATGAAGCACACCCAGGAGCTGCTCACCGGGCAGGGAGCGGGGGAGCTGTTCAGCCTGGTCTCCCCCCGCAATGCCCCCTCCATCGCCACCCATGTGGCCTGCGGGTTTGCGGCCACGGAGCGCCAGCCCATCAACGGCTGGGGCGAGGAGGAGCCGGGCATGATTTTGTATGCCTGGCAATCGGAGGGCACCCCATGTACCTGACCACCACAGCCCTGGTCCTGCGGGAAGTGGAGTACAAGGACTCGGATAAGCTGCTCACGGTGCTCACCCCGGAGCAGGGCAAGCTCACCCTGTCCGCCCGGGGGGTGCGCAAGAAAAAGGACGCCACCGCTGCCGCCTGCCAGGTGCTGACCTGGGCGGAGTTCACCCTCTCTCAGCGCCAGGGGCGCTGGCAGGTGAAGGAGGCGGTGACCCAGCGGGCCTTTCGTGGGGTGCGGGAGGACTTGGACAAGCTGGCCCTGGGCAGCTATTTTGCCCAGGTCACCGAGACCCTGTGCGAGGAGGAGCAGCCCGAGCCGGAGCTGCTGGCCCTCACCCTCAACGCCCTCCACGCCCTGGACCGGATGCCGGTCTCCCTCACCCAGGTGAAGACCGCCTTTGAGTGGAAGGCCATGGCCCTGGCGGGCTACGAGCCTATGGTGGGGGAGTGCGGGGTGTGCGGCTGCGAGACCCCGGAGACTCCCTGCCTCCACCTGAGGGAGGGGGTGCTCCACTGCAAGGGGTGCCGGGAGAAGCTGGGGGAGGGAGTGTCCATGCCCCTGACCGGGGCGGCTGTGGCGGCCCTGCGGTACCTCATGTGGGGCAACCCCAAGCGGCTGTTCTCCTTTACCCTGGACGAGCCGTCCCTCCGCAAGCTGGCGGACACCTCCGAGGCCTATCTCATGACCCAGTTGGAACGAGGATTTCATACCCTGGACTTCTATAAGTCCTTGCATACGGAGACTATGACATATGACAGAACTACTTGAAAAATCCATACAGACCCTGGAACTGCCGAGGGTGCTGGCCATGCTGGCCGACGAGGCGGTGACCGAGGAGGGCAAGGAGACCTGCCGCAAGGTTCGTCCTCAGACGGTGGTGTCCGACGTGTCCCGGCTGCAAAAGCAGACCTCGGCCGCCTTTCAAATGCTGGTCAAGCACGGCACCCCCTCCTTTTCTGGGGTGCGCCCGGTGGCTGCTGCCCTGCAGCGGGCGGACCGGGGCGGTGCGCTGAACACCCGGGAGCTGCTGGACATCGCCCAGGTGCTGCGCTGCGCCCGCAATGTGCGGGAGTACGGAGTGGGGGAGAGCACGGAAAAGACCGTGCTGGACGGCTACTTCCACAGCCTGTCCCCCAACCGCTTTTTGGAGGAGAAGATCAGCGGCTCCATCCTCAGTGAGGATGAGATCGCCGACTCCGCCTCTCCCGAGCTGGCGGACATCCGCCGCCACATCCGGGCGGCGGCGGGGAAGGTGCGGGACGTGCTCAACCGCCTCATCTCCTCCAACCAGTCCAAGTATTTGCAGGAGTCTATCATCACCATGCGGGGCGGCCGCTATGTGGTGCCGGTAAAGAGCGAGCACAAAAACGAGATTCCCGGCCTGGTCCACGACGTGTCCGGCTCCGGCGGCACCTTCTTCATCGAGCCCATGGGGGTGGTCAACGCCAACAATGAGCTGCGAGAGCTGCAAATGAAGGAGCAGAAGGAGATTGAGCGCATTCTGGCGGAGCTGTCCGCCGACTGCGCCGGGTTCCGGGAAGGCATCGAGGATAACTACCGCACCCTCATCGCCCTGGACGTGATCTTCGCCCGGGCCAAGCTGTCCACCCATATGGGGGGCATGGAGCCGGTGCTGGGGGACTACATCGAGCTGAAAAAGGCCCGCCACCCCCTGCTGGACCCCAAGACCGCCGTGCGCAACGACCTGTACTTGGGGAAAGACTTTGACACCCTGGTCATCACCGGCCCTAACACCGGCGGTAAGACGGTGACCTTGAAGACCCTGGGCCTCTTGACCCTCATGGCCCAGTGCGGCCTCCACATCCCCGCCCTGGACGGGTCCACCATCCGGGTGTGCTCGGCGGTGCTGGCGGACATCGGCGACGAGCAGTCCATCGACCAGTCCCTGTCCACCTTCTCCTCCCACATGGTGAACATTGTGGCCATGCTGGAGCAGCTGGACCAGGACACCCTGGTGCTCTTCGACGAGCTGGGCGCGGGCACCGACCCGGTGGAGGGCGCCGCTCTGGCCGCCGCCATCATCGAGTCCGCCCGGCAGCTGGGGGCCCGTGTGGCGGCCACCACCCACTACGCCGAGTTGAAGGTGTACGCCATGACCACCCAGGGGGTGGAGAACGCCTCCTGTGAGTTCAACGTGGATACTCTGGCCCCCACCTACCGGGTGCTCATCGGCATCCCCGGCAAGTCCAACGCCTTTGCCATCTCCCGCCGCCTGGGACTGCCCGACTACATCATCCAGCGGGCCGCCGACCGCATCGACGCCGAGAACGTCCGCTTTGAGGACGTCATCAGCCAGCTGGAAGGCCAGCGTCAGGCCATGGAGCGGGAGAAGGAGAAGGCCCAGGAGCTGCGCCGGGAGATGGAGCGCACCAAGGCCGAGGCAGACCATTACCGGGAGCGCATCGAGGAGGAGCGGCGGAAGGCCACGGAAAAGGCCCAGGCCGAGGCCCGTGCCATCATCCAGGAGGCCCGGGACACCGCCGATGCGGTCTTTAAGGAACTCAACGCCATGCGCCGCCGTCAGGAGAAGGCCAAGGCGTGGGTGGACGACAACCAGCAGCGCTCCGACCTGCGCCGTACCCTCAACGAGGCGGAGAACGCCCTGGGGGCCAAGGGCGAGGAGCTGGAAGCCCCCGCACCCACCCGCCCGGCGGTGGTGGGAGATATGGTGGAGGTGCTGAAAACCCACACCCAGGCCCAGGTGGTGGGGGTGAACAAGGACGGCACCCTCCAGCTCCAGGCTGGCATCTTGAAGCTCAAGGCCAAGCAGGACGAGGTGCGGGTGCTGGAAGAGGCCACCGCCCGCCACAAGCAGAGCCAGAAGGACAAGGCCCGCAAGGCCACCGTCACCCGCCCCTTCCGGGCCGCTGCCGCCAAGGCGGAGCTGGACCTGCGGGGTATGATGGTGGACGAGGCCCTGGCCGCTGTGGACATGTTTTTGGACAACGCCCTCATGGGCAAGCTGGAGACGGTGACCATCATCCACGGCAAGGGCACCGGAGCGCTGCGGAAAGCGGTGCGGGAGCACCTCAAACGCAGCCGATATGTGAAGTCTGCCCGCCCCGGTGCATATGGTGAAGGGGAGGACGGCGTCACCGTGGTGACCATGAAATAACCAAGGATGGGGCGAATCGTACTTTTCACCAAACCGCCCGCTGCGATTTGTACAAAATGCTGTTGACGTTACTTGCCAAATTTGGTATGCTAGGAATGCAAATATTTTTCGGGGAAAGCGCGGGATAGTAATCCCCCAATCCAAGCAAGAATATGGAGGGAATCTCTTATGGTAACGAAAGAGACTGTTGTGAACAACCAGGTTGGCCTGCACGCTCGTCCGGCCACCTTCTTTATCCAGAAAGCCAATGAATTCAAGAGCTCCGTGTGGGTGGAAAAGGAAGAGCGCCGTGTCAACGCCAAGAGCCTGCTGGGCGTGCTCTCTCTGGGCATCGTCAAGGGCACTGCCATCACCCTCATCGCCGACGGCCCCGACGAGGAAGAGGCTGTCAACGCTCTGGTGGAGCTGATCAACTCCGATTTTTCTGAGTAAGCCAGACAAACAGATGAAAGCGCCGCAGTTTGCGGCGCTTTTTTCGTGGGGAGGGTAACGATGACCTTTGAAGAGCTGCGGGACAAGGCCCACGCACTGCCGCTAAAGCCTGGGGTGTATATCATGCAAAACGCCGCCAGCGAAGTGATCTATGTGGGCAAGGCCAAGGCGCTGAAAAACCGGGTGAGCCAGTATTTCCAGGACCAGAGCCGCCACAATGAAAAGACCCGGGCCATGGTCTCCCAGATCCACCACTTTGACGTCATTGTGGTGGCCACGGAGTTCGAGGCCCTGGTGCTGGAGTGCGCCCTCATCAAGCGCCACCAGCCCCGGTACAACATTCTGCTCAAGGACAGCAAGGGCTACCCCTATATCCGCCTCAGCGTCCAGGAGGAGTATCCCCAGTTCTCCCTTACCACCAAGGTGGCCCGGGACGGGGCCCGGTACTTCGGCCCCTACGGCACCCGGGGGGCCAGCCAGGGCATCATTGACGCCCTGCTCTCCGCTCTGCGCCTGCCCACCTGTAAGCGGAAGTTCCCCCGGGACATCGGCAAGGAGCGCCCCTGCCTCAACTTCCACATGGGCACCTGTGACGGCTATTGCCGCGCCGATATGGACCAGAGTCAGTACCGGGCCAACATGGACAAGGCGGTGCAGCTGCTGGAGGGCAAGCTGGACCAGGTGGTGGCGGAGTGGACCGGAGAGATGGAACAGGCCGCCGAGGACCTGCGCTTTGAGAAGGCAGCCCAGTACCGGGACCGGATTCGAGCGGTGCAGCTGCTGGCCAAGCGGCAGAAGGCGGTGGTGGGCTCTCTGGCGGACACCGACGTGGTGGGCTACCACCGGGGAGAGGCCAAGAGCTGCTTTGTGGTGCTCCACTATGTGGATGGGGAGCTGGCGGCCAAGGACTGGCAGCTGCTGCCCCTGCCCATGGAGGAGGACGAGGGGGAGAGCGTGGCCACCCTCACCGCCCAGTATTACCAGGGCCGCCAGGCCCTGCCCCGGCAGATTCTCCTCCCCCTGGATTTTGACGGCCAGGTGGAGCTGGCCCGGATGCTCACCCAGGCGGTGGGCCGGAAGGTGGAGCTGCTCACCCCACAGCGAGGGGCCAAGACGGAGCTGGTGGCCATGGCCAACCAAAACGCCGCCGAGGAGGTGCAGCGGGCCACTTCCGCCCAGGAGCGCACCTCCAAGCTTATGGAAGCATTGGGGCGGCTGTTGGGCCTGCCCAAGCCTCCCCACCGCATGGAGGCCTTCGACATCTCCAACAGCGGCAACTCGGACATCGTGGCCTCCATGACGGTGCATGTGGACGGCAGACCCCTGAAACGGGACTACCGCCACTTCACCCTCAAGGGGCTGGAGCACGCCGACGACTACGCCTCCATGGAGCAGGTCATCGCCCGCCGTTTCCGGCGGTATCTGGACGGGGACGAGAAGTTCGGGGAGCTGCCCGACGTGCTGCTCATGGACGGCGGCGTGGGACAGGTACGGGCGGCGGCTTCGGCCCTGAAGGAGCTGGGCCTCAGCGTCCCCATCTTCGGCATGGTCAAGGACGACCGACACCGCACCCGGGCCCTGGTGGACGGGGAGGGGCAGGAGATCGGCTTGCAGCAAAACCAGGCCCTCTTTGCCCTCATTGGCCGCATCCAGGAGGAGACCCACCGCTTTGCCATTGAGTTTCTGCGCTCTCGCCAGGGCAAGCGGATGAAGGGCTCGGTGCTGGACGAGATTGCCGGGGTGGGTCCCACCCGCAAGACCGCTCTGCTCAAACACTTTAAGAGCATCAAGGCCATCCGGGGCGCCACCGTGGAGCAGCTGCGGGAAGTGGTGCCTCAAAACGCCGCCCAGGCGGTGTATGACTATTTTCATAAGGAGTGAGACGTTACCATGCGTGTCATCACGGGAACCGCCCGGGGAAAGCGGCTCAAGGAGCTGCCCGGCATGGACACCCGCCCCACCACCGACCGGGTGAAAGAGGGGCTGTTCAATATCATTCAATTTGACATTCCCGGCAGACGGGTGCTGGACCTGTTTGCCGGCACCGGACAGCTGGGCATCGAGTGCCTGTCCCGGGGGGCGGCCTGGTGCGATTTTGTGGACCATTCTCCCGCTGCCATGAAGATCGTGCGGGAAAATGTGAAGGCCTGCAACCTCACTGACCGGGCGGCCTTCCATCAAACCGAGTTCGACGCTTTCCTGGCCAGTGCCAAGGGCCCCTATGACCTGGTGTTCCTGGACCCGCCCTATGCCTCCGACTGCATAAAACAGGCCCTGGAACGCATCACGGCAATTGACATTGTGTCGAAAAATGGTATAATAGTATGCGAGTCTCCGGTGGAAGCCCAGCTTCCGGAGCTTGCGGCCCCCTATGAGAAGGGGCGTGACTACCGGTACGGGAAGATCAAGCTGACCTTGTACCGCAGGAGTGTGTGACCCAATGAAACGAGCCATCTACCCCGGCAGCTTTGACCCGGTGACGCTGGGGCATTTGAACATCATCAAGCGGGCGGCCGCCATCTTTGACGAGCTCATCGTGTGTGTGATGGTCAATTCCAGCAAAAACGGCCTGTTCACCCCGGAAGAGCGGGTGGAACTCATTGAGAAGGTGACGGAAGGCCTGCCCAACGTGAAGGTGGACTGTTCCCGCCAGCTGCTGGCCGACTACGCCAGACAGCACGGGGCCAAGGTGCTGGTGAAGGGTTTGCGGGCCGTGTCCGACTATGAGTCTGAGATTCAAATGGCCATGATCAATGCCAAGCTGTATGAGGAGCTGGATACCGTGTTTTTATACACCAGTCCCAAGTACGCCTATCTCAGCTCTACCGTGGTGAAAGAAATGGCAAGATACGGGGCAGACCTATCGGAATTTGTCCCGAGACAGATTATTACCCAGGTACAGAATCGGGTCAATGGGGCCCAGGAACAATAAGGAGGAATGACCAATGGCAACTTCCGTGGAAGAATTGCTGAATATGCTGTTTGATATGGTGGACGAGGCCCGCAATGCGCCTTTGAGCTCTGAGAAGTGCGTCATCGAGCGGGACAAGGCCCTGGACCTCATCGAGGATGCCAAGGCCCAGCTGCCCGTGGAGCTGGCCGAGGCCCGCAAGGTGCTCAACAACCGCAACGAGCTGCTCTCCAGTGCCAAGCGTGAGGCGGAGGACCTGCAGAAGCGGGCAGAGAACGAGGCCCGCCGCCTGGTCAGCGAGACCGAGGTGATGGCTGTGGCCCGCCAGAAGGCCAGCGAGATGATGGCCCAGGCTGACCAGAAGTCCAAGGAAATGCGCACCGCTGCCAACCAGTACTGTGAGGACGTGATGCGCCGGGCGGAGGAGGCTCTGGGCGAGGCCCACGCCGAGATGCGTCGGGTGCAGAGCAAGTTCCACGAGGCCCTGGGCATTCCCAGCAGCACAACCTCTGCCAACCGGGCTTATGACGCCGAGGCAGATCAATAAGTGAGATGTGAATGGAGGACCGCAGGATGGCGCACATTCTGTGGTCCTCCATTTTACTCCACCACCCGGGCAGCCTGGGAGGTATAGAACGAATAAGTGGCGGAATTCCCGGCGTTTGGCAGAATAAACAGGGGAATCCGTGATTTTATTCAAGAAAACTTCATATTTTTCCAGGAAAAAAGTCCTTGCAATTTCCACCAGGGGGATGTATACTAGGGGTAACTTGGAGTGAAATGGAGTGAAATGGAGGGGACGCAGGATGACTGGCACCTACGAGCATAGTCTTGACAGCGCCGGGCGTCTCATTGTCCCGTCCAAGCTCCGGGAAGAATTGGGCTCCCAGTTTTACCTGGCTGTGGGGGTCAAGGAGAATCTGACCCTGTACCCCATGGCAGCGTGGAACAAGCTCCAAGAGCGGGTGGCCAACCTGACCACCGCACAGGCAGCCTCCATGGATGTCTTCTTTGCCTCGGCCCAGCTTTGTGAGCCGGACAAGCAGTGGCGCTTTCAGGTGCCCTCTTATTTGAAGGACTATGCCAAGATCGATCGGGATGTGGTGATCACCGGCAACAACGACCGGGCCCAGATCTGGAGTGCGGAGAACTGGAAGGCCAAGACCGCACAGCAGCTCAACCCCGAGCACATTGCGGCCCTGTTGGAAGGACTGGGGATTTGATCCATGGAATATACACACAAGTCTGTGCTGCTCCAGGAGTGCCTGGACGGCTTGAACATCAAGCCTGACGGTATTTATGTGGACGGCACTCTGGGCCGGGCGGGGCACTCGCTAGAGATTGCCAAGCGCCTGACCTCCGGCCGACTCATCGGCATTGACCGGGACGCCGCCGCTTTGGAAGCGGCGCCTGCCCGACTGGAAGGGCTCATGGACCGGGTGACCCTGGTGCGTGGGAACTTCAGCCAGGTGGGGGAGATCCTCCGCAAGCTGGATATCCCCGCCGTGGATGGTATGTTATTTGACCTGGGCGTGTCCTCCCCCCAGCTGGACGAGGCAGCCCGTGGTTTTTCCTATTTACAAGACGCCCCTCTGGACATGCGGATGGACCAGTCCGCCGCCCTCACCGCCTATGAGGTGGTCAACGAGTGGTCCCAGGAGGAGCTGAAACGAATCCTATGGCAGTACGGGGAGGAGCGTTACGCCGGCCCCATCGCCGCCGCCATTGTCCGCCACCGGGCCCAGGCTCCGGTGCGCACCACCCTGGAGCTGGCGGATTTGATCCGCAGCGCCATGCCCGCCAAGGCGTGCCGGGAGAAACAGCACCCGGCCAAGCGGTCCTTCCAGGCCATTCGCATCGCCGTCAACGACGAGTTGGGGGAAGTGGAGCGGATGCTGGATACCGCCCTGGACCTTTTGAATCCCGGCGGGCGGCTGGCTATCATTTCCTTCCACTCCCTGGAGGACCGTCTGGTGAAGACGGCCTATGCCCGATGGGCCAAGGGCTGTACCTGCCCCCCGGACTTCCCTGTGTGCGTGTGCGGGAAGACCCCAAAGGTGCGCCTGGTGGGAAAAAAGCCCATTGTTTCCACCCCCCAGGAACTTGAAGAGAATCCAAGGGCTCGCAGTGCCAAGTTGCGTGTGGCAGAGAAGCTGTGAGTGAGAGAATAAAAGGAGACTTCACTATGGCAACCCAGCGCAAAGTCAGACCCTACGCCACCTATGGCAACGTAGCTTATAAAGTAGATAACGCCGCCCCTGCTCGGGAGCGGAGAAGAGAGGCGGAGCAGCCCCGGCGGCCCAGGGTAAGACCCCGGGAGCGGGTGGCCACCCGGCCCCAGGTAGAGGTCCGGCCCCAGAGTGCCGTGGCCCCCTTCACCATTGTGGGATTTATGGCAGCCATCGCCTGTGCCCTGTTGCTGGTGGTGTGCAGTGCCCAGCTGGCCATGGTCAATGCGGAGACGGTGGAACTGCGTTCTACCCTGTCCGAATTGCAGGATGAGAAAAAAACACTGATGGCCCAGTATGAAAAGACCTTTGACCTGACAGCGCTGGAGCAGCAGCTTACCGCTGACGGTTCCATGGTAGAGGCGGGCGCAGGCCAGACGGTCTACCTGGATCTGTCCCAGGACGACAGTGTGGTGTACTACCAGGAGGCTCGAGAGGGGGTCTCCGGCCTGGTTCGCCAAATTGAGGAATTTCTGAGCGGCATACTGTCATAATCGCCGCCCCAGAACACATACAATGAAATGCGGACATAAGAGAGAATGAGGGGCGTAAGAAAACTTTGATTGGTTTCTTACGCCCTTCTTGTCCCGATATACCGCCACGCCAAACCGGAACATATATAGGAGCGAAGACAAATGCAAAAACCCAAATCCAATCAACGCCGATCTCCCGGACAGGGGAACCGCAGCCTCTTCCACCGCACGGTATTTCTCCTTGCAGTGGTGGGGGTGCTGGCTTTTGTGCCCCTGGTGGTCCAGCTGGTGAGGCTGCAAATCATCCAGCACGACCAGTGGGAGCAGCGGGCAGCCAACCAGCAGACCCTGGACATGGCAGTCAACGCCGGACGGGGTACCATCTATGACGCCCAGGGCCGCACCCTGGCCCGGTCCGGCACCGTCTACCAGCTCATTCTCTCTCCACGGGACGTGGTGGTCTCGGTGAATAAGAAAAACTATGAGGATGAGGACGGCAAGCTGAAGCAGGCCGAGTACGAGCAGGCCATCGAGGACAAGCGGAACCTGATTGTGGACGGTCTGGTGGACCTGCTGGGTCTCAACGAGGAGCGGCTGCGCCAGCGCATTGAGAACACCAAATCCGCCTATGAGCCTCTGGCCTACGAGCTGGAAGAGGAGGAGACCACGGCGGTGCGGGAGTTTATCAAGGAGAACAAACTCTCCTCCATGCTCTACTTCGAGCCCTCCAGCAAGCGCTACTACCCCTACTCCTCGGTGGGTGCCCATATCCTGGGCTTCATGGCCTATACCGAAGATAGCGGCAACGTGAAGGTGGGCGCCCAGGGTGTGGAGGCCCTGTATCAGGATGTTTTGTCCGGGGCCACCGGACGGGTGGTCACCTCCAGAACGGGGGCTGGCACCGAGATGCTCTCCTCCTATGAGGAGTACATCGACGCCGAGAACGGCGGCAACCTCCACCTGACCATCGATGCCTCCATCCAGTCCATGCTGGAGCAGGCCCTGGAGGAGGGCATCCAGACCTACAACGTGAAAAAAGGCGGTTTTGCCATTGCCATGGACCCCTCCACCGGGGCGATTCTGGGCATGGCCAGCAGCCCCAACTTTGACCCCAACAACTACGCCAGTGTCTTTGACCAGGACCTGCTGAATGAACTGAAAGCCCTGGCCGAGGAGTATGGGGAGGACAGCGACGAGTACAACCAGGCGGTCAGCGACGCCCTCAACCGCCAGTGGCGGGATAAGGCCCTCAGCGACACCTACGAGCCCGGCTCCACCTTCAAGCCTCTGGTGGTGGCGGCGGCTCTGGAGGAGGGGGTCATCTCTCCCGACGACCACTTCTACTGTGACGGCGGTGAACAGGTGGCAGACCGATACATCCCCTGCCACAAGCACTACCCCGGCCACGGCGACCAGAACGTCACCCAGGTGCTGGAGAACTCCTGCAACGACGGCATGATGCAGATTGTGCGAAAGCTGGGGGCGGAGACCTTCTGGGAGTATCTGGAGAGCTACGGCCTGTTTGACTCCACCGGTATCGACCTGTACGGAGAGGGCACCAGCGTGTTCTGGCCCGGCGGCAAGGATTTCTTTACCGGCATCTATGGTGTCACCTCGGTGGCCACCGGCTCCTTCGGCCAGACCTTTAAGATCACCCCCATTCAGATGATCACCGCCTTTGCCTCTATGATCAACGGCGGCCATCTGTTGGAGCCTTATGTGGTGCAGTCGGTGAGTGATGACGCTGGGAACAACACCTATTACCACCAGGTGAAGGAGGTGCGCCAGGTCATCAGTGAGGAGACCTCTTCCACCCTCCGTGGGATGCTGGAGAGCGTCGTGGCCGGGCCCAAGGCCTCGGGCCGCAACGCCTACATGGCGGGCTACCGCATCGGCGGTAAGACGGGTACCTCGGAGAAGCGAGACGAGGACACCGGCGATCTGATCTGTTCCTTCATGGGCTTTGCTCCGGTGGATAACCCCAAGGTCCTGGTGCTTCTGGCCTATGACTCTCCTGCCCAGTCCTCTCGCGGCTCCAGCTACACCCCCTCCGGTACCTACATCAGCGGCGGTAACATTGCCGCCCCCATGGCCGGACAACTGCTGGCCGACATCCTGGACTACATGGGGATGGAGAAGCAGTACACCACCGATGAGCTGGAGGCTTCGGACACCACCATGATCAACGTCACCGGCTACGAGCTCACCGTGGCCAAGGGCCTGCTCACCGACCGCGGCATTCGCTGCCGCACGGTGGGCAGCGGCAACACCGTCACCGGGCAGCTGCCCAAAAGCGGTGTGACCATCCCGGGCAGCTCCACGGTGATCCTGTACCTGGGTGAGGACGCACCCACCGACAAGGTGAAGGTGCCCAACCTGGAGGGCATGAGCCCCTCGCAGGCCAAAAATACCCTGGAAGAGATGGGCCTATTCTTGAAAGCCACAGGCGTGACAGGCGATGAGAGCGAAATGGAGGCTCTCAGCCAGAGCATTGCCCCCGACATGGAGGTGTCGCCGGGCACGGTGGTGGAAGTGAGGTTTGTCAGCAGTGTTATCGACTACGGCGATCAATAGCACCGACCCCATTGCTGTGGTGGGGCGTGGAAACACCGCCACGGCCCACCTGCTGCGCCGTTTGACCGGGGCGCAGGTGGTGGAACTCAATCCCTATGAGGCCGCCATGGCCGGGGACGACACGTCCCGGTATCAGGCCGTGGTGGTGGAAAACTTCGAGCCCCGGGACCGCCGCACCCTCTCCCCCTGTGCGGTGGCCCGGTGGGAGCTGTCCCGGCGGGCCGGAGTCACCGTGGTGGCCCTGGACGACGGGGAGGGGCGGCGGACGGCCCGGGCCATGAGGGGCCGGGTGTTCGCCTACTCCGATGGGAAGCCCCAGGCGGACCTCACCGCCAAAAATGTCTGTCTGCGCCGCCACCAGGTGGAGTTTGAGGCCCTGACCCAGGATGATCTGCTCCGGGTCCGGGTCCCCCAGGGGCAGGGCGGTGTATACGAGAGCCTGGCCGCCTTGGCGGCGGCTGTGGCGCTGGGCGTGCCGCTGGAGCAGGCGGCCCGGCGCTTGAACCAATCCTAGATACAAAAGAGAGAGTGGAGGTTTATAAACCATGATGAGTTTCGCAGCGGCGGCAACCGCCTTTCTGGTCACTGCAGTGGTGGGTAAGTTCCTGATCCCCATCCTCCGGGCCATGAAGGCCGGCCAATCCATCAAAGAGATTGGCCCCAACTGGCACATGACCAAGCAGGGCACCCCCACCATGGGCGGCATTATGTTTATGGTGGGCATCACGGTGGCGGTGCTGATCTTCTGTTGGAAGGACATGATGGGCGGGGACTATTCCGCCCTCATCGTGCTGGGCCTGGCCCTGGTGTACGGGGCCATCGGCTTCATCGACGACTTCGCCAAGGTCAAGAAAAAAGAGAACACCGGCCTCACCGCCGGGTGGAAGCTGCTGCTGCAGCTGGCCGTGTCCGTGGCCTTCCTGGCCCTGATGCGCAAGTTCGGCTATCTCTCCCCCAACCTGTACGTCCCCTTTGCCAACATCGACATCCCCCTGCCCTGGGCGGTGTACCTGGTGTTTGCCGCCTTCGTGCTGGTGGGCTGCGTCAACTCGGTGAACCTCACCGACGGCCTGGACGGCCTGGCGGGCTCTGTGACCCTGCCTGTGGCCATCTTCTTCTCCCTGCTGGCCGCCTGGTGGGATAATGGCAGTGTGGGGGCCTTTGCCGCCGCTCTGGCCGGAGGCATCCTGGGCTTCCTCATTTACAATTTCTACCCCGCCAAGGTGTTCATGGGGGATACCGGATCCCTGTTTTTGGGCGGCGCTGTGTGCGGCATGGCCTTTGCCGTGGACGCACCCCTCATCCTCATCCCCGTGGGCATCATCTACATCGCTGAGACCATGAGCGATATCATCCAGGTGGGCTACTTCAAGCTCACCCACGGCAAGCGGATTTTCCGTATGGCCCCCCTCCACCACCACCTGGAGCTGGGTGGGTGGAGCGAGGTGCGCATTGTGCTCACCTTTACCGCCATCACCGTGGCGTTCTGTCTGCTGGCCTTTGCCGGCGTGATGTACCGCTACGGCGTGTAACAGGACCTGACCCCAGGCCCTGGTCTGCATTTTTTCTTTCCGGGAAGGAGGCGCACCTGTGCGCAAAATAGCCAAACGAGATCTCACCATAGAGCAGCAGCTGGCCCGGGGGCCGCTGGACCTGCCCTATCTGGCCCTGGTGCTGCTGCTGACGGCCATCGGCCTGATTATGCTGCTTTCGGCCTCCTACGCATCCGCTTACTACAACCTGGACCCCAGTGTCAACACCCACGGCAACCCCTATTACTACTTTATGGGGCAGCTGAAGTTTGCCGTGGTAGGTGTTGTGGGCATGTATTTGGTGTCGAAAATCGACTACCAGTGGTGGCGGGGACTGTCCGTGTTTGCCCTGGCGTTCAGTATTTTGCTGCTGATTCTGGTCTTTACCCCTCTGGGGCGGTCCAGTAACGGCGCACGGCGGTGGCTGGACATCGGCTTTTCCTTCCAGCCCTCGGAGCTGGTGAAGGTGGCGGTGATTCTGTTTTTTGCCGCCCGGCTGTCCAAGCGCAAGGACCAGATCAAAGCGCCCCCCAAGAAGTGGAACCAGCGCACCCTCCGGGGGCGCATGGGGGCATGGCTGGAGAAGATCGGTCTGCTGGAGCTCATCCCCTACGCCATCATTTTGCTGATCATCCTCTTTTTGCTCTACAAGCAGCCCCACATGTCCGGTATGATTCTGGTGTGCTCGGGGGCGGCGGCGGTGCTGTTCGCCTCGGGTATCCGGCTGTACTGGTTCGTGGGAGGCGGTGCCCTGGTGGGTGGAGCGCTGTTCTTCCTCATCACCCAGACCGAGTACATGACCGCCCGCATGCAGTCCTGGCTCAATCCTGGCAGCGACCTGCAGGGGGACGGCTACCAGCTGTGGCAGTCCCAGATCGCCATCGGCTCCGGTGGCCTGCTGGGCACCGGGCTGGGCAACAGCCGCCAGAAGTACATGTTCCTCCCCGAGGAGCACAACGACTTTGTCTTTGCCATTGTCTGTGAGGAGCTGGGGCTCATCGGCGCCTGCCTCATCATTGTCCTCTTTGCCCTGCTCATCATCCGGGGCTACTGGCTGGCTCTCCATGCCCGGGACCGCTTCGGCAGCCTGATGATCGTGGGCATCAACACCCAGCTGGCCGCCCAGGTCATCCTGAACATCGGCGTGGTCACGGGCGCTCTGCCCACCACCGGTATCTCTCTGCCCTTCTTCAGCTACGGCGGCACCGCACTGATGGTGCAGCTGGCGGAAGTGGGCCTGATCTTAGCGGTGTCCAGGCAAATCGTAGCGCCAAAGGAAGAGTAGGAGGGGGAGCATGAAGGTACTGTTTACCTGCGGCGGCACGGCGGGGCACGTCAACCCGGCCCTGGCCGTGGCCCAGACCTTTGAGAGATACCATCCCGGCTGTCAGGTCCTCTTTGTGGGGGCGGAGAAGGGGATGGAGAAACGACTGGTGGAGCAGGCGGGCTATCCCATCCGCTGCGTGAAGGTGTCCACCTTCGAGCGGCAGCTGAGCTGGAAGATCATCCGCCACAACTTCAAAAGTGTATTCAAAGTCCCGGTGGGGCAGTGGCAGGCCTCCCGGATTTTGCGGCAGTTCAAGCCCGACCTGGTGGTGGGCACCGGAGGCTACGCCTCCTTTCCCGCCGTGCGGGAGGCCACCCGCATGGGCATTCCCACCGCCATCCACGAGTCCAACGCCTTTCCCGGCCTCACCACTCGAGTGCTGGCCAAGCGGGTGGACCTGGTGATGGTGGGCTTCCCCGAGGCGGCGGAGTACTATACCAACGCCAAACAGGTGGCGGTGACAGGTACCCCGGTGCGGGGTGCCTTTTTCCGCCTGGACCGGGAGCAGGCCCGGCGAGAGCTGCGCCTGGACGACGACAAGCCCCTGGTGGTGTCCTTCTGGGGCTCCCAGGGGGCCCGGGACATGAACCTGATGACCGAGGACTTCGTGCAGCGGTGGGTGGAGGAAGGCCGACCCTTCCACTACATCCACAGCGGTGGCCGGGACTATGAGACCATGGTCCAGCACCTCAAGGAGCGGGGCGTGTCGGTGACCGACCAGGAGGTGCGCCCCTACATTGACAACATGCCCACGGTGATGGCAGCCGCCGACCTGGTGATCTGTCGGGCCGGGGCCTCCACCCTGGGCGAGCTCACCGCCATGGGCAAGCCTGCGGTGCTGGTGCCCTCTCCCTATGTGGCCGCCAACCACCAGTTCAAAAATGCCAAGGTGTTGGCGGACCGGGGTGCGGCGGAGCTGCTGGAGGAGAAGACCTGCTCCGGCCAGAGCTTGTACGACACCGCCGTGTCCCTGCTGTCCAACGCCGACAAACGCCGGGCCATGAGCCGGGCCATGAAGGAGCTGGCCACCCCCCGGGCAGCGGAGGACATTTACAAGGCTCTGATGGAGCTTCTTTAACCATTTTCCCTTTTCTTTCATAGAATGTGCCAATGGAAGGAAAGGGAGGCGTTTTCATGAGCGTCATGTACATACAGGGCGGCACCCCGCTGGAGGGGGCATGGCGGGTCCAGGGGGCAAAAAACAGTGTGCTCCCCGTTTTAGCGGGGTGCCTGCTGGCCCCCGAGCCGGTGGTCATCCGCAACTGCCCCCGCCTGTCCGACGTGGACGCCGCCGTGGACATCCTCCAACACCTGGGGGCCAGCTGCCGCTGGGAGGGGGAGGAGCTGGTGGTGGACGCCGGGCAAGCCACAGGCACCGCCATTGACGAGGGCCGTATGCGGGCCATGCGGTCCTCCATTATGTTTCTGGGCCCTCTGGCCGCCCGGATGGGGGAGGCCACCCTCACCTATCCCGGCGGGTGCGAGCTGGGGCCCCGGCCCATTGACCTGCACCTGGAGGCCCTGCGGGCCATGGGGTGCCAGGTGGAGGAGCGGGACGGCACCATCACCTGCCGGGGCCGTCCCCGGGGCGGGGTGGTGACCCTGCGGTTCCCCAGCGTGGGGGCCACGGAAAACGCCATGCTGTGCGGAGCAGGGGCGGCGGAGGACACCACCATCATCAACGCCGCCCGGGAGCCGGAGATCGTCCAGCTCCAGCAGTTTCTCAACGCCCTGGGCGGTGAGGTGACCGGTGCCGGAGGCAGCGTCATCACGGTCCGGGGCGGGCGACCCCTCCACGGCGGAGCAATCTCCATTTTGGGGGACCGCATTGTGGCCGCCACCCTGCTGTCCGGGGTGGCGGCGGCAGGGGGAGAGGTGGAGCTCCAGGGCGTGGACTGGCGGCATCTGTCCACGGTGCTCCAGCTGTTGGAACAGGGGGGAGGTCGGGTGCGCAGCGCACCGGGCCGCATCTGGTTTTCACGGCGAGGGGATGTCCCCATGAAGTCGGTGGGACCCGTTGCCACCGCCCCCTATCCCGGCTTTCCCACCGACGCCCAGGCTCCGGTGATGGCGGCCTTCGCCACTGCCCGAGGCACCACCATTTTTCAAGAGACGATGTTCTCCCGCCGTTTCGGCCATGTGCCGGAGCTGCGGGCCATGGGAGCAGACATCTCCCTGAACGGCCAAGGGGCCTGGGTGCGGGGCGTAAAGCGGCTTCACGGGGCCCAAGTGTCCGCCACCGACCTGCGGGGCGGGGGCGCTCTGGCCGTGGCCGCCCTGGGGGCCCAGGGCGAGACCCAGCTGCGGGGCGTGGAACACATTGACCGGGGCTATGAGCATCTGGAGCAGATGTTCAACAGCCTGGGGGCCCACATCCGGCGCAGATAACTTTACTACAGAGGTGATTGGCATGGCACGAGAGCGAAAGCACCCCCGGCGCACGAAGCGCCGAGGCCGGTTTCGGTTTCTCTATAAATTGATCTCGCTGGTGGTAGTGGCAGCAGCCATGGTCACCGCCTGTGTCATCTTCTTTCGGGTCAATGAGGTGCGGGTGGAGGGTAACTCCCACTACACCCCCCAGGAGATCATCGAGGCCTCGGAGATCGAGATGGGGGATAACCTGGTGACCCTGTGGACCTGGCAGATCAACCGGCTGGTGGGCAGCAAGCTGCCCTATGTCCAGCGGGTGGTGGTGGGCCACACCTTCCCGGACAAGGTGACCCTCCAGGTGGTGGAGCGCACCGTGGCCGCCACCGTGGAAGGCAATGGCCGCCAATGGCTCATGGCCGCCGACGGCTATCTGCTGGAGACCACCGGACAGAGCCAGGGCATTGCCATTGTGGGCCTGGAGGTGGTGGACCCCCAGGCGGGCCAGCCCATGCAGGTCAGCGAAAAGGACCAGTCCAAGGGGAAGGCCATTGTCCCTCTCATGGAGGCGCTGAAGCGGGCGGGTAAGCTGGACCAGTGCACCAAGTTTGACTGTTCGGCAGCCTCCTCCATCCTGGTCAGCTATGGCATCCATCAGCTGCGCTTCCCCCTCCACGGGGACTATGACCGGATGCTGGAGCTGTTCCAGGCGGCTTTGGACAGCGGGCAGGTCCCCAACGAGCCCCGGGTGTTTGACTTTACCATCCTGGATAACCGGGTGTTCATGCAAAATCCCAAGCAGTCTGACAAGCCGGAGCCCAGCCAGGACCCGGAGGCCACACCTTCGGATGCTCCGGCCTCCCAGTCGCCGGACCCGGAGCCCTCGGCCTCTGCGGAGCCCGCAGCCTCCCCATCCCCCGAGCCCACAGCTACCCCTTCCCCGGAGCCCTCTGTCGCCCCGGAGGCGTGAGACCCATTCATCCCCCACCGTACCCATGTGCGTGCGGTGGGGGTTTTGCGTTTCCATTGGCTGGAACTGCCAAAAGTCCTCGACAAATTTCTGTAAAAAAACTTGCATTTCACTATTGACCCCGTGGGAAAAAGCCGCTAAAATAAAATGTGATTTGTAGTCTGGATTATTGCAGGCATGGACACAAACTGTTTTGGATATAGGAGGGTCATATTTATGGCTTTTGTCATGGATTCTGAGGTAAAAAGTGGCGACACCCTGAAGGTTATCGGTGTCGGCGGCGGCGGTTGTAACGTGGTCAACCGCATGGTGCGTGTGGGGATGCAGGGCGTGGAGTTCATTGCTGTGAACACCGACCGCCAGTGCCTGGCCGCTTCCGAGGCCACCCAGAAGCTGCCCATCGGCGAGAAGCTCACCGCCGGTAAGGGCGCCGGCGCCAATCCCGAGGTGGGCCGTGAGTCCGCCAAGGAGAGCAAGGACCAGATTTCTGCTCTGCTGGACAACACCGACATGGTGTTCGTCACCGCCGGTATGGGCGGTGGTACCGGCACCGGTGCCGCTCCCGTGGTGGCTGAGATCGCCAAGTCCCGTGGTATCCTCACCGTGGGCGTGGTCACCAAGCCCTTCAGCTTTGAGGGCCGCCGCCGTATGGACCAGGCCATGAAGGGCATCGAGGAGCTGCAGTCCAAGGTGGACTCCCTGGTCATCATCCCCAACGACCGCCTCCAGTACGCCACCGACGAGAAGATCACCTTTGCCAACGCCTTTGCCATCGCCGACGATGTGCTGCGTCAGGCTGTGCAGTCCATCTCCGACCTGATCACCACCACGGGTCTGATTAACCTGGACTTTGCCGACGTCACCGCCGTCATGAAGGACGCCGGTCTGGCCCACATGGGCGTGGGCCGTGCCGCCGGCAAGAACCGTGCCGAGGAGGCCACCCGCTTGGCCATCAACAGCCCCCTGCTGGAGACCTCCATCCAGGGTGCCAAGGGCATCATCGTCAACATCACCGGTCCCATGGACATCGGTCTGGACGAGGTGGAAGTGGCCGCCGAGATGGTCAAGGAAGTGGCCGATCCCGACGCCCTGTTCATGATGGGTGCCGCCTTTGACGACTCTCTCCAGGACGAGATCCGGGTCACCGTCATCGCCACCGGCTTCGGCGGCGTGAGCAACCCCACTCCCGGCAAGGAGGAGCAGGAGCAGCCCAAGGAGAAGGACCCCTTCGACGACATCTTCCAGATTTTCCAGAATAAGTAATCCATATTCACTCGTGCCGCTGCGCCTGCAGCGGCACGAGCGCTATTATATCAACAGGAGAGATGGACCATGACGGTACGGGGACGGTTTGCCCCCAGTCCCAGCGGGCGGATGCACCTGGGCAACCTGCTGGCGGCGCTGCTGGCCTGGCTGGATGTGCGCAGCCAGGGCGGGGTGATGGTGCTGCGCATTGAGGACTTGGACCCCCAGCGGTGCTCTCTGGACAAGGCGGCACAGCTGGTGGAGGATTTACAGTGGCTGGGCCTGGACTGGGACGAGGGTGGACTGGAGCCGGAATACTGCCAGTCCCGCCGCTCCCACCACTATGAGGAGGCGTTCCGACGCTTAGAGGAGCTGGGGATTATCTACCCCTGCTACTGTACCCGGGCTGAGCGCCTGGCGGCCTCGGCTCCCCACGCCTCGGACGGTGCGGTGGTGTACTCTGGCCGCTGCGCCCATCTAACCCAAGAACAGCGGCAGGACCTGGAGACAGCGGGCCGCCGCCCAGCCTTCCGGGTTCGGGTGCCTCAGGAGAAAATCACCATAGAGGACGGACACATGGGACCCTATACCCAGCAGCTGGACCGAGACTGCGGGGACTTCATCGTCCGCCGCTCCGACGGGGTGTGGGCCTATCAGCTGGCGGTGGTGGTGGATGACGCCCTTATGGGAGTGAACCATGTGGTGCGGGGGTGTGATCTGCTCTCTTCGTCCCCCGCCCAGACGTGGCTCCACCGCACCCTGGGGTATGAGCCGCCTGAGTTTTACCACCTGCCTCTGCTGGTGGATGCCCAGGGGCGGCGATTGTCCAAGCGGGACCGGGACCTGGATATGGGGGTGCTGCGGGAAAAATACACCCCCCAGGAGCTGGTGGGCTGGCTGGGCTGGCTGGCGGGATTGCAGGATACGCCGAAAAGTGCCACACCGGGCCAGCTGATTTCCCGGTTCCAATGGTCAAAAGTGCCGAAAACGTCCATTGTTGTATGTTCAACTTGACACCCTTTTTTCCAGAGCGTAAAATAAAATATCAATACATTTTTGGAGGAGTGGTAAAATGTCGCAGATTCAATACAATGACAAATTTGTAAAAATGGGTCTGACCTTCGACGACGTGCTGCTGATTCCTGCCGAGAGCAACGTGCTCCCCGCAGACATCGACCTGCACACCCGTCTCACCCGCAAGATCACCCTGAATATCCCTGTGGTGAGCGCCGCCATGGACACGGTTACCGAGTCCCGGATGGCCATCGCCCTGGCTCGGGAAGGCGGCCTGGGTATCATCCACAAGAATATGTCCATCGGCGCTCAGGCCGAGCAGGTGGACATGGTCAAGCGCAGTGAGAACGGCGTTATCACCAACCCCTTCTTCCTCGGCCCAGGCCACACCCTGGCTGAGGCAGACGAGCTGATGGCCAAGTACCGCATCTCCGGTGTGCCCATCTGCGACAACGGCAAGCTCATTGGTATCATCACCAACCGTGATATGAAGTTTGAGACTGACATGTCCCAGCTCATTGACAACGTGATGACCAAGGACAACCTGGTCACCGCTCCCGAGGGTACCACCCTCCAGGAGGCCCGTGAGATCCTCCGCCGCCACAAGATCGAGAAGCTGCCCATCGTGGACAGCGAGAACCACCTGAAGGGCCTGATCACCATCAAGGACATCGACAAGGCCCAGGTGTACCCCAACTCCGCCCGTGACGAGAAGGGCCGCCTGATGGTGGGTGCCGCCATCGGCGCCACCGCCGACGTGCTGGACCGTGTGGCTGCCCTGGTGGAGGCTGGCGCTGACGTGCTGTGCCTGGACTCCGCTCACGGCCACTCCCAGAACATCCTCAATACCGTCAAGCGCATCAAGAGCCTGTACCCCGACGTGCAGCTCATCGCCGGCAACGTGGCCACCGCCGAGGGCACTCGGGCCCTCATCGAGGCTGGCGCCGACTGCGTGAAGATCGGCATCGGCCCCGGCTCCATCTGCACCACCCGTGTGGTGGCTGGTATCGGCGTGCCTCAGATCACCGCCGTGTACGACGCCGCCCGTGTGGCAGCCGAGTACGACGTGCCCATCATCGCTGACGGCGGCATCAAGTTCTCCGGCGACATCGCCAAGGCCATCGCCGCCGGCGGCAACGTGGTCATGCTGGGCTCCCTGCTGGCTGGCTGCGAGGAGTCCCCCGGCGACACCGAGGTCTACCAGGGCCGTCAGTTCAAGGTCTACCGTGGCATGGGCTCTTTGGGCGCCATGGCCTGCGGCTCCAAGGACCGTTACTTCCAGCAGAACAACAAGAAGCTGGTGCCCGAGGGCGTGGAA
>CALWXF010000019.1 GCA_944385445.1 uncultured Oscillospiraceae bacterium
TTGCCGTTGTTTCCCCAAATATGACCAGAACCCCTGTTTTTGCTTCATGAAAACAGGGGTTCTTCGACAGTCTGAAATTCCCGGTTGGATGCAGGAGCATCCAACCGGGAATTTGCATTTAGGTTAAATCCTGGCCGTTGGTGGCGATCACCTTCTGGTACCAGTAGAAGGAATCCTTGCGGTGGCGGGACAAATCGCCGCTGCCGTCGTCGTGCTTGTCCACATAGATCATGCCGTAGCGCTTGCGCATCTCTCCGGTGCTGGCAGACACCAGGTCGATGCAGCCCCAGGGGGTGTAGCCCTGGAGGTCTACCCCGTCGGCCACGGCCTCGGCCATGGCGGTGATGTGCTCACGCAGGTAGTCAATGCGATAGGGGTCGTGGATGGCCCCATCCGCCCCCATGGTATCCATAGCCCCCAGGCCATTCTCCACCACCATCAGGGGGATCTGATAGCGGTCATACAGGTGGTTGAGCACCCAGCGCAGGCCCTGGGGGTCGATCTGCCAGCCCCACTCGGTGACCGGCAGATAGGGGTTTCGAATGCCACCCAAAGCGCCGTTGCCCGTGGAGGGGTCTCCCTCCTGCTTGGTGCCCACGCACCGGGAGTCGTAGTAGCTGAAGGTGTAGAAGTCCACGGTGCCCTCCCGCAGGTCCATCTCATCCTGGGGGGTAATGTCCAGGGTGACCCCCTTCTCGGCCAGCAGGCGGCGGGCATAAGAGGGGTAAGCCCCTCTCACATGCACGTCTCCCGCCAGCAGGTTGTGCAGCCGGTCCATGGACAGCTGGGTGAGCTGGTCCTCGGGGGCGCAGGTACGGGGGTAGACGCACATGTAGGCGATCATACAGCCCAGCCGGTTGTCCGAGTCGATCTGGTGGCCCAGGCGCACCGCCCGGGCAGAGGCCACCAGCTGGTGGTGCATGGCCTGCCAGCGGTCCTGCTCGGTGGCGGTCTCCGGGAGCATGCCTCCGGCAATGAAGGTGCCAAAGGGCACGGACAGCATGTTGATCTCGTTGAAGGTGAGCCAGCGGCGCACCTTGCCCTTGTACCGCTCCATCACCGTCTTGGCGTAGTGGACAAAGAAGTCCACCAGCTTGCGGTTTTTCCAGCCCCCATATTGGGTGGTCAGGTACAGGGGGTTTTCATAGTGGGACAGGGTGACCAGGGGCTCGATGCCGTACTTGGCCAGCTCGTCAAACACCTGGTCGTAGAAGGCCAGCCCCTCCTCGTTTGGCTGCTCCTCATCCCCCCGGGGGAAGATACGGGACCAGGAGATGGACATGCGGTAGACCTTGAAGCCCATCTCAGCAAACAGGGCAACGTCCTCCTTCCAGTGGTGGTAGAAGTCGGTGGCCTCGTGGTTGGGGTAGAAGGCATCGGGCTGGGCGGGGATGGTGATGCGGCGGGGGGTGTTCACCGAGCCCCCGGTGAACACGTCGTCGATGGAGGGGCCACGGCCCCCTTCGTCCCATCCACCCTCATACTGGTTGGCGGCGGTGGCACCGCCCCACAAAAATCCATCCGGGAAGCTCAGGTTCATGGGGTTCCTCCTTTTACAGTACGGTGAGCAGGCGTGCGCCGTGCTCAATGTTGATCTCCTTAGTGGGCACCACTTCCAGGTATTCCTCGGAATTGGTGACGATGACCGGGGTGGTCACGTCATAGCCCTCTGCCCGAAGCCCGCTCAGGTCGCAGGTGAGCAGCAGCTGGCCCTTTCGCACGATGTCTCCCACCTTCACATGGGGGGTAAAATACTTGCCGTTCAGGGCCACAGTGTCCCGGCCCACATGGACCAGCACCTCCAGGCCGTCGTCGCTGCGCAGCCCCACGGCGTGGCTGGAGTCCATGAGGGTCTCCACCACCCCGTCAAAGGGGGCATACACCCGGCCATCGGTGGGGATGATGGCAGCGCCAGTGCCCAGCACGCCGGAGGCAAAGGTCTCATCGGACACCTGGCTGAGAGGCATCAGCTTTCCGGTCATGGGGCTGTTCACCACCAGGCGCTGAGGAGCCTCCACCTGGGTGCCCTTGGAGGCGGTGTTCTTGGTGGTGGTAGCCGCCTCTCCGCTGCCCTGGGGGTCACGGAAGCCCAGGATGAAGGTGAGGACAAAGGACACCACCACGGCAATGAGGCAGGTCAAGCCGATGTATAGGATGGAGCTGGGGCGTCCCGCCTCCAAGTACTGAATGGTGGTCACCAGACCGGGGCAGGCGGTGGAAAAGCTTTTGAGCTGCATCAGGCCAGCAAAGCAGCCGGAGGCGAAGGAGGCGATGAGCACGGCGATGAAGGGGCGCTTGAGGCGCAGGGTGACGCCGTACATGGCGGGCTCGGTGATACCGGCCACCAGAGCGGAGAAGCCGGCAGCGGCGGCAGTCTGGCGCATGTTCTTGTTCTTGGAGCGCAGGGCCACAGCCATGGAGGCGCCGCCCTGGGCCAGGTTGGCGCCCAGCTGGGCCACCATCACCAAGCTGTCAAAGCCCAGAGAGCTGATGGAGGCAATGGCAATGGGGGTGAGCACATGGTGCATACCGAAGAGCACCAGCACGGGGTAAATGCCGCCGATGATGCCCACGGCCAGCCAGCCCAGATTGGTCTGGATCCACTCCAGGCCGCCGGAGATGGCCTCACCGGCAATGGCACCGGCAGGGCCCACCGCCCACAGGGCAATGGGGGCGCAGATGAGCACCACCAGCATGGGGTTGAGGAAGGTCTTGGTGATGGCGGGGGTGATGCGGTCCACCAGTTTCTCCACCTTGGACAGCACCCAGGCCATGACAATGGCGGGGAGGATGGAGTAGGGGTAGTTGGCCGCGGTCACAGGCACCCCGAACAGGGAAATGGGGTCTCCGGCAGTAAACATGGCCTGGAGAGTGGGGTGAACCAAAATACCCGCAATGGTGATGCTCAGATAGATGTTGGTGTTAAAGTACCGGGCGGCGGAAGCGGCCACCAGGATGGGCAGGAAGTAGAAGGAGCCGTCGCCGATGACGTTGAGCACCTGATAGGTGGAGCTCTCCTCAGCCAGAATGCCCAGCATGGGCAGCAGCACCAGCAGCACCTTCATCATGGCGCAGCCAATGATGGCGGGGATGACGGGGGTCATGGAGCCCAGCAGGGCGTCCATCATCCGGGCGGGGATGGGCTTTTTCTTCTTCTCCTCTTCCGCCTGGGCGGGCTGGCCCTTGTTCTCCAGCACCCCCATCTCCTGCATGGCCTCGTAGACCTTGGGCACCCGGTTGCCAATGATGATCTGATACTGGCCGCTGGCGTGGACCACGCTGATGACGCCGGGGACCTCAGACACCGCCTCGTCGTTGGCCAAGGTCTCGTCGGACAGGGCCAGGCGCAGCCGGGTGGTGCAGTAGGTCGCCCCTAAGATATTGTCTTTGCCGCCCACATGGGCCACAATTTGTTCCGCTGTCTTTTTCCAATCCATGGTTGATTCCCTCTTTTCAACTGAATAGTCCAGAAATATTAGGTCTTATCTGTTAAAAGTCCGTGCTTTGCCACTCTGGCAATGTGCACCGTGAGGTACAGCTCCTCCTCACGGCCCAGGTTCTGCCCCCGCAGCTGCAAAATATAGGCTGCGATCTTTTGGGTACAGGCATAGGCCCGGGGGTACTTGACGCAGATCATATCCAGCAGATCTCCGTCGTCCTCCTGGTAATAGGTGCCCAGCAGCAGGCGCTGAGCAAAGAATTTCACATGGGTGATAAAACGATGGTATGCCAGGGCTTGGGTGTCAAACTCCGCCCCAAACTCCTTGTGTACAATGGTGCAGATGCCGGAAATCAGCTCGGTGACCTCATACATCTGCCCAATCTCCATGCCCGTGCCTGCGTTGACAAAGTGCAGCGCCATAAAGGCCGCCTCGTCCTCGGCAAAGGGCACCTCCAGGGCCTCCCGCACCATCCGGGCCGCCTCCAGCCCCACGGCGTACTCCTGGGGGTAGTAGCGCTGGATCTCCCAGCGCATGGAGTTGCGCAGCACCAGCCCTCGCTGATAGCGCTGTACGGCGGAGTAGATATGGTCGGTAATGGTGATGTGAATGCTCTCATCCAAGGTCTTGTTCATGTTTTCCTCAGCCATAGAGATGATTTTCTCGCTGAGGACCATGTAATTCATAGGGATACGGGCAATGAGCTCCTGGAAGCGGCTGGTGTTTTCCTGGGAGAGCTGGAACACCTGCTCCGCTCTGCTGCAAGGAATCCGATCTCCTCCGCTTTTCTGGAATACGATCCCCTTTCCCATGACCACAATCTCCTGGCCATGCGCATCCACCGACACAAAGGCGTTGTTGTTGAGTATGCGACGTACCACATAGGTTCCCACGGTTTATCCCCCCTTTCAGACAAACAAAAAAACAGGCACCACAAATAAAACCCGTTGCAATCGAGTTCTATGTGGTCTTGCCTGCCTTACCAGTTACAATCCGAATATTCAGTTGCTGGAGACAGTATAGTCCTTTTCCTCCCCCTTGTCCATTCCAATTCCCCACAAAAGTCCATGAGTCTTTTTGTTCATTTAGTCAAATTTTAGGGCTTCCTCCTGCAAAACGCCCCACGGCGAACCGTGGGGCGTTTGGAGTCTGTTTAGTGGTTGTCGTCCTGGAAGTCCTGGTCCTCACAGGGCTGCTCCGGCTCCTCTGCCGGGGCCTCGGTGGCCTCTGCCCTCTCCTCCTGGCCGGCTTCTGCCTCGGTGGCCTCCTCAGACCGGGCCGTCAACGGGTCCGCTCCCTGGCACACCTCGTTCCCAAGCAGGGCCTTGCGGGCCTTCATAAGGCACACCACCAGCACGATCACCGCTGCCAGCAGCACCACGCACAGGGCGAAGAGCCCCACCAGCAGGTAGGACACGGCGCTGTTGCTCCAACCGGTGCGAATCTCACGGCCAAACAGGGTGAACACGAAGCCCTCGTCCTGGGGCTGCTCCTCAGCCAGGGCCAAGGCCTCCTCCCCCAGCTGGGTAAACTGGTAGCGCTGGAAGCTCTTCTGCTCCACGTCGTACAGGTACAGCCCCAGCTTGCCCTCCTGGTCCAGAGCATAGACAATGTAGTGGTTGGGCTCCTCCACCTGGTCGGGGATCAACAGGGTGTGCTGCTGACCGCCCAGCTCCATGAGGGTGGAGGCATAGCCCTCGGGGATCACCAGCTCCTGGGGCAGGTCCAGCAGGGTCAGCTTGCCGGTGGACATGGGCACCGGGGTCATGGCCTGGACCTGGCGAGTCTTCTCGTTGTAGAAGTAGAAGCCTGCGGGATGCGCTTCATCTCCGGCCAGATACACAGCCACCAGTCCCCCCTCCTTGTGCACGGCGGTGGGAAGGGTCTGGCCCTCCACCTCCAGCTGGGAGGACTCAAAGCCCTTGGGCAGGGTCACGCCCTCAGGCAGCTGGGTGGATGCGGGCAGCCGGGTGTCGTCGGGCAGGGTGACCATGATCTCGGGCATGGGCGTGGGGGTGGGCTCGGGGGTCTGGGTGACCTCCGGGGCCGGGGAATTGCCGCCCCCGGTGTTTCCGCCGCCGGAAGCCCGGTTTACGGTGATGGTATAGGTCTTTTTGCTGCCGTTCTCAGCGGTGACCTGGACGGTGACGGTGTTGTTGCCCACATCCAAGCCGGTGTTGCCCCACACCGCCACCTTGGCCTTGGAATCGGCGGCCCGGGCAGACACCGCCACACTGGTGGTGGAGTTGGACACCGAGGCCCGGTAGCTGGTGGTGCCGGCGGAGAAGCCGGGGGACAGGGTGCCGGGGCTGATGGACAGGGCGCTGAGGTTGTTATTGGATGAGGCGGTGGGCTTGGCGTTGATGGTGACCACCGAGTTGCCCATGTTGGCGGTTACCTGCTCTGCATTCCCGTCTACAATATCATAGTTCGTACAATCAACCGTGGTTTGTCCGGTTTTTAGTGTCTTAAATGTCATAGAAAAGCTCATGGACCCAGCTCCACCGGAATCGTATGCATAGTCCAATTTGACAGAGCCACCGCCGCCCTGAGCAACGCCACTGCCGCTGACAAATTGCAGGTATCTCTGGTCGTAGTTCATCCAAATAGTAGCAGCTGCCACACTACCGGACACCTTCACGTTGATGGTCACGTTGTTGCCCACCGTGACCGTAGGGTCGGAGAACGTGACGGTACAGGAGGCTGCCCAGGAGATGGGTGTGGTCAGGCCTAAAATCATGACCAGGGCCACAAATAGAGCACTGAGATTGCGAGAAAAAAGTCGTTTCATTGAATTGCTCCCTATTTACTGAGTGATGGGGGTGGTCCCCAGAATATGATTGCGTACTTTGATGCGGTCGGCATTGCTCACCTGTCCGTCCTTGTTCACATCTCCAGCGACAAAGTAGACCCCCGTGAGCTTATTGGTCCCCAGGATGTGATTTCGAATCTTGATGCGATCCGAATTGGAGATGGTTCCATCTCCGTTGGCATCCCCATAAATGAGCACCGTCCACTTGGCGTACTGGGTGCCGTCGTTGCGGTAGATGGTCACGGTGTCCCCGGTGCCCACCACGGCGGAGTTTTGCTTGGTGGAGCCCCCGGCGGTCTTGACCTGGGCATAGCCCCCCACGATGTTCAGGTTCTTCACAAAGTCGGAGACCTTGGTGCCCAGGGTGATGCCCGAGACCTGTTTGGACCCGCTGACCTTGTACTTTGGGTCGATGGAAAACTCCTCTTGGTTGGCTTCCCGGGCGATGGTGAGGGTAAAGGTGCGCTGGCTGCCGTTCTCGGCGGTGACGGTGACCTTCACCGTGTTGCTGCCCACCTTCAGGGGCACCGCACCCGCTCCGCTGACCTTGGCCTTGCTGTTTTTGGGGGTGGCGGTGACGGTGACAGAGGAGGCAGAGTAAGGCACCACCACGCTGTAGTTGGCGGTATCATTGTTAAAGGCGGGGGTGAGGGCGTAGCTGCCCACCTTCAACGTGCTCAGGCGGTTGTCCGGGGAGCCGTCCCCGGTGGGCTGGGCACAGGGACTGCCGGGCATGTCATCATACACGGGGATGGAGAACACCAGAGGGGCCTGGCGCAGCTCCTCACTGTACCCCCCGGCCAGACTCAGTCCCTCGGAGGCAGCGCCCCACACGCTGGTCATGTACTGATGGGTAAAGGGGTTGTCCCCCTGAACGTTAAATCGCTTTAAGTACAGGGTGTTCTGTCCGGCGGTGACGTAGCCGTTGGCGTAGAACTGGGCGCCGCCGGTAATGGCCTTCGCCCGGCTGTTCCAGGGCCGCCCATAGCTGGTGCCCGTGCCGTTGGCGCCGCCCTTGGCGTAGATAAGGCCGTTTTTCACGGCGGTGTTTCCGCCGCCAGCCACAGCGCCGATGTTGTAGAAGTTGAAGTACCCCTCAAATCCCGGGGCCTTGCCGGAGATGCTGTCACTGAGCCCCTTGGTGCCCTGCTCCTGGATGATCATGGCGGCCAGCACATAGGGGTTGACCCCCACCTTTTTGCCTGCGTCATAGATCACCTGGGGGTAGTAGAGTTTCTTGCCGTCGGTGTCGGTGACGGCATTGGCCAGAAAGGTGCCGGAGACCAGCCGCTCCACCCCCGCCACATTCTGCACATTGGCGTCGAAGCTCTGGAGGAGGAACTGGAAGATGCTGTTCTGGGTCAGGAAGTTCCGGGGGTCCATGTAGTAGGCCACGATCTCCCGGGAGGCGGCCACCCAGCCGCCGGTATCAAATTCCGTCCACTTCCCCGTGTCCCAGTTGTAGGCCTTGGGGTCGGTGGATTTCCAGCTGGACTTGGAGGTGGACTGCACCAGGCTCTTGCCGATCACCGTCTCCTGGTCCACGGCATAGTCCCAGTCAAAGCCCGTGGGCTGGGCCTTGAACACCCATTCGGGGTACATGGCGTGGAGGGTCTTCAACCCGCTCCAATAGGACTGGGGGAAGCCCTGCTCCTTGAGATAGGCCTCGAATTCCTTGTCGTCCTCCCCACTGCTGATGAGCCTGATGTAGGTACTGATGACATAGCCCGTGTCGCCGTTGTAGTCAATGGCATACCAGGTGGCCCCGTCTGAGGCCTTTTTCTCCCCGGTGATGGTGACGGTGGTGCCGTCGTAAATGAGGCCCAGCCGGGTGTAGGAGGTACCCGCTCCCGCCCGCACGCTCAGGCCCACCTCGGTGCCGGTGACCACGCCGTAGCGCACGCCCCCGGCGGACACTGCCACAAAGGCGGACAGAATCACCACACAGGCATAAAAAATCGCAACAGCGCCTGTCAGAACCCTAGTCCGTTTCTCTACTCTTCTGCCACTGTAAAACATAGTCGCTCCTTCATTCTCCGCCGTTCCATCCAGCCCGCCGTCTTTCACCTGACAAAACCAGCAGATGGAACCATCGGTTCTTCCATTTCCACACAAAATTTATTTTATTAGACAAGCCCTTTTTTGTCAACCGAAAGAGGGTTTCTCCACATAATTCGACACAATTCGTGGATAGATTTTCCTCTGATGGCATTATTCTCTCGGTATGGGGGCACATCTTTCCTCCCCCGCCCATGCGGCCGGGGCTCAGGATTGATTTTCCTGGTCAAATGGTGTAAACTATCTTGTAATGCTCTTATATTTCAGGAGATTTTGTCAGGAGGGAAGCCTATGTCCCATCCGTATTCCCATTATCAGGAAAGCGCCGCTGCTCTGAGGGCCCAGTTGGGGGAATTTGTCCCCAAAGTGGCCCTGATTTTAGGCTCCGGGCTGGGAGACCTGGCCCAGGAGGTGGAGCACGCCGTGGCGGTGCCCTACGCCGCCATCCCCCACTTCCCCCGCTCCACCGCCCCCGGACATGTGGGGCAGCTGGTATTTGGCCCCTTGGCGGGCAAGCCCGTGGCGGTGATGCAGGGCCGGGTGCACCACTATGAGGGGTACTCCTATGAGGATGTGGCCTACGGGGTGCGGGTGCTGCGGCTGTTGGGGTGCGACACCCTGCTGGTGACCAACGCCGCCGGATGTGTCCGCCCGGACTGGAACGCCGGGGACATCATGCTCCTCACCGACCAGATCAAGCTGGACGGGGAGTCCCCGCTGCGGGGGGAGAACCTCCCCGAATTTGGGGTGCGCTTCCCCGACGCCTCCCACCTGTACACCCCCCGGCTCCAGGAGGTGGCCCGCCAGGTGGCACAGGGGCTGGGTACTCCTCTGCGGGAAGGGGTATACTATTACAGCTTCGGGCCCCAGTATGAGACCCCCGCCGAGATTCGGGCCATCCGGGCCTTGGGCGGGGATGCGGTGGGCATGTCCACCGCCCCCGAAGTCATCGTGGCCGCCCACTGTGGCATGGAGGTGCTGGGCTTCTCCCTGCTGTCCAATATGGCCGCCGGGATGCTGCCCCAGCCCCTGAGCGAAGAGGAAGTGCTGGAGGCGGGAAAAGCCGCCCGGCACCGGTTTGTGCCCCTGGTCCTGGGCTGTCTGGCCCAGCTATAAGGAGGAAGCTATGTCCGTGTTATTTACCAATGTCACCGCCGTTTTGATGGACGAGGCGGGGACCATTCTCAAAAACGGCTATGTCCAGGTGGAGGGCACCTCCATCACCTATGTGGGCACCCACCGTCCCCAGGGCGACCTTGACCGGGTAGTGGACTGCTCGGGCAAGGTGATGATGCCCGGCCTCATCAACGCCCACACCCATCTGCCCATGACCCTCATGCGGGGGTACGGCGGGGGCTGCGACTTGCAGACCTGGCTGCACGACTACATCTTCCCCGCCGAGGGCAAGCTGGACCCCCGGGCGGTATCTGCCGGGGCAGGGCTGGGCCTGGCGGAGATGATCGCCTCCGGCGTCACCTGCGTGGCGGATATGTACATGTTCACCTCCACCATCGCCCAGGAGATTTTGAAGTCCGGCATCAGCGCCAACCTGTCCTGCGGCGGGGTGTATTTTGGCAACCCTGCCGACTTTAACCCGGACACCTGCGGGGACTGCGTGGCCCAGCGGGCCCTCACCCAGGAGTTCCACGGGGCGGGAGACGGGCAGATCCTCATGGATGCCTCCATCCACGGGGAGTACACCTCCTCTGCACCCCTGTGGCAGTGGATGGCCCAGTTTGCCCACGACCACCACCAGCGGATGCATGTGCATGTGTCTGAAACGAAAAGCGAGCACCAGGCCAGCTTGGACCGCCACGGCCTCACCCCCATCCAGACTCTAAACCAGTACGGGGTGTGGGACAACGGCGGCATCGCCGCCCACTGTGTGTACACCACCCCGGAGGACTGGGCCATCATGGCGGAAAAAGGGGTGTCCTGCGTCCACAACCCCCACTCCAATCTGAAATTGGGTTCGGGCATTGCCCCCATCCCCGATATGCTGGAGGCGGGGGTGAATGTAGCCCTGGGCACCGACGGCATGTCCTCCCACAACAGCGCCGATCTGTTTGCCGACGTGAAGCTGGCGGCGCTGCTGCCCAGCGGGGTGCGCTGCACCCCCGGCGTGGTCACACCCCGTCAGGCCCTGGAGATGGCCACGGTGGCGGGGGCCCGGGCGCTGGGCCGTCCCACCGGCCAGATCGCCGTGGGCAAGGTGGCGGACCTCATCCTGCTGGACTTCACCGCCCCCAACCTCACCCCCTGCCATGACGTGGTGGAAAACCTGGTGTTTGCCGCCCACGGCTCCAATGTGGTGATGAATATGGCACGGGGCAATATCATATATGAAAACGGTACCTTCCACACCCTGGATGTGGAGCGGATTCAGGCCGAGGTCCGGGACTACGCCCTCCCCCTCCTCTTCCACTGAGCCCGGACTTCTTGGTGAAAGGTTGAGATTATGTCAAATCCCACTTCCAAAAATAATACCTTCTTTGGCGGCGCCGCCATTCTGGCCGCTGGAATTGTCATCGTCAAGCTCATTGGCGCTCTGTACAAGATCCCCCTGGGCAACATCCTGGGGGAGGCGGGGTTCTCCGACTTCAACACTGCCTACTACATCTATTCCCTGCTCATCACCGTCTCCACCGGCGGTCTGCCGGTGGCCCTGTCCAAGATGATCTCGGAGGCCCACGCCCTGGGCCGTCACAACCAGGTGCAAAAGACCTTCCGGGTGGCCTTCCTCACCTTCCTGGCCCTGGGCACCATCAGCTTCTGCCTGATGTTCTTTTTCCCCAAGCAGCTGGCCGAGCTGATGAACAACGGGCAGAGCTGGTACTCCATCCGGGCCCTGGCCCCCGCCATCTTCTTCCTGTGCCCCCTGTCCGCCATGCGGGGCTACTTCCAGGGCCACTCCATCATGACTCCCACCGCAGTCTCCCAGATCATTGAGGCCCTGAGCAAGCTGGTCATCGGCCTGGCCCTGGCCTATTTCCTCCTGAAAACCTCGAACAATGAGTCTGTGGCCGCCGCCGGCGCCATCTTCGGCGTGTCGGTGGGCTGCGCTCTGGGTATGCTGTACACCGCCTTCTGCTTCCGCTCCCACCACGGGAGCACCCCGGAGGGACAGGACCGGCCGGAGTCCTCCCAGAAGATTTTCCGCACCCTGCTCCAGCTGGCCATCCCCATCACCCTGGGCTCCTCGGTGATCGGCCTGGTGAACCTCATTGACACCAGCATGATCTATGGACGGCTCCAGGACGGGGCCGGCTTCACCCTGCTGGAGGCCCGCTCCCTCAAGGGCGTGTTTGACCAGGCGGCCACCCTGTACAACCTGCCCTCCTCCTTCATGGTGCCTCTCACCGCCTCCATCATCCCGGCGGTGTCGGCGGCCCAAGCGGTGAAGAACCGGAAGCTGGGGGCCCAGATCAGCGAGACCGCCCTGCGCACCACCGCCCTGCTGGCCATTCCCGCCGGCGTGGGTCTGTTTGTGCTCAGTGAGCCCATCATGCGGCTGCTCTACCCCACCACCGACGTGGAGCTGGGCGGCTGGATGCTGTCCGTGCTGGGCATCGCCGTCATCTTTGTGTGCTTTATGCTGGTGTGCAACGCCATCATGCAGGCCCACCGCCTGGTGACCGTCCCCATGGTCACCACCATCATCGGCTGCCTCTTTAAGCTGCCCATCAACTATGTGCTGGTGGGCAACCGCAACATCAACATCCACGGCGCTCCCGTGAGCACCCTGGTGTGCTTTGCCATCATCGCCGTGCTGGACCTCATCATCATCAAGCGCACCCTGCCCCGCTCCCTGAGCCTGACCCGAGCCTTCGGCAAACCCCTGGTGTCTGCGGTCATCATGGGCCTGGCGGTGTGGGCCTGCTACGGCCTGTCCTCTTCCGTCCTGGGCGGCATGTCCGCCTTCCAGACCGCCGCCGGGGCCCTGAGCAACTCGGGCAACGCCATTTGCACCCTCTTCTCCGTGGGCGTGGGCGGCCTGGTGTATCTGGCTCTGGTGGTGCTGCTCCGGGCCATCTCCCCCCAGGACCTGAAGTTTATGCCCAAGGGCGACAAGATTGGCCGCCTGCTGCGCATCACCCCCGCCGATTGAGCCGCAGACAACTCCCTTTTCCCGTGAAAGAATTCTTGTATTGTAGGTGATAATATGGTAGATTTTTCTCTCAAGGACAAGTACAACGTCCAAGATCTCGTGGACATTGTGAAGGTGCTGCGTGCCCCCGGCGGCTGCCAGTGGGACGCCCAGCAGACCCATGAGTCCATCCGCCGCAACTTCCTGGAGGAGGCCTACGAGGTGGCCGAGGCCATCGACCAGCAGTCCACCGAGCACCTCCAGGAGGAGCTGGGTGACGTGCTGCTCCAGGTGGTATTCCACACCTCCATCGAGGAGGAGGAGGGCCGCTTCAACCTGGACGACGTGGCCAACGGCGTGTGCCAGAAGCTCATCTTCCGCCACCCCCATGTGTTTGGGGATGTGACCGTCTCCTCCACCGGGGAGATCCTGGCCAACTGGGAGGAGCTGAAGAAGAAGGAGAAGGGCCAGGCCACCCAGGCCGACGCCGTGGATGCCGTGGCCCGCTCCCTGCCCGCTCTGTGGCGGGCGGAGAAGGTGCAGAAGAAGGCCGCCAAGGTGGGCTTCGACTGGGACAGCGTGGACGGCGCTGTGGACAAGCTCTCCGAGGAGCTGGGCGAGGTGAAGGAGGCCATTTCCGGCCACGGCGACCCCACCGAGGAGCTGGGGGACCTGCTCTTTGCCGCTGTGAACGTGGCCCGCTTTTTGAAGGTGGACCCGGAGGACGCCCTCCAGAGTGCCTGCGACAAGTTCGCCGCCCGGTTCCGCCGGGTGGAGGAGGCCGTCACCGCCCAGGGCAAGCAGATGGAGGACATGAGCCTCACTGAGCTGGACGACATCTGGAACGCCATCAAGCACCAGCCCTGAACTGTAAACCATATAGGAGGAACAAACGACCATGAACAAAGCCGATCTCATCAACGCCGCCGCTGAAAAGGCCGGGCTGTCCAAGAAGGACACCGAGGCCGCCCTCAACGCCGCCCTGGAGGCCATTACCCAGGCCCTGGCCCAGGAGGAGAAGGTGCAGCTGGTGGGGTTTGGCTCCTTTGAGGTGAAGAGCCGTGCCGCCCGCATTGGCCGCAACCCCCACACCAAGGAGCAGATCAACATTCCCGCATCCAAGACCCCTGTGTTCAAGCCCGGCAAGGCGCTGAAGGACAGCATCGGAGCATAAGTACAAACACAAAGGGTCAGGCGATTGTGCCTGACCCTTTCCAGTTAGGAGGATTTCTATGAGACTTGACAAGTGGTTGAAGGTGTCCCGGCTCATCAAGCGGCGCACCGTGGCCAACGAGGCCTGCGACAACGGCCGCATCACCGTGGGGGGCCGGGTGGTAAAGGCCTCCTATGAGGTGAAGGTGGGGGACATCCTGGAGATGAAATTTGGCGAGAAGGCCATCCGGGTGGAAGTGCTGTCCACCGCCGACATTGTGGGCAAGGCGGATGCCAGCGCCATGTACCAACAGCTATAAAAGGCAAAAAACGTGGGAGTACCTTGGGTGCTCCCACGTTTTTGCATTTCTTATATGTCCCGCCTTGATGAACTTGTTCTTTCTTTTTTGTCTTGTACAGGCTTCCAGCCTGAACGGACACATTGGAGCAAGATCATTTCTTCTTAAACATATGAAAACACCGTTGTAAAGGAAACTTTTCCTTCACAACGGTGTTTTTTCATTTATCCAACTGTTTCAAATGGGCTTTGCAGATGAGATTGATGTACTGGGACAGGGAGCGGTCACAGTCCTCCGCCAGCACCTTCAGCTTTTCCACCACGTCCTCATCCAGGGTGATGCTCACCTTTTGTTTCAGGGGCTTCATGTTCCCACCCCTTTACCGCAGGAACCCGTCCAGAATCTTCTGCTCGGCCTCCTCCTCGGTGAGGCCCAGAGTCATGAGCTTCAGCAGCTGATCTCCGGCGATCTTGCCGATGGCCGCCTCGTGGATGAGCTGGGCGTCCGTGTGGCCCGCCACAATGGCGGGAATGGAGCTGACCTTGGCGTGGTCCATGATGATGGAGTCACACTGGACGTGGCCGAAGCAGGGAGCCTCCCCCTGCACCTGGGGATAGAACACCTGCACGGAGTTGTCCTGGGCCACAGACCGGGAGATGACCTGGGTGCGGGCCCCCTCCCCCTTCATGATGACCTCCATTTTGCTCTCGGCAAACTGGTCGCCGTGGGTGAGCAGGCGCTCGGTGACCACTGCCTCGGCACCCGCCTCCATCTCCACCTTGGTGTAGCGGCGGGTGGAGTCCACGCCCCGAATCTGCACGGTTTCCAGCTGGATGGAGGCGCCCTCCTCCAGGTAGATGATGGTGTGGGGGTTGAGAATGCGCTTGCCGGTGCCCTCGCCCTCGCCGTAGTGCTTCTCCACATAGCGCACCTTGGCGTTCTTGCCCACATAGAAGGTGTGGACGCCGTCGTGCTGGGCGGTCTCACAGCCGGAGTTGTGGATGCCGCAACCGGCCACAATGCTCACATCGCTGTTCTCACCGATGTGGAAGTCGTTGTACACCAGGTCGGTGAGACCGGTCTGGGTGACGATGACGGGGATGTGCACCGACTCGTTGACGGTGCCGGGGGCAATGTGGATGTCGATGCCCGGCTTGTCCTCTTTGCTCTCAATGACAATGTTGGCGGAGTTGCTGCGCCCCTCCAACTGGCCGTTCTTACGGATGTTATACGCCCCCTGGGGCACACGCTCCAGGTCTGCGATCTCCCGGAGCAGATGGGTGTCGATGGAATTCATGCCTGGGCTCCTCCCTTCACAAAGGCGCACCCGGATTGGGTGTTTTCCAGAATCTTGGGGAACATCTCCTCCTTGGCGCCCCGCTCCACCACCTCGCCGCCAGCGATCATAACGATCTCGTCGGCCAGGTTGATGATGCGCTCCTGGTGGGAGATGATGATAATGGTGGCCTGCCGCTTCTCGTGGATATAGCGGAAGGTCTCGGTGAGCTTGGCAAAGCTCCACAGGTCAATGCCCGCCTCCGGCTCGTCGAAAATCATCAGGGGAGACTTCCGGGCCAGAATGGTGGCGATCTCAATGCGCTTGACCTCGCCGCCGGACAGGGAGTTGTCCACCTCCCGGTCGATATAGTCGGCCGCGCACAGCCCCACCTGGGTCAGCAGCTGACAGCCGTCGGTGTGGGTGAGCTGGGGATTGCCCGAGGCCAGGCTCAGCAGGTCCCACACCCGCAGGCCCTTGAAGCGGGGGGGCTGCTGGAACCCGTAGCTGATGCCCCGGCGGGCCCGCTCAGTAATATTCAGGTTGGTGATGTCCTCCCCGTTCCAGATGATCTGGCCGGAGGTGGGCTGGTTGAGACCCATAATGGTCTTGGCCAAGGTGGTCTTGCCGCCGCCGTTGGGGCCGGTGACCACCAGGAAGGTGCCGTCCTGGACGTCCAGGGACACGTCCTTCAAGATCTCCTTCTGACTGCCCTCTCCCTCCACAGAGAAGGTCAGATGTTTCAGTTCCAACATAGTGCAAATCTCCCGTTTGAAGCCGTCCCCCGTGGGAGGGACGGCTTATAATTCATAGTTTTCTTATATGTTTTGCTAGTATATCATGATTATACCCATCTGTCAACCGTGGCAATCCCTGGATTGGGGCATAGAATGGGGTATTTAGGAGGTGTTTTCCCATGGATGAGATCATGAATTCCCGTTCCCAGAGCCAGGAGGTCTTTGAGCGGGTGTGGGCCCGGGTCATGGGCTCCGCCGCGCCCCAGACCACTGCCCAGCCCCAGCCGGAGCCGGTCTCCCCGCCCGCCCCCGAGGCCCAGCCCGTCATGGCCGCCGCACCCCAGCGGCCCCACCCGGCGCCCCCCAGACCCCAGCCTCAGCCCAAGACCTGCTGTCTGCGCCAGCAGGTGCTGGACAGCCTGGAGCAGTGGCAGCTGGCCCGGCTGCTCAGCCGCCGGGCGGGCAAACAGAGCCGCCAGATGTCCAACGTGGCCGCCCAGCTCCACCAGCAGGCCAAGCAGCTCTCGGCGGCCTACTTCCTCCAATCCGGGGTGCGCTACTGGCCCGTGGCCCAGCTCACCGCCCCCCGGATCACTACCTATGTAGTGGGTCTGCGCCACCTCTACCAGAGAAACCAGGCCCTCACCCAGGAGTTCCAGACCTGCCGCTCCAAGGCGGGCAGTCCCGACCTCATGCAACTCTATGGCCAGCTGGCCCAGGAGGGGGTAAAGCGGGCAGCCCTGCTGCGCCAGCTGCTGGAGCAGACGGGGATGTGACCTTGCGCATCCCCCCGGCGTCATGTTATACTAAAGTCCGACGGCATTCGGCCGCCGGACTTTTCAACAAAGGAAGCGATTTGTGTGGAACATGTAGTAAATGACGCCGTGGAACAGGCTCTGGCCCTGCTGGCCATTGACAGCCCCTCCGGCTACACCGAAACGGTGGCACAATATGCATATAACCATCTGAAAGACCTGGGCTTCGACCCCCAATACACCCGGAAGGGGGCAGTTCTGGTGAACCTCACCCCCAACCGGCCCCAGGAAAACGGCCTGCTGCTGCTGGCCCACCTGGACACCCTGGGGGGCATGATCTCCCGCATCACCGGGGAGGGCCGCATCCACATCGTCAACGTGGGCGGCCTGCGCCCCCACAACTGCGAGGGTGAAAATGTGCGCATCCGCACCCGGGACGGCAAGGTGTACACCGGCACCTTCCAGCTCCACAACCCCTCCGCCCACGTCAACCCCGACTATTCCGACACCCCCCGCACCTTCGACACCATGGAGGTGGTGCTGGACGAGGAGGTGGAGAGCCGGGAGGACGTGAAGGCCCTGGGCATCTCCAACGGGGATGTGGTGTGCTTTGACCCCCGCACCACCGTCACCCCCTCCGGCTATATCAAGAGCCGCTTCTTGGATGATAAGCTGTCTGCCGGTATCCTCCTGGCCCTGGCCCGCCAGGTGGCCCATGGGGACGTGACCCCCACCCGGCCGATATGGCTCCACCTCACCGGATACGAGGAAGTGGGCCACGGCGGCTCCACCTCCGTCCCCGCCGGCATCACCGACGTGGTGGCGGTGGACATGGGCTGCGTGGGCGACAACCTGGAGGGCGAGGAGCGCAAGGTGTCCATCTGCGCCAAGGACGGCCGCTCCCCCTATGACTACGCCCTCACCAGCCAGCTCATCGAAGCGGCCAAGCAGAGCGGCGCGGACTACGCCGTGGACATCTTCACCAACTACGGCTCGGACGCCGACGCCACCCTCTCCGCCGGGTACGAGGTGCGCCACGGCCTCATCGGCCCCGGGGTCTTCGCCTCCCACGGCTATGAGCGCAGCCACAAAAAGGGCGTGCTGAGCACCTTGCTGTTGCTGGACGCCTTCGTGGGGTAAGGCCTATGGCGTTTCACAAACGTGCACAAGGAAAACGACTTTCCACCAATCAGCGGGGCAGCAACGGTGCCCTCCCCGCCTACCAGCATCGGCTGTCCATCGCAGGGCAGCTCTTGCAGAAGCTGGTTTCATACTTCAATGGCAATGCGGTGGGCCTCCTCCTCACAGCTTCCGTCTTCTTGGCGGTGTCCACCGGCTCGGTGAAGGTTTTTTCCTTCTTCTATGAGCGGGGCAAGGTGAGCTACTGGGCCATGGACGCATCCGCCATTCCAGTATTCGGCAGCCATGTTATCCCGGAAATCCTATTTTGTGCCCTGTTTTTCACGTTTTTCCTGTTTATCACCGGGATTTTTGTCATCAGCCTGCCTGGCAGGCCGCCCCAGACCTTTGGGTGGTGGCTGCTGGTGCTGATCTACTCCGCCCTGCTGTGTTTCGTGTCGGCACTGCTATATGGTTTCCTCTTTGGGTTTCATTTCAATCACAGGGTGTTTCTGATGCCACTGACCAACCTGATGGCAGCCATTGGCATCCGCTTTTTGATCTACACACCCAAACGCCCCTCCTCCTTCCCCGCCCAGGCATTGGGCGCTGTCATCCTGTGCCTGCTGCCGGTGATTTTGATGCCTGTGCTGTATCGGTTGGGTCTGGACTCCGCCAAATCCCAGCGCACCTTCCCCCTGCTCAACGACACCCAGGTGGTGGTCTACGCCACGCCCACCACCTACTATACCGCCCGGTACACGATAGACGGGGATACCATTCTCATTGACACCCGCCACCAGGGCACCTATGCCCGGGCCGACGACGAAGTGGAGTATTACACCTTTGAGGAGGTCGTCCTCCAGGACTGACCCCGAACGTCTGCATCAGGCTGTTGCACATCCAACCATAGGCAAAAAAACAAGACGCCTTTCAGCGTCTTGTTTTTTACAACCCATCACACAGAAACATTCCCCTTACACCTGTGGCATGGCAATTTTAATTTCTTTTCCAATGTGCAAGCGGGTTAGGTCCGCTAACTTTTGGGACAATTCATCCAGTGTTCTTTGCAGACAAATCGCATTTGCATCTTGGCGTAGCGTCTCCGTGTCCTCTAAAACCTGTATATCAAACACGCTAGCTGTTTTTATATAAATTCTTATCGCTTTTTCTTCCCCACCAATCTCCAATTCGGCCATGCAACGAACGGTCTTATTTTTCTCCAAGTCCTTAGAAATCCCCACCGATGTAGACAAATTGGCATCTCCACGAAAATCATTGCTGCCCTGTAGGCGAGTAAAATCCAGTTCAGATTTCAAAATTACTGTCTCTCGATACTTAAATTCATTCATCTTGTCACACCCCCACCGCCACAGGAAGGCAATAATCTCTGGAATCTTCCTCCATAAATTTAGTCTCAGTTAAGGAAATAACAGGAAGTTTGACCTGAATGGAAAAGAACTGACATGAAGCGAAAAAAGATTTCACGTTATGCATAACAATCACAGCGTTTTCCTGCCTGTTCCTCAATTCGGCAATTTCCTCGTCGAACTCCCCATCCTCTGCCTCCATATAATATCCAGGAGTAGGAAGTATGTCTTCGGGTAATTGTCTAAGATTAAATTGTTCTACAACTTTTTTGCTGGAACCTGTATATAAGGTCACCAAAAACGTCGTACCCTCCGAGGAATTAAAGACATCCCGAATGGGAATGCGATCAGTCAATACATCAATGATTTTCTCACATGTAGTAGGGGCTACCACCCACTGGCACTTCTCACCATCTGCACAGTGGCATGAACAGGCATACATCCGATCATTGCAATCTACACAAGTAAAGAACAGTGGTCTTGTTGCCTCTACAAATACCATATCCAGGTACAGTGGCCCCAAGTTCTCATCTTCGTTCAGGAAAATGTTCGTATTCAAACTCATAGTCTGTCTCCTCAAAAGCCATCCAAGGCTTTGCATCTACATATAGCCACCAATCCACATGTGAACCTCTTTGTTTTTTCCAGTCTCTTGTCTTGCAGGATTTACCATCCACCTTCGTTGTATGTCCTCTGGCCAAAAGCCACGGTCGCTGGAATTTGGATTCCAGTATAACAAACCTTCTCACATCTTTCAGTCGAAAAAACGTAGACATGCAGTATACCTGCGGGTCGTCAATATCTTTATCCGGCGGAACCTTAAACCCATTTTCTTCATAGGTATTCAGAAATGATGCCTTCTCAATTTTTCCAGTGGGACAAGCACGGTAAACTTCAATTTCCTGCTCTATGGCAGCTTCAGGCAGTTGAAAGTTCTCAAAATATTTAGGAAATATCTTTTGTATTCTCTCTACGTCCATAGCTACCTCCTAAATTTTTGTGTTTTCATACTAACATACGCTGCTATAAAAATCAATCTTTTTTACCATATAATGTATTTTCCTCTCTATATATTTACGATTCCATATACTGACAGTTATACGAATATGACAAATAGACGGGTGACTCCGTTAAACTAATCCATATTAATGAAAAGGGCCTGTTGCAAAATGCTGTTTTCAGACCCGAGCGAAAAATTTGTGCATTAAAAAAGTTAGTTAGAACCGCCTTCTTGTCGGTTCTAACTAACTTTTTCTCTGGCCTTATTTTTCAAAATTCTATTTTGCAACAGGCCCATTAAAAGCCTTATTGGAAGTTCTGCAAAGCCTCAGCATCCCGGGCCTTCTGCTCCTCCAGGGCCTGCTGAAGGAGCATATCCTTCACCTTCATCAGGCGGGTGGTGGTGGAGCGTTCATTTTCATCCAGCTTCATGGTGATATACCGGATGGCCTCCTGGGTGTTGGGAATCATCACATATTCCAAGGCGTTGACACGGCGGCGGGTCTTCTCGATCTCCTCGGCCAGCAGCTGGGCGGTCTTTTCGATCTGGGCCAGCTTGAGCATGGACTGGAACACATCGCCCAGGGCCTCCACGGCGGAGTCCAGCTCACCGGAGGTGGTGGCAAAGCCGTAGGGGAAGATGTCGGAGGTGTCGCTGGTGCGGGTCTTGTAGGTGTAGGTGGGCACGTTGACGCTCATCACGTTGTGAAAGCTCATGTCCAGCTCCACACTCTGCTTGGGGTACATCAGCGCCTGCTCCATGGCCGCCCCGCTCATGAGGGCGGAGGCCACGGTGAAGGAGCCGTGCACCCGCATCAGCTCCGCCTCCACCTGGCTGCGCAGGGTGCGCACCTCCCGCACGGTGTCCAGAAACTGCTTCATCAGCTCGTCCCGCTTGTCCTTGAGCAGCTTGTGGCCACGCTGGGCGGTCTTCAGCTTACGCTTTAAGCGGGTGAGCTCCATTCGGGTGGGATTGACAACGGTGGCAGCCATTGTTTATCCCTCCTTCTTGGGCAGGTACTTGTCGATATACTCCGGCTTGATGCGCTTGAGCTCCGCCTTGGGCAGGATGGACAGCAGCTCCCAGCCCAGGTCCAGGGTCTCCTCGATGGTGCGGTTGACCTCATAGCCCTGGTTGACGTAGCGGCGCTCGAACTCGTCGGCAAACTTGGCGTACAGCAGATCGGTGGGGGTCAGAGCGGCCTCGCCCAGAATGGACATCAGCTCCTTGTTGTCCTTACCGGTGGAGTAGGCGGCAAAGAGCTGGTTCATGGTGTTGGCGTGGTCCTCTCGGGTCTTACCCTGGCCGATGCCCTTGTCCTTCAGACGGGACAGGGAGGGCAGCACGTCCACGGGGGGATTGATGCCCTGGCGGTAGAGGGCACGGGAGAGGATGATCTGGCCCTCGGTGATATATCCGGTCAGGTCGGGGATGGGGTGGGTCTTGTCATCCTCAGGCATGGTGAGGATGGGGATCATGGTGATGGAACCGGGCTTGCCCAGCTGACGGCCGGCACGCTCGTACATGGTGGCCAGGTCGGTGTACAGGTAGCCGGGGAAGCCACGGCGGCCGGGCACTTCCTTCTTAGCCGCGGACACCTCACGGAGGGCCTCGGCGTAGTTGGTGATGTCGGTCAAGATGACCAGCACATGCATGCCCTTCTCAAAGGCCAGGTACTCGGCGGCGGTCAGGGCCATACGGGGGGTGGAGATACGCTCCACGGCGGGGTCGTTGGCCAGGTTGGTGAACAGCACGGTGCGGTCAATGGCGCCGGTGCGCTTGAACTCCTGGACAAAGTACTCGGACTCCTCGTAGGTGATACCGATGGCGGCGAACACCACGGCGAAGTTGCCGGCGTCGTCCCCCAGCACACGGGCCTGACGGGCAATCTGAGCGGCCAGCTGGGCGTGGGGCAGACCGGAGCCGGAGAAGATGGGCAGCTTCTGGCCACGCACCAGGGTGTTCAGACCGTCAATGGTGGACACGCCGGTCTGGATGAACTCGTTGGGGTAATCCCGGGCGGCGGGGTTCATGGGCAGGCCGTTGATGTCCCGGTACTCCTCAGCCAGAATCTCGGGGCCGCCGTCAATGGGGTGGCCCATGCCGTTGAACACACGGCCCAGCATGTCGCCGGACACCCCCAGCTGGAGGGGGTGGCCCAGGAAACGCACCTTGGACTGGGCCAGGTTGATGCCAGCGGCGGACTCGAACAGCTGCACCACAGCGGTGTCGCCGTTGACCTCCAGCACCTTACCACGGCGGATGCCGCCGTCGGGCAGCTCTACCTCCACCAGCTCGTCATAGGTGACGTTTTCCACCATCTTCACCATCATCAGAGGAGAGACGATCTCCTGAATGGTTCTGTATTCACGAATCACAGGGTATCACCCGCCTTTTCCACAACTTCGTCGATTTCCCGCTCCATCTGCACCCGGATGTCGGCGTACTCCTGCTGGTACTGCTCCACGGGCACGGACTTGGCGCGGCCAATGCGCTCCCGGGCGGGGATGCCGAACAGCTCCATGGTGGGAGCGCCCTTGGCGATGGCGGCCCGGCACAGCTTGTCATAGTCCAGAATCATGGCCAGCAGCTGGGCCTGGCGGTCATAGCTGGAGTAGGAGTCCACGTCCACAAAGGAGTTCTGCTGGAGGAAGTCCTCACGGACCATACGGGCGGACTCCAGGGTCAGCTGGTCGTTGGGGGACAGGGAGTCCTTACCAACCAGCTGCACGATCTCGTTGAGGCTGGACTCGCTCTGCAGCAGGCTCATGGCCCGCTCCCGGTTCTGCATAAACTCAGGGCCCAGATTCTCGTCAAACCAGGGCTTCAGGGAGTCCAGGTACAGGGAGTGGGAGTTGAGCCAGTTGATGGCGGGGAAGTGGCGCTTATAGGCCAGCTGGGCGTCCAGAGCCCAGAACACCTTGACGATACGCATGGTGCCCTGAGAGACGGGCTCGGACAGGTCGCCGCCGGGAGGGGACACAGCGCCCACGGCGGTGAGGGAGCCCCGGCGGTCGTCGCTGCCCAGGCAGGACACGGAGCCGGCCCGCTCGTAGAACTGAGCCAGACGGGAGGCCAGGTAGGCGGGGTAGCCCTCTTCGCCGGGCATCTCTTCCAGACGGCCGGACATCTCACGCAGAGCCTCGGCCCAGCGGGAGGTGGAGTCGGCGATGACGGCCACGTCGTAGCCCATGTCACGGAAGTACTCAGCAATGGTGATGCCGGTGTAAATGGAGGCCTCACGGGCAGCCACGGGCATATCGGAGGTGTTGGCAATGAGCACGGTCCGCTTCATCAGGGACTCGCCGGTGCGGGGGTCGATGAGTTCGGGGAACTCACGCAAAACGTCGGTCATCTCGTTGCCACGCTCGCCGCAGCCAATGTAGATGACGATGTCCACGTCAGACCACTTGGCCACGGCGTGCTGCATCACGGTCTTGCCGGAGCCGAAGGGGCCGGGAATGGCGGCGGTGCCGCCCTTGGCCACGGGGAAGCAGGTGTCCACGATCCGCTGTCCGGTGGACAGGGGGCGGACAGGGGGATACTTGCGCTTGTAGGGCCGGCCCACACGCACGGGCCAGCGCTGGCTCATGGTGATCTCCACGTCGGTGCCGTCCTCCTTGGTGAGGACAGCCACCACGGTCTTCACGTTGTAGGAGCCAGCGGGGGTGACGTTCTTCAGGGTGCCCTTGAGGTAGGGGGGCACCATGATCTTGTGGAGCACCACGGGGGTCTCGGGGACGGTGCCGATGACGTCGCCGCCCTCCACCTTATCGCCCACCTTGGCCACGGGAGTGAACTCCCACAGCTTCTCGGGGTCGATGGGGGGAACCTCCACGCCACGGGGCAGGTTGTTGCCCCCCACCTTCTTCATGATCTCCTCCAGGGGTCGCTGGATTCCATCGTAGATATTCTCAATCATGCCGGGGCCCAGCTCCACGCTCATGGGGTAACCGGTGGTTACCACCTCGGCGCCGGGGCCCAGGCCGGAGGTCTCCTCATAGACCTGAATGGAGGCGGCATCCCCGTTCATGGTGAGGATCTCACCGATGAGGCGCTGGGGACCCACACGGACCACGTCGGACATGTTGGCGTCCGACAGGCCGGTGGCCACCACCAGGGGGCCGGAGACCTTAACTACTTTACCCATATCGTCGAAACCTTCCTTCTAGGTTTTGATTTTTGTGTATTCAAACACGCCATGGCAATGCCGAGACATAGCGGCAAGTGGTATGGCGGAGCAATTTTGTGTCAGACCGAGGCGTGGCTTTGCAGAAATCCTTTGTGGATTTCAAAAAGTCACAACGATGGTATGGCGCAAAAGGGCCCGTCAGAACCACAGCCGTCATGACGAGGGATTGCCCCATCAAAGAATATCTGCGCCTACGGCACGCTCCACTGCCTTCTTGATGTTGCGCATGCCGATGCCCTGGCTGCCCTCTTTGCCGGGAATGAGGATGATGGCAGTGGTCAGGACATCCTTATAGCGGGCGATGTCGCTGTCCATACTGGCCGCCAGGGTCTCGGTGAGATAGATGATCCCGTAGTTCTCCTTGGCGATGGTGTGGAGGGTGGTGCGGGCCTGGTCCACGCTGTCCACCGGAAAGGTGGCCAGACCCAGAACCTTGAAGCCCAACACGCTGTCCTTATCGCCGATGACGGCGATGTGATAACGAGCCATGTCCCTTCCCCTCCTTTAACCGTAGGTCCGGCGCAGACGCTGCCGGATGGTGTCTCCGTCCAGGCCCGCCATACGGCCGGACAAAATGGTGCGGATGGCGGTCATCTCCGCCTCCCGGGCGTAGAGGTAGCCCACAATGGGCTGCTCGCCAAAGGCCACCCGCCGTGCAGCAGACAGATAATCCATCACTGCGTCATCGCATTCCCGCTCAAACTCAGTGAGTGCGCCGGAGCCGGGAGCAGACACAGCCGCACCCAGAGCCGCAGCATGGGCCAGCGGGCCACTGCGAAACACATTGCCCAGTTCCTCCCCCTTGGCCAGCGCCAGCGTCCGCAGGGGTACCGTTCCCCCGGGCACCAGCACCTGCTGGAGGAACTCCCCGCCCTTGTTCAGCCGTGCGGCTCTCACACAGGAGCGCAGATTGGCCACGTCAATGGACAGGGCCACATATTCCTGAACAAACTTGCTGTCCGCCTTTTGGGCCAGGTCGGTGAGTTCCTCGAAGCAGGCCCGATCCAGGATAAAATCCGCCAGCTGGGGATCTCCTGTGGCGCCCAAAGTCTCCCGAGCCCGGGCAATGCCCCGGCGGAAGATCTCTGCGTAGCCCCGCAGATCCTCCCGCCGATAGTCAGCAGCCAGGCGCTGGGGCTGGTAGCGGCCCCCGGACACCAACAGACCGTCCTGCTGGGTTCCCAGTGCCTCCGCCTTCACCAGCACCTTGGCGTTGTGGTAGTCGGGGCGGCAGCGGAACACGTCCAGCAGCGCCCGATTGCCCACAGCGGTGCTCAAATCGTGGTACAGGTCCGCCTGGGCCTTGGAGAGCATCTCCTCCACAGCCCCAGGGGTCACCTGTCCCATGTCGCCATATCCGCACTCGGTGAGCACCTTGGCGGCCTCGGAAAGCTCCCGGGCCTCGATCATCCGCTCCATGCGCTCGGTATTCAAAAGCCGATTCTCCATGGCGTGGATGCGGGCGGATATGGTCAGATAATCCAAATCCTTTTGGTAAGACACGGTTTACTCCCCCTTTCCATGAACATCAGTGTGAAAAGGGTTGCATTAACCGAAGAGCACGTCTGCCACCTGAGTGGACAGGGTGCCCCGCTGCAGGCGCACCAGGGTCTCGAAGGTGCAGTTGACCTCCACAGCCCCGTCGCTGAGGATGAAGCCGCCCTGCATGGGGCGCTTCTCCTGGGACAGGGTCAGATGGCCACGGTCCCCCAGCTTCTGGTTGGCAGCCACCACCACCGCCTTGCCCAACCGGGCCCGGTCGGCAGCGGAGAAGATGAGGGCCTCGGTGCCCTTGGAGGCAGCCTGGGCGGCCAGATCGGCCAGCAGAGCCACACACTTCTCCTGGGGCAGCTCGGTGAGCTTCTTCATGGCCAGCTGGAAGGCCTCTTCCACGACCTCCTGCTTGGCCCGCAGCACTTCCTTGCGGCACTCCAGCTGGGCCACGCTGGCCAGCCGCTCGCCCCGCTCGGCAGCGGCCTTCTCGCCCCGGGCCAGGATGTCGTCGGCCTCGGCCTTGGCCTGGGCCTGGTACTGGGACAGGATCTTGTCCGCCTCTGCCCGGGCCTGGGCCAGCACATCGTCAACCTCCCGCTGGGCATCACCGCTGATACGATCTATGATCTTCTCAATTCCGTCCATAGTCTCCCCCTCAGCTTAGAAGCCGAACATAATCATCAGGAAGGAGATCAGCAGGGACAAAATGGCGTAAAACTCCACGATGATACACAGCACCATGCCCTTAGACCAGTCGTTGGGGTTCTTGGCCACAATGTTTACGGAAGCGGCAGCCACACGGCCCTGGGCAATGCCGGAGAGCAGGCCGCCCAGTGCCATGGGCAGGCAGGCAGCCAGAATGAGCAGGCCGTTATTTACGGTGAGCTGGGACACGGTGCCGTTAAACAGACCCATCTTCATCAGCGCCAAAAAGCCGATGACCAGGCCGTACAGGCCCTGGGTGCCGGGGATGACCTGAAGGATCATGCACTTGGAGAACTGAGAGGGATCCTCAGCCAGCAGACCGGCGGCTGCCTCACCGGCCAGGCCGGTACCCTTGGCGGAACCTACGCAGGCCAAACCGGCGGCCAGAGCGGCGCCCAGGAATCCGAAGAAGGGCCCTGCGTACATGGACAGAAATTCACTGATGGTCATTTTATTTTTCCTCCTCAATATCAACGTACTTGGTGTTAAGTTCCAAGGGGCGCCAGGGGCGTCCCCCCTCTTTATAAAATTGTTTGAAGAACTCCAGGTATTGCAGACGGGACGTATGCACATAGGTGCCGATGATGTTCAGACCGATGTTAAAGCTGTGGCCCACCAGGAAAATCACAAAGAAGATGGGAATCCCCACCGCCGGAGGCAGGCCTCCGCCGGGCATGGCGGCCAGGATGTTAAACACCTGTCCGATGACCGATCCGGCCAGCATCATAACCATCAGTCGGGAGTAAGAGAGAATGTCCCCAAAATAGCCGGTGACGCCGTTGTACACCCCGCCGATCACCGCTCCCAGCTTTCCTCCAATGCCCTTGGCGTTCCGGGCCTGACCCAGCAGCATCAGGCAGCCCAAAATCAGTACCACCGGGTATCCGGCCACATTGCCCACGCCCAAGGCAAACAGAGCAATGCCCACAAAGATGACCCACCAGGTGCCCACATCCAAAATGGCGTCCAGCACCTGACCGTCCCGGCACAGCATCCAGAACTTCACCGCCATGCCCACCACGATCTGCACCAGGCCCACCACCAGGGAGAACACCAGCACACCCATGGGATTGCCCATCACGTCCAGCACGGGGCCGGGTACACCGCTGCCCTCCGGCACAGACAGGAATGGGATGACCGGCTGGGGCAGACCCAGCATATCGGTGAACCGGACAATAAAGTCCGAGAAAAATCCGCCGGTCAACAGGCCGATCACCGCAGACGAGATCCCGCACATGATCATCAGCCGCACCAGCTGGCCGAAGCCGCCCTTTGGCCGTATCTTCCACTGGATAAACAGGGTCGCCGCCGCCAAAATCAGACCGTAGCCCAAATCGGCGAACATAAACCCGAAGAAAAATACATAGAAGGGCATCATCAGACCGTTGGGATCTACTCCGTCGTAGGCCGGCAGAGAGTACATGGTGGTGATGGTGGTCAATGGCTCAGTGAGCAGATTGCTCTTGAGCTTGACCGGCACCGAGGGATACTCCTCCCGCTCCGGCGCCCAGGTCTCCCAGCAGCACGTATAGTCGCTGAGTGCATGAACCAAAGCCTCTTCATCAGGGACAGGCACCCAGCCCTCCAAAAAGAAGGCGCACTCGGAGTCCACCAGGCGGCTCTTGGCCTCCTCCCGGGCGATGTCCTGCTCCGCCCGATCCACACACCGCCGCAGTGCCTCCCGGTGGGGGGCAAAGGAGGCGATGTGCTCCTTGGCCTCATCCATCTTCTGGGCCACCACTGCCAGCTGGTTGTCCAGCATCCGGTCGTTGTCCGCCGCCGTCCCCGTCCAGCCCCGGACGTTGGAGCGGGAGAAGCCAAACTCCCGCATGGCCTCGCAGCAGGCCTCCTCCACGTCCTTGTGGCAGATGAGGAGGAAGTACTGCAAATCCCGGTCGGCGCTGGCATAGGTCAGACTGGTCAGGTCACTGGCCTGGGCCACCGCCGCCTCCATGGCGGCGTAATCCGCCTTGGCGGGGATGGTGCCGAAGATCACCGACACGGCCCCGTCGCCTCCCAGCTCCAGGGGCACATCCAGGGGCAGCCAGGGGGCCAAGGCGGCCTTCTGGGTCTGCAGCTTGCCCTGCTCGGCGGTGAGGGAGGCCAGCTCCCGCTCTCCATCCACAACCGCCTGGGCCGTTTCCAGTCCCTGACGGTAGAAATCGGGGTCAAACAGCTCCTGCTCGGTGAGCTTGGGCCGGATGCGGAACAGCCCCTCCTTGGCAGGGGCGTACTTCTTTAATACGCTCAACGCATGGTTGAGCAGCGCGCTTCGCTCCTTGGCGTTGGACAGATCCCGTCCGTCGGGCTTGGCCAACGCCGACCAGTTGGGGTCGGACAGATCAATGGCAGGCTCGTCCACCTCCACACACCCCAGCTTTTGCAGCAGGTGGAGGAGACTCTCCCGATCCGACCGCATCCCCATCAGGCGCAGCCGTTTCATTTTTACGATTGCCATCAGTTTTTACCTACCCTTCCAACAATGAGGTCCGCCGCTTGCTCCAGATGCCCGCGGGCCTGCCGCTTCATGGCCTCACAGGCCTGGGCGTTGCCCTCCAGCACCTGGCGGGACTGCTGGGCGGCCAGCTCCTCGGCCTGGGCCATCATGGCCTTGGCCTTCTCCTGAGCCTGGGCCCGGGCCTCGGCCACCAGCGCCTTGCCGGCCCGCTCCGCGTCCGCCACAATCCGCTTGGCCTGGGCCACGGCTTCCGCCTTCTGGCCCCGGGAGGCCTCCTCAGTCTGGGTCACCTTCTGGATGGCTTCAAATGCCATAGTATCTCACCTCTTTCTGGGACTCAAAGGTCATCAGGTTCCTTGGTTGCATTATCCCCGATTATGTTAAAATTGTACCACATTTGTCAATTAAGTTCAATAGTTTTTTAATGTTTTCGGCGAAAAAGTTCTGCACTTCTTTTTGTGAAATCTCTGTGTTTTTTGCATTTTTTTGTCCTATTTTTATCTCTTTTCTACTTTACTACCTATTTAACTAATGTTCCGCAAAAAGATTCCCCCAAAGCGTGAGCCTTGGGGGAACGGATGGGACGATCAGATTTCCCCCTGCTCCTGGCGATAGCGCTGCATGGAAACAGCGAACAGCTCGGCGCTGCTGGGGGGCGTGTAAGTAATGGCGTTGGCCCCGGCGGCGATGGTCTCCAAAATACTCTCGTCGGTGGGGCCGCCGGTGGCGATGATGGGGACGTTGGGGAACTGCGCCCGCACCGCCCGGACCAGCTCGGGGGTGTGCTTGGCCCCCGAGATGTTGAGGATATCCGCCCCGGCCTCCAGCCGGGCGGCGATGTCGGTGTGGGGGGACACCACGGTGACCACCACCGGAATGTCCAGCACCTGCTTGAGTCGGCGCACCACGTCATTTTGGGTGGGGGCGTTGACCACCACCCCGAAGGCGCCCTCGTGCTCGGCGTCGTTGGCCAGGTTCACCACCCGCAGGCCCCGGGTGACGCCGCCGCCCACCCCCACAAACACGGGCATGTCGGCAGCCTGCATCACAGCACGGTGGATGGCGGGCTGGGGGGTGAAGGGATAGACAGCCATCACGGCGTCGGCGTTGATGTTGCGGATCACCGCCACGTCGGTGGTGAAGGCCAGGGATTTGATTCTCCGCCCGAACACCCGAATGCCGGAGCACTCGGAGATGCAGGTGGGAATTTTGATCATGTGGCTGCGCAGGGTGCCCTCGTACTCGGGCACCCACTTGCGGGGGGCAATTTTCTCTGTCATTGGGGGTTCTCCTCTAAATGGGGCAATGAAGAATGAGACATACAGGAATCGAAGATTCTGCCAAGCCAAAAGCCTCCCTTGTGTAAAGGGAGGTGGCCCGGCGTTAGCCGGGTCGGAGGGATTGTCTGCCACACTCCACCGTCAACCCCTCAGCCTTGCGGCTGACAGCTCCCCTCACACAGGGGAGCCTTTGGGGCGTTTCTCCTTGGGGTCGCTGGTGCAAAGCCCTCACGCCCAAATGGTCTGGCCGCTGGTGTTCTCCTGGCCCACCAGAAGCTGGGTGGTATCCATGCCGGCCTGGGTGAGCACGCTGCTGACCTGGGTCTGGGTGGTGCCCTCGTCCAGGGTTACCCACACCCGCTGGGCGTATTGGTCCAGCAGCTGGGGGGTCATGCCGCTGGTAATGCCGCCCTCCACCAGGGAGTCCCCCCGCACCTGGGCGGAGAGGCGCACCTCAGTGCCCTCCAGGGCCTGGGTGAGCTCCTGCCAGAACTGCTCCACCACGGTGGTGCGGGTGTCGGGGTAGTTGGTGGACTGGGCCAGCACATGCACCTCTCCCTGGTCGGGGAAGTAGGCGCTGTCCAGCACCAGCTCGTCAAAGCCCATCTGAGACAGCTCCACGCACAGCTCGGTGAGGTACTGCCGCACCTGGGTGTTCACCGGGCTGACCCAGCTCATGCCCTTGGAGTCATACCAGCGGTTGCCGCCACGGGTCATCAGCAGGCTGCTGCCCACGTTGGCAGCGGACAGGGCCTGGTCCCGGAAGCAGTCCACCCGGGCCACCAGATAGATGTCCTGGGCGGCCAGGGCGCTGAGGGCCTGGTTGAGGCTCTGGGTGGTGGACACTGTGCCCAGCTGACGGGCCAGAGAGACCTGGCTGGGCCACTGCACCTTGCCCCACTCCCCCTTGACCTGGACCGCCACGGCGTTGCAGCCCGCCTGCTGGGCCAGGGTCTGGGCCGAGCCGTCCAGCAGCTGGTCCACCGTCACATTCACCGCCCGGATCTCCTCCTCCGGTGCCTGAGAGGGAGTGGGGGAGGGCTCGGGGGCATCGGAGGGGTCCGGCGCCTGGGTGGGGGTATCAGAGGCCGGGGTCTGGGGGGTGTCCGTGGTCTGACCCTGGGGCAGCCAGCTGGGCAGCGCCCCGCCGTTGTTCAGGGCCAGCAGATACCCGCCGCCTCCCACCACCAGGATGGCCAAAATGCACACCAGGATTTTCAGGAAGGTGCTGGCGCCGCCCCGTCCCTGATATCCTCTATATCCCATGCGGTTTCGTCTTCGCACCGAAACCACCCGCCTTTCTCATTTGGAGTCTCTGGGGGCGGCTCCGGGCCGCCCGCCGTGCCCCCTATTCTACCACACCTTCCCCGGCGATTCCACCGACATTTTGTAGATATTTTCCCGCCCCACTCACCGGAATACCCACTGAGTCAGCAATAGAAGCCCAAATCCTGGAACTCCCAGCACCCCCAGCACCAGGCCGTTGAGGGCGTTGCAGCCCAGATACACCCCCAGGCTGGGCCCGATGCCCTGGAGGCCCCACAGCACTGCCATGGCCACTCCCCACCGCACCGCCAGCTTCCCCAAAAGGCGCAGGGGGCGGCGGAAGAGGACCAGCAGCAGCAATGCCCCCAGGGCCACCCCCAGCCACAGCCCCCAGCTCATTGCACCCCCTTGTCGGCGGCGTCCAGGCGCTTGACCTGGCGCACCAGATAGGAATAGCGGCTGCGCAGGGCGTTGATCTCATACACACAGGCGTCCACCAGGTCCGGGTCTGAGTGCAAATTGAACTGGGCATAGGCCTGGTTGAGCAGCACCCGGGTCTGGGCCACCCCCTCCATCAGGCACCGCCGCTCCTCCAGCCTGACATTTCTCCCCCGTTTTCTTACGACCGCCATAGGGCATCCTCCTTTGGTTTTTTGTTCCAGATTCTCTCCCAGTTTAAGCGAAAAGCAAAAAAATTATTCCTCTGCTGGTGGTGTGGTTATAATAACGGAAAGGAGTGGCGGCTCTTCCATCAGAATTTTGGGACACACACTCTTTACACTCCGTTTACCTGTATGTTATACTATGACCAGTTATGTCCAAATTTGAAGAAAAAGATTGAGGTATGCGACTATGGATTTATTCGACGTCCTGACGATGTTGGGCGGCCTGTCCCTGTTCCTCTTTGGTATGTCCATTATGGGCGATGGACTGGAGCGAGCAGCGGGCAACAAGCTCAAAACCATCCTGGAGCGGCTCACCTCCAGCCCCATCAAAGGCTTTTTCCTGGGCCTGGTGGTCACCGGCATCATTCAGTCCTCCTCTGCCACCACGGTGATGGTGGTGGGCTTCGTCAACTCCGGTGTGATGAAGCTCAATCAGGCTGTGGGCATCATCATGGGTGCCAACGTGGGCACCACGGTGACGGCCTGGATTCTGTCTCTGTCCGGCATTCAGGGGGACAGCTTCTTTATTCAGCTGCTCAAGCCCACCTCCTTCTCCCCCATTCTGGCGGTCATCGGCGTGGTGCTGTATGTGTTCCTCAAGGACAACCGCAAGCGGGACATCGGCGCCATCCTGCTGGGCTTTGCCACCCTCATGTTCGGCATGGACACCATGTCCGGGGCTGTGGCCGGTCTGAAGGACGTGCCCGAGTTCACCAGCATCCTGCTGATGTTCTCCAACCCCATCCTGGGCGTGCTGGCTGGCGCGGCTCTCACCGCCATCATCCAGTCCTCCTCTGCCTCTGTGGGTATCCTGCAGGCCCTGGCCTCCACGGGTGTGGTGACCTTCGGCTCCGCCATTCCCATCATCCTGGGCCAGAACATCGGCACCACCGTCACCGCCATGCTCTCCTCGGTGGGCGCCAACAAGAACGCCCGCCGGGCTGCCCTCATCCATCTGTATTTCAACGTCATTGGCACCATTACCTTCCTCATTTTGTTCTTTGTCCTGCAAGTCTTCATCCCCATGCCCTTCCTCAACGACAGCATCAACGAGTTCTATATCGCCGTGGTCCACACGGTGTTCAACGTGGTGTGCACCCTGGCCCTGCTGCCCTTCAACAAGCTGCTGGTGAAGCTGGCCTGCGCCACCATCAAGGAAGAGGCCAAGGAGCCGGAGGTCATGTTGTTGGACGAGCGCCTGCTGGTCACTCCTCCCATCGCTCTGGAGCAGTGCAACAAGCTGGCCATCGGCATGGCCAACCTGGCCAGCACCTCCGTCCAGCGCGCCCTGGGCCTCATCACCAACTACAACGAGGAGGACGCCAAGCTGGTGTGTGAGGTGGAGGACCAGCTGGACCAGTACGAGGACCAGATCGGCTCCTACCTGGTGAAGCTGTCCACCAAGACCCTGTCGGTGGATGACAGCCGGGCCGTGTCCCTGCTGCTGCACTCCATCAGCGACCTGGAACGCATCAGCGACCACGCCAAGAGCATCCAGATCTCCGCCCATCGGATGCACAGCAAGCACAATGAACTCTCCGGAGACGCCAAGGCAGAGCTGGAGGTTCTGTCCAAGGCCGTCACCGCCGTCACCCGTGAAACCGCCAAGAGCTTCGCCAACGACGACAGCAAGCGGGCCCGGAAGGTGGAGCCCATGGAGCAGGTGGTGGACCACCTGTGCGCCAACATGAAGGCCCGCCACATCAAGCGCCTCCAGGACGGGGCCTGCCGGGTGGAGCAGGGTATGCTCTTCACCGACGTGCTGGGCGACTGCGCCCGCATCTCCGACCACTGCTCCAACGTGGCCGCCGCCATCATCGAGCTGCACCACGACAGCTACGACACCCACCAGTACCTGGGCGACCTGCGCCACGACCCCGAGTTCAAGGAGCTGTATCAGGAGTACCTGGCCCAGTATCCCCTGCCCTAAGCAAATCGGTAACATGCACGCATGTTACCGAGGGGATGCAGCCCGCTGCATGCATAATTGGGTCAAAGGACGACCCAATTCCACACTGGCGGGCTGAGAAGTGTTTTTTCCGATGCGCATGTCCCCGGAAAAAACGGATTTCGATTTATTTTCCCGCCCCCGGGCGGGAAAACTCTGCCGAGGGCTTATGTCCATGTAAGATGCCCTATGCTTCTCACAAAGCCCTCCACTTATTTGACCATTTGAACCGCCGCAGCACAAGCTGCGGCGGTTTTCTTTGTGCAACCCCCCTTCCTTGACGGGGACCACGCCTTGCGCTATAATTAAAATGAAATGATATGCTCATACAAAAGTAGGTGCAACTATGGCAAAAGCCAGTGTAAAGACAACATATGACAACCAATCCATATCTTCCCTGAAGGGTCCGGACCGGGTGCGCAAACGCCCCGGGGTCATCTTCGGCTCCGACGGGCTGGACGGCTGCCAGCACGCCGTATTCGAGATCCTCTCCAACGCCATCGACGAGGCCCGAGAGGGCCACGGCAGCCAGATTATCGTCACCCGCTACCAGGACCACTCCATTGAGGTGGAGGACTTTGGACGGGGCTGCCCCGTGGACTGGAACGAGGCGGAGGGCAAGTACAACTGGGAGCTGGTGTTCTGCGAGCTGTACGCCGGCGGCAAGTACAAAAACGGGGACGGGGACAACTACGAGTACTCTCTCGGCCTCAACGGCCTGGGCTCCTGCGCCACCCAGTACGCCTCCCGCTACTTTGACGCCACCATCTACCGGGACGGGTATCGGTACACCCTCCACTTTGAGCGAGGGGAACTGGTGGGCGAGATGGGCAAGGAGCCCGCCGACCGGAAAAAGACCGGCTCCAAGTTCCGGTGGCTGCCCGACCTGGACGTGTTCACCGACATTGACATCCCCCTGGAGTACTACACCGACACCCTGAAGCGTCAGGCGGTGGTCAACGCCGGGGTCACCTTCCGGCTGCGCAACCAGATCGGAGCCAACCGGTTTGAAACCACCGACTTCAAGTACGAAAACGGTATCATCGACTATGTCACCGAGCTGGTGGGCGACCAGTCCCTCACCCCTCCCGTGTTCTGGCAGACCGAACGGCGTGGCCGGGACCGGGCGGACAAGGCAGATTATAAGGTAAAGCTGTCCGTGTCCTTCTGCTTCTCCAACACGGTGAACCTGGTGGAACACTACCACAACTCCTCCTGGCTGGAGTACGGCGGCGCCCCGGAAAAGGCCATGCGCTCCGCCTTTGTCTCCGCCATTGACGGGTGGCTCAAGCAAAACGGCAAGTACCAAAAGAGCGAGTCCAAGATCACCTGGGCGGACATTCAGGACTGTCTGGTGCTGGTGAGCAACAACTTCTCCACCCAGACCAGCTATGAAAACCAGACCAAAAAGGCCATCACCAACAAGTTCGTCCAAGAGGCCATGACCGAGTTCCTCCGCTCCCAGCTGGAGGTCTACTTCATTGAGAACCCCTTTGACGCCGAAAAGATCGCCGGACAGGTGCTCATCAACAAGCGGTCCCGGGAGACCGCCGAAAAGACCCGCCTGGGCATCAAAAAGAAGCTGTCCGGGTCGGTGGACATCTCCAACCGAGTACAGAAGTTCGTGGACTGCCGCACCAAGGACGTGTCGAGGCGGGAACTGTATATCGTGGAGGGCGACTCCGCTCTGGGCGCCTGTAAGCTCAGCCGAGACGCTGAGTTCCAGGGCATTATGCCTGTGCGTGGCAAGATTTTGAACTGTTTGAAGGCGGATTACGCCAAAATCTTCAAAAGTGAGATCATTACTGACCTGTTGAAGGTGATGGGCTGCGGCGTGGAGGTGAAGGACAAGCACGTCAAGGACCTGTCCGCCTTCGACCTGTCCGCCCTGCGGTGGAACAAAATCATCATCTGCACCGATGGCGACGTGGACGGCTTCCAGATTCGTACCCTCATCCTCACCATGCTCTACCGCCTCACCCCCACCCTCATTCAAGAGGGGTATGTGTTCATCGCCGAGTCCCCCCTGTACGAGATCACCTGCAAGGAAAAGACCTGGTTTGCCTACTCCGACCGGGAGAAAGCGGAGATCTGCCAGCAGCTGGACTCCGAGAAGAAAAAGTATGATTTGCAGCGGTCCAAGGGTCTTGGTGAGAACGAGCCGGACATGATGTGGCTGACCACCATGAGCCCGGACACCCGGCGGCTCATCAAGGTGATGCCTGAGGACGTGGAGCGCACCGCCCAGGTCTTCGACCTGCTGCTGGGGGACAACCTCCAGGGCCGCAAAGATCACATTGCGGAAAACGGCTACAAATACCTGGATATGGCCGATATCTCCTAATTCTCCAGGCCAAAGGCTCCCTTGTGCAAAGGGAGCTGTCAGCCGTTAGGCTGACTGAGGGATTGTCTGTACCGGGCGGCCCAAATGGCCAGGCAAAAGAGGAGACTCTGCCCCGTCAATCCCTCCGTCACGGCTTACGCCGTGCCACCTCCCTTTACACAAGGGAGGCTTATCTCCTGCAACAAGTTATCACGATAAGGACGGAATTACATGGCTAAGAAGAAGTCCCCCGCAGAGGGGGCAAAGAAGAAGACAAACCCCAACGTCATGGGACTCCACGCCCAGGTGCTGGAGCAGCCCATCACCCAGACCCTGGAGCTGAACTACATGCCCTACGCCATGTCGGTGATCGTCTCCCGGGCCATCCCGGAAATCGACGGCTTCAAGCCCAGCCACCGCAAGCTGCTGTACACCATGTACCAGATGAAGCTGCTCTCCGGCCCCCGCACCAAGAGCGCCAACGTGGTGGGCGCCACCATGAAATTAAATCCCCACGGCGACGCCGCCATCTACGACACCATGGTGCGCCTCTCCCGGGGCTACGGGGCTCTGCTCCACCCCCTGGTGGACTCCAAGGGCAACTTCGGCAAGGTGTACTCCCGAGACATGGCCTGGGCCGCCTCCCGATACACCGAGGTGCGCTTAGACCCCATCTGTCAGGAGCTGTTCCGGGACATTGACCAGGATGCCGTGGACTTTGTGCCCAACTACGACGGCAAGCTGCAAGAGCCCACCCTGCTGCCCACCACCTTCCCCAACGTACTGGTGGCGGCCAACCAGGGCATCGCCGTGGGCATGGCCTCCAACCTGTGCGGGTTCAACCTGGGGGAGGTGTGCGAGGCCGCCATTGCCCGGATGAAGAACCCGGAGGCGGACCTGCTGGCCATTTTGAAGGCCCCGGACTTCTCCACCGGCGGCCAGCTGCTCTACGATCAGAAGGCCTTGGAGGACATCTACCGCACCGGCCGGGGCAGCGTGAAGCTGCGGGCCAAGTGGAACTACTCCAAGAGTGAAAACCTCATTGAAGTCACCGAAATTCCCTACTCCACCACCGTGGAGGCCATCATTGACAAGGTGGCCGAGCTCATCAAGGCGGGGAAAATCCGGGAAATTTCCGACATGCGAGACGAGACGGGCCTGGACGGCCTGAAAATCGCCATTGACCTCAAGCGTGGCACCGACCCGGACAAGCTCATGGCCAAGCTCTTCTCCCTCACCCCCCTGCAAGACAGCTTCTCCTGCAACTTCAACATCCTCATTGCGGGCATGCCCCGGGTGATGGGGGTGGGCGAGATCCTGGACGAGTGGACAGCGTGGCGGATGGACTGCGTGCGCCGCCGCACCTACCACATCTGCAAGAAGAAAGAGGACAAGCTGCACCTGCTGCGTGGTTTGAAGCAGATTCTGCTGGACATTGACAAGGCCATCGCCATCATCCGGGAGACGGAGGAGGAGGCGGAGGTGGTGCCCAACCTGATGATTGGGTTTGGCATCGACCAGATTCAGGCCGAATATGTGGCGGACATCCGGCTGCGCAACATCAACAAGGAGTACATCCTCAAACGGGTGGAGGAGGTCTCCACCCTGGAAGAGGAGATTGCAGACTTGCAGGACCTGATGAACTCCCCCAAGCGGATTCAGAAGGTCATCATCACCGAGCTGCAACAGGTGAAAAAGAAGTACGACACCCCCCGGCGCACCGAGATCATCTACGAGTACGAGAACCTCTCCGCCGAAAAGGCCGCCGCTCAGGAGGCCCCGGACTATCCCGTCCACGTCTTTCTCTCCCAAGAGGGGTATTTTAAGAAGATCACCCCCCAGTCTCTGCGCATGAGCGGAGAACAGAAGTACAAGGAAGGGGACGGCCCCTTCCTCCACTGGGAGGGCGGCAACCGGGACGAGCTGCTGGTGTTCACCGACCGCCAGCAGTGCTACAAGACCCGCCTGTCCGACTTCGACGACTCCAAGGCCAGCCTGCTGGGGGACTACCTGCCCACCAAGCTGGGCATGGACGGGGAGGAAAAGGTGGTGTGGGCCTGCTGCCCCGGGGACTACTCCGCCCACCTGCTCTTCTTCTTTGAAAACGGCAAGGCCGCCCGGGTGGAACTCAGCGCCTACCAGACCCAGACCCGGCGGAAAAAGCTCACGGGGGCCTACTCGGACAAGTCCCCCCTGGTGTCCGCCCTGGTGCTCTCGGAGGACACCGAAATGGCGGTGTGCTCCACCGAGGGACGCTGTGTGGTGTTCCACACCGCCTCTCTCACCCCCAAGTCCACCCGCTCCACCCAGGGTGTGAACATCATGACCCTGAAACCCAAGTACAAGGTGGAGTGGGCCAAGCCCCTGAGTGAGACCACCATTGTCAACGCCCCCCGGTACCGGGCCCGCTCCCTGCCCATTGCCGGTGCACTGCTAAAGGAAGAGGACCGTGGCGAGACGCAGCTGTCTCTGCTGTAACAAGGAGTAGCTATGAATGTAAAGAAAAATCTGTGGGCCATTCTGGTCATCACCTTCGCCTCCGCCATCTACGCCCTGGGCTTTGTGTGGTGCTTTGCCCCCAACGACATCGCCTTCGGCGGCATCACCGGCGTGGCTCAGATCATCAACCACTTCATCCCCGTCTTTCCTGTGGGTATGACGGTGATCGTGCTCAACATCCCCCTGTTTATTTTGGGCTGGAGGTTCATTGGCGGGCGGCTGCTGGTGCTGTCCCTGTACGCCATGTTCATCTCCTCGGTGTTCATCGACATCCTCACCCCCCTGTATGACTGGCAGCCCATGGAGCCCCTGCTGGCGTGTATCTTCGGCGGCCTGCTCATGGGCCTGTCCCTGGGCTTTGTGTTCCAGCAGGGCGCCACCACCGGCGGCACCGACCTGGCCGCCCGGCTTTTGAAGCTGGTGTTCAAGTGGCTGCCCATGGGCAAGCTGCTGCTGGCGGTGGACCTCATCGTGGTGGTGTCCGTGGCCCTGGCCTTCCAGACCATCAACACCGCCCTCTACGGCCTGGTGGCCCTGTACATCTCCACCCTGGCTCTGGATGGGGTCCTCTACGGCATGGACACCGCCAAGGTGGCCTACATCATCAGCGACCACAACGAGGAGATCCGCCGGGTTCTGGTGGAGGACCTGGACAAGGGAGTCACCATCCTCCACGGCCAGGGCGCCTACACCGGGGCGGAGAAGAAGGTGCTGCTGTGCGCCTTCAAGCAGCGGGAGATCGCCACCATCAAGTCCGCCGTGAAGGGCCTGGACCCCAACGCCTTCCTCATCGTGTGCGACGCCCACGAGGTGCTGGGCGAGGGCTTCCGGGTATATCACTCCGACGGACTCTAAGCCGCCCCACACGGGGCAAAGGAGGGAGACTCATGAAAGTACGACTGCTGGCCCTGGGCCTTGCCACCGCCCTCACCCTGTCCGGCTGCACCGCCATGCTGGAGCGCAGCTATGTCTCATCCGGCACCCATCTGGACTACTCGGTGACGGAGGACTCCTCCATCCTGCGGGTGGAGAACTATCAGGGGCTGGTCAACGCCCTGCTCTACTTCGTCAACCAGCACTCCACCAGCGGCACCCTGCGGCTATACAACTATGCCGGGGATGTGGAGTCGGACTTGGAAAGCGCCTGCAATGAGGTCATGACCGAGGACCCCCTGGGGGTGTTCTCGGTGCGGTCCATGAAGTATGACAGCACCCGCATCCTCACCTACTACGAGGTGGATGTGCGCATTGTCTACTCCCGCTCGGCCCAGGTGGTGTCCTCCATCCAGTCGGTGGCTGGCCTTTCGGGTCTGCGCAGTGAGTTGACCCGGGTCATCTCCACCCGGCAGTCCCAGAGCATCTCCCGGGTGAGCTACTTCACCGGGGACGCCTCCGCCGTGGAGTCCCTGTTCTGGCTGGCCTTTTACAGCAACCCCCAGACCGCTCTGGCCCCCCCAAAAATCTCCGCATCCCTCTACCCGGAATCCGGGGCCCAGCGCATTGTGGAGCTGACCCTCACCTGGCCGGACACCAAGACCGACCTGGAGGAATATGCCCAGTCTCTGGAGTCTCTGGCGGGTCAGCTGCTGGAGGAGTCTGCCCAGCCCCCCTACACCCTGGAGGGCCTGACCACCCTGATGCAGCAAACCGCCATCCCCTCCACCACCGGCTCCCTCACCGCCCTGGACGCCCTGTCCGGCAAGCCGGCCAGCGACCAGGGGCTGCTGCTGGGCCTGGAGGCCCTGCTGCAAGAGGCGGGGCTGGAGTACACCACGGTGTTGGGCTCTCAGAACTCCATCCGCACCATGTGGCTCATTGTGGCCACCGACCACGGCTACCGCCACCTGTTGCCCCAGTCCCTCCACCCGGACCAGCCCCTGAAGCTGTACACCGACCAGCAGATGACCGACCAGGGGTATAGCTGGGCCACCTCCCTCTATCCCGCCTGCCGGGAGAATGGGGAGGAATAGCCAGCCGCCCCAGAAAAGTTTTTTCGAGAAACTTTGAATTTTCTGTTGACAAAAGGGATGATATCTGGTATTATCCCTTTTGTTGTCGCGAGTGTAGCTCATCTGGTAGAGCGCCACCTTGCCAAGGTGGAGGTAGCGAGTTCGAGCCTCGTCACTCGCTCCATAGTATGGAGATATGCCTATCTGGGTATATCTCCATTTTTTCTTGTCTTAGCGAACTCGCTACCTCCACCTTAACTTAAAATCTGAGGTTGGGGGCCCCGCAAAAGCCAT
>CALWXF010000020.1 GCA_944385445.1 uncultured Oscillospiraceae bacterium
CCGGCGCCATCCTCACCGGCGGCCCCGGGGCCATCTTCTGGATGTGGATCATCGCCTTCTTCGGCATGGCCACCATCTACGCCGAGGCCACCCTGGCCATCCACACCCGGGTCATTGACAAGGACGGCCACATCCACGGCGGCCCGGTGTACTACATCACCACCGCCTTCCGGGGCGCCTTCGGCAAGTTCCTGGCCGGGTTCTTCGCCGTGGCCATCATCCTGGCCCTGGGCTTTATGGGCTGCATGGTGCAGTCCAACTCCATCGGCTCCACCTTCCAGACCGCCTTTGGCATCCCCTCCTGGGTGATGGGCGTGGTGCTGGTGGTCATCTGCGCCTTCATCTTCCTGGGCGGCGTGCAGCGTCTGGCCGCCGTCACCGAGAAGCTGGTGCCCATCATGGCCGCCATCTTCCTGCTGGGCGCTCTGGCCGTACTGGTGGCCCGCATCGCCTACCTGCCCGAGACCTTCGCCATGATCTTCCGCTACGCCTTCCAGCCCCAGGCCATCATCGGCGGCGGCTTCGGCTACGCCATCAAGACCGCCGTCAGCCAGGGCGCCAAGCGTGGCCTGTTCTCCAATGAGGCGGGCATGGGCTCCACCCCCCACGCCCACGCCCAGGCCAACGTGAAAGACCCCCACGAGCAGGGCGTGGTGGCCATGGTGGGCGTGTTCATCGACACCTTCGTGGTGCTTACCCTCAACGCCCTGGTGGTCATCTCCACCCTGTACACCTCCGACGGCCCCTTGGCCGGGGGCTATGTGGGAGACATCACCGCCACCCTCAACAGCGCCAACCTGGCCCAGACCGCCTTTGGCACCGTGTTCGGCGCCCACTTCGGGGCCATCTTCGTGGCCATCTGCCTGTTCTTCTTCGCCTTCTCCACCGTGCTGGGCTGGAACCTGTTCGGCAAGATCAACGTGATGTACCTCTTCGGCAAAAAGGCCGCCCCCGTCTACGGGGTGCTGGCCCTGGTGTTCGTCTTCCTGGGTACCACCATGTCCAACGACCTGGTGTGGGGCCTCACCGACCTGTTCAACAACCTCATGGTCATCCCCAACGCCATCGCCCTGTTTGCCCTGTCCTCCATTGTGGTGGGCATCGCCAAACGCCGGGGAAACGCCCTGAAATAATGGGAATTTCCCTATAGTTTCCCCGCCCCCCCTCCACTCCCCCGGGCAGGTTTGCCAAAAATCTTCGGATTGGTTGACAATTCTGCCCGGGGGAGATATAATACCGCCAAAATGAACCACTGATAGAGGCGCGGTGCCAATGGGTGCCCCACACATAAGCCTGGAAGGGCGTGGGGTGCGAGGTGTCACCGCCGAAGGGCAAAGGGGCTTCCACCCGCTTTGTGCCTGGGTCGTCGGGAAATACCCGGCGGACTGTCACACCCCCTGGTGTGAAGCGCTATCATGGCAAGCCAAAAGTTCCCGTCCCTCTCGTGGGCGGGGGTTTGTTGACCATGATCGCATCATGCGGTTCATGGTCTTTTTCTATGCCCATGCATAGGAAACACGAGAAAGGAGAGAGGAACCCCCTATGAAACAGAAGCTATTTTCCCTGCTCCTGGCTGTGGCGCTGGTGCTGTCCCTGGCGGCCTGTACCGCCAGCCCCTCGGACTCCGGCTCCAACGCCCCCTCCAGCCAGGCCCCCACGGCGGACATCCCCGATGTCCCCGACTTCACCGACGTGGACACCTCCGCCTTCCTGGAGGACGGCGTGCTCACCGTGGGTATGGAGTGCGCCTACGCCCCCTACAACTGGATGCAGATGGACGACTCCAACGGAGCTGTGCCCATCTCCAACGTGCCCGGGTCCTACGCCAACGGCTATGACGTGATGATCGCCAAGCGCATCTGTGACGCCTACGGCTGGGAGCTGGAAGTGGTGTCCAGCGCCTGGGACTCCCTGACCCCCGCCGTCCAGGCGGGCACCATGGACGCCAACATCGCCGGCCAGTCCATGACCGCCGACCGGATGAAGGAAGTGGACATGGCTGGCCCCTACTACTACGCCACCATCGTGTGCCTGACCACCAAGGACAGCCCCTACGCCTCCGCCACCTCCATTGCCGACCTGGCCGGGGGCACCTGCACCGCCCAGTCCGGCACCATCTGGTATGACTCCTGTCTGCCCCAGATCCCCGATGCCAACATCCTGTCCCCCGCCGACAACGCCCCCGCCATGATCATGCAGCTGCAGACCGGCATGGCCGACTTCATCTGCACCGACATGCCCACCGCCAAGGGCGCCGCCGCCAAGGACGACAACCTGGTGGTGCTGGACTTCTCCGGCACCGATGGGGACTTCCAGTTTGAGACCGAGGCCCAGCGGGCGGAGAACGTGAACATCGGCATCTCGGTGAAGAAGGGCAACACCCAGCTCAAGGACGCCATGGACGCCGTCCTCTCCCAGCTCACAGCGGAGGACTTTGACGCCATCATGGACCAGGCCATCGCCGCCCAGCCCGCCACCGACGGCACCGACGCCAACCTCTTTGTCAAGCTGGGCCGGGATATGGCCCAGCTGCTGCGGGACTACTACCCCGGCTACCTCAACGGCATCCTCAACACCATCATCCTGGCCGTGGTGGCCACCGTCATCGGCTGCATCATCGGCCTGGTGTGCGGCATCTTGAACACCATCCCCTGCGCCAAGCAGGACCCTCTGCCCAAGCGCATCCTGCTCAAGGTCATCCGGGCCATCGTGCGCATCTATGTGGAGGTGTTCCGTGGCACCCCCATGGTGCTGCAAGCGGTGTTTATCTACTACGGCCTGCCCTACTTCACCAATGGCTCGGTGGCCTTCCGGGGCACCGAGGGCATCTGGCTGGCCTCCATCCTGGTGGTGTCCATCAACACCGGCGCCTACATGGCCGAGTCGGTGCGTGGCGGTATCATCTCCATTGACCCCGGCCAGACCGAGGGCGCCCGGGCCATCGGCATGAACCACTTCCAGGCCATGACCTCGGTGATCCTGCCCCAGGCCATCCGCAACATCATCCCCCAGATCGGCAACAACTTCATCATCAACATCAAGGACACGTCCGTGATGTTTATCATCAGCTTCACCGAGTTCTTCGCCTTCCACCGCTACATTGTGGGCGTGAACAACCTGTACTTCCCCTCCGCCGCCATCGAGATGATCGGCTACCTGACCATGACCCTGCTGGCCTCTGCGGCGCTGCGGCTCATTGAGAAGCGCATGGATGGCTCGGACAACTACGAGCTGGTACAGGTGGATGCCCTGACCATGTCCGCCGGGACCTACAACCACCCCAACCGCACCAATCCCTTTGATGAAACCAGCGAGGAGAAGCGGGAGCGCATCCGCATGGGCCTGAAAAACCGCAACGGCAGCACGAGAGGAGATCGGTAATATGAGCGACGCCATTTTACAAGTCAAGCACCTGTCCAAGTCCTTTGGCAGCCACGAGGTGCTGAAAGATATCGACTTCACCGTCCGCCCCGGAGACGTGACCTCCATCATCGGCGCCTCCGGCTCGGGCAAGTCCACCCTGCTGCGGTGCATCAACCTCCTGGAGACCCCCTCCGCCGGAGACATCCTCTTCCACGGAGAGAACATCACCGCCCGGGGCTTCAACCCCTGCCGCTACCGCTCCCAGGTGGGCATGGTGTTCCAGTCCTTCAACCTGTTCAACAACATGACCGTGCTGGAAAACTGCATGGTGGGCCAGGTGAAGGTGCTGAAAAAGTCCAAGGCAGAGGCCAAGGAAAACGCCATGAAGTACTTGGAGCAGGTGGGCATGGCCCCCTACATCAACGCCCGGCCCCGGCAGATTTCCGGCGGCCAGCGCCAGCGTGTGGCCATCGCCCGGGCCCTGGCCATGGAGCCGGAGGTGCTGCTCTTCGACGAGCCCACCTCCGCCCTGGACCCGGAGATGGTGGGCGAGGTGCTCTCGGTGATGAAGGACCTGGCCTCCCAGGGCATGACCATGCTGGTGGTGACCCACGAGATGGCCTTCGCCCGGGACGTGTCCAACCATGTGGTGTTCATGGCCGACGGGGTCATCTGCGAGCAGGGCGACCCCAAGGACGTGTTTACCAACCCCCGGCAGACCCGCACCCGGGAGTTTTTGGCCAGATTCATGGGAGAATAAGGCATACAGGCGTGTTGCACCAAAAGCAACACGCCTGTTTTTTTGCATCTCTCCCCCACAGTTCCCCCTTGCCAACTTGGCCGCAATTTAGTACAATAAAGGTTGACAGTTTGTAAAGAAGGAGAGCTTCCATATGACCAGAGATGAAGCCTTTGAATTTTTAGACCGCACCGCCCGGGGCATTGCCGAGATGTTCGGCTCCTCCTGTGAGACCCTGGTGCACGACATGGGAGTCCCCTCCCACCCCATTTTGTCCATCTATAACGGCCATGTCTCCGGCCGGGAGGTGGGCTCCACCATGGACATCCTGGGCATCGGCCTGGAGCTGGACGCCGACTCTTCGGTGACAGATTTTGTCAACCTTGCCGCCACCACCCCCGACGGACGCCAGACCAAATCCTCCACCTTCCACATGATCGGGGAGGACTACAACCTGGCCCTGGGCATCAACTTTGACTACACCTCTCTGGTGTTTGCAAACCGGATTCTGGTGGACCTGATGAGCGCCAGCTCGGACTTGCAGTCCGCCCTGTGGCAGGAGGGGGACTCCAAGCAGTTGGCCGACCTCTTCGAGCGGTGCCTGGCCGCCCTGGGCAAGCCGGTGGACGCTCTGAACAAGAAGGACCGCCTGCGCATGATCGCCATGCTGGAGCAGAAAAACGCCTTCTCCTTCCGCAAGTCGGTGCCCTATGTGGCCAAGCACCTGGGGGTGTCCCGGTACACGGTGTACAAGTACCTGGGCGAGCTGGCCGAGCACAGCGAGGAGGAATAGCCTCCCTTGTGTAAAGGGAGGTGGCTGCCCGTAGGGCAGACGGAGGGATTGCCCCCCTATCTTCCCCTTTCTTCCCTTGTTTTTTCCGCCCTGGTGGGCTACAATGTGGAATAGTTGTACATTTGTTTACATAAGGAGATCATGCATCATGTATCGTGAACAGTTAGAAGCGTATTTTCAGGACAAGCAGGACATGCTGGTGGACGCTGTGTGCCGCCTGGTGTCCATTGACAGTGTAGAGGGGGAGCCCGCTCCCGGCGCTCCCTTTGGCCCCGGCCCCGCCGCCGCTCTCTGCGAGGGTCTGAAGCTGGCCCAGGAGTGGGGCCTCATCACCCAAAACCACGAGGGCTATGTGGGCACCGCTGACCTGTGTGACAAGGAAGACGCCCTGCACATCCTTGGCCACCTGGACGTGGTGGCCCCCGGTGAGGGCTGGACCGTCACCCAGCCCTACCAGCCCAAGGTGGTGGACGGCCTCATCTATGGCCGTGGCACCGACGACGACAAGGGCCCTGTGGTGGCCTCTCTGCTGGCCATGAAGGCGGTGAAGGACCTGGGGGTGCCCCTGAAGTCCAACTGCCGCCTCATCATGGGCACCAACGAGGAGAGCGGCTCCGGGGACATCGCCTGGTACTTTGCCCGCCACCCCTTCGCCCCCGCCACCTTCTCCCCCGACTCCGGCTACCCCGTCATCAACACCGAGAAGGGCGGCTTGAAGCCCACCTTCTCCCGCTCCTGGCCCGTCCAGGAGGCTCTGCCCCGGGTGAAGTGGCTCCACGGCGGCTTCCGCATCAATGTGCTCCCCGGTGACGCCGAGGCGGCGGTGGAGGGGCTCACCCTCCACGACGTGCACCCCTTCGCCCGGGACATCACCGCCCGCACCGGCATCACCTTCACCTGCACCAGCCAGGACGGCTGCACCGTCATCCACGCCAAGGGCGAGGGCAGCCACGCCGCCTGGCCTGAGGGGGGCAACAACGCCGTCACCGGACTCATCGCCCTGCTGTGCGCCCTGCCTCTGGCCGACGGCCCCTGCAAGGAGGCCCTGAACCAGCTCAACACCCTGCTCCCCCACGGGGACTACCACGGCCGGGCCCTGGGCATCGCCCAGTCCGAGCCCATCGCCGGGGATTTGACCGTGGCCTTCACCCTGCTGGAGGTCACCGAGACCGGACTCACCGGCCGCTTTGACTCCCGGGTGCCCCTGTGCGCCACCCGTGAGAACTGTGAGAACGTGGCCCGGGCCGCCTTTGAACAGAGCGGCTTCACCTTCGAGGGCGAGCAGGAGGAGGCCCACCACACCCCCGCCGACTCCCCCTTTGTGCAGACGCTGCTGAAGCGGTACGAGGAGTACACGGGGCAAAAGGGCGAGTGCCTATCCACCGGCGGCGGCACCTACGTCCACGAGATTCCCGGCGGCGTGGCCTTCGGCTGCACCATGCCCGGGTTTGACACCCACCTCCACGGGGCGGACGAGCGGGTGAAGATTGCCGATCTGATGTTGTCGGCCAAGCTCTTTGCCCACATTATTCTGGACATGTGCGCTGAATAACCTTCTGGGGCCGCTGCACCATGCAGCGGCCCCGTTGTTTTTTCGGCGCACCAGAAAGAAGTTTTTCCTTCTTTTAACGCCAAAATTAGGCTTGCCAGCCGGGGTTTGCTCCGCAGGGTGACTTTCTGCCGCCAGAAAGTCACCAAAGACCGCCAAAGGCGGGGCCTTCCCCCGCCTTGTGGAATCCACCCCGCCGGTACTGGATGCGCCTGCTTCCTCCTTGTTTCGGCCCTGGTTCTGGTGCGGTCACATGGATGGCGTAAAAATTCTACCGAACGTGCCTGCTCCTCTGTGTGGTTTTTCTTCTATTGTCAGGGCCTTACTCTGGTGAGCCGCTGTTCCCAGCGATCAGAAGCTTGGCTCCCGGCGGCGGGAACGCCGCTGCACCAAGGCAGGCCCGGAGGTGAAAACCGCCCAGCCATAGGGCCAGCTGCCCCGTGTGGCCTGGTGTGGTGGCACAAACAGGGGCCACAGCAAGGGTGACGGGCCGAATTTAGGCTTGACGCAGGGACAGCCTCGTACCCAAGGGAGGTCCTTAGGGGGGAACGCCCTAAGTGGCTTTTCGTCCATTTTGGCCACTCAAAATGGACCCCAGCGGAGCGTCCCCACCGGGGGCGCTGGTTTCCTCCCGAGAAATCGGAGAAGAAACCGCCAGGCAAAGAATTGCACCATTCTTCCCTGGCCCTTGTCAGGTGGATGTGGTACAATGAACTTAGATCTGCGGCCCGCCCGTTTGCGGGCCATTGAGGAGGTCATATTATGTTCAACTACTTCTGGTCCCGCAACGCCTCGGTGGGCATGGCGGTGCTCTACATCGCCCTGGGCCTGCCTCTGGTCCTCTTCCCCGCCGCCGTGGGCACCGCCTTCGTCTGGGCTCTGGCCATCGGCTGCGCCGTGTACGCTCTGCCCCACCTCATTCGCTACCTCCAGGGCCGGAAGGTGGGCCAGTCCTTCGGAGGCGACCTGTTTCTCACCGTTTTACCCCTGTTCTTCGCCCTGTTCGCCCTCTTCCGCCCCCATGTGATCCTCTCCTTCCTCCCCTTCGTGCTGGGCGCTCTGCTGCTCATGGACGGGGTGGGAAAGCTGCCCCTGATGCTGGCGGCCATCCAGGACCACGCCCCCGGCCTGGCCTTCTGTGTCATCTCCACCCTGGTGCCCCTGATTGGAGGCCTGCTGCTCATCGTCAACCCCTTCCAGGCCGCCCAGATGGTCATTATGGTCTTTGGCATCGGCCTCATTGTGGACGGCATCGGCGACCTCATCACCGCCCTGTCCGCCCGTCACCCCTGATACCCGGAGGTCTCTTCCATGAAATACCACTCCCTGCTCCCCCGAGAGCGTGCCGAGCGGCTGAACAAACGCCTCACCGAGGGCATGATGGCCGCTTTGAAAACCATCCACTCCGCCACCTCCCCCGACTCCATGGACCCCGCCGACCTGAACCGTCAGCGCAGGGGCCAGGAAGTGCTGGGGCGGCTGGCCTCTCCCCCCATCGGCTTTAGCTGGGAGCCCTTTACCCATCACCAGATGTCCATGGCCTGGGTGCGCCCGGAGCGGGGCCACCAGCGGCGGCGGGTCATTCTCTACTGCCACGGCGGCGGCTACACCAGCGGCAATCTGGGCTATGCCCGGGTGCTGGCCGCCAAGCTCTCCGCCGCCACCGGCTGTGAGACCCTGGCCTTCCAGTACCGTCTGGCCCCGGAACACCCCTACCCTGCCGCCTTAGAGGACGCCCTCACCGCCTGGGACTACCTGATGCACCTGGGGTATGGCGCCCGGGACGTGATTGTGGCCGGGGACTCCGCCGGGGGCAACCTGGCTTTGGAGCTGGCCTTGAAGCTGAAGGAGACCGGGCGGTTCCTGCCCGGGCGGCTGGTGCTCTTCTCCCCCTGGACCGACCTCACCGCCTCCGGGGAGTCTTACCAGACCGCCCGAGACCTGGACCCCATGATTACCATGGACTACATTCAGGCGGTGCGCTCCGCCTATGCCCCCAAGGGCAACTGGGCCGACCCCCACCTGTCCCCCCTCTTTGCCGACCTCCACGGCTTCCCCCCCACCCTCATCCATGTGGGGGAACGGGAACTTCTCCGGGACGACTCCACCGCCCTGGCCCAACGGCTGCGGGAGGCGGAGGTGCCCTGCGTCATCCGCACCTGGCCGGACATGTGGCATGTGTTCCAGATGTTCCCCCTGAAAAGCGCCGGGGAGGCCATGGAACATGTGGCAACCTTCCTGCAACGCTACGATTAAAAAACTCCCCCAGCCGGGGGAGTTTTTTCATGGGCGGGTTTAACCTCCGGTTAACCCCGCTGCCCTCCTGCTTAACCACCCGTCCATTGTACTTTTCCTCCAGCATCCGTATAATAAGAGTACAAAAAGCCCAAAAAGGGGGTCTCTCTCATGCCCATGCACACCATCATTCAGCAGCAGCGCAAAGCCCTGGGCCTCACCCAGGAGCAGGTGGCCCGCTGCCTCAACGTGTCCACCGCCGCCGTGAGCAAGTGGGAAAACGGCCTCACCAGCCCCGACGTGGGGCTGCTGCCGCCCCTGGCCCGCCTTTTGAAGGTGGATATGAACACCCTGTTTGAGTTTCACGAGACCCTGTCCCGCCAGGAGATCGGCCTATTTTGCAACCAGTTGGCAGGCAAAGCCCCGGAGGAGGCCTTCGCCCTGGCCCAGGACAAGCTGCGGGAATTCCCCCACGACGAAGCCCTGCGCCTGAATGTGGCCCTCCTCCTGGATGGCCTGCTGGTGCAGGCCCCCACGGACCACCCGGAGCTGGAGGCCCAGGTCTCTACCTGGTACGCCCAGCTGGGGCAGAGTGAGGACGAGACCATCCGGGCCAGTGCCAACTCCATGCAGGTCAACCGCTACATCCGGCAAAACCAGCTGGATAAAGCCCAGGAGGTGCTGGACACCATCCCGGACAAGGGGGCGCAGTGGGCCGCCCTGCCGGACAAGCTGATGCTCCAGGTGTCCATTGATTTGAAGCGGGGCCAGCCGGAGGAGGCCGCCCTGGCCCTGGAGCAGGCCCTGTTTCAGGCGGGGACCCGGACCCAGCTGCTCTTGTCCCGGCTGGTGGATGCGGAGCTGGCCTGCGGGGACGCCCACGCCGCCCGCTGGGTGGCGGAGGCCTCCCAGGCCCTGGCCCAGGCCCTGGAGCTGTGGCCGTACAACCAGCACACCGCCCTGTGGCAGGTGGCGGTGCACAACCGGGACGCCCAAGAGGCCCTCACCCGGTTGGAGCAGATGCTGGCGGCCCTGGAGCAGCCCTGGCAGCTGGGGGACACGGTGCTGTACCGCCGCATGGCCCCCCAGGCCAAGGAATTCCAGCCCGGGGAGCTGCGGGCTCTCCTCCTCCAACAGCTGGAGCAGGACCCGGACCTCACTTGGCTGCGGGACCACCCCCGGGCCCAGGCCCTTCTCCAACGCATTCACCCATGAGGAAACCCCCGGCGGCTCCGTGCTTGAGCCGCCGGGGGTTCAGACTCTCAAAAACCTCACGGCAATACCAGAAGGACAGACTATCTTGCATCGCCAAAAAGCTCTCGGCAGAGTTTTCCCGCCTTCGGGCGGGAAAACAAATTGAAATCTCGTTTTTCCCGGGGACATGCGCATCGGGAAAAACACTTCTCAGCCCGCCAGTGTGGCCTTGGGTCGCCCTTTGACCCAAGGGTGCATGCAGCGGGCTGCATCCTCGAAAAAATGCTGGCATTTTTCGACTCTTTAGAAGTGGAACCGCCGCCGCACCTCCCGGCGCAAATCGGGCCGGTACCGGATGATAAGCAGGGGAGCCATGAGGGTCACCCCCACCACCGCCACCACCAAGGACCACATGGGCTGATAGCCGCCCAAAAACAGGTCGATGCACAGCTCCAGCCACAGCATCAGCACCACGCAGCTGCCCAACACCAGCATACAACGGCTGAGGATGGACCGCAGGGGGAGGATATACCACAAAAACAGGAGAACCACCGAGCACCCCCACCAGATGGGCAGGGCCAGCCGTCCCAGCCAGCTCCCCCCGTCCACCGCCATGGAGATGACCCAGAGGAAGCCCGCCACCGCCAGCAGGTCCAGCCCCACCAGGAAAATGGAGTGCACCGAGCGCAGCAGCAGGGGGAGCACCGTCCACACCCACAGCATGGCGCAGGCCCCGGCCACAATGGCGGACCAGGGCATCCCCCGCCACCAAAACAGCAGGTTGAGCACCACACAGCACAGGCTCACCACCCCATACACGGCGGAGAGCAGCACCGCCGCCTCTCTGCGGTTCACCGGCTCCACCTCCCGCCGCTCCACGGGGAAGTTGGGGGGTATGGTGGTGTCCACCGGACACACCGGGTTGACCACCGGGGTCTGGCACAGGGGACAGCGGGCAGCGTCCTTGTCCAGCTCCACCCCGCAGTTGACACAGTATGACATGGCCTGTCTTCACTCCCTTCGATTGGATGTGACCTTTACATGGAGCCCGTCTTGCACCAAGGTGCGGAAGAAGTCCCGCTCCACGTCTGTCTCCTTCACCGTCCCGGCAAAGGTGATCTCCATCACGTCCCCGTAGCTGATGGAGGCGCAGTTCACCCGGGGGGTGTAGGACTGGCCCAGCACCACCTCCATGTGCTGGATGTGGGGGGCCATCTGCTCCGGCACCCGGAAGGCGCCGGGGTTGGTGTAGGTGGTGGAGTAGGGGCGATTGCCCGCCAGGCGGTAGGCGGTGTCCACCACAAAGTTTTTCACCGGCACCGGGACGAGCTGGAGGGGGAGGAAGTTCTGAAAGAACACGTTGCGGGTGATGACCCCCTGCATCTCCTGGCGGGTGATGTGCAGCCGCATGTGGTGGTGCACCTGGGAGATGATCTCCTCCAGGGTGTAGTCCCCCAGCTCCGGGTCGATGGAGGGGCGCACCGTGAGAATGAAATTGCGCATGGTGCGGGTGGGAAAATAGGGGCGCAGGTTGATGGGGATGGCCAGGGCCACGGGCAGCTCCCGCCGCCGCCCCTCCCGCCGCTGCCGGGCCAGAATGGACTGGATGAGCACGGCGGCCAGATATTCCGTGATGGAAGCCCCATGGCTCTTTGCCACCTGGCGCAGCGCCTGCACCGACACAAAGCCCATGGTGACGTTGAGGGTGTAGAAGGGCTCCGGGGTCCCGGTACAGGGGTAGGCCCGGGGCTCGGACTTGCGCAGCCGCACCCGGGAGCGAGCATACCGGGCGTAGGCGTCCTCCCACTCCTGGGGGTCCGGGGCCTCGTCCACGTCCAGAATCCCCTCCTGGTTGGGGATCTCCTCCCCCAGTTCCCTCAGGTACACCGCCAGCAGGGTCTTGAAGAGCACCAGCGCCCCGCCGCCGTCGGCCAGGGCGTGGAACACCTCCATGGAGATGCGGTGGCGGTAGTAGAAAAACCGGATGAGCTGGTCCTTGTTCTGAAAATACACCGGCTGACAGGGGTTTTGAATGTCCGGCTGCAAATAGGGCCCCGGGGTGTCGTCCGGCTCGAAGTAGTACCAGAATACTCCCTTGCGGATTTTCACATGGAAGCCGGGGAACCGGGGCATAGTACGGTCAATGGCCCGCTGGAGGGCCTGGGGGTCCACCTCCCGGGCCATGACGGCGGAGAAGCGGTACACCGCCGAATAGGTGCCGCTTTGGATGGCAGAGTACATCATAGCGGCGTTATCCAGCTGAAACCAGCCCTTATCCTGTCCTCTCCGTCTGACCATGCCCCGCCCTCCTCTCTTTGGTCCTATTATAATACGCCCCCCTGACCGTGGCAATACCGCAAAACCTGGCGACGGCGTTGACACTCGCCTGTACTGCCTGTTACAATGGCCTCACAGGCGGCTCCCCCTACTTCAAGTGCAGCGGCGGCGTAGAGGTGGCGGAAAAGAAGTTCGAGTTCCCCAAGAAATACAACATCCAGCCCCTGTACAAGTACCTGCAGGAGATCGCCTACCACAACCACGAGGCACTGAACCACTAAACAGCAAAAAACACCCCGGACAACTTCGTTCTCCGGGGTGTTCTGCGTATTTCTGGGGGTTAGCCGATGGCAATGGTGGTGCTTCTGGGCAGCTCCTTCTTCACATGCTTGGGCATGGACAGCTTGAGGATGCCGTCCTCATACTTGGCGGAGATGTCCTGGGGCTCCACATCCCCCACATAGAAGCTGCGGCTGCAAGAGCCCACATACCGCTCCTGGCGGATGTACTTGCCCTTCTTGTCCTCCTCGTCCTTATCCAGACCCTTGGCGGCCTGGATGGTCAGATAGCCGTCCTTCAGGTCCACCTGGATCTCGTCCTTCTTGAACCCGGGCAGATCCACGTCCAGCTCATAGCTGTCCTCGGTCTCCCGCACGTCGGTCTTCATCAGGTTCTTGGCGTGCTTGCCGTACAGGGGGTTGCGGCCGTTCCACATGGGGAACATCCCAAAGTCATCACCAAAGAAATCATCAAACAAATTCTCACCAAAAATGCTGGGCAACATAAGTCATTCCTCCATTCGTTGCATTCATTGATGCCCTGCGGGAGAAGCTCATTCGAGCCTCTCTTTCTGGAACAACTATGTTATAGCACCGTCAATTAGCACTGTCAAGGCGAGAGTGCTAATGTTTACAAGTTATGTGATGTTTGTTCATAAAATATGCGATTTCTCCCGGTGGGCTCACCGCACTCTCCCATTCGCTCAAAAAAGCACGGCCAGCTGGACGCTGGCCGTGCTTTTTCGTTCGGAATTAGCTGCGGCGCTTACGGCTCACATAGGCCGCACCCGCCAGCAGGCTCACCGAACCCAGGAGCGTGGCCACGTACACCATCATCTGGGCGGAGTCGCCAGTCTGAGGTACACGGTCGGGCTTCTGGGTGGCCTGCGGCTTGTCCGTGGCCTCAGGCTTCTGGGAAGTCTCAGGCTTGTCGGTGGCGTTGGGGGTCTCGCCGTTCTCGGTGGTCAGGCCACGGATGGCGGCATCCAGCTCAGCCACAGCAGCATCCACGGTCTTCTGGTCGTCCTCAGACAGGGTGGCGTCAGCCATCACAGCCTGGGCATTGGCCAGAGCGGTGCGGAAGGTGGCCACGGACTGGGCGGTGTAGCCGGTGAGGTCCATGCTCTCGGCCTTGCCGATGAGGCCTTCCAGGATGTCCTTGTTGGCCTTGAAACGCTGGGCCAAAATGGCGTCCAGCAGGGCGTCGGTGGCGTTGTCCACGTCCTCCTGCATGGCGTCGCCGCTGGCAGCCACGTCCTTGGCCTCAGCCAGAGCGTCCACCAGCTGCTGCCAGTTGGCCTCCACGTACTTGTCGGCCTGGTCCATCATGGCCTCGGCACGCTGGATGCCCAGGTTGAGCATGGTCTTGTCGCCCTGAGTCAGGCCCAGACCCCAGATGCCCTCCAGCAGGTTGTCCCAAGCGGCGTTCACCTCGTCCTGGGTGGCCTCCTTGTCGGCCATCACGGCCTTGGCCTCGGTGAGGGCCTTCTCGAAGGCGGCCTTGGCAGTGTCGGTGACACACTCGGTGGACAGGGTCTCGGCGTAGGCGATGGTCTTCTCCAGCAGGGTCTTGTTCACATCGCTGGGCTCAGGAGTGGGCTCGGGAGTGGGCTGGGGTGCCTCCACCAGAGCCTCCATGGCCTCCGTCAGAGCTGCAGCAGCAGCGTCCACCTCCACCTGGGTGGCCTGGGCATTGTCCAGCACTGCCTGAGCTTCCGCCATGGCCTTCTCCACAGCTGCAAAGCTGTCGGCGGTGTAGTCCTCTGCCTTGAGGGCACGGGCCTGGGCCAATGTCTGCTCCAGCTGGGTCTTGTCCACCACCTGGGCGGGCACCTTCACCACCGCAAAGGCATGGGCGGGGATGTTGACCACCGGCACACTGCCCAGCTCCACGGTCTCGGTCTCCACATGTACCTTGTCCGGGTCCTCCGGGGTGTTCTCGTCTGCAATGCCATTGGTGGCCAAGTACTGGACCTCCACCGACCGTCTAGCCAGGTCCATACCCGGAATCTCCAGCTGAATGTTGTAGTCGTTGAGGCGATCCACATTCACCATGGCCAGATAGACATTGCCCTGGTCATCCTTGCTGGCCAGTACCGACACCGCTGTGACGTTGTTCTGGGTCTTGGGGGAGTCCATCTGGGTGCTAACCACATGGTCGCCAAATCCGGAATTGAGCATTTGGAACACATGGGCAGAGGGGGTGGAGAAGTAGGTAAACTCACCCTCTCCGGTGGTGGTACTCGCTCCCTCCTGGGGCACCACCTGAATTACCGCCTGCTGGGTGGGGCCCAGGGAGTCGGCCTCATCCTGATACCAGTCGGACAGGCAATGCTTCTGGATGTAAGGGCTGCCCAGATTCACATATTCCATCATTACCTTGGCAATGTACAGAGCATGGGTCTGGGAGCGCACCTGGGACTCGGTGTTGTAGTGGATGCCAAACTCGCTGACCACGGGCACCTTGCCCTCGGGCAGCTTGGAGGCGAAATTCTTCACCGGGTTGACACCGCTGCCCTCGGTCTTGAGCATGGCGTTGTCATAGAACTCCTCGGGGGTGCTGCCGCTCACGGTGCCGGAATAGGGGTGGACCACTACGCCATCATACAGGTCGTTGTAGCCACCTGCGGCCATCTTGTTGACAAAGCCCTCGGTCTCATAGCCTGCGTAGACAAAAATTTCCTGGTCGGTGCCGCTGAGGTGGTTGATCTCGTCCATGGTATCCCGCATGGCCTGGGATACGTCCACGAAACCGTCCCGGTCCACGCTGTAGGTGGCGTAGATGTTCTGTCCCTTGGGGGGAATCTTGCCGTGCACGCCGTCACCGAACTGGATGGAGCCGTTGGCGTAGTTGACCACACAGTGGGTGTCCTCAGGCCCGGAACTCTCCAGGCTGTCCACCACGGTCCACTCTGCCGGGTTGTCGTCCGGCCCCACAAAGACCCGGACACCGTCGTTCACCGCCCGGAAGTCGGGGTCATCCACAATTTTCCCATCCTCACCCATGATTCCGGGGTTCAGATTGGCATAGCGCAGGAAGCGCACCAAGTTGGCGCTGCCGTCGGACCGAGAGGCCACCTTGTTCCAGTCCTCCTCGTCCACGGTGTACCGCTTGTTGATGTTGGCCACGCCGCCGTTGATGTAAGCGTTTTCACGGCCGCCGTCCACATACAGAGTCCAGTAGCCCTGGGAATAGACGCCATCATCTCTCTGGGCATCGGGGCCCAGGTGCATCTCGTTGCCGATTTCAAAATAGCGTACGTTGTAGGGCTCCACATGGCCATTGGCCGCCCGGACATCCGCCCAGGCAATGCCGCCGTTGGGGTTGGTGCCCACCTCGGCATTCATATACTCCACCAGGTCGGCGGCGTCCTGCGCACTGCCACGGCCCAGGCTGTAGACATAGATCAGCTCAGAGCCCATTTCATCGGCAAAATCTGCGGCCTCGCCCAAGCCAAAGTTGGGGGCGATGCCGGTCTGATTGCCGCTGTTATACAGGCCGTGAATCTGATTTTTCCGGCTCTCCTTGTCTCCCAGGGTGGTTCTCCAGTTGAACAGGTTGGAGATGGTGCCGCCGGGGTAGCGGATGGAGCCGAAGCCCGCCTGCTGATACAGCGCAGCGAACTCCTCGTTCATCTTCATGGTCTCGGAATCAAAGGTACCGTAACCATTGTAGGAGTAACGGTGGTTGATGCCGAAGATGCTGTCGGCATCAATCTCCCGCTGGATGTCGTCCAGATTCACCGTCAGCTTCAGGGGCATGGCGGCCCGATAGTTGGCAATGGCCTCCTCCAGGGCGGCACAGGCCGCCTTCATCTGGGCCAAGTCTGCGGTGAGGTCCGCCCCGTCCAACGCCTGTTTCAGGGCCACCGCCACGGCATCATCCTGGTTCAGGCTGCCGCTGTCATACAGGGTCTGACCCTGGGTCACCAGCTCCTGGAGCTGCTGACGGCACAGCTGGGTCCCCTTGTCGGCGTACACCGCCCAGGCCTCCTCATCGGTGAGTACCCGGTTGTAGACGTAGAACTCGTCCACATCCCCCCGCATGGGGTGGGGATTCTTGTTCCCCGCCGTCTTGTGGGCACCCAAACGCAGGGTCAGCACCTGATCAATGGCGTTGTCCGTCAGGGCCTGCTGGCTGTCCAGCTCCCCGTTGATGTAGAACTTTACCTGGCGGCTGTTCTGGTCAATGGTAATGGTAATGTGCTCCCAGCCCCCCTTGACCACGGTGCGTTGGGAGACCACATCGGTGCCGTTGACGTAGGTATGGTACTTGCCATCCCCCCGCAGCGTCAGCACAGACCGCCCGCTCCCCTCATGCTGGAGCATCACCGTGGAGGCGGCGCTGTCGTCCCCGGTGATGGTGGTGTCATAGCGGTACCACATGGAGAAGGAGGTGGCCCCCGCTCCCGTATTGATGTAGTCCTCCAGCTTCATAAAGTTGTCTACCCCTGCGCCGAACCGCAGCACCTGCCCAAATACCGGGTTGCCGCTGTCCGTCAATTGGACGCCGTTCCCCTGTAAGGTGGCCGTGGTGCGGTCCCCCTGGTCACTGACCAGGGAGTCAAAGCTCCAGTGGTCTTTGAGTCCCTGGGTAGGGTACCCGGACTGGGCATGGGCGCGGAGCCCATAGGGCAGCAGCAGCCCACAAATCAGGGCAGCCGCCACCACAGAACGAACCTTTCTTCTCCTCATACAATTTCCCTCTCCTTTTCCTTTTTATGCAAGAATGCTAAAATGGCAAGGTTTTTTCAGCTCCTTTTAAGCTGATTTATTTAATCTTATCATACCCCTCTGGCAATGTCAAAATGTATCGTCTCTCAGGAATGCGTACCGAGCATCCAATCTGCCATTGACTTTTCCACACGCCCGGCGTATAATGTGCAAAACTTCCAGGAGGTGTGACAATGCTGCGCTGCTCTGTGAACCGCATGAATATGCCTCAGTCCGATATGCCCCATGGCATCGGGCTTGCATTGTCATACTCTTTTTCCCAATAACCCCCCGAAACACCGTTGAGAGAAGAGACGCAGTGCAAGCTAGCCCTCACAAAGGGCGCTTGCACTGCTTTTATTTTATGGAAAGGACTGATTGTATGCCCACCCACCGAGGAACCCAGACCATCGAGACCTCCCGGCTCATCCTCCGCCGGGCCACCGTAGACGACGCCCAGGCCATGTTTAATAACTGGGCCTCCGACCCCCAGGTGACCCGCTATCTCATGTGGCCGGCCCACACCGGCACAGACCTCACCCGTCAGGTGCTCCAGAGTTGGGTGAATGGCTACCAGCAGGACAACTTCTACCAGTGGCTCATTGTGCCCAGGGAATTGGGACAGCCCATCGGCAGCATCAGCGGCATGAACCCCAACGACCTGCTCTCCTGTGTGGAGCTGGCCTACTGCATTGGGCGGCCCTGGTGGCACCAGGGCCTCACCACCGAGGCGGTGGAAGGGGTGATCCGCTACCTGTTTGAAACCTGCGACTTCAACCGCATCACCGCCAAACACGACACCCGCAATCCCCACTCCGGCGGTGTCATGCAAAAGTGCGGCATGACCTGCGAAGGCACCTCCCGGGAATCGGACTGCAACAACCAGGGCATCTGCGATACCGTCCACTATGCCATCTTAAAACGACAATGGGAACGCCCCAAGGACTTCACAGAGGGGCTTGTATATGAAAACGACACCCAACTGGTGCAAGACCTGTACCGCCGCCTGGATGAAAGCCGCCGCCTCAACCGCTCCCAAGCGGCCCGGGTGGAGTTTCTCACCACCGTGCGCTACATAGAGCGCTATCTCACCCCGGGGGCAAAAATTCTGGATATCGGGGCCGGGGCGGGCGAATACAGCCTGTATTTCGCCCGGAAGGGCTACCAGGTGTCCGCCCTGGAGCTGTCTGAGGCCAACATCGCGGCTTTCCGCTCCAAGCTGACCCCTGAGGACAACATTGACCTGGCGCAGGGCAACGCCCTGGACCTCAGCCGCTACCCGGACCACGCCTTTGACCTTGTGCTTCTCTTTGGCCCTCTGTACCACTTGCACAGCCAGGCCGACAAGCTGCGCTGTATTCAGGAGGCCAAGCGGGTGTGCAAACCGGATGGGACGCTGTTTTTCGCCTTTATTGCCAACGATATGGTCATCCTCACCATGTTCCACGAGGAGCCGGACTACTTCGTCCACGGCGCCTACGACAAGGAGACCTTCCGCTGTGACGACTTCCCCTTTGTCTTCCACACGGTGGACGCCTGCCGGGAGCTGCTGCGGGAGGGCGGCGTGAAGGTGCTCCATGAGGTGGCCTCGGACGGAGTCAGCGAGTTGCTCCAGGAGAAGATCAACGCCATGGACCCGGACAGCTACGCCCAGTATCTGCGGTACCACTTCTACACCTGCGAGAAGCCGGAACACCTGGGAGCCTCCAACCACCTGCTCTTTGTGGGAAAGGCATAGGGCATTGGGCTGCGGTCCGTCAAAAACGGATCTATCTCATACACCAGTAAATTCATTTTGACATTTTGTCCACTCCGTGCTATACTCCCACGTAGGAATAAGTGGTGGAGTCTGTCATAGAGTGCTTGGATGCATCTCTATTTATTCCAAAGGGGATTTTAATCAAAATTAGTATAATTCTTGATTAAGAGAAAAAGACAGCTCTTCTAGGGGGAGACTGTCTTTTTTTTTGCGTTTTAAAAGGTTCTTTCGTATCCTTTTGGCGCATCTACGGACGGGATTGTATCAAACTTCACGCCACTTGTTACCGTGCAGTTTACACTTGGAGTAGTCTTTCCCAGGATTGAAGCGATGGACGAACCGCCATCGTTCCAAGCATAACCACGATGAACATGTGGGTTTCCCAGACCTGGGATCGTACTGAGGCGGATGATATGTAATTTGATGACCTCTTGATGGGATGACAATGAGTGCAGACAGAACGATCCATTTGGTGGTGCTGCGGAGACTTTATTCCATGGCCATACCATTCATTCACAGAGCGCAGGATGGACAAATGTTTATCAGCGTTCTGTTTTTTTGGAGCTGCTTGTTCCATCGTCATGGCTCATCTCTGGACTGGTCTTTTTGTATTTCCAATTATCGTGTTCCATCTCATCCTGTCGTCTGGAACAAGTGTAGGAGGTGAAAATACCACATCTGTCGGTACAGATGGAATCCTATCGTCGTACCACAAATCCATGTTCAGTGCGAACACTGCTCAAGATGGAAAGGGGCGTATTCTGCCGGAATGATTACCGGCCGTCATTATGGAAAAACTGATGATTCAATTCAAAAAACAGCCACCGGGAAGACTGATTGCTGCCGGATTTGCAATGCTTATCCTGTTTGGGGCAGTTCTTCTCCTTCTTCCTCTGTCCGTGAGAGGCGACGCGGAGGTACACTTTATTGATGCTCTTTTTACCTCCACCAGTGCAGTTTGTGTGACAGGTCTCATTGCAATTGATGTGGCAGATCACTTCACTACTTTTGGTCAAGCTGTCGTTGCCGTTTTGATTCAGGTTGGCGGTTTAGGCGTTACATCCATTGGTGTGGGTTTGATCTTGGCCGCACGAAAGAACGTGGGTCTCAAAGGGCGTATTTTGCTCAAAGAAGCCTTAAATATCGAGGGAATCAAAGGCATGATCCGTTTGGTGAAGTCTATTTTGCTTATGACGCTGTGCTTTGAACTGATGGGTATTGTCTTGAGTTTTCTTGTATTTGTTCAGGACTATCCTGTGCTGAAAGCCCTTTGGATCAGCATATTTCATTCCATCGCAGCTTTTAACAACTCTGGTTTTGATATTTTAGGCGGGCTGAGAAACCTCATCCCTTACCAGAACAACATTCTTTTGAATCTGACCACAAGCGGACTTATCATTTTTGGTGGATTGGGTTTCCTTGTGATTTTAGACGTCTTGAAAAAGAGATCTTTTCGCAAACTAACCCTTCACTCCAAAGTGGTTTTAACCACAACGCTCACTCTGCTTGTGGCGGGTACGTTACTATTAAAGGCCACGGAGGATATCACCTGGCTTGGAGCCTTTTTCCAGAGCGTATCTGCACGAACAGCTGGTTTTTCTACTTACCCCATTGGCGAATTTACAAATGCCGGTCTGTTCACCCTCATTATTTTGATGTTTATTGGCGCTTCCCCCGGGTCTACCGGCGGCGGTATCAAAACAAGCACGTTCTTCGTCTTATCGCAGCACGTACGAAGCCTGTTCACAAAAAGGCATATCAGTGCCTTCCGGCGCAACATCCCGTTGGAAGTCTTTTCCAAGGCCTGCACCATTTCATTGCTTTCCCTTCTACTCGTATGTGTGGGAACATTTTTCCTTTGTGTGCTGGAGCCGGAGTACAGCTTTGTCCAACTGCTATTTGAAGAAGTGTCCGCGTTCGGTACTGTGGGCCTTTCTACCGGCATTACGCCGACTCTGAGTGTAGCAAGCAAGTTAATTTTGATTTTCACCATGTTTGCTGGACGAGTGGGCATGTTTACCCTGCTGACAATGTGGATTAATCGTCCAGCCCCCAGCGTTCGTTATACAGAAGAATCCGTTTCGATCGGATAAATAAGGAGAAAATACCGATGAAAAGAAAAGACTACGCAAGCAGCTATGGAGTGATTGGTCTTGGACGGTTTGGCATGGCCCTTGTGGAATGCCTTTCCTCCGCCGGAAAAGAAGTCATTGCCATTGACAAAGAAGAGTCTCGTGTGCGGGAAGCACGCCGTTTCACAGAAATGGCTCTGGTTGTGGAGAACCTGGATCAAGAGGCGCTGGAAGAAGCAGGCATCCGAAACTGCGACGTCGTGGTGGTGTGTATTGGAGAAAGAATCGATGTCAGCATCCTTGTCACCATGACCGTGCTGAAAATGGGGATTGCTCATGTTATCTCAAAAGCCACCAGCTTTATTCATGGGGAGGCACTCAAGCAGTTAGGTGCTTCTGTGGTTTTCCCTGAACGAGATATGGCAATCCGCCTTGGAAAAGGGTTAATTTATGACAGTTTCCTGGACTCTCTCGCCTTAGGCGGAGATGCCGAAGTTCGGAGAATCCTGGTGACCAAAAAGCTCATCGGCACCTCAATCCAGGATATGAACATCCGTCATCGCTACGGGGTAAACATCATTGCAATCGAACACGATGGCCATACAAATGTAAACTTCAACGCGGACTATTTCTTCCGCGAGGGCGATGCCATTTGTATCGTGGGGCAGAGCAAAAACGTAGAATATTTTGAAAAGGACATTCATTGATTGCACATATGAAAATGAAGAACATTTGGGAGAAATATATTTCGGTTGCCGCAAAGGGATTCGTCATCGGAGGGACCATGCTGGTTCCCGGTGCCAGCGGTGGTTCGATGGCAATGATTCTTGGTATATACTCCTCTCTCATTTCCGCTGTCAGTTCATTTTACCAGAGAAAAAAGGATAGCTTTTGTTTCCTCTTTACATTTTGCATCGGTGCCGTCATCGGAATGGCACTGCTTGCCAATCCCATCTCCGATTTAATTGACGCATTTCCCAAACCGATGATGTATTTCTTTATCGGTGCAGTGGTCGGGGGCATCCCCATGATGTTTCGAGAAGCGAAAATTCAGAGTTTTTCATGTAAAGTACCTGTTTATATCCTTCTCGGGATGCTAATGGTTTGTGCGATCTCCATTCTTCCGTTGAACTCAGAAGGCATCGAGCAATCCAATGGGATATTCGAACTTCTGCTTCTGTTTTTTGCGGGAATCATTGCTGCAATCGCCCTGCTCCTCCCAGGCATCAGTATATCCTATCTTTTGCTGCTGCTGGGACTGTACAGCAAGACGATCACTGCGATCAAAGCCCTCCAATTCTCCTTTTTACTCCCCATGGCACTGGGCGGCCTGGTTGGTATTATCCTAATGGCCAAACTGTTGGAAAAAGCGATGGCCCGCTATCCACAAGTGACCTATTTAGTGATTCTTGGCTTTATTCTTGGTTCAGTGGTCAGCATTTTCCCTGGACTTCCCACTTTGAGTGAACTATTGAGCTGCTCCATCGCCATTTGTGGTGGATTTGCGGCGATATACTTTTTACCAAGCAGTTGCCCGGACGACGGGCCTCATACCATAAGCGAACAGCATGCTTAATCACGTTATCATGCAAACACAACGAGAGGCCGCCCAGAAATCGGGCGACCTCTCGTTGTCTATTGCTCTTAAACAAAGCATTCCCCATCCACGGAACACACCACACGTTGTTCTCTCAGTCTCGTTTTGAGAAACCCAATATGGTCACATAGATGCCTACCAGCATTGCCCCCACAGAGATCCCCAGCAGCAGACCGGAAACAAAGTCCTGCACGTCGCTCCCGCCCACATTATCGTGCAAAGCCAACATGGCAACTCCCATCAACAGCAACACAATGCCGTATAGAGATGTACGCTGATTCTCCAGGGTCTGGGTCCGCCGCAGCAAATCTAACATCTGCGCTTCATCGCAAGTGCTGATGCTGTTGGGGCCTGCCTCTCCTCCGTCCATCAGCTCCTGTAGGGTAACGCCCAGTTCTCGGCACAAGGCCTGAATCACGCTGTAGTCGGGCATACACCTTCCATTCTCCCACTTAGAGACCGTCTTATTGGAAATGCCTAAACGCTCGGCCAGTTGCGCTTGAGTCAGGTTTTTCTCTTTTCGTTTCAAGGCAATGAAATGGCCAATGCCGGTTTGGTTCACAATGTCCCCTCCTCTCATTTGATGGAACGAGTATAGCCCAAGCATCCCGCAAAAAACACCCCCTATCTGGAGAATTTCGGGGGAATCCATGAAATAAGGACATGCCGATACCCATTCATACGGTTTTTCCTATCCTGTTGTATCCTACCATACGTCCGTCTGTTTGGGCAGATGGGTTTGCCGTTCTTGTTTGCCTTCCCAAACCGGCACCCAGGACAGGCCGATGACCCAACCATTGCCCCTGTAAGCCTCTGTGTCCCCTTCTTCGGCGCAGGGCCATATTCTCCCCCACCTAGGGCGGCTCTGCCCAATTTAAGCGGCTTTCAAGGACACTGGCAGCGGCCACCATGGGCAGCTTTATGGCACAAGTGATGTAAAGCAGAGAGAAAAAGCCGGACAGGAATCATGACCTTCCTATCTGGCACTCTTTGACCCACACCATAAAATCAAATTTACAAACAAAAAAGCCTCGAAAACCGAAGTTTTCAAGGCTTTTTGGCGCTGCTAGGCAGATTCGAACTGCCGACCTCATCCTTACCAAGCGGAAAAAGAACTTTTTTCTGATTATTTTGGCTCCTTTCCCGTGGTTTTCACTCCAGTCTGATTGCTTTCTGTCACTTTCTAGCCATGGGGTATCCGTGTGTTCCACGGCGGTCTGTGGCTGGGTGTGTGGTCAAACACGCTTTGCCAGCTATTCCTACACTGCGCCCAAATCCCGCAAAATCCGTTCCGCAGCGGGCAGACGCTTGACCCGTTTGATTTTGACCCCCAACTTTTGGGCCAGATCTTCAAATAGATCACAGCTCTCGTCCCGGCAAAGGTAGAGCGTAGATGGGATCCCATGTTCCTCCACCACTTCTCTCCATGCCGTAAAGGCACAGTTCATCAGCTCCTCCGGCCTGCACCGATACAGGCACAGCAGCTCTCCCGTCTCCCGGTCGGTGAGAAGCACTTCCATCCAAAAACAGCCGTCCTCCTCCGGCTCCTGCTGCCAGCCAAAGTCAAATTCCACCTTCCGATGGGTGGCACTGCGCCCTAACCCCAGCATGGCTCGCAGCTTTGAGGAATTTGGACGGAAAACCACTGGATTTCCGGGGTCTGCGGGAAATTCCAGCGGTTCCACTACGTTCATCCACAGGTTTTCCCGGGCAGAATAGAAGCGGAGCATCATATCTCCCTTTTGAAACTCCGGGCGCATCCCCTCCTCCTGTATGGCCCGCAGCTGCATGAGAAAGTTCCCCAGGCAATCGTCCACAAAGGCCAGCTCCTCCCCCTGGACGTCGGTGTCCAGGTATCCTCTGTGCTTGCCCGTCACCCAAGGCCACAGGCCGTCTCCGAAGTCCAGCCCCAGGTGTCGGTAACGCTCCCCCACCTCACCCGGAAGCGCTTCCCGATGCACCAGGGAGACGGTATACTGCTCCATCTCAATGAAATTGCGGATCTCCTGTCTGATGGTCTGCCGTTGGTGGAAGGCGCATTGGTAGTCCCTCGGAGAGGGAAATATGAGAATTTCCACATCGTTCTCCTGTTCCTGGACGCAGCTAAAATAGACCGCCCGATCCCCCGACTTGGTGATGAAGAGAAAGGGATCCTCCGGGTCCAGCCACCCCCAGGGCCATAGCTCCACAATCGCGTGCAAGGGCCTGCAAAGCGCCTCCCACAGCTGCCGCTCCCGCTTCTCCCTCTCTCGTTGCGCTGCCTTTTGAAAATCAATCTTTTTCCCCATGCTCTCCCCCTACTTTCTCCTCTGTTTTGTGGCGGGTTGTGTGGTCAAGATCTCCGCCTCATGGCTCTTCTGGCAACGAGGGTGAGAGTTACTCTCCAAGCGGTTGTTGCAAGAGAATGGCTACCCGTTCCTTCACTTCATCACTAAACTCAGCAAGGTCCTCGACCGTAATGGCACAATCCGCAATCAGCGCAGCAAGGTCATATACCATCGTCTGTTTTCTCAGTTCAAGACAAACACCCGGCCTGTGCCTGTCTACCTGAATGGCTTGCTGCAATTTCCAAAACCGCTCAGAGGCAGGCAACTCCTCATTAGACAAAAGCGCTATGTATCTCTGGTTCAAGATCTCCATATAGGCTTCCTGCCACTGACCGATCTTTTCTCTGAACATTTTCCAATCCTTCCTGGATGGCTCCATAGAAGGCCCACCTTTCCATACGGAATTCCTGACAACAGGGTATCATGAGGGCTCGAAAATTTCAATGAGGGAGAGTTTAGCACGGTGTTAACAAAGAAAACCGCACTCAGCATGGGACTGCTCCATATGATAGCCACATCTCAAATCTTATACCTTGCTCCAGCTTACAACTATATTGCAAGTTAGTTACAAGTTGGTTCCAAGTTTGGCGTTCTTATCCCCATACAATGAGATCCGATGTAATTTCCTCGGTAATACTCATATCGTTCCCCGAGAGACGTATAAGCGCCGGTGGCCCACATGATATGCTGTTTTGTCGTTCGATCCATCAACATTCTGTCCAGCAGCCCGAGGGCATGAAGTTTCAGAATATCATCTTGAATGTTAATAATCACTTGGTTCCTCCACCATTCCCATATTTACTGCCAGAAGGAATATCTTTTAAATTTGTTGTTATTATAGCACAGCGATTGCTGTTCAACAACAAAACCTTTATAGTAAACAGAACAGGTCAAGGAAACACTGGTATCAGTGTCCTCGGCCCGTTTTATATGTCCCTATCAGCTGCCTAAGAAGTTAAGAGTTCCTGAGAGAGAATTAAGAGTAGGTTTTTCGTCCACAACATAATGTTCGTATCTCTCCCTACATTTCATATTTTTTCAAACTTTTATGACGGTTCAATCTTCTATCACATTGAGAGTAAGTTTAGAGTCCCTGAGAAGTCTGTTTACTCTATCGTGTAGTATTTTCTGGGATCGTTCGGTGAAGACGCATGTTCCTCAATGGGTCCCCCATTTTCTTTCAGCAAGGCTTTTATATGCTTTACCAGCGCCGGCCGCGATCTTCTTGTATGTTCCTCTAACTGTTTCATAGTGCATTGTTCCAAATTGGCAATATAATGGTCTTTAAAAAATCATGGGGGATTCCCAGCCCTGTCTGGTTAAAATCTATATCTTTTCACAAGGGCATGTTAATGTTATACTATATTGTACCGTTTATACTTCCCCTGTTATGTCTGAAATGCCCTCAACGTCTGGGCTCTTCCTGACAACCAGGATTCTGATTTTTATGGGAGGCGGTCTATGTGGAGCGGAAGCACCGCATCTCTGTTTTCATCGGCTGCGCCATCATTCTGCTGCTGTTATCATCCGTGGTGTTTGTGCTGTTTTTCTCTCCCAAGGACATCTCTGCCAATCACACCGGAGATCAACGGGTCTTTGGTGCCACCTATATGACCATGAACAACCCCTACTACCAAGAGCTGGATGCCCTGCTGCGGGCCAACATTGAGGCAAAGGGGGATGTGTTGTTGACACGGGACCCCGCCATGGATCAGGCCCGCCAAAACCAGGAGATTTTGGATCTGATTGATGCGGGGGTAGATGCCATTTTTCTCACCCCGGTGGAGTGGGACACCGTCCAGGAGGGTTTGGAGGCCGCCGCAGCAGCTAACATTCCCGTCATTGTGGTGGATGCTCCCGTTCTCAACACCGAGCTGGTGGCCTGCTCGGTGCTCTCAGACAACTATCAGGCGGGGGTCCTGTGTGCCCAGCACCTGCTGTCGGTGCGAGAGAGCGCCAAGATCATTTTGCTTGAGCACGTCACTGCCCGCTCGGGCACCCAGCGCATCCAGGGATTCCTGGACACCATTGAAGGCCACGAGGGGTTTGAGGTGTTGGCTGTAGGTCAGTCCGATGGCCAGATTGAGCACGCCATGCCGGTGATGGAGCAGCTGCTGGCTCAGGCCCCCGAGGCAGACACGGTGATGGCCCTCAATGACCCCAGCGCTCTGGGTGCGCTGGCAGCCATCCAGGGGGCAGGGTACGCCGACCGCTTTTTGGTCTACGGCGTGGACGGCTCCCCAGAGGGAAAGGTTCTGGTCAACGATCACCTGATGACCGCCACCTGTGCCCAGTTCCCCAGCCGGATCGCTGCTCAGGCCGTGGAACAGGCCTACCTTGCCTCGGAGGGCTCCCCCTGCCAGAAAGAGATCATCATCCCGGTGGAGCTGCTCACTGCGGAAACCGTGGGCCGATATGGAACGGATGGGTGGCAATGATGACAAAACAGAAGCACCTGCACGATCTGACCTTGATCATGACCGTGTGCAACCTAGCTATTATCATTTTCTACTGCCTGATTCGCACGGTGACCACATACCGTATCTGCAGCTCCTTCGGAGCCTATGACTTTTTGTCCACGGTGGAGACGATGCCTCAGCGGCCTTGGGTCATCCCCCTGCAAGCCCTCAGCCTCTACCTGATGCTGTTTCTCCTCAGCTACTTGAAATTTCGCTGGGACGTGCGTAGCCTATGGGGCCGACTGTGCATCTGCATGGCCGAGCTTTTGCTGTGCATCGGGGTCATCGCCTGCCTGGACTTCTATTACAGCGGGGTAGCTCTGCTGGTTTTGGCGGATTTGATCTACTACATCCAACGCAATCGATTGCGGGTATTTTTTATGGCCGTGCTCATCATTCTCTTTGCCTTTGCCCAGTTTGAGATCGTCTCCCTGCCCGACCACTCCGTTGCTTTCGGGTCCTATCTGAGCTACTACACCCCCTTTGTGCGCAGCCTGTTCACCAGTATTGAGAGTGTGCTGGTCTCCGGGAATATCCTGCTGTTTGTGCTCTATATGATTCTGCTGTTCACGGGGGAACAGGCGGAAAATGACCGCATCCGCAAACTCAACCAGCAGCTCAACGATGCCAATACCCAGCTCAAGGACTACGCAGTGGAGCTGGAGCGAATGACCGAGATCCGGGAGCGAAACCGACTGGCCCGGGAGATTCACGACACCCTGGGCCACACCCTCACCGGCATCATTATGGGCGCCGATGCAGCTCTGGCCCTGTTTCCTGTAGCCCCGGAGGAGGCCAAAAAACGCGTGCAAATCATCGCCCAATCTGCCCGGGAGGGTTTGACGGACGTTCGGCGCTCCATCAAGGCGCTGCGCCCGGACACCTTGGAAAAGCGCTCTCTGGGGCAGGCCCTGGAAAAACTGGTGGCAGATTTCCGCCTGACCACTGGGGTGGACATTTTCTATGAGCCTCTGGCCCAGCCCCTGACCTTTGCCCCAGACGAGGAGGATGCCATCTATCGCATCATCCAGGAGAGCATGACCAATGCCGTCCGCCACGGTCACGCATCTCAGATTCATCTGTCCCTGACCTGGCTGGACCATATTCTGACCATACACATTCAGGACAACGGCCTGGGCTGTGTTCAGCTGGAAGAGGGATTCGGCCTGCGGCACATGAAGGAACGGCTACGCCTATTGGGCGGTACTCTGTCCTATGGAAATGGGGGCCCGGAGGTGAGGCCCGGAGGCAACGGGTTCTTTGTGACGGCAAAAATTCCCGTGCGCGAAAAAAAGGAGGTGTGCGCAAATGATTAAGGTACTCATTGCGGACGACCAGGAGTTGATCCGCCAGAGCCTGAAAATCGTGCTCAGCGTCAGCCAGGACCTGGAGGTGGTAGACACAGTGTCCAACGGAGCTGAGGCGGTGAAAAGTGTGGGCATCCATCGCCCGGACGTGGTGTTGATGGACGTGCGCATGCCGGAAATGGACGGAGTGGAAGCCACGCGCATCATCAAGGAGCGGTATCCCCAGACCAGCGTCATTGTGCTGACCACCTTTGACGACGACGAGTATGTGTTCGGTGCCCTGAAAAACGGTGCCAGCGGGTACCTGCTCAAAGGTAGCGGGGTGTCAGAGCTAGCTGAGTCCATCAAAATCGCCTACCACGGGGGCGCCATGATCAACCCCAACATTGCCAGCAAAGTTATCAGCCAGTTCTCCCATCTGGCCAAAAACTCTACCATGATCTCCGTGGATGATCGAGCCGTCCAGGACATCAGCAAAAGCGAGTGGCCCATTATCCGCTCTGTGGGCTGTGGTATGTCCAACAAGGAGATTTCCCAGGCCCTGTGCCTGTCCGAGGGCACGGTGCGCAATGCCATCAGCAGCGTACTGTATAAACTCAACCTGCGGGACCGCACCCAGCTGGCCATCTGGGCGGTGCAGTCCGGCGTGGTCAATGGCGGGGTGAGCGGATGAGCCGGGTCGCACATCGGTGGCTGGCGGCTCTGGTGGCAGTGCTGATTCTGGGCGGCATCGGGGTGGCCGTCACCTACCGTCCCCGCTCCACTCTGACCATCGGCGTATACTCCGGCAGCTACTGGGGCACCCCCACTGGTGACTGCTATCAAGTGCTGGACGACGCCATCGCCCGCTTTGAATCGGAGCATCCCGGAATCCAGGTGGAGTACGTCAGCGGCATCAGCACCGACTCCTACAGCGAGTGGCTGGCCCAACAAATTTTGAAGGGCACTGAGCCGGACGTCTTTTTTGTCCTTCCGGAGGACTTCAATCTTCTGGTGTCCTCCGGCGCCCTGGCGCAGTTGGATGCCCGCATGGATGCCGACCCCACCTTTGACCCGGAGGCCTACTATGCCCCCAGCCTGTCCAGCGGTGTGCTGGAGGGCAGGCAGTATGCCCTGCCCTACGAGAGCGTACCCACCATGATGTTTGTCAACAAAACTCTACTGGAAGCCCACGACATCCAGATGCCAGACAACGACTGGACCTGGGATGACTTCTATTCCATCTGCACCCAGATCACCGACGTGGACCAGCACCAGTTTGGGGTCTACGGCTATACTTGGCTGGACGCCCTCTACTCCAACGGCGGCACCCTGTTTTCTCAGGATGGCAGCTCCTGCCTGCTCACCAGCGAGCCTGTCCAGTCATCCATTCGCTTTGTCCAACAGCTCCATGAGCTCAATGAGGGATACCAGGTCACATCCAGGGATTTTGACCTGGGCAACGTAGCCTTCCGCCCCTTCCTGTTCTCCGAGTACCGGGCCTATCAGCCCTATCCCTGGCGGGTAAAGAAGTACTCCAGCTTTGAGTGGGAATGCGTCTGCATGCCCGCAGGCGCCCAGGGCGGCAACATCTCAGAGTTGCAGACCATGCTGCTGGGTATCAGTTCCCGCAGCCCCAACCCCCAGTTGGCCTGGGACTTGATCAAGCTTTTATCCTATGATGAGAGCATCCAGCGGGAACTGTACTCCTATTCCCATGGCATTTCTCCCTTACGGGCAGTGGCGGAGGACGACGAGATTCTCAGCCAACTCCACAAGGACATCCCCGGCGACGGCAGCGGCAGCTTCAGTCGAGAGGTCATTGGGGATATCATGAACCATGCGCTCACAGTCCCCAAGTTCGACGGATATGATCAAGCCCTAACCATGGCCCAAACGGCCGTGGCCAAAGTCATGAACAGCGGGGAGTCTGCCGTCAGCCCCCTGTTGGAGCCCCAGCGGGAAATCAACCTCTTTCTGAGTAAAAATTGACACCACACCACTTCTCCCCTATGGAAAGCCCATGCTTTCCATAGGGGAGTTGTCATTTTTGCCAAAAAGAAGGCGGGCCGTTTGCACAAAAAAGATAAGCTTGGCCAAATTTAGCCAAAGATATGACATTTGTCACAGGGAGATTGTGACAAACCTCAGTTGTTCCACCGGCACATTCTTTGTAAGATGTAACCATCAAAAGCGCCAGATTTGAAACAGAAAAGGAGAGATTGGGATATGCGCTACTTTATCTTTGTCAGCCATGGTCAACTGGCCTCTGGCATATCCTCCGCCCTGTCTATGCTGGTGGGAAAGCGGGACAACGTGCTCCATGTGGCCTTCCAGGACGATATGGATGCCGCCACCTTCCGGGGAAATGTGGAAGCCTTGGTCCGCCCCATCACCGACCAGGACGAGGTCATCGTCATGGCCGACCTGATCAGCGGTTCCCCCCTGACCACCACCATGGAGCTGCTGGCCCAACATATGGACCTGGCTCATGTGCGGGCCATCGGGGGCATGAATCTGCCTCTGGCCATTACCGCCATTGAGACCGAGGACGATTCTCTGGACGACGCCGTGTCCTCCATGGTGGAGTGCGCTGTGGAGCAGGTACAGAAATTCGCCCTCAATGCAGACGACTCGGACAGTGACGACATCTAACATTACCACAGGAGGAGATTGTATGATTACCTTTATCCGCATTGATGACCGTATGATTCACGGTCAGACCTGCACCCGCTGGTCTCTGGAGTACCCCTGCACCGGATTGGTGGCTGTCAACGACAAGGCCGCCACCACTCCCGTGCTGAAGGCCGCCTACAAAAACGCCAGCGACAAGAAGACCTTTGTCTGGACCCTGGAGGACTGGCAGAAGAAGAAGGACAAAGTGGTGGCCAGCGACGACCAGTACTTCCTCATCGCCAAGAATCCGGTGGATATGGCCAAGATCCTGCTGGACCAGCCCTTTGATCCCGGCATCAAGGAAATCGTAGTGGGGCCCTGCAACGACCGCCCCAACACCGTCAAGCTGGGCAACAACCAGTCCATCACGCAAGAGGAGGCCGAAGCCCTGGAAAAGCTGATGCAGGCAGGCTACAACATTGAATTCGCCCTCATCAAAGAGGCCGCCATTGGCAACTGGAAGAAATTCCGCAAGCAGTTTGGATTCAACTAAGCCCCCTCTCAGCTCTACAGAAAGGATGATTCCACTATGACTATTAACGTCGTGCAAGCCGCGCTGTTGGGCCTGTGTGCATGTCTTTCCTCCATGCCCGGTCTGGGCGGCACGGTGTTCGGCAACTATACCCTGGGCCGTCCTCTCATCGGCGGTCTGGTGGTTGGCCTGATTTTGGGCAACGTGCCCATGGGCATTATGCTGGGCGCCGCCGTACAAATTGTCTACATCGCCCTGGTCACCCCCGGCGGCACCATTTCCGCCGATGTCCGGGCCATCTCCTACATCGGTCTTCCCCTGGCCATGCTGTATGTCAGCTCCACCGGACTGGACCCGGCCAGTGCTGAGGCCGGCGGCTTCGCCGTCTCCATGGCCGCCACCGTGGGTACGCTGGGCACCGTGCTGTTCTACGGCACCGCCACCATCAACCTGGTCTGGCAGCACATGGGCATGGCCTGGGTCAAGCAGGGCAAGCTGAAGAAGCTCTACCTGGTGGACCTGGTTCTGCCCTGGATTTCCCACTTCATCTGTTCCTTTATTCCCACCTTCATCATCTGCTACTTTGGCTCTGACATGGTGCAGATCATCAAGGACTATCTGCCCATGGACGGTCTGGCCATGAAGACCTTGTTCACCGTGGGCTCCCTGCTCCCCGCTGTGGGCGTGGCTATCCTGCTCAAGCAGGTGGTGTCCAAGCCCAAGGACTTCCTGACGTTCTTCGTAGGCTTCACCCTGTGCGCCTGCATGGGCCTGAACCTGATCGGATGCGCCATCATCGGCGGCTTCTTTGCCCTGATCCAGTACAGCATCCGCACCCTGTCTCTGCGCCCTGCTTTGGCCTCTGTGGCCGTCGGGGCTGATGACGACGATGAGGAGGATATTTAAGATGAAAAAACTCTCTCGTAAGGCCCTGAACCGCTCCTTCCTCAACTGGTTCTACGGCCATCTGACCTGCTTCTCCCAGGAGCACATGCAGACCTTCGGCTACATGCTCTCCATGCTCCCCATTGTGGATGAGCTGTATGACTCCAACGAGGACAAGACCAAGAATCTGCTGACCTATTCCACCTTCTTCAACACCGAACCCCAGGTGGGCTCCGTGGTGGTGGGCATCACCGCCGGTATGGAGGAGGCCCGCGCCAACGGCGAAGACGTGGACGACGAGACCATCAACGGCATCCGCGCCGGCCTCATGGGCCCCTTGGCCGGCATGGGCGACTCCCTGGTTGTGGGCACCCTGCTGCCTATCCTGCTGGGCATCGCCATGGGTCTGTCCGGCGGCGGCTCCGTGCTGGGCCCCATCTTCTTCATTCTGGTGTGGAACATCGGTATGTTCCTCATCATGCGCTTCCTCTACTTCAAGGGCTATGAGCTGGGCGGCAAAGCGGTGGAATACCTGGTGGGCGAAAAAGCCAACGCCATCCGGGAAGCCATCATTATGCTGGGCACCATGGTCATTGGCGGCGTCACCGCTATGTGGATCAACATTGAGACCTCCTTCCAGATGCTCAACAGCGAGGGCGGCGTCATCGTAGACCTTCAATCCACTCTGGACAGCGTCTATCCCAAGATCCTCAGCCCCGTCTTTGTCATCCTGTGCTGGTATCTGCTCAGCAAAAAGCGCATGAGCCCCGTGGTGGTCATGCTCATCCTGGTGGCCGTGGCTTTCGTGGGCGTTCTGGTGGGATTCTTCGATCCCAAGCTCACCTATTGATGCAATTAAACGAGGAGGAAGTACCATGCTTACCAAAACCCAAGCCCTGGACGAGGCCCAGCGTCAGAAGCAAGCCCTGGCATCCCTGGGCAAGTGGCGGCGCAACCTGTTTATCTTCACCGCATGTATCCTGTTCCTTGCCGTGTTGGGCCTGCGCAGCAGCGGGTGGAGCTTCGGCTTCGGCGTGGCCGCCGCCATTGTGGCAGGCATCAGCTTCCTGCTCACCCTCACGGTCCACCTGAGCATCCGCAACGGCATTCGCAACGTCGAGGCCATCCTGCGTTCCCTCACCTGACCGTCTGTGGCCTGCCCCCGCGGGGGCAGGCCGCGCCAACCCGTATTTTCAAACGCCTGGGGTGAAACCATGAATACCTATTCCATCGTCCTGTTGGATATTGACGGAACCCTGGTAGATTCCAAGGACCAGGTTTCCCAGAACACCAAACTGCTGCTGCATCATCTGGAGCAAAAGGGAATCCCCATCATCCTCTGCTCCGCCCGCTCCCCCAGCGGTGTGGAGATGGTGGTGCAGGAGGTAGGACTTCACAGTCCCATTGTCTGCTACGGCGGCAGCCTTCTGCTGGATGCGCAACGCAACATCATCCAGGATGTGGGCATTGACCGGGAGGCCGCTGTGGCCTTCAAGCAGTTTGCCGGCCGGGAATTCCCCCATATCACTGTCAGCAGCTATATGTATGACATTTGGCTGGTGGACCGCATCGACGACCCCAACATACAACTGGTGGCCCAGCGCAACCAGTGCACCCCCCTGGTGGGGGAGCTGGAAAGCGCGGTGCACACCGTCCCTCATGTGCACAAGCTGCTGTGTATGGGGGCGCCGGAGGAGATCACCCGTCTGCAAGCCCGGGCAGCCCAGGCCTTCCCCGACCTGCAATTTGCCCGCTCCGGCACCATCTACCTGGAAGTGCTGGCCAAGGACGTCTCCAAGCGCACTGCCATGGAGCAGCTCCAGACCTATTACCAAGTGGAGAACCATAAAATCGTGGCTATGGGCGACTATTTTGTCGACATCGAAATGCTGCGCCACGCGGGGCTGGGCATTGCCATGGGCAACGCCCCCGACGCAGTCAAGCAGGCCGCTGCACAGGTCACAGCCTCCTGTGATGAAGAAGGGGTGTACATCGCCCTGCGGCATCTGCAATTTACCCCGCCGGACCTCCACCCCATCCAGCTCTGACCGTTCTATCCCTCACGAAACCCTCCGTTCAATACCAGTGAAGCGGGTGCGCACCCTACGAGATGCGCACCCGCTTCACTGGTTTGTCCCATCCCACAGGGCCGCCGACGCGGCGCCCTGTTTCCTTCCCGGCCGCCGCTCCTTTCTTGACAGGCTCCCGGCAGTTGCCTACAATACAAGCACGGAATACACTTGGAGGTATGAAACATGAACTTCGATGCAATCAACTTACAGTGGACCAGAACCCCGAAAGACGCTGTGATCTCCCAGGACCGCATTGAGATCGTCACCCTGCCCCACACCGATTTGTGGCAGAGAACCTACTACCACTTCCGCAACGACAACGCCCCGGTGCTGCAAATGACTACGGACGAGCCCTTCTTCTCCTTTGTGGTGAAAACCGAATTTTCCGAACGCCACCACCGCTTTGACCAGTGCGGCGTGGTGGTGTATCTGGACTCCGAGAACTGGCTGAAAGGTTCCATTGAGTACGAAAATGAGCGTTTTCAGCACTTGGGCAGCGTGGTCACCAACCACGGCTATTCCGACTGGGCCACCACCGAAATTCCCACCAGCGTCTCCTCCATGTGGTACCGCCTGAGCCGGAGAGAGCAGGATTTCTGTATCGAATGCTCTGAGGATGGGGTCACCTTCCGGCAAATGCGTGTGTGCCATCTCCATGAGGCAACGGGGGAAATTCGCTTTGGTATCTACGCCTGTAGCCCGGAGGCCTCTTCCTTCCGAGCCGTCTTCACCAACATGGAAGTGACGGAATGCAAGTGGCTGGCCCACGATGGCCAGGCTCCCGACGAGGAACTTTGAGGACTGGAAGCGACTTAGCAGAACATGTAGAAATCTTACCAGACCATACAGGCATAGATAAATCGGGTGGCGATCCTTCCAGATAGCCGCCCGCCCCCATCCTCGAACTGAACACCTGGGCAATCACAAGTAAGAGTGGTGTTGGGGCAATATGAGTAAGGGAGTGAGATCATCGCAACGCCAAAATTAGCACACTGTCATCAAAGAAAAGAGCCGGGAAAATTGATCAAGGAGTTGGCAAGCACACCTCCCCCCCACCGACACTGCGCCCCGCAAACCCGTCCCCAGCACCTTTCAGCCCCACAAGGGTAAGCGGCGCACGCCAGGCACCGGCTGTATCAGCCAGATCAACGACCATCTGTGGGAGGGCCGCTACTCCCCCATCTGGCCAGATGGCAAAAAACACGCCCGCAATGTGTACGCCCAAACCAGAGAGGAATGTGAGGCACTGCTGGCAGACCTGATCCAGCAAATGAAAGCGGAGATCGCTGGGGAAAAAGAACGGCTGAAACAGAAGCAAAAAGTGAGCTGAGACGCCGCAAGGCCTCTGGAGTACAAACTCCAGAGGCCTTTTCCCTCTGTCTGTGGCTGGTTGTGTGGTCAACCAAGAACCCGCATATTTTATCCCAGCGATAAAGTTTCCTAGATACAACAAAACCGCCCTTTTCTTAACGAAAAGAGCGGTTGTTGTGGAGCTGCTAGGCAGATTCGAACTGCCGACCTCATCCTTACCAAGGATGCGCTCTACCGACTGAGCTATAGCAGCAAATGGCGACGCGGAAGGGACTTGAACCCTCGACCTCCGGCGTGACAGGCCGGCGTTCTAACCAACTGAACTACCGCGCCATCTGGGGAATCTATTTAATCAGCTTGGTGCTGTTATCTTTGTGGCAGGGGCAGAAGGATTCGAACCCTCGGCACTCGGTTTTGGAGACCGATGCTCTACCAGCTGAGCTATACCCCTGTATGGTGGGCCTTCAGGGACTCGAACCCGGGACCGACCGGTTATGAGCCGGCTGCTCTAACCAACTGAGCTAAAGGCCCATGTCGTCGATCTGCTCTGTCTACATGAGCCGTCACAAACCTGTGACGGCTCATGCACAGAAATGGCTCCCCCTGTTGGACTCGAACCAACGACCCTGCGGTTAACAGCCGCATGCTCTACCAACTGAGCTAAGGAGGAATATCGAGAGGCTTGAGAAACTCAAACCTCTTTGTGTCGGCACTACCTATCTTCCCAGGCCGTCGCCAGCCAAGTATTTTCGGCGCAAGTGAGCTTAACTGCCGTGTTCGGAATGGGTACGGGTGGACCCTCACTGCAATCAGCACCGACTAAGTCGACACAGACCTTTTGATCTGCACTGAACATTTGACATATTACCAGATTTCTCTGGGTTTGTCAAGTGTTTTTTGCCCCATCCAGAAATTTTCTTTCTGGGGTTCCCACTTAGGTGTGCCTCACACCTAAGTGGGAGTGGTACACCTTCAGGGACTCGAACCCTGGACACCCTGATTAAGAGTCAGGTGCTCTACCAACTGAGCT
>CALWXF010000021.1 GCA_944385445.1 uncultured Oscillospiraceae bacterium
TATTGTCACGCTCGGATTGGACGCATGGCCGGGCCACTAAGCCCGCCGACTCCGGGCAAACCCGGGGTGGTAAGTGCGCCACCCCTGGGCTTTGCCCATCTGCTCTGGTCTTAGCGGCCCTATGCGTCTATCCTCAACGCTTCGTTAATTACTTGTCCAGCAGGCAAGCAACACCGGGCAGCTCCTTGCCTTCCAGGAATTCCAGGGAGGCGCCCCCGGCGAAGCAGGCTTCGCCGGGAACCCGGGATGATTTCAATCCTCGGGCGAAGTGAATTCGCCCTGCGGCAAGGTTTGCTTCGCAAACGCTTGGACGCACCTGTGGTGCGGCTCGCTTACGCTCGCGCGGCGGCGCAGTTGGATTTTACTTATCCAGCAGGCAAGCCACGCCGGGCAGCTCCTTGCCCTCCAGGAACTCCAGGGAGGCGCCGCCGCCGGTGGAGATGTGGGTCATCTTGTCGGCGAAGCCCAGCTGAGCCACGGCAGCAGCGGAGTCACCGCCGCCCACGATGGTGATGGCGTCGGTCTCGGCCAGAGCCTTGGCCAGAGCACGGGTGCCCTCAGCAAAGGCGGGGAACTCGAACACGCCCATGGGGCCGTTCCAGATCACGGTGCCAGCGTCCTTCACGGCGTCGGAGAACAGAGCGATGGTCTTGGGGCCGATGTCCATGCCCATGCGGTCGTCGGGAATGGCCATGGTGTCCACCAGCTCGGGAGTAGCGTCAGCGGAGAACTCAGCAGCGCACAGAGTGTCCACGGGCAGCAGGAACTTCACGCCCTTCTCCTGAGCCTTGGCCATCATCTCCTTGCAGTAGTCCAGACGGTCCTCCTCCAGCAGGGAGGTGCCCACGGTGCCGCCCATGGCCTTGATGAAGGTGTAGGCCATGCCGCCGCCGATGATGATGGTGTCAGCGATGTCCAGCAGGTTGTTGATCACGCCGATCTTGGAAGAGACCTTGGCGCCGCCCAGAATGGCAACCAGGGGACGCTTGGGGTTGGCCAGAGCGCCGCCCATGATCTCCAGCTCCTTCTCGATCAGGAAGCCGGACACGGCGGGCAGGTAAGCGGCCACGCCAGCGGTGGAGGCGTGAGCACGGTGCACGGTGCCGAAAGCGTCGGAGACGTACACATCGGCCATATCAGCCAGAGCCTTGGCGAAGTCAGCGCCGTTCTTCTCCTCACGGATGTCGAAGCGGAGGTTCTCCAGCAGCATGATCTGGCCGGGCTGCAGAGCAGCGGCCTTGGCCTGGGCGTCCTCACCGATGGTGTCGGTGGCGAAAATGACCTCGCAGCCCAGCAGCTCGCTCAGGCGCTTGGCAACAGGAGCCAGAGTCAGGGACTCCTTCCGCTCGCCCTTGGGCTTGCCCAGGTGAGAGCAGGCGATGACAGCAGCGCCCTGCTCCAGCAGGTACTTCAGAGTGGGCAGAGCAGCCACGATACGCTTGTCGTCAGTAATGGCACCGGTGGCCTTGTCCTGGGGGACGTTGAAGTCGCAGCGGCACAGCACCTTTTTGCCCTTTACATCCAGATCCTTGACAGTCTTTTTGTTGTAGTTCATGTTCAGGCTCCTTTCAAAGTAACAGGGAAAATATTACCTTAATGGTATATAAAATTGGGTTGCAGGGTGGGGAACACCCTGCGCTTTCGCAATCCCATTGCGAACAAATCGTTTACTCCTCAGCCATACTGCCTGTCCCAGACAGACCAGGGAAGCCCTGCTGTTTCAGGCCACCCCCACAAAACCTGTTTTGTGGGGACCCCCGAGGATTTTATATGCGCAGGCCGGAAGTGAATTCCGTCCTGCTCCGCCGCACCAGCGGCGGCCCGCCGGGGGCGGGCTTACTCGGCCTTGGCCATCGAGCCTTTCCCGGACAAGCCGGGAAAGCCTTGCTGTTTCAAGGCCTCGTAGGTGAGGATGGCCACCGAGTTGGACAGGTTCAGGCTTCTGGCATCCTCCCGCATGGGAATGCGGATGCAGCGGTCCCGGTAGCGCTCCCGCAGCCACTGGGGCAGTCCGGCGGTTTCCTTGCCGAAAAACAGCCAACAACCGTCGGGAAAGGACACATCGGAGTAGTCCCGGGGCGCTTTTGTGGTGGCCAGCCACAGCTCGGGCTGGGGATGTTGGGAGAAAAAGTCGTCCAAATCGCGGTATACCGTCAACTCCACCATAGGCCAGTAATCCAGTCCGGCCCGGCGTACGGCTTTTTCACTGATGTCGAATCCCAGAGGTTCGATCAAATGCAAATGGCAGCGGGTGGCTGCACAAGTGCGAGCGATATTTCCGCAATTCTGTGGAATTTCAGGTTCCACCAAAACAATATTGACCATAATCTCCTCCTTCAACCATGGACATTATATTCGTTTATGAACCAAATTACAAGAGAAAAAATGGGGAAAACAGCAAAAAAATAACTTTTTTTCGAGCCAAAGAAAAAATTATGAAAATCGCATAAAATAGTGGATTTTTTAACAATGCATATTTTAACTATTGATAAAATTTAACAAAAATATAGATTTTACATTTTGCAAGATGTTTACTGAAAATGGAAAGTGAAAAATTTTGTGCAGATAGGGAACTTTTTGCCCCCCTCATGCGTCCAAGTGTACGGCGAGGACAGGGAGGCCTGACCCGCCAGAGAAATTTAGAAAACATATAAAGTAAGGAGAACTGCAACATGTTGAAGAAGATCGTGACGCTTGCCATGGCCGCCATGATGGCCGTCGCCCTGGTTGCCTGCGGCAACACCGCCGCCCAGCCCACTGCCACTCCCACGCCCAAGCCTGTGGATCTGGCTGCCTTTGGCGAGAAGTACGTCACCGACCAGGTGATGCCCCCCCTGCTGGACACCAACGAGGACATGGGTAAGCAGATTCTGGACATGAACTATGCCGGCCTGAGCGAGATGGAGCTGGAGCAGTGCCTGCCCTACGTGTCCATGATGAGCATCAACAACAGCGAGATGGTGCTGGTGCAGACCAAGAGTGCCGATGACGTTGCCAAGGTCAAGGAGATTTTCCAGGCTCGCATCGACAATATGCTCAACGGCGGTACTTTCTACCCCGAGACCATTGAGATCTGGCAGAACAACGCTGAGATCGTAGAGAATGGCAACTATGTGGCCCTGGTGGTGAGCACCGACAAGGACGCCATCGTGGAGGCTTACAACGCCCTGTTTGCCTAAAAAATTTCTGGTGAATGGCCCGGTTGAGCCATCACAATTTGAGCAATCGGCTGAATTTTTGCCAGGCCCACACGGGGTGTTGCATTTGGCAACACCCCGTGTTACTTTATTAAGAGCAATTTGTCAACTGAGGTGACTGCCGTGGTATTCTCTACCCCTTATTTTTTGTTCTTATATTTGCCCATGGTGCTCCTTCTGTACTACATTTCTCCGCTGAAGTGGAGAAATCTGGTACTGATGGTGGTCAACCTGATTTTTTACGGCTGGGGCGAGCCGGTGTATATCATCCTCATGCTCATCTCCGTGGCCGCCAACCATGCCTTTGGCCTGGTGGTGAACCGATGCAAGCAAAAGGATAACCAACGGGGCGCCAAGGTTGTGGTGGCGCTGTCGGTGGTGTTCAACCTGGCCATGCTGGGCTTTTTCAAGTACTGGGACTTCCTGGCCAAGTCTTTGGCAGGGCTGGGGCTGAACATCATGCCCCAGTTCGGTCTGGAGCTGCCCATCGGCATTTCCTTCTACACCTTCCAGACCATGAGCTACACCATTGACGTGTACCGGGGTGACACCCGGGTGCAGAAGAACATCATCACCTTCGGCACCTTCGTCACCCTCTTTCCCCAGCTCATTGCCGGCCCCATCCTTCAGTATAAGGACCTGGATGCCCAGCTGGAGCAGCGGGACCACACCGTGGAGCGGTTTGCCCTGGGTGTGCAGCGGTTTTGCGTGGGCCTGGCCAAGAAGGTGCTGCTGGCCAACAACCTGGGCAAGCTGTGGGACGTGTATCTGGCCACACCGGGGGCGGAGCTGACCACCCTGGGGGCATGGCTGGGCATTGTGGCCTTCTCCCTCCAGCTGTACTTTGACTTCTCCGGCTATTCGGACATGGCCATCGGCCTGGGCCGGATGCTGGGCTTTGAGTTCATGGAGAACTTCAACTACCCCTATATCTCCAAGTCCGCCACCGAATTCTGGCGGCGGTGGCACATCTCCCTGGGCAACTGGTTCCGAGATTACTTGTATATCCCCCTTGGGGGAAGCCGGGTTGGGAAAGCCCGCCTGATCTTCAACACCCTGGTGGTGTGGGCTGCCACTGGCATCTGGCACGGGGCCAGCTGGAACTTCCTCATCTGGGGCCTGTACTACTTCTGCTTCATCATGCTGGAAAAGCTGTGGCTGGGCAAATACCTGAAAAAGGCCCCTGCTGCCATCTCCCACCTCTATGGTATTTTTGTTGTGGTGGTGGGCTGGGCCATCTTCGCGGTAGAGGATTTCAATGCTATGGAACTCTACCTCAAGGCCATGTTTGGCATGGGGGCTGGCTTGGTGGACAGCTCGGCGCTGTACTACCTCTTCAACTACCTGCCTATGCTGGTGGTGGCTTGTGTGGCCGCCACCCCCTTGGCCGCCAAGGTGTGGCACAAGATTCCCGCCAAGGTGTGGAAGCCTGCCTTGCCGGTACTGGTGTGTCTGGCCCTTGTGTTGGCCACCGCCTACCTGGTGGACGGCACCTACAACCCCTTCCTCTATTTCCGATTCTAAGGAGGTGAACCGCTGTGAGTAAAAAGTATGCTGCATTCATTACCGCTCTCTTCTGCGTGTTCATCTTTGGCTTTGGCGCGGCGCTGCTGATTTCCCCCGACCGGGACTTCTCCCAGCAGGAGAACCGCTATCTGGCCAAGTTCGAGGCCCCCACGCTGTCCACCCTGAAGTCCGGCGAGTTTATGAAGGACTTTGAGCAGTACGTCATTGACCAGTTCCCCCTGCGGGACGGCTGGATTCAGCTCAAGGCCTGGTGTGAGCGGCTGGTGGGCAAGCAGGAGAACAACGGGGTCTACCTGGGCACCGACGACGGCCAGACCCTCTTTGCCCAGTACACCAAGCCCTCGGCGGAGGACCTTTCCAAGCGGGTGGGCTACGTCAACCAGTTGGGGGCCAATGTAGAGGTGCCCGTGTACTTCGCCCTCATCCCCGACAAGAGCTATGTGTGGGCCGACCGGCTGCCGGATCAGGCCCCCCTGGTGGACGACGGGTCCACCATCCAAGAGTCCATGGACCTCACCGGGGAGGACGTGACTTACATTGACCTGCGGGATGCCCTCAGCGGGGACGATGTGTTCTACCGCACCGACCACCACTGGAGCCTCTTCGGAGCCTTCCAGAGCTATGAGGCCCTGACCCAGGCCATGGACGTGGAGACGGTGACCCCGGAAGGGGAGCCCACCCGAGTCAGCGACTCCTTCTACGGCACCACCTACTCCTCCAGCGGAGCGGGCTGGGTGCGCCCCGACGAGATCTACACCTGGGTCAGTGAAGAGGGCATCACCGTGACGGCCTATCCAAAAGGCCAGCCCGAGCCCGGGGTGCTGTACGACAAGAGTTTTTTGGAGAAAAAGGACAAGTACTCCATGTTCCTGGGGGGCAACAAGCCGCTGGCCGTGTTGGAAAATCCCCAGGCAGAGGGCGGCAAGCTGCTGGTGATCCGGGACTCCTACTCCGACTCTCTGGCCCCCTTCCTGGCCCAGAGCTGGCAGGAGGTGCACCTGTTTGACGTGCGCTACAACCTCAACTCGGTGCAGCAGTACGTGGAGGAGAACCACATCGACCAGGTGTTGGTGCTCTTCTCCGCCTCCAACTTCTCCACTGAGTCCAACCTCTTTGTCATGAGCCGCTAAAAACCCCATACAATTGTCTGACGCACAGTCCGCCATTTTGGACTGTGCGTCAGTGTTTTTGTATATGAGAGAACACCCCGGGCCGGGGCGGCGGTCACAGCGGGTGTTGGCACATCCGCAGCAGCTGCCACGGCATCACCGCTGTGCACGACCTTGGGATGATTGTGAGAAAAAGATATCATGTGCATCTGAAAACACCCTGAAAGCCTGGGCGTTTTAGGTGTAAAGGTTTTGTGAACATCCGCCCTTTCAGCTACCTTTCAGGTTGGAGGAGTAGTATACTATAATGCGTACGGAACAAAGCCGAACGCCTTGGAAGCTGTGGCTTACAAGGCCATTTGGCTTTGTTCAAGGTGCAAGGTTTTTGAACAAAGTTCTTCAAAAAACTTGCACCTTCCGCTGATGCGCTGAGGCGCACCAGCGGAAATACGCATTGTAGCAATGGCTGAATTCCGTAAAAGCGGCTCCTTTGAGCCGTTTTTACGGAATTGCGCGGCTGCTGCCGCGTGAATAAACCGATTTGCGGTTTATTCAGCAGACATTACTATAGAGACAGTGTAACAGGTATATGGAGGGGTATCCATGAAGATTCTCATTGTGGAAGACGATGTGCTGCTGGCAAACTCCCTCAAAGAGCTGCTGGAGGGGCAGAGCTACCAGGTGGACACGGTATATGACGGGGAAATGGGGGCGGAGTATGCCCTGTTGGGCATTTACGACCCGCTGATTCTGGATGTGATGATGCCCAAGCTGGACGGCTTCCAGGTGGCCAGCCGGGTCCGGGCCCGCCACTTCGGCACCCCCATTTTGATGCTCACCGCCAAGTCCCAGTTGGACGACCGCATCCAGGGTTTGGACGCCGGGGCGGACTACTATCTCACCAAGCCCTTCGACAGCCGGGAGCTGCTGGCCTGCATCCACGCTCTGCTCCGCCGCCAGGGGGCCCAAGTGGACGAACTGACCTTCGGCAACACCGCCCTGGACCTGTCCACCTCCATGCTGGTGTGTAGGGACAAGCAGATCCGTCTGTACGCCAAGGAGTTTGACATCATGCGCTACCTCCTCCAGTCCGGGGAGAAAAACCTGCCCAAGGAGACCATTCTGGCCCGGGTGTGGGGGTACGACTCGGATGCGGTGGAGAACCATGTGGAGGTATATGTGGGCTTTTTGCGCAAGAAGCTCAGGAGCATTGGCTCCAATGTGCACATTCAGGCGGCCCGCCGCCTGGGCTATCATCTGGAGGTGAAGCAGCTGTGATTCAGGCGCTGCGGAGAAAGTTCGTCCTCATCAACATGACCATCGTCACCCTCATGCTCTGTGTCATCTTCTCCATGATGTATTACTTCACCCAGGTGGATTTGGAGAACAAGAGCGTGGCCATGATGCGCTCCATTGCTGCCAATCCGGTGGGGCAGGGCAGCCCCACCGAGCTGGGGCACGAGGTACGGCTGCCCTACTTCACCTTACAGCTGGGCCATGAAAAGGAGATCATCGCCACGGGAGGCGGGTATTACGACCTGTCCAACCAGCAGTTTTTGCAGCGTGTGGCCCAGGATGCCCTGCGCAGCTACGAGCCGGTGGGGGTGCTGGAGGAGTACGGCCTGCGCTACTGCCGGGTGGTGACCCCGGGCAATCAGCTGTTGGTGTTTGCGGACATGACCAGCGAGCAGGCCACCCTGCAAAACCTGGTGCGCAGCTGTGTACTGGTGGGGGTAATCAGCTTCCTCACCTTCTTAGGCCTGAGTGTGCTGCTGGCCAAGTGGGCGGTGCGCCCGGTGGAGCAGGCGTGGAAGGAGCAGAAACAATTTGTGGCCGACGCCTCCCACGAGCTGAAAACCCCTCTCACCGTCATCACCACCAACGCCGAGCTGATGCAGCAGCAGGGGCTGGACGAGGAGAGCCGGGAGCGGCTGAGCGGCAACGTGCTGAGCATGGCCCGGCATATGCGTACCCTGCTGGAGCAGATGTTGGAGCTGGCCAAGGGGGACCACCAGGAGAGCCAGGGGCAGTATGAGGACGTGGACCTAGGCGAGCTGGTGGACCAGGAGACCATGAGCTATGAGGTGGTCTTTTTTGAACAGGGCTTGGCCCTGGACAGCCGGGGAGAGGAGCACGTCACCGTGCGGGGCAACCAGGTGGAGCTGCGCCAGGTGGTGGACATCCTCCTGGACAACGCCAGAAAATACTCCAATCCCGGGGGCAAGACGGTGGTGGAGCTGCGCCCCGCAGGGCGGCGTAAGTGCGTGTTGTCTGTGGCCAATCCCGGCCCCGAGATCCCGCCGGAGGATTTGGCCCACATCTTCCAGCGCTTCTACCGCTCTGACCGGGCCCGCACCCGCACCGGCAGCTTCGGCCTGGGACTGGCCATCGCCCAGAGCATTGTCCTGCGCCATCGGGGGCGCATTTGGGCCACCAGTAAGCAGGGGGTGAATACCTTCTCGGTGGAGCTGCCCTCGGTGGAGCTGCCCATGGTTTAGAAATGAAGAATGATAAATGAAAAATGAAGAATGCAGGTCCTCAAATTTTTGCCAGGCTAAGAGCCTCCCTTGTGTAAAGGGAGGTGGCACGGCGCAAGCCGTGACGGAGGGATTGTATGCCACCTGCTACCGTCAACCCCTCAGTCAGCCTGGCGGCTGACAGCTCCCCTTGCACAGGGGAGCCTTTGAGCCAATGCAAGATTGAAACAGCCTTTCTCACTTTGAGAAGGGCTGTTTTTTTCAGCATCCTTTCAGAGTGGTAGACTATAATGCCCTGGTATGAAGGGATGGGCGGGCCCATCCCTACCATGAGGAGGTCTACTATGATACAAGTGGAACACTTGACCAAGTGTTACGGTGACTTCATGGCGGTGCACGACCTGTCCTTTGAAATCGAAGAGGGACATGTATACGGATTCCTGGGCCCCAACGGGGCGGGCAAATCCACCACCATGAACATCATGACCGGGTGCCTGTCCGCCACCAGCGGCCGGGTGCTCATGGACGGCCACGATATTTTTGAAGAGCCAAAAGAGGCCAAGCGCCTGCTGGGCTATCTGCCGGAGCAGCCGCCGCTGTACCTCAATGAGTCCCCGGAAGAGTACCTCACCTTTGTGGGCCGGGCCAAGGGGCTGCGGGGCCAGGAACTCCGGGAGCAGGTGGCGGAGGTGATGACCCAGACCGGAATTGCGCCCGTGCGCAACCGCCGCATCTCCGATCTGTCCAAGGGCTACCGCCAGCGTGTGGGTATCGCCCAGGCTCTGCTGGGCAATCCCAAGGTCATCATTCTGGATGAGCCCACCGTGGGCCTGGACCCCATTCAGATCATTGAAATCCGGGACCTGATCCGGGAGTTGGGCCGCAGCCATACGGTGATTTTCAGCTCCCACATCCTCTCTGAGGTGCAGGCCATCTGTGACCGCATCCTCATCATCGCCCGGGGCCAGCTCATCGCCTTTGACCGGCCGGAGAACCTGGAGCGGCAGCTGCTGGGTCAGAATGAAATCACCCTCACCACCCGGGCCGGACAGGACGAGGTGCTGGATATCCTCTTCCCGCTGGCGCTGGGGGAGGAAGTGTCCTTCCAGGAAAAAGAGGATGGTCTCACCCAGGTGCACCTGAAAACCCCAGATCCGGACCCCTATGCCATGGGCGAGCAGCTGTTTTGGGCCTTTGCCGACAATGGGGTGGCTCTGCTGGAGATGTCCTTGAAGAAGGCCAGCCTGGAAGAGGTATTCCTGGAGCTCACCGAGGACAAGGAGAAGCCAGAGGAATCCCAGGAGCCGGAGGACGGCCAAGACCTGGATGACGGGGAAGAGCAGGAGGTGGACGAGGTATGATTGCGGTTTTGCAACACGAACTGAAAAGCTATTTCCACACCCTCACGGCCTATGTGTTCGGGGCGTTCCTGCTGTGTTTTGTAGGCATTGGCGCCATGATGTACAACCTGAATGCGGCGGTGAGCAACTTCGAGTATGTTCTCAGCTTTGGCAGCATGGTGTTTGTGGTCATCGTGCCCATTCTCACCATGCGAGTGATCGCCGAGGAGCGCCGCCAAAAGACGGACCAGCTGCTCTACTCCCTGCCCATCTCCACCACCCAGGTGGTGCTGGGCAAGTACCTGGCTCTGCTGGCGGTGTACCTGGTGCCCCTGTGCATCATCTCCGTCTATCCCCTCATCTTCTCCCGGTACGGAGAGGTGTATCTGCCCACCTCTTACGGCTCCATCCTGGCCTTCTTTGTGCTGGGCGTGACCATCGACACCGGAAACGATGGACAGATGGTGTGGTTCTCCTCCTCGAAGTTCCTGGAAGACGGCTACAACACCTACTCCTCGGGGGCCAATCTGGATTTGACCATGAACGCCCTGGCAGATCTCATTGGGGAGCGGGAGGCCATCGCCATCCGCAGCAAATCTCTGGACTACAACTTCCTCACCATCAGCGACTCGGTGGCCTCGCTCCTGAAGACCCTGATGATCGGCGTGTTCCCCCTGGTGTATCTGGGTGTGGGCATTGTGGTGATGGTGAGAAGAAAGCAGGTGCAGCATGAAGCGGTATAAGAAGCTTGGCATCCTCCTGGTGGTGCTGGTGGTGGTCAGCGGCGTCACCTTCGGGGTGATGAAGTACCAGGAGGTCAAAGAGGACATCCGCAACAGCGACGAAATCATATTGGAACTTGACCCCACCACCGTCCAGACCCTGTCCTGGACCTATGACTCCAACACCTTCTCCTTCCACCGGGACGGGGACTGGGTGTACGACGGGGACGAGGCTTTCCCGGTGGATGAAAACCAGATGGAGCATCTGCTGGAGCCCTTCTCCGCTTTGGGGGTGTCCTTTGTCATTGAAAATGTGGAGGACTTTGGCCAGTACGGATTGGACGAACCGGTGTGCACCATCGACCTGACCACCGACACGGACCGCTACCAAATCACCGTGGGCAGCTACAGCACCATGGACGAGCAGCGGTACCTGTCCATCGGGGACGGGAATGTGTATCTGGTCGCCCAGGACCCCATGGAGGAGTACGACGCCCAGCTGTCCGACCTCATCCGCCACGATGATGTGCCCGACCTGGAGAGCGTGACCTCCATCCAGTTTGCCGGGGCTCAGGAGTACGAAATTACCTACAAGACGGACAGCGACAACACCTATTGCGCCGACGACGTGTACTTTCTCCCCGACGGCGAGCTGCCCCTGGACACCACCCGGGTGGAGGGGTATCTGAACACCATACGCTTTTTGAACCTCAGTGACTACGTCAACTACAAAGTCACCCAGGAGGAGCTGGCCAATTATGGCTTGGATGCCCCCGACCTCACCGTGACGGTGGACTACACTGTGGAGGATGACGAGGGCAATACCACCCACGAGACCTTTACCCTCACCGTGGGCCGCAGCCAGGACCAGAAGGACCAGGCAGCCGACGGGGAAGAGGATGTGTCTGCCTATGTGCGGGTGGGGGACTCCTCCATCATCTACCAGATCACCGGGGAGGACTATGAGGCCCTGCTGGAGGCCTCCTACAACGACCTGCGCCATCAGGAGGTGTACGCCGGGGACATCAAGCAAATCTACCAGGTGGACGTGACCCTGGACGGGGAGACCTACACCCTCACCGCCGACCAGGCGGAGGACAGCACGGTGTGGAGCTATGACGGCAGCGAGGTGGATGCCACGGAGTTTGAAACCGCCCTCACCGGCCTCACCGCCAGCAGCTTCACCGATCAGGAGTCGGAGGGGAGCGAGGAAGTGCGTTTGAAGCTCTACCTCACCGACGACAACTTCCCCACGGTGGACATCACCCTCTACCGCCAGGACGGCACCTACTGCCTGGCCCAGGTGGACGGACAGTCCGTGTGCCTGGTGGAGCGTTCCGCTGTGGTGGACCTCACCGAGGCCATCCGCGCCATTGTGTTGGGGTGGGAAAAAACCACATACAAAGCAACAGCACAGCATTCCAGGATTGGAATGCTGTGCTGTGTTTTGTTTGGTGTTAACCGCCTAAGTAAGCCTTTTTCACCGACTCGTCGTTGAGCAACTGGGCTCCCGTGCCGGTGGAGACGATCTTGCCCGTCTCCAGCACATAGGCCCGATCGGCCACGGACAGGGCCATCTGGGCGTTCTGCTCCACCAGCAAAATGGTGGTGCCTGCCTTGTGGAGGGAGCGGATGATGTCAAAGATCTGTTCCACCAAGATGGGGGCCAGACCCATGGACGGCTCGTCCAGCATCAGCAGCTTGGGGTTGGACATGAGGGCTCGGCCCATGGCCAGCATCTGCTGCTCGCCGCCGGAGAGGGTGCCCGCCACCTGGCGGCGGCGTTCACTCAGGCGGGGGAACAGCTCATAGGCCCGTTCCAGCCCGCCTGCCACCGAGGACTTGGGCTGGCTGTAAGCGCCCATCTCCAGGTTCTCCTCCACCGTCATCTGGAGGAAGACCCGCCGTCCCTCGGGGACCTGGGCCAGGCCTTTGCCCACCAGCTTGTGGGCGGGCTGACCCATGATGTTCTCCCCCATAAACTCAATGGAGCCGGTGCGGGAGTGGAGCAGACCGGAGACCGTCTGCAAGGTGGTGGTTTTTCCAGCGCCGTTGGCACCGATGAGGGTGACGATCTCTCCGTCGTTGACCTCGAAGGACACCCCCTTGATGGCGTGGATGGCGCCGTAATAGACGTTGATGTCGTTGACCTTCAGCATGGTCTTAGCCCTCCTTCTGTTTGCCCAGATAGGCCTCGATGACCACCGGGTTGTTCTGAATCTCCTCGGCGGTGCCCTTGGCGATGATCTGGCCGAAGTTGAGCACGCAGATACCCTCACAGATGCCCATGACCAGGTTCATGTCGTGCTCAATGAGCATGATGGCGATGTGGAAGGTGTCACGGATTTTCACGATGTTTTCCATCAGCTCCACCGTCTCGGAGGGGTTCATGCCCGCCGCCGGCTCGTCCAGCAGCAGCAGGGAGGGGTTGGTGGCCAGGGCCCGGACGATCTCCAGCCGCCGCTGGGCACCGTAGGGCAGGGAGCCCGCCTTGTGGCCTGCCAAGTCTTGCATGTCGAAGATGGACAGCAGCTCCATGGCGCTCTCGTGGGCCATTTTCTCCTGCTTCCAGTAGTTGGGCAGGCGGAGAATGCCAGACAGGGCATTGTACCGGGTCTGGTTGTGGAGGCCGATCTTCACGTTGTCCTCCACGGACAGGTTGTTGAACAGCCGGATGTTTTGGAAGGTACGGGCGATGCCCATGCGGTTGACCTGGGCGGGGGTCTTTCCGGCGGTGTCCATGCCGTCCACCAGGATGGTGCCCCGGGTGGGGTGGTAGACCTTGGTGAGCAGGTTGAACACAGTGGTCTTACCGGCGCCGTTGGGGCCGATGAGTCCGGCGATCTCGGTGCGGCCCACGGTGATGTTGAAGTCCTTCACCGCTGCCAGACCGCCAAAGTCGATGCCCAAGTGGCTGCACTCCAGAATGGGGGACTTATAGAGGTCACGCTCTGGGATGATGGAGTGGCTGGGTACCGGGACCATCTTTCCCTTTTCAAACACTTTTTTAGCCATTTGCGGCGGCCCCCTTTCTTCTCTTGGGAATCACACGGCTCAGAGCCGCCTTGAAGCACTCGTTGTTTGTAGCCAGCATCACCAGGATGAGCACTACGGCGTAGGCCAACATGCGGTAGTCGGAGAATTCACGCAGGGCCTCAGGCAGGACGTACAGCACCACCGTGGCGATGATGGAGCCCCAGATGTTGCCCAGGCCGCCCAGCACCACATATACCAGTACCAGGATGGAGGTGTTGAAGTCAAACTGGTCGGCGCTGACGCTGGAGTAGTTCAGGCCGAACAGAGCGCCGGAGGCGCCTGCCAGAGCTGCCGAGGTGACAAAGGCGATGAGCTTATACTTGGTGACGTTGATGCCCACGCTCTCGGCGGCGATTCGGTTGTCCCGGATGGCCATCACCGCCCGTCCGGTGCGGCTGCGCACCAGGTTGAGCACGATGATGAGGGTGATCATTACCAGAACAAATCCGGCGGTGAAGGTGGCAATGCGGTGGTTGCCGGCGGCACCCTGGGCACCTTTGATAATCTGGATGGAGTTCTCACCCAGGTGCAGGCTGTCCATGGTTTTGGTGCCGTCGATGTTCAGGGCAATGTGAAGCCCGTTTTCATCCCAGCCCACCAGCAGGCAGTTGATGATACCCTTGATGATTTCGCCGAAGGCCAGGGTGACGATGGCCAGATAGTCGCCCCGGAGACGCAGCACCGGGATACCCACTACAAAGCCCACCACAGCGGCCAGAATAGCGCCCATCACCAGGGCCAGCACCAGCCGGACCAGCTCATTGGGGACGGAGCTCTGGAGGCTCATGGACACGATGACGCCGGAGAAGGCGCCCACGCTCATAAAACCTGCATGGCCCAGGGACAGCTCGCCCAGAATGCCTACCGTGAGGTTCAGAGACACCGCCATACAGATGTAGCAGCAAATGGGGACCAGCATACCCGTCATGGAGCGGGTGAGCATTCCAGCGGACTGGAGCAGGGTCACGATGACAAAGGCGGCGATGACGCCCAAATAGGTGGCATAGTCCACCTTGGTGATGGTTTTCATGTTTTTGAAATAGTTTTTCATATCCGCCACCTCACACTTTCTCAGGCACATACTTGCCCAGCAGGCCGGAGGGCTTCACCAGAAGCACCACAATGAGCACGGCGAAGAGGATGGCGTTGGACAGCTGGGTGGAGATATAGGCCTGGGCCATGGACTCGATGATACCAAGCAGGATGCCGCCCAGGAAGGCGCCGGGAATGGAGCCGATGCCGCCAAACACGGCGGCGGTAAAGGCCTTGATGCCGGGCATGGAGCCGGTGGTGGGCAGCAGCACCGGGGAGTAGGAGCACAGAAGCACACCGGCGATGGCAGCCAGAGCCGAGCCGATGGCAAAGGTCATGGAGATGGTGCGGTTGACGTGGATGCCCATGAGCTGAGCGGCGCCCTTGTCCTCGGAGCAGGCCCGCATGGCCTTACCCATTTTGCTGCGGCTGGTAAACAGGGTCAGACACACCATGATGACGATACAGGCGGCCACGGTGAGCAGAGCCACATAGGAGATGCGCAGCTGGCCGCCGAACAGGGTCAGCTGTCCGCTGATGACGGGGGTGAAGTTCTTGGGGTTGGCCCCAAAGAGCAGCTGGGCGGCGTTTTGCAAAAAGTAGCTCACGCCGATGGCGGTGATGAGCACTGCCAGGCTCCCCGCCTCCCGCAGGGGGCGGTAGGCCAGGCCCTCGATGACGATGCCCAGCACGGTGCACACGGCCATGGCCAGCAGCACGCACACCAGCGTGGACAGCCCGGTGGCCACCGCTGAGGGAGAATCCCCCAACAGGGAGCCGCTGGCGTAGGTCATGGAGTAGAAGGCCACATAACCACCCACCATGATGACGTCGCCGTGGGCGAAGTTGAGCATCTTGGCGATGCCATACACCATGGTATAGCCCAGGGCGATGATGGCGTAGATGCTGCCTAAGCTGATACCGGTGATCAGGTATGATAGAAATTCCATAAGCTCTCGATCCTCTCTTTTTCTTCTCTATTCCAGGAGCCAGAACGGAAGATGTTCCGTGCCGGCTTCTGGGATAGAAATACAGAGTGGCTGCCGGAGTCCGGCAGCCTGCCCTGTTATTTTATTCGGATTGGATGGTTGCGTCAGGGAGTGATATAGGTGCCGTCCTTGATGATGACGGCGGCGGGGTCCTTGGACACGGCGCCGTTGTCGTCCCAAGTCATCTCAGACCCGGCGCTGGTCAGGCCCACCACAGACAGATCGCCCATGGCCTGGATGAGGCCGTCGCAGATTTCCTCATTGGACATGTCGGGGGTGACACCGGAGGCCTTAATGGCTTCGTAGAGGATGTACACGGCGTCATAGGCATCGGCTGCGAACTGGTTGGGAGTCTCGCCGTGGCGGTCCTTGTACTCGGTGACGAAGTTCTGAGTGGCTTCGTCCTCAGCGTCGGCGGAGAAGGGAGTGAGCAGATACACCCCCTCAGCCAGAGAGGCATCGAAGCCGTCAGCGGTCAAAATGCCGTCCATGCCGTCCACACCGAAGAAGGTGGGGGCGTAGCCCATGGCGTTGGCCTGGGTCAGAATGACGGAGGCGGGGGTGTAGTAGATGGGCAGGAACAGCAGGTCGGCCCCAGCGGACTGAGCGCCGGTGAGCTGTACGTTGAAGTCGGTCTGGCTGGAGCTGTCGAAGGTGCCCTCATATACCACGTCCATGCCGCGGGTCTTGGCCTCGGCGGCGAAGGTATCCCGGATGCCCTGGGAATAGGGATCGTCGTTTTTGTAGATGATGGCGATCTTGGCACCGTCAAAGTGCTCGTCGATGTACTGAGCGGAGCGGCTGCCCTGGTTGGAGTCGGTGAAGCACACCTGATAGGTGTTGTCGTTGCCCTCGATGACATCGTCACCGGAGGCGGAGGGGGTGAGGGTAAACACCCGGTCCTCATTGGCCAGAGGAGACACGGACAGGGCGGGCTTGGAGGTGACGGTACCCACCAGCAGCTGCAAGCCCTTGTCCATCAGCTTGTTGTAGGCGTTGACCGAGGTCTCGGGGTCGTTGACGTCGTCAGCGGAGATGAGCTTAAACTGGATGTCTCCACCCAGGGCGTTGATCTCATCCACGGCAATCTGAGCGGCGTTGACCACGTTGGTGCCGTAAATAGCGGCGTCACCGGTGAGGGGGCCCACCACACCCACAGTGAATGCAGTGGCATCGCCGCTGCCTGTATTGTCCTTGTTGCCGCATCCGGCCAGCATACCCATACACATGGCGCCCGCCATGAGCATCGCTGCAATCTGCTTCTTTTTCATTATAACAACCTCCCATTTTACCGATTTAACACGCTGCAAGAGAATCGGTAAGATTGTTGACAATTATAGACCTGGCACAGAGAGTTGTCAACCTATAAAATGAACAATGGCCGTCCACCAGGGACGGCCATTGTGTTGCATACTGACGACAGTCTACCTTAAATCACCAGTCCGCCGTTGGGAGCCAGCACCTGCCCGGTGACAAAAGAGGCCCCTTCCGAGGCCAAAAACAGGGCGCAGGCGGCGCATTCCTCCGGGGTTCCGATGCGGCCCAGGGGGGTCGCATCGGCCAGAGCGGCCAGGTCTTCGGAGGACAAATGGGCGTTCATCTCGGTGGCGATGACGCCGGGGGCGATGCAGTTGACTCGAATATTTGAGGGGCCAACTTCCTGAGCTAATGCCTTAGTATAGGCAATTACTGCACCTTTTGTGGCGGAATAGGCCACCTCACAGGATGCGCCTACCTGGCCCCACATGGAGGAAACCGTGATGATGCATCCCTCTTTGCGGTGGACCATGTGGGGCAGTACGGCCTGGCAGCAGTAGTGCATGCCGTCCACATTGACCCCGAAGAGGGTCCGCCACTGGTGGGGGTCAATGTCCGTCACCAGACCCACATGGGACAGGCCAGAGCAACAAACCAAAATGTCAAGTTGACAAAAATTTTCTAACACATTGTCAACCATATTTTTGGCCTGCATGGGGTCTGAGAGGTCGGCGCATACCTCCAGCACGGGCACGGAGAGGTTGGAGAGTTCCTGGGCCAGGGCGTGGAGCTTGTCCACATTGCGGTGGGCGTGGATGGCCACGCCATACCCGGCCTGGGCGAAGGAGCGGGCAATGGCGGCGCCGATGCCGCCGGAGGCGCCGGTTATCAGAGCATATTTCATGGGATCACCTCGGGATAGAATAAAAAAAGTATAACATGAAAAAAAGGTGTTGACAAGAAAGGGAGTATTATGTATAATAGCATTCGTTCCGTGAGGAAATGGACGATTAGCTCAGCTGGTATGAGCACCTGCTTGACGTGCAGGGGGTCACAGGTTCGAGTCCTGTATCGTCCACCATCAAAACCGCTGTTTTCGAGAGAAAACGGCGGTTTCTTTATTTTTGTGTCTCTCGCGGGGTAAGTCCTGACCACAGTTTCGTCACAGACAGGCCAAAAGCAGCCTTCCGGAAATCTTCCTTCCGGAGGGCTGCTTTCTTCTTTTAGACGGCTTCTGAACCGTAGCCTTCGCCCCAGCCTAAGTTCCCGCCACTCCCAAACGGCGCATCTTTATACCATCTTAATGTGCGGCTTTACATGTTAACACTCTCTTTAGACCGGATGTGGATAATGAGGGTATAAAGAAACAATAAAGACGTATTAAGACGGAGAAAGAGAGGAGACTTATGTGGCGGCGGTTGCATAAAAACAATAAGTCCCCGTTTCGGGTTATCATTTTTGGATTTTTTCTGGTGATTTTGGCGGGAAGCATCCTTCTTATGCTTCCCATTTCCTCGCAACAGGGGGTGGTTACCCCGTTTTTGGACGCTCTGTTTACCTCCACATCTGCGGTGTGTGTCACGGGGCTGGTCATCCACGATACCGCCACCTACTGGTCCCAGTTCGGGCAGGTTATCATTATATTGCTGATCCAAATTGGAGGGCTGGGTGTGGTCACCGTGGCAGGGGCCTTTGCCATTCTCTCTGGGCGGAAAATCGGCCTGATGCAGCGCAGCACCATGCAGGAGGCCATTGCAGCTCCCAATGTAGGCGGCATTGTCCGCCTGACTGGCTTTATCTTGCGGACGGCGTTTGCCGTGGAGCTTTTGGGGGCCGCCCTGTTGTATTTGGTGTTCAGCCGGGAGTTTGGCTTGCTCCAAGGGGCGTGGTACGCCCTGTTTCACTCGATCTCGGCATTTTGCAATGCCGGGTTTGACCTGATGGGGGTAAAGGCCCCATTTTCCTCCTTGGTGGACTATGCAGGTCAGCCAGTGGTGTCCTTGGTGATTGCCCTGCTGATTGTGGTGGGCGGCATCGGCTTTTTGACGTGGGAGGACATCCGCACCAACCGCTGGCATGTTCATAAGTATCGGATGCAGAGCAAAGTGATCTTGACGGTGACGGGAATGCTGATTTTGCTCCCCACCGTTTACTTTTTCTTCTTTGAATTTGCCGGAAAGCCGCTGGGCGAGCGGGTGCTCTTATCGGTGTTTCAGGCCATCACCCCCAGAACCGCCGGCTTCAACACCGCGGATCTGACCGCCATGAGCGAGACGGGGCAGTCCATGATTACCCTGTTAATGCTGATCGGAGGTTCCCCCGGGTCCACCGCAGGCGGCATGAAGACGACGACACTGGCGGTATTGTTGGCCGGTGCCATTGCTGTGTTTCGGCGCAGGGAGAATCCCCACTTTTTCAACCGGCGTGTGTCCCAGGAAACCGTGGTGCAGGCGTCAACGATTTTGATGATGTACCTGACCTTGTTTTTGACCGGAGGGCTCATCATCAGCAGGATGGAAGGGTTGCCCATCCTCACTTGTCTGTTTGAGACAGCTTCCGCCATTGGAACGGTGGGGCTCTCCTTGGGCATTACGCCGCAACTGAGCTGGGGGTCCCATCTGATTCTCATTGCGCTGATGTTTTTTGGACGTGTGGGCGGGCTGACCCTGATTTTCGCCGCTCTGTCCCGGACCCAGGGGAACGTGGCCCGACTGCCCCAGGAACGAATTACCATAGGATAAAGAGATGAGGGAGAACATATGAAAACCGTTTTGTTAATTGGATTAGGCCGGTTCGGACGGCACATTGCCATGAAGCTCAACGAACTGAACCAGCAAGTTATGGCGGTGGACAAAGACGAAGAAAGGGTCAACGCCATTCTGCCCTTTGTGACCAACGCCCAGATTGGAGACAGCACCAGCGAAGACTTCCTGATCTCCCTTGGGGTGCGAAACTATGACCTGTGCATTGTAGCCATCGGGGACAACTTTCAAAGCTCTCTGGAAACGGCGTCTCTGCTCAAGGAGTTGGGGGCGAAAAAAGTGGTGGCCCGAGCAGGCCGGGACATTCAAGCTAAGTTCTTGCTGCGCAATGGCGCCGATGAGGTGGTGTATCCAGAGAAGCAGATGGCAAATTGGACCGCCATTCGGTATACCTCCGATCACATTGCCGATTACATCGCCCTGGGGGATGACCATGCCATTTTCGAAGTGGAAGTGCCCAATAGCTGGGTGGGGAAAACCATCGGCCAATTGGATGTGAGAAAACGCTACCATGTGAATATTATGGCCATCAAACAAAATGGAAAGTTTTCCATGACCGTCATCACACCGGACATCAGCCTGCCTGTCAACAGTACCATTTTGGTTTTGGGAACCCAGCGGGATATCCAGAAGTGCTTTCACATTTAAGGAGCGATACGTCGAGAAAGCCATAGGTCGAGAGGAGGGGAGAAGATGAAAGAACTGCTTTTATTGGGTGTCATCCTTCTTTTTTGCGTGGGGGTGTATTTTGCCATCGGAGGATTGTACAAGTTCCTGGACAAAGTTCGCAAGGAAAAGATAAAGCGCATGGAATAAAAGAGGCCGCCTTCTACAACTATGCCAACAACAGCAATCGATTTATGCTATAATACATCTGCTGGAAAGGAGGGAGTGCCATGGATACGGTTGCGGCGGCGGGGCAGGCTATCGGAAGAAAACAAGGGAAACTCACGATTTTTGCAAGCTATTTCTCCGGTGCTGGGAAGAGTTATGCCATGCTGGAATCCGCAAAAGAGGCCAAACAAGCAGGGCTGGACGTGGCCATTGGCATACTCTCCGATACTAAGTGGCCCAAAACCACGGCATTGGCAGAGCAGTTTGAGATATTGCCATGTAAAAAAGTGGACAGGGATGGGCACATAGCGGATGAAATTGACTTGGATGCCTGTCTCAAACGGCACCCTCAGCTGATTGTGATTGAGGATCTGTCTCACTGGAATGCGGATGCCTGCCGCCACATGAAGCGCTATCAGGACATTGAGGAGCTGCGGAAGGCGGGAATGGATGTCTATACGACCTTGGACATTCACCACATTGAGAGCATTCAGGACACGGTGTGTTCCATCCTGGGCACTTCGGTACCTGAGCGCATTCCAGACCGGGTATTTGACCAGGCCCATCAGGTGGAGTTTATCGACCTGGAGCCCCAGCGGCTCCGACAGCGGCTGATGGATGGACAGAAGGAGGAACTGCTGGAAGGCTGCTCCCTGTCACAGCTCAGCGCCCTGCGAGAGGTGGGCCTGCGCCGCTGTGCGGATCGGGCGGCTCTGTACACCCAGGAGAAGATGCAAACGGAGTATCGGACCCATGAGCACATTCTGGTGTGCCTGTCTTCCGCCCCCTCCAATGAGAAAATCATACGCACGGCGGCCCGGATGGCAGGTGCGTTTCGGTGTGGATTTACCGCGTTGTTTGTGGAGACCAAGGCATTTCAGTGGATGAATGCGCGGGATAAGCAGCGCCTTCAGGGCAATATGCGTCTGGCACAGCAATTGGGGGCCTCCATCGAGACGGTGTATGGCGATGATGTGGCCTATCAAATTGCGGAGTTTTCCCGCCTGTCTGGCGTGACGAAAATTGTGCTGGGCCGTAGTGGGATACCCCGTCGGCTGTTGCTGAGAAAGACATCGCTGACGGAACGGCTCATTGAGCTGACGCCAGAACTGGACATCCATATCATCCCGGACAATGGGGCCAACCGCCTGCTGGAAACCAAACACCGGGAAGTTATGCATATGCCGACCATATCCGTGTTGGATCTTTTAAAAAGCGCAGGGATTTTGATCCTTGTCACACTTATTGGCCTTTTGTTTTATAACTTCGGCTTTACAGAGGCCAATATCATTACGCTGTATATTCTGGGGGTCATGTTGATCTCGGTCTGCACCAGAAGTTCCATTTGCAGCTTCGTTGCCTCCATTGCCGGTGTACTGACCTTTAACTTCTTTTTCACGGTGCCCAGATTTACCCTGCAGGCCTACGACAGCGAATACCCCATCACATTTCTCGTGATGTTTCTGGCCTCGCTGCTCACCGGTTCGTTGGCATCCAAGCTAAAGTCTCATGCCAAACGATCGGCTCAAGTGGCGTGGCGTACCAAATTGTTGTTTGAGACCAGCCAAAATCTGCAACGAACCCACACACAAGAAGAAATTATTTCTGTGACCGCCAAACAGTTGTTGAAAATCTTCCAGCGGGATATTGTGGTCTATCCCATGGATGAGAAAGGGCTGCTGGAGCCGGAAATCTTTCTGGTGGACGGGGCAGCATCTCCACAGCGCTACACCACCGCCAAGGAGCGGGAGGTGGCCCAGTGGGTGCTGTCCAACAACAAGCGGGCGGGAGCCGGGACAGAAACCCTTCCGGATGCCCGGTGCACCTATCTCTCCATCCGCACAGGGGAGCGGGTGTACGGCGTGGTGGGCATTGCCGCCTCGGAGAAGCCGCTGGATTCCTTTGAGACCAGCATTCTCCTCTCGGTTTTGGGAGAATGTGCCCTGGCTTTGGAAAACCAAAAAAACGTAGAGGAAAAGGAAGCCGCTGCCGTATTAGCCAAGAACGAGCAGCTGCGAGCCAATCTGCTCCGCTCCATTTCTCACGATTTGCGCACCCCACTGACCTCCATTTCGGGAAATGCCAGCAATCTGCTCTCCAATGGAACCCTATTTGACCCAGAGACTAAGGAGCAAATGTACGCCGATATCTATGATGATGCCATGTGGCTGATCAATTTGGTGGAAAATCTGCTCTCGGTCAGCCGGCTGGAACAGGGGCGGATGAACTTGCACCTAACCACCGAGCTCATCGACGAGGTGGTAGCAGAGGCGCTTCGGCACATCAATCGTAAGCGTGTGGAATACCACTTCCATGTGCAGAGCAGTGACGAGTATCTCCTGGCACAGATGGATGCAAAGCTGATTGTCCAGGTCCTCATTAATATCCTGGATAATGCCATGAAATACACCCCGCCCGGGTCGGATATCCACATTGGGTGGAAGCAAGAGGGAAAGTTTATTTATATCTCGGTGGCAGACAATGGCCCGGGCATTCCCGACCAGGCAAAGCCCCATATTTTTGACATGTTTTACAGCGCATCTAATCAGATTGCCGACAGCCGCCGCAGTATGGGATTGGGTCTGGCGCTGTGCAAATCCATCGTGAATGCACATGGAGGAGAAATCGTGGTGAGCGATTATAAACCCCATGGCTCCATCTTTACATTTTCGATACCAGCCGGGGAGGTAGAACTACATGAATAAACCACTGATTCTGGTGGTGGAGGACGATACGCCGGTGCGTAACCTCATTACCACCACCTTGAGAGCCCATGACTATCGCTTTCTCACGGCGTCCAACGGAGAGGCAGCGATTTTGGAGGCATCCTCCCACAACCCTGAGATCATCCTGTTGGATTTGGGTCTGCCCGACATCGATGGGGTAGAGGTCATTCACAGAATTCGTTCCTGGTCCAACGTGCCCATCATCGTCATCAGTGCCCGCAGCGAAGATACGGATAAGATTGATGCCCTGGATGCTGGTGCAGATGATTACCTGACCAAACCCTTTTCCGTGGAAGAACTGCTGGCCCGCCTACGGGTGACGCAGCGGCGGCTGGCTGCGCTGCAGCTGAGCGGCATGAATACCGAGGCGGTGTTCACCAATGGAAAGTTGAAAGTGGACTATGCTGCGGGCTGTGCATTTCTGGACGGCCAGGAGCTGCATTTGACCCCCAGCGAGTACAAACTCCTGTGTTTGCTGTGTAAAAACGTGGGAAAGGTGCTGACCCATACCTTTATCACCCAGCAGATTTGGGGTAGAAGCTGGGAGAACGACGTGGCCTCCCTGCGGGTGTTTATGGCCACTCTGCGCAAGAAGTTGGAAAAAGAGCCAGGCTCTCCCCAGTATATTCAAACCCACATTGGCGTGGGGTATCGCATGATGAAAGTGGAATAGTTGGTGCAGAAAGCCGCCCTCCAGAAGTGTTCTTCTGGAGGACGGCTCTTTTTCTTACGGTGAGGGCGGGGCCAGCAAATCCACCGTGAGGTCGGCATACTGCTTTTCGTAGAACACCAGACGCCACTCCACACGGTCCACAGGTTGGAAGTGGAGGGAGGAGCAAGCCACATGGAGAGGGCCCTGCTGGGTCTCTCCGAAGGCAATGGGGTCTATGGCCATCACCATGGCAGAATTTGTGGCCACGGGCTGTCCTGGAGCAGCGGGGGCCTGCCGGGGCGGATCACCGTTGTCGCAGGCCACCAGAGACCAGCTGCCATCGGGCAGCTCCGGGGTGAGGGTATAGCTCATGGCGAGGTAGTGGTTGGGATACTCCACGCCGGCCTCAGCCAGGTGGCTCCAGTCCATAGCCTGGGCTTCGTATTCCTGGACGGTCAAGAGGTGCTCTTGTCCTCCATGGTGAAAGACTGCGGTGTCTCCCGGCCCGTGGACCTGGACATGGGGGCCGGGGATGGAGACGGCATCGGCGGCCATGGTCACGGACAGGGTGCGGATGTTGGGCTTCCGTTTGGTGGCCCATGGGTAACAGGCCCGCAGAATGACCCAGCCAAAGTGGGGGTCCAGGCCGTAGTGCTCCATGGCCTGGGCGGCCTCCTCCCCGCAGGCGGAGTACTCCGGCCCCAGACAGGGGTTAAAGGAGGTTCCATAGCTGTGGGTGTTCTCCAGTCTTCTGCCGTTGAGATGTACGGTGGAGGAAAAATCCAGGCGCAGAGGGTTTTCCAGCTCCAGCTGCATCTGCTCCTGCTGGGAGAAGGAGTGCTGAGCCCCGTGTGCTGGGTGCAGGTCCCACTTGTCCAGAAAGGCATGGATGTGGGAGGGCTCCACCCGCATACAGAAATCAAGCACCAGTCCCTTGCTGCACAGGTAGAGGGAGGGGATGAGCCAGTGGTGTCCGGCCCAGTCAAATGCCTGACGGATGGGGACTTCCTGCCCTGGCCGCTCCCGGGTGTGACGGGCCCAGAATCCGCCTTCAAAGGTGACCTTCCATTCCGGCGCAGGCACAGGGGCCTCCGGGTTCAAATCCAAATCATAAAATTCCTTGGAATATGGGATTTTGCTGGCATCAAAGTCGGCTTGAAGCTGCTGGAGATAGTCCCAGGGGTGTTCCATGGGGAAAAGCTGGGTGTGCGCTGCCAGCTCTTCCAACACCTGTGCCTGCTCCCGGGTGGGGGGATGATGGACCAGAAAGTCGGAGAAGGCAGAGGCATCCCACTGCCACGCCTGATCCAATGGAGCCGTACTTCCGCAGGATAGCAGCAGGCGCAGAAAGTCGGAACAGCTCTGTGCCACCGGGTGCACATAGTGGGGGGCAGGCGCCATGGGAGTGACGGCAAATACCATGTCTCCGAAGCCACGAATGGAGCAGTAGTGGATGCCATCCACACCGGCCCAGCCAATGATCGTTGCCCCTTTTGGGGTGCAGAAATAGGCTTCATCCAGATTTCGCTTCTCGAGTCCCAAGGGGGACAGGTCCAGATTCAACTGGGTAAGCTGACGTTTGGAAATCGGCATAGGTATCTCCTTCTCTTATCGGGCTCAGTTATCTCTGCGCCGATTGCCCACGATGAGCAGCAGCCGCAGCAGCTGGGCCAGGGACACGGCCAGTGCGGCCACATAGGTCATAGCGGCAGCCCACAGGGTTTTTCTGGCCCCCTCCATCTCGTCCTCCGCCAGCAAATGGCCTTGCTCCAGAGCGGCCAGGGCTCGACGGCTGGCGTTGAACTCGGTGGGCAGGGTCAGCAGCTGGAACACCGTAGACAGACCGAAGCAGGCGATGCCTGCATAGGCCAGCTGTACCCCCAGATCGCCGGAGACAAACAGCAGGCCGATGAGAATCAGGGGCAGGGCCAGCTTGGAGCCAATGTTGGTGATGGGGATGATGGCGGCCCGCAGCTTGATGGGGACGTAGTGCACCGCATACTGGATGGCGTGGCCCGCCTCGTGGGCGGCCACACCGATGGCGGCGGTGGAGGGGTTGTCATATACGGAGTCGGACAGGCGGATGACATTGGAGCGGGGGTCATAGTGATCGGTCAAATTGCCCGCCACCCGCTCGATGCGGACGTGGTGCAGCCCGTTGGCATCCAGCACCAGCCGGGCGGCGTCCGCCCCGGTGAGACGGCGGCGGGAGAGCTGCTGGGAATACTTGCGGAAGGTGCTGTTGACCCGGCTGCTGGCCCACATGGCCAGAATCACAGCGGGCAGTACCAGAACCAAGTAGTATACGTCGAAGAACATGGCGACCACTCTTTCTGTGTTGAGATACCCTGTATTGTACCCCAAAATTGTGAACAAATCCACCTGGAACGCAAAGCCGGATAACAAGAAAAGGAGCCCCACAAGGCTCCTTTTTGATACTGGGTATGGAGTTTATTCTTCCACCAAAAATCCCGCTTCCCGCAGCGCCTCCACCAGGCGCTGGAACGCCTGCTCGTCCCGGCACTGCAAGGTGTGCAGGTGGATGCCGTCGGTGAGCTCGGACAGGGGGCGCATGTCATGGGCCTGGGCCTTCTGGATGAACTGGGATACATCATAGCGGGAGGACAGGTTCAGCTGCCCCACCAGCTGGCCGTACACCGGGTGTTCCACCACCACCGACTCCACGGTGCAGCCGTGGTCCACCATCAGGTTCAGCTCCTGCTCCATCTCGCTCTCACTGTGGCGGCAGGCCACCGTGTAGGTGCGCTCGGGGGTAGGGTGGTCCAGCACATACCCCCGGGGGGTGGCGATGATGTTGGCCCCCGAGGCCCGCAGCAGGGCCACGTCCCCCACGATGATCTGGCGGCTGACCTGGAGGGTGCGGGCCAGAGCGGTGGCGGACAGGGGGCCGTCGGCCTGGGTGAGATAGTCTAAGATGTGGGTGCGGCGCAGTTGGCTGTTCATGGGAAATCCTCCTGTCAGGAATTGGCCCGGAGAAAGTGGGGGGTGACCCGGCCTGAGGACACCGGGTGGGTGAGGCCCTGCTGGTCGGTGACCTCCAGGGAGAAGTCGGGGAGAATGGCCTGGGCCATGGCCTGGTAGGTCTCTTTGCCCGTCTCCACCTCCACGGGCTGGTGGAGGGTGAGACAGTGGGAGCGGTACTGGTGCAGGTATTCCTCACGGTGGCCGGGGAAGCGCTGGGCCATGGTGTGGAGCTCTTGGAGCAGGGTGAGGGCCATGTGGTTGGGCTCCACCGGATAGCCCTCCAGAGCCAGGGAGGTGGCGATGCCATCCAACCCCAGGTCGTGGAAGGTCTGGGCGGTCTGGCTGAGGTTGATGCCAACTCCGATGACCACATAGTCCGGCTCACTGCTCTCTCCCAACAGAGACAGCTCGGTGAGGATGCCACACAGCTTGCGGTTGTTTAAGTAGATGTCGTTGAGCCACTTGATGCGGGCGGGTGCTCCGCAGGCGGTCTCCACCGCCTGGCGCACCGCCACCGCCACCCATCCGGTGAGGGAAAACAGCTCAGACAGCTGCACCTGGGGGCGCAGCAGCACAGACAGGTACAGCCCGCCGGGGGGAGAGGCAAAGGTTCGGCCCCGGGTGCCCCGGCCGGAGGTCTGCTCCAGAGCGGCCACCACGGTGCCGTGGGGGGCTCCTTGGGCGGCCATGGCCTTGAGCTGGGTGTTGGTGGAGTCCAGCCGATCAAAGACGTGGATGTGCCCCGAGGAGATGGTGCCGGACAGCCGCCCCTCCAGATAGGGGGCGGAGAGCTGAGGCGGCGGGCCGTCCAGGCGGTAGCCCAGGCGGGTGGAGGAGGAGATGGGCCAGCCCTGCTCCCGCAGCTGGGACAGCTCCTTCCAGATGGCGCCCCGGGTCACCCCCAGCGCCTGACTCATCTCCTGACCGGAGACATAGCCGGGACGTTGGGCCAGCAGGGCAATGAGATGATCTTGGTTCATGGTTTGGCCTCCCGTCAGGACAGACGGTCGTAGAGGGTGATGGAAATGGGGAGTACCTCCCCGTCCCGTAGCACGGACAACTCCACAGTGTTACCAACCCCGGTGTCGTTGAGCACTCGGGTCAGGGCGTAGAGGGTGGGGGTGTCCACTCCGTTGGCGGAGAGAATGACGTCCCCCTCCAGCAGCGCCTCGTGGGCGGGGGTGTCTGCGGTGGTGCTTACCACATAGATGCCGGAGGTGTCGTCCATCTGGACTTCCCGGCACAGAATGCCCAGGGAAGGCCGGAAGCTCTGCCCGGTGTGAATCATCTGGTTGAGGAAGGGAATGGTGTCGTTGATGGGGATGACCAGGCCCAATCCCTCAATCACAGTGTCATTTTCAACCCCGGTGATCTTGGCGGAGGTGATGCCAACCACCTGCCCGTAGGCGTTGGTCAGGGCTCCGCCGGAGTTGCCGGAGTTGAGGGCGGCACTGGTCTGCAAGAGGTTCATCTCCCTGCCGTCCACCCGAATGGAGCGGGTGGGGGAGGAGATGATGCCATCGGTCATGGTGCCGTGGAGGTAGCCCATGGGGTTGCCGATGGCGTACACCGAGTCACCCACCGCCAGCTGGTCCGAACTGCCCAGGCGGGCGGGGGTGAGGCCCTGGGCCTCCACCTTCAGCACTGCCAGATCCAGCTCCTCGTCGTAGCCCACCAGCTTAGCGTCATAGCTGGCCGAGCTGGAGAGCATGGAGACGTCCAGGGACACGCCGCCCTGGATGATGTGGAAATTGGTGACGATGTATCCAGACTGGGTGAGGACGACACCGGAGCCCACACTGGAGGTGCCGTCGCCCTGGTCGGCGGTGACGCATACCACCGAGGGGAGCACCTGGTCATAGATCTGGCTGCTGCTGAGGACCTTGGTGTCCTGCTCCTGAACGGAGATGGACACGTTGGGGTCGGGCTGGGCCCAGGGCAGGTCGGCGGGGTCCCAGTTGGCATTGACCTCCATATGGCGGGAGGGGCTGGGAGCAAAGGAGCCCCGCTGGGAGCTGGAAAGAGAGTTGACCAGATGGACCATACCCAGGTATCCGCCGAACACCAGGGCGGCAGCGGCCACCAGGCACAGGGACACCACCAACAGCGCCTTGCCCAGACGGCGAGGGCGGCGGTGGGGGGGATTGTTGTAGTGGATGGGACGGGGTTCCCCTTGGGGCCAGCGGTGTGAGAGATGGTTGGACACGGAAAACGCCTCCTGAATCAGAATCATGCCCGGGGCAGACTGAAGGTAAAGGTGGTCAGACCGTCCTGACTGGTGCAGGTGATGGTCTCCTTGTGGCTGTTGAGAATGGTTTTGACGATATACAGACCCAGCCCCACGCCGTCCCGGTTTTCACTGCGGGAGTGGTCGGCCTTGTGAAAGCGGTCGAAAATGAGGTCCAGCTCCTCCGGGGGGATGGTCTTGCCCTGGTTGCTCACCGACACCGTGGCCTTGGAGCCCTTGGGGACAATGGACAGGGACAGAGTGCCCTCCTCTTGGGAGAACTTGATGGCGTTGTCCAGCAGGTTGCAGCACACCTGGGTGATGGCGTCCTGATCGCCCCACACCATCACCGGCTCTTCCGGCAGATTGGTGGCCACCTCCAGGTGTTTTTGGTTGATTTTCCCCTCCAGACTTACCAGGGTGCGCAGCATGGTCTCGCCCAGGTCAAACTGCTGCTGGGGGGCCCGCTCATCAGACTGGAGCCGGGACAGGTCCAGCATGGACCGCACCAGCCGGGACAGCCGCCGGGTCTCGGAGGAGATGATGCTCAGATACTCCCGCTCCCGGTCCGGGGGGATGGTTCCGTCCAGAATGCCGTCGGCAAAGCCGGCAATGGTGGTCATGGGGGTTTTCAGCTCGTGGGAGACGTTGGCGATGAACTCGCTGCGCCGCTGTTCGCTTTTGGACAGGGACTCGGCCATGGCGTTGAAGGCCTCGGCCAGCTCTCCAATCTCGTCCCGGCGGTTGCCCACGTCCACCCGCACGTCCAGCTTGCCCAGCCCGAACTGACGGGCGGCGGCGGCGATCTCCTTCATGGGCTTGGACTGGTGCATACTGGTCACCGAGCTGAGGATGGCGGCCACCAGGATGACGGCGCAGGCCACCACAGCGAAGATGGCGGACAGGTCCCGCCACATGGCGGTGATGTCCGAGGTGTTGGTGGAGAAGAACACCAGGCCTTGCAAGTATCCGCTGGAGCTGGCGACGGGCAGGCCAACCATGAACCGGGCGTTGTCGTACATCCCGTCTAAGGTGGTCATCCCCTCATAGGCCTGATCGTGGATGACCGTGTTGACGATATCCCTGGGCATGTTCCGGGAGAGCATGTTGTACAGGATCCGTTTTCCGTCGGTGGCCAGGAGAATGGTGCCGTCGTTGGTGGCTACGATAATATGGGAGTCAGCCACCTGGGCCACCGTGGAAATGTACTGCTGAAACTCATCGGTGGTCCACACGGTGCTGCCGTTGTTGTTGGCGGCGTATGAAGTATATTCTGCAATGTACTTGGCATTGCGCATGAGGGTGTCCTGCTTTTCCTGTAAGGTATACTGGTAGCTCAGGGCGGCGAAGGATGCGCCCAACAGGAGAAAGGACAGCAGGACCATTCCGGCCATGGTGGCAAATTGCCGTCCATACATGGATTTCATGGATGAGGCACCTCCTGCTCTGTGGGGTTAGCCGTTGGATTCAAACTTGTAGCCCACGCCCCACACGGTTTTCAGGCTCCACTTGTCGCTGACCCCCTCCAGCTTCTCCCGCAGACGCTTGATGTGTACGTCCACGGTGCGGCTGTCGCCGAAGTAGTCAAAGCCCCACACCTCGTCCAGCAGCTGGTTGCGGGTGAATACCCGGTTGGGGGAGGAGGCCAGATGGTAGAGAAGCTCCAGCTCTTTGGGTGGGGTGTCCACCCGCTTGCCGTCCACCAGCAGCTCGTAGGAGTCCAGGTTGATGACCAGCTTGTCAAAGGCCAGCTTTTTCTCCTTCTGCTCCTCTTCGCCGTATCGGCGCAGTACGGCGTGGACCCGGGCCAGAACTTCCTTCATCTCAAAGGGCTTGGTGATGTAGTCGTCAGCGCCCAGTTCCAGGCCGTTGACCTTGTCCTCCAGCTCGCCCTTGGCGGTGAGCATGATGATGGGAACCTTGGAGGTCTCCCGGATTTTACGGCAGATGGACCAGCCGTCCATGCCGGGGAGCATGATGTCCAGCATCACCAGGTCGGGCTGGAACTGCTGGAACTTCTCCAGGCCCACCAGTCCATCGTTGGCCACCTGACAGTCCATGGACTCCTTTTCCAGATACAGACGCATCAGGTCGGCAATGTTCTTATCATCTTCCACAATCAATACCTTACGGGGCATAACTCGTCACCCTTTCTTTTTGTATGGAGAGGGGCTCTCCTGAAGTTCTGTGGTACTTGTATTATAGCCTGGGGTTTTGGTGAATTGGAGAAATTTTTGTAAATTCACACCACATAAGAGCGGTCAATGTGAATGACAGCGTGATAATTGGAGTTTTCCGCCTGCAAAGCCTGAACCAGAGCGTCCTTTGCCTGAACCGGGGGCATGGTGACGCTGTAGGGCACCACCAGATCGAAGATCAGATTGGTGTACATAGGGCCCATGGTCATGCGGAAGTCGTGGATGGACAGGTCGGGGTGGATATTCCGGGCCAGCTGGGCGGTGAGGGCCCGCAGCTGCTCCACCTGGGGGTTGCCGGTCTGAACGGGGTCCATGTGGATGACGGCCTCGATCTGGAACCGCTCCCCCAGCTCACGCTCGATGTGGTCGATGATATCGTGGGCCTCCATCACGTCGGTCTGATCGGACACCTCGGCGTGGACGCTCATCATCCGCCGCCCGGGGCCGTAGTCATGGATGATGAGGTCGTGAATGCCCACCACCCGGGTGTGGCTCAGGATGACTTCCTGGATCTCCTTGACCATTTCCGGGTCGGGGGTGGTGCCCAGCAGGGGGTCGATGGTGTCCTTGGCGGCGGACCAGCCGGCCTTGAGGATGAACGCCGCCACCAGCAGACCCAGCCAGCCGTCCAGCTGCAAGCTGGTGACATGGGTGATGCCCAGACCCAGCAGCACGGTGGAGGTGGCCAGGGCATCGGAGCGGGAGTCAATGGCGGTGGCCCGGAGGGTCTCGGACTGGATGCGGTTGCCCAGCTTGCTGTTAAACCAGCTCATCCACAGCTTCACCAGAATGGAGACCACCAGAATGGTGCCGCTGAGGGCGGTGAGCTGGGTGACTTGGGGATGTAAGATCTTCTCAATGGAGCTCTTGCCCAGCTCCACGCCCACCAGGAGGATGAGCAGGGACACCAGCAGCCCGGAGAGATACTCCATGCGGCCATGGCCGAAGGGGTGGTCGGCGTCCGGCTTTTGACCTGCCAGACGAAAGCCCACCAGGGTCACCACGGAGGAGGCGGCGTCGGAGAGGTTGTTGAAGGCGTCCGCGGTGACGGAGATGGCGCCGGTAATGAGGCCGGCGGTGAGTTTGCCCGCAAAGAGCAGCAGGTTTAAGAGAATACCCACTCCACCGGCAAAGACGCCGTATTGACGCCGCACCTCGGGATCACGGGTCTGGGTGTAGTTGGGAATGAAACGACGAAGGACGATGTCCAACAATGGTAAGGACCTCCCTTATGAAATAGTTAGCATTTTATTATACACAAATATGGAGGGAAAGGCAACGCAAACCAGGGACATAAAAAACACCCCTGAACCGAAGTTCAGGGGTGTTGCAGACTGTCGAAGAACCCCTGTTTTCATGAAGCAAAAACAGGGGTTCTGGTCATATTTGGGGAAACAACGGCAAATA
>CALWXF010000022.1 GCA_944385445.1 uncultured Oscillospiraceae bacterium
CATTGCTCCATAAAGCACACCCCCACATCTGATACCATTTTACCAGATGCGGGGGCGTTTTGGAAGTTTTTCGACAGGCTGAAATTCCCGGTTGGATGCTCCTGCATCCAACCGGGAATTTTTTTACGAATTGGGGCGGCAGGCCCGCACCACCGACAGGGGGGGCACCGGGCGGGGCAGCCGCATGTGGAACACCATCTGAGGGTGTCGGGGCTGGGCCAGGGTAAAGCCCTCGCCGTCGGTCATGAGGGGGGCGGTGAGGGGGAAGGCGGCCACATCGGGGCCCACCACCTCGATCTGGTCCCCGGCGGTAAACTTGTTGCGCAGGGAGAGGGTGGCGTTGCCCTCTTGGTCACAGTCGGTGACGATGGCCAGCACCTGCCAGTCCCGGATGTACCGGGCCGAGTCGGTGTACTGCCCCGGCTGGCCGTAGTAGAAGCCGGTGGAGTAGTGGCGGTGGCTGACCTTGTCCACCTCGGCCCGCCAAATGGGCTCCAGGGGCCTGCCCTCCATGGCCGCATCGATGGCGTGGCGGTAGGCGGCGGTGGTCATGGCGGCATAGTAGGCGCTCTTGGCCCGGCCCTCAATTTTCAGGGAGTCCAGACCTGCCTCTATGAGCTCCGGCACATGGTCAATGAGGCACATGTCCCGGCTGTTCATAATGAAGGTCTCGCCGTTTTCCTCGAAGACGGGGAAGTACTCCCCGGGCCGCTTCTCCTCCATGAGGGCGTACTGGTAGCGGCAGGGCTGGGCGCAGGCACCCCGGGCGGCGTCCCGCCCGGTCATATAGTTGGACAGCAGGCAGCGGCCGGAGTAGCTGACGCACATGGCGCCGTGGACGAAGGCCTCCACTTCCAAATCACGGGGGGCCTTGGCGCAGATCTCCGCCACCTCATCCAGGGACAGCTCCCGGGCCAGGATGACCCGCTTGGCGCCCAGGTCATGCCACACCCGGGCCATCTCATAGTTGGTGATGCCCGTCTGGGTGGACATGTGTACCTCCACATGGGGGGCGTAGCGGTGGGCCAGGCTCAACACGTCCACGCCTGCACTGATGACGGCGTCCACGCCGATGGACTCCAGAAACTCCAGATAGTCCGGCAGTTTGGCAATCTCATCGTTGCGGGCCAGGGTGTTGCAGGTCACATGTACCCGAACCCCCTTGGCGTGGGCCAGCTCCACCGCCCGGGTCATCTCTTCCCGGTCGAAGTTGCCGGCAAAGGCCCGCATGCCAAAGGCGTTGCCCGCCAGATACACGGCGTCGGCCCCGTAGGCCAGGGACATGGTCAGCCGTTCCATGTCCCCGGCGGGGGATAATAATTCGATGTTCTTCATTGGTCTGCTCCATACTGTTCCACCAGGGCCTGGTGCTGGGCATAGGTCTTGGTGAACTCGTGCTTCTTGGTCTCGGGGTTGAGCACATAGTAGTAATAGTCGGTGTTCTTGGGGTTCAAAGCCGCATACAGGGCGGTCATACCGGGGTTGGAGATGGGTCCGGCGGGCAGACCCTTGTACAGATAGGTGTTGTAGGGGGAGTCAATGGCCTTATCCTCCTCCGTGGGCACATTACCGCCGTTGAGATACACCAGGGTGGCGTCGATTTGCAGGTAGCCCTGGGTCTCGGCGCCGGTGTTCTCCAGACGGTTGTAGATCACCGAGGAGATGGTGGAGTAGTCCTCACCATCGGTCTCCTTCTCAATCATGGAGGCGATGGTGACGATATCGTGGAGGGAGTACTTGCTCTCCTCAGTGAACTGGTCCATATAGTCCTCCATCTTGGACTCGAAGTTCACCAGCATCTTGTTGATGACATACTTGGGGTCCTCACCCAGATAGAAGGTGTAGGTGTCGGGGAAGAGGTAGCCCTCCAGACGGTGGTAGTCCCCCAGAGGCAGGTCCTTGAGCCAGCTGAAGTTATAGTCCCAGTTGGCGGACATGTCCCGGAGCTGCTCCACCGTGGTGACCCCCTTCTCCTCCAGCAGCTGGAAGGTCTGGTCGATGGTATAGCCCTCCTGGATGGTGATGTCAATGGTCTGACGGGTGGAGGAGGAGGAGCTCATGTTGGTCACCAGGGCCCGGTAGTCCATATCGGTGTTGAGCTCGTAGGTGCCCGGGGTGATCTTGTTGCTGGCGTTGGAGAACAGGCCGTAGAGGTGGAAGAGGAACTTGTACTCAATGAGGCCGTTGTCCTTGAGGGTGTCCACCACCTCGCCGAAGCTCTCGTCGTTTTCCACCTTGACGATGGCGGAGGTGTACTCCTTGTTCAGGGCCAGCAGGTCGTTGGCCCAGATCCAGCCCACGGTGGCCAGCACGGCGGACAGACCCACCACGAACAGCACATACAGCATGGCGCTGGCTGCCTTGGTGCGGTGGGTTTTCTTCCGGTTGCGGGAGACCCGTGGCCGTCGCTGGGGCTCCTGGGGGGCGTGGGAACGTTGTTCTGACATGTCTTGTTTCACTCCTCATCAGGATAGGTTGTCTGAAAAATTTCTTCTAACGTCGGGGGAACCAATCTCGCCGTGCCTACATAGTATAACGCAGAAACGGGGACGGGCGCCGACTCCGGCGCCGCAAAACCCAAGGGTGTGCGGCGTCCGAGCCGGTACCTGTACCGGAAATCTTATGTGAGGTGACTTGTTATGTGTTGTGGTAACAATGGTTTCGGTGGCGGCTGCTGGTGGATCATCATCCTGGTACTCATTCTCTGCTGCTGCTGCGGCGGTAATATGGGCGGCAACGGCTGTGGCTGCGGCAATGGCTGCGGCAACAACTGCGGCTGCGGCTGCAACGACGGCTGCTGCTAAAACGCTGCGTATCGTTGGGCGGAGAGGCTTAGCCTCTCCGCCCTTGGCGTTTGTCAGCCGTCGGTGAGCACCAGCTGCACCGGCACGTCGTACTCGGCGTGGGGCAGCTCCTGCTGGAAGCGGTCGGCGGGACACACCGACACGGTGAATCCGGTATACCCCTTCAGCCACCGGTCGTAGTAGCCGCCGCCCTGGCCCAGACGGTACCCCGCCCGGTCACACATCATGTTGGGCACCAGTACTACGTCCACCTCCTCCTGGGGGACGATGGGGCACACCCCGTCCGGCTCCGGGATGCCGTAGTGGTTGGGGATGAGCTGGTCCTGGCTGGTGATGGCCCGGGCCTCCATCTTGCGCTGGGGCAGACACACCGGAAGGGCCACCCGCTTGCCCATGGCCAGAAGCTGGTCGATGAGGGCGGTGGTGTCCGGCTCCCGACCCACGCCGTAAAAGACCATCACGGTGTGGGCCGCTTCCACCTGGGGCAGGGCCAGAAACTGCTCCAACAGGTGGGAGACTTGTGCACGGGGAAGGGCTGCGGCCTGCCGGCGCAGCCGCTCCTTTTGCTCCTGGGGGGTCATGCCATGTAATGGATGCCGCTCTGGACCTGGCGGGCCACGTCAGCCCCAGAAAGAGCGGTGAGCAGAGCCAGACCAAAGTCGAAGCTGGACCCGGCGGCCCGTCCCGTGATGAGGTGTCCCTCCACCACGAAGGGCTCGGTCATGCAGGGCTCCACGCCCGCCTTCACCAGGTCCCCCTCCATGCCGGGGTAACACACGGCGCGGGCTCCGGCGGGGATGAGCCCGGCCCGGGCCAGCAGGGTGGGGGCGGCGCAGATGGCGGAGACCCACACCTGGGGGTGGGCAGCGGCCTGGGAAATGAGGGCCATGGCGGCCTCGCTGTGCTCCAGGGCGTCCACGCCACCCAGACCGCCAGGGAGCATCACCATGTCGCCGGGGGCCAGGTTCACATCGGCCAGGGCCACGTCGGCGGTGACGGTGACCCCCTGGGCGCTTTGGACGGTGGGGCCGGTGACCCCCACCAGGGACACGGGCACATTGCCCCGGCGCAGCACATCGGCGGGGGCCAGGGCCTCGGCGGTTTCAAAACCAGTGGCTAACAGAATGTAGACCATGATATCGTCCTCCTTATTCCAAAATCAATTGCATAATCTCCTTATGAATGTCCTCCACGCTGCGCAGCTGGCCCTGGTCGTTGACACAGGGGATGCGCTTCCAGCCGTAGAGCTGGGCGGCCTGAGCGGCGGCCTGGGCGCAGGCGGTGAGGTAGTCGTTGTCCTCCTCGTGGATGTCCGCCTGGGTGTGGGTGGCCGCCTCCCGGCGGCGGAGGTTGGCCACCGCCAGATGGGTGGGCATATCCAGCCAGATCACCTGGTCGGGGCTGGGCAGGCCCATGCGCTGGTACTCCAGGTCAAACAGCCAGTGGAAAAACCCCTCCCGCTGGGCCTGGGGCAGCTTGGAGGCCTGATGCACGGCGTTGGAAGTGGTGTATCGGTCCATCACCATCAGTCCCCCGGCCTCATAATAGGCCCCCCACTCCTGCTTGTACCCGGCGTACCGGTCCACGGCAAAGAAGGTGGAGGCGGCGTAGGCGTTCACATCGTCGGGGTGGGAGCCGAAGGCGCCCCCCAGATACATCCGCACCAGGGCCGAGGACTCCTCCCGGTAGCGGGGATAGACGGTGGTGCGGAATTCCCGCCCAGCCTCAGTGAGTGCCTGACAGCACAGTTGAAATTGGGTGGACTTTCCCGAGCCGTCCGTTCCCTCAAACACGATCAGTTTTCCAGCCATGGGGCTGACCTCCTTGGGCATACTTATCTATATCTCGAACATGCCAGCATGTTCTCGAGGGGATGCAGCCCGCTGCATGCACAATTGGGTCAAAGGGCGACCCAATTCCACACTGGCGGGCTGAGCAGTGTATTTTCCCATGCGCATGTCCTGGGAAAATACGAGATTTCAATTATTTTCCCATCTGCGGATGGGAAAACTCTGCCGAGGGCTGCTGGATGATGCGAGATGATGGGGGTTCTTTACCATGAAGTTTTTTGGCAATCTACCATTCAACAGTATACCATACTCCCATGGGAAAGTCTATGCCCGGCCCGGTTGTTTCCCTTTCGTTCATAAATGTGCAAATCCCCTCTTGACATCAATGCACTAAAGCATTATACTGTCTTCAACGAGCCGGGAGGCTCTTCTTTCAGACTCAGACACTTTGATGACTAAAAGCGTTGAAGTGCCCATTTGGATAGGAGGAAGGAACATGAAACACAGTTGGAGAGCAGGCGCAGCGCTGTTGGCGCTGACTATGGCGGCGGGACTGGCAGGCTGCGGCGGCCAGACCTCTGACAAGACCCAGAGCGGCGGGGAGAAGGACAGCTATACCGTAGGTATCGTGCAGCTGACCCCCCACGAAGCGCTGGACCAGGCCACCCAGGGGTTCCAGGACGCCTTGAAGGAGGCCTTTGGGGACAAGGTGTCCTTTGACCTGGAGTACGCCGCCAACGACCCCGCCACCTGTGCCACCATCGCCAACAGCTTTGTCTCCAGCGGGGTGGACCTCATCATGGCCAACGCCTCCTCTGCCTTGCAGGCGGCGGCCTCCGCCACCGGGGATATCCCGGTGCTGGGCACCTCGGTGACCGAGTACGGGGTGGCCCTGAAAATTGACGACTTCTCGGGCACCGTGGGCACCAACGTCTCCGGTACCTCCGACCTGGCCCCTCTGGACCAGCAGGCGGCCATGATTCAGGAGTGGTGTCCCGATGCCAAGACGGTGGGACTGCTGTACTGCTCGGCGGAGGCCAACAGTCAGTACCAGGTGGACACCGTGCAGGAGTGCCTGGAGGGATTGGGATACACCTGCACCCAGTACGCCTTCTCTGACTCCAACGACATGGCGGCGGTGACCCAGACGGCGGCGGACAACAGCGATGTCATCTATGTACCCACCGACAACACCGTGGCCACCAACGCCTCCATCGTGGACAACATCTGCCGCCCCGCCAAGATTCCCGTATTTGCCGGGGAGCAGGGCATTTGTGCCGGCTGCGGCGTGGCCACCCTGTCCATCAGCTACTATGATTTGGGGGTCACCACCGGAAAGATGGCGGTGAAGGTGCTCCGTGGTGAGGCGGATATCTCCCAGATGCCCATTGAGTACGCCCCCCAGTTCACCAAGATGTACAACAAGGCCATCTGCGATGACCTGGGCCTGACGCCCCCGGAGGGCTACACTGCCATTGAAGCAGAATAAGAGAATACATCAGCAAGAGAGCGGGGGAACCCCCTCGCTCTCTTGTGTCTTGATTGCAAGGAGGAACAACCATGCTGGATTTTCTCAACGCCCTGCCAGGGGCGGTCTCCCAAGGTCTCATCTGGGGCATTATGGCCATCGGGGTCTACCTCACCTATAAGATTCTGGACATTGCCGACTTGACCGTGGACGGCTCCTTTTGTACCGGGGGCGCCGTGTTTGTGGTGCTCTTCTCTCAGGGGGTCAACCTGTGGGTGGCGCTGCTGGCGGCCATGGTGTCGGGCATGGCGGCGGGGCTGGTCACCGGACTGCTCCACACCGTGTGCGGCATTCCCGCCATTCTGGCCGGTATCCTCACCCAGCTGGGGCTGTGGTCGGTAAACCTGGCCATCATGTCCATGAAGGCCAATGTGGCCTTGAACATCATCAACCCCGACGTCTTGAACAAGCTGCTGGTGTCCCTGCGCTTTGTCCAGGACGTGTCCAAGGGCACCCGCCCCTTCTATCAGCACCCCATCTTTGTGGTGGGGGTGGTCACGGTGGTGATCATCGCCGTGCTGTACTGGTTCTTCGGCACCGAGCTGGGCTGCTCCATCCGTGCCACCGGCGCCAACCAGGCCATGGCCCGTGCCCAGGGCATCAACACCGCCCGCAACCAGGTGCTGGGCCTGATGATCTCCAACGGTCTGGTGGCCCTGTCCGGGGCCCTGCTGAGTCAGTACCAGGGCTTTGCCGACGCCAACATGGGCCGGGGCGCCATCGTCATCGGTCTGGCCGCCGTCATCATCGGCGAGGTGATCTTCTCTAAGATTTTCCGCAACTTCGGCTTGAAGCTGCTGGCGGTGTCCATTGGCGCCATCATCTACTACATGGTCATCCAGCTGGTGCTCTCTCTGAACCTGATGGACTCCAACTACCTCAAGCTGCTGTCTGCAGTGGTGGTGGCCGTGTTCCTGTCGGTGCCCTACTGGAAGGGCAAGTACTTTGCCAAGCCTGTGAAGCGGGGAGGTGTGAACCGTGCTTAAGATTGAGAATATCTACAAGACCTTCAACGCCGGGACGGTGAACGAGAAGACCGCCCTGAACGGCGTGTCCCTCCACTTGAAGGAAGGGGACTTTGTCACCGTCATCGGCGGCAACGGAGCGGGCAAATCCACCCTCCTCAACGCCGTGGCCGGGGTGTGGCCGGTGGACGAGGGCACCATCACCATCGGCGGGGTGGACGTGACCCGTCTGCCTGAGCACAAGCGGGCCCGTTACATTGGCCGGGTGTTCCAGGACCCCATGATGGGCACCGCCGCCACCATGCAGATCGAGGAGAATCTGGCACTGGCCGCCCGCCGGGGCAAGCGCCGCTTTCTGGGCGCCGGTATCACCAAGGCGGAGCGGGAGGAGTACCGGGAGATGCTCAAGCTGCTGGACTTAGGTCTGGAGGACCGGATGACCTCCAAGGTGGGGCTGCTCTCCGGCGGCCAGCGCCAGGCTCTGACCCTCCTGATGGCCAGTTTGGTGAAGCCCAAGCTGTTGCTCTTGGACGAGCACACCGCAGCTCTGGACCCCAAGACGGCGGCCAAGGTGCTCGCTGCCACCGAGACCATTGTGCAGCGGGACCACCTGACCACTCTGATGATCACCCACAACATGCGGGACGCCATTGCCCACGGCAATCGACTCATAATGATGTACGAGGGCCGGGTGGCCCTGGATATCTCCGGGGAGGAGAAGAAAAAGCTCACTGTGGAGGACCTGCTGGCCAAGTTCGGCCAGGCCACCGGGTCCGACGAGGCGGACGACAAGCTGCTGCTGGGCTGAGATGAAGAAAAATGGTTTGTTGCAAAATAGAATTTTAAAAAGTTAGGGCAAAGAAAAAGTTATAGGGAACCGCCGCCTTGATGGTTCTCTATAACTTTTTTGATGCACAAATTTACTCTTTAAGTATGAAAACTGTATTTCGTAGCCCAGACTTAAAAAGGCTTGAAGTAGACAATTAGGTGGAGAATTTAGTCATCACGTTCCATAATTTCTTCTAAATAATCTTTGCTGTGATACTCGTATGTATCCTCGATGGGCTTGTGGCAATCACTACACATGTCCCAATATCCCCATTCGTCCATTTGGGTATAAATAGATGAAGGATGAGCACAAGTGCAAAAACTATTGTTTTGGGCTGATTCAAAATAGTTTTTCAATTCTGATTACCTCCTGCCTAAATAGGATAAAACCCGACGTATATATCATACGTCGGGTTTTGGTGGAGGAGGATGGATTCGAACCATCGAAGTCGAAGACAACAGATTTACAGTCTGCCCCCTTTGGCCACTTGGGTACTCCTCCATATAAAATTGTGAAAACGTGGAGCTGGTGGACGGATTCGAACCCCCGACCTGCTGATTACAAATCAGCTGCTCTACCAGCTGAGCTACACCAGCGTGTGTGGCACATCACGTTTGCAGCGAAGGTTATTATAGCAGGGGTCCCCCATATTGTCAACACGTTTTCACAAAAAAATCAAAGTTTTTTTCAGCAGCCCCGGAACCCCTGGTTCCGGGGCTGCAATTGCCTTATTTCTCACAGGCGCCAATGAGCTCCTTGGCGTAGGGCAGGGTGAGGATCACATCGCACAGGGTGTGCCACTCGTCCAGCTTGTGATTGCGCCGGGCATAGTAGATGTTGGCCAGCACCTCATAGTTGAGGGTGACGGTGCGCATCTGGTTGTAGCTGGAGGGGAGCAGCTGGATGAGGTCATACCAGTGGGTTTTGTCCTTGGTCTCCAGATAGCGGTTGCGCACCTGCTCCAGGTAGGCGATGGTGCCGTCGAAGTGGGCCAGGGTCTCAGGGGTCATGTGGTCACAGCTGAAGTCGCCCCGCTCAAAGGCCTTGGCGTGGATCTTGTGCATGGTAGAGGTGGAGTTGGCCACCGTGCCCACCTTGTAGGTGTCAAACTCCTTCCACCAGTACATGGGGGCGGTGATGTCCATGGACACCAGGATCTGACGGATGAACTTCCGGTGGTCGGTGCCGGCAGAGCACAGGCGAGTGGCCAGGCTGAGGTCGTTCTCTCCCAGAACATAGTTGCCGTTCTCGTCGTAGTGGCTGTCGCTGCGGGCCCAGCTGTTGAGGGGATTGCGGGCACCCCGCATGGCGTTTTCCAGATTCATCACACTGATATGGTCAACGGTAAGCATAAAAGAAATACCTCCTGTTAGGTATGAATTTTCTCCAGTATAGCAGAACCGGGGCAAAACTGCAAGAAAGATTCCCGCCCACCTGGAGGGTGGACGGGAAGGATAGCCGGCCCAAAAACAAATGTCTGGACAAGAAGGTAAAGAGTTCTTGCATAGGCAAAAAGCCCTCGGCAGAGTTTTCCCGCCCGGGGGCGGGAAAATAAATCAAAATCTGTTTTTTCCGGGGGTCAGGCGCACGGCGGGGAGCAGGGTGCGGGGAATTTCACCCACCACCGCCACGTCCCACTTCAAGAAGGCGTTGGCGATGAGCACCACAATGAGGGCGGCCAGGGAGGAGGGAAACACCGCCTGCCACTTTTTCGGCCACAGAATCATAGACAGCACCACAAACAGGCCGATGACCAGGGTCTGCATGTTGGGCTGGAAGCCCTGCTCCAGGTAGGTGCGCACCATGCCCAGGTTGCCCGAGTGGGCGGTGTGGGTGCCGAAGAAGTTGTCCAGCTGGCCCAGAGCGATGACCAGGGCAATGCCGGAGGTGAAGCCGGTGATGACTGGCATGGGGATGATGGACACCAGGCGTCCCAGGCGGAGCACGCCGGCCAAAACCAGCACAATGCCCGCCAGCAGGGTGGCCACAAAGACACCCTGGAGGCCATAGCTGGCCACCACACCCGCCAGCACGGCGGCCATGGCCCCGGTGGGGCCGGAGATCTGGTAGGAGGCCCCGGACAAAAATCCGATGACGATACCGCCCAGAATGGCGGTGATAAGACCGGCGGCGGCATCGGCTCCCGAGGATACGCCAAAGGCCAGCGCCAAGGGCAGGGCCACGGCGGCTACGGTGATACCTGCCATCAGGTCCTGGGAAAAGCGTTTTCCGTTGTAGCCGGAAAATTCCCGTCGTAGGTCTGCAAGAAACCCTCTCATGATTTGAAGTTCTCCTTTTTCTTTGCTTGTCAGAAAGCACCCAACAGTTTACAACTGCTGGAAAAGAATTGCAAGATGGAAAAATAACACCACTGCAAGGCCCCTTGCAGTGGTGTTATGTACAAAAAGCTGAAATCAGTTGGCGTTGATGTATTCGCCCATGATGTAGCCGGTCTTGGTGCCGTTGTTGCCGTTGAACTCGATCTCATACCAGTCATTCCCGGCGTAGGAGAGCACGGTGATGGGGTCGCCGTTTTTCAGGCTGGCCAGCACGTCATAGCTGGTGCCGGGGCCGGAGCGCACCCGCAGACCACCGGCTGCATTCATGATGGAGCCCTTGGAGCCGTTGGCGATGCTCCCGGACTGGGAGTTGGGCGTGGGGGTGGGCTGGGGCTCGGTGGTGGGGGCGGGGGTGACAGGAGCGGTGGACTGGCAGTACACCGTGCAGGTGACCGTCTGGCCGCCTGCGGTGGCGGTGATCACAGCCCGGCGCTGGGTGCCGGAAGTGTTGACGTTGGTGACCACGCCGTTTTCGTCCACGGTGGCGCAGGTCTCGTCGGAAGAGGACCAGGAGACCGTGCCCTTCCAGTCAGCGGGGTCAAAGGTGACGGCCAGGGTGTGGGTCTGCTGGGACTGGAGGGTGAGGTCGGTGGTGTCCAGAGTCATGCCGGCCAGGCCCTCAGGGGACAGGGTGGCGGTGGGGGACACCGATACCGACGCAGAGGGGTTGGCGTCGGGGTTGGACACATCCCGCAGATGGGGATAGACCACGGTGAACACCATCACCAGAGCGGCGGCGATGATGACCAGAGAGCACAGGAAGGTGATCAGCCGGGGCCAGTTGATGGGCGGGGGCGGAGTGGAAGGCTGGCCGCCTGCGCCTTGCAGACGCTTGCCGCCCTTGCCGGTGGGCTGGACGTCGGGACGATCGAATACGTCCTGTCCGTCAAACTCGTAGCTGGCCGGACGGGAGTCAGGCGTGTTGGGGCTGCCGCAGAAGGGACAGGCCTTATATGCAGCACTGTAATCTTCGCCGCAGGATGCACAGTGCACCAGGTTGGGTTTTTGTTTATGGGCCATGGTGTCATACCTCCGTTGACCATAGATATACATATAGTACACGTTTTGCACCCTTTCGTCAATCCCTATACCGTGGATTCCCGCCTGCCCACACCGGGCAGAATGGGAAAAAGACAAAATTTTCTCTTGCGAAAAGGGAAATAATATAGTATAATACCACTCGCACCATGCCGGTGTGATGGAATTGGTAGACGTAGTGGACTCAAAATCCACCGGTGGCGACACCGTGCCGGTTCGAGTCCGGCCACCGGCACCAAAAATCCCGAATGCAAGCGCATTCGGGATTTTTGCTTATTACATCTTCGCTACTCACTCTTCACTAGCCCTGAATGCAGCTGTATTTGGGGCGTTTTGTATTCCTTGCGTACATCTGGGGTACTGTCATCAAAGACGTAATGATTTCATGAAAGTTTCTCCAATCGCCCCTGTTCGATGCGGAACAGGTGGTCGGATAGAATGCGGATATCCTCCTGATTGTGGCTGGCCAGCAAGACGATGGTCCCCCGGGCCTTTTCTTCTAAAATTAAGTCTCGGATTTTTCGCACACCGTCATCGTCCAAGCCATTGGTGGGCTCGTCCAGCATGAGCACATCGGGCTTTTCCATGATGGCCTGGGCAATGGCCAGCCGCTGCTTCATGCCCAGGGAGTACTTACGGTAGGTGCGCTTGTCGTCAGGGTCCAGGCCCACCCGTTCGATGGCCGTTCGGATGTCCGCCTCCCCCGCCCGGCGGGTGAGCCCTGCCAGATAGCGCAGATTCTCCACCCCGGTGAGGTTAGGGTACATCCCCACGTGCTCCAGCACGATACCCAGGCTGGGTAGGACGGAAAAATCCCGGTGGAGTACCTGCCCATCCAGGCTGACGGTGCCCTGGGTCAGCTTCATCAGACCCGACAGGGCCCGGAACAGCATGGTCTTGCCGCTGCCGTTGCGGCCCACAAAGCCGTAGACGGTGCCGCCCTCCAAGGTGAGGTTTACATCCTGAAGAATAGGGGCGCTGCGAATGGTTTTGCAAACGTGTTCGGCCGTTAATGTCATAGTGATTACCCTCCATCCGTATCTGAAATGAGTAGGTCGTGACGCTGTACCAGAATACCGCCTGCTATGGCCATTGCTGCGGCAGCTGCCAGCACCAACACCAAGGAATCTTCCCAATAGATACCGCTGCCAGCCGGAAGAAATCGGCTGGTCTGCCAGTTGAGGATGAGACAGGTTACCGGGTTGACCCGTTTTACCACCAGAGCCAGGTCGGGGTTTTCTTCCAGACGAGTTAAAACCGCCAGAGTGCTAATACACGCCACCTGAACCGCAGCTAGGGCGGCAAAGGCGGCGGAACTGCCTACATAGATGGCCAATAGGTTGACGCCCAAGGTGAAGGCGAAGGTCCACAGGCTCCAGAGGGTCAGATGGATGAGCAGGACCGGAAGCCCCTGGGAGACATCGGTGATGGTCCAGCGCACCGCCGCCAGGGCAATGGCAGCGGCCAGAATGAGAGCCTGATAGAGAAGGGTGTGCAGGGCCAGCAGGACGCACTCCTTCCGATACCACTTTAGACGATTGGGCATTCGGGAGAAAATATATACACTAGCGGTACAGTAATGGCGGTAGAAGGAAATACCTGCCAGGGCTTGAAAGACCAGAAAAGGGAGGAGCCGGAGGGTGAAGGAGAGCAGTTCACTCATATTGGGCTCTAAGGGGAAGTCTCCCCGGGATCCACTGAGCTGCTCTACCAGGGAAGACAATGTGGTGACTCCTCCATATGGGTTCATGTAGGACCAGGATAGCCACAGCCCAAATACGAGGGCGGCGGGGAACATCCAGAGATTCTGTTTCCATCTCACTCAAACCAATCCTTTCTGGTGGTACCCATATCATTTGCAAAAGAACAGAATGTCTCTGTGCTTTTGTAAATGGTATGGGGGAATTTTCAAACCCGCACCCCAGAAAGGGTGGCTGGGGTGCGGGTTTGTATGCAGGTCAGCAAGTTAGTTTCCCTTTGGATACTGAGCCAATAGGGCGTGTTTGGCATCCATCAGAATATCCATGACTTCACCTATGATGTACAGCTGTGCAACCTGGAGGGCGTGGAGGACTTCGACCTGGTGGCCATTCTGGGCAACCTGATGGACAACGCCCTCACCGCCGCCCAGGAGTCCCGGGAGAAGTGGATGGAGCTGGCCACCGCCCTGCGCAACGGCTACCAGGTGGTGGTGGTGGAAAACAGCTGTGACCTGCCCCCCGTTGTGGGAGAGGATGGGCTGCGCTCCACCAAGGCAGGGGGCGATGGGCACGGGTTTGGCCTGAAAAGCGTGGCCCAGGCCCTGAAAAAGTACGAAGGGGACTTCCAGTGGGACTATGACGGGGAGAAGCGGCGGTTTACCGTGACCGTGATGATCGGGCAGAAGGCCGGAGCGGGGGACGTTGAACTGGTGACGGGTTTGTGATAGACTAAAACGGTATAAAGATTGACCCGAGCCAGTGGGGGTGGAGAAGATGATTTTTGATGTTTCAGGTACGAAATTCCAAGATATTTTTGGGGATGAGAAGTTTCAGCTGCCCATTCGATGGGACGGGTTGAATTTCAAGTATGCGGTGGGAAGGCTGTTTGACAGCTATATCTCGCAGGTACATAAGATGTGTCCCAAGGCAAACCTGAGACAACTAAATGAGGTTTGCCAAAACCTGACCGCTGCCATCCAGACCTACTTGGATGGGTTTCCGGCGGAGGCATATCGCTGCCTGTGTAAGGTCATGGAAATTTTGGTCAGGACACCGCTGAAGCTCTCTTACTCCGGGGAAACACAGCGGATGAAACATCAGCTGGTGGGCAACTGTACCGTGGAGGTACCGCCCCTGTTTCGAGTGACCACGGTGCCGGACAACAAGCCCTATCCCCGGGAACGGATTTTCCACACCCCCTACGACATGCGCTCCAAAGTCTCCTCCAGCCGATACAGCATTGCAGGGTTCCCCAGCTTGTACCTGGGCACCTCTCTGGAGCTGTGCTGTGAGGAGATCCATCTCAATCCCTACCAGAGCTATGGTCTGGCGGGTGTATTTCGGCCCACGGGACCACTCCGGCAGATGGAGCCAGAAATGGAGATTTGGGAGCTGTCCATCAAGCCCCAGGATTTTTTGGAGACCCAGGTCTGGGAGAACGACACGCCCCATGGGAGAGAACGGAGACGGGGCAGCCATGACGGGGAACTGTGGCTGAAGGACGAGGCGGTCAGAGGGGCCTATCTGATGTGGTATCCCCTCGTTGCTGCCTGCTCCTACATCCGGGTCAACAAGGCCGACCCCTTCGCAGCGGAGTACATCATTCCCCAGCTGCTCATGCAATGGGTGCGCGACCAGATGAGGGAGAGCCACCAGCGGGGAGAGAACGCAGTGGTGGGCATCCGCTATTTTTCCTGCGCTTCGGTGCGGGCCTCCCGCATGGGGGTCAACTATGTGTTCCCCACCAGCGGTGTGTGGAAATGGGAGAAGAAACCCTATTGCCCGGTGTTGGCCAAGACCTTCCGGGTGAGCAAGCCCGTGTACATCCATGAGTTTGACAGCATCGCCCAGTGTGAAGAATCGTTGCGCTGGGCGGGGGACCTGGAGCGCATCAAAATATAAGGGTTGGAACGCCTGCAAATTTCCGTTGACAACCGTGGAAAAAAGGATTAAACTACAAAAACAACAGGGGAGCTCCAAGTCAGGAGCTGAGAGGCAGGTAGGTCCTGCGACCCTTAACCTGATCTGGGTAATGCCAGCGTAGGGAGCATAGGTGTTTTGTCGTGCCCCGCCGGTGTTGCCGGCGGGGTATTTTTTCTATGCAAAGGCATAGAAAAAACATTGATGCGCCATTTCCTCGTCCCTTCTGGACAACCGGAAATGCTGCGCAAAAACTTCATGCGCAACTGATTTTACTCAGTTTTTGTGGTGCGTTGTGTTGCGCATGAAATTTTATGCAAATGGAGGAAAAAAGCATGAAAGCAAGTGTTGCCATTCAGAGTCTGCCCCAGGCGGACAACGACCAGGAACTGGTGCGCATGGTGGACGAGGTCATCGACTACATCCGCTCCACCGGCCTGAATTACTATGTGGGCCCCTTTGAGACCACCATCGAGGGGGACAACTACGACCAGCTCATGGACATTGTCAAGGAGTGCCAGCACGTGGCCGTCCGGGCGGGGGCCCCCAAGGTGTCCGCCTACATCAAGGTGGTCTACGAGCCGGAAGGGGAGATTCTCACCATTGATCAGAAAGTTACCAAACACCACCAGGGCTAAGCTGCCCGGGATCGCCGGGGTGGCGGTGCTGCTGGCGGTGTGGCAGCTGGTGTGTGTGTCCGGGCTGGTGCCCAGCTACATGCTGCCCTCCCCGGTGCAGGTGGTCACCGCCTTTGTCACCGACGCCCCATCCCTGTGGGAAAACCTGCTCATCACCTTGCAGGAGGCCGCCCTGGGCCTGTGCATCGGGGTGGCGGTGGGCTTTGTGTTCGCCGTGGCCATGGATGCCTTTGAACTGCTGTACAAGATTTTCTACCCCATTCTGATCATCACCCAGACCATCCCCACCGTGGCCATTGCGCCCCTGTTGGTGCTGTGGTTTGGGTATGAAATGACCCCAAAGGTCATTTTGGTGGTTCTGGTCACCTTCTTCCCGGTGACGGTGGGGCTGCTGGACGGCTTCCGGGGGGTGGACCCCGACGCCGTGGGGCTGCTGCGCTCCATGGGGGCGGGGCGGTGGCAGATTTTCCGCCACTTAAAATGCCCCTGGGCCCTGCCCCAGTTCTTTTCCGGGCTGCGCATCGCCGCCGCCTACTCCATTGTGGGCGCCGTCATCAGCGAGTGGCTGGGTGGCTTCGGCGGCCTGGGTGTGTACATGACCCGGGTGAAAAAGGCCTTTGCCTTTGACAAGATGTTTGCTGTGATCTTTTTGATTTCCGCCCTGTCCCTGGCCCTCATGGCCCTGGTGGGGTGGCTGGAGCGGCGGTGTATGCCTTACCGCTGTGTGGACGAGAAGAAGAGGAGGAACAAATGATGAAGAAATGGACGTATCGTCTGATGGCCGGGGTGCTGACCCTGGGTTTGGCGGCATCTCTCACGGCTTGCGGTCCAAAGCCCCAGGACAAGACCCAGGACGGAGAGAAGGACCTGGAGAAAATCACCTTCGTGCTGGACTGGACCCCCAACACCAACCACACCGGCATCTATGTGGCCATGGCCAACGGCTATTTTGAAGAGGCTGGCCTGGAGGTGGAGGTGGTGCAGCCCCCCGAGGACGGAGCCGAGGTGCTGGTGGCCTCGGGCAAGGCCCAGTTCGGCGTGTCCTTCCAGGACTACATCGCCCCCGGCCTCATTGGGGACGACCCCCTGCCCATCACCGCTGTGGCTGCCATCATCCAGCACAACACCTCCGGCATCATCTCCCGGGCCGGGGAGGGCATGGACACCCCCAAGGGCCTGGAGGGCCACAAGTACGCCACCTGGGACCTGCCCGTGGAGAAGGCCACCATCCAGCAGGTGATGAAGGCTGACGGCGGCGACTTTAGCAAGGTGGAGCTCATTCCCTCCACCGTCACCGACGAGGTGTCCGCCCTCCAGAGCAAGTCGGTGGACGCCATCTGGATCTACTACGGCTGGGCGGGTATCGCCTGTGAGGTGGCGGGCCTGGATACCGACTACTTTGAATTTGCCGACATTGACCCGGTGTTTGACTTCTACACCCCCGTCATCATCGGCAACAACACCTATCTCAGCGAGCACGAAGAGGAGTCCAAGGCTTTCATGGCCGCTGTGACCCAGGGCTATGAGTACGCTATGGAGCACCCCGAGGAGGCCGCCCAGATCCTCATGGAGGCCGCACCCGAGCTCAAGAGCAATGAAAAGCTGGTGGTGGAGAGCCAGAAGTATTTGGCCAAGGAGTACCAGGCGGACGCTGAGCGCTGGGGCGAGATGGATGCGGACCGCTGGAGCGGCTTCTTCACCTGGCTCAACGACAACCAGCTGCTGGAGGGCACCGTGGACCCCAACGCCGGATTCTCCAACGACTACCTGCCCCAGAAGTGACCGTGAATAAGCTGGAAGTACGCAACGTCAGCCTGGCCTTTGGGGACCACCAGGTCCTCCGGGATGTATCCATCCACCTGAAAGAGGGGGAGCTGGTGTGCCTGCTGGGGGTGAGCGGAGGCGGAAAGACCACCCTCTTCAACGTCATCTCCGGCCTGCTCCGTCCCGATGAGGGGCAGGTGTTTCTGGACGGGGAGGACGTGACGGGCCAGCCTGGCCGCATCAGCTACATGCTGCAAAAGGACCTGTTGCTGCCCTACCGCACCATTGAGGACAACGTGGCGCTGCCTCTGATGCTGCGGGGGGTGAAGAAAAAGGAAGCGAGGGCTCAGGCCGCCGCCCTGTTTGCCCAGTTCGGGCTGGAGGGCACCGAGAAGAAGTGGCCCGGGCAGCTGTCCGGCGGCATGCGGCAGCGGGCGGCGCTGCTGCGCACCTACCTGTTCTCCCAGAACGTGGCACTGCTGGACGAGCCCTTTTCCGCCCTGGACACCCTCACCAAGTCGGCGGTGCATGAGTGGTATTTGAAGGTGATGGAGGACATTCGCCTGTCCACCCTCTTCATCACCCACGACATTGACGAGGCCATCCTCCTCTCCGACCGCATCTATCTTCTCATGGATGGGCGCATTGGGGAGAAGATTGTGGTGCAAGAGCCCCGGCCCCGCCATGTGGAGTTCAACCTCACCCCGGAATTTCTGGCCTACAAGCGGCGCATCATGGCCGCCCTCCACGCCCAGGGTTGAAAGCGTTACATTTTATACCAAAAATTGGCCCCCGTACCCCCGGGGAATTGGCAGGGATATCCCTTGACCAGTTCGGGGGTGCGGGGGTAAAATACTGCGTATTATTTCTGGACGGGGCCGGGCAATGGAGTCCGGCGCAAGGACGTATCTTCCAGTCCAAAGGAGGAAGTACCTATGGCCATGAACACGAAATTTATCTTTGTCACCGGGGGCGTGGTGTCCGGTCTGGGCAAGGGCATCACCGCCGCCTCGCTGGGCCGCCTGCTGAAACAGCGGGGGCTGCGGGTGAAGGTGCAGAAGCTGGACCCCTATCTCAACGTGGACCCGGGCACCATGAGCCCCTACCAGCACGGGGAGGTGTTCGTCACCGACGACGGAGCGGAGACCGACCTGGATTTGGGCCACTACGAGCGGTTTATTGACGAAAACCTCACCTTTAATTCCTCGGTGTCCTCGGGCAAGGTGTATTGGAACGTGTTGAACCGGGAGCGGCGGGGAGACTATCTGGGGGGCACGGTGCAGATCATCCCCCACATCACCAACGAGATCAAGGCCAACATCTACTCTCTGGAGGGGCCCGACACCGATGTGGCCATTGTGGAGATCGGCGGCACCGTGGGCGACATCGAGTCCCAGCCCTTCCTGGAGGCCATCCGGCAGGTGGCCGCCGAGCGGGGGCGTCAGGACGTAATGTTCATTCATGTCTCCCTCATTGTCTCCATTCCCGGCTCCGGGGAGCTCAAGAGCAAGCCCACCCAGCACTCGGCCAAGGAGCTTCTCAGTCTGGGGATTCAGCCGGATGTCATCATGTGCCGCAGTGATTCCCCCATCCCCCAGGATATTTTGGACAAAATTGCCCTGTTTTGCAACATTCCGGTGGAGAATGCCATCCCCAACCTCACCGCCGACATTCTCTATGAGGTGCCTCTGATGCTGGAGCGGGAGGGGCTGGCCAACGTGGTGGTGCGCCGCCTGGGGCTCATCTGCCACGCCCCCGACCTCACCGAGTGGGCCACCATGGTGCACCGGGCCAAGAACGTGAAGGACACGGTGGAGATTGCCCTGGTGGGCAAGTACGTCTCCCTCCACGACGCCTACCTGTCTGTGGTGGAGGCCCTCACCCACGGCGGCATTGAAAACGATGTGAAGGTGCACATCCGCTGGGTGGACTCCGAGACGGTCACCCAGGACAACGTGGCCCAGGTGCTGGAGGGCGTGCAGGGCATTCTGGTGCCCGGCGGCTTTGGCAACCGGGGCATTGAGGGCAAAATTGCCGCCATCCGTCACGCCCGGGAGAACCATATCCCCTTTTTGGGCATCTGCCTGGGGATGCAGCTGGCGGTGGTGGAGTTTGCACGCCATGTGTGCGGCATGACCGACGCCCACTCCTCGGAGCTGGACCCTGCCACCACCCATCCCGTCATTGACCTGATGCCCGACCAGGTGGGGGTCACCGATCTGGGCGGCACCATGCGTCTGGGCAGCTATCCCTGCCACCTGGTGGAGGGTACCCGGGCCGCTGACATCTACGGCGCTCAGGACATCCACGAGCGCCACCGCCACCGCTACGAGGTGAACAACGCCTTCCGGGAGGAGCTGGAAAAGGCGGGGCTGGTGCTCTCCGGCCTGTCCCCGGATGGACGGCTGGTGGAGATGGTGGAGCTGCCCCACCACCCCTGGTTTGTGGCGGCCCAGTTCCACCCCGAGCTGAAGAGCCGGCCCAACCGGGCCCATCCCCTGTTCCGGGGCTTTGTGGGGGCGGCCAAGGCGTACCAGAAGTAAAGATACACAACAGCGGATGCAGCTGCGGAAGTTGCATCCGCTGTTTGCGCTTATCTCAGGTGCGGAACCTGCGCCCCTGGCGAGGGGAGACGCGCTCCGCTGGGCCCAATTTCTCAGCGATGAGAAATTGGGGAAAGAATCGCCAAAGGCGGGGCCTTCCCCCGCCTTGTGGAATCCACCCCGCCGGTACTGGTTGGAGTGTGCAATCTTCTCTTTTTAGCCCTTGGCCCGGTGAGGTCACATAGATGGCTTGTCGTTCTATGGGGTGTATCTACTCCTCTGCTAGAGAATTCTTCTACCGCCAGGGCTTTACCTTGGTGAGCCGCTGTTCCCAGCTACCGGATGCCTGGCTCCCGGCGGCGGGAACGCCGCTTGGCCAGGGTAGGCCCGGGCATGGAGACCACCTAGCTATAGGGCCAGCTGCCCAAGGTAGCCTGGTGTGGTGGCAGTGACAGGAGCCACAGCAAGGGTGACGGGCCGAGCGGACACTTGACGTATTTACAGCCTCGTACCCCAAGGGAGGTTCTTAGGGGGGAACGCCCTAAGCGGGTTTTGGTTTCTTTTGCCCGCTCAAAAGAAACCCCCAGCGGGTAGCGTCCCCACCAGGCTGGCAAGCCGGAACCACACAGACGGTAGAAGAGCAGGCCGTTACCATCATAACTATGGAGTTTAGTTAAAAAAGGACGCTGCACTCTGCATGCAGCGTCCTTTTTCAACTTATTCCACGGGTACCACCCAGCCGTGGGTGTCGGGAATGGTGCCCCACTGGATGCCGGTGAGGGTGTCGTACAGCTTCTGGGTCAGCGCTCCGATCTGGCCGCCGCTGACCTCCACCTTCTGGTCCTCCCAGGCCAGCAGGCCGATGGGGGAGACCACGGCGGCGGTGCCGGTGCCCCAGGCCTCTTCCAGGGTGCCCGCCTGGGCGGCGTCAAACAGCTCCTGGGCGGTGACCAGCCGCTCCTCCACAGGGATGCCCCAATCACGCAGCAGCTCCAGACAGCTCTTGCGGGTGATGCCGGGGAGCACGGAGCCGGTGAGCTGGGGGGTGATGACAGTGCCGTTTACCTTGAACAGCACGTTCATGGCCCCCACTTCCTCAATATACTTGCGGTGCACGCCGTCCAGCCACAGCACCTGAGAGTAGCCCTGGGCCTCCGCCCGCTCTCCGGCCCGGATGGAGGCGGCGTAGTTGCCGCCGCACTTGGTGTAGCCGGTGCCGCCCCGCACCGCCCGCACGTCCTCGTTCTCCACATAGATTTTCACCGGGTTGATGCCCTCGGGGTAGTAGGCGCCCACGGGGCAGCAGATGATGGCGAAGAGGTAGCTGTGGGAGGCGTGGACCCCCAGGGAGCAGTCGGTGGCGATGATGAAGGGGCGGATATACAGGGAGGTGCCCAGCTTGTTGGGCACCCAGGCCTCGTCCACCTTCACCAGGGCCTTCACCGCCTGGACAAAGTCCTCCTCGGGAATTTCGGGGATGCACAGGCGCTGGCAGGAGGAGTTCAAACGCCGGGCGTTCTCCACCGGGCGGAACAGCTGCACCTTGCCCTCCGGGGTGCGGTAGGCCTTCATGCCCTCAAAAATCTCCTGGGCGTAGTGGAACACCATGCAGGAGGGCTCCATGGACAGGGGGCCGTAGGGCACCACCCGGGGGTCGTGCCAGCCCTGGCCGGCATCGTAGTTCATCAAAAACATGTGGTCGGTAAACACCTTGCCAAATTGCAGGGTGTCGGGGTCGGGCAGAGGCTTGCGTGTGGCAGCCAGGTTCACTTGAATATCCAGCATGGAACTCGTCTCCTTTACACAGTAAAGCGGTAAATGCTCAGGGTGAGAAGATTGCGCCAACCGAGAACCTCGGCTGACGCAGATACCTCCAGGCAGATACCTGAATGATTGGTAAAAACTATTATAGCAACTGGGACGGGGATGTGCAATGGCATTTTTTCCAATCTCTCCACATTTCTTGCGCCCCTTCCATTTTGATTTCCAATCCCTTGTTTTTACGGGTGGGATTTGATATAATAATTCATCTATATGGAGTTTTGTAATTTCCCGGGGGAAGGGGGCGAAAAACCGCCCAAACACCCCGGAGGACCCCTGTGAGACAGGGATTTTGGGACATAAGGAGAGGATGAGATGAATCGCACATTGTCCCGGCTGCTGGGCCCACGGTTTGGCCTGTACTTTTTGGTTATGATTGTCTTTGCCGCCATCACCGCCCTGTTGGGCAATGTGCAGATGGCCTTGGGTGAGGCTGCGGTGGTGCTGGTGCTGTACCTGCTCTATCTCCGGGCCTCTCTGCTGCGCCGCCGGGAGGCCACCCGGTACCTGGACCAGCTGCTGGGCAGCGTGGACGGGGCCACCCGGGACAGCACCCTCAACTGCCCCCTGCCAGTGATGATGTTCCGCCCCGACACCGACGAGATCGTGTGGTCCAACGACCGCTTCCTCCACCTGTCCGGGGACCGGAGCCGCCTGTTTGACACCAAGCTCACCGACATTGCCCCCCAGTTTGACAGCCGCTGGCTGCTGGAGGGAAAGCACGAGTGCCCCCACGAGGTGGCCATGGGCCGCCGCCGCTACCAGGTGTTCGGCAACGTGGGCCGCACCCAGGAGGAGGGCCGGGAGAGCCTGCTGGCCACCACCTATTGGCTGGACGTCACCGAGGCCAGCAACCTGAAAGAGATCTATCAGGCCACCCGTCCGGTGGTGGCCATCCTGCTGCTGGACAACTACGAGGACACCATCAAGGGCCTGCCCGAGAATGTGGCCTCCAACATGATCGCAGACATCAACCAGCGCATCTCCCAGTGGATGGGGGATGTGGGAGGAATCTTCTGCCGCCTGGACCGGGACCGCTTCCTCTATATCTTTGAGGAGCAGTATTTGCAGGGGTACAAGGAGGAGAAGTTCTCCATTCTCGACTCCATCCGCCAGGTACAGACCCCCAACGGCATTTCGGTGACCCTTTCCCTGGGCATCGGCGTGGACGGAGAGACCCCGGCGGACCTGTACCGCTTTGCCTCCCTGTCTGTGGAGATGGCCCTGTCCCGGGGCGGCGACCAGGCGGTGGTGAAAAACCGCTTCAACTTCGAGTACTTCGGCGGCCGGGCCAAGGAGACGGAGAAGCGCACCAAGGTCAAGAGCCGGGTGATGGCCTCCGCCCTGGGCGAGCTGGTGGCGGACGCCTCCTGCGTGTTCGTCATGGGCCACGCCGCCGCCGACATGGACGCCGTGGGCGCCGCCGTGGGCGTGTGCGCCATTGCCCGCAAGAAGGGCGTGCCCCACTACATTGTCCGGGAGAGCGGCCCCACCCCCGCCGACCAGCTCTACCGCAAGCTGGAGGGGATGGAGGAGTACAAGGACCTGTTTTTGGACAGCCAGGAGACCCTTCTCAAGGCGGACTCCCGGTCCCTGCTGGTGGTGGTGGACACCAACCGCCCTGAGCAGGTGGCCAGCCGGGAGGTGCTCCAGTCCTGCAACAAGGTGGCGGTCATCGACCACCACCGCCGGGCCGCCACCTACATCGAGGGCGGCGCCCTCTACTTCCACGAGCCCTACGCCTCTTCCACCTGTGAGCTGGTCAGCGAGCTTTTGAGCTACCTCATGGAGCCGGGGGAGCTGCTGCGGGGCGAGGCAGAGGCCATGATGGCGGGCCTGATGCTGGACACCAAGAACTTCACCATGCGCACCGGAGGCCGCACCTTCGAGGCCGCCGCCTTCCTGCGCCGGGCCGGAGGGGACACCGGAGAGGTGAAGAAGATGTTCCAGACCGGCCTGTCCGACACGGTGGCCAAGTACGGCATCATTCAAAATGCCAAGATGTACCGGCAGGATATTGCCATTGCGCCGGTAGACCATACCGTCAATCGGGTCACAGCCGCCCAGGCGGCCGATGAGCTGTTGAATATTGCAGGCATCAACACCTCCTTCGTCCTCTATCCCGACGGGGACCGGGTGGTGGTGTCGGCACGCAGCATCAACGACACCAATGTCCAGGTGATTTTGGAGGCCCTGGGGGGCGGCGGAAACGCCGGAGCCGCCGGAGCCCAGATCGCCGGGCAGACGTTGAAGCAGGTGACGGAATCCCTCATGGCCACTCTGGAGCGGTACTTTAAGACCGACGACCCGGAGGAGATGGGGGAAGAGGAGGAGTAAACACTCCCTAGCTAGCAAACCATATTTTTAGGAGGAACACATCATGAAAGTGATTTTACAGCAGGACGTGAAGGGCCACGGCAAGAAGGGCCAGATGGTGGACGTGTCCGACGGATACGCCCGCAACTTTCTTCTGCCCCGCAAGCTGGCCGTGGAGGCCAGCGCCGAGAACATCAACACCATGAAGATGCAGGACAAGGCCCGCCGTGCCAAAGAGGCCGAGGAGCGCCAGGCCGCCATGGACCTGGTGAGCCGTCTCAAGGAGTGCCCGGTGAAGATCGTGGCCAAGGCTGGCCAGGGTGGCCGCCTGTTCGGCTCTGTCACCAGCAAGGAGATATCCGAGGGCCTCAAGGAGCAGTACAACATTGACATCAACAAGACCAAGATCGTCCAGGCCGAGCCCATCAAGGCCTTCGGTACCTACGAGGTCAAGTGCAAGCTGGGCTATGAGATCACCGGCACCGTCCGTGTGGTGGTGACGGAGCAGCAGTAAGATCAGATCGGAAACACACAAACTGGGAGGGATGACAATGGACGAATTCAATGGCCTGCGCCTGCCCCACTCGGTGGAGGCGGAGCAGGCAGTGCTGGGCTCCATGCTCATCGACGACCGGTGTATTCCCGACGTGGTGGCCCGCCTGACCCCCGACGACTTCTACCTGCGGCAAAACCGGGAGCTGTATCAGGTGCTGTTCACCATGTTCAACCGATTCGAGACCATCGACCCGGTGACGGTGCTGGACCGGATGAAGCAGGCGGGGGTGTACGACGAGAACACCTCGGTGGCCTACCTGCGCCAGCTCATGGAGATCACCCCCACGGCGGCCAACGTCATGGAGTACGTCAGCATCGTGGCCGACAAGGCCCTGCTGAGAAGAGTGGGGGAGACTGCCGGGGAGCTGGAGGAGATGGTGCGCAGCGAGAGCGGCACCGCCCAGCAGATTTTGGAGGCCGCCGAACAGCGCATTTACGCCATCCGCCAGGGCCGCTCCGCCCAGGGTATGACCCACATCGCCACGGTGATGAGCCAGGTGTGGGAGACCATCAAGGAGCGGCAGGAGAACGGGGCGGAATTCCCCGGCATCTCCACCGGCCTCATTGACCTGGACCGGAGAATTTCCGGTCTGAACAACTCCGACCTTTTGATTCTCGCCGCCCGACCCGGTATGGGTAAGACCTCTCTGGCCCTGAACATCGGCCTGGAGGCGGGCAAGCACTCGGGCAAGAGCGTGGCCATCTTCTCCTTGGAAATGAGCCGGGAGCAGCTGGGGTTGCGCCTTATTTCCACCGAGTGCCTCATTGACAACAAAAAACTCCTCACCGGCCGCATTGTGGGGGAGGAGGAGTGGGCCCGGCTGGCCATGGCGGTGGCCACGTTGAGCCAGGCCAAAATCTACATGGACGACGACTCCTCCCTGTCCGTGGCGGACATGAACGCCAAGTGCCGCCGCATCAAGGATTTGGGCCTGGTGATCGTGGACTACCTCCAGCTGATGACCTCCGCCGGAGGGCCCACCCGGGCCAGCGACAACCGCCAGCAGATCGTCTCCGACATCTCCCGTTCCATGAAGCTGATGGCCAAGGAACTGAATGTCCCCGTCATCTGCCTGTCCCAGCTCTCCCGTGCCAACGAGAGCCGGGCGGCGGGCCAGCGGCGGCCCATGCTCTCCGACCTGCGTGAGTCTGGCTCCATCGAGCAGGACGCCGACATCGTCATGTTCATCTACCGGGAGAGCTACTACGAGGACGACACCGAGAACCCCAACGTGGCCGAGTGTATCGTGGCCAAAAACCGCCACGGCGAGACGGGCACCGTCATGCTGGAGTGGCGGCCCGAGTTTACCACCTTCCGCAATCTGGCCTACAACTACGACGAAGAGGACTACTGATGGCAGAGCTGTTTTCCTACCATCTGATTGCCCCTGGGGACCGGGTGCTGTGCGCCGTGTCCGGGGGAGCGGACTCCATGTATCTGCTCTGCCGCCTCTTGGACGGGGCAGAGGAGGGCGGCTACCAGGTGGGGGCCGCCCACTTCCACCACGGCATCCGCCAGGCCTCCGACGGGGAGGAGGACTTTGTCCGCTCTTGGTGTGAACGCCACCAGGTTCCCCTTCATGTGGGCCACGGGGACGTGCCCACCGCTGCCGCCCAGCGGGGGCAGGGGGTGGAGGAGACCGCCCGGGCCCTGCGCTATCAGTTTCTCTACGACATCGCCCGGCGGGAGGGATACACCCTCATTGCCACCGGGCACCACGCCGGAGACCAGGCGGAGACGGTGCTCATGCACCTCATCCGGGGCTCTGGCCTCCGGGGCCTGCGGGGCATTGAGCCCCGGCAGGGGATGCTCATCCGCCCCATGTTGGAGGTGACCCGACAGCAGGTGGAGGACTACCTCCGCCGCTGCCACGTCCCCCATGTGGAGGACGAGAGCAACGCCGACCCCGCCTACACCCGCAACCGGATGCGCCATGAGGTGCTGCCGCTCCTGTGTGAGCTCAACCCCCAGGCGGTGGGCCACATCGCCCAGGCGGCGGCCAAGCTGCGGGAGGACGCCCAGCTGCTGGACACCCTGGCCCAGGCGGTGCCCGGAGTGACCCAGGGGCCGGAGGGGGTGGCGGTGGACATTCCCCAGCTCCTCTCCCAGCCCAGACCGCTGGTGATGCGGCGGCTGGCCCAAGCCCTTACCGGGCTGCACATCCATCCCTCCCAGGTGTATCTGGATGGGCTGTACTGGCTTATGACAGAGGCCCGGAGCGGGGCCCGGCTGGATTTGCCCGGGCACATCGCCCAAAAAAGCTGGAATCAGATGAACATCACCCCCGTGGGGGAGGAAACCCTCCTCTGCCCGGTGCCCCTCCGGGATGGATACACCCCGTGGGGGGAATGGCGGGTGGAGTGCCGCAGGGCGGTATGCCCCCCGGAGAGAGGGGAGGGGCTGTGGCTCGTCCCCGGAGACTATATCCTCCGCCCCAGACAGGTGGGGGATACCCTGCAATTGCCCAAGCGACCCACCAAGACGGTGAAAAAACTCATGATGGAGAAGAAAATCCCGGCCTCTCTTCGCTCCCGCCTTCCGGTGGTGGCCCAGGGGGAGCGGGTGGCAGCGGTGGCGCTGCTGGGTGTGGACCAGGCCTTTTTGGCCCAGCCCGGACAGCCCGCCCGATACATCAATGTGATAAAGGAGAACGATGACCATGCATGAACATGTGCAATCCATTCTGTATAGCGAAGAGCAGCTCCGGGAGCGTGTGCAGGCGCTGGGGGCACAGATCACCGCCGACTACGCCGGGAAGGAGCCGGTGCTGGCCTCGGTGCTGCGGGGCTCCTACATCTTTATGGCAGACCTGACCCGTGCCATCGACCTGCCGGTGACGGTGGACTTTATGGCGGTGTCCTCCTACGGAGCGGGCACCAAGAGCTCCGGCCAGGTGGAGATCAAGAAGGACCTGTCCGACTCCATCGAGGGCCGGGACCTCATCATCGTGGAGGACATTCTGGACTCGGGCAACACCCTCTATTACCTCATGGAGATCCTCAGAGCCCGCAAGCCTGCCTCCATCCGCATCTGCACCCTGATGGATAAGCCCGACCGCCGCACCAAGCCCATTGTGGCCGACTATGTGGGCTTTACCATCCCCGATGCCTTCGTGGTGGGCTATGGCCTGGACTACGACGAAAAGTACCGCAATCTGCCCTATGTGGGCATTTTGAAGCCCTCCGTCTACGGCGGAGAGTGAGCCCCCTGGGGGAGAAAAGGAGCTGTATACAATTTTGAATGGTGGAAAACATGTGCGCAGCGCCGTGGTGTATGTGGTGCTCATTCTGCTGCTGGTGTGGAGCTTTACGGCGTTCCGCTCCGCACAGAAGGAGAATTTCATCTCATACAGCCAGGTGCGAAGCTATTTCTTAAACGAGCAGGTGGAGGCCTTCCAGGTGGAGGACAACCAGACCCTGGCCATCCAGCTGGAGGACGGGAAGGTGTGGTACCACCGCCTGGCGGATGTGGAGCTGTTTTACAGCGACCTGGGGGATGTCATCGACCAGCAGCAGAAAGACGGCATCCTAAAGGAGTTTGACATCCAGCCCGCCTATGAGATGCCCCTGTGGCTGCAAATCACCATCCCCATTGTGGGCACGGTGGTGGTGGTCATGGTGATCTGGGGTGTGATGGCCATGCGCCAGCAAAACGCCCAGGGCGGCCAGGGGGGCATGAGCCGCTTCGGCAAGGCCCGCACCATCCAGGGGGACGGCACCGTGAAGGTCACCTTTGCCGATGTGGCGGGGGCCGACGAGGAGAAGGCCGAGCTGCAAGAGCTGGTGGACTTCTTGCGCAACCCCCAGAAATACATCGACCTGGGCGCCCGCATCCCCAAGGGCGTGCTGCTGGTGGGCCCTCCCGGCACCGGTAAGACCCTGCTGGCCAAGGCCGTGGCGGGAGAGGCGGGGGTGAAGTTTTTGTCCATCTCCGGCTCCGACTTTGTGGAGCTGTATGTGGGCGTGGGCGCCTCCCGAGTCCGTGACCTCTTCGACCAGGCCAAGAAAGAGGCCCCCGCCATTGTCTTCATCGACGAGATCGACGCCGTGGGCCGCCAGCGTGGCGCTGGCCTGGGCGGCGGCCACGACGAGCGGGAGCAGACCCTCAACCAGCTGCTGGTGGAGATGGACGGCTTTGCCGCCAACGAGGGGGTCATCGTGCTGGCCGCCACCAACCGCCAGGACATTCTGGACCCCGCCCTGCTGCGCCCCGGCCGCTTTGACCGCCAGGTGTATGTGGGCCGCCCCGACATGAAGGGCCGGGAGGAGATCTTGAAGGTCCATGCCCGGCGCAAGCCTCTGGCCGAGGACGTGGACCTGAAAGAGGTGTCCCGGGAGACCACCGGCTTCACCGGGGCCGACCTGGAGAACCTGATGAACGAGGCCGCTCTGCTGGCCGCCCGGAAAAATCAGCCCTTTATCACCCTCAAGGACATTCAGGAGTCGGTGATCAAAGTGATTGCCGGACCCGAGAAGAAGAGCCGGGCCCAGCTGGAGGAGGACCGGCGCATCACCGCCTACCATGAGGCGGGCCACGCCGTGGTCAGCCACGCCCTGTCCACCCAGGACCCGGTGCATCAGATCACCATCGTCCCCCGTGGCCAGGCCGCCGGCATGACCATCAACCGCCCCCAGGAGGACAAGGGCCATGTGAGCCGTCAGCAGCTGTGCGAGACCCTGTGCACCCTGTTGGGCGGCCGGGCCGCCGAGGCCCATGCCCTGGGCTTTGTGTGCACCGGGGCCATCAGCGACTTGCAGCGGGCCTCCGCCATCGCCCGGGACATGGTGACCAAGTACGGCATGAGCGAGAAGCTGGGGCTGGTCACCTTCTCCTCCGAGCACGACGAGGTGTTCCTGGGCCGCTCCATGGCCCAGGCCAAGCCCTACTCGGAAGAGACCGCCGCCCTCATTGACAGCGAGGTCAAGCGCCTGCTGGACCAGGCCTATGAGGCCTGTCAGGCGATTTTGAAGCGGGACAGCGACAAGCTGGAGCTGGTGGCCCGCTATCTGCTGGCCTTTGAGACCATGGACGCCGACACCTTCCAGATGGTGTACGACGACCCTCAGGCTCTGGCCCAGCAAATCCCCACAGAGGAAGTGGAATACAATGGATGAACTATGGCAGGACAGCCAGCCCACCACTCCGGCTGAGTCGGAGGGCACCGACGGGGTGGAAAATTGGACGCTCAGTGATCTGTCGGACCTCTCCGATCTCACCGAGGCCACCCCTCCGCCCCACACCCCCGTCCGGAGCAAAAAGGACACTTCCCTGGGCTATGAGCTGTATTTGAATGTCCGCACCCTGGTATTTGTACTGGCCGCCCTCATTTTGATCTTCACCTTTGTGGTGCGTATCATTGTGGTCAGCGGCAGGTCCATGGAGAACACTCTGCAAAACGGGGACTCCATGCTGGTGTGGTGCCTGGGCTACGAGCCCAAGCAGGGGGACATCGTGGTGCTCACCCAGCGCTCCTACCAGGAGGACTCTCTGGTCAAGCGGGTCATCGCCACCGAGGGCCAGCGGGTGGACATCGACTATGACACCGGGACCGTCTATGTGGACGGGGCCCCATTGGAAGAGGATTATATCAAGGAAGCCATGCAGGTGCCCAACTACGGCGAGGGGGTCAACCATGTGACGGTGCCGGAAGGGTGCATCTTCGTCATGGGTGACAACCGCAACGACTCCGCCGACAGCCGTTATCCCAGCATCGGCATCATCGACACCCGCAGCGTCATCGGACGGGCGGTGATGGTGCTCTTCCCCTTCCAGGATTTCACCCTGTTGTAACGGAAGGAGGAGAATTCCATGCGTGGAAAGAAACCCTATCAGATTTTGTGGCTGGTGTGTACCCTGGCTCTGGCCGGGATCGCCACCGGGGTGCGGCTGTGGCAGGAGTCCACCGCCTTTGAGGGGGACGGCGGTCTGCCCATCCGGGGCGCCGCTGCCAGCGTGGCCATGGTGTGCGTGCTGGTGATGGCGGCGGCGGTGCTGTGCATTTTGGCCGCCCGCCAGCCCGTGGTCCGGCCTCCTCGCACCCAAATCCGGGGCCGGAGATGGGATATGAGCTTTTTCGCCACCGGAGACCTGGTCTTTCTGGCTCTGATGTGGTTCGGAGCCTTCAGCGCTCTGGCCGCTGTCCCCATGCTCTTTGGACGGGGACGGGCTCTGTGGAAGGCCTATCAGGTGGCGGTGTCCATGAAGACCTGGCAGGGGGGCGACAACGGCGTGCTGAGTATGGTCACCGCCGTGCTGGCCCTGCTGGCCTTCTTCGGACTGCTGCAAATCGGCCGGGACGGCTACCACCCCGGCCGGAGAGGGAGGGGCGGCTTCTGGGCGGCCCTGCCCGCCTGTGCCGGATGCGGCTGGCTGCTGGAGACCTACCGCAACTGCGCCGCTGACCCGGTGCTGTGGGACTATGTGCCCCTGCTGCTGGCGGTGATCGCCGGGATGCTGATGTACACCGACTGGGCGGGCATGTCCTGTGCCGCCGCCCGGCCCCGCCGCACCCTGTGGATGGCTGGCATGACGGTGGTGTGCTCCTGGGTGGCTCTGGCCTCCGGGCCGGACAACGGCACCGCCATGCTGCTCATCGCCCAGTCTGCCGCCGCCCTGGCGGCCCTGTGGCGGCTGCCCATCAACCTGCAAAATCCGCCCCGGGTGGGCTGGAAGGGGAATCTGGATGCCTGCTCCATTCAGGACCCAGAGCCCCAGAGCGTGCCCCGGGACCAGCCTCTGACCCCGCAGCCGGAGCCTCAGCCCCGGGTGGAGGAGGACTGGACCTGGACCCGGGAGGAGTCCCAAGCCATGAATTGTACCGGAGAGAACAAGGAGGAGGATACCCATGTCTGACAATCGTTTTTATATCACAACCCCCATCTACTACCCCAGCGATAAGCTGCACATTGGCCACACCTACTGCACCGTGGCCACCGACGCCATCGCCCGCTACCAGCGGCTGCGGGGCCGTGAGGTGATGTTCCTCACCGGCACCGACGAGCACGGCCAGAAGATCGAGGACAAGGCCGCCGAGGCCGGCGTGTCCCCCAAGGAGTTCGTGGACAAGATCGTGTGCGGCGACCGGGGTGTGCTGGATTTGTGGAAGCTGATGAACATCTCCAACGACCGCTTCATCCGCACCACCGACGACTACCACGTCTCCGCCATCCAGAAGATTTTTAAGAAGATGTACGA
>CALWXF010000023.1 GCA_944385445.1 uncultured Oscillospiraceae bacterium
GGAGAAATTTCTTTCTCAATTAAGCGTATCCACAACTTTTTATAACTTATTTTCATAGCACACTCTTTCTAAATCCGTATTTTGGCTCTTTCAATATCTATTATACAGGTAATCGCTTTAGAAATCAAGAGAATTCGATAATTAGTAAGCACTTATTCTCAATTTCTTGCGATTTTTGCTCGGCGATCTAATGAATAGGGAAATCTCCTTTTTGCGCCGCCATATCAACTAACAGCAATAAACAAACCTGGGTATGGGCCGCTTTTACAAAATACACCACAGGGCAAAAAGTAAGCGGTTTTCGACCCTTAAACGCACACAAAAACAGACGGCACCCAACCAAAGTTGAATGCCGTCTGTTTGTTGTCCAAGCCTGTTTGACAGATGCCGATTTCGCAATTTTTTCAAATTACTGTCTTATCGGCACACGCCTAAAAGCGTGTCTTTTTCATTGGAGCCATAGGCTCATTTCAATGCTCGGCGGAAGTGAATTCCGCCTGCGCCAAGGTTTTCGCCCAGGCGAAAACACTTGTACGGCGCACCAGCGCCGCCCGGCTTTTCGGGACCCTGTACTTATAATTATAAAAATGCCTGGAGAGAAGCCCTCTCCAGGCATTTTTGGGTCTTACTTCAGGAACACCAGTTCATAGCTGCGAGAGCCGATGCCGATCTTTTCAGCGTGCTCCAGACAGGTCTTGTACTCCGAGTCGGGGGTGCTGTTTTCAAAGTGATCGTGGTGGTCACAGAAATCCGGCTTGGCCATGTTGTCGCTGAGCTGGCTGTTGGGCAGAGGATCGCAGGCCAGACAGGCGTCCACACAGGCCTGGTCCAGGGCCAGGGGATCAAAGGAGGCAAACATGCCGATGTTGGGGAGGATGGGGGCATCGTTTTCGGCATGGCAGTCGCAGTTGGGGCTGACATCCACAATGAGGGAGATGTGGAAGTTGGGGCGGCCATCCACCACCGCCTTGGCATACTCCGCCATGCGGCAGTTCAGGTCCTTCACAGCGGCCCAGCTGGAGAAGTCGATGGCGTCAAAGTTGCAGGCGCCGATGCAGCGGCCACAGCCCACGCAGTTCTCGGTGACAATGTGCATCTTCCGGGTGGTCTCGTCAAAGGCCAGACCCTGGTTGGCGCACTCCTTCATGCAGGACTTGCAGCCCACGCACTTGTCCTGGTGCACAGAGGGCTGGCCGTTGTGGTGCTGCTCCTTCTTACCGGCCCGGGAACCGCAGCCCATGCCGATGTTCTTGATGGCGCCGCCAAAGCCCGCCATCTCATGGCCTTTGAAGTGGTTCAGAGAGATGAACACGTCGGCGTCCATAATGGCTCGGCCGATCTTGGCGTTCTGGACGTACTCTCCATTGACGGGGACCTCCACGTCGTCGGTGCCCTTCAGACCATCGCCAATGAGGATGGGACAGCCCACGGTCATGGGGGTGAAGCCGTTTTCCCAGGCGCAGTACAGGTGCTCCAGGGCGTTTTTCCGGCTGCCCACATAGAGGGTGTTGCAGTCGGTGAGGAAGGGCTTGCCACCCAGCTCCTTCACCACATCAGCCACAGCCTTGGCGTAGTTGGGGCGGAGGAAGCCCAGGTTGCCCAGCTCGCCGAAGTGCATCTTGATGGCCACGAACTTGTTATCCATGTCGATCTCGCCAATGCCAGCGGCCCGGATGAGTCGCTTGAGCTTGGTGGGAAGGCCCTCGCCCAGCTTGGTGCGGAAATCGGTGTAGTAAACTTTTGCTTTTTCCATACCTCATTGCTCCTTGTCTCGAAATAGGGTGAAAGTCATGTAAGAACAGTATAGCGGAGCCAGGAGAATTTGGCAAGAATCATCCGGGAAGGCTTTGAAAAGTTAGGCCTGCCAAACTGCTTTGAGGATGGCGCCAATTTTGGGCGGAGTGCCGTAGAGGAGCACGCCCACTCGGTAGATCTTGGCGGACAGCACCCCGATGCCCACCACAGACACCGCCAGAATGCCGATGGACAGGACGATCTGATAGACGGGGACGGTGCTCATAGCGATGCGGGCAAACATGGCGATGGGGGAGGTGAAGGGGACGAAGGAGCACACCATCATGGCGATGTTGTCCACCGCACCGCTGCCCATGCTGAACATGACCACGCAGAAGGCAATGACAAAGAGCATGGACAGAGGCATGATGGAGGTGTTGATATCCTCCAGCTTGGTAGCAGTGGAGCCGATGGCGCCGTAGAGGAAGGCGTAGAGGAGGAAGCCCAGGACGAAGAACACCAGCAGGTATACCAGCAGGGACAGGGGCATGTCAAACAGGGAGGTCATCACGGAATTGCCGCCCCAAGCGTCCAGGTTAAGCTGGTAGAAGAGAAGGGCAGAGCCGAAGATGACCGCCAGCTGGACAAACCCGGCGATGCAGGAGGCCAGCACCTTGCCGAACATCATGTTTACCGGGGTAGCGCTGGTGATGAGCAGTTCCATGGCTCGGGAGCTCTTCTCAGTGGCCACGTGGGAGGCCACCATCTGGCCGTAGAGCATGATGACCATGTACAGGGCCAACGTCATAATGTAGGTGTACCAGTAATTTTGGGCCTGGTCCACCCCCAGAAGTTCCTCTTTGGCGTCAATCTGGAGGGAGAGAATCTCTCCAGCCTGGTCCGGGCTCAGCCCCTGTTGGGTCATGGCCTCCACCTGGGCCAGACTCACCAGGACCTGATTGGCCACCTGGGTGGTTTGGTCGTAGAGGGAACGATTGTACACATAATAGGTGTAGGAAGTCAGGGAGTCAAAGACCAGGGCGCAATCGGCCTCCTGGTTGGACACCTGCGCCTTGATTTTAGCGAGGTCGTCTTGCGTCCAAGTCACCGTCTGCTCAGGGAAGGCAGAGGCCAGGGCCTGGGCAATGGTCTCTCCCATCTCCTGAGAGGGGGCGGAGACCAAAATCACCGACTGCTCGGTGGGTTCATCGGAGGAATCTCCGCCCATGGAGCCGAAGAAACCGATCAGGTTGGGCAGGAACATCACCACGGCCAGAACAGCCACAATGAACAGGGTGGAGCCCACAAACACCTTATTTTTAAAGTAGTTTTTCAGCTCGAAGCTGAGAATGGTACGAAATTGTCTCATGATCTCTTCTCCCTTCACACGTGGTCCCCGGCGTATTCCACGAAGATGTCGTTGAGGGACGGCTCGTAGACCTGCACCCGGTCAATGTCGTAGCGGGCCACCAGTTGCCCCATCATCTCCTGCTTCTGGCTGGGGCTGTCCAGGCGGAGCAGCACCTCGCCGGGCTGCACCAGCTGGCAGCGATTGCCCAGTTGGGAGAGAATCTCCCGGTATTGGGGACTGAACACGGTGAGACGGTCCCGGGGATAGCTGCGCTTGATCTGTTCCAGATTACCGGAGATGGCGATTTTGCCCTGATTGAGAATGGCGATCTCCTGGCAGAACTCCTCGATGTAGTTCATCTGGTGGGAGGAGAAGAGGACGATTTTTCCCTTTTGAATCTGCTCCTTCACCACGTCTTTGAGCAGAGCGGCATTCACCGGGTCCAGGCCGGAGAAGGGCTCATCCAGTACAATGATGTCTGGGTCATGGGCCAGGGCGGTGATGAGCTGGATTTTCTGCTGGTTGCCTTTGGACAGGGTGTCCAACCGCTTGGTTTCGTACTCCTCCATACCCAGCCGCTCCAGCCAGTGACGTACCGAGGCCACCGCCTTGGCACGCTTCATCCCCTTGAGCTGGGCGAAGTACACCAGCTGTTGCCCGATGGGCTTTTTGGGGTACAGTCCACGCTCCTCGGGGAGGTAGCCCAGAGACACCTTGCGGTAGTCGATGGGCTTCCCATCCAGGAGAACTTCTCCGCTGTTTTGAGGGAAGACGTCCATGAGAATGCGGATGGTGGTGGTCTTACCGGCGCCGTTTCGGCCCAGCAGGCCGAAGGCCTGGCCTCCCTCAGCGGTGAGGGAGATGCCCTGGAGCACCTGCTTGGCTCCAAAGCTCTTTTCAATGTTGCGTAGTTCCAATTTCATTGTGGGACACCTCAACTTCTCTTTTTATCCATTTGTAGGGATGTGTAGTTGTACACAAACTGCTGTACCAGCCAGAGACCGCCCACCAACAGACTATACGAAGGGGCGACCAGGTCAATGACGGATAGAATGGATAGTATTGCCATGATGCCGGGGAAAATTAGACCCATTACCTTGAAGGCCTGGTAGCTACATTGGGCGATCTGCTGCCGCTCGGCTTCATCGCAGCTCTCATACCAGTCCTTTTGAAACTTAAAATCAAAAATATCACCACGCTTTTCGGGAAAGAGTTTCTTAGTAGCGGAGATGATGCGAGCTTGAATTGCGGCCATCCAGATGATGTGTCCGATGAGCAGGAACCAGGAGAGATTGACCCCCCAAGAGGCTGCATAGCCCAGGGCCATGGCCAAGAACATGAGCACCGTGGCCAGATTGGCCAGAAACATGGCCCGGCAAAAAGTCAGGTTGGCCTGGGGGAACAGTTCGTCATCTTCCAGAGCTTGGGGAATCATCCGCTTTCCCCGGAAGTAGTACCAAGTGGCTCCCACCAACAGCAAAAATCCGGGGACATAGCACCAGGGACCTAGGGAAGCCAGCATCAGGTTGAACTGCTCGCCGAGATTGCGGACGGAGAATTCATTGGACACAGCGGCAACGCCCACGATGCCGCCAATGAGGCCGCAGATGATGATGACTATGGCGAAGGTGACATAGATACGAGCGGGTGATTTTTTCTTAGCTTCTCTCATGATGACTCCTCCTCTGTGAGATAAAAGACGTCATCCACCGGGCGGTGGAACACCTGGGCAATGCGAAGGGCCAGGGTGATGGAGGGGTTGTAGTCCCCCCGCTCAATGAGGCTGATGGTCTGCCGGGAGGCTCCCACCAATGTCCCCAGCTCCTGCTGGTTGATGCCCTGGGCTGCCCGAAACGCCTTGAGTCGATTCTGTAGCGGCATGAGCACCCCTCCTTGACAAGTATTGTTTGCGTTGTGACAACTATCTTTGTCAAACATAGTATAGCATTGACAAGGATTGTTGTCAATAGGGAAGATAAAGAAAACGTAAAAATCTGTTTCTGCCCGGTGGAGAGGGTGGATTTTTTCAAAAGCTTCGGTATAATGGAGAGGTGGTCCGGTGGGGAAGTGCGAAACCCCACGGAACCTGGTCAGATACATGAGAGGTTGGATGGAAACCATGGTAATATGGATTGTGCTTGGAGTTATTGCAGCGTTGCTGCTCTTTTGGGTCATGTCGGTGCGGTGCCGCCATGGACACCCGGCGTGGGAGGTGCTGCTCCGATACCGATATGCCCACCGGGGGCTGCACGATGAAACACGGGGCATCCCGGAAAACTCCCTGACTGCGTTTCGCCGGGCGGCGGAGCAGGGGTACGGGGCCGAATTGGATGTGCACTTGACCCGGGACGGGAGTCTGGTGGTCATCCACGACGACTCCCTGCTGCGTACCGCTGGGGTGGACGTGAATGTGGCTTCTCTAACGGCGGAGCAGCTGTCTCAGTACCGCCTGGAGGGCACCCAGGAGAAAATCCCGTTTTTGGAGGAGGTGTTGCCTCTCTTTGAGGGGCGGGCCCCGTTGATTGTGGAGCTGAAAGCGCAGAAGAACGCAGCCCGGCTGGCCAAGGCGGCCTGTCAGGTACTGGACCGCTACAAGGTCAACTATTGCATTGAGTCCTTTCACCCCAAGGTGTTGATGTGGCTCAAGCGGCACCGTCCCGAAATCTGCCGGGGACAGCTGAGTCAGAACTTCATCCGTGAGCGCAGCGGAATGCCCCTGGTGGCTGCGGTGGTGATGACCAATGTGCTCACCAACCTGGTGACCTGCCCGGATTTTGTGGCTTATAAGTGGAAGGACCGCCGCCGACTTTCTCTGTTCCTGGCCAGACGCCTGTGGCGGGGCCAGGAGGTGAGCTGGACCATCCGGGATTCTGCGTCTATGCAGCGGGTGGAGCAGGAGGGCTGCCTTCCTATTTTTGAGCAGTTTCAGCCCTAAAGTGGAACTGGGGCCTCTGCTTGCAGAGCGGTAAAGAACATGATATTATAAGCCTATCAGCTTTGCTGAAATACGATTTTAGGAGATACGCTGTTTGAAACGAAACAACACCTTGGAGATTGTGCTCTGACCGGGAGGCCAGAGAATTGTCTCCGTGCCTCCCGATGTTGATGCAACAAGATTCAGGAGGAAATTATCATGGAACAAGATAAGATTGTCATTCGCAGAGAACACCCGAAAGATTATGCAGCAGAAGAGAACTTGACCCGGGAGGCCTTTTGGAATGTATATCGGCCCGGATGTCTGGAACACTTTGTGGTTCATGAGTTGCGCAGCGATGCTGCATTTGTACCAGAATTGGACCTGGTTATGGAGTTGGATGGACGGCTGGTCGGGCACATCATGTATATGCACGCTGTCATTGTCGCTGATGATGGAAAGCGGGTTCCTGTGATGACCTTTGGCCCCATCAGCATTCACCCAGACGTTCAACGACAGGGCCTTGGAAAGCGGCTGCTGGATGACTCTATGGAGCGGGCTGCCCAGCTGGAGGCGGGAGCCCTGTGTATAGAGGGAAACATTGCCTTTTATGGTAAGTCTGGATTTGTAGAGGCAAGTACCAAAGGGATCCGGTATCATGGGGCACCGGAGCAGGAGAGTGTCCCATATTTTCTGCTCAAAGAGCTGCAACCGGGTTTTCTGGATGATGTCACAGGGGTCTACCACACGCCCCAGGGCTATTATGTGGATGAGGCGGCGGCAGAACTCTTTGACCGGGACTTTCCAACCAAGGAGAAGCGGAAGCTGCCTGGGCAGTTGTTCTAACAAAAGTCAGAGGGTCTGCGGCTATTGAGCCGCAGACCCTCTGCTATTGCTAAAAACGTGATGATTTGAAGGCCAATGGCCCCATGTTAAAACTTGTTGCTTTACAAGTTTGACATTCTTTCGTACAATGCGGGCAAGGATGGTGATTGAGTCATGCTAGGTGATAACATCAAGAAATACCGCCGGGAGAGAGGGTATACCCAGGAAGAACTGGCTGCCAGGTTGCATGTAGTCCGTCAAACGTTGTCCAAGTGGGAGAACAATGCATCTGTGCCAGATGCAGAAATTTTGATCGAGATTTCCCAAGCGTTGGAGGTGCCGGTCAGCGTGCTGTTGGACCTGACCCCAGAGAAGGAGACCGTAGACCTGACGGACGAGCTGGCAAGGGTCAACGAGGAGTTGGCAGAGCGAAATCAACAGCTGCAAAGAAACACGTTGGCCAGCCAGAAGCGGGGACAAATCCTCTTTCTCTCCTTTGTGGCTCTAATGGTTGTAGTCCTAGTGGACAATCCCTTGGTGTCGTTGTTTTTGGTGGGGGCCTGTATTGTGTTGGCGCTGCTGATTCTATATCGAAATTTGACTCTATTCTCTGAAGGTGCGGTTTCTGTATCTCAGATGAAAACACTGAAAGTTGTGACCGTTTTCAATGCAATATTTTTGATTGTGCTGCTGGCAGTTTGCGGACTGCTGCAAGCCCAGGTGATCTCGTTGACAGGGCAGCAGGAACAGTGGCTGCTCATGGCCGTGTTTTCCTGTCTGTTTCTCTTCTTCGGGGCTCTTTCTCCACGCCTACCGTATCAGCGGCATACCGGCCTGCGCCTGCCGTGGACAGTGCAAGATGAAGATACTTGGAATCTAGCCCATAGAATCATCGGGGTCATCTCGTTGCCCATGACGCTGCTATACCTTGCTGCAGCCTGTTCGGTTTCCGATTTTGAGCATATTGGAACGATTTCTGTGATTGCCCTGATGTTGTATATTGGCATACCAGGCGTGATCTCGCTGGTGTTTTTCTGGAGAAAATATCATTAAGGTAAATTCAAATGTCATCGCTGTGCGCACTGCTTGAAAAGACACGGCGATATTGCTCCAGGCGCGTATCGGCGCTGACGCTCCACAGGGCGATGGGAGAGGGGGAGTAAAGTCTGGTAACCCCGTATTGTCTGCCATTAATCCAGACGCTTTCTTTCTGTGTGTTATCTTTCGCCCTGGTATGGGGACCCTTATCTGCAAAGAAACGGTTGATAAGCTTTTGAACTTCAGTTCTGCTGGTATAAATCAATTTCTCGATATTTGGGTGCTCCAGCAACAGCTTGTCCAGAGGCTTGGGTTCGATGGAGAATAACGAGGCGTCATCGGACTTTCCGTTTCGGTGAATGCAGCTGCCCACAATGTCGGTAATACCGATGTGTAACTGCTTCAACAGTTGCTTTCTCTGGTTCACGGCCTCTGTGGTGTTCACAAACTCCAGCGGGGTACCGGTCACCTCAGAGAGCAGCTTCCAAAAATGATTATCTCTGGAGCCATAGTAGAAGTCTACATCGTTGTCGTGTAAGGTTCTCCCGCCGGAGGTGCAAAAGCGAAAGGGCGGCATGGTTCCAATGATGAGTTTGGTGGCACCTTCTGGGATGTAGGGCGCATATGGGTGAATGGAACGAACCGTTTCTTCCATAGAATCTCCTCCTGAGAGTGGAATGAAAAAACGCCACGGTTTTCACTGCGGCGTTTTCATAAATAAATGTGTCTTCCAAACAGTATGGATACCAGTAGAACATGGGGCCCCACACGGTGGGGCGGCGCTGGTGCGCCGTACAAGTGTTTTCGCCAGGGGCGAAAACCTTGGTGCAGGCGGAATTGATTTCCGCCGAGAATTAAAATGAGCCTATGGCTCCCAAAATAAAAGCACCTGCTTATGCAGGTGCTTTTATTTTGGTGGACCTGAACGGGATCGAACCGTCGACCTCTCGGATGCGAACCGAACGCTCTCCCAGCTGAGCTACAGGCCCGTACCTAACTATTATAACAGAAAAAAACAGTTTGTAAAGAGAAAAATGGAGAAAATGAAAAAAGAGTCCAAAGGGGAAAAGTTTAAAATTCAGTTGAAAAAGTCGTGACGATGTGATAAAATAACTATCGGCTTTTAACACGCTTGTGTGTGGAGTAAGGCCGCGCTAGTCGGGGAGTTAGCGGTGCCCTGTATCTGCAACCCGCTATAGCAGGGATGAATCCCGGCCCCCGGAGACAAAATGTACTGACTGCCCCATATAAGCAGCGATGATGGATTGGTCCTGCGCAACGTAGCCCCGTGAACCGTGTCAGGCGGGGAACCGAGCAGCACTAAGCGGACCGCTGCGTGTGCCGCGGGGGTGCCGGTCTTGAGCCGGCTGTATGGGTAACGGGTATATTTTGTGCTTCAAAGGCCGGTGCGCGGTCTTGTTCTGTACACAAGCGATTTTCTTTTTAGGGGGTGAGGCGTTTGTACCAGGCGTTGTACCGAAAGTGGCGTCCCCGCAGCTTTGACGATGTGGTGGGGCAGGGACATATTACAGAGACCCTCAAGCGCCAGGTGCAGGGGGGAAGGCTGACCCACGCCTATCTGTTTACCGGCACCAGAGGAACGGGCAAGACCACCTGTGCCAAAATTCTGGCCCGGGCCGTGAACTGTCAGCACCCTCAGGACGGCAACCCCTGTAACCAGTGCCCGGCCTGTACAGGCATTGAGAACGGCTCCATTCTGGACGTGGTGGAGCTGGACGCAGCCTCCAACAACCGAGTGGACGACGTGCGTGCCATGCTGGAGGAGGCAACCTATACCCCGGCCACCGTGGCCAAGCGGGTGTATATCATCGACGAGGTGCACATGCTCTCGCCCCAGGCCTTCAATGCGCTGCTGCAAATCCTGGAGGAGCCGCCCGCCCACCTGATGTTTATTTTGGCCACCACAGAGCTGCACAAGGTCCCAGCCACCATTAAGAGCCGCTGCCAGCAATTTGCCTTTAAGCGCATCCGGGCAGAGGAGATTGCCGGACGTTTGAATTACGTTGCTGCCCAGGAGGGCATTGCGCTGACCCAAGAGGGGGCGGAGCTTATCGCCCGTCTGGCCGATGGCGGTATGCGGGATGCCCTGTCTCTGCTGGACCAATGCGTGGGGGCAGGGGGGACCGTGGACCAGGACCGGGTGTTTCAGGTGCTGGGTCTGGCGGGAAACCTCCAGACTGTGGCGCTGCTGGAGGAGATCGCTGCTGGCGACCTGTCTGGGTCCTTGGCACGACTGGCTAGCCTCTACACCGGAGGCAAGGAGATGGCAGCCCTGGCCGGGGAACTATCCGCCTTGCTGCGAGACCTGTTGGTGAGTAAGAGCGCTCCCAAGGGCGGGGCGGGTCTGCTCACCGGGGGATATGACTCCGGCACGCTGGAGCGGCTGGGACAGCTGTTTGACGTGCCTCGGCTGGTCCAGATGCTGGCCTTGGTGCAGAAGACTGCCGGAGAGCTGGTTCACTCCGCAAACCGGCGCACAGACATGGAGCTGTGCCTGGTGATGCTGTGCGACCCCTCTCTGGATGGAAGTGTCAATGCCTTGACTGCCAGAGTGGCAAAACTGGAGCAACAACTGGCCTCTGGCGTTGTGGTCCAACAAGTGGCAAGCGACAAGACTTTACAGCGAAGTCCGGCACCGTCTCCGATTCAGAAGAGCATACAGCCCGAACCGGAGCGGTCCGTTCCGGTGGCGTCTGATCCTCCGCCCTGGGAGGTGGCAGAGAAAATGGCGCCCCAACAGCCTGCAAGCGATATACCTTTACAGAAGGCGATGGCACAGGAAGCTACGCCGCCCCCTGTGGTTGAGCCTCAGCCAGCCCCACCTGCACCTGCGACGCCCGTGGGTGGACAGACGGGGTGGCCCGGCTGGAATGTGGTGTGCGGCCAGCTCAAGGGTGCGCTGTCCACTGGAGACTACACTTTCTTCTCCATGCCCGCCATGCTTACCGGACGCTGGGACGGGGAGGTGGTGACCATCTGGGCCGCAAATCAATTTGTGGCGGACCTGGTGGAGAAGCCAGATATCTCTGGGGCGGTCTCCCAGGTGGTTGGGCGATATATGGGACAGCGGGTCCCGGTGAAAGTTCAGGTGGGGGCGCCTCCCGCAGAGACCGTGCAGACGCCTCCCGCTTCTCAGTCCCCGGAAGAAGAGGATGCTCTGGACGCCTTCCTTGCGGCGGGGCACAGCAACGTAACCGTAGAATAATTTGTTAGGATATGACATAGGAGGTAATACGGATGGCAAAAGGATTCAATACCCGCGGTATGGGTGGTATGGGTGGCATGGGCGGAAACATGAACAACATGATTCGCCAGGCCCAGAAGATGCAGCAGGACATGATGAAGGCTCAGGAGGAGCTGGAGAGCAAGTCCTACGAGGCCAGCGCCGGCGGCGTGGTGACCGCTGTGGTGTCCGGTAAGAAGGAGCTCAGCTCTGTGACCATCGACCCCGAGGCCGTGGACCCTGATGACGTGGAGATGCTCCAGGACCTGATTGTAGCAGCGGTGAACGAGGCCCTGCGCAAGGCTGCCGACGATGCCGCCAGCCAGATGTCACGCCTCACCGGAGGTCTGGGGCTGCCGTTTTAATACACACGACCCTCAAGGGCTGCTTTCTCTCAAGAGAGCAGCCCTGAACCCATTGATAAGGAGGAACCAAATATGGTGAAGTTTTCTGAGATGAAATATCAGCGCCCCGATCTGGCTGCGCTGAAAGAGAAGATGGGCCAGCTGGTGGAGCAACTCAAGGCTGCTGACAGTTATCAGACGGCCCGGGAGGTATTTTTGCGCAAGGAGGAGCTGGGGCGCCATATCCAGACCATGGGCACCCTGGCCAACATTCGCCACTCCATTGACACCCGAGACGAGTTCTATGACGGGGAAGTGAAGTTCTGGAACGCAGCGGGTCCTGAGTTGGAGGAGTACAGCCAGGCCTGGAACCTGGCCATGCTCAACTCTCCCTATCGCAGCGATTTCTCCCAGGAGTACGGCGATCTGATGTTTATCAATGCAGAGATTGCCCTGAAGACCTTCTCTCCCGAAATCATCGACCTGATGCAGAAGGAGAACGACCTCACCCAGGAGTATGAGAAGCTGTTGGCCTCTGCCCAGATTCCCTTTGAGGGCGGCGTGTACACCCTGTCCCAGATGACTCCCTTTAAGAGCGATGCCGACGACCAGCGCCGTCTCAACGCCTGGAAGGCGGAAGGTCAGTGGTACAAGGACAACCAGGAGGCCCTGGACAGCCTGTACGACCAGCTGGTGCACCTGCGAGATGAGATGGGCAAGAAGCTGGGCTATGAGGGCTATACTACTCTGGGCTACTACCGCATGGGCCGCAACTGCTACACCAAGGAGGACGTGGAGAAGTTCCGTCAGGCTGTGGTGAAGTATCTGGTGCCGGTGGCGGACTCCATCTACCGCCAGCAGGCCAAACGGCTGGGGAAGGAGTATCCCATGAGCTTTGCGGATAATGCCCTGGAGTTCCGCTCTGGCAATCCCCGCCCCTGTGGGACCGCCCAGGACATTCTGGACCACGGCCGCAAGTTCTACGACGCCCTGTCCCCGGAGACCAGTGAGTTTTTCCGCACCATGTTGGATGGGGAGCTCATGGACGTGCTCTCCACTGAGGGCAAGGCGGGCGGCGGCTATTGCACCGACATCCTGGACTACAAGGTTCCCTTTATCTTTGCCAACTTCAATGGCACCCAGGGCGACGTGGAGGTGGTGACCCATGAGGCAGGCCACGCCTTTGATGCCTGGCTCAACCGGGACCGCATTCCCTCCGAGTATATCTGGCCCAGCATGGAGGCCTGTGAGGTGCACTCCATGTCTATGGAGTTCTTCGCGTGGCCCTGGGCGCAGGGCTTCTTCGGAGAGGATACCCGAAAGTTCCACTATAGCCACCTGTCAAGTGCTCTTACTTTCATCCCTTACGGCACCATGGTGGACCACTTCCAGCATGAGGTGTACGCCCATCCCGAGATGACCCCTGCCCAGCGCCACCAGGTGTGGAAGGAACTGCTGGGAACCTATATGCCCTGGATGAAGCTGGACGGGGAGATTCCCTTCTACAGCGAGGGCGAGGGCTGGCAGCGTCAGCACCACATCTATTCCAGCCCCTTCTATTATATTGATTACTGCCTGGCTCAGACGGTGGCCCTCCAGTTCTGGGATAAGATTCAGGAGGACCTGGGGGAGGCCTGGGAGCACTACATGGCCTACACCCGCCAGGGCGGCAGCCAGGTGTTTACCACCCTGCTGGAGCGAGCTGGTCTGGACAGCCCCTTCGAGGAGAGCTGCCTGCAACGAGTGTGTGCCTCTGCCAAGAACTGGCTGGAGCATTTCGACATGACTGGAATTGAATAAGCGATGTCGGAAAAGAAGAATAAGCATAAGCGGTGGAACCGAGCCGCCAAGGCCTCTCAGTTCACCAGAGGAGCAGGGGGGGAGATGGTCTATATCGGCCGCCACTACTCCTACCAAGGGGACGAGAGAAGTTACCGCCAGAGTATGCGCCTGCGCATGGTGTTGGCGGCGATCATGGGGGTGGCTCAGGTGGCCGGCGGTTTGATGCCGGTTCCGGCTCTGTACAACACCTGGTATGTGATTGCACCCTATATGCTCACGTTTTTTGCGGTGGTTTCCCTGGTGTGGGCGGTGTGCCGCCTGTCCTACTGGGGAAATCCCCTGCGGGAATATGTCTACGACGCCACCATCAAGCAGCTGCCCATCCGCACAATCTTGGCTATGATTTTGTCAATGTGCACACTCTGTGGACAGATTGTATATGTGGTGACACATTCCCTGCAAGGGGTGGAGTATCTGTACAGTTTTGCGTTTTTGGGTCTGGAAATTGTGGTTTTTGTCTGTGCAGTCCTGTGGAAGGGCAGAGAAAATCGTGCATTGTGGTCTATTTAACGTGATAAAGCGCAAAAATTTGTGAGATATCACAGGATGTTCTCGTTGACAATTGGAGCAAAACATAATAGAATAGTTTTTGCAAAATCTGCTGAAAAAACATTTGACCGCTTGACGTGGACACTGAGGGCGAGGGAAATGAAAGATAAAGTAGGTGGAATTGCAAAATCGGCCTCCCGGTAGAGAGAAGGGGAGACCGAACATATTCCTTGTGAGCTCAGAGGATGGATGTTCTCTTTGTTCAATATAATTTAAGGAGGAATCTCTACATGAAAAGCACGAAACGAGTGCTTGCGCTGGGCATGGCTTCTGTCATGACGCTTGGTTTGCTCTCTGCTTGCGGCAACAAGACTCCCGGCGAGGGCTCCGGAGCCAGCACCCTGGTGGTGGGCGACGGTAACTACGACGGCAAATTCTCTCCCTTCTTCTACACCTCTGCTTATGATGGAAACATCGTGAGCATGTTCAGCCAGAGCCTGATCGGCTCTGACCGTGAGGGCGCTATGGTGCTCAACGGCATCGAGGGCGAGAAGCGTGAGTACAACGGCACCGAGTACACCTACACTGGTATCTCCGATGTGGTGGTCACTGAGAACGAGGACGGCACCGTGTACTACGACATCACCCTGAAGGACGGCGTGAAGTTCTCCGACGGTACCGAGATGGACATCGACGACGTGATCTTCTCCATGTACGTTCTGTCCGACCCCACCTATGACGGCAGCTCCACCCTGTATGGTCAGCCCATCATGGGTATGAACGAGTACCGTTCCGGCATGGAGTCCAAGTTCAACCTGATCCTGAAGGCCGGCCGTGACAACACCGACTTCTCTCGTTGGACCGAGGAGGAGCAGACCGCTCTGTGGGCTGACGTGGACCAGGCTGGTGTGAAGATGGCTGAGGATATCGGCGCCTACCTGGTTGCCAATGCTGCCAACACTGCTGAGGACAGCGTGGCTGCCATGGCTGCCAACTGGGGCTACGAGCTGGCTGAGGATGCCACCTATGAGGACTTCTACAAGGCCATGTTGGAGAACTACGGCGGCAACCCCGCTGAGATGGCTGTGGTTGAGGGCCCCACTCAGAATCTCTCTGACCTGACCAACAACATGGAGAACTATGATGCTTACAATGTTGGTATCCAGACCGGTGAGTCTGCTCCCAACATCTCCGGCATCCAGAAGACCAGCGACAACTCCGTGCGAGTGGTGACCACTGAGGTCTCCGCCACCTGCATCTATCAGCTGTCTCTGGTGGTTGCTCCCCTGCACCACTATGGCAACGAGGAGCTGTACGACTACGAGAACAACAAGTTCGGCTTTACCAAGGGCGATCTGACCATCGTGCGTGAGAAGAACAGCGATCCCATGGGCGCTGGTCCCTACGAGTTCGTCAGCTATGAGAACGGCACTGTGGCCCTGAAGGCCAATGCCAACTACTGGAAGGGCGAGCCCAAGATCAAGAACATCAGCTTCAAGGAGACCAACGAGGCCGATAAGGTCAACGGTGTGAAGTCCGGCACCCTGGACATCACCGATCCCTCCTTCTCCAACGACGCCATCAAGGAGATTGCTGACGCCAACGGCGGCAGCGAGGACTTCAACGGTTCCGTCATCACCGTCAACACCGTGGACAACCTGGGCTACGGCTATGTGGGCATCAACGCCGACAACGTGAAGGTGGGCGAAGATGGCTCCTCCGATGCCTCCAAGAACCTGCGTAAGGGCCTGGCCACCGTGCTGGCTGTGTACCGTGATGTGGCCATCAACTCCTACTACGGCAAGTGGGCCAACGTCATCAACTACCCCATCTCCGACACCTCTTGGGCCGCTCCCCGTGTCACCGATGACGGCTACCAGGTGGCCTTCTCCACCGACGTCAACGGCCAGCCCATCTACACCGAGGGTATGAGCGATGACGAGAAGTATGCCGCTGCCAAGCAGGCCGCTCTGGGCTTCTTCGAGGCTGCCGGCTACACCGTGGAGAACGGCAAGATCACCGCTGCTCCCGCTGGCGCTGAGATGAGCTACGAGCTGATCATCGGTGGCGGCGGTCAGGGCGACCACCCCTCCTACATGATGTGCACTCTGGCCTCCGATGCTCTCAAGGAGATCGGCATGGACCTGCGCATCAGCGATATTGCCAACTCTTCCGACCTGTTCAAGCAGATGGAGGCCGGTACTGCTGAGCTGTTCGCCGCTGCCTGGCAGGCCACTGTGGACCCTGACATGTATCAGATCTACCACAGCCAGGGCACTTCCAACTACAACTACGACATCAAGGACGCCAAGCTGGACCAGATCATCATGGACGCTCGCTCCATCACCGATCAGGAGGCCCGTGCTCTGATGTACAAGGATGCTCTGGACATCGTGATGGACTGGGCCGTTGAGGTTCCCATCTATCAGCGTGCCAACTGCTTCATCTTCTCCACTGAGCGTATCAAGATCGACACCCTGACTCCTGATATGACCACTTACTGGAACTGGATGAACGACATCGAGCTGCTGGAGCTGAACTAATCGGTCTGCACAAAAAACAAAGGAAGAAGTTCCTAAGTTATTACACGGTTGCCCTGCGGCCGTAAGGCCGCAGGGCAACCCTGCGCATCCCTGCACATGAGGCGGCTGTTCCGACCCAGGCTGCTTTAAGAGCCGGAGGGGCTGCCTGATGTGCGGACGGGGCGAACACATCATGCGAGGCCACGAACCCCTGTGCCTCGCCAACAAATACGGAGGGGATTCTATGCGAAATTTTATCATCAAGCGCGTACTATTATCAGTAGTCATTCTGTTTTTTGTGGCGTTTATCATCTATACGCTGCTGCGCTGTCTGCCCAGCTCCTATGTGGAGACGATGGCTCGTCAGCTGGCCATGGCCCCCGGCGCCAAGCCCTATGACGAGTGGGTGGCACAGCTCAATGCCCAATATGGTTTGGACCTGCCGCTGATTCCCGGCTTCTTCCACCAGCTGGGCAACATCCTCACGGGTCAGTTCGGCGACAGCTGGAAGTACACTGTGCCTGTCATGGAGAAGTTCACCGAGGTCATCTGGATCTCCTTTGTCATGGGCGGAATTGCGTTTATTTTACAGCTGATCATCGCCATTCCTCTGGGCGTCATCGCTGCCACCCGTCAGTACTCCAAGGCCGATTATGCCATCAGCGTGTTTGCTCTGGCTGGTATCTCTCTGCCCACCTTCTTCTTTGCCACTCTGCTCAAGCTGGTGTTCTGCGTGAACCTGAGCTGGTTTGATCTGGGCGGCCTGACGGGACGAAACCACCTGCAGTTGGATGCATTGGGCCAGTTCCTGGATGTGGCGCACCACATGGTGCTTCCCATTGTCACGCTGGTGGTGGTGTCTGTGGGCTCCCTCATGCGTTATGCCCGTACCAACATGCTGGAGGTGCTCAACTCCGACTATATCCGGACTGCCCGGGCCAAGGGCCTGAGTGAGAAGAAGGTCATCTATCATCACGCCTTCCGCAACACCTTGATTCCTCTGGTCACCATCGTGGGCGGCTCTCTGCCTGGCCTGTTTGCCGGTGCTCTGATTACCGAGACCCTGTACTCCATCCAGGGCATTGGTTGGACCTCGTACTATGCTATGACTGCCGGTGACATTCCCTTCTCCATGTTCTACCTGCTGTTCCTGGCTGTTCTGACGTTGCTGGGCAATCTGATTTCCGACATTCTGTACGCAGTGGTTGACCCCCGCGTGCGCATTGCATAATTAAGGAGGCGCTTTCATGTCTGACGAGAAGAAAATGAACCATCAGCAGGAGGGCGGCTCCCAGGAGCACCTTTCTCTGAACGATGACCGCCGTGTCAAGGTGTTGTCCCCCGGCGCTCTGGTCGCCAAGCGTTTTTTCCGCAACCGTCTGGCTGTGGTGGGCCTGGTGATTTTGGCCGCTATGTTCATCTTTTCCTTTATCGGCGGTGTGGTCAGCCCCTATGACCAGGACCAGCTGTTCTATCGCTATGAGTTACAGTCCAAGGAATATGCAGGCGTGACGGAGAATACCAGCCTGCGCTATACCTCGGCGGAAGGGCAGAGCTTTGCTGGTATGCTCCAGGCCCAGTTTATGATTGCTGCGGCCAAGGATCAGTCCTCCTTTACCTATGAAGGGGTCACCTATTCCATCGCCAAAGAGGGCGAGGACTTCTATGTGATCTCCCAGGGCGGCGCACCGGTGGCTCTGGCCTACAAGGACATTGTAAATGCCGAGGATCCCTCTCTGAACCTCAGCTTTGACTTCCAGCGTGCTGCTCTGAAGGCCTATACCAACGGCGAGCAGAGTTTTACTGTGAATGGCACCGAGTATACCGTGGATGAGAATGGCGGCATCAATGAGGCTGGTCAGCCTGTGGCCTATATCAGCCGCTTTGTGGTGCAGTCCAAGGTCAGCGATGTCACCTTTACCCGTGATTTTAAGGAGCAGCTGGCTCAGGCCATCGAAAATGGCAGCGAGGAGTTCATCTTCACCAATGAAGAGGGGTCTTACGACTACACTCTGGAGTATGATGCTGACACCAAGAGCTATTCCGTCAAGCAGGAGAAGGAGACCCAGGTGTTTGACACCTACTCTGAGCCCAGCAAGGCCCACTGGCTGGGCACCGACCGCAACGGTATGGACATGCTCACCCGTCTGATGTACGGTGGCCGTGTGTCTCTGGTCATCGGCTTCATCGTGGTGTTCATCTCCGCCTTCCTGGGTATTATCCTGGGCGGCGTGGCCGGATATTTCGGCGGCTGGGTGGACAACCTGATCATGCGTGTGGTGGACGTGTTCTACTGCATCCCCTCCATGCCTTTGATCATTATTATGGGTTCCGCCATGGACGGCATGCGAGTGGATCCCCAGATGCGTATGCTGTACCTGATGCTGGTTCTGGGCTTCCTGGGCTGGCCTGGCATTGCCCGTATGGTGCGTGGTCAGATCCTCTCTCTGCGTGAGCAGGAGTTCATGACCGCTACCGAGGCCTGTGGTATCAGCATCTCCCGGCGTATTTTCCGCCACCTGATCCCCAACGTCATTCCTCAGCTCATCGTCATCTGCACCATGAGCTTGGGTTCCACCATTATCACGGAGGCCACCCTGTCCTTCCTGGGCCTGGGCGTCAAGTTCCCCTTCGCTTCCTGGGGTAACATCATCAACGACGTGTCCAACTCCTTCGTGCTGACCAACTACTGGTTCGTTTGGATTCCCGCCGGTATCTGCCTGCTGCTCACGGTGTTGGGCTTCAACTTCGTGGGCGACGGTCTGCGGGACGCCTTCGACCCCAAGATGAAGCGGTAAGAGAGGAGGAGAGACTATGGCTAAGAAAAAAGCAGAAGGCTATCTCTCCGGCCGGGAGGCCCGGCGCATTGCCAAGGAAAACCGCCGGATCACCAATGCCTTTGAGAAACAGCGTAAGCGTAAAAATGTGCCGGAGAGTGAGTACCTCACTCACATGGCCGATCCCAACAACGCCGTGGAGTTTGATAACCTCCACACCTACTTCTACACTGACGCCGGTGTGGTGAAGAGCGTGGACGGCGTGTCCTTTGAAGTGCCCATCGGCAAGACCGTGGGCGTGGTGGGCGAGTCCGGCTGCGGTAAGTCCGTCACCAGCCTGTCCCTGATGCAGCTGCTCCAGCGGCCCCAGGGCCAGGTGGTGGAGGGCGAGATCCGCCTGAACATGGGCGATAAGGCCTATGACGTGACCAAGATGCCCAATGAGCAGATGCAGAAGATTCGTGGCAACTATGTGTCCATGATCTTCCAGGAGCCCATGACCAGCCTGAACCCCGTGTTCCGCATCGGCGAGCAGGTGGATGAGGTCATCGCTCTGCACCACGGTGAGGGAAAGACCAAGGAGGACATCAAGAACCGCACCATCGAGTTGCTGGAGATGGTGGGCATCGCCAACAGCCAGGGCGTGTATCAGATGTATCCCCATGAGCTGTCCGGTGGTATGCGTCAGCGTGTGTGTATCGCCATGGCTCTGGCCTGCAGCCCCAAGGTGATCATCGCCGATGAGCCCACCACCGCTCTGGACGTGACCATCCAGGCCCAGGTGCTGGACCTGCTGCGCAACCTGAAGGATAAGATCAACTCCTCCATCATGTTCATCACTCACGATCTGGGCGTCATCGCTGAGATGGCCGACTATGTGGTGGTCATGTACGCTGGCCGTGTGGTGGAGAAGGGTACGGTGCACGAGATTTTCTCCAACCCCGCTCACCCCTACACCATTGGTCTGATGGCTTCCAAGCCTGTGGTGGGCAAGCAGGTGGATAAGCTCTACTCCATCCCCGGCAAGGTGCCCAACCCCATTGATATGCCCAACTACTGCTACTTCAAGGACCGCTGTGAGATGTGTGTGGCCGGCTGCGAGGGCGAGTACCCCTGCCAGGTGCAGCTCAGCCCCACCCACTTTGTGTCCTGCTACCGTTACTATGACCATAAGAACCAGGGAGGTGAGGGCTGATGTCCGACAAGAAAAGCGTAATTTCCAAGGGCGACTTCACCCCCGTGGAGTACGATCCCCAGTACATTCTCCAGGTCAACCACCTGAAGAAGTACTTCCCCATCAAGGGCGGCATGGTCAGTAAGACCGTGGGCCACGTCAAGGCCGTGGACGGTGTCACCTTCAACCTCAAGCGTGGCACCACCATGGGCCTGGTGGGTGAGTCCGGCTGTGGTAAGACCACCACCGGACGTACCATCCTCCGCCTGGCGGGGGAGAAGACCGACGGCCAGGTGCTCTTTAACGGCAAAGAGGTCTACGACATGAGTCCCAAGGAGATGCGGGCTCTGCGCACCAAGATGCAGATCATCTTCCAGGACCCCTTCTCCAGCCTGTCTCCCCGTCTGCCCGTGGGTGAGATCATCGGCGAGGCCGTCCGGGAGCACAAGCTGGTGAGCAAGTCTGAGTTCAATGACTACATCGACAAGGTGATGGACAACTGCGGCCTGCAGCCCTTCCACAAGGCCCGCTATCCCCACGAGTTCTCCGGCGGCCAGCGTCAGCGTATCTGCATTGCCCGTGCTCTGGCTCTGAACCCTGAGTTCGTGGTGTGTGACGAGCCTGTGTCCGCTCTGGACGTGTCCATTCAGGCCCAGATCATTAACCTGCTCAAGGACCTGCAGGACCAGTACAACCTGACCTATCTGTTCATCTCCCACGACCTGTCTGTGGTGGAGCACATCTCTGACTCCGTGGGCGTGATGTACCTGGGCAATCTGGTGGAGTACGGCGACACCGAGGACATCTTCCGCAACCCCCTGCACCCCTATACCAAGGCTCTGTTCTCCGCCATCCCCGTGCCCGACCCCAACGCCAAGATGAACCGCATTGTGCTGGAGGGCTCCATTCCCTCTCCCGCCAATCCCCCCAGCGGCTGTAAGTTCCACACCCGCTGCCCCTATGCCACCGAGCGATGCAAGGTGGAGGCTCCTTGCCAGCGTGAGGTGGAGCCCGGCCACTATGTGGTCTGCCACCTCTTCGACAAGTAAGGTATGGCACGCAAGCCTAAAAAATACGAGGACGATGATGGCCGTGTGATTGCGGATATGAGCGGCCTGTCCCGTCCTACGCTGTTCCGGCCAGGTCGGCCGGACAGCAGGGAATCCCGCCCGCCGGAGCCCATGGAACCGAAGCGTGAGGAACGCCCCTGGGAGGACACCGGAATGAGCCGGGAGGACCGCAGAGCCTATATTTGGGCGGCCCTGAAAGCGGCCCTGGTCATGGCTGCGATCTACATCGTTGCGTTCGGCCTGGTGATTGCCCTGATGATATGGCTTTGGACTCGATGAGAAAGACAAGAGCTCTCCGGTGTTGCCGGAGGGCTCTTGTTGTTTCTATATGGAAAATTTGGTTGACCTGGGCATCTGAAATGGGTATGATGGAGAAAAGGAGGCACAAGGCCATGCAAGACATTGAGACTTTGAGACAGTGGGTGGAGGAGAGCAACAACATCGTCTTTTTCGGAGGCGCAGGAGTGTCCACGGAAAGCGGTATTCCAGACTTCCGGTCCCAGGATGGATTATATCATCAGCACTACGATTTGCCGCCGGAGACCATTCTCAGCCACGACTATTTTATGTCCCACACCCAGGAGTTTTATCGGTTTTATCGGGACAAAATGCTGTGTCTGGATGTGCAGCCCAACGCCGCCCATCTGGCGCTGGCCAAGCTGGAGCAGCTGGGCAAACTGAAGGCGGTGGTGACGCAGAACATCGACGGACTGCATCAGAAGGCGGGCAGCCAGAGGGTGTATGAGCTCCACGGCTCGGTCTATCGCAACTACTGCATGTCCTGCGGGGCTTCTTATCCGGTGGAGGAGATCGCAGCAGGGGAGGGGATTCCACGCTGTCCCCACTGTGGTGGCATCATCAAGCCCGATGTGGTACTCTACCAGGAGGGGCTGGACCAGCGCACCATCCGAGGCGCTGTGGAGGCCATCTCCCGTGCAGATTTGCTCATTGTAGGCGGTACCTCTCTGGTGGTGTATCCGGCTGCAGGACTGCTGGAGTATTTCCGGGGCCGTCACCTGGTGCTCATCAACCAGGATGCCACCAGCTATGACCAGCGAGCCGACCTGGTGATCCGTCAGTCCATTGGGGGCGTGCTGGAATCGGCATGTGCCCATCTGGAGGCTTGAAAAAATAGTAAAAATCGGGTATAATATCCTCTATCTTGACTGCTGGAAAAGGAGACAGGCCAATGAAGCGGACAGTTGCCGTGATGACGGACAGCAATAGCGGAATCAGCGTGGAAGAGGGGAAAAAGATGGGGGTGTACGTCATCCCTATGCCCATACACATTGATGGTAAGGTCTACTATGAGGGATTGGACCTGAGCCAGGATTACTTCTATCAGCGTATGACAGCGGGGGCGGAGATGTTTACCTCCCAGCCCTCCCCGGCGGATACCCTGGAGCTGTGGAACCGGATTCTCCGGGGCTACGATCAGCTGGTGTATATCCCCATGTCTGCGGGCCTGAGCAGCACCTATGCCACCGCACGGATGATGTCAGACGACTATCATGGCCGTGTGCAGGTGGTGGATAACCGCCGCATCTCTGTGACCCAGTACCAGGCGGTGCTGGATGCCCTGGCTATGGCAGAGCAGGGCATGGACGCAGCCTCCATCCGCCGCACCCTGGAGGAGCAGGCAGCGGACGCCAGCATCTTCCTCATGGTGGACACCCTGAAATACCTGCGCCGAGGTGGCCGAGTGTCCGGTGTGGAGGCCTTTGCCGGAGCCATGCTGAACATCAAGCCTGTGCTCACCATCGCCGGAGACAAGCTGGAGGCGGTGGGCAAGGTGCGGGGGGCCAAGGCTGCCCGCCAGATGATGCTGGAGAAGCTGCGGGTGGACATGGAGGGACGACTCAAGGACCTCCATGACAGCGGCCACCTGCGGGTGAAAATTGCGTGCAGCCGAGTGTCGGACCAGCTGCGGGAGGAATGGGTGGACCAGGTGCAGCAGTACTTCTCTCTGGACTATCCAGTGGAATGCGCAGACCTGACCCTCTCGATATCCTGTCACACCGGGCCCGGCGTGCTGGGCGTGGGAGCTGTGCGTGTATAAATGTGAAAAAGCGGCGGAGCATGTGCTCCGCCGCTTCTGTCATTTAGAGGGTCGTGGTGTAGCGTAAATCCACGCACACGGTGTCGTGGGGGAAGGGGATATCCTGATGGGTGCCGTCCCAGGCAAAGCCGTGGCGGGCATAGAAACGCCGGGCGCCTTGGTTTTCCCGCAGCACAAACACATAGGCCTGCTGGAAGCCGTCCGCTTTCAACTGCTCCTTGGCTCGGTCCATGAGCAGACTGCCGTATCCCTTACCTGTCTCCTGGGGATGGGTGTAGAAGGAGATGACTTCGCCCCAACCCTGGTAGCCAGAGGCATCAAAGTGCACCTGCATACCTCCGCCGTGGTTCTGGTCTCCAATGCGGGCAGGCCCGCAGGTGATGCAGCCCACAGGGGTGTCGTCCCGATAGAGGAGAAAACCGTGGTGGCGAGGGGTTCTGGCGTAGTCGGCAAAGGTGTCCACCCAGCGGGTGGGGGTGATGTGCTCTTCCATCCAGTCCAGAGGCACAGCCTCCTGATAGGCGGCCCACCAGCCCAGAGCGTGGATTTCGCTCATGGCGGCGAAGTGAGCCGGGGAGGACGCCTCTACAATGGTGAGCTGTGGCATGGGTATCTGCTCCTTTTAGTGGGCGGCGCCCACCAGGTCCTGCTCCGCCTTCTGCTGGGCCTCTTGCTTGGCGATCTGGCGGGCGTTGGCCAGCATCAGCTTGATGCGGTTCTCTTGGTTAATTTTGGTGGCGCCGGGGTCGTAGTCAATGGCCACGATGTTGGAGTTGGGGTAGTCGTCTTTCAGCTTGCGAATCATGCCCTTGCCCACAATGTGGTTGGGCAGACAGCCGAAGGGCTGGGTACAGACAATGTTGGGCACCCCGGAGTGGATGAGCTCCAGCATCTCGCCGGTGAGCAGCCAGCCCTCGCCCATCTTGTTGCCGTCGCCCAGGTAGCCGTGGACCAGCTTGTGCATGTTCTCAAAGGTGCCGGGGGCGTGGAACCGGGTCTTTTTCAGGGCGGCGATCATGTCCTTCTGGCACTCCTCAATGTAGCCCTTGAAGACCTGACAGACCTTCTTTTTGATCCACTTGCCGCCATACAGGTCCACATCCGACTCCCGGTTGAAAATCTTGAAAATCATGAAGTCGGTGAGGCCGGGCACCACAGGTTCGGCACCCTCGGAGAGCAGGAAGTCCTCCAGGTTGTTGTTGCCCAGGGGGGAGAACTTGACGTAGATCTCACCCACCACACCCACACGCACCTTCTGAGGTCCGGCCACGGGGATGTCGGCAAAGTCAGCGCAGATTTGGTCAAAGATCTGGCGCATCTCCTTGCGGTTCATGCCACGGCCTTTCTGGAAGCCCTCAATGAGCTTGGTTTCCCAGGTCTCCACCATCTGGTCGGTGTCCCCCTTCATCACCTCATAGGGGCGCACCTGGTTGGCCACGTTGACGATGAGGTCGCCGTACATCATGGCGTAGATCATCTTGCGAATGAGGGGGAGGGTGAGGCTCCAGCCGGGGTTCTTCTCCATGCCGGAGAGGTTCACCGAGACGACGGGGATGTAGGACATGCCAGCCTTCTCCAGAGCCTTGCGCAGCAGGTGAATGTAGTTGGAGGCCCGGCATCCGCCGCCGGTCTGGGTGATGAGCAGAGCCACCTTGTGGGGGTCATAGCCGCCATGCTTGACGGCGTCAATGAGCTGGCCAATGACCAGCAGGGCAGGGTAACAGGTGTCGTTGTGGACGTACTTCAGGCCCTCGTCCACAATGCCTCTGTGGTTGGTGGTGAGCATATCCACCTTGTAGCCCTCCAGCACCAGTAGCTGGCGGAACATGCCAAAGTGAACGGGAAGCATCTGGGGCATCAGCAGGGTGTACTCCTGCTTCATCTCTTTGGTGAACAGAAGACGCCCATCTTTGGCGTAAACCAATTCAGCCATGTTATTTTCTCCTTTCGGAACTTGGTCCAGGGGACATCAGCCCTGGTTCTGGTCCCGCTCCTCCATGGCGGCCATGAGGGAACGCACACGGATGCGGACAGCGCCCAGGTTGCTGATGTCGTCGATTTTCAGCTGGGTGTACAGCTTGCCGCCCTCTTCCAGGATGGAGCGCACCTCGTCGCCGGTGATGGCATCGGTGCCGCAGCCGAAGCTTACCAGCTGGATCAGCTGCATGTCTGGCTGGGTGCACACGTAGCGGGCGGCGTTGTACATCCGGGACTGGAAGGTCCACTGATTGAGCACCTTCCGGGGGGCGTAGTCCTCGTGGTAGGCCACGGCGTCCTCACTGACCAGCACAAAGCCGAAGGAGGTGACCAGGTCGTTGATGCCGTGGTTGATCTCCGGGTCGATGTGGTAGGGACGGCCCGCCATGACGATGATGGGACGGCCCTCGGCCCGGGCCTTGTCGATGTAGGACTGGCCCACCGCCCGGATCTCCTGCTTGTACAGGTCGTAGGCCTGGTAGGCAGCCCGGATGGCGTGGACCACCTCCCGGCGGGGAATGCCGAAGGTGTCCGAGAACCACTGGGAGCCGATGCGCTCGTAGTCCTTCTGGCGGTGAAGTCCGGCATAGGGGTAGAGGAACCGGGTCTTTTTCAGGTCGGGCACGTTGGCGGCCAGCAGCTCGGGGTAGTAGGCCACCACCGGGCAGTTGTAGTTGTTGTCCGAGGTCTTCTCGTCGAAGTTGTAGGACATGCAGGGGTAGAAAATGGCGTCCACCCCGGCCTCCACCAGGGCCTGCACATGGCCGTGGAGAAGCTTGGCGGGATAGCACACGGTGTCCGAGGGAATGGTGCGCTGGCCCTTGATGTACAGCTTGCGGGAGGACTCGGGGGAGAGCACCACCTCGAAGTTGAGGCGGGTGAACAGCTCAAACCAGAAGGGCAGGTTCTCGTACATGTTCAGCCCGAAGGGGATGCCGATGCGGCCCCGGGAGCCGTTGCCGAAGCCCTTGCCCTCCATGGAGCGGAGCTTGCGGTACTTGTAGTTGTACAGGTCGGGCAGCTCCACCTTCTCCTTGCCCAGGGGGCGGGAACAGCGGTTGCCAGAGATGAACCGACGGCCGCCGTCAAAGGTGTTGACGGTGAGGGAGCAGTGGTTGGTGCACAGGTTGCAGGTCACCGGCTTGGCGGTATGGGTGAAGTTTTCCAGCGCCTCAGGGCCCAGCAGGGTGGACTTCTCCAGGTGCAGGTTGCGGGCGGCCAGAGCGGCGCCGAAGGCGCCCATGATGCCCGAGATGGTGGGACGGGTCACGTCCCGCTTCAGCTCCTGCTCAAAGGCCCGGAGCACGGCGTCGTTGTAGAAGGTGCCGCCCTGAACCACGATGTGCTTGCCCAGGTCGTCGGCGCTGGCGGCGCGGATGACCTTGTACACGGCGTTTTTCACGATGGAGATGGACAGACCGGCGGAGATTTCCTCCACGCTGGCCCCGTCCTTCTGGGCCTGCTTCACCGAAGAGTTCATAAACACGGTGCACCGGGAGCCCAGGTTCACCGGGCGCTGGGCAAACAGACCCATCTTGGCAAAGTCCGCAATGGAATAGCCCAGGGCCTTGGCAAAGGTCTCGATGAAGGAGCCGCAGCCGGAGGAACAGGCCTCGTTGAGCATGATGGAGTCTACAGCGCCGTTGCGGATTTTAAAGCACTTCATGTCCTGGCCGCCGATGTCGATGATAAAGTCCACATCCGGGTTGAAGTGGGCGGCGGCACGGTAGTGGGCCACCGTCTCCACCAGGCCCAGATCACAGTTAAAGGCGTTTTTGATGAGGTCCTCACCATAGCCGGTGACGGCAGCGCCCTTGATGGTGATGCGGTCGCCGCACAGCTTGTAAATCTCCTTGAGCTGGGGCAGGACCACCGACACCGGGTTGCCCTGGTTGGAGTGGTAGTAGGTGTACAGCAGGCCGCCATCGGGGGCGATGAGGGCTATTTTGGTGGTGGTGGAACCGGCGTCAATGCCCAGGTAGGCGTCGCCGGTGTAGGTGTGAATGTCCAGCTGAGGGGGCGTGGAGGCGTTGTGGCGGGCCACAAAGGCTTCGTACTCCTCCTGAGACTGGAACAGGGGGGGCATGGTGTCCACCACGGTGGTGGCGTCCCGGCTCTCCTCCAGTAGCTTCAGCAGCTCTTCAAAGGGACGGGCGGCATACTCCTCCGAGCAAAGGGCAGCGCCAATGGCGGCAAAACAGTCGCCGTCCTTGGGGAAGATGGCGTGGGCCTCGTCCAGCTGCAGGGTCTCCACAAAGCGCTCACGCAGGCCCTTCAAGAAGGTGAGAGGGCCGCCCAGGAACACGATTTTACCCTTGAGCTCTCGGCCCTGGGTGAGGCCTGCCACAGTCTGGTCCACCACGGCCTGGAAGATGGAGGCGGCCACATCCTCTTTTCGTCCGCCCTGGTTGAGGATGGGCTGGATGTCGGACTTGGCAAACACGCCGCACCGGGAGGCGATGGGGTAGATCTTCTCGTGGTTCAGGGACAGTTCGTCCAGCTCATTGACCGTGACGTTCATCAGCGTGGCCATCTGGTCGATGAAAGCTCCGGTACCGCCGGCGCAGGAGCCATTCATACGCTCCTCCAGAGCGCCGCCGAAGAAGATGATCTTGGCGTCCTCGCCGCCCAGCTCGATGACGGCGTCCGTGTCGGGAATGTAGGTGTTCACCGCTGCGGCGGTGGCATACACCTCCTGGACAAAGTCCAGGCCGGCGGCCTTGGCCACGCCCAATCCGGCAGAGCCGGTGATGACCAGCTTCACCTCTTTGCCCCGCAGCATATCCTCAATGGAGTGCAGGGTCTCACAGGCCCGTTCCCGGGTCTTGGAATAATGCCGCTCATAGGAGCGGAATAAAACTTGGTTCTCTTCGTCCAGCACCACCACTTTGACGGTGGTGGAGCCGATATCAATGCCCACTCGCAAACTCATAATGGCACCTTCCTGAATCAATAAAATAAGGCAGTACTACTATTATATAAAAGAAAGATTGTGATTTCAATAGCAGGTTCTTGTAACACCGGCGGGATATGGCAAAATTCATCACAACGATAACAGTCCGCAGCGAGGGGACCGCTGCGGACTGTGGGATATGACGATAGATTATTTGGGCTGGTAGGGAGCCACGCCACACACCTCGGGGAAGTACACCTGATACCAGATGAGGAAGGACAGCACGGTATACAGCTTGCGGTGGGTACGCTTCTGGCCGGAGTAGTGCTGCTCCAGCAGGTCCAGCAGGTACTTCTGGTCGAAGAACTCGGCTACATAGTCCTGGTTGATGAGGTCCTTGGCCCAGTTATAGTATTTCTCCTCCTTGAGCCAGGCGATGAAGGGAACGGGGAAGCCCACCTTGGGACGCTTGATCCAGTCATCGGGGAGCATGGGCACGGCGGCCTGACGCAGGGGGAACTTGGTGGTGGACTTGCCACGCATCTTCTGGTTGCTGGGGATGGAGCGGGCCACCTTCCACACCTCACGGTCCAGATAGGGCACTCGCAGCTCCAGGGAGTTGGCCATGGTCATCCGGTCGGCCTTGCGCAGAATGTCCAGGGGCTGCCACAGGTGCAGGTC
>CALWXF010000024.1 GCA_944385445.1 uncultured Oscillospiraceae bacterium
CTATTCCGCTCTGCACGCTTTATGACAGAACCCGGCCTACACATAATCCATACACCGGGTTTCTCGACAGGCTGAAGCCCCCGGACATACTGTCCGGGGGCTTTCCTCATTGCTCTTGTTTTTGATAATACTGGGCTTGGGCCTGCCACAGCTGGGCGTACATGCCCTCTGCCTCCACCAGATGCTGGTGGCTGCCCTGCTGGACGATGTGGCCGTGGTCAAAGACCACGATGTCGTCGCAGAACTTGCAGGAGGAGAGACGGTGGCTGATGTACACCGCCGTCTTGTCTCCGGCAATCTGGTCGAACTTGGAGTACACCTCTGCCTCGGCAATGGGGTCCAGGGCGGCAGTGGGTTCGTCCAGGATGATAAAGGGGGCATCCTTATAGAGGGCCCGGGCAATGGCGATTTTCTGGGCCTCGCCCCCGGACACCTCCACGCCCTTCTTCTCCAAATCCTTATAGAGATAGGTATCCAATCCCTGGTCCATCTTCTCCACTCGGTCCATGATTCCCGCCTGGGTGAGGCACTGGGCCACCCGCTCCCGGTCATATTGGGTGCTTCCCGCCACGTTCTGGCCCACAGGCAGAGCCAACAGGTGGAAGTCCTGGAACACCACTGAGAACAGGGCGATATAGTCCGGGTACTGGTATTTGCGGATGTCGATACCGTTTAACAGGATTTCTCCCTCGGTGGGATCATAGAGGCGGCACAGGAGCTTAATGAAGGTAGACTTGCCGCTGCCGTTCTCTCCCACCACGGCCAGGCGGCTGCCCACCTGGAATTTCAGGTTCACATGGCGCAGGGCCCAGGCCTCGCAATCCGGATAGCGGAAAGACACATCCCGGAACTCCACCTGATAGTTGCGGTCGGAACGCTTTTCCGTGGTGAGGGTGCCCTGGTACATCTGATTTTCTTCATCCAACAGCTGGATATTGGTTTTGAGATATACAGCATTGAGTCGTATCATTCCCATACTGCGCAACAGTTGGGACACCCCCACAAACAAGGTGGTCACGGCTCCTACATACTGGGTAATCCCGCCCACACCAAAAGCCCCCGCCCAAGACTTCAGGCATACATACAGGTACACGACTCCGGTCAGGATGGCAGAGACTCCCTCAGAGGCTGCCATCCAAAGCCCCATAGGTCCCCATCCCTTACGAGCCAGAGGGGACTTTGTTCCAAAGGTATTGTAATTCTCGAAATAATACGCTCCCACCTTACACTGCTCATACAGGCGGGTATCCAAGGCACGTTTTGCAGTGATGGCATCATATCCATAGGCCGTAAATATCCGGTTTCCCAGCAGGGCATCTTGAACACATGCACTCCAGTAGGCGTTGCTCCGGTTGGCACATGCGGGAGCCAGCAGTGCGGTTGCCACCATAACCAGAACCACACCCAACAGGCACAGAGGGTGGTTTAAGAAAGAGAGCACATGGTCCTGTGGGACTTTCTGAAACACCAGCCCCACAGACAGCACGAATCCTGTGATAATCTGAATTGCAGCTTCCACTGCAACGGAGAGTGTTGTGAGGACATGCAGGCTTCCCCACCCAGCCCAATTGGCGTTTTGGCGAAGCTGGGAATATAGATCATAGGTCTCTTGTTTTTGCAAAATGGAATAATCCAATTCCATCATCTTATCCATATAGAACTTTTCATTTTGCTGCCCCGCCAATTTCAGTTCCATCTCATTCCAACGGGTAAATGCACCCCCTAGCAGTAATAAGGCCGTGGTGGTCCCCAGCAAAAACACCACCCATTGGGTAAGTACTTGAGGATCTCGCCCCTGGGACAACTCCTCGATGATGCGGGCAGAGAAGTATATGGTACTATATGGTGTCACGCCCTTCACCAAAGCATTGAGAAACATAGATATAAAAATCTGGGGGCGGACCTTCCACCACATGCGCCAGATCCGCATGGTCATATGAAAGCTCTCTCTCCAACTCAGCTTCTCTTCCATGCTTCATCCCCTCCTTCCTGATAATATCGACTCTGAACCTCAAAGAGTTTGGCGTACCCGCCGCCCAAATCCAGCAGGGACTGATGGGTGCCCTCCTCTGCAATGCGCCCCTGTTCCATATACAAAATACGGTCGCAGAACCGGGTGGAGGCCAGCCGGTGGGAGATGAACAGGGAGCTCTTCCCCTGGGTCATAGAATTGTACTTCATGTAAATGTCGTGCTCGGCCAGAGGGTCCAAGGCTGCGGTGGGCTCGTCCAGAACCACCACAGGTGCGTCCCGATACAGGGCCCGGGCCAGCATCAGCCGCTGCATCTGTCCCCCGGACAGCTCCACCCCGTCCTCAAACACATTGCGGGTCACAGGGGTGTCCATTCCCTTGGGCAGGGCCTCAATGGCCTGGGTCAGTCCCGCCTGCTCCAGGCACTCCGCCACCCGCTCCCGGTGGATGTTCTCTGCCGCCTGAGCCACATTCTCCGCCACACTGGCATCCAGAACCGAAAATTCCTGGAACACGGCGGAAAATAGGTGGTAGTATTCCCCCCTGTCATAGGTGCGAATGTCCACCCCGTTGAGACGGACGCTCCCCTGGGTGGGGTCTAAAAATCCGCACAGCAGCTTGACCAAGGTGGTCTTGCCCGCCCCGTTGAGGCCTACAATGGCCACCTTCTCTCCCGGATGGAGGGTAAAGGTCAGATCAGAGATGGTGTCCTTCTCGGCCCCGGGATAGCGGTAGGACACATGGTCCAACTTGATTTCACAGTTCTTCAAGCCTTGGGGCAATGGCGCTCCTTCCTCAAAAGCAAAAGACTCCGGCCACTCCAAAAACTCCCGCATTTTAGATATCTCCAGGCTCTGACGTTGCAGAGTAGAAAACTGTTCCATAATCCCCTTCACCCACTGAGTAAAGCCGCTGATGGCGGCAAAGTACAGCAGAAACTGGGACGCAGGAAGCCCCTGGGTTAAGGTCAGCCAGACGAGATAGGCATATGCCACCCCATTGCGCAGCAGGGTGAGCAGAGCATCCACCACATGGGTGAGAAAGTACACCCGCTCTTGCCGCATGAGAAAGGCCTGATAAGCCGCCATGGCGCTCTCCCAGACCTCCTCCAGCCAGGGACGCAGGCCAAAAATTCTCAAATCCTGTGCCTGCTCCCTCTTGGTGGTCACTCTCCGCACATAGTTCATCTGGTTGGTATATGCAGCCTCCTCCTCTCTGTGGCGATACCCCCAGCCGTGAAGCCGCTGATTGACCAGATATCCTACCGCAGTCGTGAGGACCACCAACGCCACCATCCAACCACTCAGCCCCGTCAATAGAAGCAGATATACCACAAACCCCAATACATTGGTCAGGATATCCGTACAGGTGGTCCAAATCCCCTCACACGGGGCACTGTTGCTGGAGCAGGTCCGTTGGGCCTGCTCTCCCGCTCGTAGAAACTCTGTGTCCATCAAATTGGGATAGGAGGTTGACGTATGCTTATTGACGATACGGAGAATGATCATCTCCCGCAATTCGATGCGTCCAAACAGAGAGTTTTCACGCAAGTAGGTCTTGCCGCCCCACAGCAGCAACAGGGCCAGGGTAAACACCCCGATGGTGGCCAGCAGCTGGCTCAGCGGCACATGCCCCTCCACCTGGCCCAGCACCACGGGGACAAAGAGCATTTCCACCACGGTAGCCCCGGCGGTGGCTACCGCCAATAGCAGGCAAATCCATAGTACCGAGGGGCAGTTGTCCCACGCCGCCTTGACAAAGTAGGCGGTATTTTGCCACATGTTATATGTGGGCCTTTTCTTCTTCTCCTTCATGTTCTCACCTCACCAGTACCCTATCACAAAAATTCGTCCCCGGAGCAATCCGGGGACGAACGGCAAATCTGGGGTGCTGAATTGCACCTCACAGCTGTGGAATTAAAATCTCGGTGGTAAAAGCCCCCGCCTCACTGTTGCGGCTAAGGTAGCCGTCCAGGCGCTCCACAATGTCATCCATGCGCACCAATCCGAAGCCGTGGCCCTCCCCTTTGGTGGTGCGAAAGCCCTTGCCCACCTTGGAAAGCTTGCCCGTGGCGGTAAAGTTGGTGAAAGAGATGTAGAGCTGGGTGCCCTTCATGTCCATATACACCCGGATGAGCCGCTCCTGGGGGGGCAGAGCCAGGCTGGCCTCCATGGCGTTGTCAAAGAGGTTGCCCAGGATGACACACAGGTCCAGCTCGGACATGGTGAGCTTCACGGGAATATGGGCGTCCACATGCACCGGGATGTCCCGGGCCTTGGCCAGAGAAATCTTACTGTTCAAAATGGCATCTGCCATGGCGTTGCCCGTCTTCACCACCGTGTCCACGGTGTTCAAGTCCGTGTCCAGCAAATCCAGATAGGACCGGATGGCCTCCAAATCCCCCTGGGCGGCGTAGGCCTTCATGGTCTGGATGTGGTTGCGGTAATCATGCCGCCACCCCCGCATCTGCCGGTACATGTTCTCCACCTCTTGGTAGTGGGTGTCCAGCAGTTCCCGCTGGTAGTTCTCCAGCTTCTCATTCACCCGTTTGGATAGAAAACCCATGGCGACCTCCTCAACTGTGGGCGATGATGGCCCGGTTCAGCCCCTCATAGGCACCCCGGGGCAGGGGCAGTACGCTGCCGTCGGAGAGCACCACCTGGGTTTTGGTCACCCGGCGCACCACCTCTAGATTCACCACCATGGAACGGCCCAGACGGTGAAACCGCCCGTCCAGGGCCTCCTCCAAGCGGCTGAGGGTGGACTTGGTGGTATAGTCTTCCTTGGCATGTACCGTCACATAGTTGCGGCACACCTCCAGATAGCGGATTTCCCCCAGGGGAATGCGCACCATCTCGCCCCCCTGCTCCAGGGTCAGCGCCCGTTCCCGGCGGCGCACCTTGTCCACCGCCCGGTCCAGCACAGCCCGCAGCTTGTCCCCATTCACCGGCTTGAGCAGGTAGTGGAGGGCCGCCACCTCGTACCCCTCGGCGATGTAATCAGAGTACCCGGTGATAAAGACGATCTGGACATCCTGGTTGTCCCGGCGAATCTCCTTGGCCATGGTCACTCCGTCCAACTGGCCCATTTCAATATCCAAGAGGAGGAGGTCAAACCGTTTTTCCTCGGCGTAGCGGAACAAAAAGCTCTCTGCCGACGGGAACCGCTCCACATGGAGGGCCAGGTCCCGCTCCTGGGCCCAGGCAGACAAAAAGGTCTCCACATAGGCGGCGTCGGTCTGGCTGTCGTCACAGATCCCCACCCGCAGCTCCATCTTCCATTCCCTCCTCTGGTTTTCTTACTTTGTTTTCTTTGTGTTTCGGAAGGCAAAGAACCGCTGCCCGGCGTAGTTGAGCACCACAAACAGGCCCGCTCCAGCCAGCATGGTCAGGTTGCCCTGCATCTGCTGGGACAGCGGCATACCGGCCAGAACCATGGCCACCGCAGGCTTGGCAATGCCGTAAGCCAGCACCCAGCACACGGCAATACTCAGGACAAATCGGGCCACCACCTTCCAGCCTCGCTCGGCGTTTCGGAAGGTGAAGTGTTTATTGAGAAAGTAGCTGACCACGCTGCCCACGATGTAGTTGGCGGCCGAGGACAGCCAGTAGCCCAGGTCTCCCCAGGTGTGCAGTCCGGCCAGGTTGTACAGGGCGAACATCACCCCGAACCCCACCGCTGTATTGAGAACGCCCACCATCAAAAAGCGGACAAAGGTCCCTTCCAACAGTTTCTTCACAACATACGCTCCTTTGGTGCAAAAAAAGGGCAAGCACCGGGCTTGCCCCTTTTTTGTGGTGAATCATTGGAATTAGTCCAGGGTGGCCTTGACCGCCTTGGCCAGCTCACCCAGAGCGGCACGGCTGGTGTCGTCCAGAGCGGAACGGATGGTAACCACCTGGTCCATCACGGTGATGTTCTTCAGTTGGTCCAGAGCAGCCCGCATCTCCTTGGCGGCCAGAGGCGCCCAAGTGCCGTTCTCCACCAGAGCCACGGTGCGGTTCTGGAATGCCTTGGTCTTCAGGCGATAGAGGAAGGTAGCCATGGGAGTAAAGACGAAGTTGTCATAGGTGGAGGCAGCCAGCACCAGGTTGGTGTACTGGAAGGCCTTGGCCACAGCCTTGGCCCAATCCTCACGGGTCAGGTCGATGGCTTCCACCTTCACACCCTCAGCACGGAGCATGTCCACCAGCTCCAGAGCGGCCTTGGCGGTGTTGCCGTGGATGGAGGCATAGGCCACCAGCACGCCCTTCTCCTCGGGCTGATAGGTGCTCCACTGGGTGTATTTCTCCAGAGCCAGGCCGATGGCATCCCCGGTGAGCACAGGTCCGTGGAGGGGAGCCACCACGGCGATGTCCAGGCCAGCAGCCTTCTTCAGCAGAGCCTGAACCTGGGGGCCATACTTGCCCACGATGTTCAGATAGTAACGGCGGGCCTCTTCCACCCACTCGGTCTCGGGGTTGTCATCGCCAAAGCGTCCGAAGCCGTCGGCAGAGAACAGCACCTTCTCCTTGGCCTCATAGGACACCATGGCCTCGGGCCAGTGCACCATGGGGGCCATGACAAAAGTCAGGCTGTGCTCGCCCAGCTCCACCACGTCGCCCTCCTTGACCACCACAGCCCGATCGGTGTAGTCCACACCGGTGAACTGGCGGAGCATGGGGAAGGTCTTGGCATTGCCAATGAGCTTCATCTGGGGATAACGCTGGGCCACTTGGGCCACACTACCAGCGTGGTCCGGTTCCATGTGGTGCACCACCAGGTAGTCGGGCTGACGATCGCCCAGAACCTCGTCCAGGTTGGACAGCCACTCCCCGGTCTTGCGGGGGTCCACAGTGTCCAGAATCGCCACCTTCTCGTCCACGATCACATAGGAGTTGTAAGTCACGCCCTGGGGCACTACATATTGGCTTTCAAACAGGTCAATGTCGGGATCATAGCAGCCGACCCGATAAATAGATGTGGAATTGAGCAGTTGATTCACAGTAATCACACCTCTCCTTATATATCCCCACTATTTTACTATGAGTTGATACCACCGTCAAGGAACTTTTTCTACAATTTCACTTAATACGATGATTTTCTGTTTGTAAATCCTTCCTCCTGTCCCCCTTCTCTCCTTGACTTTACAGATTGGGTCTGCTAGAATTTAATTGTAAAAATGATATTAGGGGTTTTTGTTTATGAGTTTCAAGATTATTGTCGATAGTTGCTGTGACCTCAGCCCCGAATTGCTCCGGTCCGGCATTTTCCATAGCGTTCCCCTGACCATCTATGTGGGTGAGAACGAGTTCCGGGACGATGACACCTTGGTACCCCAGACCCTGGTGGATGCCATGGCCATGTGTCAAGATGCCTCTCACACCGCCTGTCCCTCTCCGGCGGACTATCTGGATGCCTTTGAGGCCACCGAGGGGGACATCTATGTGGTCACCCTCTCTGCTCTGCTCTCCGGCTCCCACAACAGCGCATGGCAGGCCGCCCAGATGTTTGTGGAGGAGCACCCCGAGCGCAACATCCGGGTATTTAATTCCTGCTCTGCCTCCTCCGGGGAAACCCTCATCGCGCTGAAAATCTCCGAGCTGGCCTCTTCCGGTATGCCTTTCGCTCAGGTGGTGGCACAGGTGGAGAAGTATATCACCGAGATGAACACCCTGTTCGTACTGGAAAACCTGGACATGCTGCGCAAGGCCGGGCGTTTGACCCGGGTTCAGTCTCTGGTCACCGGAGCGCTGCGGGTGAAACTGGTGATGGGCTCCACCCCTGAGGGTGAGATCAAAAAGCACACCCAGGCCCTGTCCATCAAGCAGGCCCTGAACAAGCTGGTGGACATTATAGCCGCCGATGAGAACCACAAGGGCAAGCTGCTGTGCATTGCCCATTGCCTGTGCCGGGAACGGGCGGAATATCTGCGCATGATGATTCTCAAGACCTGTGAGGTCTCCGATGTGATCATCACAGAGACCCGGGGCATCAGTTCCTTCTACGCCAACAACGGCGGCGTCATCGTAGCGTATTAAAGCCCCGGACGAGAAAGGAGCGTTTCCCATGGATCAGCCGTCCAAGCGTGACCAGCGGCGCGCCCTGTTCTTCCGCCGCTGGCTCTACTGGGTGCTCATCACCATCCTGGTGCTGTGTGTCATTGGGTTGGGGGTCAATGTGGCCCAGTGGCTGGGAATTGTGTGACAGAACACAACCATTTCACAAATAAGGAAACCTCTCTGTGGCTGACCGAGCCGCAGAGAGGTTTTTCGTGAAAAAATAGAAATCCCGAACGCAAATGCGTTCGGGATTTCTGGCGCGGAAGGAGGGATTTGAACCCTCGCGCGGCTTTAGACCGCCTACTCCCTTAGCAGGGGAGCCCCTTCGGCCTCTTGGGTACTTCCGCAGACCGAATAAAAGAAAATATAAAATTGGCGGAGAGGGTGGGATTCGAACCCACGGCCCTTTCGAGTCACTAGTTTTCAAGACTAGCTCCTTAAACCACTCGGACACCTCTCCATGACGGAGCTCGCAGCCCAAATGCAAGAGTTATCTTACCATAGGGCTCCCATTCTGTCAAGACATTTTTCACAATTTCTTCCCCCTCTTTTTCCCCTTCCTTTGTTCCTTGACAAACACGCTTTGTTCCGCTAAAATATCAGCATGTGAAAGGCGACGATGGGAAGAAGACACAGCTGAGGTCCTTCAGAGAGCCGATGGATGGTGCAAATCGGCGGATGTCCCTGTGTGTATACTGGACCCGGAGCTGCCGTCCTGAACCTTTTGTGCAGTAAGGGCGGACGGGTGATCCCGTTACAGGTCGAGGCCTTGTTGGAGGCCGTGAGCGCCCACGGGTGACCGTGGACGGAATTAGGGTGGTACCGCGTAATTTTACGCCCCTGACATTTTGCGTCGGGGGCTTTTTTCATACCCCGAAGCTGTTCAAAGGAGGAACTTCCCCATGAATTTGAAACCAGGCTTTCAGAAGTATATCCCCTTCCAGCCCCAGCCCATCACCAACCGCACCTGGCCGGACAAGGTACTGACCCAGGCCCCCGTTTGGTGCTCGGTGGACCTGCGGGATGGAAACCAGGCCCTCATTGACCCCATGAACCTTCAGGAGAAGCTGGAATACTTCCACACCCTGCTAGACATCGGTGTGAAAGAGATTGAGATCGGCTTCCCCTCCGCCTCCGAGACGGAGTATGAAATCTGTCGGGAGCTCATTGAGGGTGGCCACATCCCCGATGACGTCACCATCCAGGTGCTGGTACAGGCCCGGGAGCACCTCATCCGCCGCACCTTTGAGGCCATTCAAGGGGCAAAGAACGTGATTCTCCACTTCTACAACTCCACCTCTACCCTCCAGCGCAAGGTGGTATTCGGTATGGACTGCGCTGGCATCACCAAGATTGCCACCGACGCCGCCGACCTCATCTATGAAATGGCCCAGCCCGTCATCCAGGGTGGCACCAACCTGCGCTTTGAGTACTCTCCCGAGTCCTTCATGGGCACCGAGATGGACTACGCCGTGGAAATCTGCGCCGCTGTGCTGGACCACCTCCACGCCACCCCGGACAATCCCGTCATCCTGAATCTACCCACCACCGTGGAAAACTGTATGCCAAACCAGTTTGCGGACATGTTGGAGTATTTCATCCGCAACCTGCCCGGCCGGGAGCGGGCCATCATCTCTCTCCACCCCCACAACGACCGGGGCACCGGCGTGGCTACCACCGAGCTGGGCCTGCTGGCGGGTGCTGACCGCGTGGAGGCCACCCTCTTCGGCAACGGCGAGCGCACCGGCAACGTGGATATGGTCACCCTGGCCATGAACATGTGGACCCAGGGCATTGACCCCAAGCTGGACTTCCACAACATCAACAAAATCCGGGACATGTACGAGCGGTGCACCAAGATGAAGATCGGGGAGCGCCAGCCCTATGTGGGTGAACTGGTGTTCACCGCCTTCTCCGGCAGCCACCAGGACGCCATCAACAAGGGCTTCCACTACATGCAGGACAGTGGCACTGACATGTGGGAAGTGCCCTATCTGCCCATCGACCCCGCCGACGTGGGACGGGAGTACGAGCCCATCATCCGCATCAACTCCCAGTCCGGCAAGGGCGGCGCCGCCTTTGTCATGCAGCAGAACTTCGGCTATGACCTGCCCAAGGCCATGCACGCCGAGTTTGGCGCCGTGGTGCAAAAGGAGTCTGACCGGGTGGGCAAAGAGCTCAAGTCCGAGCAGATCTTCCAGCTCTTCGACCAGGAGTATCTGTCCGTGCCCAAGACCTATCAGCTGGAGCGCCACAGCTTCCAGGAGGACGCCCGCCATGGAGACGCCAGCTGGGTGGAGTTTGTGGGCGAGGTGAGCTACCAGGGCCAGAGCATGGAGGTCCGGGGCGAGGGCAACGGCCCCATCGATGCCTTCTTCAACGCCCTGCACAACCTGCCTGTGGCCCCCATTGACGGATACCAGTTCGTGGACTACAAAGAACACGCCATCTCCTCCGGCTCGGACACCCAGGCGGTGTGTTACATCCACCTGAAGGCCCCCAACGGCCAGGACGTATTCGGCGTGGGTAAGAGCCACAACATCAGCCGTGCCTCCCTGCGGGCCATTCTCTGCGCCATCAACCGCTCTCTGCGGCAAGCTTAAGGAGGGGTCTAACATGTCTCGTGTGGCTTTTATCGGCTGCGGCAACATGGGCTCCGCCCTGGCCCGGGCCGCCTGTGCCAGCGTGGGGCCGGACCAGGTATATCTGGCCAACCGCACCTATGCCAAGGCGGAAGCATTGGCCCAGGAGCTGGGCTGCCACGCCGCTGAAAACAACGCCCAGGCCTTTGAGCAGGCCGATTACCTCTTTCTCTGTGTCAAGCCTCACCTTCTGTCCGGGGTCTTGGCGGAGCTGGGCCCCAGTCTGGAGCGCTGCCCCACCAAAGTCCTCATCTCGGTGGCGGCTGGGGTAACTCTGGACACCCTGCGCTCCTTCCTTCCGGCCAAAGCCCAGGACGCCCCCCTGCTCCGGCTGATGCCCAACACCTGCGTGGAGATCGGTCAGGGCATGTCCGCTCTGTGCGCCGCCCCCTCCGCCCAGCCCCACCACATCCAGGCGGTGCAGCAAATTCTCGCCCGCTCCGGGCGGGTAGACCTCATTGACGAGGCCCACATGGACGCCTTTACCTCGGTGGCCGGATGCGGCCCCGCCTACGTCTATCCCTTCATCGAGGCGCTGGCCGACGGTGGTGTCATGGTAGGTCTGCCCCGGAAGCAGGCCATGGAGTACGCCGCCCAGATGCTGATGGGAGCCGCCGCCATGGTGCTGGAGTCCGGGCAACATCCCGGAGCCCTGAAAGACGCCGTGTGCTCTCCCGGCGGGTCCACCATTGCCGGTGTGGCCGCTCTGGAACAAAACGGTCTGCGCCACGCCGCCATTCAGGCCGTGCTGGCCGCCTATGAAAAGAATAAGCAACTAGGCAAACAATAAATGAAATACGCCCCCTCCGGCGATGCCGGAGGGGGCGTTGGCGTTTGGTTTTATTCCTGCTCCCAGTTGTGGTAGATGTTCTGGATATCGTCGTTGTCCTCCATGATATCGATCATCTTCTCCATGTTCTGGATGTCCTTGGGATCGGTGAGGGTGACGTAGTTCTGGGGCACCATCTCCACCTTGGCGGAGGCAAAGGTGTAGCCCTTCTCCTCCATGGCAGCCACCACGGTAGCGAAGGAGTCGGGGTCGGTGTAGATGGTAAAGCACTCCTCTTCGGGCTCAAAGTCAGCAGCGCCGCAGTCCAGAGCGTCCATCATTACCACGTCCTCGTCCAGGTCCTCCCGCTCGATGATGAGCACGCCCTTCTGGTCAAAGGACCAGGACACGCAGCCGGTGGCACCCAGGTTGCCGCCGAACTTATCGAAGTAGTGACGCACCTCAGAGGCGGTGCGGTTGCGGTTGTCGGTGAGGGCCTCCACGATGACGGCCACGCCGCAGGGGCCGTATCCCTCATAGGTGATGGCCTCATAGTCGTTGGAGTTGCCGGAGCCCAGGGCCTTCTCAATGGTGCGCTTGATGTTGTCGTTGGGCATGTTGGCCGCTCTGGCCTTGGCAATGACGGTGGCCAGACGGGAGTTGTTGTTGGGATCGCCGCTGCCGCCGGTCTTCACGGCCACGATCAGCTCACGGGCGATCTTGGTAAAGGTCTGAGAGCGCTTGGCGTCTGCCGCGCCCTTGGTCTTCTGAATGTTATGCCACTTGGAATGTCCGGACATGAAAAAATCGTTCCCTTCGTTCTATAGATTCCACACTGCCTGTGGCACAGGCAGTTTTTCACATTTACAGGTTAGTATACCATGCCATTCCCCTTTTTTCAACCCTCTGCCCCCCTGGTCCAGGGATTTTTCCTCCTATGCCGAAAAATTCTCTTGACACTCTGACCTTTGCATGGTATAGTTGTCCCATAGTTAGCTTTTGCTAACTCACAGAATCTCCTTCCTCCATGTTTCGAACCAAAGAGCTTGGGCAGCCCGCACGAGAAGTGCGGGCTGCCCTCTTTTTTCATAGCATTTTCGCATGAGTTCTCAGTTTTTCTTCATTTTTTTGTAACAGTTGACCCTTTCATATTTTTTATAAAATGTGTATACTGGATTACGTGTTTTTTCCATTAGAAATTTTTAAGAAAAGGAGAATCGGAGTATGATCAGGCTTCTGGCAAAATCCATCCGGGAGTACAAACGGGACGCCCTCTTGACCCCCCTGTTTGTCACTCTGGAAGTCATCATCGAATGTATCATCCCCTTCCTCACAGCCAATCTGGTTTGGGAAATCCAACATGGCTGTGAGCTGTCCACCATCATCCGCTACGGTGTGATCCTCATGGTGTTGGCGGGCTTTTCCCTGTTTTTCGGACGAATCGCAGGCACCACCGCCGCATCCGCATCGGCCGGATATGCCCGAAATTTGCGCCGGGATATGTTCTACAACATTCAGAACTTCTCCTTTGCCAACATTGACCGCTTTTCCACCTCTTCCCTGGTCACCCGTATGACCACCGACGTGACCAACGTGCAGATGGCCTTTATGATGATCATCCGGGGCGCCATCCGCTTCCCCCTGATGCTGGTCTTTTCCTTTATCATGGCCTACCTCATGGGTGGCTCCATGGCCTTCATCTTCCTGTTCACCATTCCGGTGCTGGCCATCGGTCTGGCGGTTATCATCTGCAAGGTACATCCCCTGTTTGTCAAGGTGTTCCGCAAGTACGACACCCTGAACAACTCCATCCAGGAGAACGTGCAGGCCATGCGGGTGGTGAAGAGCTACGTCCGGGAGGACTTTGAGAAGGAGAAGTTCTCCACCGCTGCCGAAGATGTGTGCCGGGACTTCACCCGGGCCGAGCGTATCATGGCCTTTAACTCCCCTCTGATGCAGTTCTGCCTCTACTCCGCCACCTGCCTCATCCTGGGTCTAGGCGCCTACTTCATCATCAGCACCCAGGGCGTGGCCCTCACCGTGGGCAAGCTGTCCTCCCTGTTTGTGTACAGCTTTCAGATTCTGGTGAGTTTGATGATGCTGTCCATGGTGTTCGTGATGATCACCATCTCCGCCGAGTCCGCCCACCGTATTGTAGAGGTGCTTCAGGAGCGAAGCACCATCACCAGCCCTGACAACGCTGTGATGGAAGTCAAGGACGGCTCCATCGACTTTGACGGGGTGGACTTCAAGTACTCCGCCGACGCCGAGCGCAACGCCCTGTCCCAGATCGACCTGCACATCCGCTCCGGCGAGACGGTGGGTATTCTGGGCGGCACCGGCTCCTCCAAGTCCTCCCTCATCCAGCTCATTCCCCGTCTGTACGATGCCACCCAGGGCACCGTCCGGGTGGGCGGCGTGGATGTGCGGGACTACGACCTGGACAGCCTGCGCAACGCCGTGTCTGTAGTGCTGCAAAAGAACGTGCTCTTCTCCGGCACCATCAAGGAGAATCTGCGCTGGGGAAACCCCGACGCCACCGACGAGGAGATCATGGAGGCCTGCCGTCTGGCCCAGGCTGACGAGTTCATCCAGCTCTTCCCCGATAAGTACGACACCTATCTGGAGCGGGGCGGTGTCAACGTCTCCGGCGGTCAGAAGCAGCGTCTGTGCATTGCCCGGGCTCTGCTGAAAAAGCCCAAGATCCTCATTCTGGATGACTCCACCTCCGCTGTGGACACCAAGACCGACGCCCTCATCCGCAAGGCCTTCCGGGAGTTCATCCCCGACACCACCAAGATCATTGTGGCCCAGCGTGTGGCCTCGGTGCAGGAGGCCGACCGCATCCTCATCATGGACGGCGGCCGCATCGTGGCCATGGGTACCCACGAGGAGCTGCTGAAGAGCAGCCCCATCTACCAGGAAGTCTACGAGTCTCAGAACAAAGGAGGTCAGGAAGATGAAGCCTAATGTCCCTGTCAATCGCAAAGGCACCTTTGTTCGCCTGCTGCGCACCCTCTTCGAGTTTTTCCCGGTGCTGATGCCCGTGGCTCTGGTATGCATCCTGTTCAGCGCCATTGTGGGCAGCCTTCCCACCGTGTTCATGCAGAAGATCATCGCCGTCATTGAAAACTACTGGCAGTCCGGTGACTGGGCTGCTGCCGCCCCCCAGATCCTGCGGTTTGTAGCCATTCTGGCCACCATGTACGGCCTGGCCCTCATCTCCACCATCGTGTGGACCCAGTTGATGGCCATCATCACCCAGGGTCTGCTGAAAAAGCTGCGGGTGAAGATGTTCGACGGGATGCAAAACCTGCCCCTGCGCTACTTTGACACCAACGACCACGGCGATATCATGAGCCATTACACCAACGATATTGACACCCTACGCCAGATGGTGGCCCAGAGCTTCCCCCAGCTGCTGTCCATGTTCGTCACCATCCTGTCCGTGCTGTTCATCATGCTCTACTACAGCTTTTGGCTGAGCCTGGTGATCCTTCTGGGCTCTCTGGTGATGGTGAAGTTCACCCGCTCCATCGGCGGAAAGTCTGCCATTTTCTTCCAGCGTCAACAGAAGTCCCTGGGTAAGGTGGAGGGCTTCGTGGAAGAGCTCATGGACGGCCAGAAAGTGGTCAAGGTGTTCTGTCATGAGTCCGAGACCTGCGCCGACTTCGACCGGCTCAACGACGCCCTCATGTCCGACTCCAAGCAGGCCAACACCTTCGCCAACACCCTCATGCCCATCCTCATGAACACCGGCAACTTCATCTATGCCCTGGTGGCCATTGTGGGCGGCATTCTTCTCATCACCCACGCTCCCAACCTGAGCTTTTCCGGCATGGCCTTCGGCATCAGCATTGCCGTCCCCTTCCTCAACATGACCCGCCAGTTCACCGGTACCATCGGCCAAGTGTCTCAGCAGATCAACCTGGTGGTCATGGGTATGGCCGGTGCACAGCGCATCTTCGAGCTCATGGACGAGGAGCCCGAGGTGGACCAGGGCAATGTGACCCTGGTGAACGTCCAGGAGCAGAAGGACGGTACCCTGAAAGAGGTCCCCTACCGCAGCAACGTCTGGGCCTGGAAAGTGCCTCAGGAGGACGGCTCCTTCCACTACACCCGCCTCACCGGAGACGTGCGCTTTGAGCATGTGGACTTCGGCTATGTGCCCGAGAAGACGGTGCTCCACGACATCTCCCTCTTCGCCAAGCCCGGCCAGAAGGTGGCCTTCGTAGGCGCCACGGGCGCTGGTAAGACCACCATCACCAACCTCATCAACCGCTTCTATGACATCCACAACGGCCGCATTCTCTACGATGGCATCGACATCATGACCATCCGCAAGGCGGACCTGCGCCGCTCCCTGGGTATCGTGCTCCAGGACACCAACCTGTTCACCGGCACCGTCATGGACAACATCCGCTATGGTCAGCTCCAGGCCACCGACGAGGAGTGCATCGCCGCCGCCAAGCTGGCGGGTGCCCACGACTTCATCACCCGCCTGCCCCACGGCTACCAGACCATGCTCACCAGCAACGGCGCCAACCTCTCTCAGGGGCAGCGTCAGCTGTTGGCCATCGCCCGGGCGGCCGTGGCCGATCCCCCGGTCATGATCATGGACGAGGCCACCTCCTCCATCGACACCCGCACCGAGGCCATTGTGCAAAAGGGCATGGACGCCCTGATGTATGGCCGCACCGTGTTTGTCATCGCCCACCGGCTCTCCACCGTCAAGAATTCCAACGCCATCATGGTGCTGGAGCAGGGCCGCATCATTGAGCGGGGCAGCCACGAGGACCTCATCGCCCAGAAGGGCAAGTACTACCAGCTGTACACTGGAGCCTTCGAGCTGGAATAAGCCCCATAAACAAAAAAGTCGTTCTCCCGTGGGAGAACGACTTTTTTCTTTAACTGAGCAACATGCGGTCGTTGTCCAGCTGCTGACCCGTACCCGCTTTGAACTGCTCCAGGAGATCCTGGACGGTCATGCCCCGCCGCTGCTCTCCCTCCACGTCCAGCACCACATGGCCGTCGGCCATCATCAAGGTGCGGTTGCCCAGCTCCAGGGCCTGGGACATGTTGTGGGTGACCATAAGACAGGTGATGTGGTCCCGGGCCACAATGTCCCGGGTCAGCTTCAGCACCTGTTCCGCCGTGGCGGGGTCCAGGGCTGCGGTGTGCTCGTCCAGCAGCAGCAGCTGGGGCGGCACCAAGGTGGACATGAGCAGAGTCAGGGCCTGGCGCTGTCCGCCGGACAGCAGACCCACCGGGTGGCCCATGCGGTCCTCCAGCCCCATCCCCAACAGGCTCAAATGCTCCCGGAACATGGCCCGGTCCTTCTTGCTGATACGGCTGAAGGGTGCGTTGCCCCGGGAGGAGCGCAGATAGGCCAAGGCCAGGTTCTCCTCAATGGTCATGTGGGGGGCCGTCCCCTTCAAGGGGTCCTGGAACAGCCGCCCAATGGTGCGGCTGCGCTTGTGCTCCGGCAGATAGGTGATGTTTCTTCCTCCCAGGGTGATGCTGCCCTGGTCCACATAGAAGGTCCCGGCAATGGCGTTGAAGAGGGTGGATTTTCCCGCTCCGTTGGAGCCGATGATGGTGATAAAATCCCCGTCCTTCACCTCCAGAGACAGGTTGGAGAGGGCGGTCTTTTCATTGATGGTCCCGGGATAAAAGGTCTTGGAAATTCCCTTGATGTTCAACATGTTCCCTCACGCTCCCTTCCCTGCCATGGCTTTTTTCTTTTGAAACGCCACCCAGCTGCGCAGCGTGGGGGCAGCAATGGCCAGGCCTACGATGATGGCGGTGACCAGCTTCAGGCACTCCACCGGCACCACTTTGGTGTAGAGCACGATGGCATAAATCAGGCGGTAGATGATGGAGCCCACGATCACCGCAAGGGCTCCCTTGAGGATGGTACGTCGGCCCAACACCGTCTCACCGATGATGAGACAGGCCAACCCAATGACCACGATACCAGTGCCGCCGTTGATGTCGGCGGTGCGCTGGTACTGGCCCACCATGCCGCCGGATAGGGCAGTGAGGGCGTTGGCAATGCACAGGCCGACAGTAATGGTAAAGGTGGGGTTCACCGAGGAGGCTCGCACCATGTCCCGGTTGTCTCCGGTAGCCCGGATAGACAGGCCCAGGCGGGTACCCAGGAAGAGTACCAGCAGCACCGCCATGAGGACGGTCACACCCCCGGCCAGCACCGTCTCATACCACTTCCCGCCGATCCCAGTGGTGCGGAACAGGGAGAAGATGGTGTCGTCCTTCAGCAGGCTCACATTGGAGCTCCATCCCATCACCATAAGGTTGACGGTATACAGTCCGGTGTTGGTAACGATGCCCGCCAAGATAGAGGGCACCCCCAGACGGGTCTGCAAAAAGGCGGTGACAAATCCGGCGCAGGCCCCCGCCGCCATGGCCGCCGGGATGGCCAAAAAGGGGTGGCCAGCCGCCGTCACTGTCACCGATACAGCGGCCCCCAACACAAAGGCTCCGTCGGTGGTCAGGTCGGCAATGTCCAGAATGCGGTAGCTCAAAAACAGGGCCATGGCCACCAGCGCATACAAAAAGCCCAGTTCCAGGGCTGTCTGTACGATGTATAACAATTCCCTCACGCTCCTTTGCCCCGTCCGGCACTTTCGTGCCGGACGGGGCCTGTTTTCTTATTCCTTGGTGGTGCCTACTTCCACCACTTTTCCAAAGTCTGCAAACACCTGGGGATCCACGCCCAGGGCCTTGGCGATCTCGGTGTTGACGGTAATCATGTTCTCCTGCATGTAGTACACATCGTCCATCCCGTCCATCCCTTCGGTGATGGCCTGGTAGGCCAGGTCAGCCGTACGGGCGCCCAGGTCGGTGTAATTGACGCCGCAGGTGGCAAAGGCTCCGTTTCTCACAAAGGAGTCCGCTCCGGTGTAGTGGGGGATGCCTGCATTGGCCAGCTGCTCATAGATGGCCAGCTCGGCGGACATGATCACGTTGTCGGTGGGGGTAAAGATGGCGTCTACACCAGCGGCCACCAGGGCGGAGGCAGCGGCGATGACTTCATCATTGGTATTGGCCGTCTGCTCCACATAGGTGATCTGCTTGCTGTCCAGGTACTCCTTGGTCTCCTGGATGGGGGTGGCGGAGTTGGGCTCGGACAGGGAGTACAGCAGCCCCACCTTCTGGATGTCAGGGTCTTGGGCGAGCATCATATCCAGAATGACGCTGGTCTCCAGAGCGTCACTGGTTCCGGTCACATAGTCGATGCCCGTCAGGTCCTCCTTCTCCGGGTCGGACACGGCGGCATAGATCACCGGAGTCTGGGTATCCTGGGCACACAGGGTCATCACCTGGGCAGCAGTGGTACCAATGGGAATGATGGCGTCCACCCCGTCCACAATGGCCTGGTCACCCAACTGCTTCAGCGTAGACTGATCGTTTTGTCCGGAGTAGACACTGTGCTCAATGGTCACGTTCTTCTCCTGGGCAATCACGTCCAGCTGGGCGGTAATGGCTTTGGCGATTTCATCCATGGAGGCGTGGTCCAGCTGCTGGATCACAGCCACCTTATAGGTGTCGTCCCTCTTCTCCCCCGTTCCCTGACCGCAGGCACACAGAGACAGGAGCATGGTGCCGGCTACGGCACAAGCGGCAACTCGACGGATGATCTGATTGTTTTTCATGGTGTTTTCCTCCATTTTTTGAATTTGGGCGGCAGATGTTTTCCCGCCTTGCCAGAGCCGAAAAATGAAAAAAGCCTCTGCCCCACATGGGACAAAAGCTCAGCTTCTGCGATACCACCCAAATTGACGCCAAACGACGCCCACTCGCTTACGCATACCATCATATGCGCCCCTTCTGATAACGGGAGGGGTACCCGTCAGTCCCTACTAGGTCGCCCGTTCGGTCTGCCCTCCGAAGTCCATTCTCCTAGCTGCTCCCCGCCCCGCTCTCACCGTCCGGGACTCTCTGAAGGTTCGCCACACTGGATACTACTCTCCGTCAATGGTTTGCCGTATTGAAGTTGTTGTGGCCATTATACGCACCCGCTCCCCACTTGTCAACCCCTTTCAGAGAAAAATTTTTAGCACACTAATGTGTCATACTTTTAGAGGGGACGTGCAAGTCCTCCAGGTAACACGCATACCCTTTTCTCACGAGGGAGGGACTGCCATGTTTCGCATCCTAAAAAAACAAGTTCTCCGGGATTCCGTCGTCCTCATCGCGCTGCTCACCGCCGCCCTGGCGCTGGTCACCGCCCCCACCCAGGCTATGACAGGGGCAAAAAACGGGCTTACCCTGTGCTGCAACGTCATCATCCCCTCCCTCTTCCCCTTTTTTGTGCTCTCCTCCCTGGCGGTGGATTTGGGGCTGGCCGCCTATCTGGGGCGGCTGCTGGAGGGAGTCATGCGCCCCCTGTTTCGGGTCAGCGGCTGCTGCGCCATGGCCGTGGTGCTGGGCTTTGTGGGCGGCTATCCTCTGGGGGCCAAAACCGCCCTGGAGCTGTACCGCCAAGGGCTGTGTACCAAGACGGAGACCGAGCGGCTGCTGGCCTTCTGCAACAACTCCGGGCCCGCCTTCATTCTGGGGGTGGTGGGGGCCGGTATCTTTGGCAGCGGTCAAATCGGCCTGCTCCTCTACGCCTCCCACTGTGTCGCCTCTCTCCTCACGGGCCTGCTCTTTCGCTTCTATGGCCACGAGGACCAGCGTGCCAAGACAACCAGCTATCCCAAGCCCATTGCCGCTACCACCATTCCTGCCGCCTTCACCAACGGGGTGGTGCGCTCCTTTTCCAATCTGCTGAACATCTGCGCCTTTGTCATCTTCTTTTCCGCCCTGCTCCAGCTCATGTCCCACTTCGGCGTGTTCACCGCCATTGCCCGGCTGCTCTCTCTGGTGGGGGTCTCCTCCCGCTATGCCCCTCAGCTGGTGGCGGGCCTGCTTGAACTCACCTCCGGGGTATCCTCCCTGGGGGGAGTGGCCAGCTCCGCCGGGTCCATCTCCATGGCCGCCTTTATGCTGGGGTGGGCCGGGCTGTCCGTCCACTGTCAGGTGCTGTGCTTTCTCATCGACAGCGGGCTCTCTGCCCGTACTTATCTGCTGGGGAAGTTCCTCCACGGCTTGATCTCCGCCGCCCTCACCTATCTGGTGACCACCCTCTTTCCCCTCACCTATCCGGTCTCGTACTATCTCACGACCCAGACCCAGACCCTCACCCAGCTGGATTTCCGCCACATCCTCCCGGTGACCCTGGTCACCGCCGTGCTCTGCTGGATGGCCCTTGTTGCCCTGTGTCGATTTTTGGCTGGAAAAACAGGTGGAAAATAGCGGGTGTTTGGTGTATACTGAGATAGAATTCGGAAGGACAGGAGACTTGCTATGCTGTTTCAAAAGAATATTGAACCCCGCTGCCTCTACTGCAAGCGTGGGGTGGCTCTGGATGATGAGCAGATTTTATGCTCCCGTAAGGGCGTGGTAGACCCGGGTGGATGCTGCCGGGCGTTCCGATATGACCCTCTCAAGCGGGTACCCAAAAAGCCTGTGGTGGCCAACTTCTCCCATCTAAAAAAAGAAGACTTCATGCTCTAAGTGCTTTCCGCTCCTCCAAGGGGCCCGATTTTCAATCGGGCCCCTTATTTTTATTTTTCCTAATCCTTTCCAATCTTCTTGACCCATGGTCCACTTTTTGGTATCATGGGTTTGTACATTTCAGAGAGAAATTTCTGTACAAGGAGGATATGTTATGAACAAAATACCCAAGCGCATTGCGGCAACAGCACTGTCAGCCAGTCTCTTGCTCAGCTGCTGCCTGACCACTCCCTTGGCCCGTGCCCTAGGAGACCGGGAGACTTCCGGCCCCTCCACCCGCTCTTCCATTGTAGATGGTGATCTTGGTTCTGGCAGTGTCCAGTACCTGAGAGATCGGGACGGCGTGGAAGCCGGCGGGACCTACGCCATTTTCTACAACACCACCCGCAGCATTCTCTACCACACCGGGACCGGGAAGACCGATCAGGTCACCGGGACCGTGGCCAACGACGCCCTCAGCCTGGCCTCCAACTTTGCCTCTTCCCGGCAGCTGTGGACCATTGAGAAGCGGGAAGGTGATGACGGCTACAACATCAAAAGCCTGGACAGCAACCGCTATCTGGACCTGAGCCAGACCACCGCCGTCAACGGACATGTGAACACCTCGGACCAGCCGGTGCGGGTGGACATCACCTTCCACGAGGACAGCGGCACCTACACCCTCTCCAACGGCAGCAACTACCTCACCCACGGCAGTACCGCAGGCAACAAATACTACTGCAGCACCAGCCAGGATGCCGCCCTGATTGAATTCCAGCTCTATCAGGAGAACGAAGTGCTTCCCACCGTGGTGGGGGAGAACCCCAAGGGCACCCAGGCAGTCACCGAGCCCTTCAGCAGTGAGGCCACCGGAAGCCAGCACTTCCGCATTCCCTCTCTGTACACCCTGGACAACGGCTGGATCGTTGCAGCAGCCGACATCCGCTGGACCACCAGCGGTGACTCTCCCCAAAACCTGGACACCATCGTCAGCGTCTCCAAGGACAACGGACAGACGTGGGAATGGGAAGTGGTGAACTATCTGGCCGACATGGCGGAGTCCACCACCAGCACTGCCAGTTCCTCCTTCATCGACCCCGCCATCGTCCAGGACAGCAACGGCACCGTCCACATGGTTGTGGATGCCTGCCCCTCCTATGTGGGTCTGATGGGCGGCAATCAGATGGGCCAGGAGAGCACCGGCTTTGACAGCCAAGGCCGCCTGCTGGTGGCCAAAGCCACCGCTGGCACCTATGCCCCCAAGACTGCATCCTCTTACACCTACTATGTGGATTTAAACAACACCAATGGTTTGGCGGAGCCCGCCAATGACAACGGCAAAGATGTCATCCTCTACCCCATTTGCAGCCAGGACGGCACCGTCACGGACACCTGGGTGGATGCCTTCCTGAATGTGTATGTCAAGTCTGAGGAAGACGGCACCTTCACCAAGCCCTATGTGACTCAGTTGGGCAACTCCGCCAACCGAGTGCAAAAGAACCTGTTCTTCCAGAACAGCGAGTGGAAGGTCTACCCGGTGTTCTATATCATGCACCGCTCCGCTCAGGTCACCGATGAGGGCTTGGAGTGGAGCGAGCCCAAGTTCCTGAACATCAAGACCGCCGCCAACGAGAAATTCACCGGCGTCTGTCCTGGCCGTGGCATCACCATGACCTACAACGGCACCGAGCGCATCATCTTCCCCCTCTATGACAACCGCACCGGAAACGAGCTGGCCAGTGTCATCTACTCCGACGACGGCGGCGCCAGCTGGCAGCGTGGTGAGCACAACAGCAACCTCAACGGGGTGGGCAAGACCAGTGAATCTCAGGTGGTACTCCTCCCCAACGGTGATTTGCGGATGTACTCCCGTAACACCATCAACTATGTCAGCTACGCCGACTCCTCCGATGGCGGTGCGACCTGGAGCCAGTGCCAGCCTGATAACAATCTGTTCAGTCAGAAGAGCGGCGGCGGCTGCATGGTCTCCTTCATCAATCTGGAGGGCACTCTCATCGGTCCCGACGACCAGGCCTACGACAACCTGATTTTGGGCTCCTACGCTCGCATTCAGCGCACCGAGGGCGTGGTGCGTATCGGCTCTGTGGCTGAGGACGGCACCGTCATTTGGCTCAACGACGACATCACCCGCTATACTGGTATCAATAACTGCTTCGCCTACTCCTGTGTCTCCCAGCTGCAGGAGGATGGAAAAGCCACCGATACCTTTGGCATTCTCTATGAAAACCAGGTCTCCCCCTGCCAGATTGCCTTTGAAACCCTGACAGTTCAGGACCTGCTGGGTGAAGGCTGGTACATGGTGCAGGATGAGAGTGAGAAGATCACTCTGACCCTGGAGCCCCAGTTTATCAATCTCAGTGTGGGCCAGTCCGGCCAGGTACAGGCCATCGTCACCCCAGAGGATGCCGCCATCATCACCTGGAGTTCGGACTCTCCCGCAGTGGCTACCGTCAGTGATACCGGTGTCATCACCGCTGTCAGCAGCGGCACTGCCACCATCACTGCCACGGCCACCGCCTCCAACGGAATTGTCCGCACCGCCAAGCTCTCTGTGGCTGTACAGGGTGAGAGCGGTATTTTCCTTCCCCCCTGTTTCCAGGACATCATTTCCAGCGAGGACCACGAGGCCCAAACCACCTATAATCTGGACACCGATGGCCTGAATGCTGAGGGTGTTTACGCCATCTATCACGCCGGGACCCAGAGAATCCTCTACCACGCCAACGGCCAGAGCAACACCGATCAGGTGACTGGCTCCGTGTCCAACAACCAGCTGATCTTGGACGGACAGTATGCCGCCAGCCGTCAGCTGTGGCGCATCACCCAGACCGAAGACGGCTACACCGTCCAGAGCCTGGAGGCCGACGGCGCCTACCTCCGCCTCAACGACAGCGCCACCCAGCCCGGTGCCCGAGTGCCGGTGCAAAGTGAGCCCTATACCCTGCACATCCAGCCTGGCGCCACCCCCGGCTCCTATACCATCTCCCACACTGTGGGCGATCGTGAGCTCTATCTGTCCCACTCCAGCGAAGCCACAAAGCAGTACTATGTGAGCGCCGAGGCCAGCGAGTTCCAGCTGTTCCTGGAGACGACCATTCCCGCTCACACCACCTATCAGGTCAGCGTCAGCGGACTGAGAGACCTGGTGTCCTTTGTGGACACCCTGGACCCCCAGGCATATTCCGCCAGCAGCTGGGAGGCCCTCCAGACCGCCAAGCGGGCCGCCAACGACCTCCTATCCAGCGATGACGCCCCCGTGTTTGACAATGAGGCAGATGCCCAGGCCCGTCTGGACCAGGTGACTGCTCTGACCAAGGACCTGTATCAGGCATGGATGGACCTGGTTCCTCCCCAGACCTCCACAAATAAGGCCCTTCTGCAAAAAACTTATGACTATGCGCTGACCCTCTCCACTCAGGGTGTCACGGAAAGCGCCAAGAAGGTCTTTGAGGATGCCCTGGCTCAGGCCAAGGCAGTCCTGGACGATCCCGATGCCACCGCTGAAGAGATCAACACCGCTTGGAATGATCTGCTGGTAGGTATCTGGAGCCTGGGCCTTACCCAGGGTGACAAGGCCATGCTGGAGCAGCTCATCACCAAGGCTGAGGCCATGGTAGAGGAGTCTGACAAGTATGTGGCTGACCACTGGCAGGCCCTGTTGGATGCCCTGGAGACCGCTCTTGCGGTCCAGGCCGATGGCGACGCCATGCAAGAGGACGTAGATCAAGCCGCCGAAGCCTTGCTGAAGGCCATTCTGGACCAGCGGTTTAAGGCAGATAAAGCCATCCTGGAAGGTCTGATTGCCCAAGCACAGCGCATCGACCTCACCGGATACACCGCTCAGAGTGTGGACACCTTCCGCACCGCACTGGCGGAAGCCCAAGCCGTTTTGGCTGACGACTCCATCAGCGAAGATGAGCAGTCCCAGGTGGACGCCATGGTGGACAAGCTCACCGCCGCCATGCACGGCCTCACTGCCGACGGCGCAGCTGAACCCAGCGATACCCCCGCCACCGACACCCCGGAGGCCAGCAAGGCCCCTGATGCCACCCAGAAGCCCGCTCAGGACGATAAGGTGCCTGCCACGGGAGATACCCATGTGATGGACCTCTGGATCGCTCTGACTGCCGCCTCTGCCGTCGCCTTGGCCTCTCTGGCCACCGCTCGGAAAAAGCACAGCTGAGCCCTTCCTTCCCCCATATGCTAACAGACGCCCCTCGGTGGTCTCAGCCATCGAGGGGCGTCTGTTGTCTATTTATAGCTCTTCTCGTTACATCTTCATTTCGTCTCATTGCGCAGCATGGCGTTCGACTGTCAAAGCCACGAAAAAGGAAAAGAGGACGATCTTTTGATCGTCCTCTTCATGTCGGCACTACCTATCTTCCCGGGCCGTCGCCAGCCAAGTATTTTCGGCGCAAGTGAGCTTAACTGCCGTGTTCGGAATGGGTACGGGTGGACCCTCACTGCAATCAGCACCGACTACGGTTCCCACTTGGGTGCATCACACACCCAAGTGGGAGTGGTACACCTTCAGGGACTCGAACCCTGGACACCCTGATT
>CALWXF010000025.1 GCA_944385445.1 uncultured Oscillospiraceae bacterium
CATCATGGCCTTGCCCTCGCCGAACTCAATGAACCGCTCCATCTGCTTTTTGAAGCAGTCGCAGTTGTGCTGGATGGTCTCGGGGGTCATCATGGTGCGCATGTCGCTGCGGCCGGAGGGGTCGCCCACCATGCCGGTGCCGCCGCCGATGAGGGCGATGGGACGGTTGCCCGCCATTTGCAGCCGCTTCATCAGGCACAGGGCCATGAAGTGGCCCACATGGAGGGAGTCGGCAGTGGGGTCAAAGCCGATATAGAAAGTGGCTTTGCCGTTGTCGATCATCTCACGGATTTCTTCCTCGTTGGTAACCTGGGCGATGAGGCCACGGGCCACCAGTTCGTCGTACAATTTCATTTGGTCTACTCCTTTGTTATGATTTTACCGCCACGGCCTGGGCCGCATCGGCTTTGGTCTTCCACACATTATACCCAACCACGCCGCCAATGACGATCACCGCACCCACCAGGGATACGGGACCGATGGTCTCGTGGTAAATGAGGGCCACCAGAATGGGGTTCAAGATGGGTTCGATGCCCGACACCAGGCTGGCGGTCACCGCCGAGGTGCGGGCCAGGCCCAGGGTGAGCAGAATATAGGCCAGCCCTACCTGGAACACCCCCAGCACCACCAGGCTCAACAGGGTCACCGAGCTAACGCTGGTCTCCCCCATCAGCCAGGGCAGTCCGATGAGGGCGCTGCACACATTGCCCCAGAATACCGAGGAGATGGGGTCGGAGTCGGGCATGTCCTGGAGAAGGAACACCCCCGCATAGCTAAAGCCCGACAGCAGGGCCACCACATTGCCCCCCATGCCCCCTGCCTGGAGGCTGTCTACGAAAAAGCACAGCACGCCCAGCACCACCACACCGCAGGCCACCAGCTCCCCCTTGCGGGGCAGCTTCCGCCATACCAGGGCGGTGAGCAGCAGCACGAAGATGGGGGCGGTGAATTGCAGCACAATGGCGTTGGCTGCCGTGGTCATCTTGTTGGCCAAGGTGAACAGGGTGTTGGTGCCGCAGATGGCTGCGGCACCCAGCCCGATCCAGGGATTGAACCGGGGCCGATGTCCCACCCGCCACAGGTAGAGGCCGATGACCACCAGGGCGATGAGATTGCGCCCGCTGTTGATGGACATGCCGCTCCAGGGGATGACCTTGATGCACACCCCACCCAAACTGTACAGGACAGCAGCCAGAAATACCAGCACCACACCGCTGCGCTCTTCCTTTTCTTTTGACAAAAAAACACCCCCTGTCCCGTAGGACAGAGGGCGTGAAACAACGCGGTACCACCTCTGTTTGCCGCTTTCTCACGAAAGTCGGCCTCAGGGAGTTTCCTTCAAACTCCAAAGCGCAATATCGGGCGCACCCGTCCTCCCCTACTTTCCCCATTGGGGGCCGTTTCAGGGGGCTGCTCCAAGGTGTATTCCCTCCCCGACGCTCTCTTCCTTGCACCCACCGGAAGCTCTCTGGGCAGCGGTCTGGGGAGATACTTCTCCTCTTCTCTGCATTGTCACTGATGATAGCACAGTTGTCTGTACTTGTCAAACGCTTTCTGCAGGCAGGATTCCAAAGTGGCGCAGGGCCTTGGAAATGCCCTCCTCCTCCACGGTGGCGGTGACGTAGTCCGCCAATTCCTTCACCCGCTGGTCTGCCCCGCCCATGGCCACGCTGGTTCCCACCAGGGCCATCATGGTCAGGTCGTTCTCTCCATCGCCAAAGGCCATGGTCTCCTCGGGGCTCAAGCCGTAGTGAGCCATGGTGGCCCGAATGCCGTCGGCCTTGCCCTCCCCTTTGGAAGTCACGTCAATGCCCAGAGGGTGCCAACGGGTGTAGCTGCACCCGGGCATGACGGAGACGAACAGGTGCTCCTCCTCCTGGTTGACCAGGGGAACGAGCTGGTAGACCTTGTGCTCCATCATCCGCTGGAGGGACATGACCGGGTACTTCTGGGTGTGCAGGAATTCAAACACCTCGTCCACTCGCTGGTTGTGGCAGGTGAGATAGGTCACTCCGTTCTCCTCCACCAGGGCCGCCAGCTCTGGGTGGGCTTCCAGCACATCCTTGGCGCTCTTCAGGTCCTCCAGGGGCAATGGGTTATCTCGGTACACCCCCTGGGCATTGAAGCAGCACTGACCATTCAAGGTGATGTAGCCGTCGAACACCACATCCCTCAGCATTCCGGTGCTCTTCAGGTCCTGAGGGGCCCGGCCAGAGCAGACGAAAATGAGAATTCCCGCCCGCTGAAGGGCAAACAGGTCATCCCGGAGCTGCTGGGACATGATCTTGTTTTTATACGAGACCATGGTGCCGTCAATGTCAAAAAAGATTGCGCGTATCATGTACAGGGTTCCTCCGTGTATCGTTATGCTTGTGTCTGTTTCCAGGCCTCTGCCTTTTGCAGCAGCTCCTCCGCCCCTTCCAGCAGGATGGCAGTGGAAGCGCCGCCGCTGAGGCGGGCCAGCTCTTCCCGACGGCGTGGCCGGTCCAGCCGCTCCACCCGGGTGTAGGTGCGGCCATCCCGCTCCCCCTTCTCCACCGAGAAGTGCACGTCGCCCATGGCGGCGATCTGGGGCAGGTGGGTGACGCACAGCACCTGGCGGCCCCGGGCCACCTGGCTGAGCTTTTGGGCCACCTTGGTGGCAGCCCGGCCGGATACTCCGGTGTCCACCTCGTCAAAGACCATGGTGGTCACGCAGTCGGTCTCAGCCAGCACGTTTTTCAGGGCCAGCATGATGCGGCTGAGCTCGCCGCCGGAGGCGATGCGGTTGATGGGCTTCAAGTCCTCCCCCAGGTTAGCGGACATGAGAAAACGCACCCGGTCCATGCCGAACTCATTGAGTCCGTCCTCCCCCTCTACGGGGCCAAATTCCGCCTCAAACCGCACCCGGGGCATGTCCAGGTCGGACAGCTCCTGCTGGATGCGCTGGGACAGCTCCCGGGCCGCCTTCTGGCGGGCCTTGGACAGTTGCTCGGCCTCCTGTTGGGCAACCTGCACCGCCTGGGCCACTTCCCGCTCCAGCTTCTCCCGGCGTTCGTCGGAGAACTGGATGTTGTCCAGCTCGGTCTGGCACCGGTCCAGATAGGCCAGCATCTCCTCCTCGTCCGCCCCGTACTTGCGCTTGAGACGGTGGAGCAGGTCCAGCCGCTCCTCCACGTCGTCCAGCTGGCCGGGGTAGAACTCCAGGCCACTGCGGGCGTCCCGCACCAGCTCCGCCACATCGTCGGCGGCGTAGCGCAGCTGGGACACCTTCTGGGCCAGCTCGGACAGCTCAGTGCTGTACCGTCCCCCCTGGGTCAGGGCGTTTTCGGCGTTGGTGAGCAGAGCCACCGCCCCGTCGGACATCTCGCCCCCGGTGAGGGCCTGCCACGCCTGGTCCACGGCATCGGTGATGCGCTCGGCGTTGCGGAGAATCTCCCGCTGGGCGGTGAGCTCCGCCTCCTCGCCTACCCGCAGCTGGGCCCGCTCCAGCTCTCCAATCTGGTGCTGGAGGGTATCCATGCGTCGAGCCTTCTCCCCCTCGTCCATCTGCACCGCTTTGAGCTGGCTGCGCAGGTCCTTCACATGCTCATAGGCCTCGGCGTAGGTCTCACGCTGGGGTGCCAGATGGGCGAAGTTGTCCAGGCTCTCCAGATGAGTCTCCTCGTCTAAGAGCTGCTGGCCGTCGTGCTGGCCGTGGATGTTCAACAGCTGGCTGCCCAGCTCCCGCAGCTGGGTCACCAGCACCGGGTGCCCATTGACCCGACAGGTGTTTTTCCCGTCGGGGTGGATGACCCGCTCCACCAGCAGCTCCCCGTTTTCATCGGGGGCAATGCCGTACTGTTCAAACCAGTTTAAGGCGGGCAGTCCGCCAAACACCCCCGTCACCCGGGCACACTTGGCCCCGGTGCGGATGAGGTCCCGGCTGGTCCGCCCGCCGATGATGGCGCCAATGGCGTCCACCACAATGGATTTACCTGCTCCCGTCTCACCGGTGAGCACGTTGAATCCCTCTCCAAAGGCGATCTCCCCCTGGGAAATCACCGCAATATCCTCAATGTGAAGCAAGGAAAGCATATCAAATCTCCCCGTTTGGCGCCTGCCCTCAGTCCAGCATGGCCGCCATTTCTCGACAAAATTCTTCCGCCAGGTGGTTGGTGCGCATGATGATGATCACCGTGTCGTCCCCGGCCAGAGAGCCCACGAATCCGTCGATGTCCATCCCGTCCAGGGCGGCCCCTGCCGCCGAGGCCAGGCCGGGCATGGTCTTGACCACCACGATGTTCTGTGCCACGTCAAAGGAGGTGACTCCTTCCTTGAAGATGTTGCGCAGACGGCCGGCAAAGTTGTGGTGGGGCTGCTTGTTGGCGGCCACCACATACTTGTAGGTCCCGGCCCCGGTGGGCTGCTTGACCAGGTTCAGCTCTTTTATGTCCCGGGAAATGGTGGCCTGAGTGGCCAAAATCCCGCACAAGCGCAGGCTCTCCAGCATCTGCTCCTGGGTCTCAATGTCCTGCTGGGCAATGATACGCAGAATTTCCGACTGTCGCTTTGACTTCATCCTCTCACGCCTTTCCCAATTTCTGATTGATGACCTCGTAGAAGGTCCGTCCGGTGAGCTTCACCAGCCGGGTCACATGGCGGGACTTCCGGCACTCCACCCAGTCCCCCGGCTGGACCTTGAAGGCCCGGCCGCCGTCCACCGACAGGCTGGCATTCTTCCGACTGCCTGGGGCCAGCCGCACCCCCACCGACCGCTCACTGCCCAGCACAAAGGGCTTGGCGTGGAGGGAGTGGGCACAGATGGGGGTGATGATCATATTCTCCGCCGTGGGCTCCACTATGGGGCCCCCTGCCGCCAGAGAGTAGGCGGTGGAGCCGGTGGGGGTGGCGATGACCACCCCGTCCCCGGAGAAGGAGGAGATCACCGTCCGGTCCCCCGTCACCTGCAGATCCAGCACCCGTGCCACCGAGGTGCCCTTGGTGACCACAGCGTCGTTGAGGGCGGTCTCGGAGAACACCCGCCGACCATCCCGGCGCACGGTGATGTCCAGCATCATCCGTTTCTCAATGGTATACTTCCCCGCCGTCAGGCGGCTGAGCATGGACAGCTCGTGCTGTTCCAGCTCGGCCATAAAGCCCACGCTGCCCAGATTGATGCCCAGCACCGGAATCTGGTGGGCGTTGGCGTCCCGGGCGGCGTGGAGAATGGTGCCGTCCCCGCCAAAGCACACCAGCACATCGGTGTCCTCCAGCTCCGCTTTCATCTCCCCAAAGGGCTGGTGGGCGGGCAGGTGGACCCGGCTGGAGTCCTCTAGATCAAAGGGCAGGCAGATAACCACCTGGGCCCCGTTGTCCTCCAAAATCCGCTTGGCGGTCATGGCTGTTTTAAGCCCCCGGTCCCGGTAGGGGTTGGGGCTGAGTAGCACCTTCATGGATTCTCTCCTTCCAGCTGGGCGTGGGAGCGGCGTACCAGGTCCTCCAGGTCTCCCCACTCCGGCTCTCCCGGCTTGGCCTGCATGTACCCCAGATACTCAATGTTGCCCTCTGGGCCACGGATGGGAGAGAAGTCAATACCCTTGACGGTAAAGCCCGCCTCGGCAGCGTGCTGGGTAAAGTGCTCCAGCACCTCCAGGTGGACAGCGGGGTCCCGGACCACGCCCTTTTTGCCCACCTTCTCCCGTCCGGCCTCGAACTGGGGCTTGATGAGGGCTACCACTTCCCCGTCCTCGCTCATAAGTTGGCGTAGGGCAGGAAGAATCAACTTCAAAGAAATAAAAGACACGTCAATGGAGGCGAAGTCCAGCACGTCGGGAATCTCGTTATGAGACAGGTACCGGGCATTGGTGCGCTCCAGCACCACCACCCGCTCGTCGCTGCGCAGGGACCAGGCCAGCTGGCCATAGCCCACATCCACGGCGTACACCTTGGCCGCCCCGTTTTGCAGCATACAGTCGGTGAAGCCTCCGGTGGAGGCGCCAATGTCCGCCGCCGTCTTGCCCAACAGATCGATGGGGAAGTGCTTCATAGCCTTCTCCAGCTTCAACCCGCCCCGGCTGACATAGCGCAGGGTCTGGCCCCGCACCTCCAGGGCCGTATCCTCATCCAGGGTCATCCCCGCCTTGTCCAAGCGCTTCTCCCCGGAATAGACCTGTCCTGCCATGATGATGGCCTGGGCCTTTTGGCGGCTCTCCACCAGTCCCTTCTCCACCATCAGCACATCCAAGCGTTTTTTAGCCATTGGCGATCACCTCCATTGCTTTCTTATAAATTCCCGCCCCGTCGATGCCGGTCATCTCCCGCAGCTGGGCCACCGAGCCCTGGGGTACAAACTGGTCACCCAGGTTCACCAGGGCCGCCTTCACAGGCACCCCCGCCAAAGCCAGCTCGGAGATGATGGTACGTCCCACGCAGCCGGAGTCGTTGCACTCCTCGGCTACGATGAGCCGCCCGGTTTTCTCGCACAGGGCTCGGATGGGGGCCAGATCCAAGGGGCGAATGCTGTTGAGCTTCACCACCGCCGCAGAGTGGCCCCGCTGCTCTAAGAGCTGGGCGGCCTGGAGCACCTGGTCCACCATGGTGCCATAGGCCACCAAGGTCACGTCGGCGCCCTCCTGGATCACCGTGGTACCGTCCACCCCGGCCATCTGGGTCCACTGCCCTTCCCCGCCCCGGGGATAGCGAATGGCCACCGGGCCGGTCATCTCACACACCGCATGGCGGAGCATGGCCCGCAGCTCGGCAAAGCTGGCGGGGCACAAAATCTGCATCCCGGGCACCGTGGACAAAAAGCCCACGTCAAAGACCCCGTGGTGGGTCTCGCCATCCTCTCCCACCAGGCCCGCCCGGTCCACGGCCAGGATGCCGTGGAGGTTTTGCAGGGCCATGTCGTGGATGAGCATGTCATAGCCCCGCTGCAAGAACGTGGAGTACACCGTAAACACCGGCAGGGCCCCCTGCTTGGCCAGACCTCCGGTCATGGCCACGGCGTGGCCCTCGGCGATGCCCACGTCAAAAAATCGCTGGGGATAGCGGCGGGCAAACTCGTCCAGACCAGTGCCCAGCCGCATGGCTGCCGTGATGGCCACCAGCTCCGGTTTTTCCTCGGCCAGCTGGCACATGGTCTCCCCAAGCACCGAGGAGAAGTTGGCGCCGCCCGCCTTGGACACTGCCACCCCCTTCTCCACATCAAAGGGGCCCACCCCGTGGAACTGGTCCGGTTGGCGCTCTGCAGGTGTATAGCCCTTCCCCTTTACAGTTTTGACGTGGAGCAGCACCGGGCTGTGGAGCTCCTTGGCGTAGCGGAGCATCCGGGTGAGGTAGCTCACATCGTGGCCGTCCACAGGACCCAGGTAGGTAAACCCCATGTCCTCAAACATGGAGTAGCCCAAAATGGCATCCTTCACCATCTTCTTGGCTCGGTGGGTGACCTTGTAGACAGCCTGTCCCACAGCGTTCTTCCCGGTGACACTGCGGTAGAGCTTTTTCAGGTGCAGGTACTGGGGTTTGAGGCGCTGGCGGGACAGGTGGGCGGCCACGCCGCCCACACTCTTGGTGATGGACATGCCGTTGTCGTTGAGGATGACAATGATGGGCTCTCCGCTGCTGCCCGCATCGGCCAGGCCCTCAAAGGCCAGGCCGCCGGTGAGAGCGCCGTCCCCGATGAGGGCCAGCACGCTGTAATTTTCCTTGTTGACGGTGCGGGCCCGGGCCATGCCCAGGGCCACGGACACCGAGTTGGAGGCGTGGCCTGCCACAAAGGCGTCCGCCCGGCTCTCGTGGGGCTTGGGGAAGCCGGACAGACCGCCGAACTTCCGCAGGGTGTTCATGGCCGAGCCCCGCCCGGTGAGGAGCTTGTGGGCGTAGCACTGGTGGCCCACGTCAAAGACCAGGCGGTCCACATCCAGGTCAAAGACCCGGTGCACCGCCACCAAAATCTCCACCACGCCCAGACTGGAGGCCAGGTGTCCCCCAGTCTGGGAGACCGTCTGGATCATCTGCACCCGCAGCTGCTGGCACAGCTGTCTGGCCTGTTGGTCTGTCATCTCGCTGTATTGCTGAGGCAACACGTGGCTCCACTCCTTCCTGTCTGGGGTCACAGCAGGAAATACGCCCCGGCCGTCCCCACAATAACGCCCAAGATGGCCCCGGCTGCCACTTGCAGCGGGGTGTGGCCGATGAGCTCCTTGAGCTCCTCGGCAAATAGCTCGGGCTTGTGTTCATTCCAGTTTTGCATGATGTAATTGAGGATTTTTGCCTGCTCTCCCGTCTCCTTGCGGACGTTGGCGGCATCGTACATCACCACAAAGGCCACCACCACCGCCAGGGCAAACACCGGCTGGTCAAACCCGGCGGTCATGCCGATGCCGGAGGCACAGGCGCACACCAGGGCCGAGTGGGAGCTGGGCATCCCGCCCCCGGTAAACAGATAGCTCCAGTCCACCTTGCGGTAGACCACCACAGAGATGAGCATCTTCAACGCCTGGGCAATGGCCCAGGCGGCCACAGCCAGAAATAGGATGGGTGAGATCATGGCATATACCTCCCTCTTTAATGGTCCCGCTTGGCCAGAGCGTCCGCCAGAGCGCAGAGGAACTCGCAGCTGTCCGGGAACGCCTCCTGCACCGCCAGCTTGGCCCGGTGAGTATACCGCTGCACCAGCTCCCGGCAGGAGTCCAGGCCGTACAGGGTCACATAGGTCACCTTGCCGTTCTCCCGGTCGGAGCCCACCGGCTTGCCCAGCTGCTGGGTGGTGGACTCCTCATCCAGCATGTCGTCCCGAATCTGGAACGCCACACCCAGGCCCTGGGCATACTCCTTGGCCGCCTTCCACTGTGCCATGGTGGGGGCCACGGGGGAAGCGGTCAAGCCCAGCAAACAGGCAGCCTTGAGAAGGGCTGCCGTCTTCCAGCTGTGCACCAGGTTCAGCCGCTCCTCGGTCTGGTTGGCCCCGTTCATGTCCAGGTACTGCCCGGCGCAGATACCCTGGATGGCGCCTGCCGCCTGGGCCAGCACGGCACAGGCCTCACCGTTGGATTCCACACGCTGGGTGCGCCGGGAGGTGGCCAGCCGGGAAAAGGCCTCCGCCTGGAGGGCGTCTCCGGCCAGCACAGCGGTGCACTCTCCGTACACCTTGTGGCAGGTGGGCTTGCCCCGGCGCAGGTCGTCGTTGTCCATACAGGGCAGGTCGTCGTGGATGAGGGAATAGGTGTGGAGCATCTCCACGGCCACGGCGTAGTCCACAGCGGGCTCCATGGACCCGCACAGGGCCTCACAGAACTTCAGCACCAGCACCGGACGAATCCGCTTGCCCCCGGCCAACAGGCTGTACCGCATAGCCTGCAACAGCTCCTGGTGGGGGCCCATATCCAAAAGGCTCTCTTTCAAAGCCTGCTCCGCCATCTGGCGGGCCTGCTCATATTGTGCCTCATAGTCCATCGTTTTGTTCTCCTTCCTGGAAGGGGACCTCCTCCTGGGCCTCCCCGCCCAGCAGAAGGCGGACCTTCTGCTCGGCCTGATCCAGCATCTGTGTGCAGTGGGCGGCCAGCCCGGTCCCCTCTTCAAACAGTTTCAGCGACTGGTCCAGGCTGGACTCGCCTCGCTCCAGCTGGGAGACAATCTCCTCCAGCCGCTTCATGGATTCCTCAAAGCTCTTCTTTGTTACCGCCACTGCTGTTCCTCCTTTTCTTCCACCCGGCAGTGGTACACGCCATCTGCCACCAGCACGTCCATAGCCTGGCCAGGTTGTACCTGCTCCACCGTTGTCACCGCCCGGTCCTCGTGCTTGGCGATGGCATAGCCCCGGCTGAGCACCTTCAGCGGGCTCATGGCGTCCACCCGGCCCGCCAGCCCTGCCAGCTCCACCCGGCCCCGGCGCAGGGTGCGCTCCAAAGCCATGGCCAGTCGGCGCTGCACGCTGTCCAAATGCATGCGCTGGTCATCCACCACCGCCACGGGGTTGCGCAGCACCCGGCTCTGCTCCAGACGGCGCAGCTCCTTCCGGTCCCGGTCCAGCTGGACCTCCACAGCCTGTCTCAGCCGGAGGGTCAGCCCCTCCAGCCGCTGCCGCTCCTGCTGCTGGTCGGGCACCGCCAGTTCGGCGGCATTGGAGGGAGTGGAAGCCCGCAGGTCCGCCACATAGTCGGAGATGGTCACATCCGGCTCATGGCCCACCGCCGAGATGACGGGGATGTTGGACAGGGCAATGGCCCAGGCCACCGGCTCCTCGTTAAAAGCCCACAGGTCCTCCCGGGAGCCGCCACCTCGGCCGGTGATGATGAGGTCAATGTCGTCTCGGTTGTTCACCTGGTGGATGGCGGCGGCAATCTCCTCTGCCGCCCCCTCCCCCTGCACTCGCACGGGCACCACCAACACCTCGGTCAGGGGCCAGCGCTGGCGCAAAATGCGGATCATATCCCGCACCGCAGCCCCCGCCGGGGATGTCACCAGGGCGATACGCCTGGGATAGGCGGGCAGCGGCTGCTTCTTGGCCGGGTCAAAGAGGCCCTGGGCCTCCAGCTTTCGCTTCAGCTCCTCGAAGGCCCGGTCCAGGGCCCCCCGGCCGTCCTCCATCAGTTGGGTACAGTACAGCTGGTACTGGCCATCCCGGGGATAGACGGACACCCGGCCGTAGGCGATCACCGACAGGCCGTTGACGGGTTTAAAGCGCAGCCGGGCCGCATCTCCCCGGAACATGACGCAGCGGATGCTCCCCTGCTCGTCCTTGAGAGAAAAGTAGTGGTGCCCGGAGGGGTAGCACTTGTAGTTGGATACCTCGCCCCGCACCAGCAGCCCCCGCAACAGTGGGTCGCCGTCCACCAGCTCCTTGAGATACCCGTTGACCTGGGAGACGGAATAGACGGGAAGCTGGGCGCCGCTCACGGCTCGATCCCCCGTTCCACCGCCCGGTGGGCCAGGATGGCCACCCCCAGGGCGTTGTCCGTGGAGTACTGGGGCGGCGCAAAGATGGCCCCCAGGGGCTCCAGACGACTGCGCAGCAGAGAGTTGGAGGCCACGCCGCCGGAACACAGCACGGGCAGGTTTCCGTATTTTTTCTGGGCCCAGGCAGTGGTGCGGGCCAGCACCGAGGCCAGGGTCTCAAAGGTGAATCGGGCCACGTCGGCGGGGGCCGCCCCTGCCTCTGCCATGCCCTTGATCTTATTCTCCATGCCGGACAGGGAGAAGGAGCCCTCCTTGGTCTTCACCACAAAGTACTTCTCCTCCTGGGAGTCCCGGCTGAGCACGTCCATGGCCTTCCCCGCCGGGAAGTCCAGGCCCAGCATGACGCCGATGCGGTCCACCAGCTGCCCGGCCGAGATGTCCGAGGTGCCGCCGATAAGCTCAGCTTGAACGGTATGCCCATGGGGGTGCACCACCAACAGCTCGGTGGTGCCGCCGGACAGGTGCCAGGCCAGGTGGGGCTGGTCCATCAGGTCCTCCCGACCCGCCGACCAGGCGGCCGCCGCAATGTGGCCCTGTTGATGGGAACAGGGATAGAAGGGCACGCCCAGGGCTGCAGCCAGAGACCGCCCCTGTCCCTCACCCACCAGGAAGCAGGGCATGTAAGACCCCTCCACTTCCCGGGGCTGGGTGGAGGCGCCCACCGCCCGGATTTCCCCGATGGCCCCTTCGGCCCGCAGCGCCTCGGTCATGAGGTGCAGACGCTTGACGTGCTGAAACACCGCCTCGCTCTGACGCAGACCCAGGGAGCCCTCCTGCACCGTCAGGAGACGGCCGTGGTTTACCCCCACTCTGCCGTCAAACACCGCTGCCGACGTGGTATAGTTGCTGGTGTCAAATCCCAAACACATTCCTGCCATCCTTGTCCCCTCCCTCGTTGTCTTCTCGTCAGTCCTGTTCCTGGGGAAACTCCTCCCGGACGAATGCGCCCAAGATGCCGTTGACAAACCGCACCACGTCTTCATCCAGGTACTTCTTAGAAATTTCCACTGCTTCGTTGATGGCCACCTTGTTGGGCACATCGGGCATGTACAAAATCTCGTACATGGTCAAGCGCATGATGGCCGCCGCCACCCGGTCGATGCGGGAGAACCGCCATCCCTTGGCGTGGCGCTCAATGTAGCCGTCCAGCTCGGCGCCGTGGTCCGCCACCCCCCGCACCAGGGTGACAATATACTCTTTGAGCCCTTCGCCGGGGAACTGGGCGTACAGCTCCTCCTCCTGGCCTCTGGCTGCAAAGGCCTCTTCGGTCAGCTCCCGCTCCAGCAGCTGGTCCGCCTTCAGGTTGGAAAACGCCAGCTCAAAGGTGAGATGCATCGCAATTTCCCGGGCTGTTTTTCTGGTCATGGAACCTTCATCCTTTCGCGGCTCACCCGCCGCCTAATCTAAAAGGGGTATACTCCCCCAATGTGTATATACATTGATTATACACGCAATGCGTAGAAAAGAAAACCCCTTTCCCGCCCGCTGCGACGAATTTGGACAAATGGGCAACCCAGCCCCATTCCCCGCAGATTCCCTGTGCAAAACGCAAAAGAGCCGCTGCGCATCCCACGCAGCGGCTCCGCCTTGTCGATGTTTACTTCTGGAAGGTCACGCCGGACACCGTGACGTTGACCCCGGCCACGTCCAGGCCGCTGGTGTTCATCACCGCATTCTGAATGGCATCCTGCACGTTCTTAGCCACCTCGGGCACCACATAGCCATACTTGACCAAAATGGTGACATCCACCATCACGGCCTCGCCCTCCACCTCCAGGTGGACGCCCTTGGCCACACTCTTACGGCTGACCAGAGCCGCCACATCGTTGGACAGGGTGGTACCCAGAGCACTCACGCCGTCCACTTCCATAGCTGCCGCCCCGGCGATGACGGCCAGAACCTCCTCAGAGATGTTCACGCTTCCCAGCTCTTCCTGGCGGGAGATATATTCCTTGCCTTCGGCCATACTGCCTCACGCTCCTTCTTCGTTCTCAGGGCAGCCAAACGTCCGCCCGGTTTCAGATAACTGGAGACATTATACCACCGCAAGGCCTAAAATACAATCCTGTTTTTCTAGGGTTTGGCCTCAATGATCTTGATCTGATCTGCGCTGAGTCCCGTTTCTTCCCGCACAATCTCCACGATTTTCGCAATGTCCGTCTCGCTCAGGCCCTGGTCTGTGGAGGACACCACCAGGTTCACGCCGTCCTCCCCAATGAAGCACACACAGTCTCCGTATCCCTTGGCGGTAACCAGGTTCTCCACCTGGGCCTCCGAGAGGGTGTCGTCAGCCATGGTCTGGATGGAGGCGTTGGCCTCATCCACCACCTTCTGATCCGCCTTCTCATCGGCTGCCGCCTCCTGCAACAGCTCCAGTGCGCTGTCCCGGGCCTGCTGACGGTTGAGCCGGGCGCTGGCAAAGTAGCCGCTGCCCGTCTCCTCCTCCGTCTGGCCCTCTGCCGTCTCCCCATCCTGCTCCTCGTCCACGCCATTGACCAGGGTGGTCTGGCCCAGCACCTTGCCGTCACTGCCGTCGGTGCCGCTGCCCTCTCCGGTGAGTTGGTTGTTGTAGGACCAGTTGAGATACACCGCCACCCCCACAAACAGCACGATGGCCAACACCACTGCATTGCGTTTCCAAACGCTCATCCTTCTACCTCCTAAATGACATCGAATTCAGTCGCCCGCACATATGGTAATTCGGTCCGAGCCCAGCCCGGTGAGGGCCGACACCGCCTGAGTGATGGCCAGCTGCACCTGGGGGTCGTCCCCGCCTGGGCACACCACCAGCGCCCCTCGAAAACTGGGGTAATACTGGGTCAGCAGAACCACATCCTCTCCATCCTCCTGGTCGCAGATCACCGTGGTCTGCTCCCGGGAGCTTTCCTTCTCTCCCTGCTCCTCCACCTGGTCGGAGGCCAGCACCCGCTCCACCCCCTGGTCCAGGGAGAGGAGCACCGTGGCGTCCCCCGCCCCTTGAATGCGAGAGATGGCCGACGCCAGCCGCTGCTCCAGGTCTTCCACCGAGAAGCTCTCCTCTGATACCTGCCCCTGGGAGTCCGGGGTGGGGGATGCAGTGGGCCGGGTGGGCCAGGCCACCAGCACCAGCCCCACCACAGCCAGAGCCAGCACCAGCTTGTATTGCCGCAGCCAGCTGCGCCACTGCTCCCCACTGGGCATGTTCCACTTCCATTTCACCCCGTTATCACCTCAAAGCTCTGGCGCTCATAGGGAATCCCCAGGTCCGCCTGCATCATGTCCGCCAGGGCGTCTCTCTGCGCTTGGGTCCAGGTCCCTGTTAAGCAGGCTGACCACGGCTGCGGTATCTCGTCATCCCATGCAACCACCACCTCCACCTGACACGTCACACCCAGCGATTCCGCCTTGTCCAAAATATATGCGCCGGTTTCCTCCTCTATGATGGATTCATACAGCAATTGATTTTGTTCCATGAGCGCCTCCTCTGCCTCCTCCATGGCCTGGGTATCCCATTGCAGCAGCTCCTGCCAGTCCTCTTCTTCCATGCCCACCATGGGCCCCAGGGTGACCAGCAACAACAGCAGGCTGCCCACCAGCTTGCACACCCGCTGCCCGCCGCCCCCCTTCACCAGGGCCCCGGACACCACCATCACCATGGACGCACAGGCCACACCCAGCAGCCACTGCTCCATCCAGCCGCTCATCCGGTCACCGCCGATACTGAGGACACCAGAGTCACCAACAGCAGCAGCGCACAGGCCCCGGTCATCCCCATGATGAGGCCAAAGGCCCCGCCAATCTGCTCCACCAATCCGCACACCCGGCTCTGGCCCATGGTGGCCGCCAGGGCCGCCACCAGCTTATAGAGCAGGTAGTGCACCAACAACTGGAGCACAGGAACCAAACAGATCCCCAAGATGGTCACCATGCCAAACACCCCCACCGAGCTGCGCAATATCCCCGCCGAGGCCAAAATGGTCTCCGAGGCGTCGGACAAAATGCCCCCCACCACGGGAATGGCCCCGGAGATGGCGAACTTGGCCACCTTCATGGACATGGCATCCACCGACCCGGACACCACTCCGCTCATGGATAAATATCCAACAAACACCATCATCAGCACCACCAATACCGAGGTGGCCACCCATTTCAGCCACCCGGCCATCTGCTTGAGCCCCGGATTGCCCAGGGCCGCCCACGCCACGCTGGCCGCCACATACCCGTAGACCATGGGCAGCAGCACCCGCTGGATGACGTTCATCAACAGGCTGGAAAACCCCGCCGCCGCCATCTGACGGGCCGCCGCACCGGCAATGGCCCCGGTGGCAGCGGTGGCCCCCGCCACCACCGGCAGCAGCACTGTGGCAAAGGCGGTCATGCGCTCCATGGCAGCACACCCCAGCCCCAACAGGGAGGACATGTCCGCCACCGCCGCCACCGTCACCGCCAGGGCTCCCGCCAGGGACACCACCGGGATCCCCTCTCCCCCTCCGGCGTCGTACACCGTCTGGGCCAGTCCGCACAGCAACAGGATGACAAAGAGGATGGTGGCCGAGCGCACCCCAGCCCGGACGATGCCGAACATCTCCCCCTTTCCCGTCTCCACCAGGCTCTGGAGGCCTTCGTCCAGGCTCTCCCCATAGACGGCGCTGCCCCCCTGCTTTTCGGCCTCCCGCTCCATCTCCTCAATGCCCAAGGCATCCTCCTGCCCCTCCAGTATCTGGTCTGTGGAGATGGCCCGGGCCGGAACCACACACAGCAGCAGCGCCAGACACAGCGCCCACACCCACCGCATGCTCTCCCCTCCTAACTCAGCAGTTCTTCCAGCAGCGCCAGCACCCCCTGGAGCAGGGGCATGGCCGCCACCAGGCCCAACACCGTCCCCGCCAGCTCCACGGCGCTGGCCAGACCGTTTTCCTTGGCGTCCCGACAAAAGTCGGCGGTGAATTTGCACAGCATGGCGATGCCCGTGGTCTTCATCACCGGGGCGATGAGCTCCTGAGAGATACCACCCGCCTGGGCCAGCCGTTGGATATAGCCCACAATCAGCCCCAACTCGCCAGACACCGCCACCAACACGGCCACGGCGGCACACAGGGTGAGCACCAGAGCGATCTCCGGGGCCTGCTTGCGCACCACCACCCCGCACACCATCGCCACCAGCACGCCCCCCGACACCATGACCATCTGGCTCATAGGTCAAACAGGGTCTTGACCAGGTCAAAGAGGGTGCTGATCTCCTGCACCACCATCATCAGCACCACCACCAGGGCCACCAGGGTGGTCATGGTGGCCATCTCATCCCGACCAGACCGGGCCAACACCTGGTTGAGCACCGACACCAAAATGCCAATGGCGGCGATTTTAAAAATTAAGTCCACATTCATCCTTAGGTGTCTCCTTATACAAACAAAATCATCAAAACCGCCCCGGCCGTCACCCCCAGAGCGCCGTATACCCGGCCCAACCGCCGCCGCTGCTCACAGGCCTGGGCCAACTGCTCCTCCAGCTGCACCCGGGTGTGCTCCAACGCCTGGCGTTGGCTCTCCCCGTCGTACTGGCCCAGCACGGACCCCAGGGCGTCCAACAGCTCCACATCCAGCTGCTCCAGCCGCATCTGGCTGGCCTCCCCCGCCTGTTGCCACACCTTGGCAAAGGTACGGCCCCGCAGGTTCTGGGCCCCGTGGGCGCACAGGGTGAAAAACTCCTCCGGGGCCCCCTGGCACTGTTGGGCGGCCAGGTTCAACGCATCGGGCAGCGGGGCCAGCTTCCAGGACAGCTCCCGCTGCACACACTCCAGCCCCGCCAACAGCCCCCGCAGATCTCGCACCCGCCCCTCCATATGGGCGATGGCCCCCAGCCCCAGGCCTATGGCCCCGCAGGCCAGACAGGCGGCCCCCATCAGACGGATCATGCCACCACCTCCACCCGGGCGGTGCGTTTTGTCCCGCTCCCGCCCAGCAGCACCACCCGGCGAAACACCCCGGACTGCCACAGGCGGCGGTACACCGGACGCCGCTGGAAATCCTCCATACGCTCCCCGTGGGCGGTGGCCAGCAGGGATACCCCACACCCCACCGCCTGGACCATGGCCTCCACATCCTCCATCTGAGTGATCTCGTCCATGGCAATCACCTGGGGATTCATGCCCCGCAGCAGAATGGACACCGCAGCGGCCTTGCCGCACCCGTCCAAAATGTCGGTGTGCCGCCCCACATACATCTGGGGTGAACCCTGCCACATGGCGGCGATCTCTCCCCGCTCGTCTGCCACCGCCAGACGCAGCGGCGGAGCGGACACCCCGTCGGATAGCCCTCGCACCAGGTCCCGGAGCAAGGTGGTCTTTCCCGCCCCCGGTGGGGCAAAAATCAGGGTATTTTGCAGCCGCTCCCCCTCCATCAGCTGAGGGAGCAGGGCCTCAGCCTGTCCCACCACCGGGCGGGCAATGCGCACGGACAGGGAGGAAATCTCCCGCAAGGTGGCCACCTTCCCGTCCCGCACCACAGCGGTGCCACAGATGCCAATGCGGTGCCCGCCCCGCAGAGTGAGAAATCCCCGCTGCACCTGGTCCAGCACCGTGTGGGCAGAGGCCTGGCTGGCCTGTTCCAGCACCTGCCGGAGCAGTTCCCCCGTCACCGGGATATCCCCCACGTCCCGTTCTCCGTCTCCGTCCAACACCGTGGGCAGAAATCCCTGCCGCAGGCGGATCTCCTCCACCCGCTCCCGCTTCTCCTGGGGCAGCTGTTTGAGGGCACACCGGAGATGTTGCGGCATCAGGGCAACCACCTGCTGAAATGGGCTGTCCACCATGTAACTCCCTCCCTTTCGTATGGTACACCCCATTGTATGAGGGCCTGTCCCCCAGTATGACAGGCAAAAAAGAACTGCCCCGCCATATGGCGAGACAGTTCTCAGTGTATTTGATGAAAGTTAGCCCAATACAGACACGATGCGCTCCACTGCCTCCTCAGTGGCCTGGGCATCGCCGAAGGCGGTGACTCGGATGTAACCCTCGCCGCTGGGGCCGAAGCCTGCACCGGGGGTGGTGACCACGTTGGCCTTCTCCAGCAGCAGGTCGAAGAACTCCCAGGAGCCCATTCCCTCCGGGGTCTTGACCCAGATATAGGGGGCGTTGACACCGCCGGAGACGGTGAGGCCCGCTTTGGTCAGCCCCTCCCGGATGACCTGAGCGTTGCGCTGGTAGTAGGCAATGGTCTCCTTCACCTGGGCCTGGCCCTGGGGAGAGTACACGGCCTCAGCGCCCCGCTGCACCACGTAGGGTACGCCGTTGAACTTGGTGCACTGGCGGCGATTCCACAGGCTATTGAGAGAAGCCCCGCCCCGCACCAGCTCCTTGGGCACCACGGTATAGGCACAGCGGGTACCGGTGAAGCCTGCGGTCTTGGAGAAGGAGCGGAACTCAATGGCACAGGTCTTGGCCCCTTCAATTTCAAAGATGGTGTGGGGAACGTCCTCTTGGGTGATGAAGGCCTCATAGGCGGAGTCGTAGAGAATCACCGCATCGTTGGCGTTGGCGTAGGCCACCCATGCCTCCAGCTGCTCCCGGCTGGCCACCGCTCCGGTGGGGTTATTGGGGAAGCAGAGGTAGATGAGGTCCACCTTCTCCTCCGGGATGGCGGGAGAGAAGCCATTTTCGGCGGTGCAGGGCATATACACCAGCTTGGACCAGTGCTGGCTGGCCTCGTCATAGTCCCCGGCTCGGCCTGCCATGGCATTGGTGTCCACGTACACGGGGTACACGGGGTCGCACACAGCCACCACGTTGTCCACACCGAAGATATCTCCAATGTTGCCGCAGTCGCTCTTGGCGCCGTCGGAGACAAAAATCTCATCGGGGGCAATGGTGACGCCCCGGGCGGCGTAATCGTACTGGGCAATGGCCTGGCGCAGAAACTCATAGCCCTGCTCGGGACCGTAGCCGTGGAAGCCAGCCCCGGTGGCCATCTCGTCCACTGCCTTGTGCATGGCCTCGGTGACAGCGGGAGCCAGAGGCCGGGTCACGTCTCCAATTCCCAGCTTGATGATGGATTTATCCGGGTTTGCCTGGGCATACGCTGCCACTCTCCGACCGATTTCCGTGAAGAGATAGCTGCCGGGCAATTTCAAATAGTTTTCGTTGATGGTGGCCATGGGTGTTCCTCCTGTATTCAGCTGTTTACAGCATTAAAATTCTCCGCTTATTGTACAACATCTTCCACCCGGGGTCAATGGGCAAGTTCACCGTCGAACACCGTCACAGCGGGTCCCGTCATATGCACATGCCCATCCTCCCCCCAGGAGATGGACAGCTCACCGCCAGGCAGGGACACCACCGCCCTCCGTTCCGTCACACCAGAGGAGGCCAGAGCGGCCAGGGCAGCGCTGGCTCCGGTGCCGCAGGCCATGGTCTCCCCACTGCCCCGCTCCCATACCCGCATGGCAATGTGGCCCCTGTCCCGGGGGGCCACAAACTCCACATTCACCCGCTGGGACAGCTTAGGATGGTACTCCAGCTGGGGCCCCAGGCGTGCCACGTCCACCGCGGCTATATCCTCCACCAGACACACCAGGTGGGGATTCCCCATCCACACAGGAGTGCCCTCCACCTGGATGCCCTCCACTTGCAAGGCCATGGGCTTGCCCACCTGGGGCACTCCCATATCCACGGTGACTTCCGCCACCTTTCCTCCCTCCACTTGAAGGTCCACGGTGCGGACACCACCCCCGGTCTCCACGGTGAGGCGGGTTTTCGTGGTCAGCTCCCGGTCGTATACGTACTTGCCCAGACAGCGGATGCCATTGCCGCACATCGTCCCCCGGGAGCCGTCGGCGTTAAACATGGCCATGCGGAAGTCTGCGGTCTCCGATGGACAAATGCAGATCAGCCCGTCTCCCCCCACCCCGGTATGGCGGTGGGACAGCTGCCGAGCGAGTGCCTCCGCCCCCTCCGGCTCCCCCTGGGGGCAGTAGAGAAAGATATAGTCGTTGCCCAACCCGTGCATTTTGGTGAAGTTCATACCACCACTCCCTTCCCTGGTGTTATATGAAGGGAAGGAAGGAGAGATACCCGAAAAAAGCGAGGAACAGCCTGGGGGCTGTTCCTCGCCAATCAATTATATGGAATTTCCTAACACAATACGGGCAGTCTCCGCCAGCTTGGAGCCGTGGTCCATGCTCTCCTTTTGCAGGAAGCGGTGGGCCTGTGCCTCTGTCATGCCGTGTCGGTCCATGAGCAGCGCCTTGGCCTGAGCTACCAGCTGGTTCTCCTCCTCACTGCGGTGGATGTGCACCGGGTACTTGGAGACCCGACGGCGGGCAAATTGCAGCAGCATCCGCACCGACGCCAGCAGGTCTCCCCGACTCACCGGAGCAGGCAGCTGGAAGATCTCCTCGGTTTCGCACAACTCCAGCCGATTCTGGGGGGCCACCATCAGCATCACGCACTGTTGCGGCAGGTCGTAGTACAGGTCCTCCCCCGCTCCGTCGGGGAACTTGAACCCACACACCACCACGCCCAGTCCCTGCTTGTTCACCAGGCGGCGCACCTCGGAGGCGCTGTGGCACACCACACACTCTGCCACGCCGCCGCTCTCCAACACCTCGGAAATGCTGGCCGCTGTCTTGCGGTTTTCAAAGGCTACGATTACTTTTTGCACAAGATCTCACACTCCTCCCATCACCTGTTGCCCAAGGGCAGCGGGAGCGATCAATAGTTGATCATGTACTTGTCCAGCTCCCAGCTGGACACACGAGTGCGATACTCCTCCCATTCTCTCTCCTTGCCGGCGATGAACTGGCAGGCCACGTGCTCACCCAGGGTGGACATGATGAGCTTGTCCTTCTTCATCAGCACCAGAGCCTCGTCCAGAGAGCCGGGAAGGGCCTCGATGCCCCGGCGCTTGCGGGTGGCGGGGGTCATGTCGAAGATGTTCTCGGTGATCTCGGCGGGGAGGGTCAGATTCCGCTCAATGCCGTCCAGACCGGCGGCCAGGCACACGGCCAGGGTCAGATAGGGGTTGCAGGCGGGGTCGGGGCTGCGCAGCTCCACGCGGGTGGACTGGCCACGGGCGGCGGGGATACGAATGAGGGCGGAACGGTTAGAGGCAGACCAGGCCATATAGCAGGGGGCCTCATAGCCGGGCACCAGACGCTTGTAGGAGTTGACCAGGGGGTTGGCGATGGCGGTGATGCCCTTCATGTGGTGGAGAATGCCAGCCATGAAGGCGTAGGCCTCGTGGGACAGCTTCTTGTCGCCGTTCTCGTCAAAGAACACGTTCTTGCCGCCCCGGAACAGGGACATGTTCACGTGCATACCGGAACCGGCAATGCCGAAAATGGGCTTGGGCATAAAGGTGGCGTGGAGGCCGTTCTTCTGGGCGATGGTCTTCACCGCCAGCTTGAAGGTCATGATTTTATCGGCGCACTGTACAGCGTCGGAGTACTTGAAGTCGATCTCGTGCTGGCCGGGAGCCACCTCGTGGTGAGAGGCCTCGATCTCATAGCCCATCTTCTCCAGGGCCAGGCAGATCTCTCGACGGGTGGACTCGCCGTGGTCCAGGGGGCCCAGGTCAAAGTAACCGGCCTCGTCGTTGGTCTTGGTGGTGGGGCGGCCCTCCTCGTCGGTCTTGAAGAGGAAGAACTCGGGCTCGGGACCCACGTTGAAGGCGTCATAGCCCATGTCGTGGGCCTTCTTCAGCACCCGCTTGAGAACGCCACGGGGATCGCCCACAAAGGGAGTGCCGTCGGGGTTGTACACGTCGCAGATCAACCGAGCCACACGGCCGTGCTGGGGACGCCAGGGGAAGATGGCAAAGCTGTCCAGATCGGGGTACAGATACTGGTCAGACTCATTGATGCGCACAAAGCCCTCAATGGAGGAGCCGTCCAGGGTGATCTGGTTGTTCAGAGCCTTCTCGATCTGAGAGGCAGTGATGGCCACATTCTTCAGCTGACCGAAAATGTCGGTAAACTGCATGCGAATGAAGTTGATATCCTCTTCCTTGACGATGCGGATGATGTCTTCTTTGGTGTAACCCATGATTCATTCCCCTTTTCTTTTGATTCCGTCCGGCTGCAACCATTCCGGCACACTGGAGAAAAAAGGTTTCCTTCTCTGCCTTTTTTCCTAAAACTATCGATAGGAGCATTTCTGTGTTCAGTATAGCATGAACCGCTATTTTGTCAATGGATTTTTGCATCGATGCAAATTTTCATCGCAAAAATCAAGTTCGCACCCCCAAGAAGCGCTATTTTTGCGTTTTTGCACAGAAGCCCGTTTCTCACATTTTTACCCATTTCACATTGCCACTTTGCACAAAGCACACGAAATTCTTCTTGACTTTTTGGGCACATCTATCTAGAATGTCATCATAAGCTTTTCCTTGGTAAAGGGCAGCACACGAAAACGGAGGAATGTATATGTCTCACAAGTATGTCTATTTGTTTTCCGAAGGCAACGGCAACATGAGAGAATTGTTGGGCGGCAAGGGCGCTAACCTGGCCGAGATGACCAACTTGGGCATGCCCGTTCCCCAGGGATTTACCATTACCACTGAGGCCTGCACCCGCTATTACGAGGACGGTCAGGCCATTGCTCCGGAAATCCAAGAGCAGATTCTGGAATATATTGTGAAGATGGAGGAGATCACCGGCAAGAAATTCGGCGATCACGAGAACCCTCTGCTGGTCTCCGTCCGCTCCGGCGCTCGGGCCTCCATGCCCGGCATGATGGACACCATCCTCAACCTGGGCCTCAACGAAGAGGTGGTGCAGGTGATGGCCGAGAAGTCCGGCAATCCCCGTTGGGCCTACGACTGCTATCGCCGCTTCATCCAGATGTACTCTGACGTGGTTATGGAAGTGGGCAAGAAGTATTTTGAGGAGCTCATCGACGAGATGAAGCACGCCCGGGGCGTCACTCAGGACGTGGAGCTCACCGCTGACGACCTGAAGGAGCTGGCCGAGCAGTTCAAGGCCGAGTACAAGGAGAAGGTTGGCGCTGACTTCCCCACCGACCCCAAGGAGCAGCTGATGGGCGCTGTCAACGCCGTGTTCCGCTCCTGGAACAATCCCCGTGCCATCGTCTACCGCCGCATGAACGACATCCCCAGCTCCTGGGGCACCGCTGTCAACGTGCAGGCCATGGTGTTCGGCAACATGGGCGACAACTGCGGCACTGGTGTGGCCTTCTCCCGTAACCCCGCCACCGGCGAGAAGAAGATTATGGGCGAGTTCCTGGTCAATGCCCAGGGCGAGGACGTGGTGGCCGGCGTGCGTACCCCCATGCCCATTAGCCAGATGGCCGAGAAGTTCCCCGAGGCCTACATCCGCTTTGAGGCCGCTGCCAAAGCCCTGGAGGACCACTATCACGACATGCAGGACATGGAGTTTACCGTGGAAAACGGCAAGCTGTACATGCTCCAGACCCGGAACGGAAAGCGCACCGCCACCGCCGCTCTGAAAATCGCCTGTGACCTGGTGGACGAAGGCCAGATCACCGAGCAGCAGGCTGTGTTGATGATTGACGCCCGCAACCTGGACTCTCTGCTCCACCCCCAGTTTGACCCCGAGGCTCTGAAAAATGCCTCTCCCGTGGGCACTGCCCTTCCCGCCTCCCCCGGCGCCGCCTGCGGCCGTATCGTATTTACCGCCGAGGACGCCAAGGAGTGGGCCAACCGTGGCGAACCCGTGGTTCTGGTCCGCCTGGAGACCAGCCCCGAGGACATCGAAGGCATGGCCGCCTCCCAGGGCATTCTCACCGTCCGTGGCGGCATGACCTCCCACGCCGCCGTGGTAGCCCGTGGTATGGGTACCTGCTGCGTCTCCGGCTGCGGCGCCATTAAGATGGACGAGGCCAACCGTCAGTTCGAGCTGGCTGGCCGTGTATACAAGGAAGGCGACTGGCTGAGCCTGGACGGCTCCACCGGCAACATCTACGGCCAGCCTCTGCCCACCGTGGATGCCTCCATCGGCGGCGAGTTTGGGCGCATCATGGCCTGGGCCGACAAGTATCGCAGTCTCCAGGTGCGCACCAACGCCGACAACCCCAGAGATGCCCGTCAGGCCATGAAGTTCGGCGCCCAGGGCATCGGCCTGTGCCGTACCGAGCACATGTTCTTTGAGGGTGAGCGCATCCTGGCCATCCGGGAAATGATCTGCTCGGACACCACCGAGCAGCGGGAAAAGGCTCTGGCCAAGCTGGAGCCCATGCAGCAGGGCGACTTCGAGGCCATGTACGAGGCCATGGAGGGCAACCCCATCACCATCCGCTTCCTGGATCCCCCCCTCCACGAGTTTGTCCCCACCGACGAGCCAGACATCCAGCAGCTGGCCAACGCCATGTTCATGAGTGTGGCCGATGTCAAGGCCATCATCGCCAGCCTCCACGAGTTCAACCCCATGATGGGTCACCGTGGCTGCCGTCTGGCTGTCACCTATCCCGAGATTGCCCGGATGCAGACCCGTGCTGTCATCAAGGCCGCTCTGAACGTCCAAGCCAGACATCCCGAGTGGACCATCGTGCCGGAGATCATGATCCCCCTGGTGGGCGAGGTCAAGGAGCTTGCCTACGTCAAGAGTGTCGTGGTGGAGACCGCCGATCAGCTCATCCGTGAGTCCGGCACCAACCTGGAATACAAGGTGGGCACCATGATTGAGATCCCCAGAGCCGCCCTCACGGCCGACGAGATCGCCAAGGAGGCCGACTTCTTCTCCTTCGGTACCAACGACCTGACCCAGATGACCTTCGGCTTCTCCCGTGACGACGCTGGCAAGTTCCTGGAGTCCTACTACGACAAGAAGATCTATGAGTTCGATCCCTTCCAGCGCCTGGATCAGGTGGGCGTGGGCCGTCTGGTGGAGATGGCTGCCACCCTGGGCCGCAAGACCAAGCCCGGTCTGAAGCTGGGCGTGTGTGGCGAGCACGGCGGCGAGGCCTCCTCCGTGCAGTTCTTCCACAACGTGGGCCTGGACTATGTGTCTTGCTCCCCCTTCCGGGTGCCCATTGCTCGGCTGGCTGCGGCACAGGC
>CALWXF010000026.1 GCA_944385445.1 uncultured Oscillospiraceae bacterium
CCCATGATGAACATCCTCAACGGCGGCGCTCACGCCACCAACAACGTGGACATCCAGGAGTTCATGATCATGCCCGTCTCCGCTCCCTCCTTCCGTGAGGCTCTGCGCCGCTGCGCCGAGGTGTTCCACACCCTGAAGACCGTTCTGAAGGAGAATGGCACTCCCGCCGCTGGCGTGGGTGACGAGGGCGGCTACGCTCCCAACCTGAAGAAGGACGAGGACGCTCTGAAGGTGATCGTCCAGGCCATCGAGAAGGCCGGCTACAAGCCCGGCGAGGACTTCATGATCGCCATCGACGCCGCCGTGTCCGAGTGGTACAACGAGGAGACCGGCTGCTACGACCTGCCCAAGGCCAAGAAGACCATGACCAAGCAGCAGATGGTCAACATGTGGAAGAAGTTCGCCGACAACTACCCCATCATCTCCCTGGAGGACGGCATGGGCGAGAACGACTGGGAAGGCTGGGGCATGCTCACCAAGGCCATCGGCGACCGCGTGCAGCTGGTTGGCGACGACCTGTTCGTGACCAACGTGTCCCGTCTGTCCACCGGCATTGAGAAGAAGGTTGCCAACGCCATCCTGATCAAGGTCAACCAGATCGGCACCCTGACCGAAACCCTGGACGCCATCCAGATGGCCAACCGCGCTGGCTACACCGCCGTCGTCTCTCACCGTTCCGGCGAGACCGAGGACACCACCATCGCTGACATCTCCGTGGCTCTCAACGCTGGCCAGATCAAGACCGGCGCTCCCAGCCGCACCGACCGTGTTGCCAAGTACAATCAGCTGCTCCGCATCGAGGAGGAGCTGGGCGATGCCGCTCAGTACCTGGGCCGCGACGCTTTCTTCAACCTGCGCTAATCGGTTATTTTCAATGACGCAAACCCCCCGGCTCTCATAAGAGAGCCGGGGGTTTCTTATTGCCCTACCATTGGGGAAGGCTGTCCTCCTCCAATTTCTCAGGCGCAAACCTGCGCCCCTGGTGGGGACGCTCCGCTGGGGTGACTTTCTGCCGCCAGAAAGTCACCAAAGACCGCCAAAGGCGGGGCCTTCCCCCGCCTTGTGGAATCCACCCCGCCGGTACGGGGTGGAGGGTGCGCCTTTCTCTATTCGGCCCTGGACTGGTTCAGGTCACATAGATGGCGGGGGCTTCTATCGAACGTGCATGCTCCTCTGTGTGCTTGTTCTTCTATCCCCAGTGCCTTACCCCTGGTGTGCCGCTGTTTCCAGCTATCGGAAACATGCACCGCACCCTAGGGTTCTACCATCGCCAATGGCTCCCCTGTGTAAGGGGAGCTGTCTGCCGTGAGGCAGACTGAGGGGTTGACGATAGAAGGCTACGATCCCTGCGAGCTGACTTACGTCATCCCACCTCCCTTTACACAAGGGAGGTTTTAAGAGTCCCATTTATCGGACTTCCTTTGTGGTACACTTTCATCATCAAAGAAGAACGCCTGAACTAAGGGCTTGAAAGGAAGTGTCCCGCCATGTATGAGCTGGAGTATGTCAGAGGTCATGTGGAAGTGTTTTTCAACGGAGAATTCTGCTTCTCCGCCGACAATCGGCGGGAAGCGGAGGCAGAGTTAGCTCTTTTGCAGAGATAAATAAAGCGCAGCAGTGAGAGGTCTTGTCTCGCTGCTGCGCTGGCTCCTATGAGCTTTAGTGCCCAAAGTAGTAGTCCCAGGGATCAAAGTAGCCGTCCTGCATGCTGGAGGTCTGCTGGGGAGCCGGGTCCTGCTGGGTCTGGTTGTTCTGGGTGTTGTTCTTCTCCTCGTCGAAGGTGATGTTGAGGGTCAGAGTCTCACCGGCCCGGTACACCTCCAGGGTGGTGCTCTCCCCGGCCTTGAACTGGTTCTTGGCGGCGTTGAGCTCGGCCACAGTGGTGACGGCGGTGTCACCCAGCTTGGTGATGATGTCGCCCTGCTTCAGGCCTGCGGTCTCAGAGCAGGAGCCCTCATTGACCCCATTGACATACACGCCGGAGGGCCAGCCGAAGGCCTTGGCATAGTCCTCGGTGACCTCCACGGCGGTGATGCCCATGGAGGGACGTCCGGTGACATAACCGTACTGAATGAAGTCCTGGATCATATCAATGACATCGTTGATGGGGATGGCAAAGCCGATGCCCTCAATGGAGGCGGAGCTGGTGTCGCCGTTGTTGGAGTACTTGGCGGAGGTGATGCCCACCACACGGCCATACTGGTCGAAGAGGGGGCCGCCGGAGTTACCGGAGTTGATGACACAGTCGGTCTGAATCATGTTGATGATGGTGCCGTCGCTCATGGTCACGGAGCGGCCCACACCGGAGACATGGCCGGAGGTCTGGGAGAAGGACAGGGTGCCCAGGGCGTTGCCGATGGTGGACACCTGCTGGCCCACCACCAGGGTGTCGGAGTCGCCCAGCACCACGGGCTTCAGGCCGCTGATGCCGTCGATTTTCAGCACGGCCACGTCGTTGGTCTCCTCGCCGCCGATGAGGGTGGCGTCGTACTCCTCACCGTTGTTCAACGTCACCTTGATGGCGTTGGCCCCGTCAATGACGTGGTAGTTGGTGACGATATATCCGTCCTCGGTGAGGACAAAGCCGGAGCCACTGGAGGTGCCGGTGTACTGCTGCCAGCCCTGCTGCACCGTTACCTGGCAAGTGACGTTGACGCAGGAGTCAGCGTAGGAGGCGTAGATCTCCTCCAGGGTCATCTCTTTGACCCCGTCCGCCTGCTGCACGTTGACCTGGGTGCCCTGGGTGGTGTTCTGATAGATGGTAGTATGGTCGGAGCTGCCGCCGCTCAGCTTGTCATAGAGAGCGGCGCCGCCCAGACCGGCCCCGCCGCCCACCAGGGCGCAGCACAGGAGCAGAGCCACCGCCCGGCTGGCGCCTTTCTTCTTGGGGGGCTTAGGGGCGGGATTGACGTGGAAGTTGGAGTCGGCATTGTTGCTCTCCCCGTTGGGAGTCCAGCTATATCGATAGGCTCCGTCCTCATTGGGGCCGCTGCCCTGAGCGAAGTTGGGGTTCTGATTCTGATTCTCACCGTTAAAGCCGTTGGAATCTAGGGGCTGGAACCCGTTGTCGAAGCCGTTCTGATGGTTATTATTTTCTTCAAACATATGGATCGCTCCTTGTTTTTTGATCTGAACACAGGGTACTAAATAATTATGTCCAGATTATGACATGAATTCAAATTGATTATAAACAAACGCAAAAAATTGGCAAGGGCCTGTTGCAGCGATGCTGCAACAGGCCCTTTTTACACCTTATTTACTTCATAGCGGCCTTTTCTTTGCGAGAAAAAGCGGCAGAGAGGATCAGAGTGAACAGGAAACCAGCTGCCAGGGCCACCACATGGGCCACAATATAGTTGACATAACCGTTCCCTGTGGGGTCTACCAGGGCAATGCCGGGCACCACAGTGGTGCCAAAGCCCAAGGCCGCCAGATTGGTGAAGTACACGATGGCGCCGCCTACAGCACCGCCCAGACAGCCGCCAATAAGGGGATAGCGGTATCTCAGGTTGATGCCGAACAGGGCCGGCTCGGTAATGCCGAAGAGCACGGAGATGAAGCTGGGGATGCACAGCTCCTTGGCCCGGGCATTTTTGAAGTTTCGGGCCAGGTAGCCCAGCACAGCACCGCCCTGGGCGATGATGGCCACGGACATGAGGGGATTTAAGAAGTTGCGCCCGGTGTCCACCAGCAGTTGGGTCTCAATGGCGCCAAACACATGGTGCAGTCCGGTAATCACAATGAGCTGCTGCACGCCGCCAAAGGCCGCAAAGCCCACCACACCCAGGTGCTCGGTCATCCACACCAGCACGGTGGTAATGCCGGTGGCCAGGGCTCTGCCCACGGGGCCGATGATCAAAAACAGCAGGAAGGAGCTGACCAGGGTGGTCAGCAGCGGGGACACCAGCAGGCGAATGACCTCCGGCACCTTCCGCTCAAAGAAGACGTCCAATTTGGCGGTGACAATGCCGATGAGCAGGGCCACGATGATACCGCCCTGGAAGCCGATGAGGTCCACCCCTACGCCGAAAATATGCAGGGTGGTCACGTCCACCGTGCCCTGGGCCGCCGCATAGGCGTCCGCCAGGCTGTTGGACAACATGATACAGCCCATGACAATGCCCATGATGGGTCTGCCGCCGAAGCGTTTGACGGTACTGTACGCCACAGCCAGGGGGAGAAAGCCGAAGATGGCCCCCGAGGCGATGTTGATGAGCTTGGTGATGCCGTACAGGGTGTCGTTGCTCTCCACAAAGGACAGGTTGCCCAGCACGCTGGACAGGCCCGTCAGAAGTGCCGCAGCCAAAATGCCGGGCATGATCTCAATGAACACGTCAGACAGAGCCTTGACTGCCTTTTGCAGGGGGTTCATGCGCTGGTTGGCCTTGGACTTCAAATCTCCCAGGCTCATGGAGTCCATGTGGACGGCCTCGGCCACCACCTGGCAGATGTCGTTGACAATGCCGGTGCCGAAGATGATTTGCAGCTGGTCACCCGCCACGAAGACGCCCTTGACCAGGTCTACCTCCTCCATGGCCTTGATGTCCGCCCGATCGTTGTCCTCCAACACAAGGCGAAGTCTGGTGGCGCAATGTGCAACGCCTAGAATGTTTTCCTTTCCGCCTGCCAGCTCGATGACACGAGCGGCAATGGCTTCATACCGTTGTCTTTTTGTGGTATCCATGCTTGCCTCCTGTTCTCCTTTTGGTTACACTTTCTCAAAACGATAGCATTCACTGCGAAAATCCTGCTTGTTCAGGGGGATGCTGATGCCGGAATACATCAGCTCGTCCCCGCCGTATACGGTGCCACGATCCACATCCCGGTAGAGGGCGTCCGCCTCCAGGCCCTTGAGCTTGAGCAGCTGCACCGGGGCCGCAGGCTGGCTTAAAATCTCAAAGTGGAAGGCCACCACCTGCCGCCCGTCCTGGGACACAAAATTCCACTGGGCCAGGTTTCCGTCAAAGGGGTTTTTGATGCGGTACAGGGTGCCGTTTTGTACGGTGTCCCGTATCTCTTTATAGAGGGCAATCTGCCCTTTTACCACGTCCAGCTCCTGCTGGGACAGGGCGTTTAAATCCAGCTCGTAGCCGAAATTGGCGCTCATGGCCACATACCCCCGGGTCTCCAGGGGGGTGACCCGGCCGGTCTGCTGGTTGGGCACCACGCTGACGTGGGCTCCCATGGTCACTGGGGGGAAGGTGAGGGATGTGGCGTACTGGATCTTCATCCGGCACACGGCGTCGGTGTTGTCGCTGCACCAGGACTGGGGCATGTAGTAGAGCATTCCCGCATCAAAGCGCCCGCCGCCGCTGGAGCAGCCTTCAAAGAGGATGTCCGGGAACTGGCTGGTCAGGGTCTCCAGGATGTAGTACAGACCCAGGACATAGCGGTGGGCAATCTCCCCCTGCTGGCAGGGGCCATAGGCCCCGCTCTCCACCTCGGTGAGGTGGCGGTTCATATCCCACTTCACATAGTCAATGTCCGTGCTGGCCAAAACCGCCCGAACGCTGTCAATGACGTGGTCGCACACGTCCTTCCGGGAGAGGTCCAGCACCAGCTGGCCCCGCCCGATGGTGTAGGGTCTGCCCTGGGCGTGGAGCACATAGTCGGGGTGCTCCCGGTACAGCTGGCTGTCCTGGGAGATCATCTCCGGCTCAAACCACAGCCCAAACTGCATCCCCAAGCCGTGGATCTGGTCTGCCAGCCAGGGCAGGCCATGGGGCAGCTTGCGCTGGTCCACAAACCAGTCTCCCAGGGAGCTGTTGTCCCCGTCCCGGTGGCCAAACCACCCGTCATCCAGGACAAACAGCTCGATGCCCGTCTCGGAGGCCTTACGGGCCAGGGCCAACAGCTTCTCCTCGGTGAACTGGAAGAAGGTGGCCTCCCAGTTGTTGATCAGGATGGGTCGCAGCGCATCGGCGTGTTTGCCCCGCATGAGGTGGCGGCGGTAGAAGGTGTGGAAGAGGTGGGACAGGCCGTTGAGGCCCTCATGGGTGTAGGCCATGACCACCTCGGGAGTCTGGAAGGTCTCCCCAGGGTGGAGATACCACTCCCCATTCCAGGGGTGGAGACCCATTTGCAGGCGCACATTCTGGAAGGCATCCACCTGGGCCGAGGCCAGGAAGTTCCCGCTGTACACAAACTGCAACCCGTAGACCTCCCCCTGGTCCTCGTCGGCGTTTTTCCGCATCAGGGCCAGGAAGGGGGACTGCTGGGGGGAGCTGGTGCCCCGGATGCTCTCAATCTGCACAATGCCGCTGGTGAGGGGCCTGCGGTCCATGTTGCGCTCGTTGTTGTGGGCTCCGTAGAGGGTGAGCACGTCAAACTCCTGCTCCCGGAAATCCACCGACATGCTGAGCATTTTCGTCAGAGTCACCGGGCGCTGGGCCTGATTGGTAAACCGCACGCTTCGGGTAATGATGCCCCGCCGGTCAAACACATTGTACTCCAGCTCCACCACCAGGTCCAAAACCTCATCCCGCAGGCGAATGACCAGGGTGTCCACGTCCTCTTGGGTGCCAAAGGAGGCAGGCAGGCCCTGGAGCTTGCACTTTCCAGGCAAAATCTCGTAGCCGTCGTACAGCAGGCTGCTGATTCGGCTGCCGTTTTCCTGCCGGACTCCATAGGCACAGGTGCGGAAATCCCCGTTTCCCGTCTGGGGGTACTCCTGGGGCAGGGTGTCCAGGGAAAAGGTGCGGTCGGTGTCGTCGGGATTGGGGGCAAACCCCCGGTCCTTCCAGATGATCGCCCGGCTCCCCCGGTACTGCTCCACCCGTCTGCCCCAATACAAATGTGACAGGTACTTGTCCCGGACCACCTGCATGACGTAGCTGGACTCCCTGGTCTGCAGGTGGAAGATTTTGCGCTCTTCGTCATACAATATCGCCATATTTCATCCCCTTTTTCTTGCCAGGTGCGCAGACTTGCACCTGTTTTTTGACTCTTGGACAGCTTTTCCATGTCCGTTTACGCTTGATTTACTTGCCCCTTGCAAACATAATTATAAACGTTTAAAATAACTTATATATAGACATATGTTGTTTCACCATTTGTTTTTGTTGGGAGTTGTTTCTATGGATGATTATATCTTTTCCAATGACTTTTCCAAAAACATCGACGCTATGATCTACACCTGTGGCTATGAGACCTGTCAGCCCGGGCACAGCTACGGCCCGGCGGTGCGCAGCGGGTATCTCATCCACTATATTTTGTCGGGAAAGGGCATTTTCCGGTGTGAAGGCACCACCTATCACCTGTCCGCCGGGGACGCCTTTCTCATCCGGCCCCACACCCTAATCTACTACCAGGCCGACGCCCGGCAGCCCTGGACCTATACCTGGATTGGCATGCAGGGCATCAAGGTGGAGGAGTACTTCCACCGCACCTCCCTGATCCATGTCCCCTGTGTGCACTGTGGCCAATATGAGGAGAGCATCCGCCTGTGCCATGAAAAGATGTTCAAGGCCTATCGGCTCTCCCGCCACCGGGACCTGATGATGAACAGCATTCTCTACGAGTACCTGTACCTGTGGGCCACTCGCTTCCCCAACACGGACATTCCGTCCCGGGAGAAGCACATCTCCTATGTGGAAGAGGCCTTAAAGTACATCGAGGCCAATTACAGCGAGGCCGTCACCATCCAGGACCTGGCCAACTGGCTGAGTCTGGAGCGCACCTATCTGTATCGGCTGTTCAAGTCCATGGTGGGCATGTCCCCCCAGGCCTATCTGCTGGACGTGCGGATCCGCCAGGCCTGTACCCTGCTGACCCACTCGGACCTGACCATCACCAACATTGCCCGCTCGGTGGGGTATGAGGACTCCCTCTACTTCTCCCGCCTGTTCCACCGCAAGAAGGGCCAGACCCCCAGCCAATACCGGAGAACCCACCAGAGCTCCGGCTGACAGCTCCCAAGGGCATAAAAATACTGCAACCCGCCTCCGAACTTGGGAGCCTGGTTGCAGTATTTGTTTTCTTATTTCCGGTGTCCGCTTTTCAGGATGGCGGCCACGTCGGAGGCGGCGGCGGATAGGTCCGCCATGACGGGGGAGAAAATGCCCAGCTTGCCCAGGTTGATAAACACCAGCAGCAGCAGCGGGCCCACGATCATACCCAGCACACCGCCCAGGAGCATACCCACATAGATGCCCACCAGGGAGAGGATGGGGGACAGCCCCGTCTGGTCGCCCAGGATCTTGGGCTCACCCAGGCGGCGGAACAGGGCGATGACGCCCCAGATGATCATCAGCTGGGCGGCGTGGGTGTAGCTTCCTGTGATGATATCCACCACCGCCCAGGGCACCATGATGGTGCCGGAGCCGATGATGGGGATGAAGTCCAGCACCGCAAAACCCAGGGCCAGCAGCAGGCCATAGGGCTGCCCGATGAAGAAAAAGCCCAGGGAGAGGATGAGAAACACCACAAAGGAGATGATCAGCTGGCATTTCAGGTATCCGCCGAAGGCCTCCATGAAGATGCGCCGCACCTCTCCGCAGAAGCTGCGGGCGGGGGCAGGCACCCGGTCGGTGATGAAAAACCGCAGCCGGGGATAGTCGGCGGTGATGAAGTAGGTGGCCATCAAAAACACGATGGTGGCCACCACAAAGGAGGACACCTGGCCCACCAGGGAGGGGGCCCGGTCTGCCACCACCCTCAGCCAGCCGGACACGTCAATGTCCCGCACCCAGGCCTCCACCAGCTGGGCCAACCGCTCTCCGGCGTTGTAGGCTCCCCCGGGGAGCAGGTCCCCGAAGCCGCCCAGCCAGTCCACCACCTCGTCCAGGTTGGTGAGCACGCTGTCCACAATGGCGCCCCAGTTTAAAAACAGGGCCTGCACCTGGTCCACGGCCATCCAGGTCAGCGCCCACAGCACGCCGCCCACCAGGCCAAACACCACAATGAGCAACGTCATGGTGATGATCCCCCGGGAGATGGACAGCTTCTTTTGCAGCCAGCGCACCAGGGGGTTGAGCATCCAGGACAGCACCAGGGCCAGCACAAAGGGGCTCAGCCAGGACAGCAGGGGCAGCACGCCAAAGCGCAGGGCCAGCAGGGCCAGCACCAGCAGCAATGCCCGCACGCCCAGGCGCAGCCACAGCTCCCCCCGCTGCTTCCAGGTCAGTTGAATGGGTTCCAACGTACACCACTCCTTCCTGCCAGCCCATGGGGCCAGCCCGCTGCATTGATTACGGTTGCACAAATTTTGTCTTGCAAGTCATGATTATACCCCCAGTCCGCCGCATTGACAACCCCAAACCGCTAGGGTATACTGATTTGGTATGAATTTAACGGGAGGAATGATCGTGGATCATCAAAAATTTCAAAAAAGCCACGTGTCTATCTTTCTGTCCTACTACAAGCCGCATCTGCACCTGTTTTTGCTGGATATGGCCTGTGCGTTGGGCATTGCCCTGATAGACCTGGCGTTCCCCTATGTGTCCCGGCTGTCCATGCAGGAGTTGCTTCCCCAGAACCTCTTTGGAGCCTTCTTTGCGGTGATGGCCTGCCTGCTTCTGGCCTATCTGCTGCGGGCGGGGATGTACTACATCGTCACCTATCTGGGACACATGATGGGGGTGCTCATTGAGGCGGACATCCGCCGGGACCTGTTTGGACACATGCAAAACCTGTCCTTTTCCTTTTACGACAAAAATCGCACCGGCCAGCTGATGAGTCGGGCCACCAACGACCTGTTTGAGATCACCGAGCTGGCCCACCATGGCCCCGAGGATCTGTTCATCTCGGTGATCACCCTGGGGGGCGCTTTCTGCCTGATGCTCACCATCCAGTGGAAGCTGGCCCTCATCGTCTTTGCCGTGGTGCCCCTGTTTGTCCTATTCACCATCTTCCAGCGCCGCCGGATGATGAAGGCCTCGGTGCAGGTCAAGCAGAACATGGCCGGCATCAACGGCCAGCTGGAGTCCTCCATCTCCGGGATGCGCACCGCCAAGGCCTTTGCCAACGAGGAGCAGGAGAACCGCAAGTTCCAGCAGTCCAACAACCAGTTCAAGGGAGCCAAGCGGGACTACTACAAGGCCATGGCCACCTATATGGCGGGGCTGGAGTTCGCCCTGCCCGCCATGAACGTGCTCACCATCACCGCCGGCGGATGGTTCATCCTCCAGGGTGAGATGAACTACATTGACCTTGTCACCTTCGCTTTGTATATCTCCACCTTCCTCACCCCGGTGCGCAAGCTGGCGGCCTTTGTGGAGCAGTTCCTCAATGGCATGGCGGGCTTCAAGCGGTTTGTGGAGCTGATGCGGGTGGAGCCTGCGGTGCAGGACGCCCCCGACGCCGTGGACATGGACACCGCCCGTGGAGACATTCTGGTGGACGACGTGTCCTTCTCCTACGAGGACGGGGAGACCGTGCTGGACCATGTGTCCATCCACATCCCCCAGGGGGAGACGGTGGCGGTGGTGGGCCCCTCCGGGGGCGGCAAGTCCACCCTGTGCCAGCTTATCCCCCGCTTCTACGATGTCACCGGGGGCCGCATTCTGGTGGACGGCACCGACGTGCGCCACATCACCCAGCAGTCCCTGCGCCAGAACATCGGCATCGTTCAGCAGGATGTGTTCCTCTTTGCAGGTACCATCTACGACAACATCCGCTATGGCAAGCCGGACGCCACCCAGGAGGAGATCATGGAGGCGGCAAAGCGGGCGGAAATCTACGACGACATCATGGCCATGCCCGACGGCTTCCAGACCTATGTGGGTGAGCGGGGGGTCATGCTCTCCGGCGGCCAGAAGCAGCGGGTGTCCATCGCCCGGATTTTCCTGAAAAATCCCCCCATCCTCATTCTGGATGAGGCCACCTCCGCTCTGGACTCGGTGACCGAAGCCCGTATCCAAAACGCCTTTGACGAGCTGGCAAAGGGCCGCACCACCCTCATCATCGCCCATCGGCTGTCCACCATCCGCAATGCCCACCGCATCATTGTGGTGGACGACAACCGCATCGTGGAGGAGGGCACCCACCAGGAGCTGCTCCAGAGCGGCGGGGAGTACGCCCAGCTGTACAACGCCCAGAAGAGTGTATCGGTATGAACAAGACGGAACTTCTCAACAAATTCGCCAAGGACGGGGAGCAGCGCACCCAGTTGGCCCGGGTGCTGGACCAGATGCAGCGCTGCGACACCCGGTCCATCCCCTGCGCCACCCAGTTTCTCTCCCCCGCCCTGCGGGCCAGCGTGGAGCTGCTGCTGGACGCCTGCGGCCACCCCAAGCACTCGTTCTGTGGGGGCTATGAGGATGCCGAGCGCACCGTGTGCGTCTTTCTCCCCGCCTGGCAGGAGGCGGAGGACTACGAGCCCCTGGAGGAGCTGGCGGCGGTGTCCGCCGCCTTCCCCCGCCAGGCAGATCTCACCCACCGGGACATTCTGGGGGGCCTGATGGGCATCGGCATCACCCGGGAGAAGCTGGGGGACATCCTCATGGGAGACCATGAGGCCCAGATCGTGTGCCTGCGGGAGGCTCTGCCCATTGTGCTCTCCCAATTTAATCAGGCGGGGCGATACCCCCTGAAGCTCCAGGAGATCCCCCTGTCCCAGCTCTCCCCCACCCCCCAGACCGTGAAGGAGATTCACGACACCGTGGCCACCCTGCGGCTGGACGCCGTGGTGGCCTCCGGGTTCTCCCTGTCCCGGTCCAAGGCCGCCCAGTGCATCACCACCGGCCGGGTGTCGGTGAACCACCTGGAGTGCCTGAAAATCGACCGTCTGGTGGAGGAGGGGGACGTGCTCACCTGCCGTGGCTTGGGAAAATGTGTGTTAGCCCAGGTGGGGGGCCAGTCCCGGAAGGGACGGGTCATCCTCACCCTGCACCGCTATGTATAATTACAGGGGACGTGCTCACCTGCCGTGGCTTGGGAAAATGTGTGTTAGCCCAGGTGGGGGGCCAGTCCCGGAAGGGACGGGTCATCCTCACCCTGCACCGCTATGTATAATTACAAAGGAGGAACACCCCCTATGACGGAAGAAAAGATTGCCCGCATCAACGAATTCGCCCGCCGGGTCAAGGCGGGAGAGACTCTGACCCCGGAGGAACTGGAAGAACGGGCCGCCCTGCGGAGAGAGTACATTGACAGCGTGAAGGCCAGCCTGGTGGGAAACCTGGAGAACACCTACCTGGTGGACGAGAAGGGCAATAAAGTGAAGCTGCCTAAGAAGAAGTGAGAAAAAAATTGCCGTCTGCACAGGATGCAGACGGCAATTTTTTGAGGTTTTTATTACTCGGCCACGGCCACCACGTTGGTAGCACGCACGCCCTTAGCGCCACGGGGATCGGGCTCGGTCTCGAAAGTGACCTTCTGGCCCTCCAGCAGCTTCTTGTAGCCCTCAGCCACGATGGCGGAGAAGTGCACGAACACGTCCTCGCTGCCGTCGTCGGGGGTGATGAAGCCATAGCCCTTCTCAGCGTTGAACCATTTGACAATACCGGTCATGTGGGATTCCTCCTGAATCAAAAATTGCGGTTTTGAGGCAAAAGAGAAGCCCATCCCTTTCATGTACGAAAAGGGTGGGCGCAACAGTTCATACATCAAAACAACATGCTTATTATAGCATTGCCTCCCCGGAGGTGTCAAGAATTTTCCTGTCGGACCCTGTCTGTCCCACCCCAACATTCTCCCCCTCCGGGGTGTTGACATTTCCCCTGTCCATCAGTAGAATGTTATCTGCTCGTTTGCAAATATTATATTAATGTAAGAAGGTCTGTATCTATGTCCGTCACTTACTTCGATTATGCCGCCACCACCCCCGTCTCCCCCCAGGCCATGGAGGCCGTGGTGGAGGCCCTGCACCACTTCGGCAACCCCTCCTCCCGCTATCCCCTGGGCCGGGAGGCCGCCCAGGGGGTGAAGACCCACCGGGAGACGGTGGCCCGTGCCTTAGGCTGCACCCCCCAGGAGGTGTACTTCACCTCCTGCGGCACCGAGGGCAACAACTGGGCCATCCGCCGAGGGGTGGAGCTGGGCCGCCGGAAGGGCAAGCACATCATCACCACCGCCATCGAGCACGCCGCCGTGCTGGAGACCTGCCGGGACCTGGAGCGCCAGGGCTACGAGGTGACCTACCTCAAGCCGGACCGGGAGGGCCGCATCAACCCCCAGGACCTGGCCGCCGCCCTGCGCCCCGACACCGTCCTGGTGTCCATGATGCTGGTGAACAACGAGGTTGGCTCCGTCCTCCCCGTGGCCCAGTGCGTGAAGCTGGTGAAGGCCTACGACAAGAACATCCTGTTCCACTGTGATGCCGTGCAGGGCTTTTTGAAGGTGCCCTACACCATGGCGTCTCTGGGGGCGGACTTTGTGTCGGTGAGCGGCCACAAGATTGGAGCCCCCAAGGGCATTGGAGCCCTGCTGGTGAAAAAGGGGGTACGACTGTCCCCCTACCTCACCGGAGGCGGGCAGGAGAACGGGATGCGCTCGGGCACCGAGCCCACCGCCCAGATCGCCGGGTTTGCCGCCGCCTGTCAGGCCACCATGGCCCAGACCGACCGGCTCCAGCGCACCGCCGCCATCAAGGCCTACACCCTCCAGAAGCTGCACGAGGCCCTGCCTCAGCTGGAGGTCATCACCCAGGGGGACGCCCCCCACATCTGCGCCGTCACCCTCCCCGGGTATAAGAGCGAGGTGGTGGTGCGGGTGCTGGGGGATGCAGGCATCTGCATCTCCTCCGGCTCCGCCTGCCACAAGGGCAAGCCCAGCCATGTCTTTGCCGCCCTGGGGCTGCCCAAACCCTGGCTGGACGGGGCGCTGCGCCTGTCCTTCTCCCCCGCCTCCACCCAGGAGGAGGCCGACCGACTGGTGGCCGCTCTGAACCAGGCCGCCGCCACCCTGTTTACCACTCTATCCTAATCTTATCGTACTGCGAGGTCTGTTATGCGTTCCTTCTTCCGACGGGAGCCGGGCTTTTACCGCCATCTGGTGGCCCTGGCCCTCCCCATCCTCATTCAAAACCTCATCACCAACTCCTTAGGCCTGGTGGACACCTTCATGGTGGGCACCCTGGGCGAGGGACCTCTGGCGGGCGTCACCCTGGCCAACATCCCGGTCTTTGTGGTGCAGCTGATGATGTTCGGCATCCAGAGCGGCTCGGCGGTACTCATCAGCCAGTACCGGGGCAAGGGGGATTTTGCCTCCATCAACCGGGTCATGGGCATCGGCATGTATGTGGCCGGGGCCATCACCCTCATCTTTGCCCTCATCATGGGCTTTGCCACCCAGCCCTTCATGAGCCTGTTCGGCAACGACCCCGACGTCATCGCCACCGCCGCCCGCTACGCCCGCATTGTGGGCTGGTCCTACTTCTTTGACAGCTTTGTCCAGGTCTACATCGGGGCACACCGGGCCATGGGCAAGCCCAACCGGGGCATGTATATCCTGGCGGTGTCCATGCTGGGCAACACCTTCCTCAACTGGGTGTTCATCTTCGGCAACCTGGGGGCTCCCCGCATGGTCGAGGAGGGCGCAGCCCTGGCCACCCTGCTGGCCCGCATCCTCTCCTGCTCCATTGCGGTGGTATGGGCCATCCGGGACCGTGGCTTCCGCATCCAGCCCGTCCTCTTCTTCCGCCCCGGCCTGGAGATGACCCGGCGGTTTGTCCGCTTCTCCACTCCCGTGATGTGCAATGAGACTTTCTGGGGCCTGGGCACCTCCCTGTTCCCCACCATCATGGGCCACATGGACGGCTCCAAGGAGATTCTGGCCGCCTACGCCATCGCCGGCAACATCACCAACCTGTGCACCGTAGGCGTGTTCGCCATCGGCGGCACCGCCGCCATCCTGGTGGGTCAGGAGATCGGCTCGGGGCACACCGACCGGGTATTCAGCCTGGGGGCGCTGCTGGATGTGCTGGCCTTCACCTTCGGCCTGGTGTCCGGAGGGCTCTTCCTGCTCATCCTCTACTTTGTCATCGCCCCCTACCTCTACCCCCTCTTCCACCTGTCCCCCCAGGCCGGGGACATCTGCACCATGATGCTCACGGTGGTCTTCTGCTTCATGCCCCTGAGGTCCTTTGACACCACCAACATCGTGGGCGTGCTCCGGGGCGGCGGCGACGTGCGCATGGCCACCCTCATCGACCTCTCCCCCCTGTGGCTGGCCGCCATCCCCTTGGCCGCTCTGTCCGGCCTGGTGCTGGAGCTGGGCATCTTGTGGGTGTACCTATCCATGATGAGTGAGAATATCATCAAATTCGTCTTCGGCCTGCGCCGCTTCCTCAGCGCCCAGTGGATTCACGACGTGACCATCGTGTCCTTTGAAAAAGAATAACCTATATATGAAAAAGCCGGAGTCAGGACAAACCTGACTCCGGTTCTCTCTTGTCTCCCAGCATTGCTTTTCCATACTGACAGCCAAACAGCAGCCCCGCCAGCAGCAAGGCGGCCCCCAGGCCGGTGTAAAAGACGGCGATAAACCGCTCCGGGGCCAGCCCGCTGGCCCGCAGCCCAATGCCGCCGCTCATCATCACCGCCATGATGGCAAAGGCCTTCCCATCAAAGAACTTGAGGAAGAAGTGCCGCTGCTCCTGGTAGCCGCTGATGCGGGCGGTGTGCTTGTGCACCAGCTTGCCAAAGATGAACCGCTGGAACACCCCAAACACCAGCACGGACAACAGCACATTCACCACCGACCAGTGGGCCGGATAGGCCAGCAGGCCAATGCGTAAGATGTTGAACCCCGCCCCCGGGTTCCTGTCAAGCTGGCAGGGAAATGCGGTCAAATTCCCGCCGCTGCACACCAAATCGGCTGTGGCACGCCGCTCCCGGACTGCCACAGCCGATGATGTTCTCATTCCCCTTTGTACTTTTTCCGGGTGGCCATGCCCCCCCGGATGTGTCGCTGGGCCTTGTTGACCTCCAGCACCACCTTCACCTGCTCATACAGGGGCCGGTTGAAGGTGGGCAGCCGCTCGGACAGGTCCTTGTGCACCGTGGATTTGCTCAAGCCGAATTTCTGGGCGGCGCTGCGCACCGTGCCCTTCTCTTCGATGATGTACAGCGCCATCTCGCAGGCTCGCTCTTCCATGTTCCCTTTCAAACGGCAACACTCCCTCATGGTTCTCACTCAGAGCATATATATGTGAGGAGGGGGAGGATTATGTGGTTGTCTCAAGGCCCTTGCAAAACCCAGCCGCTTCCCCCATAATACCAGTAGAACCATACTCTGCACAGTAAGGAGGGGGTCCTATGGACCAGATCACCCACTATTTTCAACTTGTCAAGGAGCGGCCGGAGCTCTTCGCCCCCTCCCAGCACATCCCCCTGTGCCTGGATGAGGCCACCTTACGGGCGTTCTCCGCCTCCACGGGAAAGCCGGTGGGGGTGGTATACGACAACTCCCCCTATTACCGGGTGCTGGCCGATGTGTGCATCAAGCCCGACGGGCAGCTGTACACCTACGCCCGGGTCATCTACCCCCACAGCGACAGCAACGGAGTGGTGGTCATTCCCCGCCGGGGGGAGCGGTTTGGGCTGCTGTCCATCTTCCGCCACCCGCCCCGCTGTGAGAGCGGCGGCGAGTTCCCCCGGGGATATGCCGAGGACCTGTCCCCCGCCGAAAACGCCGCCAAAGAGCTGTGGGAGGAGATCGGCGCCCGGGTCAACCCCAAGGAACTCATCTATCTGGGAGAAATCCAGACAGACACCGGCCTGAGTGCCGGCCGGGTCCAGGTCTATCTGGCCCAGGTCCAGGAGGCGGCGGTGCCTGAGGACAACGGGGAGGGCATCCATGGGCTGCACTGGCTGACCCAGGAGGAGCTGATGGCACGGGTAGCAGACGGCACCATCACCGACGGCCTCACGCTGTCCGCCTTTCTCCAGTACCTGAGCCGCACCGGAGACGACCCCAACCCTTCCAAATGACAAGGAGGTCTGCCTATGCAAACCCCAGCCAATCACGCCGTCTTTCTGCCTGAGCCCGATTCGGTCCGGCGCTCCGCCCGGGAGATCGAACTGGGCCAGTGGGCAATCTTCACCGAGATCGTCCGAAACGGACATGTGGTGGTGCTGTCCTTTAACCAGGTGGCAGACTCCTACACCCTGATGAATATGCTGCTGGATGACCGCTCCCGAGATGCGGTGCTCCAGCTCTTCCGCCTGGGTTGGCTGCAAGTGAATGCCTTTGGCTCCTACTATACCCTGGCCGACTACATCAGCAGCGTCACCACCAAAAAGCCGGAGGAAAAAGAGACCTTCCTCTTCTCCTGGCTTCCCGTGCAGCAGGGCGAGACCTTCCTGCTGGGTCTGATCCGCAAGGCGGTGACCTCCTCCAATACGGCCATGTTCCCCCAGCAAGCCCATCCCGCTCCCCGGGACCTGTGGATTTTGAACGCAGAGATCGAGCCGCTGCTGGCTGCCCCCAACGCTCTCACCCCCCAGGAAAAAGAGGTCCTACAGGCTCTGAAGAAAGAGATTCAGGAAGACTACGCCCGGCGCATGTCCGACATTGGGAAATTCATATCCATCATCGTACAGCTCAGCGCCACCGGGCCCGCCATCCACCCCAAAAAGGACCAGACCGACATCCGCTACGACTACCTGGCCCTCTTACACGCCATTCTCTGGATGCCCAACATCCACTGGTGTGCGTGCGGGTTAGACCCGAAGTTGGCCCCCCTGGTGGAGCAGGCCCGGGACCAGCTGCGCCGACTGGCCAGCACCCCTGAAGGGCGCAAGCTGCACAACCGCAACAACCGTAGCGATTGGAGCTACAAGCTGAAGGCCTTCTCTACCGGCCAGACATCGCCCCAGCGGGATGCGCTCCAGATGGCCAACGCCCTCATTGACCTGTGCTACCACTACGCCTCCGAGGAGAGCGTGCTCCATGTCCTCAAGCACTTTGACGACAGCGGCCTGCTGCCTCTGCCCGCCCTGAACCAGCCTCACTCCAGGGCTGCCGCAAAGTGGCTCCGGCACATCAACGCCCGGCGGCTCTTCCAGCGCCCGGACTTTCTGACGGTGTTTGTCCGCCATCTCAACACCTACTGGCAGGGGCACCGCTCCCTCTTTCTGGCCCGGGACACGGATGAACTGTTGGCGTACCGCTCTGTGCGCCACTGGCACCTGTGGGACGATCCAGCCCTCTGCGGCGGCCCAGATTCGGCCGACATCCTCCACACCCCCGATTGGTATTTGGCCCTGGCCACCGTCCACAACCGCCCACCCACGCTCCCTTCTGCGCCGCCCCCCTGCACCTATCCCCTCCAGACCAAAGCCTTTCGCCCCCACTGGCGGCGGTGGCGGTTCGTCCACGCTCTGGGGAGTGGATTGGGGCTGCTGGCCTCTTTTCTCCTCATTCTGGTGCTGGCCCACTCTGAGACCTTCCTGGACACGGTGATCGGCCGCATCTTCCCGCTGAACCTGGACCAGACCTCCCAGCTGACTAAAATGCTGGTGTCCGTCCTGGTGACCTCGGCCCTCGTGTCCCTTCTGAGTTCCCTGGTCCCCTGGTGCGTCTCCCAGGTCCGGCGTGGCGTGGCCCGCCTGCGCTCCTCCCAGCCCTCCGCCGGAGCCTTCCACATCCCCGACATTCTGGACTTCTATAAAAAAATGGGGCGTTCCCTTCTGGGCTGGGTTTCCACCACCGTTTTGTACCGCAAAAAATACCGGGCCCTCTCCAAATCTGCACGCAGGTGACCCGGGGACTCTCTCCGGGTCTTTGTGCAAAAACTTGTCAAACCCCCTTGCATTTTTCGTCATTTTATAGCATAATACACAATATAAATTCCTCCGTTCCCCTGTCTCTTCAGCCTCCCTCCGATCGGGCACACCGCAGCGGGAACCGGCGGTGTTGTTTTCCTGTGAGAGAAAGGTGGATGTTCCATGAGAAGTTCCGGTATTCTGATGCCCATTTCCGCCCTGCCCTCCCCCTATGGCGTGGGCACACTGGGTCAAAGCGCCCGGGATTTTGTCTCCTTCCTGGTGGAGTCCGGCCAGACCTACTGGCAGATTCTCCCCATCAGCCCCACCGGGTTTGGGGATTCCCCCTATCAGTCCTTTTCCTCCTTTGCCGGCAACCCCTACTTCATCGACCTGGACGATCTGGCCCAGGAGGGGCTGCTGCTGCCCGAGGAGTTTGAGACCCTCACCTGGGGCGAGAGTCCCACCCGGGTGGACTACGGCCTCATCTACCGCCAGCGATTCCCTATCCTCCGCCGGGCGGTGGCCCGTCTGAGCATCAAGCGGCCCCAGGAGCTGGCTGACTTCTGCCGGGCCCAGCAGGAGTGGCTGGAGCCCTACGCCCAGTTCATGGCCTTCAAAGGCCACTATGAAGGGGCCCCCTGGTCCCAGTGGCCCGACCCCATCCGGCTGCGCCAGCCCCAGGCGGTGGAGGAGCTGGCGGGCGAGCTGGCCGACTCCATCCTCTTCTGGAAGGGGGTACAGTTCCTCTTCTTTGCTCAGTGGCGTGCTTTGAAGGAATACGCCAACAGCCAGGGCATCTCCATCATCGGCGACCTGCCCATCTATGTGGCCTCGGACAGCGCCGACGTGTGGGCCAATCCCCAGCAGTTCCAGCTGGACGAGAACCTGTGCCCCACCGAGGTGGCCGGGTGTCCCCCCGACGGCTTCTCCGAGGACGGGCAGCTGTGGGGCAACCCCCTCTTCGACTGGGAGGGCATGGCGGAAAACCGCTATGAATGGTGGATGCGCCGGGTGGCCTTCCAGTTCACCATCTACGATGTGCTGCGCATTGACCACTTCCGGGGCTTTGACTCCTACTACGCCATTCCCGCCGGGGACATAAACGCCCGCCGGGGCCGTTGGCGTCCCGGACCGGGCATTGCCTTTTTCAACATCCTCAAGGAGACCCTGGGAGATCGGCCCATCATCGCCGAGGACCTGGGCTTCCTCACCCCCTCGGTGCACCAGATGCTGGCCGACACCGGGTACCCCGGCATGAAGGTGCTGGAATTCGCCTTCGACCACCGGGACAGCGGACAGAACCTGTACCTGCCCCACAACTACCCCATCAACTGCATCGCCTATGTGGGCACCCACGACAACGACACCGCCCTGGGCTGGACCCGCACCGCCGACCCCAACGATGTGGACGCCGCCCGGGCCTACCTGAACCTCACCCCGGAAGAGGGGGAGAACTGGGGCATGATGCGGGGCATCTGGGCCAGCGCCGCCCGGTACACCATTGTACAGATGCAGGACGTGCTGGGCCTGGGCAGCGAGGGGCGCATCAACACCCCCTCCACCACCGGGGAGAACTGGCAGTGGCGGGCTACCCCCGGCTATCTCACCCCAGAGCTGGCCCAACGGCTGTACCGGATGACCAAGCTGTACGGACGGCTGCGCTAAAAAGGCATAAAAAAGGAGCGTTCCTAGCGGAACGCTCCTTTTTTATTGCTTAGGTCACATCCGGGATGCCGAACAGACGGTCGTATTGCAGCAGCTGGTAGTCCTTCATCAGCTGCTCATACTGGGTGGTCTCCCAGTGGCTGTAGGCCTTGCCCTGGGCGTCGATGTAGCCCACGGAGGTGAACACGGGCAGCTGGGCCTCCACCTCCTGGAGGAACTTGCCGTACAGGTCGGTCTCAATGCCCGCATATTGCAGCAGGTACTGGCCCAGGAAGTTGAGGCTGGTCTCCTGGGGAGCGTCCTCAGTATCCAGAGGGCGGTTGGACCAGATGACAAAGGGCACCTGGAACTTGGCCATGTACTGCTCCATGGTCATGTCCGACTGGGCCACCCCATAGGCTTTGTCCAGGAACTCCTGCTCCAGGGAGGGGGGATGGTCCCCGAACATGACGATGACGGTGGGCTCCTCATAGGTGGAGAAGTAGTCCACCAGCTCTTTGAAATACTCGTCGGTCTTGTTGGCCAGGGTCAGGTACTGCTCCGCCCGGGGGTACTGGCCGGGGCAGTCGGTGAGGGTCACTTCGGTGGGGTAGTCCGGCTGGTCATAGCCGCCGTGGTTTTGATAGGTGACGTTGAAGAGGAACAGGGGCTCCCCGGCCTCCTTGTGCTCAAACTCCCAGATGATCTGCTGGAAGTCGGAGTAGTCGCTGGGGTAGGCGTGCTCGATGAGCTCGGGCACATCCAGGTCCTGGCGGAACTTCATCTCGTCAAACCCCAGCAGCGGATAGGCCTTATCCCGGTTCCAGGACTTCACCTCTCCCGGGTGGAAGGCCAGGGTGCGGTAGCCCAAATCCCCCAACAGGGAGGCCATGGAGGGGGTCTCCTGGGTGATGTACTGCTGATAGGGGGCGCTGCCCGTGGGCAGGAAGGCCATGGAGTTGCCCGTGAGGAACTCAAACTCACAGGCGCTGGTGCCAGCGCCGAACACAGAGGAATAGGCGTGGCCAAAGACGGCGTTGTCCAGGGACTTGATGTAGTCCATGACGCTCTGGCTGAGGGATAGGTTGCCGTAGCTCTCAAAGTCCGCCCAGGACTCGTTCATAATGGCGATGACGTTGTACTTCTCCCCGGTCTGGGTGCCGCCCTGGTCTTTTGCCGGGCCATCCACATGGAAGGTCAGCCCCTCCCCATCGGCGTTCTCCACCTGGCTGAGGACGTACTTCACATTGTCAATGGTGGCGTTGGTGGGCTGCTCCACTTCCATGTACTTGGTGTTGTCAAAGAAAGCGCACAGCGCTCCATCGGTGCAGTAGCCCACCATCTGCTGCCAGGTGTAGGCCCCCACCTTCATCTGCTCCAGCACAGCGGGCTGGGCAAAAACGAACATCAGGCTCAGGCCGGCCACCACCCCCGCCAGGCGGGGCATCACCGTCTTGCCTGTGGGTCGGAACTTGCCCCAGGTCAGGTACTTGCGCAGGAGAATGGCCGCCACCAGCAGCACGCCCAACCATATGTACATGTCCCGGGTCGGGCTCAGCTTGTAGCTGCCCGACACCGCTGCCGCCGTCTCCAGCGCTGAGAAGTCCCAGGGGAGAATGGGGGTGCCTCGGAACAGATTGACAAAGTAGTTGGCCATGCCCCATAGGGCGGACAGCAGGTGCACCACCAAGCTGCTCATCACCGGATAGCCCGTGAAGGAACACAGCAGCCAGTACGCCCCGGCCAACCACAGCCCGTTGGCCGCCACTGCCATGAGCTTGACGTCCACGAACTTGGTGCCCATAATCAGCTGCATGAGATAAAACGCCGTCACGGGGGTCAGCAGCATCACGGTGAGCAGGATGCCTCTCCTTTTCTTATCCATTTCTTTCCATTCCATCACAGTTTCTCCAAGTTCCTTTCCTTTTTGCATATTCACAGAGACTATACACGAATTTTACCGAAAAGTCAAATTGCAAAAGGGACAAAAAATTGCCGTAGACCCTGGAAGTCTACGGCAATTCTCCTTGGATTATGAATGATTTTCCACAATTTCACCAGCCCGGTAGGCGGCCACCAGGTCCTTGAGGTCCCGGATCTGTTCCTGGAGCTGGCGGCCCACGTCGGTCTGCCGGATCTTCATACGCTGTTCCATGCGCTCGAAGATCTCCGAGCTGGAGGAGATATCCCAGTTCTCATGGATGGCCCGCTCCCGGCCTGCAAAGGGCTGGTGGGAGACCAGGCGCATAAAGTTGGAGTTGTAGATGAGGGTGTACCCGGCAATGCCGGTGGTCTTCTGGTAGGCCTTGCAGAACCCGCCGTCGATGACGATGAGCTTGCCGCCCCCCTTCACCGGGCTCTCCCCCTTCTTGGACTTCACCGGGATGTGTCCGTTGATGATGTGGGAGTGCTCCCCCTCCAGGCCGAACTCGTGGAGGATTTTCTCGCACACCTGGGGGTCGTGGTACAGGCGGTAATAGGCGTTTTTCTGCTCGGTCCAGGTGGACTCGTCGGCGATGAAGCGCCGCTCGAAGGTGGTCATGCGGTCCCGGCCAAAGATGGGGCTGTTGCGTCCGGCCCACA
>CALWXF010000027.1 GCA_944385445.1 uncultured Oscillospiraceae bacterium
GATGGTGGCCATGCCGAAGAAGGCGATGATCCACATCCAGAAGATGGCCCCGGGGCCGCCGGTGAGGATGGCGCCGGAAGCGCCCACGATGTTGCCGGTGCCCACCTGGGCGGCAATGGCGGTGGCCAGGGCCTGGAAGGAGCTCATGCCCTGGGCCTGGGCCCCGCCCCGCAGGGACAGGTTGCCAAAGACCTTTTTCATGCCCTCCCCAAAGCAGCGCACCTGCACAAACCGGGTGCGGATGGAGTAGAACAGGCCAACGCCAATGAGCAGAAACACCAGAATGTAGCTGGATAGGTAGTCGTTGAGGGCGTTGACCACGGGTAAAAGTGCGGCTTCCAATTGCTGAACCATGTTGAATCCTCTCCTCGAGCTGTTTTTGACAAAACAAAAACAGGTTGCGGATGGAATACTCCGCAACCTGAGGAAACGACTGAGCTGGCACCTGCGCCCCAACGGGGAGCGGGTGCGTCGGCGTATGATTTCCTCTGTCCTTTTGCCTGAGAGATTGGCGGGAACAGCCCGTTCCCACGTTGCACCTTCGGCACTCATTGCTGAGCTTCTCCAGAGTTACATCCACATACAGTCCTCACCCCGTGTCCCGGGGAACCTGAGAGTGTCACTCCTTCGGTAGGCCTGCCCTGGCCTTTTCCTGCATGCTTCGTCTGCTTTTGTTTTGTTGTGATGGACATTATACCGCCACATGTGGACAGCGTCAAGGGGGATTTTGTACAGTAAAGTGGTGCATAAAGGGGTGGGAATTTAGATGCACCTCATAGGGGGCTTTGTGGACAGGCTTGCCAGCCTGGTGGGGACGCTCCCCGCTGGGGGTCCATTTTGAGTGGCCAAAATGGACAAAAAGCCACAAAAGGGGCACGCCCCTTTTGAAACCCCAATGGTTTTATGTTGTTTTGTGCGATGGGGCCGTAGTCGGCCCTGGGCCTGGAGAGGTCACATAGATGGCGTATCACATCTCTGGGGTGTGCCTGCTCCGCTGGTAGGTTTCCCTTCCATTTCCAGGGCCTCAGGCTTGGTGGTATGTGGCCGCTTCCCGGCCACCGTAGACCAGGTAGACCAGAAGGGGCTGCAAACAATCCCTCCGTCATGGCTACGCCATGCCACCTCCCTTTACACAAGGGAGGCTTTGAGTCTGGCTGGCACCGGAAGCCAAGCCCCCGGCGGCAACGCCGCACACCAGGGTAAGGCCCTGGAAGGAGGAGCACCGACTCACAGAGAAGGGGGCATTGCCCATAGACTTGCCAGGCTATCTATGTGACCCCACCGGGGCCAGGGCCGAACTGACACTTGACGCAGGGACAGCCTCGTACCCAAGGGGGGTACTTAGGGGGGAACGCCCTAAGCGGGTTTTGGTACCTTTTGCCCGGTCAAAAGGTACCCCCAGCGGGGAGCGTCCCCGTCAGGCTGGCAAGCCGGAACCAGGCCCTTTAGAAGAACAACCCCTCAGTCTGCTTCGCAGACAGCTCCCCTTACACAGGGGAGCCTTGATACAAGGGAGGCTTTGGCCGGGAGCGAACAGGAACATTGCCGCATTTCTTGTGTTGCTGGGTATAGGGGGGCACAGAAAGGTAAGCGGTGAGACCTTCCACAAGACGACAGAACGTCCCACCACCCATGGGATACAATAGAGAAAACCCAAGGGTTGGGGCGCTCCGGGAGAAAACCATACGTTATTTTCAATTTCCTCTTTTTTCTCCCTAAAGATTATGGTATACTACATTAGTTAAAGTGGGTTTTTCTACCCAAGCACTGAACCAGAAAGGAAGCGCGCAACATGGGTTTATTTACAAAAATATTTGGCACCCCGTCCCAACGGGCGGTCAAGGCGCTCACTCCCCTCGTGAATAAAATTGAGGCCCTGGAAGAGGAAATGAAGGCCCTCTCCGACCAGCAGCTGCGGGCAAAAACCGACGAGTTTAAGGCCCGGCTGGCCAACGGCGAGACGCTGGACAACATCCTCCCCGAGGCCTTTGCCGTGTGTCGGGAGGCAGACTGGCGTGTCCTGGGTATGCGTCCCTATCGGGTGCAGCTCATCGGCGGCATCATCCTCCACCAGGGCCGTATCGCTGAGATGCGCACCGGTGAAGGTAAGACCCTGGTGGCCACCCTGCCCGCCTACTTGAACGGCCTGTCCGGCAAGGGCGTGCACATCGTCACCGTCAACGACTACCTGGCCAAGCGTGACTCGGAGTGGATGGGTAAGGTGTACCGATTCCTGGGTCTCTCTGTGGGTCTGGTCATCCACGGCGTGGATAAGGAGGCCAAGAAGAAGGCCTACGCCGCCGACATCACCTACGGCACCAACAACGAGTTCGGCTTCGACTACCTGCGAGACAACATGGCCATCTACGGCAAGGAGCTGGTGCAGCGTGGCCACAACTTTGCCATCGTGGACGAGGTGGACTCCATCCTCATCGACGAGGCTCGTACCCCTCTGATCATCTCCGGTCAGGGCGAGAAGTCCACCCAGCTCTACCAGCTGGTGGATAACTTCGTGGCCCGTCTGACCTGCCAGCGGGTGGCCTCCGTGGACGCCAAGGAGGAAGAGGACGTCAACATCGACGCCGACTACATCGTGGACGAGAAGGCCCGCACCGCCACCCTCACCGCCCGTGGTGTGGCCAAGGCTGAGCAGCAGTTCAACCTGGAGAACCTGTCCGACCCCGAGAACACCACCCTGTCCCACCACATCAACCAGGCCATCAAGGCCCGGGGGGTCATGCGCCGGGACATCGACTATGTGGTGAAGGACGGCGAGGTCATCATCGTAGACGAGTTCACCGGCCGTCTCATGTACGGCCGCCGCTATAACGAGGGCCTGCACCAGGCCATCGAGGCCAAGGAGCACGTCACCGTGGCCCACGAGTCCAAGACCCTGGCCACCATCACCTTCCAGAACTACTTCCGCCTCTACGACAAGCTGTCCGGTATGACCGGTACCGCCATGACCGAGGAGGAGGAGTTCGGCCAGATCTACTCCCTGGATATCGTGGAGATTCCCACCAACCGCCCCATTGCCCGTATTGACCACCCCGACCAGGTATACAAGACCCAGACCGGCAAGTACCGGGCCGTGGTCCGCCAGATCAAGGAGTGCCACGCCAAGGGCCAGCCCGTGCTGGTGGGTACCGTGTCCATCGAGATCTCCGAGCTGGTGAGCAAGCTGCTGACCCGGGAGGGCATCCCCCACAACGTCTTGAACGCCAAGCACCACGACAAGGAAGCGGAGATCGTGGCCCAGGCCGGTAAGCTGGGCGCCGTCACCGTGGCCACCAACATGGCCGGCCGTGGTACCGATATTATGCTGGGCGGTAACGCCGAGTACATGGCCAAGGCTCTGCTGCGCCGCCAGGGTATGAGCGACGAGCTGCTGGCCGAGTGCGACGGCCATGCCGACACCGACAACGAGGAGATTCTCGCCGCCCGTGAGGCCTTCGCCCAGGCCGAGGCCCAGTTCAAGGCCGAGATCAAGGAAGAGGCCGAGAAGGTCCGGGAAGTGGGCGGCCTGTTCATCCTGGGCACCGAGCGCCACGAGTCCCGCCGCATCGACAACCAGCTGCGCGGCCGTGCCGGCCGTCAGGGCGACCCCGGCGAGAGCTGCTTCTTCCTGTCCCTGGAGGACGACATCCTCCGCCTGTTTGCCTCCGACTGGATTCAGAGCGTCATGGATAAGCTGGGCGTGGACGAGGACACCCCCCTGGACCAGAAGATGCTGTCCAACGCCATCGAGAAGGCCCAGCGGAAGGTGGAGTCTCAGAACTTCCAGATCCGTAAGACCGTGCTGGAGTACGACGACGTGATGAATACCCAGCGTGAGGTCATCTACAAGCAGCGCCGCCAGGTGCTGGACGGCGAGGATGTCCACGCCGCCATTGAGAACATGCTCAATGCCACCGTCACCAACCTCATCGCCGGACACACCGGAGAGCAGGGCAAGCTGGACGAGGCTGGCTTCAAGGTGGCCATGGGCCCCTGGGCCAATGTGATGTTCACCGCCCAGCAGCTGGACGAGGTGAAGGGAGAGCTGGACACCCTGTCCACCCAGGCCCTCACCGACAAGCTGCTGGAGCTGGCCCATGAGAATTATGAGCACCAGGCCGACTCCATTGCCCAGCAGCTGGCCGAACTGGGTCAGACCGCCATCCAGAACCCCATGGGCGAGCTGGAGCGGGTCATCCTGCTGCGTGTGGTGGATGAGTACTGGATGGACCACATCGACGCCATGACCGAGCTGCGCCAGGGCATCGGCCTGCGGGCTTACGGCCAGTCTGACCCCGTGGTGGAGTACAAGCGGGAAGGCTACGACATGTTCGAGGAGATGATCGCCGCCATCCAGGAGGAGACCCTGCGCCGTCTGTTCTCCGCCCGCATCCGCACCAACCAGGGCATCCAGCGTCAGCGTGTGGCCAAGGTCACCGGCGAGTCCGGCGGCTCGGACAACACCGTGACCCAGCAGCCCACCAAGAAGACGGTGAAGATCGGCCGCAACGACCCCTGCCCCTGCGGGTCCGGCCTGAAGTGGAAGAAGTGCACCTGCGAGCAGTACCACCACGGGGAAGAGTAACCCTTGTGACGGAATGACCGGGAGGTAACCCACCATGACAATTGTCCAGAAGCAACATGAATCTGTGGTCTTTTTGGCCTCTGAGGGGATGGAACAGGCCGGGGGAGTGGCCCACGGCTTCTCCACCCGCTTGGGCGGTATCTCAGAGGGCATGTGGGCGTCCCTGAACCTGGGCGTGAGCCGGGGGGACGACCCGGACCATGTGCGGGAGAACTACCGCCGGTTTCTGGAGGCCATCGGGGCCCAGGGGTCCCGGGTGGCCATGTCCAACCAGGTCCATGAAAACCATGTGCGGGTGATCACCAAGGCGGACGTGAAGGAGGACCCCTACGAGAAGGTGTGCTATGAGGCCGACGGCCTGGTCACCGACCTGCCTGGGGTGACCCTGGTGATCTTCTCCGCCGACTGCCTGCCCATTTTGTACTATGACCCGGTGCGCCAGGTGGTGGCCGCCGCCCACGCCGGGTGGCGGGGCACCGCCGCCGACATCGCCGGGGCGGTGGTGCGCAGGATGGAAGAGGTGTACGGCTGTGACCCCCAGAACATCCTGGCCGCCATCGGACCGGGCATCGGCCCCTGCTGCTTTGAGACCCACGAGGACGTGCCCAACGCCATGATGGCCGCCTTCTCCACCCCGGTGCTCAAGTACCTGCACATCCAGGAAAACGGCAAGTATTCCGTGGATTTGAAGGGAATTAACGCCATGCGCCTGGAAAAGGCGGGGGTGCCTGCGGAGAACATCGGGGTCTGTGAGCTGTGCACCAGCTGCCGCCCCGACCTGTTCTGGAGCCACCGCCAGGTGGGCACCAACCGGGGCTCCATGGCCGCCGCCATTGGCATGAAATGAGACGAAAGACCCAACTAGCGGCCCTGGCCGTGGCGGGAGCGCTGCTCCTGTCCGGCTGCACCGCCGCCACGGAGAAAAACCCGGCCCCGTCGGCCGCCCCCACCGGGACGGTGCAGCCCGTCCAGACCGGGACCTTTTCCCTGGCCTACGACCCCAAACAGACCATGCACCCCATCACCGGCACCAACGGGGTGAATCTGGAGCTGGGGGGGCTGATCTATCAGGGCCTGTATGAGCTGGACCAGTCTTTCCAGCCCCAGCCCCGGCTGGCCGCCACGGCCAAGGCCGGAGGCGACGGCCTGACCTGGACGGTGGAGGTGGCCCAGGGGGTGTGCTTCTCCGACGGCACCCCCCTCACCGCCGCCCAGGTGGTCTCCTCCCTGGAGACCGCCCGCACGGCCCCCCGGTACCAAAGCCGCCTGTCCGGCATCACCGGAGTGGCCCAGACCGGGACCTATACCCTCACCATCACCCTGTCCTCCCCCAACGCCAACCTGCCCGCCCTGCTGGACGTGCCGGTGGTGCTGGAGCGGGAGGGGCAGGACCCCCTGGGCACCGGGCCCTACCTGTTGCAGGACGGGGCCCTGGTGGCCAACCCCTACAGCGGGCAGGTGGACGCCCTGCCCGCCCAGACCATCCCCCTGGTGGAGGTGAGCACCCCGGACCGGCGCAAGGCCGCCTTTGACAGCGGCGAGGTGTGGATGGCCACCACCCAGTTTTCCGACCCCAATGCCCTGGGCTACTCCGGCACCTGTGAGGTGTCCGACTACCCCACCAGCCAGCTTCTCTACCTGGGCTTTCAGACCCAGCGGGGGGTGTGCGCCGATGCCGGGGTGCGCCAGCGCATCGCCTCGGCTCTGAACCGGGACAGCCTGGTGCAGGTGCAGCTGTCCGGCCACGGGGACCCCACCCCATGGCCCATCTCCCCGGCGTGGGGAGAGCTGCCCGAGTGGACCCAGGGGGGCACGGAGGAGAGCACCGGGGGGAGCCTCACCCTCATTGTCAACGAGGACAACTCCACCCGGCAGCAGGTGGCCCAGGCCGTGGCCAACCAGCTGGAGGGGGCGGGGTTTGCCGTGACCGTGCAGTCCCTGGCCTGGGAGGACTATGTGTCCGCCCTGGAGCGGGGCAATTTTGATTTGTACCTGGGCCAGGTGCAGCTCACCGCAGACTTTGACCTCACCGCCCTGCTCACCGGGGCTTTGAGCTACGGGGGCGCCCAGAGCGAGGTGCAGGGATTGCTCAACGAGTGGCGCAGGACCGGGGGAGAGACGGAGCTGGAGGCCTATCTGGCGGGCTTTGCCCAGCAGACCCCGCTGGCTCCCATCTGTTTTTTACGGGGTTCCCTGCTGGTGCGGTGGGGCCTGGTGACGGGGGTGACTCCCACCCAGGCAAATCCCTATTCAGACGTGGATCAGTGGACGATCTGGTCGTCCGTGGAAGATAAAAACGCTGGTATCCAACAGCAAGACAAAGATAAATAAGGGAGAGTGTGGCAATGAGCAAGGTATTTCGCTGCTTTGTGGAAAAGAAGCCCGGCTTTGACGTGGAGGCAGGGCACCTGATGGGAGAGCTGAAAGGCCCTCTGGGGGTGGACTCCCTCACCGGGGTGCGGGTGATCCGCCGCTACGACGTGGAGGGCGTGGAGCGCAGCGTCTACGACGCCGCCCGCACCACCATCCTCTCGGAGCCCCAGGTGGACGGTATTTGGGACGAGGAGATGCCCCAGCTGCCCCAGGAGCCCCACACCATCGTGGCTGTGGAGGCCCTGCCCGGCCAGTATGACCAGCGGGCGGACTCCTGCGCCCAGTGCTTCCAGATGATGACTGGCGGCGAGCGCCCCACCGTGCGCTGTGCCACCGTGTATGTGCTGGAGGGCACCCTCACGGGCGAGCAGCTGGACAAGATTCGTGGCCACCTCATCAACCCCGTGGAGAGCCGTGAGGCGTCCCTGGACAAGCCCGAGACCCTCCAGGGCCAGTACCCCGTGCCCGAGGCGGTGCCCGTGCTCCACGGCTTCACCCAGCTGGACAAAGCGGGGCTGGAGGAGCTGCTGGCCCAGTACGGCCTGGCCATGGACCTGGCCGACCTGACCTTCCTCCAGACCTATTTCCGGGACGAGGAACAGCGGGACCCCACCCTCACCGAGGTGCGGGTGGTGGACACCTATTGGTCCGACCACTGCCGCCACACCACCTTCTCCACCCACCTGGACCACGTCAGCGTCCAGCGGGACGACGTGAAGGCCGCCTATCAGCGCTACCTGGACGCCCGAGTGGAGGTGTACGGCCAGGAGAAGGCGGACAAGCGGCCTCAGACCCTCATGGACCTGGCCACCATCGGCGCCAAGACCCTGAAAAAGCGTGGCATGCTGCCTGAGCTGGACGAGAGCGAGGAAATTAACGCCTGCTCCATCCACGTCCCCGCCCAGGTGGACGGCACCCAGCAGGATTGGCTGCTGATGTTCAAAAACGAGACCCACAACCACCCCACCGAGATTGAGCCCTTCGGCGGCGCTGCCACCTGTATCGGCGGCTGTATCCGGGACCCCCTGTCCGGCCGTGTGTATGTCCACCAGGCTATGCGTGTCACCGGCGGCGGCGACCCCACCGTGCCCTTCTCGGACACTATCCCCGGCAAGCTGCCCCAGCGCAAGATCGCCCAGACCGCTGCCGCTGGCTACTCCTCCTACGGCAACCAGATCGGCCTGGCCACCGGACATGTGGCTGAGGTCTACCACCCCGGCTACATTGCCAAGCGCATGGAGTGCGGCGCTGTGGTGGGTGCCGCTCCCGCTGAGCATGTGCGCCGGGAAGTGCCCGCCCCCGGTGACGTGGTCATCCTGCTGGGCGGCCGCACCGGCCGGGACGGCATTGGCGGCGCCACCGGCTCCTCCAAGAGCCACAACATGACCTCTCTGTCCACCATGGCCAGTGAGGTGCAGAAGGGCAACGCCCCCGAGGAGCGGAAGATTCAGCGTCTGTTCCGCCGGGGCGACGTGACCCGCCTCATCAAGCGCTGCAACGACTTCGGCGCCGGCGGTGTGTCCGTGGCCATCGGCGAGCTGGCCGACGGCCTGACCATCGACCTGGACGCCGTGCGCAAGAAATACGACGGCCTGGACGGCACCGAGCTGGCCATCAGCGAGAGCCAGGAGCGTATGGCCGTGGTGGTGGCCCCCGAGGACGCCGCCGCCTTCATGGCCGCCGCAGCCAGCGAGAACCTGGAGGCCTATCAGGTGGCCGTGGTCACCGAGAGCCCCCGCATGGTCATGACCTGGAAGGGCCAGACCATCGCCAACCTGAGCCGAGCCTTTTTGAACACCAACGGCGCCGTCAAGCACGCCCAGGTGGAGGTGGCCCAGGGCACCGTGAAGCCTGTGGCCGGGGCCAATACCCTGCGGGAGATGGCCGGGAGCCTGAAGAGCGCCTCCCGCCGGGGCCTCACCGAGCGGTTTGACGGCTCCATCGGAGCGGGCAGCGTGCTCATGCCCTTCGGCGGCAAAACCCAGCGCACCCCCGCCCAGGCCATGGCCGCCCTCTTCCCCGTGGAGCCCGGCCAGGAGACCGACCAGGCCAGCCTCATGGCCTGGGGCTTTGACCCCGACTGGATGAGCGCCGACCCCTACCTGGGGGCTCAGGCCAGCGTGGTCACCTCCGTGGCCAAGATCGTGGCCGCTGGTGCCGACTACACCCGTGCCTACCTCACCTTCCAGGAGTTCTTTGAGAAGCTCCGGGACGAGGCCAAGCGCTGGGGTAAGCCCTTCCAGGCGCTGCTGGGCGCTCTGGACGCTCAGCTGGGCCTGAACTGCGCCGCCATCGGCGGCAAGGACTCCATGTCCGGCTCCTTCATGGAACTGGACGTGCCCCCCACCCTCATCTCCTTTGCCATCGCCCCTGTGAAGGCGGGCGAGGTCATCACCCAGGAGTTTAAGGCCGCTGGCCACCCCGTGTACCTCTTCGGCGGGGCCAACCTCACCGACTACGCCGGTCACCGCACCGCCTTTGAGAAGTTCCACGCCCTGTGCCGCACCGGCAAGGTGGCCGCCGCCTGGGCCGTGGAGAACGGCGTGGCCGAGGGTGTCATGAAGATGGCCTTCGGCAATGGCGTGGGCTTCACCGCCGCCGACGGCGTCAACGCCCCCTGGTACACTCCCTGCCCCGGCATGATCGTCGCCGAGTGCACCGAGGCCGTGGAGGGCGGCATCCTGCTGGGTTACACCGACGAGTCCGGGGCCGTCACCATTGGCGACGACACCGCCCCCATCGCCGAGCTGCTGGAGCTCAACGACAGCGTGCTGGAGACCGTCTATCCCACCGATGCGGGCCTGTCCGGCGACGTGGAGACCATCTCCTGCGAGAAGCGCTCTCCTGCCGTGTTCTCTGGCTCCATTGCCAAGCCCCGGGTGGTCATCCCCGTGTTCCCCGGCACCAACTGTGAGTTTGACTCCGCCCGGGCCTGTGTGCGGGCCGGCATGGAGGCGGAGATTGTGGTGGTGCGCAACCTCACCGCCGAGGACCTCCAGCAGTCTGCTCTGGAGCTGGAGCAGGCCATTGCCAAGAGCCAGATCATCTTTGTGCCCGGCGGCTTCTCCGGCGGCGACGAGCCCGACGGCTCCGCCAAGTTCATCTGCTCCTTCTTCCGCAACCCCCGGCTCACCGATGCGGTCCACGACCTGCTTCGACATCGGGACGGCCTGATGCTGGGCATCTGCAATGGCTTCCAGGCCCTCATCAAGCTGGGCCTGGTGCCCTACGGCGAGATTCGGGACATGGACGACAGCTGCCCCACTCTGACCTATAACACCATCGGCCGCCACCAGAGCCGCTATGTCACCACCCGTGTGGCCTCTGTCCAGTCTCCTTGGATGCTCAAGAGCCAGGTGGGCGACCTGCACTCCATCGCCATCTCCCACGGCGAGGGCCGCTTCGTGGCCCCCGAGAACGTGGTGCGGGAGCTCATCGCCAACGGCCAGGTGGCCACCCAGTATGTCAACCCCCTCACCGGAGCCCCCACCATGGACATGGTGGGCAACCCCAACGGCTCGGTGTGCGCCATTGAGGGCATTTTCTCCCCCGATGGCCGGGTGTTCGGCAAGATGGGCCACTCCGAGCGGCGGGGGCCCCATGTGGGCGTGAACATCGTGGGCGACAAGATGCAGCCCATCTTCGAGTCCGGCGCTTTGTACTTCAAATAAAAATGTAAATATAGCAAATCGAAAGCCTGAGAAACAAAGAATTCTTTGTTTCTCAGGCTCCTACCAATATGATATGAGTTTGCGTATTTCAACAAGGATCAGGTACAGCCTAGATGATATCATTTAGAGCACGGAAGGAAGGGGTAATATGGAAATACTGGTTTTTATATTGACTGTAATGTTGTCTGTTTTAGCTGAGGCAACAGTTGGAGTGAAATATAATATGCCGGGAATAGGGAGTATTGTAGGAATTGCATTTGTTGGTGCAATTCTGTTGTATGCGATTCGGCATAAGGACAAATAACAAGAGGGGGAAGCCCCTCTTGTTATTTCAGACTGTCGAAGAACCCCTGTTTTCATGAAGCAAAAACAGGGGTTCTGGTCATATTTGGGGAAACAGCGGCAAATATGATGCGCAAATTGGAGTTCCTCCAACTCCAATTTGCCAGCTTTTTCAGATTCATGGCAGCATATTTAAGCCTAACCCACCTGGTAACGGCGGCTAGACCTCTGTGATGCGTATAACGCATGGCGTGTTTCTCCTTTGCGTCTGCAAAAACACGCTCAATGGTTTCTTTTCGTTGGGCATAGATGTTCTTGCCCTTTTCGGTTTTCCGGATAGCCTCCACAATATCCAGATATTCCTGCCAGATATGTGTAGTCATCACCTTCTGCCCTTTTTCGTTCTGCAATAGGATCAGGTAGATTACTGGCCTTCGAGTAAGGGGGTCAGGTCGCTTTCTGCAAAAATGAAGGGATAAGAATACTGCATTTCCTGAACTATTGGATCGGCCGCAACAGATCTTGCATATACTTCAGTGAAAGTGTCTTCTTGAAGAGCGTAATTTGTAGCAATGTCTATGGTTTCTCCAAGAATTCCGTACCGATCTGCATAAAAGCGATTACCGGAATTATCATAGGACACATCCAGAATAGTCATAAAGGAACCAATAATCCAATAGGGAGAATCATAATCTATTCCGGTGGCTTCGTCTAAGAATACCAAAAATTCGTTACCGCTTGTAAAAAGTGGGTATCCTTTTAATGTTCCAGTAGAGCATCCATCCTGCAGTAGTGTGAAAGAAGTGGGAATACTTCCTTTAAAACATTGTAAGACCGTGGCCTCATAATAAGTTTTTTGAAGTTCTGCATCTTCGGCAATCCAGTTTCCAACTTCGATGCGAGCAACTACATCTGCTTCAGATAATGCAGATGCCATCGTGTATTCGTTTTCGAAGGAAGCTTGTATTCCAGAACTGCCAACACGAGATGGCGGAAGTATGCTGACACTACTGGAAGATCCAGAACAACCGACAGTAAGCACAAAAAAAACAGAAGCAAGAATTAAACAAAAAAATTTTTTCATGGTTATACCTCCTGACCAAAAGTGTGAAAAATAAAAAGCGCATAAGGGGCTTAAACCAATAGCCTTACTTATGCGCAAACCATAAGAATTTTCATTTTAATCCTCCAAGAATTGAAATTGCACAAAAATAAGGCAAACGAAGCAGTGTGGTGAAACATACATGCAATCTCCTTTCTTAATGATAAAATCTTTTATTAAAATTTATCAAAAACAATGCGCTTTGGCAATATATTGAGGCTAAGCATATGTGACGATCCTCTATCTTGCTTAACGCAAAACAGGGGTTTTTCTACGGTCTGCGAGCCCCCAGGCCAAACGGCCTGGGGGCTTGCTATTTTACGTCGCATCCTGTATCATGATGTGGGTGCTACCATACGGTTGGCGGTTTGTCCCCCCTGCTTCATAAGGGGGTGCTTCTTGCCCCCTTTAGAAAGGGGGTGGTCCCGGTGACATACGTGACATTTTCTGATTTGATTCAGATTGGCATTTTAGTCGTGGGGATAATTGCTCTGTTTCAGAACATAAAAAAGAAGTAACCGCCAGTCTCCCAAACTTCCGGTTACTTCTTAAGTAAACGCTGGGGGACAACCGTCACCGGTAGCACCCTTCGCTTATATGATAGCCCGTTTTCGGAGGAATGTCAAGATGAAGACCGGGCGGTGTATGGACAATCGGAGGAAGAGCCAGCCTTGGCTCTTCCTCCTGCTTGTTGTTGGGGTGTTATTCTGAGGGCTTCTGGTCCTCTTTCTGCCGCTGAATCATCCGGTGCATGCCTCCGGTGCCGAAGGAGAAAATCCGGTTGACCCGGCTGATGGTGGCGGAGCTGGCCCCGGTCTTCTCCAGAATCTCGGTGTACACCAGCCCCTGGTCCAGCAGACGGGCCACGTCATACCGCTGCTCCATGGCCCGCAGCTCGCCCACGGTACACAGATCGTCAAAAAAGGCGCAGCACTCCTCCACGCTCTTCAGCTGCACAATGCTCTCATACAGCGCCATGCTGCGCTCCTTGTTCGCTACTTTGGGCATAGGCTCCTCCTTGTGGATGGGTAGTTTCTGATGCATTCATTCTAACACATTGAAGCGATGAAGTAAACGGTTTTTTACCCCACTCTGCGGCGGGTTTCTTTTGCACCGGGGGAGAAGTCGTGGTATGATAGAGGGGAATACACGCCACACGGAAGGATGAGTCCCATGAGTTCCACAGCTAAGGTCATTCGGCCTGATATTGCCCCGGGCAGAAGGGTGCTGGCCATCAGCGATATTCACGGAAATCTCCCGTTTTTTTGTGGTGTGCTGGAAAAGGCCAGGTTTTCCCCCGAAGATGTGCTCATTTTGGTGGGGGACCTGTTTGAAAAGGGGGAGGAGAGCCTTCCCCTGCTGCGATATCTCATGGAGCTGAGTCAGACCCACACGGTGTACCCCCTGTGCGGCAACTGCGACCACCTGGACCTCATCTTTTTGGAGGGGCGGCCAGGCATCGACGAGGCCCTGTGGCCGGTGTTTCGCACCTGGGACCGCCGCTCCCTCATCCTCCAGATGGGGGCGGAGCTGGGGCTGCATCCCCAGGGGCCGGAGGACCTGCCCCGGCTGCGGGCGGAGATTTTGGCAAACATGCCCCGGGAGGTGGCATATTTGCGGGGGATGGCCCACATCCTACAGGCAGGGCGGTACATTTTTGTCCACGGCGGCATCGACCGGGAGGAGGACATGGAGTCCCTGCCCGCCTACGGCTGCATGAAAAACGACAACTTTGTGGGCCAGGGGAGGAGCTTTCACCACTGGGTGGTGGTGGGCCACTGGCCGGTGACCCTCTACCGCACCGACATTCCCGTGGCCCGGCCCTGGGTGAAAGAGGACCAGCATATCGTGTCCATTGACGGCGGCTGTGTGCTCAAGGTGGACGGCCAGCTCAACGCCCTCATCATCCCCGACATCACCCAGGAGCACATGGACTATGTGGCCTATGACGGCCTGCCGGTGGTGACAGCCCTGGACGACCAAGCCCCTTCCCAGGACTCCTTTAACATCCGCTGGAGCGACAGCGTGGTGGAGATTTTAGAGGAGGGGGAGGACGTGTGCTGGTGCCGCCACGTGTCCACCGGGCGGGAGATGTGGATTTTGCGCCACTACCTGTACACCCGCCAGAGCGACGGCCTCACCCACACCGAGGACACCACCGACTATGAGCTCCCCATCCAGGCCGGGGATCGGCTGGCCCTGGTCACCGAATGCAGCCGGGGCTACCTGGTGAAAAAACACGGGGTGACGGGGTGGTACCGGGGAAGGATTCAGGGAAATGAAGAATAAATAATTGAGGTGTGCCGCATAGTGGCACGGATTTCGATGGAGGCGGGAATCTGGCAGGCACCGGGGGTCTGGCTCCCGGCGGCGGGAACGCCGCTGTGCCAAGGTAGGCCCGGACGTGGAAATTGCCTAGCCATAGGGCCAGCTGCCCAGGGTGGCCTGGTGTGGTGGCAGTACCAGGAGCCACAGCAAGACAGACGGGCCGACTGTAGCCTTGACGCATGCCCAGCCTCGTACCCCAGGGAGGTCCTTAGGGGGGAACGCCCTAAGCGGGTTTTGGTTCCTTTTGGCCGCACAAAAGGAACCCCCAGCGGGTAGCGTCCCCACCGGGCTGGCAAGCCTGCTATCGAGAAATTGGAGAAGGGGAGATGTATTCCATGGTTCCCGCTGGAGAGCGGAAAGGAAGATGAGTTCCCTTGACAAAAATCCCCCATTGCAACATTCCCAAACCTCTGATATACTGCATCGGGGCTTTGCCCCTACTATTACGGAAATGAGGAACGTTCATGACCAATCGTTATGATGTTATGGTGCTGGGCACCGGAGAGGCGGGCATTTTTGCCGCCTATGAGCTGGCGCTGCGCTGTCCCGAGGCCAAGGTGCTGGTGGTGGACCAGGGCGCGGATATCTACCACCGCAGCTGTCCCATTGTGGCGGGCAAAGTGAAGGCCTGCATCAACTGCAAGGTGTGCGACACCATGTGCGGCTTCGGCGGAGCCGGGGCCTTCTCCGATGGCAAATTCAACTTTACCACCGATTTCGGCGGCTGGCTCACCGACTTCCTCAGCCAGGAAGAGGTGATGGAGCTCATCGACTATGTGGACTCCATCAATGTGGAGCATGGCGCCACCACCCAGTGCTTCTCCACCACCACCCCCCAGGCCCGGGAGCTGGAGAAAAAGGCCCTGGAGTTCGACCTGCACCTGCTCCAGGCCCGGTGCAAGCACCTGGGCACCGAGAACAACCTGCGCATCCTCACCAACATCTATGAGCACATCCGGGACAATCACGACTTCCGGTTCCGTACCGCCATCCGCTCCATCTCCGTGGAGGCCGACGGCACCTACACCCTGGCCAGCGAGAACGGGGACACCTTCAACGCCCCCTATCTCATCGCCGCTCCCGGCCGCTCCGGCGCGGAGTGGTTTGCCAACCAGTGCAAGGGGCTGGGGCTGGAGCTCATCAACAACCAGGTGGACATCGGCGTGCGGGTGGAGCTGCCCGCCACCGTCTTCGAGCACATCACCGACGTGGTGTACGAGTCCAAGCTGGTTTACCGCACCAAGCAGTACGGCGACCCAGTGCGCACCTTCTGCATGAACCCCTACGGCCATGTGGTGGCGGAGAACGTGGAGGGCATCAACACCGTCAACGGCCACTCCTACTCCGATCCCAAGCTGCAAAGCCGCAACACCAACTTCGCCCTGCTGGTGTCCAACCGATTCACCCAGCCCTTCAACGAGCCCTACCGCTACGGCAAGCACATCGCCTCCCTGTCCAACATGCTGGCCGGCGGGGTGCTGGTGCAGCGGTTCGGGGACCTGGTGTCCGGCATCCGCACCAATGAGCACCGCCTGGCCAAGTCCTTTGTGCGGCCCACCCTCACCGCCGCCGTCCCCGGCGATTTGTCCCTGGCCCTGCCCAAGCGGCAGCTGGACGACATCATCGAGATGATCTACGCCCTGGACAAGCTGGCCCCCGGTACCGCCAACTATGACACCCTGCTGTACGGGGCCGAGGTGAAGTTCTACTCCGCCCGCATCTCCCTCTCGAGCCAGCTGGAGACCGCCCTGCCCGGCTTCTTCGCCGTGGGCGACGGCGCCGGTGTCACCCGTGGCCTGGCCCAGGCGGGCGCATCCGGCGTCAAGGCCGCCCGGGTGGTGGCAGACCGCTTAACAACCCGCAACTGAGACAAAAAAGCCGCTGTGCAGCCTTTGCACAGCGGCTTTTTCCTTACAGTTCCACAGGCGGGTGGCCCAGGCGGTATACCAGGTTGACAAATCGGCGGTTGCGGATGGAGCTGCGGATGGTGGGCACAGCGCCGCCCAACATGAATACATACAGCAGCACCAGGTTGGTCCAATAGGCAGAGGGCACGATGATCTCCTCGGCCAGCAGCACGGGCACGGCCTGGAAGGCCATGGGAAGGGGCATTTCCAGCTGCTGAGACACCAGAATGGCCCAGTCGATCCGGTCTCCCACAAAGGTCATGACGATCATCACCACAATGCTGATGACAATGCCCCGGTTGGACAGCTTGCCCCCCAGCATCTCATAGCCCTTGAGGGTACACACAGCCATGATGAGGCCGGACAGGGCGGCTACAACCCCCAACTGGCTGAGCAGGACGATGCACAGCACTCCCAACAGGGAGCCGATGAGGCTGCCCACGATGCCGCCCGCCACATTTTCGCTCTTCTGGGCTCTCTGGGTCTGGGCGGTGTTGTGGGACTGCTTCAGGGCCTGGGCGCAGCTGTCGCACACCTGCATGTAGCCGCCGGAGACAAAGTAGCCCTCCACAGGCAGCTCCTGGCCGCAGTTCTGGCAGCAGGGCCGGAAGGACTGGGTGCGCAGCAGCTCGATGAAGGCGTTCATGGCCGACTCCAGCCGCTCGCCGCCCTTGGCCCCCTTGACCCGGACGGTGATGGAGACGTCATTTTGCCGCTGGTTGAAGATAAAAACCTCTTTGTGCTCCCGTCGGAACTGGCGCACGTCCTCCTTGTTCAGGGCTCCGGCAGGCCGGTGGGCGGGGGTGGTCACCAAAAGCTGATAGGGGTAGCGGGGGTCCGGGGCGAAGATGGTCCAGGCGTAGCCGCCCCGCTGGCCGTACAGGCCGCCGCTGGGGTCCATCTGCAACCCCAGGCGCTGGGCAAACCCAGCATAGGCGTTGGAAACTTTCTTATTCATAAACTCTCTCTCTTTCTCTCCCCTGGGTGGGGATGAGAGCATCTTAACACAGGGGGAGAGAAAAGTCCAGTATCCCCCCAGGATAGCCAAACATCGGCAAAAACGGGAAACAACCCACCACCCATAGTGGCATGTGTGGCATGGAAGGGTGGAAAAGCCTCGCAGAGTTCCCGCCGCCAGGCGGGAAGAATTGAAATGCATGGGATCCCATACTTCTCGCCCTGCAAGTGTGGTTTTGGCCGCCTGTGGCGGACAAAAATGCGCGCAGCAGGGTGCAAAAAAAGACACAGGGAAAGGCAGCCTGCCTTTCCCTGTGAGAGGGACTTCCACAGCTTCCACAAAGTTTTCCACATGGTGTGTGAGTTGTGGAAGGCTATCCATAGATATGGTGTCAGCCCCTAAAAAGTGACAAAAACTGTCATTTACCCACGCAAAAACGCTGGAAAATTTGGGAAGTAATGTCGTCCCGCACCACGCGCCCGGTGAGTTGTCCCAGATATTGGAGGGCGTCTTCCACATCGGTGAGGACGGCGTCGGGGGAGAGCCCGGCCTGGAGGGCCAGCTGGGCACGGGCGAGGCAGTCCCGGGCCTGGGCGGCGGCCTGGGCCTGGCGGGCGTTGGTGAGCAGAGCGCCGGGGCGCAGGCCGGGGTCGTGGGGGAACAGGCGGCCGATGGCCAGCTCCAGCTGGTCGATGCCGTCTCCGGTGAGGGCGGACAGGGTCACCGTCTCCACCCCGGCGGGGGGTGCGGAGAGGGGAGCGGCGGAGGGCAGGTCCTCCTTGTTGTAGACCAGGATGGTGGGGCCGTTCCGGGCGGCCAGCTGCAGCAGCTCCTCCTCCTCCTGGTCCCGGGGGCGGGAGGCGTCCACTACCACCAGGGTGAGCTCAGAGCGGCGCAGGGCTTCCCGGCTGCGCTCCACCCCCAGCTGCTCCACCTGGTCGTCGCTGTCCCGCAGTCCGGCGGTGTCGATGAGGCGCAGCAGCACGCCGCCCAGGTTCAGCCGCTCCTCCACGGTGTCCCGGGTGGTGCCGGCAATGGGGGTGACAATGGCCCGGTCATAGCCTAAAAGGGCGTTGAACAGGGTGGATTTTCCGGCATTGGGCTTGCCCACGATGGCGCAGGGAATGCCCTCCACCAGGGCTTTGCCCCGCTGGTAGGTGGCGGTGAGCTGGTCCAGCTGGTTCTCCGCCTGGGCCAGGGTGTTGGTGATCTCCTGGGCCTCGAAGGGGTCGATGTCCTCGTCGGGGTAGTCCAGCACGGCGTGGAAGTGGGCCATGAGGGCGGTGAGCTGGTCATAGATGTCCTCAATGACCTGGGCCAGAGCGCCCCCCAGCTGTCCGGCGGCCTGGTACACCGCCCCCTGGGTCTCGGCGTGGATGAGGTCTGCCACCGCCTCGGTGCGGGTCAGGTCCATTTTTCCCGCCAGGAAGGCCCGCCGGGTGAACTCCCCCGCCTGGGCTTGGCGCACCCCGCAGCCGAACAGGGCCTCTAAGGCCATGGTCAGCAGCACCGGGGAGCCGTGGCATTGCAGCTCGGCAGTGTCCTCCCCCGTGTAGCTGTGGGGGGCACGGGAGACGGTGGCCAGGCAGTGGTCCAGGGCCTGGCCCTGGGCATCGTGGAGGGTGCCGTACACCAACAGGCGGTTGGGCTGCTCTGCCATGGGCTTGCCATTGGCGGGGGTGAACACCTGGTCCAGGGCAGAAATGGCCTGAGGGCCCGAGAGGCGCAGGATGCCGATGGCAGTGGCCTGGTGCCCGGTGGCGATGGCGGCAATGGTATCATTCATAAAAATCACCTCGAAAAGCCAGGGGGCGTGTGTGCAAAAGAGAGAGAAAATTACACAAGGACGGTTGCACACCCTGTCAAGTTATGGTACAATAGCGGCAGTGTCGCCAAAGGCGAGGGGCGTCAGAGACGCCCGGCCATGGTATCTCTATGGTACAATGGAACACAGGAAAAATCAACAAGAAGGGCGAGGTGCCAACCATGGCAGATTTGCAAATGCTTTCCTACAAGCTGGAGGACCTCCAGTTTTTCAACAAGCTGGACAAGGCTGGGCAGGTCCAGCTGGAGAACAACTCCAATTTCACCGTCAAGTACAACGCTGACTCCACCAAGTGCGTGGCCAAGCTGTATCAGTGCGTGAAGGACAAAACCGACAACCCCGATCACCGTTTCTTCGCCTCTGTGGAGCTGGTGGGCCTGTTCCAGGTCACCGGCGAGGTCACCGACGACGACAAGAAGGAGTTCCATGTGCGCTGCTATGAGCAGCTGTTCTGCTACGCCGACACCCTGGTCAGCCGGGTGTGCGAGGCCGGCGGTATGCCCAACTTCCGCCTGCTGCGCCGTCCCATGACCAAGGACTCTGTGCAGGTCAAGCAGCCCAACCAGAACAAGTAATTCCATAAAAAATGGGTCGGACCTTGGTCCGACCCATTTTCAGACTGTCGAAAAACTTCCAAAACGCCCCCGCATCTGGTAAAATGGTATCAGATGTGGGGGTGTGCTTTATGG
>CALWXF010000028.1 GCA_944385445.1 uncultured Oscillospiraceae bacterium
TCTGAGACCCATGCCGATGGCCTCGGTGAGGCAGTTCATGGAGTTGGCGGTGTACATGCCGGAGCAGGAGCCGCAGGTGGGGCAGGCGGCGTTCTCGTACTCCTCCACCCCGGCCTCGTCCAGCTTGTCGGCGTAGTAGGCGCCCACGGCTTCAAACATGTGGGACAGGCAGGTGCGGCGGCCGTCGGGCAGCTTGCCCGCCAGCATGGGGCCGCCGGAGCAGAAGATGGTGGGAATGTTCACCCGGGCAGCTGCCATGAGCAGGCCGGGGACGTTCTTATCACAGTTGGGGATCATCACCAGACCGTCGAACTGGTGGGCCATGGCCAGGGCCTCGGTGGAGTCGGCAATGAGGTCCCGGGTGACCAGGGAATACTTCATGCCCACATGGCCCATGGCGATGCCGTCGCACACGGCGATGGCGGGCACTTCCACGGGGGTGCCTCCGGCGGCCCGGACGCCGGCCTTCACGGCTTCGGCGATTTTGTCCAGGTTCATGTGGCCGGGGACGATCTCGTTATAGGAGCATACCACGCCGATGAGAGGCCGCTCCAGCTCCTCCTTGGTGTAGCCCAGGGCGTAGAGCAGAGAGCGGTTGGGGGCGGCGGGGATGCCTTTTTTCACAACATCAGAGCGCATAGGGAAAACTCCTTTGAGTAGTTTTTGTATGGAAAACTTCCCATAGATAGAGGAAGGGGTGAGCCATCCGGCAGATGGCGGGAGTGCTGTTCTATTTGTCCTTGGGTACAGGCTTGCCAGCCTGGCGGGGACGCTTCCCGCTGGGGGTTCCTTTTGAACGGGCAAAAGGAACCAAAACCCGCTTAGGGCGTTCCCCCCTAAGTACCCCCCTGGGGTACGAGGCTGGAACTGCGTCAAGACTACGTTCGGCCCGTCACCCTTGCTGTGGCACCTTGTACTGCCACCACACCAGGCCACCTTGGGCAGCTGGCCCTATAGCCGGGCGGTTTCTATATCCGGGCCTACCCTGGAGAAGCGGCGTTCCCGCCGCCGTCAGCTAGGCTTCCAGCAACTGGGAACAGTTGCACACCAGGGTAAGGCCCTGGCAACAGAAGGACAACCACACAGAGAAGCAGGTACGTTCGGTAGAATCTCCACGCCATCTATGTGACCCCACCGGGCCAAGGGCCGAACAGAGAAAGATGCACATCCACCCAGTACCGCGGGGTGGATTCCACAAGGCGGGGGAAGGCCCCGCCTTTGGCGATTCTTTCGTCTCTTTCTCATCGCTGAGAAAGAGACCCCAGCGGAGCGTCCCTGCCAGGCTGGCAGGGATATTCCAGGGCAGAGGAACAAAAAGAGAAGTAACAGCGGCCTGGCCCTAGGGGGTCAGGCCGCTGTTTTTATAAGTATCTTAGTTGGAAGCGGTGTCGGGATCGGCGTCGTCGCCCCACAGCATGTTGCGGCGCAGCTCGGCGCCCACGGTCTCCATGGGGTGCTTGGCCAGCTGGCGGCGGGAGGCGTTGAAGAAGGTGCGGCCATTCTTGTTCTCGGCAATCCAGGCCCCGGCGAACTTGCCGTTCTGGATGTCGGTGAGCACGGCCTTCATGTTGGCCTTGGTCTGCTCATAGGGCAGGACACGGGGGCCGGAGACGTACTCGCCGTACTCGGCGGTGTCGGAGATGGAGTAGTTCATCATGGCCACGCCGCCCTTGTTAATGAGGTCGATGATCAGCTTCATCTCGTGGATGCACTCGAAGTAGGCGTTCTCGGGGGCGTAACCGGCCTCCACCAGGGTCTCGAAGCCCAGGCGCATCAGCTCCACCACGCCGCCGCACAGCACGGCCTGCTCACCGAACAGGTCGGTCTCGGTCTCGTCGGCGAAGGTGGTCTCCATCACGCCGCCACGGGCGCCGCCGATGCCAGCGGCATAGGCCAGGCCGATCTGATAGGCGTTGCCGGTGGCGTCCTGCTCCACGGCGATGAGGCAGGGCACGCCCTTGCCCGCCACGAACTGGGAGCGGACGGTGTGGCCGGGACCCTTGGGGGCGATCATGAACACGTCCACATCGGCGGGGGGCTTGATCTGGCCGTAGTGGATGTTGAAGCCGTGGGCGAAGGCCAGGGCCTTGCCGGCGGTGAGGTAGGGGGCGATATCCTTCTTATACATATCGGCCTGACGCTCGTCATTGATGAGGATCATGATGATATCGGCGATCTTGGTGGCCTCGGCGGTCTCCATGACGGTGAAGCCGTCCTTCTCTGCCACGGGCCAGCTCTTGCCGCCCTTGTACAGGCCGATGATCACGTCACAGCCGGAATCACGCAGGTTCATGGCGTGGGCGTGGCCCTGGGAGCCGTAACCCACGATGGCAATCTTCTTGCCAGTGAGGTAGTTGAGGTCGCAATCCTTTTCGTAGTACATCTTAGCCATGATAAAACACTCCTTTGAAGGTTGAATATGTAAAATTAGAGCACATTTTTACCAAGATCAAATTCGTCGGTCTCTTTGTTGTCGGCGTTGTCGTTGATGGTGGCTTCGCCACGCTCCAGAGCCACCATACCGGTGCGCACCAGTTCGAGGATGCCGAACTCACACAGAAGCTTTTCCAGGGCGTCGTCCTTGGACTCCTGGCCGATGACCGCCAGGGTCAGGCTTTTGGTGGACACGTCAATGATGGTGGCACGGAAGATGTTGGCGATCTGAATCACCTCGTTGCGCACGTCCCGGCCCTCGGCCTTGACCTTGATGAGCACCAGCTCTCTCCGAATGGAGGAGTTGGGGGGCAGCAGGCGCACGGAGTAGACACAGAAGAGCTTGCGCAGCTGGTTGATAATTTGTTCCACCATCAAATCGTCGCACTTGACTTCAATGGTGATACGGGACACCTCGGGGTCGTCGGTGGTGCCCACGGCCAGAGACTCGATGTTGTACCCCTTGCGGGAGAAGAGCCGGGAGACCTGGGAGAGGACACCGGGGGTGTTTTCCACCAGTACAGACAGGGTGTGTCGGGTAACGGGATTGTTCATAGTGGCCCTCCTCTCAGTCCAAGATGAAGTCGGTGACGGGGGTACCGGCACTGACCATGGGGTGGACCATGGCATCCATGCGGATGGCACAGTCGATGACGCAGCCGCAGCCGGCCTGAAGGGCCTGACGGAAGGCCTCTTCAAATTCCGCCTGGGTTCCGGCCCGGAAGCCCTTGAGGCCGTAGGCCTCAGCCAGCTTGACAAAGTCGGGGCCGCGGTCCAGGTCGGTCTGGGAGAATCGCTTGTGATAGATGAGGTTCTGCCACTGGCGAACCATGCCCAGGGTGCCGTTGTTGAAGATGACGGTGATCACCGGGATGTGGTAGTGCTCCAGGGTGGCCAGCTCGTGGCAGTTCATGCGGAAGCAGCCGTCTCCGGTGCAGTGGACCACGATCTGGTCCGGGTTGCCCACCTTGGCTCCCATGGCGGCCCCCAGGCCGAAGCCCATGGTGCCGAAGCCGCCGCTGGTGAGCAGCTGGCCGGGACGGGAGAAGTGGTAGTATTGACAGGACCACATCTGGTGCTGGCCCACGTCGGTGGCGATGATGGCCTTGCCGTCGGTGAGGTCTTGGATGGTCTCCAGCACCTCGTGGGCGTGGAGCACGTCGTCCTTTTTCAGGGGCAGCTCCTTGCGGGAGAACACCTGGGCCTTCCACTGGGTGTAGTCGTGGGGGGGGAGCTGGGCGTTGAGCAGCTCCAGCACCCGCCGGGCGTCTCCGATGATGTGGTGGTAGGTGAGGACGTTTTTGTCGATCTCCGCCCGGTCAATGTCGATATGTACGATTTTGGCCTGTTTGGCGAAGATGGAGGGGTCGGTGGCCACCCGGTCGGAGAAGCGGCAGCCGATGGCAATGAGCAGATCGCACTCGGTGGTGGCGATGTTGGAGGCGTGGGAGCCGTGCATACCCACCATTCCGGTGAATAGTGGGTGATTGCCGGGACAGGCGCCGCCGCCCATGATAGTGGAGCCCACCGGGGCGTCCAGAGTCTCAATGAACTTGCGGAACTCGGGCACGGCCCCCCGGGAGCGGATGACGCCGCCGCCCACCAGCACCATGGGGCGTTCTGCCTGGGCAATCAAATCCAGCAGCTTCTGAATGTCCCCGTGGTCCGGCTCCGGGGTGCCCAGGTCCCGGCCGGTGCGCCGCATCAGGTTGGCCAGACGGCCGTGGTTGGGGTGCTCGGACACGGGCAGGTATTGGTAGTCCGCCGTGGCGGCGGTGACGTTCTTTGCAATATCCACCAGCACCGGGCCGGGACGGCCGGACCGGGCGATGGCGAAGGCCTCCCGGATGACATCGGCCAGCTGGTTGACATCCTTCACCAGGTAATTGCACTTGGTGATGGGCATGGTGATACCGGTGATGTCCACCTCCTGGAAGGAGTCCTTGCCGATGAGGTTCTCACTGACGTTGCAGGTGATGAACACCACCGGGGAGGAGTCGTAGTAGGCGGTGGCAATGCCGGTGACCAGGTTGGTGGCGCCGGGCCCCGAGGTGGCAAAGCACACACCCACCTTTCCGGTGGACCGGGCGTAGCCGTCGGCGGCGTGGCTGGCTCCCTGTTCATGGGAGGTGAGGTAGTGGTGAATTTTGTCCTTGTACCCGTGGAGCTCAAACTCATCGTAAATGTTGAGAATGGTACCTCCCGGATAGCCGAACACCGTGTCCACACCCTGCTCCAGCAGACACTCCATCACAATTTGAGAACCCCTCATTAACATGCTAAACCCTCCTTTGGATAGAAAAAGAACGCAGCTTCATCCTACATTAGGACGAAGCTACGCTCCGCGGTACCACCTAAATTCCCCTATGCGGGGGCACTTGATCCCGATAACGGCGGGGGCCGATCCTGCCTACTCTCGTAAAGATTTCAGCCGGACTGCTTCCAGGGGAGATTCACCACACCTACAGCAGGAAGGTCTTGCACCAAACGCCTTCTCTCTGGGCTGCCGACAAGGGGGTTACTGGCCTGATCGTCGCAGTTGACAACTATTTGCTTTAGACTATTAAAGCCATGATAGACCCTTTCCCTCCATTTGTCAATGACTAAAATGCGGGAGCACAAAAATTTTACACTCTACCGAAATAGTGTGGTGGTGTAAATGGCTTTTTGGTGATATGTAAAAAAGTCCTGGATGTGTGTTCACATCCAGGACTTAGCCTCGCAGAGTTTCCCCGCCCGCAGGCGGGGAAAGAATCATAAATCCTGTCATTTTCACGGACATGTGCCGGGGAAATGACACTTCTCATGGGGGATGGGGTGACTTTTTCGTGAGAAATCGAGCCCCATCCCCCATGCAAACCCGCTCCAAAGAAGTCCGTGGACTTCTTTGGAATTAGTGGCAGCTGTTGGTGGTCCCCAGCTGGAAGGACGCACACTCGGTGTCCTGGCAGCAGCCCACCTTGCTCTGGCAGCAGCCCACCTGAATCTCGTTGAGGGTGCAGGACTGGTTCTTGTGGTGGGCGCAGCTGGAGACGGTGCATTTGATGCTGGGATTGGGTTGTTGGTACATGACATTGACCTCCTGGTTTTAGATTCCAAGAGCAGTATGCACCAAATGCCAGAGGTTTATTCCTCCTGGGAGGAGGTTTCTTCGGGGAGAACCTGGGGAATGAAGCGAGGAGCGAAGCGGCTGCGGCCACGGCCCTTGACATAGAAAAAGCCGATGATGGAGAAGATGACAGCGCCAATGAAATTGACGAACAGGTCTGCCATGGTGTCAATGAGGCCGATATCCAGATATCCGCCCAGCCCTAAGGCACGCTGGGTGCCGTCCTCCAGCACCAGAATCACGTCCTGGATGCCGTCCACCATAATGGCAGTGGTGCCGTGGTTGGGGTCCAGATTCACGGTGGAGATGATGTTCACAATGGTGTCTTTCTGCATGTCAAAGTGGAGGAAGTGGTCCATGGCAAACTCGAAGAACTCCCACATCACGCCCACGGTCATGGAGAAGCAGAAGGCCACCACCGCCATGTAGAAGGGGCTCAGGTTCAGAGAGACCCGTTCGGTGCGGTTGAGAATGTCCACCAGGGCAAAGCCGATGGCGGCGCACAAAAAGCCGTTGGTGGTGTGGAGAATGGTGTCCCAGTAGGGGTAGGTGATATAGTAGTCCTGAATCTCGCCCAGAATCTCCGCTGCGAAGATAAACAGCAGAATGATGATCTCCAAGGTGTGGGGCAGTTCAATGCGCAGCCGCCGCTCAAAGGCGGAGGGGAGCATGAACAGCACCAGGGTGAGGACACACAGGGCCACATTTTCGTAATTTCGATTGAATACGGCGGCCACCAGCATGAGGACTACCAGTACACGCAGTACAAAATATACGGTGTACAGCAGTCCCTTGCGCTCAAAGGGATGGGGCTTGGACGAGGCGGCAGGGGAACGATGTTTTCTGGACATGGCAATTCCTCCAGTCAAAAATCAGGGGGGTGGGGCATAGGATGGGGCGAGGTGATGAATATGGATTTGCGCAACAATCAGATTACATTGGGGGAGCTGTGGGACAATCCCCGCAGCCGCAGCGTGTTCCAGCGGAAAATTCCCATGCTGTCCAAACACCCGGTGAAGGGGGCAGCCCGCACGGTGACCCTGGAGCAGCTGTCCGCCTTTCTCTCCAGCTGGGTGCCGGAGAGCATGATCCAGGGGGTCATTGGGGACCTGAAGAAGCTGTAAAGTCTCAGGGGGCGGGGGTAATCTGCTGCTGGGCAATGGCCCGTCCGGCGGGGGTGGCGGCCAGGCCGCCCTTGCCGGTCTCCCGCAGAGCGGAGGGGAGGGTGCGGCCCACGGCGTCCATGGCGTCAATGACCTGGTCGCAGGGGATGGCGCCTACAATGCCCGCCAGAGCCATGTCGGCGCAGGCCATGGCGTTGACGGCCCCCATGACGTTGCGTTTGACACAGGGCACCTCCACCAGGCCCGCCACCGGGTCGCACACCAGGCCCAGCACGTTTTGCAGGGCCATGGCGCAGGCGGCGGCCATCTGCTGGGCGCCGCCGCCCCGGGCGTGGACCAGAGCGGCGGCGGCCATGCCGGAGGCGGAGCCAATCTCCGCCTGACAGCCCCCCTCGGCCCCGGAGATGGAGGCCCGGGTGGCGATGACCTGGCCGAACCCGGCGGCCACATACAGGCACTCCACCATGGTGTGGGTGGACAGGCCCTCCCGCTTCCACAGGGGAAGGAGGACGGCGGGCATCACCCCGCTGGCTCCGGCGGTGGGGGCGGCCACAATGCGGCCCATACAGGCGTTGTGCTCACCCACCTTGAGGGCGGTGGCGATGACCTGCTGCATGTCGGGCCCGCACAGGGTGTTTTGGGCCTGGGCCATCTTTTCGCCCTGACCGCCGGACAAGCCGGAGGCAGAGCGGCGCTGGGGGTCGTAGTGCTCCACGGACTCCACCATGGCCTGCCACAGGGCCTCCATGCGGGCAAAGCTCTCCTCTTGGGTGACGTCCCGGTCCTGGCAGTCGTCCAGCAGCACCGCCTGCCACAGGGGCTGGTGCTGGGCGCAGTCTATGAGATGTTCCACGGATTGAAAAGCCATATCAGCAGCCCTCCATATTGAGATAGGTACACCGCTCCACCCCGTCCAGATGGGACAGCTCGTCCACCAGAGCGGGGGAGAGGTGGTTGTCGCACTCCAGCACCATCACTGCCAGACCGCCCCGGCGGTCCCGGTAGAGCTGCATGGTGGCGATGTTGGCCTGGTGGTCCGAGAGCACCTGGCTGACCTGGGAGACGATGCCCGGCCGATCCTGGTTGCGGATGATGAGGGTGGGCAGCTCCCCGGAAAAGGAGGCCTCCATGCCGTCGATGGCGTTGACCCGGATGCGGCCACCGCCCAAAGAGGAGGCGGAGACGGTGAGGGTGTGGCCCTGCTGGTCGGTGAGGTGGAGCACGGCGGTGTTGGGGTGGGCCCCAGGCAGGTCCACCGGGCGGATGGACACCGCCATGCCCGCCTGACGGGCCAGCTCAAAGCTGTGGGGGATGCCCGGGTGGTCGGGGGCCAGGTCCAGGAGCCCCGCCACAATGGCCCGGTCGGTGCCGTGGCCGGAGCCGGTGGCGGCAAAGGAGCCATGGAGCTGAATGTCCGCCTTCACCGGCTGGCTGCCCAGCAGATGCCGGGCCACCCGGCCCATGCGGGCGGCGCCTGCGGTATGGGAGCTGGACGGCCCCACCATGATGGGGCCCATGATATCAAAGATGTTCAAACAGCATTCCGCCTTTGTAAAAGAGTGAGTGTGTGGGGCCGTCCAGCCCCGCCGCGAGTGCGGCGTACAAGCGTTTTTGACTTGCACAAGTCAAAAACCTTGGTGCAAAGCGGAATTCACTTCCGCTGCGCAAATAATATCACGGGGTCCCCGGCGGCCCTGGCCGCTGGGGCTGGGCCCACCATGATGGGGCCCATGATATCGAAAATGTTCAAAAACATCCCGCCTTTTCAATGAAGAATGAAAAATGAAGGTGTGCAGCAAGCGGCACGGATGATGTTCTGGGTTTCGAATGACTGGGAGCTAGGCTCTCGGCAACTGGGAACCGTTGTATCCCAGGATAAGGCCATGGTGGTAGAAATCCTGTTTGTCAGAGAAATAGGTGCTTCCTGTAGAATTTCCACGTCATCTATGTGACCCCACCAGGCCAAGGGCCGAAAAGAGAAGGTCGCACCCTCCACCCAGTACCGCAGGGTGGATTCCACAAGGCGGGGGAAGGCCCCGCCTTTGGCGATTCTTTCCCCGATTTCTCATCGGGGAGAAATCGGGCCTAGCGGAGCGTCCCCGGTTGGGGCGCTGGTTTGCACTGGAGTAATCGGAGGAGTACAATCCCTCCGTCACCGCCTACGGCGGTGCCACCTCCCTTTACACAAGGGAGGCTTTGGCCTGGTGGAGACCTGAGATAGCCCTGCCAGTGCAAGAAATACCACGAAGGGGGACGGTGGTACACCGTCCCCCTCTAGTATGGCAGGATATGAACTTATTTTACCTTCTGAGCCTTGATCAGGTTGGTGGAGCCGCTCTTGCCGATGGGCACGCCAGCGGTGATGACCACGGTGTCACCCTCCTTGACGAGGCCCTCCTTCTTGGCGGACTCTACGCACAGAGAGAACAGACGGTCGGTGGAGTCCACGGTGCCGGACAGGAAGGGAGCCACGCCCCAGGTGATGGCCAGCTGACGGCGGACACGCTCGCTGGTGGTCAGGGCAGCCACCAGGCAGCCGGGACGGAAACGAGTGGTCATACGGGCAGTGTGGCCAGTCTCAGTGGCGGTGAGGATGGCGGTGGCCTTCAGGTCCATGGCGGTCAGGCAGGCGGTGTGGCTGATGGCGTCGGTGATGGAAGCGGTGTGGTCCATGGTGGACTTGCGGAAGCGCTTCCAGTAGTTGGTGGCGTTCTCAGCGGTGGTGACGATGTCCACCATGGTCTTCAGAGCCTCCACGGGGTGCTTGCCGGAGGCGGTCTCACCGGAGAGCATCACGCAGCCGGTGCCGTCGAACACGGCGTTGGCCACGTCGGACACCTCAGCACGGGTGGGACGGGGGTTGCGGATCATGGAGTCCAGCATCTGGGTGGCGGTGACCACATGCTTGCCCTGGGCAATGGCGGCCTTGATCATGCGCTTCTGGATGACGGGCACGTCCTGAGCGGGGATCTCCACGCCCAGATCGCCACGGGCCACCATCAGGCCGTCGGCAACCTTGAGGATCTCCTCCAGGTTGTCCACGCCCTCCTGGTTCTCGATCTTGGCGATGATGCCGATGTGCTGGCCGCCGTTGGCGTCCAGGACGGCACGAATCTCCTCCACGTCAGAGGCCTGACGGACGAAGGAGGCGGCGATGAAGTCAAAGTCGTTCTCCACGGCGAACTTCAGATCGCCCTTGTCCTTCTCGGTCAGAGCGGGCAGGGAGATGTGGGTGTTGGGGATGTTGATGGACTTGTTGTTGGACAGGGGGCCGCCGGTGACAACACGGCAGATGATATCCTGGCCCTTGATCTCGGTGACCTCGATGTCCACCAGGCCGTCGTCAATGAGCAGGTGGGTGCCCACGGAGACCTCGTTGTGCAGGTTGGGGTAGGTCACGGACACGATGGTGTTGTCACCCAGCAGGTCACGGGTGGTCAGGATGAAGGTGTCACCATCGTTGAGCTCGATACGGTCGCAGGTAAAGGAACGGATGCGAATCTCGGGGCCTTTGGTGTCCAGAATGGTGGCCAGAGGGCGGCCCAGACGGTCCCGGACGTTCTTGACACGGGTGAGCAGAGCCAGGTGAGACTCATGAGTGCCGTGGGAGAAGTTGAAACGGGCGGCATCCATGCCGGTGAGGATCAGTTTCTCAATAACCTCTTCGCTGTTGGAAGCAGGGCCCAGGGTGCAAATAATCTTTGTCTTTCGCATAGAAATGTTTCCTCCGTTTTGTGGTTTACAGGGTGAGAAGGGTGCGGGGTGGCGCACCACAACTAAAAGATCTATTAGAAAAACAAGGCCAGGAGCCCTGCTCATCTACAATAGAAATGCCGGGGTCAATGTTTGGGTTCCTCCTCTTGGTCAGGGAGCTTGGAGACTTGGGCCAGCTCCACCCGTCGATCGGTGAAGTTGAGCACTTTGATGTGCAGGCCGTAGGCATCCAGCTCCAGTTGTTCCCCATCCGAGGGGATGACAGACAGCTGAGCAAAGACTAGACCGCCCAGGGTATCGAATTCCTCGTCCTCGGGGAAGGTGACGCCCAAAGCCTGGGAGAGCTGTTCCAGGTCGCAGGAACCGGAAACCTGCCAGAGATTGTCGTCCAGCTGGACCAGATCGGCCTCCTCCTGGGGGTCAAACTCGTCGTAAATATTGCCCACAATCTCTTCCAGCAGGTCCTCCATGGTCACCAGACCGGAGGTGCCGCCGTACTCATCCACCACAATGGCCAGGTGGACCTTCTTACTTTGCATATCCCGGAACAGCACGTCGGTGCGCACGGACTCGGGGACAAAGTAGGCGGGGTAAAGCAGTTCCCGCAGGGGTTTGGGGTGGGCTTGCTGGGTGTTGAGCAGATAGACCCGGGTGGACAGGATGCCCACAATGTCATCTGCGTCTTCCTCGTAAACGGGGAAGCGGGAGAGACCGGACTGCCGAATGGTGTTCAAAATCTCCTCGGGAGTGTCCCCCGCCCAGATCATCACCATATCGGTGCGGTGAATCATCACGTCCTCGGCGGTGGAGTTGTTAAACTCAAAGATGTTTTCAATGAGCTCCTTTTCGGCGGTTTCAATGGTGCCTCGTTCCTCGCCCAAATCCACCATCATGCGGATTTCGTCCTCGGACACCTCTTCCTCGTCGGCCTTGGGGTCGATGTGCAGCAGGCGCAGCACACCGTTGGTGGATTTGGACAGAAACCAGATCACCGGGCGGCATACCGTAGCCACCGTACACACCGTGCCCACGGTCATCCGGGCCACCGCCTCCGTCTTCTTCATAGCGATGCGCTTGGGCACCAATTCGCCCAGCACCAGGCTGAAGTAGGAGAGGATGATGGTGATGACGATCACCGTGATGGCGTTCAGGGTCCCGGCGGGGATCTGAGTCACGCCCCGGGCCACCAGCCAATTCACAAGGGGATCGGAAAAGCTGTCGGCGGCAAAGGCGGAGGACAGGAAGCCTGCCAGGGTGATGGCGATCTGAATGGCGGAGAGGAAGTGGTCGGGCGCCTGGGTCAAGGCCAGGAGCTTCTTGGCTTTTTTATCCCCCTCTTCGGCCTGCTTTTTCAGCTTGGTTTCGGACAGGGAGATGACGGCGATCTCGGCGGCAGCGAAAAAGGCGTTGACCAAGATCAGAACAATGAGGACCAGAAGCTTGGGTAATATAGATGAGTCGTCCGGCAAAATGAGTAACCTCCTAGCTTATCGTTGGGGGGATAAATTTGCTGCGGGCAGCGAAACCCCAACGCCTTACAGTATAGCATCTTTCTGTAAAATTGCAACTGGAAAAGGGGTAGCATCCTGTGAGGAAAATAATTGCGTAATTTATGCAAAATCCCTGGAAATAGAAGCTTCTACTCCCAGGGATTGACGGATCAGTTAAACTTGTATATTTTCCTGGCCATGCGATAGAGCGAAACCGACAACTTTCGGCCCTGGTAACCGGGAATGTTGGTGGCGGCATTGGTGGCACGGTAGCGGCAGCGGCGGTAGAGGGCGGGGTCCTTCTGGCGCAGATACTCCCACAGCTCGGTGCGCATCCCCAGAGATTCAGGCGTATTGGCGATGACGGCGAAGATGGAGGAGATGGTCATCATCATAGAAAGGTAACCCAGCATATATCGGCCCAGCCGGGGCTGGCTTTGCTTGATGGCCAGCACGTCGTGGGCGGCGATCATCAGGCGGGTGACCCGCACCTGCTGGTCAATGCGCCCGGCCATCACCGACTCGTTGACGCTCTGGTCAGAGCGGCCGATGAAATAGCGGTACAGGTCCACGTTGAGGTAGTAGATGGTCTTGACATAGGGCAGGGGCTGATAGACAAAGATGTTGTCTACATAGAAGGTGTGCTTGGGAAGCTCCAGGCCACAGTCCCGCAGCAGCTGGGTACGGTAAATCACCGAGTGCATCAGCAGGTACTGGGAGGTGCGGAAGTGGCGAATCTCGTCCCAGGTGAAGATACGGCCGGTGGGGAATACATTTTTATAGTTCACCGCCTTGCGGGTGTTGTCCTCCACATGCTCATAGACGTAGTTGGCCACCACCATGTCCACCGGGGCGGGCATGTGGGCGAACTGGCGCAGCTGGTCCATCACCGTGTGCAGGGCCTCCTCGTCCAGCCAGTCGTCGGAGTCCACCACCTTATAATAAAGGCCCCGGGCGTTGCGGATGCCCTGGTTGACGCCCTCGCCATGTCCGCCGTTCTCCTGGTGGATGGCCCGGATGATGTTGGGGTATTTTTCCGCCCAGGCGTCGCACTTGGCCGGGGTGTCATCCTTGGTGGAGCCGTCGTCCACCAAGATGATCTCGATGTCCTCGCCCCCCTTGAGCAGGGTCTCCACACAGTGGTCCATGTAGGCCGCTGAATTGTAGCAGGGCACGGCAAAGGTAATGATTTTATCCATGAAATTGTTCTCCCTAATCTATAGTATGATGTGCCGTTCTCAGCAGAAGGTGTCCCGATAGTTGGAAATGGCCTCGGCAATGATCTTTACGGCAGCGGCCCGGTCGTTGACTTCGCCAGCCACGGTCTCCTTGCCCTCCAGGGCCTTGTACACCGAGAAGAAGTGGGACATCTCGTCAAACTTATGGGCAGGCAGGTCGCACAGGTCCTTGGTGGTGTTGTAGGTGGGGTCGCTGAAGGGGATGGCTACGATCTTCTCGTCCCGCTTGCCGCCGTCCAGCATGGAGATGTAGCCGATGGGGTAGCAGCGGACCAGCGTCAGGGGGTCCAGATCCTCCGAGCACAGCACCAGCACGTCCAGGGGGTCTCCATCGTCGCCGTAGGTGCGGGGAATAAAGCCGTAGTTGGCAGGGTAGTGGGTGGAGGTGTGGAGAATGCGGTCCAGAATAATCATACCCGTGGCCTTATCCAGTTCATACTTCTTCTTGCTGCCCTGGGGAATCTCGATCACCGCTATAAAATCCTCAGGAGAGATGCGCTTGGGGTCCATATCATGCCAAATGTTTCCCATTGTGGTACACTCCTTGTCACTTGATTTCAGATAGTTCAAAAAGGCTAGCCCATTATATCCTAGCTTGAGAGAAAATACAACAGGCTGGAAGGGAGATGGGAAAAAACATTGTCATAAGTGGGGGAATGTGGTAAGATATCGGCGAAGAAGGGCCGAAACGTCAGATTGCTGGTGGAACCGGCCAATTTAAGAGAAAAGAGGAAAAATATGGAGCCCGTAATTGAAAAATTCCGTACTGCCATTGCAGGTTTTCACCGGGGAGATGTGCTGGAGTATATGGAGAAGCTGTCTGCCCAGCATCGCAGCCAGCTGGAGAGCGTGGAGGAAGAGCTGAGACAGTCCAAGGCCCGGGAGAAGGAACTGGAGGAGGAGCTGGAGTCTCTGCGCCAGGCCCATGGCAGCGTGTCTGCCGAGGAGGCCAAGGTACGGGCTTCTCTGGAGGAGTCCACCCGCACGCTGACCCGTCTGCGGGGGGAGCTGAGCCAGACCGAGACCAAGCTGGCCGCCGCCCGGCTGGAGCTGGGGCAGCTCCACGGCCAGGTGGACGAGATGGAGCCCATGGCCCAGAAGTACGATCAGCTCAAGGATTATGTGGCCACGGTGGAGCTGGATGCCCATCATAAGGCTCAGGATACCATCGACCATGCCCAGAGAGAGGCCCAGAAAATCCGCAATGAGACCCGCCAGTGGCTGGACCAGGTGCTGAATGGCTACTACACCCTGCGCAGTGAGACGGATGGCCTGTTTCGGGTGCTGCGGGATATGAGAGAGATGGAGCAGCAATTTGACCAGGCCGATGCGGCGGCCCAGGCTCTGAAGGAGCGGGGAGAGAGCCATGGGTGAGACCAAGGTACTGACCACCCACCAGCTGCCCCAGGTGCTGGGAGAGCTAAGAGCAGGGGACCGGGTGCTGCTGTCCGGCACCATCTACACCGCCCGGGACGCCGCCCACAAGCGGATCTTCCAGCTGCTGGACGAGGGAAAGCCCCTGCCCTTTGAGCTCAAGGGCGCTGTCATCTACTATGCCGGGCCCACCCCGGGCCAGCAGGGCATGGCGGTGGGGGCCTGCGGCCCCACCACCGCCGGGCGGATGGACGGCTTTGCCCCCCGGCTGCTGGACCTGGGACTCACCGCCATGATTGGCAAGGGGGAGCGGGCCCAGAGCGTGGTGGACGCCATTGTGCGCAACGGGGCCTGTTACTTTGCCGCCGTGGGCGGCGCCGGGGCCCTCATTGCCAAGTGCATCAAGACCGCCCAGGTCATCGCCTTTGACGAGCTGGGCTGTGAGTCGGTCAAGCGCATGGAGGTGGAGAATCTGCCCCTCACCGTGGCTGTGGACAGCCAGGGAAATGACCTGTTCAAGATTGGGCGCAGCCAATACGCAAAATAAGAGAGGTGGAAGAGCCGATTGAAGGTTCTTCCACCTTTTTTGTTGAGAGATGGACCTGAAGGCCTCCCTTGTGTAAAGGGAGGTGTCGCCGCCGTAGGCGGTGACGGAGGGATTGACCTGCCGCTGGAGGTTGTTTCAGAATTGCCAGCCTGGCAGGGACGCTCCGCTGGGCCCGATTTCTCCCCCGATGAGAAATCGGGGAAAGAATCGCCAAAGGCGGGGCCTTCCCCCGCCTTGTGGAATCCACCCCGCGGTACTAGATGGAGTGTGCGCCGTTCTCTTTTCAGCCCTTAGACTGGTGGGGTCACATGGATGGCATGGCAATTCCTTTGTAAGTACCTGCTTCTACGGCAAATAAAACTGCTGTCTTTCGGGCCTTACCTTGGTGTGCAACTGTTCCCAGTTGCCGAGGGCCTTGCTCCCGGCGGCGGGAACGCCGCACACCGGGGTAAGGCCCTGGAAACAGAGGAACAGTCTCACAGAGAAGGAAATGCTTTCTATAGACTTGCCAGGCCATCTATGTGACCCCACCGGGGCCAGGGCCGGCCATAGGATTGACGCAGTTCCAGCCCCGTACCCCAAGGGAGGTCCTTAGGGGGGAACGCCCTAAGCGGGTTTTGGTTTCTTTTGCCCGCTCAAAAGAAACCCCCAGCGGGAAGCGTCCCCGCCAGGCTGGCAAGCCTAATCCACAGGTGGTTAGACGGTCAACCCCTCAGTCAGCCTTGCGGCTGCCAGCTCCCCTTACACAGGGGAGCCTTTGGAAGTGCGCTGCCAGCTCCCAGCGGAGCGTCCCCGGCGGGGGCGCAGGGTTGCGCCTGAGATATTGGAGAAAATCAATTCCTCCAAAGTAAAAAACAAGCCCGTTGCACGAACCATGCAACGGGCTTGCTCTAAGTAGCTTTGTGTGGATTAGTCCACCAGCTTGTCCAGCTCCTTGATGTGCTCGGTGCCGGTGGCGGTGGTGTGTCCGGCCTGCTTGGCGTAGATGCCAACGGTGGCCTGGGACTTCTTCACAGGCTGCATGGTGCCGGCGCCGGCCACGCAGCCGCCGGGACAAGCCATGCCCTCCAGCAGGTAACCGTTGTACTTGCCGGCAGCGGCCAGAGTCAGCAGCTTGCGGCACTCCTTCAGGCCGTCGGCGCTGGCGATCTTCACCTCACGGTCGGGGTAGCGCTCGGCGATGACGTTGGCCACAGCCTTGGCCACGCCGCCAGCCACAGCGAAGTTGCGGCCGTCGGTGGAGGCGTCGTTGACGCCGTTGGGGTCTTCCTCCATGGCCTCCAGGTCCAGATGCTTGGCATCGAAGATACCGGCCATCTCCTCGTAGGTCAGAACGAAGTCCACCTCGCTGCGCACGCTCTTGCGCATGGCCTCCAGCTTCTTGGCGGCGCAGGGGCCGATGAAGACCACCTTGCCCTCAGGCTGCTGCTGCTTAATGAGGCGGGCAGTGAGCACCATGGGGGTCAGGGCCATGGACACGCTCTCGGCGTGCTGGGGGAACAGCTTTTTGGCCATCACAGACCAGGCGGGGCAGCAAGAAGTGGCCATGAAGGGCAGCTTCTCGGGCACCTCGTGGACAAAGTCCTCGGCCTCCTGCACGGCGCACAGGTCGGCGCCGATGGCCACCTCAAACACGTCGGCAAAGCCCAGGGCCTTCATGGCAGCACGCAGCTTGCCGGGAGTGACCTTGGGGCCGAACTGGCCCACGAAGGCGGGAGCCACGGCGGCGTACACCCGCTCGCCGGACTGGATGGCACGGATGACCTGGAAGATCTGGGACTTGTCGGCAATGGCGCCGAAGGGGCAGTTGACCAGACACATGCCGCAGGAGACACACTTGTCGTAGTCGATCTCAGCCTTGCCGTTGGCATCGGTGTGGATGGCGTCCATGCCGCAGGCCTTGGCGCAGGGACGCTCCTGGACGATGATGGCCTTGTACTCGCACACGTCGGCGCAGCGGCCGCACTTGATGCACTTGTCCTGGTCGATGACGGAGCGGCCGTTGAAGCGGTCCAGGGTGATGGCGTCCTTGGGGCACACCTCCACGCAGGGGTGAGCCAGACAGCCCTGGCAGCCGTCGGTGACGTGCACCCGCTTCTCAGCGCAGCCGTTACAGGCAAACTTGATGATGTTGATCAGCGGGGGAGTGTAGTAGGTCTCGTCCTTGTCAGCGGCCTCGATGTTGTCGGACAGGGGGGCGTGCTCCCCGGCGCCACGGCAGGGCAGACCCATGGCCAGACGCAGGCGCTCGCCCACGATGGCGCGCTCCAGAAATACGTCGTTGCGGTAGTTGCCCACCTCACCGGGAATGATCTTGTAGGGCAGCTCCTCAATGCGCTTCTCCACCGGCCACTCGGTGTGATAAGCCATGCGGGCCACCTCGCGGAAAATGCGGTGGCGAATCTCCTGAATACGGGTTTCTACACCTCTCATGTTGTACAGTCCTCCTTCTGTATCTCATGGGTAGTCACATATAGCATACATCAAAAGTCCGGGCTTGTAAATGCAAGATTGGAAAATTGGTGAAAAGTTTCACAAGACTAACGCAGGGGGCCGGTCCGGCCCCCTGCGTGATGGGAGAAACGGGTGGAAATCAGGCCAAAAATTGGATCTGATTGACGCACACGAAGTAAATGCGGTTGTTGGTGGAGTTGGACAGCACCAGCACGTTGCCCACGGTGCCCAGCAGGGTGACCCCCTGGAGCACCAGAGACCCGGCCACGATGGTGACCTTGCGGCTGAGGTTGCTCTGGGACAGGGTGGACAGCAGCCCGGCGGCGCAGCAGCACTCGTCGTCGGAGCAGGCGCAGGAACAGGCGCAGCACCCGCACGGATTGGAGCAGGGGGTGAGGCACTGGGCGAGAATCTTCTGGATGGTCTGGAAGTTGTTGGCGGTGGCCTGATCGGAGGTGATATCCCCGGAGGCGGGGGCGGTGGCGGTTTGCAGGGCCACGGCGGTGAGCTGGCACAGGGGCACCTGGGTGGCGGTGACTCCGGTGCTGGTCTCCGGGGGGGTGTTCACCAGGGCGGAGATCTCCAGCAGGTCGCAGTTGCAGGGGGAGAAGCGGCGGAAGGACCCGGACATGGTGTTCAGGTTATCCGAAGGGGTGGTGCCTGCGGGGGTGGTGTTGATGGTGGCCCCTGCCACATAGGTATCGGTGACAAAGGCGGCCTGGTTGAAGTCCAGCAGGGTGGCCAGCTGGCTGTTGCACAACAGCTGGAGGGCCGCCCGGAAGGACTGCTTGCAGCAGCAGCCCTCCTCCACCGGCTGCGGGGTGGGACAGGGAGGCGTGGGCATGGGCTGGCAGCAGCAGATCATGGGCGTGGTCTGGCCGGGACAGGGGTTGGGACAGGGATTGCAGGTGTTACAGGTGTTGCAGGTGTTGCAGGTACAGCTGCCCTTGGAACAGCCGGAGCTCTGCTGGGCGGCGAACTCCTCCGCCGTGACAGACCCGTTCCAGGACTGAGTGGGCCAAAGATTCTGATTCATGTGATTCGCTCCTTTCAAAGGTGGGGGTTTCATGGGAAACCGCCAGGGTGCACCTCATTCTATGCCAATGGGGACGGGACGGTCCCCCCAGGAGAAAAAGGAAATAAATTCCGTAACACACAATATTTCGAAATAATCAAAGCCGCTATTTACAACAGCCACAAGATATGGTATCCTGTCTAAGCGCCACTCGACTAGGGAAAATCCCGGACACCCTGGAAGATGGGGCGGCTGAATTCCATAGAATGCGATGACGACGGTGTGTTGCTCCACCTGGAGCGACCGCCGCTTTGTCCCGCTTAGGATAGAAAAATAACGGGAGAAAGGGCGTTACAAATGAAAGTAATCAAGCGAGATGGCTCCACCGTAGACTTTGACCGCAGCAAGATTGTCGTGGCCATTCAGAAGGCCAACCTGGCGGTGGAGGAACCCTATCGCATGGACGATGCCTCCATTGAAGCCATCGCCGACTCCGTAGCCAGCAAGGACCGCAAGCGTCTGCTGGTGGAAGACATACAAGATATGGTGGAGAAGCGCCTGATGGAGGCGGAGAAGTACGAGCTGGCCAAGGCCTACATCATCTACCGCTATACCCGGGCCCTGGTGCGCAAGGCCAACACCACCGACGAGTCCATC
>CALWXF010000029.1 GCA_944385445.1 uncultured Oscillospiraceae bacterium
TTCCATTTTTCCTCTTTCCAGCATCTTTCTCACCACCACTTCCATTATACCTTATACACGCGAAAAAGCCCAGCTTTTGCTGGACTTTTTCGACAGGCTGAGACACCGCTGACTTTTGTCAGCGGTGTCTTTTTACTGGTCCGTACGTTTTTAGAAACCTAATGTGCTCCTTGATTTCTTTTACGGTATCATTTTGACCCCTCTGTACCAATATCAGTGAGAAGCCCTTTCAGCTCCGGCCATGGCATGGAATACCGCTGGCTGAGATAGCGCAGAGAGGCCCCAAGCTCGCCGTCTGGCCCTCCGTATTGACTGATAATCAAGGCAGCCAGCTTGGGATTGGTGTTCTTGATACGCACGGGGTACTGCAGCTTTTTCTCATAGACAAACATCAGCGCACTCCTCCTTCCTGGCGATACTCCCAGGGCCAGGGGTCATTGAGCCAGGTGTACTGATCCTGACTGACAGCCGCCTGCTGGGTGAGCGGCCCATACATGGCCTCGTAACGGCGTCGGCCCTCCTTGGCCAGCTTGGCATATTCCCGGAAAAGATCAAAAGCCTCTTTGTCCTGGGGATGGGTGTCCAGATACAGGCCCAGCTCTGTGAGTACAAAACTCAAGGCCTGGAGCTCCAAGGCCCCAGTCTGGGCCGGAGTGACCGCTACCGTGTTGATCTGGAAGGGGAGATTCAGCCCGGGGAACAGGGTGCCGTTAGCCAGAGCGTCCTGTTGGGAATAGGTCTGGCTCCCGGTCTGCTGAAACGGAACATAGGGGACCGCCAAGGGAGCGCAGGATGGGAGTGTTCCCATCCCATCACCACAGGGGCGGTTGGTTGGTTCGTTCATATTCAAAAGAGTGGCCTCCTCAAACATTTTAGCATCACATGCCACACCATCCTATGCCATTCCCCACCAGGTTGACAGCCCGTAAAAACTGCATATTGAAATACTGTGAAAACTGTGGTACAATGCCATTAAATAAGCTGAATGGAGGGATATCCATGACTCACGTCAAGACTCTCAACGGTGCTACTCTGAAGCAGAGCGCTGCTCACGGTGGCTGCGGCGAGTGCCAGACCTCTTGCCAGTCCGCTTGCAAGACTTCCTGCACTGTCGCCAATCAGAAGTGTGAGAACAATCACTAATCATTGATTAGACACCGGAAAGGGTGGGCCTTGTCCCACCCTTTTTCTGTGTGTTTGAAGGAGAACAATTATGGTACATACTTTTCACTGTTTGGATGCGAATATCGCCGTGGATGTGAACAGCGGTGCCGTGCATGTGCTGGACCAGACCGCTTATGATTTGCTGTCTCTGCTGGACGGCCCCATGGTAGAGCACTGCCCCGACGAGGTGGCCGCCCAGCTGCCTCAGTACGACCGGGAGTCTCTCAACTGCGCCTGGGAGGATCTCTACCAGCTGCAGCAGCAGGGGCTCCTCTTCACGGACGATACCTACATCGACCCCGAGGCCGCTGTGCTCATGCAGAAGGACGCCCCTGTCAAGGCCCTGTGCCTGCACGTCTCTCACGACTGTAATCTGCGCTGCAAGTACTGCTTTGCCTCCACCGGCGACTTCGGTACCGGACACCGCATGACCATGAATGTGGAGACCGCCAAGAAGGCCATTGACTTCGTCATCGCCCGCTCTGGCAAGCGTCACAACATCGAAGTGGACTTCTTCGGCGGCGAGCCCCTCATGGCCATGGACACCGTGAAGGCCACCGTGGATTATGCCCGCTCTCTGGAGAAGGAGCACAACAAGAACTTCCGCTTTACCATCACCACCAACGGCATTCTGCTGGATGACGATACCATCGATTACATCAACGAGAACATGTCCAACGCCGTGCTCTCTCTGGATGGCCGTCCTGAGGTCAACGACAACATGCGCCCCACCGTCAACGGCAAGGGCAGCTACGACGTGATTCTCCCCAAGTTCCAGAAGCTGGTGGCCGGACGTGGTGACAAGGACTACTACTTGCGTGGTACCTTCACCCGTCACAACCGGGACTTCGCCCAGGACGTCATCCACATTGCTGACCAAGGCTTCCGCAATGTGTCGGTGGAGCCTGTGGTAGGCGATGCCAAGTACGACTACACCTTCAAGGAAGAGGACCTGCCCGGTATCCTGGAGGAGTACGAGAACCTGGCCCGGGAGCTGCTGGACCGGGACGACATCAACTTCTTCCACTTCAATGTGGACCTCACCCAGGGCCCCTGTGTCATCAAGCGCATGCGTGGCTGTGGCGCTGGCTGTGAATATGTGGCCATCACACCCGACGGTGATATCTATCCCTGCCACCAGTTTGTGGGCAAGGAAGAGTACAAGCTGGGCAACGTGTACGACAACACCTTTGACATGGACATCTCCCGGAAGTTTGCCGGACTGAACATCTACACCCGCCCCGACTGTAAGGACTGCTGGGCCCGCTTCTATTGCAGCGGCGGCTGCTCCGCCTCCAACCTGGAGGTCAACGGGGATATGATGATCCCCAACCGCTTTGGCTGCGACATGCAGCGCAAGCGTCTGGAGTGCGCCATCGCCATGAAGGCCCACCGTGCTGGTATGGTCTAATTCCTTTTCTGGCTATTTCAATCGCCGTCCCTGCTTGCTGGGGGCGGCGATTCTCTTTGGCATAGTTTTTCCTGGGATGCATAGGTTACCAAGAGGTGATGAAACGATGACGCATCCCAAGCGGTTATATTCGCCACGAACATCTCGGGGACAGGGGAAACAGCGGGAAAGAGGCCCGCTCTTCTTTCTATGCATATTCTGCCTGGTGGGCGTACTGCTGGGCAGCATTTTTGCTGCGCTTGGGGGCCATCATCCCCAATTTTCTGACCAACTCGCCAGTTATTTTCAAGCTGTGGCCCAGGGAACTGCACCGTATGTCTCTCTCTGGTCCACCATTTGGGACCTTCTCTGCTGGCCTGTACTGTTGGTACTGCTGAGCTTTGGGCCGCCCGGCGTGGTGGGGATTCCCTGCGTGCTCCTCGTCCGGTGCTTTCTCCTCAGTTACGCCTGTTCCAGCTTTGTGGCTATGTTCGGCCTCTCTGGCCTGGGATGGGGGGCTCTATTCTTCGGTGTCTCTGCCATCTTGGTACTACCTCTCACCCTGTATGTGGCAAAGTGGTCATTCACCAATGCGCTGCGCAAATGTATTCCCCAGGAGTCCTCGGCCAAACTCCTGCCTCCGTGGTCTGCTCTGGTCTGCTGTGGAGCCCTGTTTGGTCTATCCTACTTTCTTCAAGGTCATTTGCTCCCATTTCTTCTTCCGATGTTGTGCCAAAAGTTGCTCGCTCTGCTCCCCATAGGCTGAAAAGTCCGGGGTACCAGGTACTCCCTTTCCCTTGCGGCTGGTGGCAAATTATGATACAATAGTTCGAGTAAATTTCCAGGGCAGGGGAGTGAGAACCGAGTGCGGATATTGGGGATTGACCCAGGCTATGCCATTGTGGGATTTGGCCTCATCGACTCCCAGCCTGGCAGGCAGCAGCTGGTGGCCTGCGGGGCCATCAACACCCCGGCAGGCGTGCGCCTGCCCGCCCGACTTTGGCAGATCGCCACAGACCTGGAGGAACTGATTGGACAGTTTCACCCAGAAGTCCTGGCCATTGAGGAGCTGTTCTTCAACCAAAATGTCACCACTGGCATCGGCGTGGCCCAGGCCAGAGGAGTGATTCTAATGACGGCTGAGAAATGCGGTCTGCCTGTGGTGGAGTACAACCCCTCCCAGGTCAAGCAGGCGGTGGTGGGATACGGCAAGGCGGAAAAACGGCAGGTGATGGAGATGACCCGAAAGCTGCTCCACCTTGCCAGTGTGCCCAAGCCGGACGACGCCGCCGATGCAGTGGCCATCGCCCTGTGCCATGCCCGCAGCTGCACCTCGTTGCTGTCCCGATCTATGAACTATACCTAAGGAGCAAGCTATGTTTTACTATCTCAACGGAACGGTGGCCCATATTGGCCCCTATCTGGCCGTCATTGACTGCGGCGGCGTGGGCTATGCCTGCCGCACCACCAACCATACACTAGCTGGTCTGACCCGTGGCGCACAGGCCAAGCTATACACCTATCTCCATGTCCGGGAGGATATTTTTGGACTCTACGGATTTTCCACTGAGAGTGAATTGTCCAGCTTCCAGATGCTCATTGGGGTATCCGGTGTAGGCCCCAAGGCCGCTCTGGCCATTCTCTCCTCCAATACACCTGAGGGGCTGGCCCTGGCCATTGTCTCGGAAAACGAAAAAGCCCTGACTTGCGCCCCTGGCATCGGTAAGAAGATCGCCCAGCGCATCATCTTAGAGCTCAAGGACAAGCTGTCCAAAGGACAGCTCACCACCAGCAGCGGGGAGGCCTTTGCCGGCGGCGTAACCATCATTCCCGAAAATAAGACCAGTGAGGCCTCGGCAGCTCTGGCCGTCCTGGGGTACAGCCAGCCCGAGATTGCTGCTGCATTGAAGGGCCTGGATGTGGACCAGCTGACCTTGGAAGAGATCATCAAGCAGGCGCTCAAGCGCATGGTCCGCTAAATGAGGTGTGACAGATATGAGCATTGATTTTTCCAACCACGAATATGAAGGGTCGGACTTTGAGCCCCTGGTCAGCACCTCTCTGACCCGAGCCGACGACGGGGAGGCCTCTCTGCGGCCTCAGACCCTGGACCAGTACATCGGTCAATCCAAGGCCAAGGCCAACCTGGAGGTGTTCATCCAGGCGGCCAAAATGCGGGGAGAGCCCCTGGACCATGTATTGCTCCACGGCCCCCCGGGCCTGGGCAAAACCACCCTCAGCGGCATCATTGCCAACGAGATGGGAGTACAGATCCGTATTACCTCCGGTCCTGCCATCGAAAAGCCGGGGGACTTGGCGGCACTGCTCACCAACCTACAGGAAAATGACATTCTGTTTGTGGACGAAATCCATCGGCTGAACCGCTCGGTGGAGGAGATCCTCTACCCAGCCATGGAGGACTACGCCATCGACATTATGATTGGCAAAGGCCCTTCCGCCAATTCCATCCGCCTGGACCTTCCCAAGTTCACCCTCATTGGCGCCACCACCCGGGCAGGACAGCTCTCCGCCCCTCTGCGTGACCGCTTCGGCGTCACTCTCCGGCTGGAGCTGTACACCCCTGAGGAGCTCAGCGAGATTGTCACCCGATCGGCAGGCATTCTCAATGTACCCATAGAACCGGATGGGGCCCTGGAAATCGCCCGGCGCAGCCGCGGCACACCCCGTATCGCCAACCGGATGCTGCGGCGGGTGCGTGACTTCGCCCAGGTCACTGCCGGAGGCGTCATCACCCAGGGGGTGGCCGATCGTGCGCTGCAAGCGCTGGAGATTGACGCCCTGGGTCTGGACCAGATCGACCGCCGAATGCTGTTGAGCATCATTGAAAATTACGGAGGCGGGCCTGTGGGACTGGATACCCTGGCCGCCACCATCAATGAGGAGTCGGTCACCCTGGAGGATGTGTATGAGCCCTACCTGATGCAGCTGGGCTTTCTCACCCGCACGCCCCGGGGCCGCTGCGTCACCTACAAGGCCTTTGAACACCTGGGCCTGACGCCACCCAACCGAGGCGAAATGGAACAACTTTCCTTTTAATTGCCGGGTTTTCCAGAACCTTTCCAGATGCTTTTTAGATTTTGCATAAAAATCATTGACATTTGCGCCAGTTTGTGATAAAAGTAAACAAGGTTACAGTATGAAGGATATCGAGGAGTTGACAACAGAATATTCTGATGAGGCACTTTGTGCAAAGGCCAGAGAGGGTGATCTGAGAGCAGAGGAGGAGTTGGTCCTGCGCTATCAGCGTCAGGTCCGCATCTGCGCCCGTCCCTTCTTTTTGGCAGGAGGCGACAGCGAGGATTTGATTCAGGAGGCTATGTTTGGACTGATCAAAGCCATCCGCGAATTTGACCCCAGTCGTGACGCTTCCTTTCGCACCTTTGCCGATGTCTGCATTCGCAATCGCATTCGTTCCGCCGTTACCTCTGCATCCCGGGGGAAACACACACCTTTGAACGACAGCGTCCCCTTTGACTCCATTGAGGCAGAGAGCGGTTCCAGCCCGGAAGAGCTCTACATCTCCAGAGAGGAAGAGACGGAGCGGATGGAACAGCTCACCAAGTGTTTGTCTTGTCTTGAACGGCAGGTTTTGACCCTGTTCCTGCAAGGACTCTCTTATCAGGAAATCAGTTGCCATGTCGGACGCTCTGTGAAGTCTGTGGACAACGCAGTGCAGCGGATCCGACGAAAGGTTGCCCCATATTATGGCGATTTCAGCGAGAGCTGACGCAAATATTACAGTCCCAGCAGAGGCATTCCCCGGTTCTGGGCATCAAAAGAGAGGGTATTTCCATGTACGAAGACAAGACTTTAGTATGCAAAGAGTGTGGCCAGGAGTTCGTGTTCACCGCCGGTGAGCAGGAGTTCTACGCTGAGCGCGGCTTCCAGAATGAGCCCCAACGCTGCAAGGCCTGCCGTGACGCTCGCAAGGCTGCCGCCCGTGGCCCCCGTGAGTACTTCACCGCCACCTGCGCCGCTTGTGGCCGTGAGGCGAAGGTTCCCTTTGAGCCCAAGTCCGACCGCCCTGTTTACTGCAGCGAGTGCTTTGCCAAGATGCGTGAAGAGGGCTAAGCCTCTATCTTTGTTGCATCCAAACGGAGTTGCCTTTCCGGCAACTCCGTTTTTCCTTGCCCAGTTCATGGCAATGTTTTTCTAAGGACGTCTTGTTCCAGGTGTCGAACTGTGATATAATGCTATCATTACGGGACATTGAAATGATAGCCGTTTTTTGTTCCTGAACGAAGTGGGGAATCCAAGGTTTTTCCCTGCTCATATCCAATAAGGGGGTTCTTTTCACCGTGAACAAATCTATTTACGAAAGTCCTCTCTCGTCTCGCTATGCCAGTGATGAGATGCAGTACATCTTCTCTCCGGACAAGAAGTTCTCCACATGGCGCAAGCTGTGGGTGGCGCTGGCTCGGGCCGAGATGGAACTGGGCCTGCCCGTGACTCAGGAGCAAATTCAGGAGATGGAGGCCCACCTGACCGACATCGACTATGACTTGGCCGCTCAAAAAGAAAAGGAGCTGCGCCACGACGTCATGGCTCACATTCACACCTTCGGCACCCTGTGCCCCAAGGCCATGCCCATCATCCACCTGGGCGCCACCAGCTGCTATGTGGGTGACAACACCGACGTGATCATCATGCGGGAAGGCCTGGAGCTGGTACGGGACAAGCTGGTACGGGTGCTGTCCAATCTGTCCCAATTCGCTTTGAAATACAAGGCTCTGCCCACCCTGGGCTTTACCCACTTTCAGGCCGCTCAGCTGGTCACTGTGGGCAAGCGTGCCACTTTGTGGATGAACGAGCTGCTCATGGACCTGGAGGAGATCGAGTACCGCATCGCCAACCTGAAGTTGCTGGGCTGCAAGGGCACCACCGGAACCCAGGCCTCCTTCCTGGAGCTGTTTGAAGGCGACCACGAGAAGTGCAAGGAACTGGACCGCCGCATTGCCAAGGAGATGGGCTTTGAGGCCTCCGTCCCCGTATCCGGCCAGACCTACTCCCGGAAGGTGGACTCCGCTATCATCTCCACTCTCTCCGGAATCGCCCAGTCCGCGAGCAAGTTCGCCACCGACGTGCGCCTTCTGTGCCACCTCAAGGAGGTGGAGGAGCCCTTCGAGAGCAAGCAGATCGGCTCTTCTGCCATGCCCTATAAGCGCAATCCCATGCGCTGTGAGCGCATCTGCGCTCTGGCCCGCTATGTGATGGCCGATGTGATGAACCCCACCTTCACCGCTGCCACCCAGTGGTTTGAGCGAACCCTGGACGACTCTGCCAACAAGCGCATCTCCGTGCCCGAGGCCTTCCTGGCCGTCGATGCCATCTTGAACATCTACGAGAACGTGTCCGCCGGCCTGGTGGTCCATGAGAAGGTGATCGAGAAGCACATTCTGGAGGAGCTGCCCTTCATGGCCAGTGAGAACATCATGATGGATGCCGTGAAGAAGGGCGGCGACCGTCAGGAGCTCCACGAGCGCATCCGTGTCCACGCCCTGGAGGCTGGCCGCAATGTGAAGGACCTGGGTCTGAACAACAACCTCATCGACCTCATTGCTGAAGATTCCCTCTTCGGCATGAGCCGTGAGGAGCTGGTGGCCCACATGGAGCCTTCCCGCTACATCGGCCGCTGCCCCCAGCAGGTAGAGGACTTCATTTCTGAGTGCATCACCCCCGTGCTGGAGGCCCATTCTCAGGCTTTGACCGGAGTTCACACCGAGCTCAAGGTTTAATTTCACGCATCAATTTTATATTTTGGGAGGAATGAACATGGATACAGCAGTGCATCGTATTGGCGTATTTACCAGCGGCGGAGACGCTCCCGGCATGAACGCCGCCATCCGTGCCGTTGTCAGAACATCCCTGCACATGGGAATTGAGTGTATCGGCATTCGTCGTGGCTATCACGGCCTCATCAACGGCGATTTTGCCCGTCTGGACTTCGAAAGCGTCAGCGACATCTCTCGTCGGGGTGGAACCATCCTGTACTCTGCCCGCAGTCTGGAGTTCAAGGAGCCACCGGGCCGTGAAAAGGCTCTGGCCACCTGTAAGCTCCTGGGCCTGGATGCTCTGGTGGGCATCGGCGGCGATGGTACCTTCCGTGGCCTGCTGACTCTGGCTGAGAGTGGCATCTCTGTCGTTGGTATCCCCGGCACCATTGACAACGATATCGCCTGTTCCTCCTACACCATCGGCTATGACACCGCCTGTAACACCGCTCTGGAAAGCATCGACCGTCTGCGTGACACCATGAAGTCCCATGAGCGCTGCTCTGTGGTAGAGGTCATGGGCCACCGGGCCGGGCACCTGGCTGTGGCCGTCGGTATCTCCTGCGGCGCCACTGTGGTGCTGGTACCTGAGCAGCCCGTGGACTTCCAGCGGGATGTCATCACCCCCATCCGTCAGGCCCGCCTGGGTGGCCGCACTCACTTCATGGTCATCGTGGCTGAGGGTGTGCCCGGCGGCGGCTACGGCGTGGCACAGCAGATTAAGGAGTACACCGCTTTGGACACCCGTGTCACCGTGCTGGGTCACGTCCAGCGTGGCGGTTCCCCCACCGCACGTGACCGTATGGTGGCTACCAATATGGGCTATCATGCCGTTCGCCTCCTGGCCGAGGGCAAGAGCTGCCGTGTGGTGGCCATGAACGGGGATGACATTGTGGACTACGACATTACCGAAGCTCTGGGCATGAAGAAGGCCATTGACGAGGGCAGCTTGTCCATGCTCCGTGACCTCACTGGTGTCCACGGCTAATTCATCAGTTCAAGATAAAATAGCCTCAAGCCATAGTTTGGCTTGAGGCTATTCAGACTGTCGAAAAACTTCCAAAACGCCCCCGCATCTGGTAAAATGGTATCAGATGTGGGGGTGTGCTTTATGGA
>CALWXF010000030.1 GCA_944385445.1 uncultured Oscillospiraceae bacterium
TTGTCAACTCGGATTTGAGATGCCGAAAACCCTTGATTTTACTGGATTTTTTAGTCCAGAGGCTTCATTGTCGGGAAGAGCAGCACCTCACGGATAGAGTCGTTGTTGGTGAGCATCATGACGCAGCGGTCGATACCGATGCCCAGACCGCCCGTGGGAGGTAGACCGTACTCCAGAGCGGTGATATAGTCCTCGTCCATCATGCCGGCTTCCTCGTCGCCGTTTTCACGCAGCTCCACCTGACGCTGGAAGCGCTGCTTCTGGTCGATGGGGTCGTTGAGCTCGGAGAAGGCGTTGCCCATCTCGCTGCGGCAGATGAACAGCTCGAAGCGCTCGGTGAGCCGGGGATCGGCGGGAGAGCGCTTGGCCAGGGGGGACACATCCACGGGGTGCATGGTGATGAAGGTGGGCTGAATGAGCTTCTCCTCCACCTTCTGGTCGAACACCTCGTACAGGGCGTTGCCCCAGGTGGCGGGGGAGGTCTCGGGCAGCTCCACGCCGATGGAGGCGGCCAAAGCCACCGCCTCAGCGTCGTCGGTGATGGCCATGAAGTCCAGGCCCGTGTACTGCTTGACGGCCTCGGCCATGGTCAGGCGGGGCCAGCCGGGGGTCAGGTCGATGTCATTGCCCTGCCACTGGATCTGATAGGTGCCCAGAATCTTCTGAGCGGCAGAGCTCAGCAGATCCTCGAACAGGTCCATCATGTCGTGGAAGTCGGCATAGGCCTGGTACAGCTCCACGGAGGTAAACTCAGGGTTGTGCTTGGTGTCCATACCCTCATTGCGGAAGATACGGCCAATTTCGTACACACGCTCCAGGCCGCCCACCACCAGGCGCTTGAGGTGCAGCTCGGTGGCAATACGCATGTACATATCAATGTCCAGGGTATTGTGGTGGGTGATGAAGGGGCGGGCAGTGGCACCGCCGGAGATGGTGTTGAGCACCGGAGTCTCCACCTCCATATAGCCCCGGTTATCCAGAAAGTCCCGGACGTGGCGGACGAAGGCGGAACGAATCTCAAAGGTGCGGCGCACCTCGGGGTTGATGATCAGGTCCACATACCGCTGACGGCAACGGGTCTCCACGTCGGTGAGGCCGTGGAACTTCTCGGGCAGAGGCAGCAGGGACTTGGACAGCAGGGTGATGGTGTGGGCCTTGATGGAGATCTCGCCCCGCTTGGTGCGGAACACATCGCCCTCCACACCCACAATGTCGCCGATGTCGTACTTCTTGAAGGCAGCCAGGGCCTCCTCGCCCACGTCGTCCACACGCACATAGAGCTGGATACGGCCGCCGCCGTCCTGGAGGTCGGCGAAAATGGCCTTGCCCATGCCGCGCTTGCTCATGAGACGTCCGGCCAGGCGCACCACCTGGCCCTCCATGGCCTCAAAGTTGTCCTTCACTTCGTTGCTGTGGTGGGTGACATCGTACTTGGTCACCTGGAAGGGGTCCTTGCCCGCTGCCTGGAGGGCAGAGAGCTTGTCCCGGCGAATTTGCAGCAGCTCAGACAGAGAGGGCTCGGCCTGGGCGTTCTGCTGGTTCTGGTTGTTGTGTTCCGACATACTTGTCTTCTCTCCTTCTATCTGTCCGTCTTCCGCTTAGCGCTGGATGCTGACGACCTTGTATTCAATGTTTCCGGCGGGGGCGTCCACGATCACGGTGTCACCCACACGCTTGCCCAGCAGGGCCTTGCCGAAGGGAGACTCCTCGGAGATGCGGCCATTCATGGGGTCAGCCTCCTGAGAGCCCACCACCTGGTAGGTCTCCTCCTCGTCCAGCATGGTGTCCATGACGGTGATCTTGCTGCCCAGACGCACGGTGTCGGGGTCGCTGTCGGCCTCCTCCTCGATGACGGAGCAGTTGGCCAGAATGTTCTCGATCTCGGCAATGCGGGAGTAGAGCTTGCCCTGCTCGTTCTTTGCCTCGTCGTACTCGCTGTTCTCGGACAGGTCGCCGAAGGAGCGGGCCTCCTTGATCTGGTCGGCCACTTCCTTCTCACGAACGGTCTTGAGGTAGTTCAGTTCCTGCTTCAACTCTTCCAAACGCTCGGCGCTGAGCTTGTATTCCTTGGCCATGATGTTCATCCTTTCAACAATAAAAAATAGAAGCCGCAACAGATGGCAGCTCACAAAAAGTCCATTATATTATTATAGTTGTTCCTACGAATTATAGAGAGTTTCTCCCCAAATGTCAAGGGTTTTGGCAGAGGGAAATGGCTCCCTCTGCCAAATTCTCCACACCCTCACACACGGCTGCGCCGGACGCTGGAAGGCTTCTTTCTCCCAAACCGCAGACACAGCAGCCCGGCCAGGGCTCCGCCGCACAGGCAGGAAGCCAACACCACCAGCCCACGCACCTCCAGCACCTGTCCCCCGCCCCGGGCCGCACTGATCACCCACAGCAGCACCCCGCAGGTCAAGCCCGCAGCCAGACCCCCCAGCAGCTTCCGGGCCGGCCATCGGCAGACGCACACCAGCCCACCTACCAGGCCGCCCAGTACACAGGCCATGGCCACCAACTGCAACTGGGCATTCTCCCGCAGCAGCCCGGAAGAAATGGCCGCCGCACCGGCCAAAAGCACCAGCAGCTCCACCGCAATGGCCACAACCCCACCCAAAGCCACGCCCAAAACCATCTGGGTCGGGCCTCCCGGTTTCACATCGTCTTTGCGCAAAAAAAGCACCCCTTTCCACATGGTTATTTCACCATATGCAAAGGGGGTGCTTCTCATGCGGACCTTACTTGTCCTTCTTGTCCTTCTTCTCCTGAGCGGTAACATCCTGCTCAGCCTGGGTGCCCTTGCTGGAGATGGCCCACTTGGTGAACTCGATGCGCACACGGTCGGCGCCGGTCTCCATGACGATGGTCTCCTCCTTGATGGCGCAGATGGTACCCACGATACCGCCGATGGTGGTGATCTGGTCCCCCACCTTCAGGCTGGCGCGCATGGCAGCCGCTTCCTTCTTCTTCTTGCTCTCGGGACGGATGAGCAGGAAGTAGAACACGGCGATCATGATGAGGATCATAAGAACGCTAGACATTGCTTCGGCAGGCATACAACGATTCTCCTTCTATGTGTGGATTGTAAAAAGATACATCACATGTCATTATACCCGGATTATCCGTGAAACACAAGCCCTATTTTCCGCTCCAGACGTCAGGGCATCCGCTGAGCCAGTTTCTCCGAGTATTCCGCCCGGAACTGCTGGAAGGCGCCCTCGTCCAGGGCCTGACGGATGCGCTCCATGAGCTTATTGTAGAAGTACAGGTTGTGCATGACAGCCAGGCGCATACCCAACATCTCCCCAGCGGTGAACAGGTGGCGCACATAGGCCCGGGAGAAGTTGCGGCACACGGGACAGTCACACTCGGGGTCGATAGGTAACTCGTCGGTCTTATACCGCTCATTTTTCATATTCATCCACCCGCTCCAGGTAAACAGCTTGGCGTGGCGGGCATTGCGGGCGGGCATCACGCAGTCGAAGAAATCCACGCCCCGGGCCACCGCCTCAATGATGTTGGAGGGGGTGCCCACCCCCATGAGGTAGCGGGGCTTATCCTGGGGCATATAGGGCTCCACCGCATCGATGATATCATACATCACCTGGGTGGGCTCGCCCACCGCCAGGCCGCCGATGGCGTAGCCGTCGCACTCCACCTTGGCCGTCTCCTGCATGTGCCAGATGCGCAGATCCGGGAAGGTGGCGCCCTGGTTGATGCCAAAGAGCATCTGGCCGGGGTTGACGCAGTCGGGCTGGGCGTTGAGCTTGTCGTGCTCGTCCTTGCACCGCTTCAGCCACCGCAGAGTGCGCTCACAGGAGGCCTTGGCATACTCGTAGGTGGCGGGGTTCTCCACGCACTCGTCAAAGGCCATGGCAATGTCACTGCCCAGGTTGGACTGGATGCGCATGGACTCCTCAGGGCCCATAAAAATCTTGCGCCCATCCAGGTGGGAGGCAAAGGTCACCCCTTCTTCGGTGATCTTGCGCAGCCCGGACAGGGAAAAGACCTGGAAGCCTCCGGAGTCGGTGAGCATGGGCCCATCCCAGCGCATGAACTTGTGCAGGCCACCCATCTGGCACACCACATCGTCGCCGGGACGCAGGTGGAGGTGGTAGGTGTTGGACAGCTCCACCTGGCAGCCGATGTCCTTGAGGTCAAAGGCAGACAGGCCACCCTTGATGGCCCCCTGGGTGCCCACGTTCATAAACACCGGGGTCTGGACGGTGCCGTGGGGGGTGGTGAACTGGCCCCGGCGGGCCTTTCCCTCGGTTTTCAACAATTCAAACATGTGTGTCTCCTTTTCGCTGCATATCAAGAGATGAACATGGCATCTCCAAAGCTGAAGAATCGGTATCGGTTCTCCACCGCCTCCTTGTAAGCCGCCAGCACATGCTCCCGGCCCGCCAGGGCGGACACCAGCATGATGAGGGTGGACTCAGGCAGGTGGAAGTTGGTGATGAGTCCGTCCAGCACCTTGAAGCGGTAGCCGGGGTAGATAAAGATGTTGGTCCACCCCGCCTTGGCCTCCATGGAGCCGTCGGCGTTGGCCCAGCTCTCAATGGTGCGGCAGGAGGTGGTGCCCACGCAGATAACCCGGCCCCCGGCGGCCTTGGTGGCATTGATGACGTCCGCCGTCTCCTGGGAGATGACGCAGTACTCCGAGTGCATCTCGTGATCGGTGACCTCCTCCGCCTTCACCGGGCGGAAGGTGCCCAGGCCCACATGGAGGGTGACATAGCATACCTTCACCCCCATGTCCTGCACCTGCTGCAGCAGCTCTGGGGTAAAGTGCAGGCCAGCAGTGGGGGCTGCGGCAGAGCCTACCACCTTGGAGTACACGGTCTGGTATCGCTCAGAGTCCTCCAGCTCCTCCTTGATGTAGGGGGGCAGGGGCATTTTGCCCAGCTTCTCCAGGGTCTCCAAAAAGATGCCCTCATAGTCGAAGCGGACCAGGCGGTTGCCGCCCTCCACTTCCCCCACCACCTCGGCGGTGAGTTCCCCGTTGCCGAAGGTGATTTTGGCCCCGGTGTGCAGTTTCTTGCCCGGGCGCACCAGGCACTCCCAGACCTTCTCGCCCCGGTCAATGAGCAGCAACACCTCACAGGCCCCGCCGGTGCTACGGTGGCCCAGCAGACGGGCGGGCAGTACCCGGCTGTCGTTGAGCACCAGGCAGTCCCCCGCTCGCAGAAGCTTGGGCAGGTCGTAAAAGTGCATGTGCCGGGTTTCCCCCGTCACCTTGTCCAAGGTCAGCAGCCGGGAGGCGTCCCGCCGCTCCAGGGGCGTCTGGGCAATGAGTTCTTCCGGCAAATCAAAATAAAAATCAGATGTTTTCACAATTTTCCCACCGTTCTCGCCATCATTTCCCCGGCATACCTTCTTGATCGCACACATACAATGCTCTGTCCCCTCCCCGCTTCCACCTTGGGGCGGGCCGGGGGACACGAAAAAAATTTCCTTTTTTTCGCCGGATATGGAAATGATAAATTGACACTTTAATGCGATAATGTTATGATGTCTAGTAAGTATTTCGTCGAACTCAGGGACAGATGCTGTCCCTCCACCTCGACGCATACGCTGTTCTATTATAATACAACATCCGCCCACGTTTCAACCACTTCTTTCCCGTGGGCAGGAGGAGGTCATTTCCGTGCATGCATACAAAGTAGGTATCATCGGCGCCACCGGCATGGTGGGCCAGCGTTTCGTCACCCTCTTGGCCAACCACCCCTGGTTCCGCCTCACTGTTCTGGCCGCCAGCCCCCGCTCTGCCGGGAAGCGGTATGAGGAGGCCGTAGCGGGTCGCTGGGCCATGGACGTGCCCATCCCCGATGCGGCAAAGGACATGGTGCTGCTCAGCGCCCAGGACGACGTGGAGGCCATTTCCAGCCAGGTGGACTTTGTCTTCTCCGCTGTGGATATGTCCAAAGAGGCCATTCAGGCCCTGGAGGAGACCTATGCCCGCCACGAGTGCCCGGTGGTGTCCAACAACTCCGCCCACCGCTGGACCCCCGACGTGCCCATGGTGATTCCCGAGGTCAACCCTCAGCACCTGGCCGTCATCTCCGCCCAGAAGCAGCGACTGGGCACCCAGCGAGGCTTTATCGCCGTAAAATCCAACTGCTCCATTCAGAGCTATGTCCCCGCCCTCACCCCCCTGCTGGGCTACGGCATCGAGAAGATTCTGGTGTGCACCTATCAGGCCATTTCCGGGGCTGGCAAAACCTTCGAGACCTGGCCGGAGATGGTGGATAACCTGATCCCCTACATCGGCGGCGAGGAGGAGAAGAGCGAGCAGGAGCCCCTGAAGGTATGGGGCCGAGTGGAAAATGGAGTCATCGTCAACGCAGACGCCCCCGCCATCACGGCCCAGTGCCTGCGGGTGCCCGTGTCCAACGGCCACACCGCCGCCGTCTTTGTCACCTTTAAGAACAAGCCCACGGTGGAGCAGATGAAGGAGGCCTGGCGCACCTATCAGGGCCGGGCCCAGGAGCTGAAGCTGCCCACTGCCCCTCAGCAGTTCCTCCACTACTTCGAGGAGCCTGACCGTCCCCAGGCCAAGCTGGACCGGGAGCTGGAGGGCGGCATGGCGGTCTCCGTGGGCCGTCTGCGCCCCGACACCCAGTACGACTACAAGTTCGTCTCCCTCTCCCACAACACCCTGCGGGGCGCCGCCGGCGGTGCAGTGCTGCTGGCCGAGCTTTTGTGCGCGGAGGGGTACATTGAGCCCGTCCGCTAACCCATGAATTTGAAACAGAAAGGAAGTTGCCCTATGCGCACACCCGTGTTCACCGGTTCCTGTCCGGCGCTGGTCACCCCCTTTGACCAAAACGGCGCCATCAATTACGACGCCTTCGGCAAACTCATCGACGCACAAATTGAAGCCGGGGTGGACGCCGTGTGCGTCTGCGGCACCACCGGCGAGTCCGCCACCATGTCCATCCGGGAGCACATCGCCGCCGTGGAGTTCTGCGTGCAGCGGGTCAACCACCGGGTCAAGGTGATTGCTGGAGCAGGCAGCAACGACACCTCCGCTGCGGTCTACCTGTCCCAGCACGCCCAAGACTCCGGGGCCGACGCCCTGCTCCACGTCACTCCCTACTACAACAAGGCCAGCCAGACCGGTCTCATCCGTCACTACGAGTACATCGCCGACCGGGTGGACCTGCCCATCATCCTCTACAACGTCCCCAGCCGCACTGGCGTGTCCTTCACCGCCGAGACCTACCGTCACCTGTCCCAGAACCCCCAGTTCAACGGCGTGAAGGAGGCCTCCGGCAACTTCTCCCTGCTGGCCCACACCCGTTTTCTGTGCGGGGACGACTTCTACATCTGGTCGGGCAACGACGACCAGGTGGTGCCCATGATGGCCCTGGGGGCCAAGGGCGTCATCTCGGTGGCCTCCAATCTCATCCCCGAGGTGATGGTGAAGATGACCAAGCTGTGCTTGGACAACGACTTCGAGGCCGCTTCCAAGCTGCAAATCAAGTACATGGACCTCATGGACGCCCTGTTCCTGGAGGTCAATCCCATCCCCATCAAGGCCGCTTTGAACCTGGTGGGCATGGAGGCCGGACAGCTGCGCCTGCCCCTGTGCGAGATGTCCGAGAAGAACCTGGAGACCCTGCGCAGTTCCATGGCCCGTATGGGTCTTCTGTGAGGGATACCCCATGCAAAAGATAATCATTTCCGGCTGCAACGGCCACATGGGCCGAGTGGTAGCCGACATCTGTGCCACCGACCCTCAGGTGGAGGTGGTGGCGGGCATCGACATCCTGGGTCAGCCCAACCCCAATTTCCCCGTGTTCTCCTCTCCTGCCGCCTGCGACGTGGAGGCGGACGCCGTCATCGACTTCTCCCATCCCTCCGCCCTGGCACCTCTGCTGGAGATGTGCCAGGCCCGGAACCTGCCGGTGGTGCTTGCCACCACGGGCTATGACCAGGCACAGCTGGAGGCCATCTCGGAGGCTTCCACCCACATCCCCGTGTTTCGCTCGGCCAACATGTCTCTGGGTATGAATGTGCTGCTGGACCTGGTGAAGAAGGCCGCCTCAGTGCTGGGACTGGACTACGACGTGGAAATCGTGGAGCGGCACCACCACCGGAAGGTGGACGCCCCCAGTGGCACTGCCCTGATGATCGCCGATGCCGCCGCCTCTGCTCTGCCCTATGAGCCGGAGTATGTGTACGACCGCCACAGTGTACGCCAGCCCCGTGGGCCCCATGAAATCGGCATCTCCGCCGTGCGTGGGGGTACCATTGTGGGAGACCACACGGTGATCTTTGCCGGACGGGACGAGGTCATTGAGCTCAGCCACCACGCCGCCAGCCGAGAGGTATTCGCCAGCGGGGCCGTGCGGGCCGCCAAGTTCCTCACCGGGGTACAGGCCCCGGGCCTCTACGACATGTCCTACTTGGTATAAACAAAACGTCTCTTGAGAAGCGTTGCTTCCCAAGAGACGTTTTTCTTATGGCAGATTACCCTTCCACCTTCACGCAGTGGAATACTTTCTTGCCCTTCTTGATGATGGCACCATCGGCGCCGCAGTCCTGGCAGCAGAACTGGGCGTTGACATCGGTGACCTTGGCGTCGTTGACGGACACGCCGCCCTGCTGCACCAGGCGGCGGGCCTCACCCTTGGAGGGGCACAGGCCGCACTTGACCAGCAGGTCCAGAAGGCCGATCTTGCCCTCGCAGAAGTCGTCCTGGCACAGGGTGGTGGTGGGCATGCTGGAGCGGTCTCCACCGCCGGCAAACAGGGCCTTGGCAGCGGCCTGAGCCTTCTCTGCCTCCTCCTTGCCGTGGACCAGAGCGGTGAGCTCGTAGGCCAGAATCTCCTTGGCACGATTCAGCTGACTGCCCTCCCAGCTGTCCATCTCGTCGATCTGCTCCAGAGGCAGGAAGGTGAGCATACGGATGCACTTGAGCACGTCCGCATCCTCCACGTTGCGCCAGTACTGGTAGAAGTCGTAGGGGCTGGTCTTGTTGGGGTCCAGCCACACGGCACCCGCGGCGGTCTTACCCATCTTCTTGCCCTCGCTGTTGAGCAACAGGGTGATGGTCATAGCGTGGGCATCCTGGCCCAGCTTACGGCGGATGAGCTCGGTGCCGCCCAGCATGTTGGACCACTGGTCGTTTCCGCCGAACTGCATGTTGCAGTTGTAGTGCTGGAACAGGTAGTAGAAGTCGTAGGACTGCATGATCATGTAGTTGAACTCCAGGAAGCTCAGGCCCTTCTCCATGCGCTGCTTGTAGCACTCGGCCCGGAGCATATTGTTCACGGAGAAGCAGGCGCCCACTTCCCGCAGCAGCTCCACATAGTTGAGATTCATCAGCCAGTCGGCGTTGTTGACCATCATGGCCTTGCCCTCGCCGAACTCAATGAACCGCTCCATCTGCTTTTTGAAGCAGTCGCAGTTGTGCTGGATGG
>CALWXF010000031.1 GCA_944385445.1 uncultured Oscillospiraceae bacterium
CCATAAAGCACACCCCCACATCTGATACCATTTTACCAGATGCGGGGGCGTTTTGGAAGTTTTTCGACAGTCTGAAAGAGCTGCGGCGCAATTTGCGCCGCAGCTCTTTGTCATTTCAGGAAACGTTTCAAGAGGTGGAATTTGGAGGAGGTATAGGGGTGGTAGCGCAGAGGCACGTCCACCCGCTGACCGCCCACCAGAATGCTCTTATAGTGGGTGAAGGTGTCAAAGCTGGCCTTGCCGTGGTAGGCTCCCATGCCGCTGCCTCCAACTCCACCAAAAGGCATATAGGGGGTGGCCAGATGGAGAATGGTGTCGTTGAAGCAGCCGCCGCCGAAGGACAGGCGAGCGGTCACCAAGTCCTGCATCGCTCGGTTTCTGGAGAAAAGGTACAGGGCCAGGGGCTTCTCCCGGCTGGAAACAAAGTCCACCACCTCCTGAGGCGTAGCGTAGGAGAGAATGGGGAGGACGGGGCCGAAAATCTCATCCTGCATCACCGGGGACTGGGGGTCTGCCTCGTCCAGCAGGGTGGGGGCAATTTTGCCGTCCCGGGACTGTCCGCCCAAGAGGATGGTCTGGCCTTCCAGCAGACCCAAAAGGCGCTGGTAGTGCTTGCCGTTGATGATTTTTCCATACTCGGGATTGGACAGAGGGTCGTCCCCCAGAGCGTGGTGGAGGGCCTTTTTTAGCTGCTCTACCAGCTGCTCCTTCACACGCTCTTGGACCAGCACATAGTCCGGGGCTACACAGGTCTGTCCGGCGTTGAGAAACTTGCCGAACACGATGCGTTTGGCGGCCAGAGCCAGGTCTGCGGTCTCATCCACAATGCAGGGACTCTTGCCGCCCAGCTCCAGGGTCACGGGGATGAGATTCTGAGCGGCCCGGCGCATCACCTCTTTGCCCACTGTGACCCCGCCCGTGAAGAAGATGTAGTCCACCCGCTGGTCCAGAAGGGCAGAGTTCTCCGCCCGGCCTCCCTCCACCACCGCCACATACTGGGGCTCAAAGGTGGCGGCGATGAGCTGGGAGAGCACCTGGGAGGTGGCGGGGGCATAGGCGGAGGGCTTGAGGATGACGCAGTTGCCTGCGGCGATGGCCCCCAGCACGGGCGTCAGAGACAGCATAAAAGGATAGTTCCAGGGGGACATCACCAGCACCACCCCATAGGGCTGAGGATAGCGACGGCTCTTGGCGGGAAATAGGGTCATGGGGGTGTGTACGGTCTGGGGCTTGGCCCAGCGGCGCAGGTGGGAGCGGAGATAGGACAGCTCTTCCAGCACCTGCCCGATCTCACAGAAATAACTCTCGTAGGGGTGCTTGCCCAAATCCGCCTGGAGGGCGGCCTCAATGTCTGGCTGCATGGCCAGAATGTTGCGGTGCAGGCGGTCCAGGGCATCCAGACGGGCGGACACGGGCAGGGTGGCCCCAGAGCGAAAGTGGGCGTGTTGCTTGGAAACCAGAGCGGAAATATCCATGAGGCGTTGAACTCCTTTTAACATTGGGGGAAGTGGATGGCGTCGGGAGACAGGGCGGCGCAGGTGTCAATGGCCAGGTCCAGGTTTTCCTCCATGTGCTCCACCTCCCGGCTGAAGGCACAGCAGATGGAGATTTCCTCCGCCTGGCTGAGGGCTTCCTGTTTGGTCCACTGGGCGAGGAACAGGTGGTAGAGCAGACTCATGCTGCACGAGACAAAGGCCGCCCGTCCATAGAGTTGGTCATCGTTGACGGTTTTATGCCAGTGGCGTAAGAGAAGATACTCTGCCACGTTGGTGAGGTGGCGCTGCCACTGGGGGAACTGATTCTCAAAGCGGTCACAAAGTCCTTGGTACTCTTCCACGGTCAGGCCCTCCAGCTGCTGGCAGCACTGACCCAACCGCTGGGGCCAGGTGGGGCGCAGGGGTTCCAGGGAGGAGAAGAAACGGCACAGAATCTGGGCAAATTTTTTCCCCTTCCCGGTGGAAGAGAGGGGGCAAAGGGAGAGCGTGGCCTGGGCCATGGCTGGGTAGTCTTCGCGGTCGATGGAGCCCTGTAACGTGTCCGCAAAATACAGCACCCCTTGCAGGCGTTCCCAGAGGGTGTACTGCTGATCCTCCATTCCTCTTAGGACCGCTTGCCGGGAGGTCTCCAAGCCAGAGAGCAGCTGGGGCGGAATGTCGGGGAAGGGCTGGTCTGGATGGCCGTCGTCCACCTCCTCCACCTGGAAAGCGGGGGTCTCCAGCAGCAGCCGGGCCGCCTCGGGGCAGGACATCGCCAGGGAGGACTCGGTGAGGTTGCCGTACTCCTCGATGAACCGGGGGTAGGCGGCGCAGTGGTCGCACAGATGGGACTCCCCCCACTCCTTCTGGATGGCGCACAGGCCGTCCGAGGTGAGCATGGTGCAAAAGCCCCGGCGGTCCAGCCGGAAGCAGGTGTCCCCTTCCTCATCGGTAGTGAGGCTTTCCTGGAGTCGGTGGGCCAGAGAGGCGGGGGCGTGTTGGTAGTCGGAGAGGGTCTCCTCATCCAGGACGATGTCCCAGTCCCGACAGCAGGTGTCGGGACAGGCGCCGCCTAGGCAGCGGAAACCGGGATAATAGTTGGGGTGACGATGGAGCACAGTGATTCCTCCTTTGGGTGACAGTATAGCCAAATGGGCGGGGAAAAGCAAGGACCCGGCACAGAAAGAATTCCGTGCCGGGTCCTGGGGGTGTGTGATACGTCAGTCGTCCCGCTCAGATTCATATTTCAGAATCTGCCCGGTGGTGGCGTTGATTTCATACTCGTACTCCATGTTGCCCACATGGAAGGAAATCTCATAGCGGGCCACGCCGTCGTCGTGGTCCAGCTCGTTCTCCAGCCGGGTGACTTGGGAGACATTTACCCCGGCGTGCTTACAAGCGGCCTGGAGGGCGGCGTCATAGCCGATATAGGACCCGTTGGAGTTGCCTTGGTTCTGGTTCTGATTCTGGTTGTTGGAGCCGGAACGGTGGGCGTAGTGGTCGCAGGTGTCCTGCTCGAACTTGGCCACGGCTCCGGTGGTGGCGTTGATCTCGTAGTCGTACTCCACTCCGGCAGAGCAGAACTCAATCTCATAGTAGGCTACGCCGTCGTCCTCGTCCAGCTTCACGGTGAGGGACTGGGCAGCGCTCTGGTCCACCTTGGCGTGGGTCAGAGCGGCGGTGGTGGCGGCAGACTCACCGATAAAGGTAGTGTTGCTGCCAGAGCCGGTGTTACCGGAGCTGGTGTGCCAGGTGTGGTCGCAGGGCTCCTGCTCGTACTTGACTACGCTGCCATCGGTGGCGTTGATTTTGTACTCGTACTCGGTGCCGCCGCTGCAAAAGTCCAGCTCGTATACCATACCCTTGGGAGACCAACCAAACTCGGTGCTCAGCCCCTGCACATCGCTGGTGGCGATACCGGCGTGGTCACAGGCGGCCTGCAAGGCGGCGTCCTGGCCGATGTAGGCCTGATCGCTGGTGGAACCAGTCTGGGACACCCCGGTGGTGGTCAGGTTGCGGGAGGAGGCAATGAGGGAGATCTCGCTCATGGACAGGGGGGCCAGAGACTCAAAGGTGAGGGTGCTGTCCTGGGCGATGACCTCTTGGATGAGGCTGGCCTTTCCGGCGGAGATGTTGTACTGCTGGGCCAGCTGAGCCAGGTCGTCGTCCACGGTGACGGTCTGGGTGAGGATGGACCCGGACTGGAAGGCGCCGGAGATGGTGGCGGTGAGCTCATTCTGGAGCTGGGTGGCGGTGTCAGCGTCGGCGTTCTCCACCGATACCAGAATGGCGTTCTCCAGCTCGTCCAGATACCCCTTCTGGAGGCAGGCACCGATGATGGCGTTGACGGCGGTCTCCAGGTTGGTGCCCTCCAGCTCCATGCCGCCCATGATGTCCTTGGCGTCATCGTTGAGGGGGGTGGCGGTGGTGACGGTCTCTTTGCTGTTGACGGACAGGGCGATGCTGGGGTTGATGTCCAGGGTTACCACCGAGTCGGCGGCGCTGGCCTGTTGGAAGCGGGAGATACCGAATATGCTGCCGGCCACAATGGCCAGGGCGGCTGCGGCGGAGAGGGGGGCGATCCAACGGCGCTTCTGATTCTTTTTCATAGAAATCACAGTTCCTTTCTGTTCTTCGCAGGCGGAAAGGATGGCATCCAACTGATCGGGGGCAGCGTGGGTGGCCGCCTGTTGAATTCGCTTGTGAATTTCCTCGTGGGTCATCTCAGTCTGCCTCCTTCCATGCGGCGTTAAGCTTTTTAATGGAACGATGGTACTTGGAAAGAACTGTGGGTAAGGGCAGGGACAACAGTTGGGCGATCTCCCGGTGCTTGAGCCCCGTGAGGGCGTGAAGGGTGACGATCTGCCGCTCCTGGTCATCCAGAAGGGAGAACAGGGAGTCTAAGGTGAGCAGGTCGTCCTGGTCCACCATGGGATTGTGGGAGAGCCGGGCCAGATGTGCCTCCTCCAGGGGGAGGGTGTGGGACTGCTCCCGCAGCCGGGACAGGGCCAGGTTGCGGGTGATGGTGATGATCCAGGCCATGGGTTTTCCCTGGGAGCGGTAGGACCCGGCGCTGTGGTAGAGTTGGATAAAGGTGTCCTGGGTAATGTCCTCTGCATGGTCCACGTCTTTCAGTACCGACAGAGCAAAACCGTATACGGCGGCCTTGGTGGTTTGGTAGAGGCTGGCCAGGGCCTCTTTGTCTCCCTGGGCCATCCGTGTGATGAGATCATCCAGCTGGTGGCTGTCATGCCCGGAGCGCTCAACGGGCAGAGCCGATGCGAATAATATCATGGTTTCACCTCTGTTCATCTATATAACGCAGGAGAGGACCGGAATATTGCGTGTGCCTCAAAAATTTTTTTGAATAATTTCTTCCGCCACTTTGATGCCGTCCACGGCGGCGGAGGTGATGCCTCCGGCGTACCCAGCCCCTTCACCGCAGGGGTAGATGCCCCGCACAGAGACAGACTGGTAATCTTCGCCCCGGACGATGCGCACGGGGGAGGAAGAGCGGGTCTCCACCCCGGTGAGGACCGCCTCGGGGGTGGCAAAGCCCTTGAGCTTCCGGTCAAAGAGGGGGAGGGCTTGGCGCAGGGTATCCAGTACATAGTCGGGCAGCACCCCCTCCAAGCTGCCCCATACCACCCCGGGCCGATAGGAGGGGAGAATGGAGCGGGGCCCAGAGGAGGGCTGTCCGGCCAGGAAGTCCCCCACGGTCTGGGCGGGGGCCATGGGATTGCCGCCGCCATAGGCCCAGGCGGCCGCTTCCCACTGCTCCTGGAACCGAACCCCGGCCAGAGGGTCGTCCCCGGGGAAGTCGTCGGGGCCCACACCCACCAGGAAACCGCCGTTGATGTTCTCCTGGTCCCGGGCCCGCAGGGACATGCCGTTGGTGACCACTTGCCCGTCTTGGCTGGCGGAGGCCACCACCTGCCCGCCGGGGCAGACGCAGAAGGTAAAGGCGGAGCGCCCATTGGGCAGGTGACAGGACAGCTTGTAGTCGGCAGCGGGCAGCTTGTCCCAGCTGGGGCCGAATTGGGCCTGACTCACCGCCTCCTGCTTGTGCTCGATGCGTACCCCGATGGCGAAGTTCTTCTGCTCCATGGTCAGCCCGCTGTCCAGGAGCATGGCGAAGGTGTCCCGGGCGGAGTGGCCGGGGGCCAGGACCAGAGTGTCGCAGGAAAGAGTATAGGTTTCGCCATCGTGGGACACCTCTACCCCGTGGAGCTGATCATCTGAAATCTGTAACCCGGTAAGCTGGTGGCCGAAGCGCACCTCGGCGCCCAGAGAGATCAGCTCCTCTCGCATGGACTTTACCACCTGGCGGAGAATGTCGGTGCCGATGTGAGGCTTGTGGGACCACTGAATGTCCTCCGGGGCCCCGTGCTCCACAAAGGTGCGGAACACATGGGCGATGCGGGGGTCGTTGATGCCGGTGGTGAGCTTGCCGTCGGAGAAGGTTCCAGCGCCTCCCTCACCAAACTGCACGTTGGAGCGGGGGTTCAGCGTTCCGGTGGACCAGTAGGTTTCCACCGCCTGGGTGCGCTGGTCTACGTCGCCGCCACGCTCCAGCACGATAGCCCTCAAGCCGGCCCGGGCTAGGGTCAGAGCGGCAAACAGTCCGGCGGGGCCGGTGCCCACCACCACCGGGGGGAGGGAGGAGGTGCGGCCCAGGGGCGGCAGGGTGTAGGGCTTCTCCTCCCACAGGGTGACCCCCTTGGGGTGACGCTTTAACACCGCCTGCTGGTTGGCCACCTGTACCCGTACCGAGCAGACGTAGTGCACGTCCTGCTTTTTCCTCGCATCAATGGACTGGCGGGTGAGCACTACTTGGGACAGGTCTTTCACCGACACCGCCAGGTGCTTGGCTAATTTCTTATATAAGGTTGTCTGGTCTGCGTCGATGGGCAGACGGAGATTGGTGACATGCAGCATATTACAACACCTTAGAACCGTTGATAACCAACTGGAATTTCAGAGAGAAGAACTCGGCGGCCTTGCGGCACAAAAGCATGCGGGAGAGGAAAATCTCGAAGTAGTCCATCACCGCACAGATCTCGGTGTCAATGGTGATGGACAGGGTCAGGGTCTTGGCCTGAGAATCCAGGGTCAGGTCGGAGTTCTCCACGGCGTAGTTGACCCGGTCGTGGATGTCGAAGTTGATGGTGTCCTGGTTGCGCACCCGGCTGCGGCGCACGTCGCTCTTGTCCGCCAGGATGAGGGCGGCGGCCACGGCGTTGACCGGGTAAGCGGTGTGCTCGTCGTGGTTGCCGATGGCGGTGATCACCACCGCCACATCGGCAGGCTCCATGCCCATCTTGTCCAGAATGCGGAAGGCCATGACAGCGCCGCTCTGGGCGTGGTCCACCCGGTTGATGACGTTGCCGATGTCGTGCATGAACCCGGCGATCTTGGCCAGCTCAATGTGCCGCTCATCATAGCCCAGGTCTTGTAACAGTTGGGCGGCGGTCATGGCGCACTTGGTGACGTGGGCGAAGGAGTGCTCGGTGTAGCCCAGGGCCACCAGAGAGGCGTCGGCCTGGGTGATATAGGTGCAGATTTCCGGGTTGTTGCGCACCGCTTCAAAATCAATCTTCATTGGAAATCTCCCGTAAGTCGTAGGGGGTGGTTTGATAGACGTAGTAGTTCAGCCAGTTGGTGTACAGCAGCTGCCCGGCGGAACGCCAGTTGACAATGGGGGTCTGGCTAGGGTCATCCTGAGGGAAGTAGTGGGCGGGGACAGCGATGTCCAGGCCACGGTCCACATCCCGGAAGTATTCCCGGGCTAGGGTGTCCTCGTCATACTCTGGGTGGGCGAAGATGAAGAAGCGGCGGTTGTCCATGCTCTTCACGCCGAACACCCCAGCCTCATCGGATACCGCCAGCAGCTCCAGCTCGGGGATGGCTTGGAGGTCTTCCAGGCGTACCTCGGTGTATCGGGAGTGGGGGGCATAGAAGCGGTCGTCAAAGCCTCGGAACAGCGGAGACTGCTTGCGGATGATTTCGTGCTGGTAGATGCCAAACAGCTTGTGGGGCAAGGTGTGCTTTTGAATATGGTAGTGGTAGTATAGTCCGGCCTGAGCGCCCCAGCAGATGTGGAAGGTGGAGTGCACATGGGTGCGGGTCCACTCCATGATCTGACACAGCTCCTCCCAGTAGTCCACTTCCTCGAAGTCCAGGTTCTCCACTGGTGCCCCGGTGATGATCATGCCGTCATAGTGGTTGTTGCGGATTTGATCGAAGGTGGTATAAAAGGAGTCCAGGTGGTGGCTGTCGGTATTCTGAGAGACGTGGCTGCTGGTTTTGAGCAGCTGTACATGGATCTGTAAGGGGGTGTTGGACAGCTTGCGCAGCAGCTGGGTCTCGGTGACAATCTTCGTGGGCATTAAATTGAGAATCAGAAGGTTCAAAGGTCGGATGTCTTGGTGTAGAGCACGGTGCTCTGTCATCACGAAGATATTCTCGCCCTCCAATACACTGGTAGCAGGCAGGGAGTCGGGAATACGAATGGGCATAGGGATACCTCCGCTCTTACATTATATAGTAGATATAGCAAGCTTACGATACCACAGGAGGGCGGGAAAAGCAAACGATAAAAAACTTGAAAAAAGGTGTTGACAAATGAGAGAAGAGCTGGTATAGTATCTAAACGTGCCCCGGACGAAACAAAACAACGCTAAACAGCTTCGAAAAAAGTTGAAAAAAGGTGTTGACAAGTTGAAAACTGCGTGGTACAATAAAAACCCGCTGATGAAGCGGTTTGTACCTTGTAAATTAAACAATGAGAAACACGAAAAGCACCAGAAGGACACGAGTCCTTCATGGAAACTG
>CALWXF010000032.1 GCA_944385445.1 uncultured Oscillospiraceae bacterium
CAGTTTCCATGAAGGACTCGTGTCCTTCTGGTGCTTTTCGTGTTTCTCATTGTTTAATTTACAAGGTACAAACCGCTCAAACAAGTGGAGCCTCATTATATCAGGCTCGCTCTTGGTTGTCAAGCACTTTTTCAAACTTTTTTCAAGTTTTTCTTTCGTGCTGTCATCCAACCGGCTCGCTCGAACTTTTATATCATATCACGCCGTTTCGCTCTTGTCAACACCTTTTTTGAACTTTTTCTCAACTTCCTGTTGGATTTCCGTTCCGGTGTTGCCCCTGCGTCAGGCGCTCAGTTAATATACCAAATCCATCCCCACTTGTCAACACTTTTCTTCGCCTTCTCTCGACTTTTTTCGAACTTTTTCCTCAAGCCCCAGATATGGTGGTTTCAGCTCTCCTCTGCCACTATTTCCTCCGCCCCTTTGGGTACCAGGGCACACAGGGCAGCCAAGGCCAGATTCCCTATGGGCCATACAATCACAGGCAGCGCCTCCGTCCATCCCGTAAAGGCTACCGCAATCCCCAGGAGCACCCCCAACACGGGCCCCTTCCCGTCTCCCCATACCCGGGCCAGCAGTCCCGCCCACACCAGGTCACAGATGAGCCACAGGGCAGACAGCAGCCCCTCCAGCCGGGCGCTCTCCCCCATCACGCCTGTGGTGACAAAGAAGGGATGGGGCAGTTCCCTGGCCGCATGGCCCAATACCCCCCGGGTGAGGGCGGCCAGAGCCACCCCCAGCAGCCCCGCCAGCAGCAGCCACCGCCCCACCGGGCCGCCCTGCCGCTGACGGGGGGATACCTTATATAAATAGGGAAGCACCCACGCCGCCATGGCCACGGTGCCCGCCGCCATGAGGGCGGAGGTCCAGCCGCTGCCCTGCCGGGTCCACAGGTAGGACACCGTCACTTGGGAGATGGCCAGTAGCCCCACTGCCACCAGGGCAGCCACCAGCACCATCCAGTAGATCTCCCCGCCCCGGAAGAAGGCGGCGGACTTGCCCCAGCTCATCCACAGCACCGGCAGGGCCAGCAACAGCAGCAGCCAGCCGGACACCCCTTGGCTGCCCCCCACCAGCTCCACCCGTCGGGCGGCCTGCACCAGCACATGGCCCAGGACTACCACGGACCAGAGGCAATACAGCCCCCGGAGGACCACGCCGTACCCGCCCCGGCACAGGGGCTTGTCCCCCTGGCGCAGCATCAGCCAGCGCAGCAGAGGCACCGCTGCCGCCGTGCCCACCAGTCCCCATGCCCAGTCCACCACGCCGGCCTGGGATGCCGCCAGGGACAGCCCCGCCAAGGTCACCGCCGCCAGCACCTGGCGCAGGGACAGCTCTTTGCCTGTGTTCACGCCTCATTCCTCCCACTTACACCACCCGGTCTGTGCCAGGCGGCCACCGCTCTGCCCCACGCAGGGCAACTCCACTTGCCCCTGGGTGGTGAGGGTGGCCAGCGCCGCCGCCACCGTGGGGGCCTTGATTCCCTGATTGGTCAGGAGGGTCAGGTCCCCCTCCGGGTCGCTGCAACCCTCCAGCACCTCTCCCACCGGGTCCAGGGTCACCCACACCGTGGCGGTGGAGCCCAGCTCCTCATCCCCCAGCACCTGGACCAGGGCCTCATGGAGGTCCACGTCTGCCCCCACCACCAGATAGGACACCGAGGTGAGGGTGAGCTCCTGCTTGGCACACCAAGGGGCCTTCTCCAGGGCGGCGGCAAAGTCCGCCCCCTTGCAGGTGCCCCCGATGGGGGTATCCTCCCCCTCATCCAGGCCGCACACCGCCGTCAGCTCCACCGGGCCGGACCCCGCCACCCCCAGCACCCGCACCAGGGCCAGCTGGTCCGGCTCCCGGGCGGTGGGGGCGCAGCCGCACAGCACCAGGGCCAGAGACAGGGCCAACATCCACATCCGTTTCAACCTTGATTCCTCCTGTTCTGGGGATTGAGGTACCGGGGCCGGGTCTTCACCCAGGGCAGAGGCTGGCGGAACACCACATGCCCCCGCTCCCCGCTGCCTCCGCAGGAGGCAAAGGGGGTGAGATAGGCCACCCCGAAGCTCTCCAGAGAGGCCAGGTGGTACACCAGAGCCATCCCCGCCAGCACCAGGCCGATAAGCCCCGCCACTCCGGCGGCCAGGGTGATGCCAAACCGCCACAGCCGCAGCGCCCCGGCAAAGTCCTGGCTGGGGGCGGTATACCCGGCAATGCCCGCAATGGCCACCATCACCAGCACCGCCGGGGACACCAGCTTGGCCTCCACCGCCGCACTTCCCACCACCAGGCCGCCCAGGATGGACACGGTCTGCCCGATGGCGGCAGGCAGCCGCAGCCCCGCCTCCTGCACCACCTCAAAGGCGATGAGCATCACCAGCACCTCCGCCAGGGTGGAAAAGGGCACGTCCGCCTTGGCGGAGATGATGGACAGCATCAGCTTCACCGGGATGAGCTCCGGGTGGTAGAGCACCGCCGCCACATACAGCCCCGGCAAAAACAGAGTCACCAGCATACACAGATAGCGCAGCACCGACAGGGCCGAGGCCACCATCCAGCTGGTGCTCCGGTCCTGGCCCGTGCGGTAGAAGCTGTCCAGGGTGGCGGGAAACAGCCAGCCCATGGGAATGCCGTCCACCAGCACCCCCACCCGCCCCTCGGCCAGCCCCGCACAGAAGCGGTCGGGCCGCTGGGTGTACAGGCTCATGGGGAAGGGGGTGCGGGTCTCCTCCCCCACCATATACTGCTCCAGGTTCCCCGTCATCAGCATGGCGTCAATGTCGATGGCCGCCACCTGCTCCTCCACCTGTCGGGCCAGCTTTGGGTCAGTGATACCTTTTATATAGAGAACGTCCACCGGGGTCACCGACTGCCGCCCCACAAAGGTCTCCCAGATGCGCAGCTCGGGGGCCCGGAGGCGGCGGCGCACCAGGGAGGTGTTGGTGCGGATGGACTCCACAAAGCAGTCCATGGACCCCTTCACGTCCGGCTCGTTGTCCGGGGGCGAGATGGACCGCTTCTCCTCAGTGGCGGTCATGAGGGTGAGCACCTTGTCTTTTCCCGGGAAAAACAGGGCCACCCAGCCGTTGACCAGGTCAAAGACCACCTGGTCGGCGGTGGTGCGCTCCTCCACCGCCAGGGAGTACAGGCACCCCTTGGCCATGCGGTCGTAGGCCTCGTCCAGGGTGGCCACCTCCGCCAGGTCCTTGCACTGGGTCAGGGGGCGGAGCACGTAGTCGCTGGCCCGCTCGTTGCGCACCTGTCCCACAATGTAGAGCATCTCCACCGCCCGCTGAGGGTCGTCCCCCAGGTAGAGGGTGCGCCGCCCGAAGTCTGCACACCCCTCAAAGACCTGGGCGATGCCGTCGGCGGTGAGCGGCACGGTGACCCGGGGCTCCCTTGGGGGGTGGGGCGGCGGTATTTGTTGGTGTCCCATGGGATTGCATTCCCCCTTTCATAAATTCCAGTATGCCGCCCTCCCCTCCCTTTTATACACTTCCTCTAATTTCCCCTTTACCATACCATTTTACTAGGAAAACACTGGACGAGCACCCAGGGGTGTGGTAGAATATCCACAGAGTCCACGCTGTGTGTGGAAATTTAGAACAAAGGTGATACCATGATTTACACAATCATCGCCCTGGTGCTGCTGGTGGCAGACCAAGTGGTGAAATACCTGGTGCGCACGGGCATCGACCTGGGCCAATCCATCCCCTTCATCCCCCATGTGCTGGATCTGACCTATGTGCAAAACACCGGAGCCGCCTTTTCCATGCTGGCGCAACACACCTGGATCCTCATCCTCATTTCCGCCATCATTGTGGTGGTGGTGGCGGCCTTTGTCCGCCGGGGCTTTTTCCGGGGCTGGCTGGGCCGCACCGCCGCCATGCTGGTGATGTGCGGCGGCATCGGCAACCTCATTGACCGGGTGGTGCTGGGCTACGTCACCGATATGTTCCAGACCACCTTTATGAAGTTCGCCGTGTTCAACCTGGCCGACTGCTACATCACCGTGGGCGTGGTGCTCCTGTTCATCTATGTGCTGTTCTTCTACCCCGAGCCCAAGAAGGAGGAGGTGGACCCCCATGCTGACTGCGACCTTCCCGGTGACCGTCACTGAGCCGGGCCGGGCGGATGCGGTGCTGTCCGCCGCCGTGGACGGGCTCACCCGCTCGGCGGCCCAGAAGTGGATGGAGGAGGGCCGGGTCATCTTAAACGGCAAGCCCGTGAAAAAGAACGCCCCCCTCAAGCCGGGGGACACCCTGCTGGTCTCCCCGCCCCAGCCCCAGGACATCGACCTGGTCCCCCAGGACATCCCCCTGGACATCGTCTACGAGGACGACGACGTGGTGGTGGTGAACAAGCCCGTGGGGATGGTGGTGCACCCCGCCCCCGGCCATCCCGACGGCACACTCGTCAACGCTCTGTTATACCACTGCAAAGAATCACTCTCCGGAATCAACGGAGAGCGCCGTCCGGGCATTGTCCACCGCATTGACCGGGACACCTCGGGGCTGCTCATCGTGGCCAAGAACGACAAGGCCCATCTGGCCCTGGCCCAGCAGCTGCAAGACCACTCCCTGTTCCGCCTCTACCACGCCGTAGTGGTGGGGGGCTTTAAGGAGGAGTCGGGGACGGTGGACGCACCCCTGGCCCGGCACCCGGTGGACCGCAAGCGCATGGCGGTATGCCGTGAGGGCGAGGGCCGGGAGGCCATCACCCACTGGCAGGTGGTGGACAGCCAAGGCGGCTACTCTCACATCACCTGTCGGCTGGAAACCGGACGCACCCACCAGATTCGGGTACACATGGCCTCCATCGGTCACCCCCTGGTGGGGGACGTGGTGTACGGCTCCAAGAAGCCATTCCCCGGCCTTGTGGGCCAGTGCCTCCACGCCGCCTGCCTCACCTTCACCCACCCCACCACCGGGGAGCGCATGACGGTGGAGGCCCCGCTGCCCGACTGGTTTACCAAGACCCTCCAGCGGCTACACTTAACTTGACCATTTCCCCATCCATACCCAGAAAGGAATGATATTCATGAATCATCGCAAGGTTGCCATCATCGGCTGCGGCTTCGTGGGCGCCTCCATCGCCTTCAGCCTCATTCAGAAGGGGCTGTTCTCCGAGATGGTGCTCATTGACGCCAACCACGACAAGGCGGAGGGCGAGGCCATGGACCTCAGCCACGGTCTGCCCTACCTCTCCCCCATGGAGATCTACGCCGGCACCTATGAGGACGTGTCCGACTGCGCCCTGGTGATCATCACCGCCGGGGCCAACCAGAAGCCCGGCGAGACCCGTCTGGACCTCATTGACAAGAACGTGGGCATTCTCAAGTCCATCATCCCCCAGATCACCGCCCGCCCCTTTGAGGGCATGCTGATGATCGTGTCCAACCCCGTGGACGTGCTCACCTACGCCGCCATGAAGATCTCCGGCTATCCCGCCCACCGGGTGTTCGGCTCCGGCACCGTGCTGGACACCGCCCGGCTGAAGTTCCTGCTGGGCCAGCACCTGGATGTGGACAGCCGCAACGTCCACGCCTTCATCATCGGCGAGCACGGGGACAGCGAGCTGGCGGTGTGGAGCGGCGCCAACGTCTCCAGCGTCCCCCTGGAGCGGTTCTGCCAGTTCCGGGGCCACAACGACCACGCCGGAGCCACCCATCGCATCTATGAGGGGGTGCGGGACAGCGCCTACGAGATCATCCAGCGCAAAGGCGCCACCTACTACGGCATCGCCATGGCGGTGGCCCGCATCGCTGAGTGCATCGTCAAGGACCAGAGGTCGGTGCTCCCCGTGTCCGTGTGCCTGGGCGGGCAGTACGGCCTCAACGGCCTGTGCCTGTCCATCCCCTCCATTGTGGGTCGCCGGGGTGTGGAGCAGATTTTGGAGATCCCCTTGAGCGAGGAGGAGTCCAACGCCCTGCACGCCTCTGCCCAGCAGCTGCAAGAGGTCATCAAACATCTCAATCTCTAAGTGTTTCCCAACGAGAACCGGGAATGCAGGTGTAAACTTGCATTCCCGGTTTCTTTTTTGAACGTCTCTGCTTCTCCGATTTCTCGGGTATACACCTACGCCCCCGGTGGGGACGCTCCGCTGGGCCTAGGCTTCTGCCATGCCCAATGGCTCCCCTGTGTAAGGGGAACTGTCTGCAAAGCAGACTGAGGGGTTGACGCTACCCAGGCGGCAAACAATCCCTCCGTCATGGCTACGCCATGCCACCTCCCTTTACACAAGGGAGGCTTTGAGCCTGGATATCATCGGGGGCCTGGCTTTCGGCGGCGGGAACGCCGCTTCTCCAAGGTAGGCCCGGACGTGGAAACCGCCCAGCCATAGGGCCAGCTGCCCAGGGTGGCCTGGTGTGGTGGCACAAACAGGGGCCACAGCAAGGGTGACGGGCCGAACCTAGCCTTGACGCAGGGTCAGCCTGGTACCCCAGGGAGGTCCTTAGGGGGGAACGCCCTAAGCGGGTTTTGGTTCCTTTTGACCGAGCAAAAGGAACCCCCAGCGGGCAGCGTCCCCACCAGGCTGGCAAGCCTGAACCATGGGCGGTTAGACCGACACCCCCTCCCTTTAGCGGGGTGTTCGTAAGACAGTTAAATAGGCAAAAGGCGTGACGAAAGTGGTCACGCCTTTTTTCATGTAAGGATAGCCGCATAGCG
>CALWXF010000033.1 GCA_944385445.1 uncultured Oscillospiraceae bacterium
GCGAGTGTAGCTCATCTGGTAGAGCGCCACCTTGCCAAGGTGGAGGTAGCGAGTTCGAGCCTCGTCACTCGCTCCACTTAAAATAGAAGCGGATCTTCCACTTCTATTTTAAGTGGAGGGTGCATATCATAAAAGTGTCTCTGGCGCCATAGCCAAGTGGTAAGGCAAGGGTCTGCAAAATCCTGATTCCCCAGTTCGAATCTGGGTGGCGCCTCCAAATCGCCACAAGCGCTGAGGCGCTTGTGGCGATTTTTCTTCCCCCTCTTCCCTGTTATGTGCCCTAAAAAATTTATCCGGGTGTGGCGAAGCTTGGTATCGCGCTTGGTTCGGGTCCAAGAGGCCGCAGGTTCAAATCCTGTCACTCGGACCAAAAAACACCGCTGACGGGATGTCGGCGGTGTTTTTTGTTTTGTGCTATTTTGTTGAACCTGCGGCCTCTTGCATGGAAATCCGCCGCCTTATGGCCCTCAGAGTGTCAACTCTGAGGGCCATAGGTTCAAATCCTGTCACTCGGACCAAAAATCCTCTGTTTTCTCGAGAAAACAGAGGATTTTTCTTTTGATTTGTTCCTGAATTTTGGGCTAAATTTTTCGTTTTTCAGCTTGACCACAGAAATACCACAGACAGGTTTTATTTTTTGACCACAGGAAGGGTGCTGGATCAGTCCGATAAACTTTCGGTATGGAAACGTCCATCTGCACCGTAATAAGAAATGCTATACACATATCCGTTTCCATCATAGTAATCTGTATAGTCATCTACTCGATTGCTCCAATGCCTTCGATACAAAACCGTTACATGAAAATAACTTTCTTTGTTATTGATGTTGCCCCAGTAGTATTCTTTCCTTCTTGCTCTAGGCACTAGATGGTCAAAATTTAAACATTTTTCAGTTCTGTCAGGCTCTCCAAGCTTCGTGCAATCAATGTACTGTTCGCTCATTCCCAATTCAGGAAGCTTCTCTCTGTAAGCAGCGATGATTTCACGCTCTTCCTCAGCTTCTTTTTCCTCCTTAAGGGTTACCACTTTGTCAACCAACCTATCTATTTCAGGTTGATATTCTGTAGCATATTGTATCGATATGGACTCTAATTCCTCTTCTCCACCAATACACTCATCACACTCCTTATACAAATCTGCATATTCGCAGTAAAGAGACAGTTGTGCAGAATACTTGTATGGCTCAATTTCAGACAACAAATCTTTTGCCTCTTGATACTTTTCTTCATCAATATAGGACAGCGCTACTTGTAATTTACGTTCCATCTCTTTCTGTATTTCGGCATGACTTATAGCACTATAAACACACAATATTAATACTGTAAGTACAATTACTACTATGCCAATATATTTCATGCATTTATTATGTATATTCATTTCTTCTGCTCCTTTCGGATTCCAGCACATAAGTGTTACTATGTTTCAACAAAAAAGCAAGAACAAACCCCACAAAATATATTAGCGCAGGAGAAGGGACCTCTCCCCTCTCCTGCGCTGCCGCTTTCTCTTACATCTTCAATGCCCCGGACAGGTTCTCCATGGCGTCGCCAGCCACCTTGGCCGCCTTGCTCACCGTCTTCTGCATCTTGGTCTTCTTCTTGGGGCTCAGGGCCATGCCCATCACACCGCCGGCCAACATGCTCAATCCTGCCACGGGAATCATCATACTCATCTTCATCGCACATGTCCTCCTTTGCTTTGGTCCATCCATAGTGTACCCAAAGCAGAGGATTTCTCTATGCCAGTTTCTTCAGAATTGGAAAATTTTTAGATTTCCAGGTCCAGCGATACCGGGCAGTGGTCACTACCGAAGATATCCGGGTGAATGAATGCCCCCTGTACCTTCTCTGCCAACCGCTGGGACACCACAAAGTAGTCGATACGCCACCCCGCATTGTTGGCCCGGGCATTGAATCGGTAGCTCCACCAAGAGTACGCCCCGGTGAGGTCCGGGTACAAATATCGGAAGGTATCCACAAATCCGCTGTCCAGCAGCAGGCCAAACTGCTCCCGCTCCTGGTCGGAGAATCCCGCCTTGCCCCGGTTGGGGCCGGGATTTTTCAGGTCAATCTCCTTGTGGGCTACATTCAGATCTCCACAGTAGATCACCGGCTTGGTCTTGTCCAGTTCCAAGAGATAGGCCCGCAGGTCCCGCTCCCACTCCATGCGGTAGTCGATGCGGGCCAACTCATTCTGGGCGTTGGGGGTATAGCAGTTGACCAGGTAAAACTCCGGATACTCCAGGGTGATGAGCCGTCCCTCATGGTCATGGGGCTCCAGTCCCATGCCATAGCGCACCGAGAGAGGCTTGTGGCGTGCAAAAATGGCGGTTCCAGAATACCCCTTCTTCTCTGCCGAGTTCCAGAACTCCTCATAGCCGGGCAGGTCCACCTGGGCCTGTCCCTGTTCCATCTTGGTTTCCTGGAGGCAGATGAAGTCCGCATCCAGCCCCAATACCGATTCCTCAAACCCTTTTTTCAGACAAGCCCGCAGGCCATTGACATTCCACGATACAAATTTCATGTGGTTTCTCCTTTTTTCACGCACAGGATGACCAGGTGGGCGATGCAAAAGACCAGTGCCGCAGCCATGGCAGCCGCCTCCCAGAACATCACCAGGTAATCCCCCGAAATGTATAGAATATAGTTGTACTTCAGGCGCAAATACACACTGTAGCTGGCCAGAGAGGAGCCGCACACCAGCACTGCTGCCGGAATGCGCCGCCAGTTACTCACCGCCCAGCATACTGCCAGCACGTCGGCCAGATAGAAATACCGCTCGTGCATATGAGGCAGCAAAAACGGAATTCCCACCACCAGCACCATAGCCACCACCATGGCCATCTGGTTGTCCAGCTTCTTACCCTTCCACGCTCCAATAAACAGCATGGCAAAGGCCAAAATCATAGCGGCAATGATACCCAGCTGGGACAGAAATGCAGGGTCATAGGTGGCATGGGCAGGCAAGAACTGATAGACCGTGGGGGCATTCAGCGTCAGACGGTCGTACTCCCCCATCTGCCCCAAGTAGACGGACAAAATGTCCTTCCAGGGCTTGCCCAGCAGTAGGGCAGGAATTGCCGTGAGTACATACACCCCGGGGAACACAAACAGCTCACGGAATTTCACCCGGCCCGCCAGCCACAGCACCCCCCACAGAGGCATGATAAACACCGTCTGGAGCTTGAAGGAGAAGGCCACCGCCAGCCACACCAGGGACCACTTGTTCTTCCCCTCCAGCACACAGGCCAGCGCATGGACCACCAGGGCCCCGTAGATGGCGTCACACTGGGCCCAGTAGCTGCCGTTGAGCACCACCGTGGGCACAAAGAGCAGCACACCAAAGGCGATTTTGGGTAGTACGGTATTTCCCTTCTCTTTAGTCAGCACCCGCACCAGGCGCAGACCACCCCAAGCCAGAATCACATCCAAGAAGATGGAGAACAGCTTGTACAGGTACAGGTCTGGGATATCCAGATAGGAAATCAAGGCAATGAAGTAGAGGTACGGCACATTGTAGTTGCCCACAGGCTGAGATATGGCTCCCAAGCCGCCGCCCTCCCGGATCACGTCGTACCACTGACTGAGGAAGGTGAGGTAGTCGTCGCTCTCATGGTCCAACAGCAGGCACCGCACCAGCATAGCCGCCGCCAGAGGGAGGAGCAACACCAAAATCTGATTGACTGGAACATTCTCTTTCTTCAATATCAGTCCGCCCAGGGCCACAATGAGCACCAGGCACACCGCCACCCACACGCGATCTGCCACACTCCCCTGTTGGAGTTGCAGCGCCGCCGCCACCGTCCCCGCCAGACACGCCAGGGCCAGTATCCCGCACAGTTTTTCTTGCCATCGCACTTTTGACCAACTCATGGTGATCTCCTGCTTTCCATTTTGTCTATTCGTTGTATTCTACCATGCCTCCCTCTGGGATTTCAACCGCATTCTTGCGGGGAACGGTTGACTTTTTTCTATATAAGATGTATGCTTTAGTCTGAATTTTCAAAACACTTCTGGAGGATGACTCTATGTGCGGTTTTACCGGATTTCTCTCCCGCTCTACCCCTGATATCACTGCCCTTCACGCCATGGGCGATTCCATTATCCACCGTGGCCCCGACGAGGAGGGCTACTATACCGATGACCACTGCGCCATCGCCCACCGCCGCCTGTCCATCATCGACCTGGCCCACGGCCACCAGCCCATGACCAGTCCCGACGGGCGTTATATTTTGGCCTATAACGGAGAAGTTTATAACTTCCAGGCCCTGCGCACCCAGCTCCAGGAACTGGGCCACACCTTCCAGACCACCTCCGACACCGAGGTAGTGCTCCACGGCTACATGGAGTGGGGCGCTGAGGTCACCGGGAAGCTGCGTGGCATGTTCGCCTTTGTCATCTGGGACACCCAGACCAAGACCCTGTACGGCGCCCGTGACCCCTTCGGCATCAAGCCCTTCTATTACGCCCCCATGGGGGACACCTTCTTCTTCGGCTCTGAGCTCAAGAGCTTCCTGCCCCATCCCGGCTTTAAAAAGGAGCTGAACCGGGAGGCCCTGAAGTTCTACCTCACCTTCCAGTACTCCGCTCTGGATGAGTCCTTCTTCAAGGGCGTGTTCCGTCTGCTTCCCAGCCACCACTTCACCTACCGGGACGGCAAGCTGGACATGAGCGCCTATTACACCTTCTCCTTTGAGCCCGACTCCAAGAGCCTGGAGGAGCACGCCCAGGAGATTCGAGAGGTGGTCACCGAGTCGGTGGAGGCCCACCAGATCAGTGACGTGGAAGTGGGCGCTTTCCTCTCCGGCGGCATTGACTCCAGCGTCATCACCGCCCTGTCCCACCCCGACAAGACCTACTCCGTGGGCTTTGCCAACAAGGGCTTTGACGAGACCAGCGAGGCCAAGGCCCTGTGCGAGGAGCTGGGATTGAAGAACATCTCCAAGACCATCACGGCTGAGGAGTTCTTCGACATTCTGCCCACCATCCAGTACTACGCCGACGAACCCAACGCCAACCTGTCCACCGTGCCCCTGTACTTCTTGTCCAAGCTGGCAGCTCAGGACGTGAAGGTGGTGCTGTCCGGCGAGGGCTCCGACGAGCTGTTTGGCGGCTACATCACCTACCACACCACCAAGCCCTATCGGGCCTACCGCAAGCTGCCCCTTCCCATCCGCAAGGCAGTGGCGGGCGTCGTGTCCAAACTACCCCCCTTCCACGGCCAGGGCTTCTTGACCAAGGCCGCCAAGCCTGTGGAGGACACCTTTGTGGGTCAGGCCTTCATCTTTGACAACGACGAGGTGGAGCAGGTTCTCACCCCCGCCTACCGCAGCAGCCGCACCTGGAAGGACATCACTGCCCCCTATTTTGCCCAGGTGAAGGATGCCGACGATCTGACCAAGATGCAGTATCTGGACCTGCACCTGTGGCAGCCCCTGGACATTCTGCGCAAGGCCGACCGGATGACCATGGCCAACTCCCTGGAGCTGCG
>CALWXF010000034.1 GCA_944385445.1 uncultured Oscillospiraceae bacterium
TTTTTGACCACTTTTGATAAAGTTTAGCGCTTGCTGAACTGCGGAGCGCGACGGGCAGCCTTGAGGCCGTACTTCTTACGCTCCTTCATACGAGGATCGCGGGTCAGGAAGCCGGCAGCCTTCAGAGAGGCGCGGAACTCGGGATCCATCTCCAGCAGGGCACGGGAGATGCCGTGGCGCAGAGCGCCAGCCTGACCGGTGACGCCGCCGCCGGTGACGGTGGCAACCACGTCCACCTTGCCGATGACGCCGGTGGTGTTCAGGGGCTGACGGACCACCATCTTCAGGGTCTCCAGGCCGAAGTACTCCTCGATGTCACGGCCGTTGATGGTGATGGAGCCGGTGCCGTTGGGGAACAGGTGCACACGAGCCACGGAGGACTTCCGACGGCCGGTGCCGTAGTGATAGGGCTTCTTGCTCTTATACATAGTCGGTTACCTCCTTATTCAACAGTCCAAGCCTCGGGCTTCTGAGCCTCGTGCTTGTGAGCGTCGCCACGATAGATCTTCAGGCGGCTCAGAGAGTCCTTGGTGATGATGTTGCGGGGCAGCATGCCGCGCACAGCCACACGCATAGCCAGCTCGGGCTTCTCCTGCATCAGGATGCGGTACTTGGTCTCCTTCAGACCGCCCACATAGCCGGAGTGGGTGCGATAGAACTTCTGCTCGCCCTTCTTGCCGGTGAGGACGGCCTTGTCAGCGTTGATGACGATGACGAAGTCGCCGCAGTCAGCGTGGGGGGTGTACTCGGGCTTGTGCTTACCACGCAGCAGGGTAGCGGCGGCGGCAGCGGTCTTGCCCAGAGGCTTGCCGGCAGCATCGAGAATGTACCACTTGCGCTCGATGTTACCCTTGTTTGCCATAAAGGTAGACATATCGGTTTCCTCCATTTATCTTGATTTATTATAAAAAACACGGGGTTTCCTTCCTTTACAAGAAGGCGCAGGATGTATTATAATACGGGGGTTGCCTGGTGTCAACAAAAAAACATGCTTTTTTTAACTTGCGTTTTATTTGCTCTTTTATTCTCGTTCATTCTTGTGGATGCTCTTGAAATCTCGTTTTCATTTTGCTATTTGGAGGTCAAACAAATGCAGCTGATTTTATCCCATTTGCGCCGTTGTATTGAGGATTATGATATGATTCAGCCTGGAGACCGCATTGCTGTGGGGGTTTCCGGGGGAAAGGACTCCCTGGTGCTGCTCACGGCCATGGCCCGGCTGCAAAAGTTCTACCCCGTGCCTTTTGAGCTCCACGCCTTGACGGTGCATCCCGGCGTGCCGGAGATGGACTTCGGCCCAGTGCAAACCCTGTGTGACCAGCTGGAGGTGCCCTATCATATTATCCCGACCCAGATCTTTGACATTATTTTTAATGTGCGCAAGGAAAAGAATCCCTGCTCTATGTGTGCCAAGATGCGCCGGGGGGCTCTCCACAACGCCATGGCCGAGCTGGGTCTGAATAAGATTGCCTTGGGCCACCACTACGACGACGCAGTGGAGACCTTCTTCCTCTCCCTCTTCTATGAGGGGCGGCTGTCCTGCTTCCAGCCCGTGACCTACCTGGACCGCATGGGCATCACCCAGATTCGCCCCCTGCTCTACTGCGGGGAGGGAATGGTGCGAGGAGCCGCCAAGCGGCACAACCTGCCCATCGTCCACAACCCCTGCCCGGCGGATGGAAATACCCGCCGCCAGGAGGTGAAGGAGCTGGTGGCGGAGCTGTCCAAGACCTACCCCAATCTGAAAAACTATGTGTTTGGGGCCATGCAGCGCCTGCCCCTGCCGGAGTGGGGGCCCAGAGAGTACCGCCGCCGCCCCTTGGCGGAGGAGCCCACAAAAGAAAATTGACCAGAAAAATGCCGTGGTGCTTGGTTGCACCACGGCATTTTTTTGGATGTCAGGCTTTTTTGCGTTTCCACACCAGCCAGCCCACGAAAGCCACAGCGGTGATACCGCCCAGCCCCAGGCCCAGAATGAGCCCAGGTGCAGTATAGCGGAAGGTGATCTGGTGGGTGCCAGGGGTGAGCTCCACGGTGAGAAAGGTGTCCCAGCACACCCCGGTGTCCACCTTTTTCCCGTCCACATAGGCGGTCCAGCCGTCCTCAGCGGGGATGGTGGTGACCAGGGTGGAGGGTGTGTCGGCGGTGGCCTGGAGGGAGACGCGGGAGTTGGTGACTGTATCCACCTGGGTGTTGTCCAACAGGGCCAGCGCATCCCGGAGGGCCTGCTGGTCCAGCTGCTGCACCAGGGCCTCCCAGTCCAGGTTGGACAGGGTGGTGTTGCAGGCGATGGTTACCTCCAGGGTTTCTCCAACGGCAGGAGTGCCCAGGTAGTGGATGCGCTGCTCCTCATAGGGGGTGAGGGAACAGCGGTACTCGCCGTCCACAGACAGAGCGGTGAACCCGTTTTGGTCCAGATAGGCATAGACGGGATTCCCGGTGCCGTGGATGCGCAGGGTGATCTGTCCCTCGCTCTCTTGTACCTCCAGGTCAATGGAGGAGAATACCTCTTGGGTGGAGCCGGTGAGCTGGTTGAGCAGATATGTCTGGGTCTCAAAGGGAGTGTACCCACGGGGAAGAATGGTGGAAACCTGTCCCTGAGAGACATAGGCCAGGGGCAGAGCATCCGGGTTTTTCCACAGGGTCAGGCTGCCGCTGTGGCCTACCTCTTCATAGCCGGGGAACTCCTGGTCGCTGAGGACATAGCGGATGCCCAGTAGGCTGTCGGTGACGGGGGTGGAGCCGTAGTAGACGCTCCACATCCAGCCCTGGGCAAAGCCCAGTTGCTTTAGGAAGGTGTTGACCTGTTTGTTGTAAATGCTGCTGTAGTGCGTGATACCGGCATAGCCGAAGGAGAGGGGGCTGTTGTCGCCCCGGTCGTAGGTGGCTCCCATGCGGTAGAAGTCGGTGTCCTCCTCCTGAGCTTGTTCCACCAGAGCCTCATTCTCCTGATAGTAGGAGACATAGTCGGCGTAGGACTGGCAGCGGAACACCTCCCGGATGTCCAGCATGGTGGTCTGGGTATTGTAGCCCAGCTCCCAGGCGGTGAGGCCAAACAGCACCAGGGTGACCACCGGGGCCAACTTCCAGGTGGTGAAGGAGGTTGGCAGGGCCGCCAACACTTGGCCAGCCAAAGCTACCAAGAAGAAGGAGAAGACAAAGCTGTACCGATAGGGGAACCAGTTGGGCATCTGCATGAGGTGCCATACCTTGTCCAGGGGGGACAGCCACAGCGAAAGCACCAGTACCACCAGCACTGCCCCGGCGGCCAGCTTATTTCGGCCGGAAATGGCGGGGTAGAAGAAAAAGACCAGGGCCAGCATCAAAATCACAGTTCCGCAGAACAGATAGGGCAGGGCGGAGTTGGTCAGTCCCCCTTGTTGGCCGGCGAACAGTCGGCTGGGCAGCTTCCACAGAGGGAAATTGGTGAGGCTGGAGTAGTCCATGGTGGCATCTCCCAGCTTACCGCTGAAGATGGCCAGCAGGGAGGGCACCCACATCCAGGCGGTGACCCCAAGAGCGGCCAGAGCGGAGAGGAGGAAGGCACGGATGTGGCGCAAGATATCCTTCCAGGGGGTGGCCTCACAGATTTCCCGATAGACCAGCCACACACAGCAGAAGATACCGATCATGTAGGAGATGTACCAGGTGGAGACAAAGCACACGACCAGGCTGACAAAGAACAGCCAGGGCCGCCGTCCCGCCAAAATCCGCTCCAGTCCTAAAAGGATGACAGGCAGCCAAATGAGCCCATCCAGCCACATGATGCACAGGGAGTAGGCGGCGGTGTAGGAACAAAGGGCGTAGCAGGTGGAGAGCATGGGGAGGGACAGGGCGCTGCACCGGAGGTAGGAGCGCAGGAAGATGCAGCAGGTCAGTCCAGCCAGCCCCACCTTCAGTACGGTGAGGAACATCAGCCCCATGGGCATGTACTCGTTGGGCACCAGCAGGGTGAGCAGGGACAGGGGACTGGAGACGTAATAGGAGAACACCCCGATATAGGAGGTGCCCAGGGCCTTGGACCAGGAGAAGAACACGTCTCCGTGCTTTAAGGCACAGAAGAACTCCACATACTGGGAGGACATGTCGGACATCAGGATGGTGTTGTCCCCCCAAGGGGCCAACCCTAGACGGGCATAGACCACCAACAGGAGCAGAGCGGGGATCAGAAAGGCCAGAGCATACAAAAGGGCTACGGGATAAGTGCGGGATCTCAACAAAATCACCTCTTGTGGTGGAAAATGGAAGTGAACGTGGGTCTGTTGCAAAATTATGGTTTTGCAACAGACCCGTTGGTTGGGTCAATCCCTCCGTCACGGCTTGCGCCGTGCC
>CALWXF010000035.1 GCA_944385445.1 uncultured Oscillospiraceae bacterium
GATGGGCAAAGCCCAGGGGTGGCGCACTTACCACCCCGGGTTTGCCCGGAGTCGGCGGGCTTAGTGGCCCGGCCATGCGTCCAATCCGAGCGTGACAATATGCTCGACCCCTATACAGAAAGGACGACTCAATCTTATGAACCTGAAATATCGTAAGACCATCATCGCCGGCAACTGGAAGATGAACAAGACCCTGTCCGAGACCCGTGCCTACGCCGAGGCCATCAAGCCCCAGCTGGGCAAGCACAAGTGGTGCGAAGTGGTGCTGTGTGTTCCCGCTGTGAACATCCCCGGCGCCGTGAAGCTGTTCAAGGACACCCGTCTGGCCATCGGCGGCGAGAACTGCCACTACGAGGCCTCCGGTGCTTTCACCGGCGAGGTCACCGTGGAGATGCTCAAGGAAGTGGGCGCCAAGTACGTCATCATCGGCCACTCCGAGCGCCGTCAGTACTACAACGAGACCGACCTGACCGTCAACAAGAAGGTCCACGCCGCCCTGGAGGCCGGCCTGCGTCCCATCGTGTGCGTGGGCGAGAGCCTGGAGCAGCGTGAGCTGGACGTCACCGAGGAGCTGATCACCTACCAGGTGAAGATCGCTCTGGCTGGCCTGACCGAGAGCCAGGTGCGCCGTGTGGTCATCGCCTACGAGCCCATCTGGGCCATCGGCACCGGCAAGACCGCCACTGCCGAGCAGGCTGGCGCTGTGTGCTCTCACATCCGTGGCGTGATCCGCAAGCTGTACGGCGCCCGTGTGGCCCGTGCCGTGACCATCCAGTACGGCGGCTCCATGAACGCCAAGAATGCCGCTGAGCTGCTGGCTCAGCCCGACATCGACGGCGGCCTCATCGGCGGCGCTGCCCTGAAGCCCGACGACTTCATGGCCATCATCAACGCTGCTAACCAGGAAGCGTAAGGATAGACGCATAGGGTCGCTAAGCCCAGAGCGGATGGGCAAAGCCCAGGGGCGGCGCACTGACCGCACCGGGTTTGCCCGGAGTCGGCGGGCTTAGAGGCCCGGCCATGCGTCCAATCCGAGCGTGACATCACGTAAAAAGACGCATTGCCAAACAATTTGAAATAGTGAGGCTTTGTAATGAAAACTCCTACTACTCTCATCATCATGGACGGCTTTGGTCTGCCCGCTGGAGACTGCAAGCCCGGCGACAACGCCATTGCCGCTGCCAAGACCCCCAATCTGGACAAGATTTTCGCTGAGAATCCCCGTTGCTGCCTGTCCGCCTCCGGCCTGGACGTGGGTCTGCCCGACGGCCAGATGGGCAACAGCGAGGTGGGTCACACCAACATCGGCGCTGGCCGTGTGGTGTTCCAGGACCTGCCCCGCATTTCCCTGGACATTGAGAAGGGCACCTTCTTCCAGAACGCTGCCTATGTGGGTGCCATGGACGCCTGCAAGGAGAAGGGCACTGCCCTGCACCTGTACGGCCTGCTCAGCGATGGCGGCGTGCACTCCCACATCACCCACCTCTTCGCTCTGCTGAAGATGGCCAAGGAGCGTGGCCTGACCAAGGTTTACGTCCACTGCTTCCTGGACGGCCGTGACGTGCCCCCCTCCTCCGGCAAGAGCTACGTCGAGCAGCTCCAGGCCAAGATGGCCGAGCTGGGCGTGGGCCAGATTGCCACCGTTCAGGGCCGTTTCTACGCCATGGACCGTGACAACCGCTGGGAGCGTGTGGAGCGTGCCTATCAGGCTATGGTCTACGGCGAGGCCCCCTTCTGTGCCGATGCCGCTCAGGCTGTGCAGGAGTCCTATGATAAGGGCGTCACCGACGAGTTCATGGAGCCCGTGGTGTGCACCAAGGGCGCCGAGATCGGCGAGGGCGACTCCATCATCTTCTACAACTACCGTCCTGACCGTGCTCGTGAGATCACCCGCAGCTTTGTGGACCCCGAATTCACCGGCTTTGAGCGCAAGAAGGGCTTCTTCCATGTGCAGTATGTGTGCACCACCGAGTATGACGCCACCATGCCCAACGTGGTGGTGGCCTACCCCCGTGAGAAGCTGTCCAACATCTTCGGCGAGTATATCTCCCGCATGGGCCGCACCCAGCTGCGCATTGCTGAGACCGAGAAGTACGCCCACGTCACCTTCTTCTTCAACGGCGGCGTGGAGCAGACCTTCCCCGGCGAGGATCGCTGCCTGATCCCCTCCCCCAAGGTTGCTACCTACGACCTGCAGCCCGAGATGAGCGCTGCCGAGGTCACCGAGGAGTGCGTCAAGCGCATCGAGAGCGGCAAGTATGACGTCATCATCCTCAACTACGCCAACTGCGACATGGTGGGCCACACCGGTGTGTTTGACGCCGCTGTGAAGGCCGCCGAGGCCGTGGACACTGGCGTGGCCAAGGTGGTGGCTGCCACTGCTGCCATGGGCGGCGTGTCCATCATCACCGCCGACCACGGCAACGCCGAGCACATGCTGGCCGAGGACGGCTCCCCCTTCACCGCCCACACCACCAACCTGGTGCCCTGCTGCCTGGTGGGTGCGGACGTGAAGCTGCGTGACGGCCGCCTGGCCGATCTGGCTCCCACCATGCTGGACCTCATGGGTCTGGAAAAGCCTGCTGAGATGACCGGTGAGACCCTGATCGTCCACTAAGGTCTGACTTCTAGCGGATAAAACAGGGTCATCCGGCTTTTCAAGGCCCATATCAAGCATTTTTGCCCATGGCAAAAATCTTGGCGCAAAGCGGAATTCACTTCCGCTGTGCATTGAAATCACGGGGTCCCCGTGAAAGCCCAGCCAAGCGGGTTTCATGGGGTCCTGGAAAAGCCCGCTGAAATGACCGGTGAGACCCTGATCGTCCACTAAGCATCACTTTTGTGGTTATCCGGCGGACAGGCCCGCCTGGACCTGTCCGCCTGAAGATAACATTCTCTACGATTTGAAAGGAGATTGATTCCCATGAAAAACATGATCGAAATCGTTGACGTCGTCGCTCGCGAAATTCTGGACTCCCGCGGCAACCCCACCGTTGAGGTTGAGGTGACCCTGGACGACGGCACCGTGGGCCGTGCTGCTGTGCCCTCCGGCGCTTCCACTGGTATCTACGAGGCCTGCGAGCTGCGTGACGGCGACAAGAGCCGCTACATGGGCAAGGGTGTGGAGAAGGCTGTTGCCAACGTCAACACCGAGATCGCTGAGGCTCTGATCGGCATGAACGTTCTGGATCAGCCCGCCATTGATAAGACCATGATCGACCTGGACGGCACCCCCAACAAGACCCGTCTGGGCGCCAACGCCATCCTGGGCGCTTCTCTGGCCTGCGCCAAGGCCGCTGCTCAGTCCCTGGGCACCAGCCTGTACAACTACATTGGCGGCGTGAACGCCAAGATCCTGCCCATGCCCATGATGAACATCCTCAACGGCGGCGCTCACGCCACCAACAACGTGGACATCCAGGAGTTCATGATCATGCCCGT
>CALWXF010000036.1 GCA_944385445.1 uncultured Oscillospiraceae bacterium
GCTTCATCTTGAACACGCCCCTTTAATCTTATTATATCTTCACTGTTCGACGTGTCCACTTTTATTGTACAACTTTCAAGTATTAACTTTTATTGTTTAGCGTTTTCCTCCGTATTCCTAGTTAACAGGTACCCTAGTATCAAAATCGTATCAGCGATACCAGCAGTTGCAGCAATCTTACAGGCCATGTTTTTCTGTCACACGGAAGATCCTAATTCCCGCAACACATGTCTTTGGAGTATCTGTATTGTACCAAATTCTCTTTTCAAACGCAAGTATGACGTTTTATTTCAGGAATTTTCCTTCCCATGCCACTTCTCCAAAACAGCCTCTAGCTGGGCCACCAGCTGCTCCTTGTTGGGCATGTACAGGACATACCGGGAGGCAAAGATGTTGTTCTCCAGCCCGCCCAGAGCGTATTCCGCTGTGATACTATCTTTGTCTGCACAACGGATGATGCCAATAGGCGGGTTGCCTTCTGAATCGTTAGCCTCGGCAGCGTAGTAGTTAAAGTACATCTTTGCCTCGCCGCCTCCGGGGACAGTTTGGTAGTTTTTGGCGCAACAAATGTTTCCTGGTATTCTGTACCTTGTAAATAAGCAGCTTCCCGAACGACAACTCTTTTCTTATGCTGCTTTGTTCCCGGCCACACCATCCTAGCCAGAAAACAAATATATGAACATAAACCTCTTGAGACCTCCATGAAAGGTTCTTTCCATAGCTGTCCCACTTCACTCATACCAGGACACACAAAGCCGTTTGCGCAAAACTCTTAATACTAATCTGACGACATACTCGCATATGTTTCTTCCCAACAGACGTTGTCCAAAACAAGTAAAGCTTCCTTTAGGATTCATCAAAAAAGTCTAAAGACACGACCATATCCCACGGATTTCTCGTTACATAGCTTTGTAGAAAACATTGCATTTGGAGAATATCCGTCCCAAGGTTTATTTGAGTGATGCAGTAGTATTTTTATTCCCTGATAAATACTACCCTGACTGATCAACAAAATATCTTTCCCCTTATATTCACGATTAACTGTGTGAATTAATTTCGAACAGCGAACAAACACATCACCCCAACTGTCACCATCTTTAGATTTTACAAAAATATTGTGCGCATACTCTCTCTGTAAGAAAATGTATAAATTATCTTCATCAAGTGCTTCTAATCGTTTATCTTCCCACACACCATTGTTAATACCTATCATATAGGTACACTCTATCACTGGCAAATGATGTGTAAACTGCGACTGCAAAATGCGAAATGTATCCATTGTGCGTTTCAACGGTGCCAGTAGTATCACGTCTGGCATATGATTATTTACTTCATGAGAAGCCTCTTTAATTTCTTCGATTCCACCTTTTGAAAGGATTGCATTACTGGAAGTGTTGCTCATAAATTCATTGCGCTCCACGCCAACCGTTTTTCCATGTCGCAGAAGTTTTAAGCTTTTGACCTTACAGCTTGGAGTAAAAAAGCTAATGATGATATGACCACTGAATGGGTTAACAAGCCACCCGTAGCGTAACATAGACAAAGCAATTATAATGCGCTCATGCCAAGTGTTAGTCTCATCCCGCTGAAGGTATTTCATAGCCATTATCCCCCAATCCTATTCAAAATAAAACGAATAATCTCATAGGCAGTTCTTGCTTCTGAAACCGATCCATTCAAACAAAGTTCTAATGCAGTGGAAAAATCCACCCATCGACTTTGGATAAATTCATACTCTGTTTTTTGAATGGATGTACTTGTATGGTCAATATACTGATCTACCAAAAAATAATGCAAATCCCATTCAACGGTCAACCCACAGTGAGAAACGTTTAGGAGAGTATAGTTCTTAACCTCTATGTCGACCTCTTCGAGCAACTCTCTTTTCAATGCATGGATTATATCATCAGTAATGGGAGTACCTAGCTGTGTTTTCGCAAAGTATTCCTCATTGGTGTCGAATACCTTTCCACCTGGTAATCGGTAATCCCACCCATCCAGCTCATAGCGATACTCACAAGCAAGTAGTAGTTTATTATCATTAATAACTAATGCACGTATGCCAGGTGGCCTGCGAGCAACTTCGAGTTCCAGGCGTTTGAATACAGTCTGATTATTAACCTGAAACTCCACTTCTTTTGTTCTTTGTACAATTTGGAACAGTTTCCCGTCAAATTTAACAACATCACTCATGCAAACACCTCCGGATGACCTGATCTAGCTCCTCATATTGAATTTCTAACCTCTTAGTATAGCATTGAAGTAGATATTCACCTACCGGAGAAACAAATGAGTCGAGATATTTTCGTAATTTCGCCAGGTTTCCTGGTTCCTCCAGAGAAACTCCTGACATATTCCCAGAAAGAATGCATTTTACATCATTAATTGTAGATATATGAGAATAATCTTTTATCTCCTCATCAACTATAAGTGTATCTTCCGTATCGATAAATGGCTGGATTAAGGCAATCCCGTGTCGACTGAACAAAGAACGAAACAAACTGATGGTGTCCTGTTGCTGATTTGCTTTGAGTTTTCCTTTATGCGAATAGCGTTCCCCAGTAATGATACCCTCACATTTTCTCTCAAGATAAAGCGGTATTCGCAGCAAGTGTGTAAACAGATGGCACATGACGCATGGTGTATAAATGCCGTACTCTCGAAATAGCAAGTTTGAGTATTTTGCGCATATATAATTCCACAGCAGTTCATTATGCAAAACTACAGTTTCCTCTACAGAAACACCATACACTTGACCACATTTTGTAAGATAATCAATCGACCTAGTATATGAGGAGAAATCTCCGTATTCTGTTCCAGTATATACAACAGTGGGAATGATAGTAGCCGGACCCCGCTCTCGCATAATTTTATGCACTGCTGCAATGCTATCTTTGCCTGCAATCTCTGCGATATATGTTTTCATACCTCTTCTCCCTCTCCTCCTGCGCCAAAAGACATTAAAACTTCCTTATAACGCTTTATAAGATTTTGGCAAAGGTTTTCAAATTCACATTTTTCTCTCCCACAACTGTCACATTGACTAATTCCCTGTGCATCACAGTTCAAACAGAATTGCGATTGACATTTTTTTGTTTCAATTAATTTATATAATTCTTGCGGCTTAATAGTTGACTTATTTTCCCACAAATCATCAAAATACTTGCACATGAATCCTGCAATGTTTTGTTCTCCATGCATAATTTTGTACATCGGGAGGCTAAGACCTTCCCGCTTCCTATCGTAGTTAGATAGCAAAACACAGGTACTTTGATCAGCTCGTTCTTTTTCAAAAATATAAAATCTCCATCTTGCGTGTGTACCGCGATAAAACCTAACATTAATAGATAGATGTTCTGAGTCGTACTCTCTTATCTCATCCAGGAATTGATACCACGACTCCAAAAAGGTTTTGTCATCCATCTCGTTATGCGCTTCTCGGCGTTCCTTGACATGGTCATCTTGATAACAAGGTAAAACCAGCAGGATTTGTACGTTAACTGATTTCTCAGTTGTCTTCCCTTTTCCATCCTTTAAATCACTCAACTCTTTTACCAATCCGTTGGGTTTTCTGTGATTAAGTAATTCTTTACCTCTTGTCACTTTTATCTTTATATTCTGAGACGTCTCAAAGTTTTTTTTGAGTTGCTTTTTCAGTCCCTTGTCTTGCCATAAACCACGAATCTTCCCGATGTTCCATAAATCAAAACGAGAACGCATCCACCCCTCCCAGATTAGAGAGCTAATATATACACATAGTATAGTAATTGCATATCCTCCCAAGATAATCCCGGCTTTCACTCCAATAGCTTCTATACCCATAATATCTGGAATAAAAGAGATTACCACACATATCGCACCGGTTATTAGTGCAGTAAGTAACGCATTTTTGGGATCCTTCATTTTACCCACTCCTTTTTTAAGTCTATTTGTAGCGTAATCTTAAAACATCACAGTCTCGTTATTGAATGCAACAAAGATTCCACAATTTCTTTCTCTTGGTTCAAATATTGACCCAAACTCATGTTAAAGGTAAATTTTATATCTGCGCGCTGTCTGAGTTGTTCATAGTCAAATAGCTCCTCTTCTCTATCCATTCGCTTTTTTAATTCTAAGAGATTTGCTTCGTCTTTTTCTTCTGCTCGTTTCAACATGCGTAGAAAACGAATCTTTTCATCTGCAAAAACAAAAACAAGAATCATATTAAGTCGACTCTTTAAGTGTAAATATTCTTCCATTGTTCGAATTCCAGTGATAATAATATCCTGATTCTCAGTCAAGCAGATTTGGCTAACGATTTGTTTTGGTGTGAAATCACGTCCATAAACCGCATCACACTCTTCTCGTATCTTCTGCAGGTTTTCTCTTTTTGGTGGAAGCCCTCGTTCCTTTGCGATATTACGGATAATATCACCCATGCTATACTTTTGAAATCCTTTGTAACGACAGAAACCATCTGCCAACGTATCTTGACCGGACCCACAATATGCAAATGTTCCAATTACCATATTGTTCACCCTCTATTCCATATTTCGCGACTCAAAATTTAAGAGTAATCATACATGTAACCGTTCAAATTATCCATCAAATCTTTACACTGTTCGTAAACCGCTACACTTCTTAACGCTCCGTCCATATTTCAGGTGTTATTTAAGCCATTTTTATTCATGTTCTGAGCCTCCCCCTTTGTTTATCTATTGAGCTCCATTAAGCCTGAACCGATCATTTTTGACAAGTTCTTGTGCCCAATTTCCTATTTTTTGAGCGGCTTCTTTCGGAAAGTATGACTTTATATGGTCAGGATATAGACAATACATAAAGCATAATATATCTTTACATGTCCGCATTTTTTCCTCAGTTGAAATGAATTGATGGAAATTGAGATCATCCTGCACTCCGTATATGCGCCCTTGAAAATGACTTTCTCCATTGAGCACCAAACGATACATAAGGTTTTCAAAGTAGACAGATCGATCTCCTAAACTTTTTACAACCTTAGGGTCAGACGACACACCTGTAATCCCCGTACCATATACGAACGTAGAAAAGGCTTCTAGTGAACGGCGCATCGCATTGCCGATTGTCAGTTCCAACCCTTCTGTTTCGCCTGTAGCATATTGAAAAATCATTCCTAACAATTCTCGATACTCATTATATGTTTTCTTTTTAGATTCACATATGTGAAGACTTCTTCCAGATAATTCGAAGAAATTACTTTTTGCCGGTCTGTCGCTCTTCTTAAATGTTTGCTCTATTTCCCCAGCTATCTTTTGTAAATCAAAAAATGTCGATAAATCATGTGTCAAAAACAGGATCTTACTGCTAGGGTTTCCACCCATGATATTCTGTGCCTGAAATCTTAGAAACGAACTTATGCCGACTTTATTTTCAAAGTCAAAACTTGAGATAGGATCATCAACAACCACCAACTCCTCGTCTTGGTATAGTTTCCCAATGTCCTGGTTCGACAATATTTCCGTGAAGAAATAACACAACGCAATGATATTTCGCTCTCCTAAGGAAATATTTTTGGGTTTAACACTTTTCCCATTGGACTTCAAATAATACTTATTATCCTTCAGCTCAATTGAGAGTCGATCTCTGGAGAAAAAAACATATTCTAGGGCACTGTTTATGCTTTCGATCGCCAGCCCTACATCAGATTTTTTCTGTTCAAGCTCCTTAAGGTGATTTCGAATATCTCCCACTCTTCTTTGCGTATCCAGTAGGTCAGCTTGCGCAATCTGCTTTTCCCTTATCTGTTTTTTGTAATCGCGGTACATTTGTTGGATTTGCAAATGCGCAATTTTTTTATTGATTAAAATCAAGTCTTGCACTATTGTCTTTCTTCTTCGCACCGCATCTACAAACGCCCGTCGTCTGTGCTCAAGATCACGTAGAAGATGGTTCAGTTCTCTGATACTGCTGTTCAAACCCAGGGGTGCTATATCCAGCGGATTATAAATTCCGCTTAGTTTTTGCTCCAGCGCAGACCTATACCGCTCAATCAACATCTCGCAATTCTTAATCTGTTGATGGATTTTTCTCACTAATTCGGCATCTAATTCTGAAAAATTAGAATAGTCTTCACTGATTTTTGGAAAAGACACCGCTTGTAATTCAGCCTTGTGTTTTTCAACATCTTTATTTAGAACTCTGTCGATACTGTCAATGAGGCCTTGTCGATATTGTGCATCAATCTTTCGAAAGCAATATGGACAAAATGTAGTATTTTCATTGCTAAAGTCCCTTTTCGCTGCCTCTACAAATGATTGCCTACCATCTTTAATCAGCTTCAGAATAAGAGATTCATTCTTCGTTAACACAGGTTTTTCAACCACCTTTGCCAGCAAAGAGCATAGATTCTCTTCAAAGCTATCTGCAAAAGGGACTACACAGATTGGATCTGGGTAGCTTTCCGTGGCATCAGCCACTTTATCAAGTAGGCTCTTAGTTTCATCAAATGTTTGTTGTAATTGTGCCACATTCTCAGGGACAGACAGCTCTCCTATTTCTTTAATAATCCCCTCTGTCACCTTGGAGCTGATTTTATTTCCCTTAATCGACGAATCTATTGTTGCCCATTGGCCCTGCAAAGTCTTTCTAATGCGTGATAAATGATATTCCGGACTAATAGTACTACTTTTTTGAGCAAAGTCTGCTAGTTTGTTCTCAGCAACTGTATGCTCTTTTTCTGCCGATGTTAGCAATTGCATATAGTGATCTATCTCTGCCTGAATATCTACCTGGCTTCCTAAAAGGATAATAGTTCCTAACCCATCCTCATCTATTTTCACATTCTCATCTATGTATTTTTCATCGAACACAAATACTTTACCTTCAGGCAACAAGGATACAACCGTATTAGACCGATCAATTAAAGAGACAGACAAATCTCCATAAATATCTCCCGAGGCAATACGTGAGAATCCCTCTGAAATTGTACTTTTCCCGCTTCCATTTTTGCCATACACAACAGCAATTCTGTCACCATCTTTCGGAAAAAAGGAAAGCTCTGTTTCTTCTAAAAAGCACCGACCACTAATTGAAATGCCTTTTACCCTCTCAAACATAGCCCAACCACCTCATTTTTTATTGATCCTTCCTGTCATGCCCTCAACCTCTCATACACCACTGTCCCCACTGTCTCCATGACCTGCCGCATCATATCCGGCTCAGAGAACATCTTCACAAAGAAGTCCTCATTCTGCTCATACCGAGCAGCAGCCATATTGGGAAAGTCTTTTTCAAAGAGCAGCATGAAAGTCTTACGGTCGTTGTTCTGGGCGTAGCTGTGCCACTTGTCCTGGGCGGCATAGTCGTTCTCCATCTGGAGCAGGACCTTGTCCATCTCGGTAAAGTTGGTACCATACTTCTCGTTGATCTTGTCAATGATAACCGTCAGGGGGTCACGCTTCTTTTCTCTGCGTCCAGCCTCGCCGGTGATGGGCCGGAATCCCTCCGGGGTGCTCTCTAGTTGGATTTCTCCCTCGAAGTTCTTCTCCAGGCGGTAGTACTCCAGCAGCACCTTATCATCCACATAGACCTTGTCCCGTCCGCCCTTGGGCAGCATGGTATAGAGGAACTTGGCATACACGCTGAACTTGTGGATGTCCTTATCAAACAGGCGGCACACCTGGGTGATAAAGGCATAGATACGGTTGAATCGAGCCAGAGTCGACTTGAACAGGTCCTGCTTCTCCTCGTCCAGGGCGTCAAAGCGATCCAGTGCCGGACGGATGGTGCCCTGGAGCCGTCCCATATCTCCCATCCCCTGTTCCTTGACCGCATAGAAAATCTCGGCAAAGTGGTCGATCTCCATCTGCTGATAGACTCGGAATTCATCCAGCGTATTTTTCAGGTCATACACCACGTTGGGGTCGGTCTCCTCCTCCAAAACCGTCTCCTCATAGTACGGCTCGAAGGCTTTGCGGATGTCCTCAGCGGAGTTGACGAAGTCCAACACAAAGGTGTCCTTCTTCCCTCTCATGGTGCGGTTCAGGCGAGACAGGGTCTGGACCGCCTTCACGCCGCTCAGCTTCTTATCCACAAACATGGTGTGCAGCAGAGGCTCGTCGAAGCCGGTCTGGTACTTCTCTGCCACAATGAGCATACCGAATTCATCGGTATGGAACGCCTCTGGCAGCGCCTTTTCCTTGATGGTCTCGCCGGATTTGGTCTTATTCAGCTTTTCCTCCGTATAGGGCACTCCGTTGTCGTCCACCTCACCGGAGAAGGCCACCAGCACGTCCAGGTCGTTATACCCCTTCTCCTGGATTTGACGCTTGAACTCTAACAGATAGCGCACTGCATGGAGCCGAGAAGGTGTCACGATCATGGCCTTGGCCTTCCCGCCAATTTTGTGCCGGGTGACGCTGCGGAACTGCTCCAACATGATGGCAGTTTTCTGGGAGATGTTATGGGGATGCAGCGTCTCAAACTGACGAATGGCACGCACACCGGCGGTGGTGTCCAGCTCAGGATCATCGGGAATGGCTTTGGCAATCTTATAGTACATATTGTAGGTCATGTAGTTTTGCAGCACATCCAGAATAAAGCCTTCCTCAATGGCCTGGCGCATGGAGTACACATGGAAAGGATGGTATTTTCCATGTTCGTCCCGCTGGCCGAACATTTGCAGGGTCTTATCCTTGGGGGTGGCTGTAAAGGCAAAGAAGGACAGATTTTCATGAACGCCCTGGGCAGCCAGCTCATCCAACAGCTTGTCCTCGTCGTCTTTGCGCTTGGCCTCCTCCTCATATTCCTGCTGGGCGTACTCCTCCAGAACCTTCTCGGTGTCTGCCAACGCCCGTTTCAGCTTGCGGGCGGCGTCACCGGTCTGAGAGGAGTGGGCCTCGTCCACAATAACTGCAAACCGCTTATTGCCGGAACGCACCTCTTTGTAGATGACCGGGAACTTCTGGAGGGTGGTGATGATGATGCCCGTCCCGGCCTCGATGGCCTCCCGGAGCTGCTGGGCGTTCTTGTCGATCTTCTGCACCACTCCCGCCACATGGTCGAACTGATAGACCGTGTTTTGCAGCTGGCTGTCCAGCACCCGGCGGTCGGTAACGATGATGACAGACTGAAAAATCTTCTCATCGTGGCAGTCGTGCAAACCGCTGAGGCGATGGGCCAACCAGGCAATGGAGTTGGACTTGCCGGAGCCTGCACTGTGCTGAATGAGATAGTTTTTGCCAGAGCCGTGGGCCTTCACATCCTGCAGCAGTTTCGTCACCACATCCAGCTGATGGTACCGGGGAAAGATCATCCGCTCGGACTTCACTTCCCCAGTCTTTTCATCCCGGATCACCTGTAAATGCAGGTATTTATGTAGGATCTCCAGCAAGCGATCCTTGCACAGCACATTCTCCCACAGGTAGGCGGTGTCGTAGCCGTCCGGGTTGACGGGGTTTCCCTTGCCTCCCACTTTTCCAGCTCCATTGCTACCCTGGTTGAAGGGCAAGAAATAGGTGTTGGCCCCCTCCAACCGGGTGGTCATATACACATTGGTCAGGTCCACAGCGAAGTGAACCAGCACCCGGTTTTTGAATTGGAAAATGGCATCTTTCCCGGCACGGTCAAACTTGTATTGGTTGATGGCGTTGGAGGTGTCCTGCCCGGTGAACTGACACTTCAACTCCATGGATACCACAGGAATGCCGTTGAGGAACAGGACGATATCAATGCTGTTCTCGTTGCTCAGGGAATAGTGGAGCTGCCGGGTGCAGTGGAGGATGTTGGCGGCATACTGGGCCTGGCTTGTCTCGTTGATGGAGGTCTCCGGCTTCCAGAACACGGCCCGGAACTTGATGCCACGGTCAGTGAAGCCCTGGCGCAGCACTTTCAGCAGCCCCACCAGTTTCACTTCCCGGCAAAACCGGTCAATGAGCTGCCGCTCGCTGTCTGCTCCGTAGATCTTCTCAAACCGTTCCCACTGCTTTGGCTGGCTGGTGCGGATGAAAGAGAGGAAGGTACCGGTATCCAGCGTCTTCTCCCGGTTGAAGGCGGCGGGGCTACCTTTCTGGTAGCCACCATGGATCAAGAGGTATTCCTCGATATCCTGCTCGAAGCGTTCTTCTTTTACACTAAACTCTGACATAATTACACTCTTTCAATAGCCAATGGTTGGTATTTTCCTGTCTCAGCATTACAAAGAACAAACACACAAATTTCCTGAAGTTTACTCAAATCGTTATCCTTAAACTCTACAACAAACGGGAACCCTGGCTTAAGAACTCGATGCAATGTAATCCGATGTGCATAATATACGGTTCCATCAGGATATGTTGCTGTTCCCGATGCAGAGGTTGTAGTAATTTCACTTGTTACATTTATAGACTGCCTATTGAATTCATTTTTACTAATAAAAACAAATTGGGGATTTTGTTCAGCAAAATACAGAGCCTGAATGGTGAATGCAGCTGTTGAATTGTCTTTAACAGAAAACAACACCTTGCAATTCTGTACATCTTCAAGTGGTGTATAGCAGTTTTCTAATTTTGCAACTCTTTTCATCTTTTCAATTGAGCCGTCCATTCCCTCTCCATACAAGTCAATATACAACATATCAGCAAGTATTACAGGTAGGTTGCAATCCGCAATTCTGACAACGACAAATTTGAGATTATTGTTTACCGCTCGATTCAATGCCGAACGCCATTCCAAACCAACCATACTACTAGCTAGGCTGTTCGGCGATAATAAGAGAAAGAAGGTATCGAAGTCGGCCAACCCGTCGTTCATCTTTCCAACTATGCTATCACCTGGTTGTATCGACCATGCATCATAGAAAATATTGTTTCGCCCAAATTCTAGTTCCAGCCTACGTGCAATAGTATCTACCAGCAGAGCATCTTTGTGATTGTAGCTAATAAACAACTTTGCCATTTTTCACACCTCTTTCTTTCCAGTCACAACCTCATAAATGAGGGATTTTTTGTAGTCCTGCAACTTTGATATAACAAGTTCTGTGTTATTGAGCCAACTATTAATTTTCGCACACTTTGTATCTAAGTAAGATACAATAGTTCCTTGTTCTTCTATCGGAGGAATCGGAAGCTTAAACTGTAATATAGTAGTCGAATTTGTACTTGCTAAGTTTGTAGTTTTCTTTGCAGTATAGTCAAAGTACGTTCTTGCCACATTGGATGATGTAACATAATTCAAGTATTCTGTTGACAACTTCCCTGTATCTGTGGTTACTGCAAAAACGTGATTTTGATGCAAACATGGCTGGATTTCTCCGTTCCATATGCACCCTCTACCGAGTTTATCTCTATCGCCGCCCTCGGTCAGCAGTAGCTCACCTTTGTGCAAGGAGTATTTATCAATCTCCTCCTGTTGCACAAACGCAGTAGCTACATCATCAAGTTTTATATAATCACCTTGCACATTTGCCACACGCAAATATGGAACTTCTATCAATTTACTATCGGGAGGATACTTCTTACCTAGGGTTAAACCAGAGCGTAACGAAGCATAATATTTTAACTGACTAACTATCCAATGCTCCGGTATCTTCCCAATCCACTCAATCCCGCTGTCCTTCATTGGTACATCGGGATTGAGACCTTTTGTGACTGCTTCGGTGATGACGGACAGCTTATAGGCTTTCAGCTTCTCGATCACTTCCTGCTGCCGGGCAATGATGGCGTCAATCTGGCTGCACTTGCGGTCGAGGTAGTTGGCAATGCGGTGTTGCTGTAGAATTGGTGGTAATGGCATAACAATGTTTCCAAGATTAGTTCGACTAATCCTTTTCATTGTCGTGCCTTTAGCATCATCCTCTACAGTATGTTTATAGCCATCACACTGAGATACATAACAAATATATCGTTTGTCTTCTTGTGTTCTCAATATCACATTATCGACAGCAACTACATATTCAGTATAGTCAGATGGTAAAATACATGATCTCCCATATGGTGCATTAAGTCGTGAGATGATTAAATCACCAGGAAAAGCATATTTACATGCCAATTCTTCAAATGTCTTTAGCGTTATATAACCATTTCCTTGTTCCTTAAATACACCATCGCCTATATTCCCTGTTGTTAAATATCTAATACCACAATCTACTATGTAGGGTGATTCTATCCAATCTCCATCCACAAAGGAATTTTCCGTGTTGGAATCTGCCAATTGTTTGATTTTCCTTATTTCCCAATCGGCTGGAATTTCCCCAATCCATTCAATCCCGCTATCTTTCATCTCCCTCATGCTCCAAACACCTCCGCCAGAGCCCCTTCCAGCTCCGCTTCAATGGCCAGAATCTCCTGCATGATCTCCTCCGAGGGCTTAGGGGCTTCGTACCGATAGAAATACCGGGTGAAGGGGATCTCATAGCCTACCTTGGATTTTTTCTCGTCGATCCAGGCATCGGGAGCAAAGGGCAGCACATCCCGTTCAAAGTAGGCTTGAATGTCCTCTTTTAGGGGCACATTCTCTGTGTCCCTTTTAGCCGTACTGGGCACCGGCTTTCCCCGCTTGAGCACAATCTCCGAGGTGTCATCTTCTTGCCTGCAAAACTGTTCCACAATATCAAAATCAACCATATATCCCGACAGTCCCGCCAAATCTATGGCATGCTTCACTTCATTATAGAACTCGGTACGATTGTCAAAATTTTTTGTCTGATCAATTGTACGAAGAGCCTGTTGCCAAAGTCTATATGGCGGATTATATTCTCCAAAGCCCCGCATATCATCCAGCACATCAGTCTCTGATAGGCGCTGAATCCGCTCTTCAGCTGTAGAGTAGTTGTAGCGCAGAGGCCGCTCCACGGTGATCTTGGTAAAGCCAAAGTCAGCGTTATCAAAAATCTTGCTGATCTCGCTCTCCGCAAAGTCGCCGTACAGCCGGGTGATCTCCTGAATGGCACTCTCCGGGATGTCGTTGCGCTTGTTGCCCAGGGCCTTACGGCGCTTCTCATACAGGCCGTTGGCGTTGATAAGCTGCACCTTGCCCTCCCGGCGGGTCCCGGCTTTCTTGTTGGACAGCACCCAGATATAGGTGGCAATGCCGGTGTTATAGAAAATATCGTTGGGCAGGGCGATGATGGCCTCCAGCAGGTCATGCTCCAGAATGTACTTGCGAATCTCAGAGGGGCCGCTGCCAGCGTCGCCGGTAAAGAGGGGCGAACCGTTGTGGATGATGGCAATGCGGCTGCCGCCGTCCTTGGGCTCCTTCATTTTGGAGATGGCGGTGAGCAGAAACAGCATCTGCCCATCACTGGCCGCAGGCAGGCCGGGGCCAAACCGCCCAGCATAGCCCCGCTTGGCCTCCGTCTCCACCGCCGCTTTCTCATTCTTCCACTCCCGTCCGAAGGGGGGATTGGAAAGGATATAGTCGAAGGTCTGTCCCTCGAACTGGTCATCGGACAGCGTGTTGCCGTCCTTGATGAAGTCGGCGTTGTTACCTTTGATGAGCATATCCGCCTTGCAGATGGCGAAGGTCTGGTCATTCAGCTCCTGCCCAAAGGCCATGAGCTCCGTGGAGGCGTTGAGCTGGTGTAAGTATTCCTCCGCCACCGACAGCATACCACCTGTGCCACAGGCAGGGTCATAGATGGTCTTGGCCACGTTGTTGCCAGACAACATATCGTTGTCATCATAGAACAGGATATTCACCATCAGCTGGATCACTTCTCTGGGGGTATAGTGCTGCCCAGCGTCCTCATTGTGGGACTCAGAGAACCGGCGGATAATCTCCTCAAAGATATAGCCCATCTCCAGATTGGAGATCACATCAGGGTGCAAGTTGGCCTTGGGGGTGGTGAACTCCTTAATAACGATGTACAGGATTCCCTTGTTGGCCATAGTGGTGATCTGGCCATCAAACTTGAACTTTTGCAGGATGTCCTGGACATTATCCGAGAATCCGTTCAGGTAGTCCCGGAAGTTGGCCTCGATGTTGTCCGGGTCGTCCAACAGACGTTCAAAGGTAAATTTGCTGATGTTGTAAAACGCCTTGCCGGAGGCGTTGCGCAAAAGCACGTCCCGCATGGGGAGATTCTTCACGGATTCGTATTTTTCCAGCACAGCATCCTTGGTGTCTGCCAGGATGCAGTCGAACCGCCGAATCACGGTGAGGGGCAGAATCACCTCTCCGTATTCGTGGGGCTTGTATACCCCGGTCAATTTATCTGCAATGGCCCAGATCAGGGCTGCTTTTTCACTTACATTGGCACTCAGGCTCATTTTCTGTTTCCTCCGCAGTCAAAGCTTCCTTCAATTCGTAGTACTTCAATATATTTTTATCCAATTCTAATTTCAGTTTGCGAGCTGCAACCATGAATCTTACCGCAAGTATAACAAGCACGAACGCTACTATAGTTAAAAGAATCGCCCCTATGGTTGTCGACTTTTTTAGCGACACCAGCAAATCATTACGCTCTTTAGTAACGTTTTTTAGAGTTAGTTTTGATAACCCTACAGTTCTTTGATCGTAATTGATATTACCCGCTGCTCCTTCCGTAAAGACATTAAAGGTGATTGACTCACCTTGATTTAGAAGGATATCATTTATACTCAAAACTGCACCATCAATACTGGCTTTTTCCCGAAACTCGTTCCACAAATCATCATTAGATGCCTCAATGATAGTTGCCTTTATAACGCTGGTTGATTCCTCGAAATCTATGGTCAACGGCTTGGCAAAATCTTCGTTCAGAATCGGTTGTTCACCTGTATTTTCGATCGTAATATTGTAAATCCAAGGTTCTTCCACTTCCTTGCCCTGAAACAGAATTTGAAAATCCTCATCTTCTGTAACTTGTAATACAAGCGGAAATCCAGAGTTTAATGTGCATGTAAGCTCTTTTTGTGGAAAGTTGCCAACTGAAACGTTTGGCGATGGTATAATCCAACTCATTCCCCATGAAACAAACCACCCTAGCAAAGCTGTTGCTAGCAATGAAGAACCTATGTGGTCTCGGCACCATTGTTTGACTCGTTTAATTGTCTTCATTCTCATCCTTGCCTTTTTCATCAGGTAAAATCTCCATAATGTCGCCAATATCGCAATTCAAAGCATGACAAATCCGAACCAGAATATCCGTTGTCACACTTTCATTTTTACCTAGTTTCGCCAAAGTTCCGGAACTGATTCCGGCAACCATGCGAAGGTCTGTTTTATTCATTTCCTTATCAATCAGAAGTTTCCACAGCTTATTGTAGCTCACTGGCATGATACCACTCCTAAATTTTGTATTCATGCTTCAGATTATCGCATATTCTAGGAGAATATTCAAACAAATTATTTATATATCTAGATATCGCATGCATAGTCTTTTGAGAAAATTTGGTTATCTCTATTGAGCAGCACGATTCTCACCCCCTTCTTACATGCATATCTGAGCGTATACGCCGTCCCACCTGTATTTCTAGTGCAATACGCCACACAGACAGAGCTATGATTCACCAGATGGCGGTTGCGCTTCTGCATACAGCCTGGAGAATACTTTTCCTGGAGATACACAACCTTATCTGCCTGGGTCAAAATGCGCTCATAGTGCCGGATGTCCTCCCCTTTCCATCCCCGGGTCTGATCTCGGCATGGCAGCACCATAATCAATCTGATGTGCGGGAACTCCTTTTTGAGCTGTAACACAACGTCCGCCGCCATTAAATCGAACCCTCTGGCTCCCCCGCTACCGAAATATCGAATCCCTTTTCCGATTAGAGATCGCAATATGCGCTCCAACTGGCGTTTTATTTCCTGCTTCTCGTCTTGTGCAATGTCCCGGTGGCCGGTGAAGCAACAGGTCTGTGCTCTCATATTCTTCTGCATCAGATAATCCTCCTTTTGTTTGCACCTATATAAGTGCAATTCTAATCCGTGCATAGAATAAAATCAACACTGGATGCACCACTATAAGTGCAAGGAGTGTTGACCATGAATCTTGAATATGAGTACGCCCTGGGGCAAAATATCCGAAAGCTGCGCATGGAGCGTAAGCTATCCCAGGAACAACTTGCCGCACAGCTACAGACCCGAGGCTGTGATGTCACCCGCAGCGCCCTGGCCAAGATGGAGGTGGGCCAGCGGCATATCTACCCCGATGAGCTGAAGCTGCTACGGGAACTGCTGGGTGTGTCCTATGAGGAGCTTTTTGTTTAATACCTGCATTACGCATAACGGCGGCATGGGTGTCACTCCCTGCCGCCGTCTCTGTTATCTCTCCCGGTCCTTGCTTTTGCGATGCCCCTTATCATAAGGAGCAATCGGCTCATACACAATACTCTTCTCCTGCTTTTTGAACTTCTCCAGAATCCCGTCCAAAAACTCCTTCACCGCTTTAGGGGCCGCCTTGACCGCTTCCAAATAGGGTCTGCACCTTTCCGTCAGCTCTGCCAAGGCTTTTTGAAGCTGCGACACCTCTGACTGCAAAGACCAGATACGCCGGGTTAAGGACTGATTCTCCTCTCTCAGCCTCTTTGACTCTGAAACTGCGGAATAGCTCTGTTTGGCCAGAGTCGTCAACTTTTCATAGTCCTCCGCCGACACGCTATACTTACCTGTAAAGGTCTTTTTCCCGGATTGCTCAATCTCCCCAAACGTCATAAACGCCCGGTGTGTTTGCTGATACCTCCCCTGCTCGCTGGCAATTTTCTTTTCCAGGACCGATAACCGCTTCTCATCCTGCTGAATTTTATATCCCAGCGACGCCAAATGTTCCGCCGTGCTGCCACGTTCTCCACGCTCAAAGCCTTCAAAGCCAGCTTCTTTCATATACGCAAAAAACTGGTCCTGAAGCACGCTGTAAGAGGCGTGGTAGGTGGGCTTGCCCTTGCTGTTGAGAATAGGCTTCCCGTTCTCGTCAACGGCCTTCACAGACTTCCACTTCTTTGAGTGGCTGACCTGGTGGATGACCTCTTTGACCGTTCCCACAAGGGCAGGGTCCTTGCACCGCTTGGTCCAGCGCACCTCTTTGTTTACCACCGGCAGTGCCATCACATGCAGGTGATAATGGTAAATCGGCCTTCCATACTTCTCTGTCATGGCCACATTCCACTCATCGGCGTGCATGACGGCGGAAATGATATTTTCCTTGCCATATACACTTTGAGCAAAATGAAAGGCAGCTTCGTAAAAACGACATGCATATTCATATCCACCATGCTGCTCAAAATACTCGGTATTTACATCCAGAACCATCTCATCAAAGACCTTTGCGTCTGGCTTCAAGCCCTTGAGGGACACCATCCCGGCTGCAATCAGCTCATCCAGCCGTTCGTTATAGGTCTTCTCCCCACAGCCATGATAGATGACGTTCCAACAAGTCCTAGAGAGATCCACATTCATATTTTCATAGCTCTCATTTTTCCGTTCTATATGTCGTTCGAACTTACCCACCGTTGACCTTGTGCGGGTTTCCACACGGGCAACCGAGAAGTTCCCTTTCCCCATATGCGTTCACTTCCTTTTCCATGGTGCGGGCTGAAGGGCACGGAGGTTACACACCTTTTTCAAAGTGTGTAACCCACTATGACACTTTCAGCCATGCGGCTGCAAAGATGTCGTGGGCTCTCCGAGGGGGTGTGCGGCTCCTGCGGGAGCCTGCCGTGGTTGCAGAGTACCGTCTCCCCTGCAACCACGGTGTGTTCCACGCAACGGCGCAGAACACCGCCGGAGACAATGCCCCCGGATTGTCTCCGGCCATTGTCGGGAATGGCGTTCCATTCCCGACAAGTCGAGGGATGGAAAAACGGGGGTGTGTGACGATAGTGACGATGATGACGATATTTTTCACACCGCCCCCACTCCCATTTTCATCGTCACTATCGTCACTCATCGTCACTCTGACTGTTTCTTGAGAAAGATTTTACTGCCTGCGCTGGTGCGCTTGGATGTGTACTGGATTTGGTACTCACCAACCAACTCCCCCGCTTTCACATTCAGTTGCCTGGTCAGCGCATTGGGCTGGAGGTCTGTACCCAGCAGTTGGCACAGCTGGGTAGCACTTCCCTCCCATTCGCCTTGATGCTGTTGGAGCAGTTCTGTCACCTGTTCCAGCAGCGGATCTGGTGGTTTCCTCCACAGCTCGTTTTCCACTCGCTCCAGCACCCACAGTAGCCGCTCCTGGTCCCGCCTGAGATACAGCCGCTGATCCGGCTGATCCCGCCCCACTACTTCCACCGTAGCCGTGGCATCCGTACGCTGCTCCTTCTGCATCAGCAAGGCCCCGTCTGCACACCCCAGCAGTCCGGTAGTGCCGGAAATCGTCTCAAAACTGTCCCCTGCCGGTTGCTTGCGGGTGTGGTGTACAATCAGGACACATACCTGATTTAAGTCCGCTATCTGCTTCAGCTTGCTGATGATCTCATAGTCCTTGGCATAGCTGTAGGCATCCCCGGACACTTCCCGCACCTTCTGCAAGGTGTCCACAACCACCAGCTTGGTATTTCGGTGTTCTCGGAGAAACTTGTTCAACTGCTCCTCTAAACCCTGACCAATTTGTTTGGAGTGGGTGGCAAAATACAGGTTGTCCGTTCCGTCTACATCGAACATCCGGGACATCCGCTGCTGGAGCCGCCTCATGTCGTCCTCCAGGGCCAAATACAGGACTGCACCCTGTTTCACCTGGTACCCCCAGATGGGGCGGCCCACGCTGACGTGATACGCCAGCTGGGCCACCAAAAAGGATTTACCAATCTTGGGGGCACCGGCCAGGAGATATGCCCCGGTGTAGAGCAAGTTTTCTACAATGGAGCCTCGTCCCTGGTACACCTGCTCCATCAATTCATTGAGGGTCACAGTGGGTAAATACGCCGGATCGTTTCGCTGTTGCTGCTCTCGAAAATACGCCTGCAATTCTGCGTCCAATCCGTTGTTTTCCCCATAGCAATCTGGTATAATATTCGTGTTCTTGTAGAGCGACTGCCCCTCATCTGCGCCAACAGATGGGTTAGGGGCGGTCGTTTTCTTTTGCTCATCCAGCATAATTTCTACCTCCTAACTGGCAGTTGGTGATCTGGATCACTTGCTCCAGCAATGCTTGGCACTGTAACAAAAGTTCTCCCCACTGGTCCGGCCCATTGACCTGTTGGAGAAGCATTCGCAAGCGCTTCAGTTCCACCGCCAAGCGATCACTTTCAAATTTCCCGGCTCGGAGTTCAATATACTGCTCTAACATAGATTGAATCATATACTGGTTCTTAGGCAGTCCAGTTATTTTAATTCTCTCTTCCAACCGATAGTACTCCTCCATGGTCACTCGAAAGCACACGGTCTTTTCTCTGGTCCGATTCTTTGTTTCCATTCGCTTTTTCCTCCTCCTGAGACGAGTTTTTATAAAATGCATCCAACCGATCGGCCAACCGCTCCTGTTTGTTCGGGTACAAATGGGAGTACGTGTTCAGTGTGGTCTCAATATTTTCATGGCCCAGACGTTCTGCAATTTCCTTAGGAGAAACCCCCATTTCCACCAATAGGCTGGCGTGAGAGTGCCTGAGGTCGTGAATGCGGATTCTCTTGACTCCACTGAGTTTGACCCCCCGCAGCATCTCTTTCTCTAAAAATGTCTTTGCAATGGGGCAGACCCTATCTCCAGGATTGGGATGGTAGAGACTGTCCATATAGTCTCTAAGATCTTCCACCAGGAAGGCTGGCAGATTTACTGTACGATTACTCTTGGGTGTTTTTGGTAGTGTGATTACATCTCGTCCCTTTAACCGCTGGTAGGATTTGTTGATGGTCATAGTCTTGTGCTCCAAATCCACATCTGCAAAGGTAAGCGCCAATAACTCTCCAATCCGAATGCCGGTCCAAAAAAGAATTTGAAACGACATCCAGGAGACCCGCTTATCCATCAAGCAATCCGAAAAGTCTTGAAATTCTTCTTTCGTCCAGATTTTCATCTCATCAGCTTTGGCCTTACCCATACTTCCAGCTTTCTTACAAGGATTGCTGCTCAACTCATAATAGCGTACTGCGTAGTTAAACAAGGAACTGAGCTGGTTGTTGATAGTTTTGAGATAGGTTTGAGAGTATCCCTGTTGAATCAGACCGTTTTGCCAGGCCCGAATATTTGCCACACTAATCTCATTGAGACGCTTTTCACCAAAAAACGGGATTAGTTTATCCTGGATGATATATTCCTTATTGATCATGGTATGTTCTCTCAGTCGATGGCGCATATCGTCCAGGTACAACGCCACGAAGTCCCGAAACGGCATATTGCAACTATTACTTTTTTGAAGCAAGAACGTCCGAAGCCACTCCTCCGCTTCTCTTTTTGTTTGGAATCCACGCTTTGTGGATTTGCGATTCTTCCCCGTCCAGTCTTTGTAGCGATATTGGATGAGCCACTTCCCTGTTTTCGGATCCTTTTCTGCTTTCATCCGACCTGCACCTCCACCTCAAGTCCATAGCATCGCTCCTCCAGATACTTGCGAGGCACTCGACCGGAAAAGGTCAGGTATCCCTTCTGCCCCAATTCTTCATTCAACCTGTGAATGATCTTGTAGGCATGTCCTTTGGAAATGCTCAGTGCTGCTGCAAGTTCCGCAGCTGTGATAAAGCTTTTCTCGTTCATGGTATTCCCTCCTTGTATGTTTGTAGCTAGCTCGCTACATTCAGTATAATGTAGTCACCTCGCTACGTCAACCCTAATTCTTTATTTTCTCAATTTTTGTAGTCATGTCGCTCTATCCATGGTATACTATTGCTTGAAAACCAGGAGGGGATATGTCATGCTGACCATTGGAGATCGCATCAAATACTTTCGTACGAGGCGGGGTCTAACACAGGCACAGTTGGCTCAGTGCACTGGAATACATCCAGTCTCTATCCGTAAATACGAAACCAATAAAATGCAGCCTCAGTTGTCTCAGATTGAAAAAATTGCTGATGCTTTGTGCCTTAGCACATCTGCGCTTACCGGTTCCTATTCGGAAATCATCAAACTAGAAACTGTGGGAAATCTCATGGGCCTGTTGATTATGTGGCACAAATCCGGCATTCTAACTCTCCAGGGAGAACGTGGAGAGGATAACAAGCTGATAGCTTCCACAGTGCATCTGGTTCCAAATCCTGCACTTCAAAACTGCCTTTCTGTCACGCTCCAGGGAGAAAACAAGGAGGCCATCCCAACAGATGACCTCATGATAAAACTTCGATTCAATTCTCTTTTAGACGATTTAATACGATGGGAAGATACCTACAACGGATTTAATGTATTGGCAGCTCAACACCGTGATTCCACAGACGAGTATGTGCTGACCACGATGAATGAAATCTATGCCAATCTAACCTTCATCGAAATGGAACTTCAGGCTACCACAAGACCTCTGACGTGGCTGCGGCCATCTCAGCAATAATTGACAAGTGCACTCATTTTGCACTCAGCAAGGAGAAGAAAACCCCGGAAACCGTTGGGGCCCAACGGTTTCCGGGGTTAAATTCTTTATTCCCACTCGATGGTGGCAGGAGGCTTAGAAGTGATGTCGTAGCAGATACGGTTGATGCCGGGCACCTCGTTGACGATGCGGACGCTGATCTTGTCCAGCAGGTCGTAGGGGATGCGGGCCCAGTCAGCGGTCATGAAGTCGCTGGTGGTGACAGCCCGGAGGGCCAGGGTGTAGTCGTAGGTGCGGCCATCGCCCATGACGCCCACGGAGCGGGTGTTGGTCAACACAGCAAAATACTGGTTGATGTTCTTGTCCTCGCCAGCGGCGGCGATCTCCTCCCGGTAGATGGCATCGGCATCCCGCAGGGTGTCCAGCTTCTCCTTGGTCAGGTCGCCGATGACACGGATGGCCAGGCCGGGGCCGGGGAAGGGCTGACGGGTGACCAGGTACTCGGGCAGCTGGAGCTCACGGCCCAGCTGACGCACCTCGTCCTTGAACAGCAGGCGCAGGGGCTCCAGAATCTCCTTGAAGTCCACATAGTCAGGCAGGCCGCCCACGTTGTGGTGGCTCTTGATGACGGCAGCATCGCCAGCGCCGGACTCGATGACGTCGGGGTAGATGGTGCCCTGGGCCAGGAAGTCCACGGCGCCGATCTTCTTGGCCTCTTCCTCGAAGACTCGGATAAACTCCTCGCCGATGATCTTGCGCTTGTGCTCGGGCTCCTCCACGCCGGCCAGCTTGATGAGGAAGCGGGTCTCGGCGTCTACCCGGACGAAGTTCATGGCCCACTTGGAGAAGGCAGCCTCCACCTCGTCGCCCTCGTTCTTGCGCATGAGGCCGTGGTCCACGAACACACAGGTGAGCTGACTGCCCACAGCCTCGGCCAGCAGAGCGGCGCACACGGAGGAGTCCACGCCGCCGGACAGGGCCAGCAGCACCTTACCGTCGCCCACTTTCTCACGGATGGCGGCAATGGCGGTGTTCTTGTAGTCCTCCATGGTCCAGTCGCCAGCGGCGTGGCAGACCTCATAGAGGAAGTTGCGGATCATCTTCACGCCGTTTTCGGTGTGGTTGACCTCGGGGTGGTACTGCACGCCGTAGAAGCCCTTCTCCTCGTTGGCGATGGCCACGTTGGGGCAGTTGGCGCTGTGGGCCACCAGTTCAAAGCCCTGGGGCACCTGGGCCATATAGTCGCCGTGGCTCATCCAGGAGATGCCCTGCTCAGGCAGGTCCTTGAAGATGGGGCTGTTGGTGTTGTACCAGGTCTCGGTCTTGCCGTACTCCCGGGCGGTGTCGTCCTGGGCGGGAGTGACCTGGCCGCCAAGAGTGTGGGCCATGAGCTGGCAGCCGTAGCAGATGCCCAGCACAGGCACGCCCCAGGTGAAGATCTCGGGGTCCACCTTGGGGGACCCCTCCTCATACACAGAGTTGGGGCCGCCCGTGAAGATGATGCCGATGGGGTTCATGGCCTTGAGTTCGGCCAAGGGGGTGGTATAGGGTTTGACTTCGCAGTACACGTTGCACTCACGCACACGCCGGGCGATGAGCTGGTTATACTGTCCGCCGAAGTCCAGTACAATCACGGTTTGATGTGCCATTCCGATAGTTTCCTTCCTTAAATGGTAGTCACGTCAATGGGACGCAGATCCGCACTGCGGCTCTGCTCACGGACGGTGAGCATGGCTCGTGCGGTGTCGATGGCGGTGACACAGCCCACAGAGTGCTCCACGGTAGCACGGCGAATCTTGAAGCCGTCGGTGTCGTGGCGTCGGCCCTTGGTGGGGGTATTGATCACCAGGTCGATGGTGCCGGAGGCGATCATGTCACTGATGTTGGGGTGAGCCTCGGAGACACGGGCCACCTGGGTGCAGGGCACGTCAGCCTCATGGAGCGCCTCACAGGTGCCGGCAGTGGCCAGAATCTCAATGCCCATATCGGCAAAGCCCCGGGCAATGCCCACGATTTCATGCTTGTCCTCGTCCTTGACGGTGACGATGATCCGGCCGCCCTTCTTGGGCACCCGCATGTTGGCGCCCTTGAAGGCCTTCAGGAGAGCCTGGGGGAAGGACTCGGCAATGCCCAGCACCTCGCCGGTGGACTTCATCTCAGGGCCAAGGCCAGTGTCCACGTCGGTAAGCTTCTCGAAGGAGAACACAGGCATCTTCACGGCGTAGTAGTCGGCCTCCTTGTAGATGCCGGTGCCGTAGCCCAGGTCACGCAGTTTCTGCCCCACCATGACTTTGGTGGCCAGGTCAATGATGGGCACGCCAGTGACCTTGGAGATATAGGGGATGGTGCGGGAGGAACGGGGGTTGACCTCGATGACGTACACATCGTCGTTGTAGATGATGAACTGGATATTGATCAGGCCGATGACCCCCAGGGCCTTGGCCAGATCACGGGTATAGCGCAGGATGGTCTCCTTGTGCTTCTCCTCCACATGGATGGTGGGATAGACGGAGATGGAGTCGCCAGAGTGGACGCCAGCCCGCTCGATGTGCTCCATGATGCCGGGGATGAGGATATCCTCGCCGTCAAACACGCCGTCCACCTCAACCTCACGGCCCATGAGATACTTGTCGATCAAGATGGGGTGCTCCTGGACGGTGCGGTTGATGATACGCATGAAGTCGGTGATGTTGCGGTCATTGTAGGCGATCTCCATGCCCTGGCCGCCCAGCACATAGGAGGGGCGCACCAGCACAGGATAGCCGATCTCATTGGCAGCCTGGAGGGCCTCCTCGGTGGTGAACACGGTGCGGCCCTTGGCACGGGGGATACGGCACTGGTTGAGGATCTCATCAAAGCGCTCCCGGTCCTCGGCGGCGTCCACGCCGTCGGAGGAGGTACCCAGGATGGGCACACCCATGTCGGTGAGGGCCTTGGCCAGCTTGATGGCGGTCTGGCCGCCGAACTGCACCACGGCGCCGTCGGGCTTCTCCTGCTCCACGATGTTCTGCACGTCCTCGGCCGTCAGAGGCTCGAAGTACAGCTTGTCCGCCACGTCGAAGTCGGTGGAGACGGTCTCGGGGTTGTTGTTGACGATGATGGTCTCATAGCCCAGCTTCTTCAGCGCCCACACGGAGTGGACGGAGCAGTAGTCGAACTCGATGCCCTGGCCGATGCGGATGGGGCCGGAGCCCAACACCAGCACCTTCTTGCGGTCGTGCTCGCCGCCGTCGGCCTCGTTCTCTCCGTCGTAGGTGCAGTAGTAGTAGGGGGTCTCGGCGTCAAACTCGGCGGCGCAGGTGTCCACCATCTTGAAGGAGGGCACAATGCCGTACTTCTCCCGCAAGGCCTTGACGTCCTTCTGCTCCATGCCGCAGAGGTTGCCGATGTAGCTGTCGGCAAAGCACATCTCCTTGGCCTCCTTCAGGGTGTCCACATCGGGGACGCCACGGCAGGCCTTGAGACGCTCTTCCATGTCGATGATGCGCTTGAAGCCATCCAGGAACCACATGTCCATCTTGGTGATCTGGTTGACCTTGCGGGGGGACACGCCACGGCGCAGGGCTTCTGCCACCACGAACAGACGCTCGTCGGTGACCTGGGCCAGCAGGTCCTCCACCTCGTCGGTGTACAGGTCGTCCAGCTTGTCCAGCTTCAGAGCCCGCACGTTGAGCTCCAGGGAGCGGATGGCCTTCATGAGAGCGCCCTCGAAGGAGTTGGCAATGGCCATCACCTCGCCGGTGGCCTTCATCTGGGTGCCCAGAGTACGGCTGGCGGTGGTAAACTTATCAAAGGGCAGGCGGGGAATCTTCAGCACGCAGTAGTCCAGAGTGGGCTCGAAGCAGGCCGTGGTCTTGCCGGTGACGGCGTTGGGAATCTCGTCCAGGGTGTAGCCCAGAGCCACCTTGGCAGCCACCTTGGCGATGGGATAGCCGGTGGCCTTGGAGGCCAGAGCGGAGGAACGGGACACACGGGGATTGACCTCGATGACGGCGTACTCGAAGCTGTCGGGATTCAGAGCGAACTGGCAGTTACAGCCGCCCTCGATCTTCAAAGCGGAGATGATGTCCAGAGCGGCGGTACGCAGCATCTGGAACTCCTCATTGGACAGGGTCTGGGTGGGGGCCACCACGATGGAGTCGCCGGTGTGCACGCCCACGGGGTCGATGTTCTCCATGGAACACACGGTGATGACGTTGCCAGCGGAGTCCCGGAGTACCTCGAACTCCACTTCCTTCCAACCGGCAATGCAGCGCTCGATGAGCACCTGATTGACACGGCTGAGGTTGATGCCGCGGTCGGCGATCTCCCGCAGGGAGGGCTCGTCGTAGGCAATACCGCCGCCGGTGCCGCCCAGGGTGTAGGCGGGACGGACGATGACGGGGTAGCCGATGGCGTTGGCAAAGGACACGGCGTCCTCCACGCTCTCCACCACCTCGGAGGTGACGCAGGGCTGGCCGATCTCCTCCATGCAGTCTTTGAAGCCCTGGCGGTCCTCGGCCTTGCGGATGGACTCAGGGGAAGTGCCCAGCAGCTTCACCCCGTACTTGGCCAGGGTGCCATTCTCGTGGAGGGCCATGGCCAGGTTCAGGCCGGTCTGGCCGCCCAAGGTGGGCAGGATGGAGTCGGGACGCTCCTTCTCAATGACCTGGGTGACGGTGGGGATGTTCAGGGGCTCGATATACACATGATCGGCAATATCCTTGTCGGTCATGATGGTGGCGGGATTGGAGTTGACCAGTACCACCTCCAGGCCCTCCTCTTTCAGAGCACGACAAGCCTGGGTGCCGGCGTAGTCGAACTCAGCGGCCTGGCCGATGACGATGGGGCCGGAGCCCAGCACCAGCACCTTCTTGATTTCGGGATTCTTAGGCATTACTTGTCACCTCCCATGGATGCGATGAAACGGTCGAACAGATACTCGGTATCCCGAGGGCCGGCGTTGGCCTCGGGGTGGAACTGGGTGGTAAAGCAGTTGGGGCGCTTGTAGCGCAGGCCCTCCACCGTGTTGTCGTTGACGTTGACGTGGCTGATCTCCGCCACCTCAGGGTCCACAGAGTCGGCCAGCACCATGTAGCCGTGGTTCTGGCTGGTGATGAACACCCGGCCCTCGGCAATGTCCCGCACGGGGTGGTTGCCGCCACGGTGGCCGTAGTCCAGCCGCCCGGTGCGGGCGCCGGTGGCCAGAGCCAGCATCTGGTGGCCCAGGCACACGCCGAACATGGGGATGTCGCTGTCATAGAGCTTCTTGAGCTGGGCGATGCATTCCACGTTCTCGGCGGGGTCGCCGGGGCCGTTGGAGAGCATCACGCCGTCAAAGCCGCCCTCCAGCACCGTCTCAGCAGGAGTAGAAGCGGGGAATGCGGTGACTTCGCAGCCACGGCGGCACAGGCAGTTGATCATGTTCTGCTTGACGCCGTAGTCCATCATGGCCACCCGGTACTTCTGCTGGCCCACAGCGGGGAACACCTCGGGCTCCTTGCGGGTAACCCGCTCCACGGTGCCCTCCACCTTGTAGGCACGGAGCTTTTCCAAAATCTCCGCCACATTAAAATGCTCCGCACAGGTAATCATGCCATTCATGCTTCCCTGATTGCGGAGGATCTTGGTCAGGGCACGGGTATCTACCCCTTCAATTCCTGTGATGTTGTTGTCTTTCAGATAGTCGTTCAGTTCGCCCTCACAGCGGAAGTTGCTGCCCCGGGGAGACAGATGACGAACCACAAATGCCTCCACCCAAGGACGGGAGGACTCGTTATCCCAATGGTTCACTCCATAGTTGCCGATGAGGGGATAGGACATGACCACGCCCTGTCCGGCATAGGAGGGGTCGGTCAAAATCTCCTGATACCCGGTCATGGAGGTGTTAAATACCATCTCGCACACCCGATCTGCGGTGGCTCCGATGGACTTGCCTTGGAACATTGCACCATTGGCCAGAATCAAAGTTGCCTTCAACATACATCCCACCTTTACATATACTCGGTCTATTCTATCGCAAAAGACACCAAAACACAAGAAATTCTCAAATGCTTTTTTACTCCGCCATCAAAATCGGAATTATGGACAAATGACAGGCATATCCTCGGCAAATCACGGGCAAAATGTTGAATCATCCACATTTTACCGGAGGTGTCTTCATGTTTGTGGTACTGGTTCGCACAATCGTGCTCTATGGGCTGTTGGTGGTGGGAATCCGCCTGCTGGGCAAACGACAATTGGGGGAATTGGAGCCCTCGGAGCTGACTCTGGCCCTCATCATCGCCGACTTGGCCAGCGTGCCCATGCAGGACAATGGCATTCCCTTGCTGGCCGGGGTCATCCCCATTGTGGTGTTGCTCTCCATCGCCTCCATCCTCTCCATCCTCTCCAGCAAGTCCATCCGGTTCCGCACTCTTTTGGGTGGCCGGCCCAGTGTGGTGGTGCGCCAGGGGCGAGTGGTGGAACGGGCTCTGCGGGAAAACCGCCTGACCTTGGACGAGCTCATGGAGGAGCTGCGCATCCTGGGCCACCCCTATCTGGAGGAAATCCACACCGCCGTGCTGGAATCTAACGGCCAGCTGTCCGTCCTCCCCTATGCCGCCCTCCAGCCTGCCACCGCCCGGCAGGTTGGGCAAGACCCGGAAGAGCCCGGTCTGCCCCTGGTGATCATCAGCGACGGGCGACTGCTTTCCCAGGACCTGCGTGGGCGTGGGTACGGAGACCAGTGGCTCCAACAGCAGCTGAAGTCCTACGGCCTCACCTCCCACAAGCAGGTGTTTCTCATGACGGTGGACGATCTGGGCCACACCTATTGTGTCCCCAAGGAGGGCAGATCATGAAGCGACTGTTGTGTTCGGTGGTGCTCCTGGCCGCCCTGGTGGCCGGGTGCACCCTCCATGTGTGGTATCTCACCCATGAAACCCAGTCCCTCTCCGGACAGCTGGAGCAGGCGGAGGAAGCGGTGGAGCAGGGGGATTGGGAGAAGGCATACACCCTCACCCAAGATGCCTGGGAGACCTGGGAAGACCAGATGGTCTATCTCCACACCACCCTGCACCATAATGACATCGACGGGGTGAGCACCGCCTTCCAGGAAGCCCTGGCCATTTTGGAGCAGCGGGAACAGCCGGGGGCATATGCCGCAGCCAATGCCCGCATTCTCTATCAGCTGGAGCTGCTGGTGGAGGCAGAGCTGCCCTCTTTGAAAAATATCCTGTGAGCCTTGAGGGGAGGGGGCTTGCCCCTCCCCTGCGCCAAAGGAAAAGCGTGTGTACAAAACCTCTTGGTCTCATACACACGCTCTCTCCTTCAGGCGCAGCTCTTCTTAGTAGCCCTTGCCCATGGGGTTCTTGTTCTCCATGCCGGACTGCTTGCGATTCTCAGGGGACTGCTTCTTGCGGTTCTCGGTGCTCTGGCGCTTGCAGTTTTCAGAGCCCATCTTATTGGTCATGCGGCTATCACGTTTATCCATGTTTATCACCTCACTGTCAGCAGTATGCCACCCCCGGATTTTCTTTATGCAGAGCGAAAAAAATTTTTTACAACTGGTACACACCCGCCCACTTTTATGTTATAATTTCCACAATCTTATCATCACACAAGGAAAGGATGATCCACCCGTGAAATGCCCCTTTTGTGCCCACCCTGAGAGCAAGGTGGTAGACTCTCGCCCCGCCGACGAGGGCAGCAGCATTCGCCGCCGCCGGGAATGCCTGGCCTGTCACAAGCGCTTCACCACCTACGAGACCATGGAGAGCCTCCCCCTGGTGGTCATCAAGCGGGATGGTCGCCGCCAATCCTTCGACAAGACCAAGCTGATGGGCAGCATGCTCAAGGCCTGCGAGAAGCGCTCAGTGCCCACCGACACCCTGGAGCGCATCGCCGATGAGATCGAGCAGACCCTGCAAAATGAACTGATGCGGGAAATTCCCTCCACCCAGATCGGCGAGCTGGTGATGGAGAAGCTGCGGAATGTGGACGAGGTGTCCTATGTGCGTTTTGCCTCGGTGTACCGCCAGTTCAAGGACATCAACACCTTTATGGAAGAGCTGGACAAGCTGCTGAAAGAGAGATAAAAAATATTCCCGGATTTTCCAGCGGAAAATTCGGGAATATTTTTTATTATTTACTTGGTGCCGAAGATGCGGTCACCAGCGTCGCCCAGACCGGGGACGATGTAGCCGTGGTCGTTGAGCTTTTCATCCAGCCCAGCCACATAGATGTCCACATCGGGGTGCTCCTTCTGGATGCAGGCGATGCCCTCGGGAGCGGCCAGCACGTTCATCAGCTTGATGTGCTTGCAGCCGTAGCCCTTGAGGAAGGTGATGGCAGCGGCAGCGGAGCCGCCAGTGGCCAGCATGGGATCCAGCACGATGACGTCCCGCTCGGCGATGTCGCTGGGCATCTTGCAGTAGTACTCCACGGGAGCCAGGGTCTCAGGGTCCCGGTAAAGGCCAATGTGGCCCACCTTGGCAGAGGGGATCAGATTGAGGATGCCGTCCACCATGCCCAGGCCAGCCCGGAGAATGGGCACCACAGCCAGCTTCTTACCCGCCAGCATCTTGAAGGTGCCGGTGGCCACGGGAGTCTCAATGGTCACATCCTCCAAAGGCAGGTCCCGGGTGGCCTCGTAGCACATCAGCCCTGCGATCTCAGAGACGATGTTGCGGAAGTCCTTCACGCCGGTGTTCTTGTCCCGCAGGATGGACAGCTTGTGCTGCAGGAGCGGATGGTCCAAAACGTGTACTTTTTCCATAGTCGTCAAACCCCTTTTCTTATATCGGTCATCTGGTCAAAGATTTTCCCTGGGCCAAACGCTCCCGTTCGGCCTGGCTCAGGCGGTGGTACTGGGGCGCCATGGCAGCCCCGGACACCAGCTGGTCCTTCCGGGCCAGTTCCAGCCCTGCCCGGGCCACACCCCAAGCGGTCTGATAGACCAGGTGAGGCGGCATCATGGTGGCGGATATTCCCCGCTCTTTGAGGAAATTATAACACAAGGATGCGCCATCTCCAACGAGAAATTTCGCATTGGAGGATTTTTCAAGTTCCTGGGCCAACTGGTCCAGGCCAATGGCGGCGTCTTCGCTGAGCCGGGTGAGGGTCCCGTCCTGGACCAAAAACCGGGCGGCGTACACCTGATTGCGCCGGGCATCCATCACAGCACAGATCTCCCCCTCCATGTGGGCGCACTGCCACGCCATAGACTCCAGGGTGGAGCAGGGAGCGCAGGGCTTCCCGTCGGGCCAAGCCAGGCCCTTGGCCGCTGCCACCCCGATACGAACTCCGGTAAAGGAGCCAGGTCCGGCGGACACTGCCACCACGTCAATGTCGTGGAGGGTGAGCCCCACGTTGTCCAGCAGCTGGGTCACCATGGGCATGAGGGTCACCGAGTGGGTCAGGCCGCTGTTCTGGAAGGACTGACCCAGCAGCTTCTCGTCCTCGGTGACGGCCACAGAGGCGGTGACTGCCGAGGTCTCCAAGGCCAAAATCTTCATAGCTCTACCCCCTCTATGGTGATGATGCGGGTGTTGTCGTCCTCGCCCCGGGAGATATCCACCCGAATGGTGTCCCCGTCCAGGGCCTCGTCCACATTCTCGCTCCACTCCACGGCACACACGCCGTTGCGGGCCAGGTAGTCCTCCCAGCCGATGTGGAACAGCTCGTCGGCGCTGCCCAGGCGGTACATGTCAAAGTGGAACAGGGGCAGGCGGCCCCCCTCATACTCGTTGACGATGGTAAAGGTGGGGCTGGTCACCCGCTCCTCAATTCCCAATCCCTCCGCCATTCCAGAGACAAAGGCGGTCTTCCCCGCCCCCAGGTCCCCGGTAAATGCCACCACGGCGCCCCCCTGGAGCGCCTGTGCCAAAGTGCGGCCCAATGCCCTGGTCTCGTCCGGGCTGTGGGTGATATACTGCATAGCCGTTCACCTCAACTTGTAAACTCTTTCAAGACAGTATAGCACACCCCGGCCATATGTGCTATACTAATCTTCATCATTGTGGTTTTTCCCATATTATGAGAGGAGAACTCCCATGGCCTTCATGGACAATCTGCGAGATTTTTTCAAAAAAGGGGATGTACTGCTCCTGACCCTGTGCGTGTGCGCCAACCTCTTTGGCATCGCCCTGGTGTACAGCGCCACCCGGTATGACCCCGCCCTCCACAGCTATCCCATCAAACAGGCCCTGTTTCTCTGTCTGGGCATCGTAATCTACATGTTCATCACCTTTGTAGACCTGGAATTTCTGCTGGAAAAGTGGTGGAAGGTCTTTCTGGTTCTGGGCCTTGCCGTCATCCTGCTGCTGCTCCCCTTTGGCCGGGACGACGGCACCGGAAACCGCAGCTGGGTCTTTTTCCCCGGCATTCCCATCGGCTTCCAGCCCGGTGAGATGGCCAAGCTGGCCTACATCTGCGTGCTGGCCTGGCTCATCAACCGCCAGCGCTCCTTTGGAGTGAGCCGCTTCACCTCCCTGTTGAAATACGTCGGACTGACCATGCTCTTTGCCGGACTGCTGGTGGTACTCTCCGGTGACTATGGCATGGTACTGGTGTACCTGTTCATCTTTGTCATCATGGCCTGGGTGGGCGGCGTCCAGAAGCGGTGGTTCCTGGGGGTCGGCGCTCCCCTGGTGGGCGGCGTGATTCTGCTGTGGAATTTCGTACTCCCCCACACCAAGTTCTGGACGGACTACCGCATCATGCGCTTCCGGGTGGTCTTTGACCACACCCTGGATCCCCTGGGCCGTGGCTGGCAGCAGAGCCGCTCTCTGCTGGCCATCGGCTCGGGGCAGATCACCGGCATGGGCTACCTCCACGGCAAGCAGACCCAGTCCGCCCTGTCTCAGAACCTGCCCGCCCGCCACACCGACTTCATCTTCTCTGTGTGTGGAGAGGAGCTGGGACTGTTGGGGTGCTGTGTGGTGCTGCTGCTCCTCTTTGCCATCATCCTGCGCTGTGTGTGGGTGTCCCGGCAGGCCAAGAGCCCCATGTCCGCCTACATCGCCATGGGCATCGCCGCCATGCTCATGATTCAGACCATTCTCAACGTGGGCATGTGCCTGTATGTGGCCCCGGTCATCGGCCTGACCCTCCCCTTCTTCAGCTACGGTGGTTCCTCCACCCTCACCCTTTTTGTGGCCATGGGCATGGTGTCGGGCATTAAAATGCGGCCCCTGCCCAGTTGGCTCAAGGACCGAAATTGATCGAATATTTTTCACCGCCAGGTGCCATGCTAGAGGTATCAACTCAGAGCAAGGAGGCACCCTCTTGTGAAATACCGTCTTCCCCTATTCTGCCTGCTGCTGGCGGGAGCCCTGACCATGCCGGTGTCCGCCGCCGTGGTCACCACCGTCAGCACGGGCGGGGAGAACACCCCGCCCGTGGCAAAAAATCTCACCCTGACCACCTATCAGGACATTGCCATCACCAGCACCTTCTCCGCTGTGGACCCTGAGGGAGACCTCATCACTTACCAGGTGGTGGACCGCCCCGCCCGTGGCCAGGTGACCCTGGACGAAACGGACACCTCCACCTTCTGGTACACCCCCTACGAGAACAAAAAGGGGTCCGACGTGTTCTCCTATGTGGCCATTGACAGCATGGGCAACGTCTCCGAGCCAGCCACCGTGGAGATTTCCATCACTGTGCCCACCTGCGGCGTGACCTATGCCGATCTGGACGGCAGTCCCTGCCATTATGCCGCCCTGCGCCTGGCCGAGGAAGGCATCTATGTAGGCCGTCAAATGGCAGGCGTGGCCTACTTCGACGCCGACCAGCCCTTTACCCGGGAGGAATTTCTCGTCCTGTCCATGGCAGTCACGGGAACACAGCCCTTGGACGAGGTATCGATGACGGGCTTTTATGACGACCAGGAGATCTCCGCCTGGGCCAAAGGATATGTCTCCGCCGCTGTGATGCAGGGGGCGGGGCTGGGGGAGCAGACCGAGGAGGGCCAAGTGGTGTTCTCCCCCTCGGACCCCATCACCCAGCTGGAAGCGGCAGTGATGCTGGAGCAGCTGCTGTGCACCACCGACATCCCCGTCCACACCACCTCGGTGAGCCAGGAGATTCCCGCCTGGGCCAGCCAGTCCGTGGCCAATCTGGAGGCCCTGGACGTGGTGGCCCCTGGGGCCACCCTCTCGGACACCCTCACCCGGGGGGAGGCCGCCCAGATGCTCTCCGCCGCCCTGGATGTGGTGGACAGCCGGGAGACAAGTTGGTTTCAATAAGTGAAAGAGCTGGACAGAACTTCGCTGATATGCTCCCTCTATGAGAGACAGTGAAATAAAACACTGTCAATCATGGAGGGAGCATTGTTATGCCATACAAAC
>CALWXF010000037.1 GCA_944385445.1 uncultured Oscillospiraceae bacterium
CGGCCAGCAGCACACATAGGCTACTGGCCGGGAAAACTTTATATTTTTTCACTGTCCTCTTGACGGGGAGCGGTTCAGTGCCGTCTCCTGGTCTTTCTTTTGGAAAAGCCTGTCCTTCTTCCCTGTGTGCACAGGGGGGCAGCGCCCCTACCAGGGACGCTCCGCTGGGCCCGATTTCTCAGCGATGAGAAATCGGGGAAAGAATCGCCAAAGGCGGGGCCTTCCCCCGCCTTGTGGAATCCACCCCGCCGGTACTGGGTGGAGGGTGCGTCGTTCTTCTTTCGGCCCTTGGCCCGGTGGGGTCACATAGATGGCATGGAAATTCCACAGAAAGTACCTGCTTTTGTGGAACTTTGTGCTTCTACCACCAGGGCCTTACCCTGGTGAGCCGCTGTTCCCAGCTATCGGAAGCCCGGCTCCCGGCGGCGGGAACGCCGCTTGGCCAGGGTAGGCCCGGACATGGAAACCGCCCAGCCATAGGGCCAGCTACCCAGGATAGCCTGGTGTGGTGGCAGTAACAGGAGCCACAGCAAGGGTCACGGGCCGGGTTGAGACTTGACGCAGGCCCAGCCTCGTACCCCAGGGAGGTCCTTAGGGGGGAACGCCCTAAGTGGCTTTTCGTCCATTTTGGCCAGTCAAAATGGACCCCAGCGGAGCGCGTCCCCAGGCTGGCCAGCCTGAAAACTCCATATCATGGGAGGATATCATGACAGTATACAAGATATTGTGCCACGCAATTTTTGAAAACTTTTTTGAAAAAAGGTGTTGACATTTCAGGACAAAGCGGGTATACTATCCCTTGCCCTGTTGGGTACGACTTACGGCGGCATAGCTCAGTTGGCTAGAGCATACGGTTCATACCCGTAGTGTCATGTGTTCGAATCACATTGCCGCTACCACCCGGAGAGGCGGCGATGGCCGCCCCTTCGGGACCCAACCTAGCGCCCGCTGTGGGCAACCTGGCCCGTTGGTCAAGCGGTTAAGACACCGCCCTTTCACGGCGGTAACACGGGTTCGAGTCCCGTACGGGTCACCATATATGGAGGCTTAGCTCAGCCGGTAGAGCGCTTGCTTCACACGCAAGAGGTCACAGATTCGAGTTCTGTAGTCTCCACCAGAAAAACCGAACGCTTGTGCGTTCGGTTTTTTTACTTTTCAACCCTCGGATGGGAGGTCCCTATGAAATTCTCTTCCCTTTGGCGCAAACACGCGGTGATCGTCCTGCTGCTGGCGGTGATCGCCCTGGCGGCCTTCCGCCGCAGCCCAGGCCCTCAGCGGTTTTACTTGCTCCTCACCTTCCTGCCCACCCTGGGCTTCTTCCTGGTGACGGTGAAGTTCACCTCCTTCCAGACCCTGCGCTACCTCATGCCCATGCTCCCCCTGATGGTGCTGGGGGTATTCCTGATGGCGGGGCTGGTGTGGGATTTTCCATACAAGACCCGGGTGCTCACCGGGATTGCCGCCGGGCTGGTGCTGCTGGGGCTGGCCACCTCCACCCCCAACGGCCTCTATCCCGGCTACGCCGCCTACCTGGATGCGGCCCAGACCTACCAGGATGTGCCCTTCGTGGTGGTCAATGACAACTACTTCAACCACATGAAATTTTTACCGGAAATGATGCGCTACCACCACTCCCTCATCCTCAACACCACCCGGGGAGAGCTGGAGGTGTTGGAGAACGACCCGCTGCTGGAGCAGGAGGGGCGTGTGGTGGTGTCTTTGCCCGTCTATCTGGACCAATCCGCCCTGTTGGAGCAGATTTGCCAGTCCACCGGCTTCCGGCAGGTCACCACCCTGTGCACCAGCCCCAACGGCCCCCGGGACCGGGAGGTCAAGGCAAATGTGTACCTCATCTCCCGCTGAATCCCCATTTTTCCCACGCAGTCGCCCCCTTTTGGAGGCGGCTGCGTGTTTTTTGTAAAATTCGACCCGGGATTTTTCAGCAGTTTGGATGGAATGGCTGTTATTTTGCCTAAAAAATAGCGCAAACATTTTGTGCCATTTGTCAATTGTCAATGGTGCATGCCAGTGGGATAATCTAAAGTGAAAAATTTCCACATAGAAGTGGAAGACAATTCAGTAAAAATTCCGACACCGGAAAGGGGTGGAGCGACGCAGCTGAAATTCTGTTATCCCAGCGCCTCTATACTATGAAGAGAAAGGACGGAAAAACCCCATGCGAAATCGCAACAAACGAGTGGTATCCACTGGTTTGGCCCTGAGCATGCTGCTGAGTATGATTCCCCTTCATACCATGGCAGCCGAGCCGGGGAACACCAAGGCTGGGTACAAGGACCCCTGGAACGCCTCCGCCTCCATCCCCGTGCTGGAGAAGAAAGACGCCATCACCTCTCCCACCTTTACTTATAAGGAGTGGACCGGTGAGGACGGCAACGAGGACGTGTTCGCCATCAACCGGGAGAAGGCCAGCATGTTCGCCACCTCCAGCGTCATCTACGACAGTGTGGATGCCGCTCTGAACAGCGCCATCAACTTCAACAAGGAGGCCTCCGGCTATGTCCAGTTCCTCACTGGAGAGAACAACCAGGACTGGTCTCTGCGTGTGGTGAAAAACGACACCATCGCCAAGGAGAGCTACGCCAACTTCTATGAGACCGACTACACCCCCGACGAGTCCTGGAGCAGCGGCTTGCAGCTGCCCGCCAGCTGGACCTACTGGGGGCTGGACTATCCCATCTACACCAATACCCAGGTGCCCTGGCAGGAGGACAACACCGGCAGCGACACCGCTCCTCTGGCCCCTGTCAACTACAACCCCGTGGGTATGTACCGCAAGAGCTTCACCCTCAGCGATGACCTGACGGCTCTGAAGGAGCTCAACGGCCGCATCTACCTGAACTTCCAGGGCGTGGAGGCCGCCTACTATGTGTACCTCAACGGCAAGGCCGTGGGTTACAGCGAGGACACCTACGCCCCCCACAGCTTCGACATCACCGACTACCTGGTGGACGGCGAGAACCTGCTGGCTGTGGAAGTACATAAGTTCTGCGACGGCACCTGGTTCGAGCTGCAGGACATGTTCAAGGACGGCGGTATCTTCCGTGATGTGTATGTCTACGGTGCCCCCCAGGTGCACCTCAACGACTACTTCGTCACCACCGACCTGGACGAGACCTATGAAAACGCCGACCTGAACCTGAGCGTCACCGTGGAGAACGAGTCCGCCCAGGCCGCCTCCGGCTATAAGGTGGACGTGCGGGTGTACAACGAGGACGGCTCTATGTTCGTCAACGGCATGACCGCCGAGGTGCCCACCATCGAGGCCAATTCCAGCCAGACCGTGGACTTGTCCAAGTACGTCCAGAACCCCGAGCTGTGGAGCGCTGAGCACCCCAACCTGTACTACCTGGTGGTGAGCCTCTATCAGGACGGCGGCGCCTACCTGGGCTCCATGTCCCAGCAGCTGGGCTTCCGTGAGATCGAGTTCACCCGCACTGAGGTGGATGGGAACGGCAACCGCACCACGCAGGACAGCGAGTACAAGCCCATCACCATCAACGGTCAGCCTCTGGTGTTCCGCGGCACCAACCGCCACGACACCGACCCCGTGTACGGCAAGGCCGTGAGCAAGGAGGTCATGGAGAAGGACGTTGAGCTGATGAAGCAGTACAACCTCAACGCCATCCGTACCTCTCACTACTCCAACGACGACTATCTGTACTATCTGTGCAACAAGTACGGTCTGTACATGATGGCCGAGACCAACCTGGAGTCCCACCAGCTGATGAATAACGAGGGCAAGCAGGTGCTCTTCAAGGAGCTGGCTATGGACCGCACTGTGACCACCTTCAACCGTTTGAAGAACGTCAGCGCCATCGTGTCCTGGTCCACCGGCAACGAGAACTACTACAAGAGCAACGCCAACTATGCCGACTACATGTTCTATGATCTGATCTGGTACTTCAAGGACAACGATCCCACCCGTCCGGTGCACTCCGAGAGCTCCAACAAGGCCAACGGCACCGACATGGGCTCCAACATGTATCCCTCCGTGGGCACTGTTCAGGGCGAGGCCCGCAACAACATGCCCTATGTGATGTGCGAGTACGACCACGCCATGGGCAACGCCGTGGGCAACATCAAGGAGTACTGGGATGCCGTCCGTTCCGGCGACAACATGCTGGGCGGCTTCATCTGGGACTGGGTGGACCAGGCCCGTGTGGTGAAGTATCCCACCAGCTATGAGCTGGCTGACTATCCCGGCAGCGTGGCCGGCGCCCAGAGTGTCAACAAGGAGCCCGGTGAGGGCGCTTTGTCCGACACCAGCCTGGTCAACGGCTATGTGGGCTTTGAGGACACCGACGGGGCCTACAACGCCGCTCTGTCCGGCGACCGCAAGGCCTTCACCGTGGAAGTCATTCTCAAGCCCACCGAGTTCAAGGCCAACGAGGTCTTCGCCGCCAAGGGCGACAAGCAGTTCGCTCTGAAGCTCAACGGCGACAACAACCTGGAGTTCTTCGTCTACAACGGCTCCTGGAACTCCCTGGTGGTGGAGCAGTCCAAGCTGGGCGACGACTTTTTGAACAACTGGCACCAGCTGGTTGCCACCTATGACAACGGCGCCATGAAGGTGTACCTGGACGGCGAGGAGCTCGGCTCCAAGTCCGGCCCCACCTCCATCTCCTCCTCCGGCGCCCTGCTGAGCCTGGGCTACCAGAGCGATTACAGCGGCCGTCAGTTTGCCGGTGAGATCTCCATGGGCCGCTTCTACAACGTGGCTCTGACCCAGGACGAGATCCGTGCCCAGAACTCCGCCACTCCTGCCATCGGCAAGGACGACGAGCGTGTCCTGCTGTGGGCTGAGATGAGCAGCATCCAGGAGAAGAAGGACGGCACCTACAACTACTATGCTCAGGATTATGCCTACTACAACGAGGAAATCTACGGCCAGGCCCTGGACGGCAAGTTCTTCGGCTACGGCGGCGACACCGGCGACTGGCGCAACAACTCCGGCAACTTCTGCCAGAACGGTCTGGTCACTCCCGACCGTGTGGCTCAGCCCGAGCTGGAGGAAGTGAAGTACCAGTATCAGAGCCTGTGGTTCACCGCCTCTGAGGCCGATCTGATGAGCGGCCTGGTGCAGGTCAAGAACGAGAACGGCTTCACCAACCTCAACGAGTACAACGTGGTGTGGCAGCTGATGGAGAACGGCACCGTCATCGGTGAGGGCACTGTCAACGCCGACGTGGGTCCCCAGACCACTCAGACCATCACCATCCCCTATGCTCAGTACATGCCCAAGGAGACCAAGGACGGCGCTGAGTACTACCTGAACATCTCCGTGCAGCTCAAGAGCGACACCCTGTGGGCCACTGCCGGCCACGAGGTTGCCCATGAGCAGTTCCAGGTGCCTGCCAACGTGGAGCAGGTGGCCCTGACTCCCTCCGCCAACGAAGTGGTGGTGGACGACTCCGCTGAGGACATCATCACCGTCACCGGCGAGGACTTCACCTTCAACATCGACAAGGCCAGCGGCGCCATCTCCAACTACGTCTATCAGGGCGAGACCCTGCTGACCCAGGGCCCTGTCCCCAACTTCTGGCGCGCTCCTGTCAACAACGACAACGGTAACTTCGACTGGGCCTGGCAGAATGCCGGTAAGGACGCCCAGGTCTCCGGTGACATCCAGGTCACCCAGGCCAATGGCTTCACCTCCATCGCCTTCACCCAGACCTTCCCCAACATGAACGGCCTGTCTCAGACCGTGGTCTACACCGTGGACGGCTCCGGTGCGGTGACTCTGGACCTCACCGTGGACGCCACCAAGACCAGCACCAGCCGCAGCCGCTTTATGCGCATCGGCACCACCATGGTCCTGCCCGAGGGCTATGAGAACGTCAGCTGGTACGGCAACGGCCCCGTGGAGGCCATGTGGGACCGTGAGTCCTTCGCCCGTGTGGGTGAGTACTCCTCCACCGTCAACGAGCTGTTCTTCCCCTACCTGGACACCGAGGACACCGGCACCCTGACTGGGGTGAAGTGGTTCACCATCACCAATGACCAGAGCAACTACGCCATGGCCATTGCCGCCCAGGACACCGTGGAGGCTCAGGCTCTGCACTTCACCGCCGACGACCTGACTCAGGCCCGTCACCCCTATGAGCTGACTTACGAGAATGAGACCTACCTGTCCATCAACTACCGTTCCCAGGGCACTGGTAACGCCAGCTGCGGTCCCGACGTGCTGGGTCAGTACACTCTGCCCACCTCCAAGACCTACAGCTACTGCTACACTCTGGTGCCCTACACCGTGAAGGACGCCGACCTGTATGACGTCACCGCTCCCTTCCGCACCGCTTCCGTGGTGGATCAGGACTCCGCCGTCAAGGAGCTGAAGGAGGCCATTGAGTCCCTGGTGGTCACCTCTGTGGACCAGGAGACCGAGGTCAACAAGCTGGTCAACACCTACAACGGCCTGTCCGACGCCCTGAAGGAGCAGCTGGTGGACGCCAAGGCTCACCTGGACGAGCAGGTTGAGATTCTGGAGGCCATGAAGGCCGATCCCTACTACCACGCTTTGGTGTCCGATCAGAGCGCCAACGGCTTTGATGTGGACCTCACCGAGAAGCACGACACCGTGTCCATGGGCATGGATGCCGACCAGGGCACCTACATGAGCGGCCACTTCCTGGTGGACAACGAGGGCGCTCTGGAGGCCATGAACGAGGTCATCGGCGGCTCCAACAGCTTCACCATGGAAGCCGTCATCCGTCCCAACGTCTATGACACCTCCGGTTCCTCCTTCAACATGATTATGGGTAAGGGCGACAGCTGCGCTGCCTTCCGTATCTCCGGCGGCAATCTGTACTTCTTTACCTACAACGGCTCCAACTGGATGCCCACTCCTCCCGACGGAGAGGCCTCCAACTTCCCCATGAACAACGAGCTGGTGCAGCAGTGGCTGCGTGTGGCTGCTGTGTATGACGGCAGCAACGGCGGCACCATCAGCGTCTACCTCAACGGCGAGCTGTCCAGCACCCGCAGCAACGTGGGTGAGGTCCAGCCCTCCGACCTGTACCTGGGCATCGGCGTGTGCCCCGACACCGGCCGTACCTCCTTCAGTGACTTCAGCTCCGTGCGTCTGTACTCCAGCGCTCTGGACACCGAGGCCCTGAAGGCTGACGACGAGACCAACCTGGCCCGTGAGGACGTGGCCCTGTGGTACGACTTCAGCCAGATCAACTACACCACCACCACCGAGGTGGAAGTGGTGGAGGAGCTGCCTGCCTACACCTACCTGGGTGAGAAGCCCACCCTGCCCGACGCCATCTCCGTGTCCGTCAACGGCGGCGAGCCCTTCGACATGAACGTGACCTGGAACCTGGACAACCTGAACCTGGACCAGGTGGGCACCTATGAGATCTCCGGCTCCCTGACCAATGGCCAGACCGTGAAGCACACCATGGCTGTGGTGCCCGACGACGTGGTCTACTTCGTGGACTCCGGCGCCACCGGCTTCACCTCTCTGGGTCAGATCCTGGTGGACGCCAACCAGGACACCATCCGCAACGCTGACGCCGACGTGGCCTACACCGCCGAGAACGGCTGGGGCTACCTCAACGGCGAGAACACCGGCACCGACAACGGCAGCACCGGTTCCGCTTACGACACCCTGCGCCACATGACCAAGGAGGCCACCGGCAAGTCCCTGAGCTATCAGTTCGACGGCCTGAAGGCTGGCACCTACAACGTGTATGTGGGCTATCAGGATCCCTGGACTGAGTGGAGCACCACCCGTCCCACCACCATCACCCTCAACCAGGGCGAGACCAACCTGGCCACCCTCAACGGCGTGGAGCTGTGCACTGCCACTCCTGCCTATGTGACCATGGAGAACGTGGAGGTGGCTGCGGATGGCACCGTCACCCTGACTCTGGCCCCCGAGAAGACCGGCGACTCCAACTATGACGTGCTGGTCAGCTACATTCTCATCACCGCCGTGGGCGGCGAGGAGCCCGAGCCCACTCCCGAACCCACTCCCGAGCCCACTCCTGAGCCCACTCCCGAGCCCACTCCCGAACCCACTCCCGAGCCCACTCCTGAGCCCACTCCTGAGCCCAGCGATGTGAACAAGGAGCTGCTGGAGAAGACCGTCAAGTACGCCGAGACTCTGTCCACCGAGGGCGTCACCGACACCGCCAAGAAGGCCTTTGAGGACGCTCTGGCCAACGCCAAGGCCGTCCTGGCTGACGCCGACGCCACTCAGGACGAGGTCAACGCCGCTTGGGACGCCCTGCTGGAGGGCATCTGGGGTCTGGGCCTGACCCAGGGCGACAAGACCATGCTGAACCTGGTCATCGACCGTGCCGAGGCCATGATGGACGAGGCCGGCAAGTATGTGGAGACCAACTGGCAGCAGCTGGTGGACGCTCTGAAGGCTGCCCAGGACGTGGCCGGTGACGGCGACGCCATGCAGGAGGACGTGGACAATGCCACCGAGGCTCTGCTCAATGCCATCCTGGCCCAGCGCTACAAGGCCAACAAGGACATCCTGGAAGGCCTCATCGGCAAGGCCGAGGGCATGGACCTCACCGGCTACACCGCCCAGTCCGTGGCCACCTTCCGCACCGCTCTGGCCAATGCCCAGGCTGTGATGGCTGATGCCACCCTGTCCGAGGACGACCAGAAGACCGTGGACGCCGCTGTGGCTGAGCTGGACGCCGCCATCCGTGGCCTGACCACCGAGAGCGGCGAGACTCCCAACGCCACCGATAAGCCTGAGAGCACCGACAAGCCCGACGCCACTGAGAAGCCCGAGGGCGAGGACCCCGCTCAGACCGGTGACTCTGCCCAGCTGATGCTGTATGTGATGGTTCTGGGCGCCGCTGTGATGGTGCTGAGCACTGTCACCGTGGTGCGCCGTCGCCGCAGCTAAGGCTGACAAAACCCTAGGCAAACAGCCGAAATAAGGCAAGAGCCCGGAGGAAGCACCTGTGATATGCTCCCTCTATGAGAGACAGTGAAATAAAACACTGTCAATCATGGAGGGAGCATTGTTATGCCATACAA